>CAVXPY010000001.1:0-189327 GCA_963763655.1 uncultured Chloroflexia bacterium
GAGGCTGATCGTCAGCGTCGCCCCGCTGATCGGTGTCGGCGGCGTATGGCTGACATCGGTGAGGCTGGCGGTGAGCGCCTTCGTCGCGTTCGGTGAGCCACTCGTCACGCTCAGGTTGAGGCTGAGGAAGGTGACGTCCTTGCCCGGTACCCAGGTGACCGCCACCGGGTTCGACGTCAAGGCGGTAGTGCGTGGCGGTGGCGGTGGCGGTGACGGTGTCCGCGCCGGTGTGGGCACCGGTGTAGGTGAAGGAGGCGACCCCGCTGGCGTCCGCTTGGACGAGCTTGGTCTGGGGGTTGGCACCGGTGACGGTGAAGGTGACGGGGGTGCCAGCGGGGCTAGGGACATTGCGCAGGGTGGCGGTGAAGGTGACGGGGGTGCCGGTGGGGGGATTGGGGATGACCGCTGGCGGGGCTGAGGCCGAGTTGGGGGCTGGCGCTGGTCGGCGCGAAGGGGCAGGTGCCGTCGGCGTTGGTGACCTTGATCACGCGGTCTGTCTGGGTGGCATAGTAGCAGCCATCGGGGCCGACCGCCGCGAAGTCGCCGCGCGAGCCGCCGGTGAAGATGTCGGTCTTGGTCGGGGGAGTGGTGCGAGGTCCACCTTGGTGATGATGCCATCATTGCGGTTGACGAAGAGGAAGGCGGGCACACCGGCGTTGGTCGCCACCGCGATGCCGTCCAGTTGCGGCACGCTCGTCACGACGGTAAACGCGCCGGGTGCCGGGGCGTTGGTGCCGGCGATCCGCGTGACGCTCGCTGGTCTGGAAGGTCGCGGAGAAGAACGTGCCGTCAGGAGCGACGGCGAGCCCGTCGCTGTCACCGGGCGACGCATAGACGGTCACGGTCGGCGTCGCGCTCGCCGGGTTCGCAATCCTTATCAGGTCCGGCGAGAGGTTCTGGTTGACGAAGAGGTCGCCACTCAGTCGGATCAATGGCGAGGCCGAGCGGCTGGTTCAGCCCCGTCGCGACCGTGCGTATATAGGCCCCGGTGGTGGGGTTGATCTCCCAGACATCGTTCCGGTGAGGCGCGACAGGTAGAGCTTGCCATCCTTGCCGAAGGCCAGCCCTGTCCGGGAAATTCGGGATCGGCGTCGTGTTCAATTGCGTGGCGGCGTCGGCGATGCCGCCCTGCGGCCCGAACTTGTAGAGGAAGCCCGTCCGAATGTTCACCACGTAGAGGTTGCCTGCGGAGTCGAAGGCCAGACCGGTCGGCCCCCCGCATCCGCTTGGGCTGTTGAAGCCGGTCGCGAAAGGGGTGAACGCATAGCCGGGTGCCGCCGTCGCCGTGCCGGTATCGCAGGTGAAGCTGCCGCTCGTGAAACTGACCGTCGCCGAACCGGGCACGGGCAGGTTGCCGTCCGTCACGTCCACCGCTGTGTAGGTCACGCTCTCCGTCTGGATGTCCGTTGCCGCGAAGGTGACTTGACCGTTGGCATCCGTCGTTGCCGGGGTCGGGCCATTGATCTGCGAGTGGCCGTTCCCCTGCGAGAGGGTGACGGTCTTGCCGCTCACCCCCTGCCCGTTGCCGTCACCTCAGCGTGACGGTGATCGTGGAGGCGGAGTGTGCCATCCGCCGCCACGGTCGTCGGGAAGGCGGTGATCCCGCCTGCGGCGGCCGGCGGCGAGACGAAGTGAACAGTCGCCGTCTGCTGAATCGCACGCCGTCCGTCGTATCCGTCGCCGTGAAGGTCACATCCTCAATCGTGTTGTCTTTGACCATAAAGGTGACTGTGCCGTCGTCAAACTCGATGGCCCACTCGCCGCAGCGATCACCGAGTGCGTGCCGCTCGCCGCACTGAGACTGACGTTCTTGCCGCTGAGCAATGTTTCCGTTGGCATCCCGAAGATTCACCTGGATCGGCGCGGTGCGTCGCGCCATCGGCTGCCATGCGAAATTGGGGAGTGGCAGCCACACCGAAGAAGACGTGCGCATCCACCGGGCCGGCTACGGCCGCCGAGCGAATATCAGGCTGATCATTGAGACTTGGGGAGCCGAGGCCAACATGTGCGAAGTCGGTGCCCATGCTGGCGGGCGTGTGGAAGGCCGTCGGTATTCGCCAACGGGTAAAGCAGCGTGTTGAGGTTGCCGACATTATGCCCTTGTGATTGGTTCAATATGGCCGTGTACGCCGCCCATTCCGGTGCTGCCATGCTCGTGCCGCCGCTGAGCGATCCGTTCGGGCAGCCGCCGGCATCCGCCTGACAGAGCAGCAGACCGTTCTGGGGGTCGGCAGGGGCCACCACGTCCGGCACCGAGCGCATCGCGGCGGTCGTCAGGCCATTCTGATAGGCGGGGCGGGGGAAGAAGCGGCTGACGCCGAAGCCGCCCTGCCCGGTCGGCGGTGTGGCGTGGCTCCCGTCCCACCACGTCTCCCCGCCATAGGTGAAGCCCGGACCCATGCGGAGCGGTGGTGCCGCCGACGGCCGTCGCGTGGGGGGCGTCGGCGGGGACGCCGATCGGTGTTGGGGCTGCCGTCCAGACAGGTGCTGCCAGCTGTCGCCGCTGGCGTTGAAGATGCTCACTCCGCTCGCTGACGCATTGGCGAAGATCGCGTCAATGCTCTGCACATCGGCGAGACTCGTCTGGTCCTCGCAGTAACTCCAGGAATTGCTGATCACCGTGTCGCCATCATTGATCATCGCGTTGAAGAGCGACTGGAAGCTGGTCGTGCCCGGTGCGTGGTAGACGACGACATTTGCCCCCGGAGCAATGCTCATGACGGTATCAATGTCGAGCAGCACCTCTGCTTCACCGGGGCCGGGCGAGGCGACGCCGCCATTGACTGCCACCTTGCTCAACTCGGTTGATGCGCGATCGCCGGAGCAGCGTCAGAAGTTCAGATAGGCGCTGACGTCGCGGCGTTGAAGGTGTCGAACTCCAGGAGACCAATATTCTGCCCCGTGCCGGGAGGCGCCTGCCGCCGTGGAGAAACGGCGGAAGGGCTGCGCGCCGATGCGAGGAGGAGTTGAGGGAGAGCTGCATTGCCCAGGGGAGGTCGAAAAGAGAACTAACCGGGATGACGCCAGAGCACACGCGACGGCATCCAAGTATGTAAAGGATCCACGGCGTAGAACCACAATGCTCACTGCGAACAAATCCTGTGAATAAGCCGTACCGTACGGTCGCTGCAGCGCACTGCCCGGGATCGACCATTGTCCAATGTATTTGGCTGGTTGCGGCTGGGCGAGGTTGGAGAGGCCCGCCACCGCCTGGATGTGCTGCGCCATGCTCCCCGGTACCAACGGGTCTTGGTCGTTCGCGTAGAAGCTCCGGTTCCCCAGTTGGTAATCACCAATCTGCACGCTGAACGCGTGCTCCACCTGCGTCCGCGTCCCCTTCACCGTCAGCGTCAGCCGGTTCGCCGACCCCTCAACCAGCGTCAATCCCTGCTGCTGCAAGTACGCCACCGTCTCGTCGTACGCCTGCTGGCTCGGACCGAAACGCTTCGTGATCTCGTCCTGGCTGAGGAACTTGCCGTGGTTCGCTGAATGCGGGTCTTCGATGTCCGCGAGGAAGCGCTGGAACCCCGCCTCGTCGCTGCGATTCAGCACGACCGTCAGCGTGATCGGTGGGTCCGGCGTGATCGCCGCCTGCCGTTCGGGCGACCTTGGTGGCGCGCGACAGCACCGCGACGGTGTGACCGGGCAGGCGCACCGGCACGTCCGAGACCGTCGGCGCGGGCACCTGCGCGGACGCCTGGGGAGCGAGCGGACTCCCGGAGACGAGCGCGAGACCGAGCAGGATGACGAGAACGAGCAGCCGTCGCAGCGATGCCATGCCCTTCCCCCTTGTGTCATGCGCCCCCGGCGCTTCCCCGTAGTGTGTGGTAGCCATCCCTGACGCACTGCGTGCAGCGCCCACCGACGGCAAAGCGCGCGGCAGGTTATCGTTTCTCAGAAGGTCGTCAGTCAATGGTAAGAAGAGGAGGGAAGAGGGAAGTCCATGCAGTTAACCGGCAGTTCTCATGCAGTGTGCGCATTGTCGAGGGTTTGCGATCATGCACTGCACCGCTCTCTCCTGTACAATGCAAAAAATGCACGCAGTACCCGAAATTATGATGGGGTATTCACATGGCCCAGAGCGCGGATCGTGCACCCGTATCGGATTCACCTCGATCCCCCGCGACCTTCCGGCATCTTCTACGACGCTTGCGGCTCGCGGCAGGTTTCTCGCAGGAGGCATTGGCCGAGCGGTCCGGCCTCAGTGTTCGCGCGCTCAGCGATCTCGAACGAAGGGACAAGGTCCGGCCGCGCCCCGCGACCGTTGCGTCACTCGCCGATGCACTGGCGCTCTCCGGGCAGGATCGGACGATCTTCGAGGCGACCGCGCGCGGCCAGGCTCCGATCTTCCCTCGCCCCTTCACCGTCACCTCCCCACCCAATCAATCTGCCCGTGCCGCTGACGCCGCTGATCGGGCGCGCGCGCGCGGTGGCGGCGGCAACCGCCTTCCTTCGGCATGACCGGGTGCGGCTTCTGACCGTCACGGGCCCCGGTGGTGTCGGCAAGACGCGCCTCGCGATCGCAGTCGCGGAGGAGTTATCTCCCGCCTTCGTGGATGGCTGCCTCTTTGTCTCTCTCGCCGCCGTGCAAGCGCCCGCACAGGTGCTCCCCGCACTATCGCAGACACTCGCGGTGCGCCCGACGATTGGGCAAACGGTGGAGCGCGCGCTGATCGCGCATCTGCGCGACAAACAGATGCTCCTCGTGCTCGACAACATCGAGCAGGTGATCGCCGCCGGTCCGGCGATCGCGGCACTGCTTGCGCAGTGTCCGTCGGTGAAGGCGCTCGTCACCAGCCGGGTGGCGCTCGCGGTGCGCGGCGAGCAGGAACTGCCGGTCATCCCGCTCGCCTTGCCGGATACGACGACCGCTAGCGATCTCGATGCCCTGGGTGAGGTGGAATCGGTGGCGCTCTTCGTGCAGCGCGCGGCGGCGATTGACCCGGATTTCGCCCTGACCGTAGCCAACGCGCCCGCGATCGCAGCGATCTGCATCCAGCTGGATGGCCTGCCGCTCGCCATCGAGCTGGCCGTCGCACAGACCCGGCTCTTCACCCCGACGGCGCTGCTCGCGCGCCTGACACATCGCCTGGATGTACTGACGGACGGCGCGGCCGATCTCCCCGCGCGCCACCGCACGATGCGCGACGCGATCGCCTGGAGCTACACTCTGCTCACGCGCGACGCGCAGCGCTGCTTCCGCTGGTGCGCGCTCTTCGTGGGTGGCTGGACGCCTGAAAGGGCGGCGGCGCTCTGCGACCCTGATACGGACGACACCGCGCCGGTCATCCCGCTTCTCATGTCGCTCGTGCGCGCAAACCTCGTGCGCGCGGAGGCGGAGGACGATCAGACACGCTTCGATATGCTCGAAACGATCCGCGAGTACGGCCTCGAGCAGTTGGCGGCAGCGGGCGAGATGGCGGAAGCGCGGGCAAGGCACGCGGAGGCATTCCTCGCCTGGGTGCCGGAAACCGAGGTGGCGCTCACGGGGCCGGAGCAGCAGACATGGGTGCGTGCCCTGACGCGAGAACACGACAACCTCCGCGCCGCGCTCGGCTGGGCACAAGAGGAGCGTGCGGCGGTTGGCTTGCGGTTGGCGGTCGCGCTCTCCCGCTTCTGGGAAATGCAAGGCTATCTCAGCGAGGGGCGTGCCTGGTTGGAGAGCGCCCTCGCGCTTCTTCCCGACGATGCGCCCGCAGCGCGACTCGATCGTGCGAAGGCGCTCAACAGCGCAGGCATTTTCGCCTACCGGCTCGGTGACTACCCCAACGCTGCCGCACGACTCGAAGAGAGCATCGCGATGTTCCGCGCGCTGGGCGAGACCCGTCGGGTTGCCGCCGCGCTCAACAATCTCGGCAATGTCGCCAAAGAGCGGGGCGACTATCAGCGCGCCGCGACGCTCCATCAGGAAAGCCTGGCCTTGAAGCGCGAGTTGCGCGATGCCCGGGGCATCGCGGCATCGCTCAACAACCTCGGCATGATCGCCAGCGCGCAGGGTGATGATGATGCGGCGACGACGCTCTACGCGGAGGCCGCCGCGCTCCAGCGGCAGGGGAATGACCGCTGGGTGCTCTCGCACACGCTCAACAACTGGGGTGAAGCGGCGCTCCGGCAGGGCAACAACGCGGGCGCGGTGGCGCTCTTTCGGGAGAGCCTCACCCTAAAGCGGGAACTTGGCGATTCCTGGGGCAGCGTCCTGACCCTCAATAATCTCGGGCACGCCGCCGTGCTGCGGGGCGCGATCGCGGACGCGGCGGCGTCCTATCGGGAAAGCCTCGCGCTCTGCGCCGCCACCGATGACGCAGTCGGATTGCCGGCAGTCGCTCGCGGGGTTGGCGCGGGTCGCGTCCCTCCGGGGTCAATCCGCACGCGCGGCGCGATTCCTGAGCATCGTGGATGGGCTACATGATGCCTCCTTGACCCGCGCGCAGGCAATCGCAGAAGCAATGAGCAATGAGCAGTGAGCAGTCAGGAGGCAAAAATGACGGAGACGGCGGGTGTCGTGGTGATCGGCGGCGGGTGTATCGGGACAAGTATCGCGCTGCATCTCGCGCGGGAAGGGGTGCGCGACGTGCTCCTGCTCGAACGGGCGCATCTCTGCGCGGGGACGACGGGGCAGAGCGGGGCGATCGTGCGGCAGCATTACTCGAACGATTTCACCGCCGCGATGGCGCGCGACAGCCTCGCCATCTTCCGCGCCTGGGCGGACCGTATCGGTGGGGGCGATCCCCGCTTCACCGCGTCCGGCGTGCTCATCACGGTCGGTGCGGGCGATACCGAGGGGTTGCGGGCGAATGTCGCGATGCAGCAGCGCCTCGGCATCGACACGCACATCCTCACGCCGGATGACGTGCGCGCCCTCGATCCCCGCCTGCGCACGGACGATATCGCCCTCGGCTGCTGGGAACCGACCGCAGGCTACGCCGACCCCGTCGCCACCGTCCATGCCTATGCGAGCGCCGCCCGCGCCGCTCGTGTGACGATCCGCGAGGGTGTGGAAGTGCGGGAGGTGCTGCACGATCGCGGTCAGGTACGCGGCGTGCGGACGAGCGCGGGCGAGATCAGCGCGCCGGTCGTCGTCAACGCGGGCAATATCTGGGGCGTCGCGCTGCTGAAGCAGGCGGGGCTCGATCTGCCGATCACCCCGAGCCGCCACCCGATGGCTGCCCTGCGCCGCCCGGACGACGAGCACGCGGCGCACGCGGTCGTGCTCGACATGCACCGCAATGCCTACCTCCTGCCCCACGCGGGCGACGTGACGCTCTGCGGCTCGATTGCGGGCGAGGACGACCACATCTACGCCGACCCGGACGGTTACAATCAGGGCGTGACGCGCGCCGAAATCCAGCGTTTCCATAGCGAGGGGGCGCACCGGATGCCCGCGCTCGCGCGCTCGGTCGCGCAAGGCGGCTGGGCGGGCATCTACGACGGCAGTGCAGATAATCACCCCGTCCTCGATGCGGTACCGGGTGTGGAGGGGTATTACTGCGCAGTCGGCTTCAGCGGGCATGGCTTCAAACTCTCCCCCGTTTTCGGCGCGCTGATGGCGAAGCGGATCACCGGCGGGCCGCAGGCGGCACCCGATCTGCACCGCTTCCGCGCCACTCGCTGGGCGGAAAATGACCCGATCGGCACGCAGTACGCAGCGGGGGTGCTCGCCTGATCACGCCACGTATTACATTGCTTGAGTGACAAGAAAGTAGGACTTACACAGTTAGAGTTTTTCTGGTGGTAGCAGGCTTTCTAGCCTGCGGCGGGGCAGGCTAGAAAGCCTGCTACCACTGGTTTTCCCTTATTGAACTGCGTAACTTCTGGAAAGGGTGAGATGAGACGCACGACGTGGCCGGTGGGACTCGATACCGCCCAGGATGCGCCGGTGGGTGTCGTCGTTGTCAACTATAATACGCTGGAACTGACGGCGCAGGTCATCTACTCCCTGTACCGTCATGTGCGCCAGCCACCCTTCCATCTCGTCATCGTCGACAATGCTTCGACCGACGGTTCCGTAGCGCTCCTCGAAGCACTTTCTGATGCCGGGATATGCGAGGTACTCCTGAATAATGAGCAGCGGTATCACGGCCCCGGCCTCAATCAGGGATTCGACCACCTTGCCCAGCGTCAGATCGCCGTTCCCGCAGAGGAACGGCTCTGTGCGGTATGGGTCCTCGATTCGGACTGTATCGTGATGCGCGACGACGCCCTGTCGGCAGCATTAGATGTCATGCGCGAAACCAATGCGGGCATTGTCGGTCAGTGGGTGCACGATCAATGGCATCACGGAGACATGATGGGCCTGCATGCGCTCCTCATCGATCCGGTACGCGTCTGGCAAGACGGGATCACGCCCTTCCAGGAGGATGGCAGCCCGTCGGAAGCGCTACAGCAGTCAGCGATACGCGCCGGTGTCATCGCCGCAGAATTTCCCTTCACCCAGGGCGGCTACGTCGTGCATGTGGGACGAGGGACCCTCCGATCCGTGGTGCGCAACAACGAGCGCGCGAATCACTATTTCGCGTGGGGCGCAGACCACCATGCGCCCCACTTCATGCTCGAAGCGGACGCCCCCGCGCGGTATGAGCGTTTCCTTGACGCGTTCCGTGCCGACGTTGGGGACATCACCGCAGCGTCGTTGATCCGTGCGTGCGCCAACTATCGGTAGTGGGGGAGGTGCATATTTGGATGATCCGGTCGCCTGGTTCGCGCATACACTCCAGTTACCGAGGCCGGCGATGCTGCCCGCGATTGCCGTGCCGCTCGCGCGGATGGATGCGGACGAGGCAGCGGCGCTCTGGGAGGCATGGCGAGAATATGCACCGACCGCTCCTGCCGCCGAGCGGGCCGCGCATTTCGCGTCCATCCTCCGGCGCGGCGTCGAAACTGCGGTCTGTACGACGTACGCCAATGTGGCCTGGGTAGCGGCGGGGGAAGGTGACCCGGAACACGTCCCGGAGAGCGCGTGGGACCTGCTGCTGAACGAGACGCCCCTGACCGCGAGCATCATCCGCTTGCTCGTTCACGCGGGGGAGCGGCCCGTCATCGTCCATATGGTCCAGCGCGGTGGCGAGCGTGTCCCAAAGGATGAACGCGGGCCCTTCCGCCTCCCGTCGTGACGAGCCTATCCGCGCGTTTCCTGCTCCTCATCGACCGCGGCGACGGCGCGGATGGGGGAGCCGCTGCCGTCGCGGATCTTCAGGGGGAAGCCGATAAACGTGAAGCGCTGTCCGGCGACTATCTTCGAGGTTCGCCAGCCCCTCCATATGGATCATGCCGAGTTGCTTGCAGAGCAGATGGACCGCGAAGTCCCGGTCTTTCGGATGACCGGGATTCGGCGACTTCGACGCCGAAGTTGCGCACGCCCTGTGCGTGCAGCCAGTGCACGGCGTCCGTGGTCAGGCCCGGATAGGTCGGTGAAGAACTCCGGGTGGGGGTAGGTGCGGCGATAATGACCCGAGGCGAGCAGCACGATGTCCTGCGGGGCGATGGTGAGGGTGTGGCGCGCGCAGGCAGCGGTGAGATCGTCCACATCGATCCACTCGGGGTCGCGCGGCGCGGAGAGATCGAGGCAGAGCGCGGGGCCGTAGAACCAATCGAGCGGCACATGAGCGATATCGGGCGCTTCGGGGCGCGCATCGAAGTGGCGCGGGGCATCGACATGCGTGGAGGTGTGATCGGGGAAGGTGAGCAGCCGATTCGTGAACGAGTAGCCGGTCGTGTAGAGTGGTTTCGTCTCCTCATGGGAGCGCCAGACCCACACCTGGGGTGGCACGCCGCCGGAGCCCGTCGGCTCGCGGTGGTAGATCTCGCGCGAGAGGTCGATCAGTCGCATGATGATGCTCCTTCGCCCAGGTGTGACAGGTCACGGACACGGCAACTGCGGATACGATAGCGGAGACGTCGCCGGTTGTCGCGGTCTTGCCGCAGACCGACCGGTGCGATGGCGAATGGCGTGCAGAGGGTAGGGAGGTGCGGGCGATGGATGTGCGTGGGAAAGTGGCGCTCGTCACGGGCGCGAGCAGTGGCATCGGGCGCGGTATCGCGGAGGCGCTCGCTCGGCATGGCGCGGATGTGGCGGTGAATTACCATCGGGACGCCGCAGGCGCGGAGGGGACGGCAGAGTTAGTCCGCGCTACGGGCCGCCGTGCGCTCGTCCTCGGGGCGGATGTCGGCGCGCCGGAGGAGGTGGCACGGATGTTCACCGCGTTGGACAGCGCCTTCGGTCGCATCGACATCCTCGTCAATAACGCCGGGATCGGCGGGAGCGGGCGGATCACCGAGACGACCTTCGAGGCGTGGGAGCGGGTGATCCGCACCAACCTGCACGGGGCGTTCCTCTGCGCGCAACAGGCGGCACCGCGTTTGATCGCGCAAGGCAACGGGGGGCGGATCGTCAACATCAGCTCCGTGCATGAAGAGGCGTGCTCCGCCGGGGGCGCGGCCTACTGCGCCGCGAAGGCGGGGCTCCGCAACCTGACGCGCTCGCTCGCCTTGGACCTGGGCGAGTACGGCGTGACGGTCAATGATGTCGCGCCGGGGATGATCCTGACGCCGATGAACCGGCGGGCGCAGGAGGACGCGGAGCATCTGCGCTGGGCGGAGGCGCAGATCCCTATCCGGCGCGTTGGCCAACCGGCGGATATCGGCAGCATGGTCGTCTTTCTCTGCTCGGAGGCGGGCAGCTACTGCACCGGGAGCACCTTCTTCGTCGATGGCGGGTGGATGCTTACGTGGCCGCCGGTGTGACGCGGTCCGATTCATGGATGAGAGGATGCCACCTCCGCGCGTGAACGCTCAAGGAAGAATGAACGAGCAGTGAGCACATCAATGGATGATACGGGCGCGGCAGCGTTTCTCGCGTTGATCGCGGGGCGACGGGGTCACTTCCGGCTGGAGTCGGGCCACCATAGCGGTCTCTGGCTCGATCTCGACCCATTGTTCGCCAGGACCGACCGGATCGCGCCGTTCGTCACTCGCCTCGCCGATGCCCTTCGCCCTCATGCGGTCGATATGGTGTGCGGGCCGCTCCTCGGTGGTGCGTTCCTCGCGCAACTCATCGCACACACACTCGGCGTCGAGTTTTCCTTCACGGAGCGGACAGTGCCAGCACAGGCAGGCGGCTTGTTTCAGGCGCGCTACCGCCTGCCGCCCGCGATTGCCACGCGCGTATCCGGAAAGCGTGTCGCGATCGTCGATGACGTGATGAGCGCGGGATCATCGCTCAGAGGAACTGACGCGGAACTCCGGGCGCACGGCGCAACGCCCGTGGTCGCGGGGGCGCTCCTCATCCTTGGCTCGACCGGGGCCGACTTCTTCACGGACTGTGGCCTGGCAGTCGAGGCAGTCTTCCGCGACCGATACGCGTTGTGGCTGCCCGCCGACTGTCCCCTCTGCGCCGAGGGTTTGCCCCTCGAAGACGTCGCTACGCCCGTCGCGTAGTGGTGCGCTTCACTGCGGGAAAGCCGCACAAATGATCGCTTTCTGTTTGATCGTATGATAGAATCGTGCGGTGACAAGGAGCGAACGAGCAATGCAGACAGAAACACGAGCGTATAAAGTGGCCCCCGATAGTGAGACAGCCAGACTCCTCAGAGAAGCGGCGGCCTCTGCCGAGCCGATCCGTGTCGATACCGGCGAGCGAGTCTATCGCGTTGCTGCGAATGCTGAGGTACCTGCAAAGCCCTATGACCCCGAACGGATGATCCGAGCGATCTATGCCAGTGCCGGTATCCTGAAGCGTGCTGGCGTGGACGCGGAGCAGCTCGAGAAGGATGTCTACGAGGATCGCACCCAAAACAGTACGGGTCGTCCCGCCGAATAATGCGCTACCTGCTCGATACCAACGTCATCATCCGCTATCTCAATGATGATGCCGACACTATTCAATTGCTCGTGACGCTTGCTCGTACGGCAGATGCACTGTTCGCGGTAAGTGCGGTCACGCAGATGGAAGTGTGGGAGGGTGTGCACCGTGCGGCGAACCCCACACAGGTCGAGCAGGAATATCAACTGCTCTTCGATGATCTGACAATTCTTCCTTTTGATGGTGATGTAGCCAAACGCGGTGCGAAACTGCGGCATGATCTCCGGCAGCAGAGTATCCGCATACGGGAGCGAGGTCTTGACCTCCAGATTGCGGCGACCGCGTTGCATTACGGGTTCGCGCTGGTCACCTACAATACTCAGGACTACGACGACATTTCAGAGCTGACGCTGTACCAGATATAAAGAGCGTTTACGTGGTGAGATGAGGTTCGCTGAGGAAGAGCGCGAGGGCGGAGGGGCCGTCGAGATTGCGCCGGTACGAGCGAGCCGCAAGGCGTCAGCGGCGGGCATTGGGACGGTATAGAGAAGTTCGCTCGGCTCGCGCTCCGGCTCAGCGAGCGTCACGCCGTGTGCAAGGACGACGGTCGCGTACTCATTACTCGTCCCATTGGTCAGATAGAAGCCGCCGACAAGCGTGAATCCTTCCGACGTGCCGCCGATCTCCTCACGCAACTCGCGGGCGGCAGCCTCTTCTGCCGTCTGTCCGTCGCGCCCACCGGCGGGCACTTCCCAGCACCACGTATCGATCACGTAGCGGTAGTTGCGGATCAGTGCGACCCGCCCATCGGTGAGGAGGGGTACGACGAAGACCGCGCCCGCGCGTTCGAGATAGGTGTAGGTAATCTCCGCGCCGCTCTGTGTGCGTACCTGATCTTCGCGCACCGTGAACCACGGCGTCGTATGAACGGGGCGCGAGGAAAGCCTTGTCCACGGTCGTTCCGGTTCGTCGTGCTGATCAACCATCGTGGCTTCCCTCTCATCGTCCCGATCCATCGTGCCGCCGGACTATAGGTGGATGTTCGTCATGCGTCAATCTACCTCTAGTTCTGTGTGGTGCGTGCCGCAAAGAATGGTACGATGCCCCGAAGCGAGGGCACGACGTACACATCCCCGATAGGGCGGGCTGCGGCAGTTGCACCAACCGGTGCGCAGGAGGATCAGATGGCGACGAAGCAGGAAATCTCGGAGACCATTCGGCAGGGGAACGCGGCAGTCACGCAGGCATTCGGCGGGCTCACCGAGGCCCAATTGAACACTCAGGTCCACATGGAAGAGAACGGCTGGACGGCAAAGGAACTGCTTGCGCACCTCGCGGGGCGCGCGCAGGGATATGACCTCTTCATCGGCATCGCGGATGGGAGTGCGGCCTTTCCTGCCGGGTTCGCAGTGAATGAGTGGAACCGCGCGCGGGTCGATGAGCGGATCGCGAACAGTCGGGATGCCCTGCTTGCCGAGTTCCTTATGGTCCATGAAGGACTCATCGCGCGCGTTGAAGAACTGTCTGACGAGACGCTGGCGAAGCCCATTCAGGGGCCGCGCGGGCTGCTCCCGTTGAGCGACATCATGCGGGCATCGGGCGGACGTCACTCGATCAATCATGCCGCCGAGGCCGAGAAGGTGCTCGGCTCCGGCAGGCCCTCCGCATACGGGTTGCCCGATCGTAGCGGCCTTCGCTCGCCCTTTGCCGCGCTCCATCACGTCGCGCTCGTCACGAACGATATGAAGAAAACCGTCGCCTTCTATCGCGATGTGCTCGGTGCGGAAGTCGCAATGGGGCACCGCCTCGGGCGCGAGGGCAACGAGCGGCATTATTTCATCACTGTCGCGCCGAACACCGTCTTCGCCTTTTTCGAGTTCCCGAACGCCGAACTCCCCGCCTACAAGGAAGCGACGCTACCGAGCACCGGGCGTGCCCTCGACCACATCGCCTTCTTCGCGGAGAACGACGCGCAGTTCGATATGTGGTACGCGCGGCTGGCGGCGAAAGGCGTCGCGAACCTCAGCCCCCTGCGGGATATGGGCTTCGTACGCGCCTTCTTCTTCGCGGACCCGAACGGGATCGTCCTCGAAGTGATGGCGGAAAAGGACGGTGGGATGCACTTCCCGGTCCTCGGTGATCCCGACCCGGCGTATTGAGGACAGGACTGAGGACTGAGGACTGAGCCAATTCCTCCCCCTCTCCATCGCCCCTGGATCGAGATACAGACAGGTTTGTACGGCGATGGAGAGGGGGCCGGGGGGTGAGGAATGGGCCAGCGCGCTGCCGACTACTATGGGGGAGACGCGAAGCATGAAGATCACGGACCTGAAATGCGCCGTCATCGGGCGGAACCCGATCGTCCGCATCGTGACGGACGAGGGAATCAGCGGGTACGGGGAGATCGAGTCATATAAGCCGTATCTCAAGCCGCAGGTGCTGATGTACTCACAGTACATCCTTGGCGAGGACCCGACGAATGTCGAGCGGGTGATGCTCAAAATTCGTCATCGCGGGCGCCTTCAAGCCGTGGGGGAGCGCCGTGAGCGCGATTGAGATGGCGCTGTGGGACATTGCCGGGAAGGCGGCGGGATTGCCGGTCTACAAACTGCTCGGCGGCAAGGTGCGCGACCGGGTGCGGGTCTACAATGGCGCCGTGCGCTTCCCGATGACGGGCTACACTCCGGCCGATTTCGCCGCGAATATGGCGAAGATGAAGGCCGCAAAGCGAAGGCTTCACGATCATCAAGCAGGGCATCGGCTTCCACAGCCCGATGGCGCCGCGAGATGCCGGATTTCTACTACGGCTCCCCGCAGGCAGGCGTTTTTCACGGCAATCGCGATCGCGGCCTCGCTCACCGAACGCGGCATGAAGCAAGTGATCGCCTGCGTGGAAGCGATGAAGGAAGTCCTCGGCGATGAAATCGGCCTCGCGCTCGATTGCGGCCCCGGTTGGACGGTGCCGGACGCGATCCGGCTGGCAAAGGCGCTCGAACCGCTCAATGTGATGTGGCTGGAGGATTTGATTACCGGCGATTACGTGCCCTACGTCGATGCCGATGTCTATCGCGATGTGACGCACAGTACCTCAACACCGATCCACACAGGCGAGCAGATCTATCTGCGGCAAAACTTCAAGGCGCTCATCGAGAGCCACGCCGTCAGCATCATCGGCCCGGACCCGTGCGACATCGGTGGCATCGCCGAACTGAAGTGGGTCGCGGAATACGCGGACCTGCACGGCATCCTCATGGCACCGCACGGGACCGGTGATGGCGCTGCTCGGCCTCGCCGCGCTCGTCCAGGTCTGCGCGACCTTGCCCGACAACTTCATCGCCTTCGAGTACCCCACCGGCAAGCCGGAATGGTGGTACGACATCGTCGAGGGGCTGCCGGACCCGATCGTCAAGGACGGCTTCATCGATGTCTGGGACCGGCCCGGCATGGGCGTCGATTTCAATATCGAGGCGGCAAAAACCCACCTCTCGGAGGAAGACCGCGACTTCTTCGCGTAGCATACTGAGAAATGGGATCTGAGCGCAGAGGACACAGAGGACGCAGAGAGCACAGAGAGAAGAAAAAGAAAAGAATTCTCTGCGATCTCTGCGTCCTCTGTGTCCTCTGCGTTAGGCCCCGTTAGGCACTGATGATCCGCGTGAAGTAGGCGCGGATTTCTTCGTCGGTGAGCGCGTCTGCCGCGTCGCCGATGGAGAGTTCGAACATCGACCAGTCCGGCAGGTCCGTCGCACGCAGATTGTTGAAGAGCGCGACCTTCTCGTCGCGCGCAATCGCGAGCGCGGCGTCCAGCAGCCGTTCCCGGTCACCCCGGACGTAGACGTGCATCATGTGCGCCTGCGGCGGGTCCGGCTTGAGGGCGATACCGGGGATGCCCCCCAGGACCGCCGCGATGGCGACGGCCCGTTCGTGGTAGTGCGCGAAGCGGTCGAGCCGCTGGTGCAGCTTCGTGCGGGCGGAAACAATGTAGGGGAAGACGTGGATGATCCGACCGCCGTGCCGCACCTGCCAGGTACGCGCCTCCGCAATGAATTCCGCCGATCCGGCGAGCGCGGACCCGGCCATCGCGCCGACCCCCTTGTAGAACGAGACATAGACACTGTCGAAGAGCGCGCTGATCTCGGCGTAAGAGCGACCGTAGAAGGGGGCGGATTCCCAGAGCCGCGCGCCATCCATATGGACCGCCGCGCCGCGCTCCCGCGCCCATGCCGTCTGTGCTTCGAGCGCTTCCCACGACGGCAACTGGCCGCCGAGGTCGCGCTGCGGCAGTTCGATCAGGAGCGCGGCGATGGGTTCCGCGACCGCTTCGAGGTTTTCGAGAGTCATCAACTCGCGCTCATTCCCAACCAGGCGTGCGTGGAGGCCGTGCAGCCGCTGGTACCCCTTCTCTTCTTTCGTCTCGACATGGCACATCGGGTGATAGGCGACGGTGGGAATGCTGCTTCCACTCGCTCCAGATGCGGAGCGCGATCTGCTGTGCCATCGTGCCGGTCGGGAGGAAGAGCGCCGCTTCTTTGCCGAGGATGGTCGCGATCTCGCGCTCGAACTCCTCGATCAGTGCGCCCGCGCCATACACATCGGCCAGTTCGTCCGGGGCGGTCGCCGCCGCCAGCGCGGCCAACTCGTCGTGCGGACGCATCCGCCCATGACCGGCGAGGAAGCGCTCGCACTCGGCGTAGATCATCTCCTTCGACGGTGCTGCCTGATTCAGAACCATCCGGTACCCTCCCTCACACTACATCTGATAGCTGCGGAGCCACGAGTAACGCAGCCGTACTTTCGGACCCGGCCCATCCATCATACCGCGTTTGATCTGGGAAATGCCCCATGCGTGTCGGGCGGTGGACAGTTGCCATCGATTGCGGCAGACTTTCGCTGCGTGCCGCGTGGAGAAAGGTAGCGGCAACCCCGTGGTTGCCGCTACGGGTGTGAATATTCCAGGTAGGGGAGCGTGACCGTATGGACCAGTCCTATTCGCGCCGGGATACCCTGAAGCTGATCGGTGCGAGTGCGACGGTGTATGCGCTGGGAGGCATCATGGGGAGCGAGGTTGTGCAGAGTGTCGCGGGGGCAGATGAGTTCGACATGCTGCGCCGCCGCTGGCGCGATCTCCTCACCGGCGGCGACGCCTACGACCCTGCCGAGCCGGTCTACGCGCACGCGATTGCCGCCCTCGATAATCGCGTGCGCGGCTACTGGGAGCGGATGCGCAAGACGGTGAATCGCACGGCGCTCTGGAGCGATCAGGGCCCCGGCACCTCCGACACGAGCTTTATCACGACGAGCTACAACTGGCTCGCGGAGATGGCCCGCGCCTACGCCACCCGAGGTTCCGCATTCGCCGGCCATAGCGATCTTCTCGGTGACACAGTCGGTGGCCTCGACTGGCTCTACGACCATGTCTATAACGAGCGTCAGAAACAGTACGGCAACTGGTGGGACTGGGAGATCGGGACGCCGCTCGCCCTCAACAACGCGAGTGTTCTCCTCTCCGACCAGTTGAGCAGCACACAACTCGGCAACTACATGCGTGCCATCGACACCTTCACGCCGGACCCCGTACCGCTTGGCAAAGGCATCAGCACCGGCGCGAACCGCGTCTGGAAGGTGGAAGTGGTCGGCCTGCGTGCGGTCCTCCTGCACGACGCGACGAAGCTGGCCCGCGCGCGGGACACTCTCGATGATGTCTTCCCCTATGTGACGAGCGGCGACGGCTTTTACACGGACGGCTCATTTATTCAGCACGGCAAGCACCCCTACACCGGCGGCTACGGCATCGATCTCCTGATGGAGATCGGCAACATCCTCTACCTGCTCGGTGGCTCAGCGTATGCGGTGACGGACCCAGGGGTGCAGAATGTCTTCGACGTAGTGACGAGCGCGTTCGCACCGCTCATCTACCGGGGCGCGATGATGGACATGGTACGCGGGCGGGAAGTCTCGCGCTACAGCAATCAGGACCATGTATCGCGGGCACGCCGCCATTCGTGCCATCCTCACCCTGGCACAGGTCGCGCCTCCGGAGACCGCGCTCGCTTTCAAGCAGATGGTGAAAGGATGGATCCAGCGCGACACCTACCGCGATTTCTTCGCCACCGCGCCCCTCACTGCCGTGGTGCAGGCACGAGCAAACCTCGATGATCCGACGATCACACCGGCGAGTGAGCCGGTCATGCACCGGCAGTTCGCGAATATGGATCGTGTCGTCCACTCCCGCCCCGGCTTCGCCTTCGCGATCAGCATGTCCTCCGAGCGCATCTTTACGTATGAGTCCATCAATGGAGAACATCTGCACGGCTGGCACACCGGCGACGGGATGACCGCGCTCTACAACGGCGATCTCGCCCAGTTCAGCGACGACTTCTGGGCGACGGTCAACCCCTACCGTTTGCCCGGCACGACCGTCGATACCCGGCAACGCGCCGATAGCTCCGGGCAGTCGAAAGCGCCCGCGACGCAGTGGGTCGGCGGGGCCGTGCTCGGTGGCCGGTCGGGCGCGGTCGGCATGGACCTCGCCGCCTTCGCCAGCACACTCGTCGCCAAAAAGGCATGGTTCCTGTTGGAAGACGCCATTCTCGCACTTGGCGCGGGGATTACGAGCACCGATGGCAGCCCCATCGAGACGATCATCGAGAACCGCAAGCTGAACGCGCAGGGCGATGCTGCCCTCCTCGTGGATGATGTTGCACAGCCCACCGCAACCGGATGGTCTGAAACGCTCGCCAGTGTCGGGTGGATCACGCTCGACGGTGCGAGTGGCTACCTCTTTCCTGGTGGCGCGACTGTCCACGCCCTGCGGGAAGCGCGCACCGGTTCGTGGAGCGACATCACGAAGGCGACGAAGCAGCCGCCCGTCACCCGTCCGTATCTGACACTCTGGATCGACCACGGCACGAACCCCACCGACGCGACCTACGCCTACATCCTCCTGCCGAACGCTGGCGCGGCGGAGACGCGCGCCACCGCCGCGAACCCGGACCTGACCATCCTCGCCAATACGCCCGCCGTGCAGGCGGTGCGCTCCGCCCGGCTCGGCATCACCGGCGCGAATTTCTGGCAGCCGGGGTCGGTCGATTTCCTCCATGCGGGGTCGCCGCTCTCGGTGATGGCGCAGGAGATTGACGGCGTCCTCACCCTCGCCATTGCCGATCCAACGCACCGACAGGAGCAGGTGACCCTCGAATTGGAACGCGCCGCGCGCTCGGTCATCACGAATGACCCAACGATCACGGTGACGCAACTCGCGCCGACGGTCACACTAGTAGGTGAACACCGCAGGCGCGGCGGGCGCGACACAGACGGTTCGCCTTTTTGCTCTGAAGCAAACCTCACCCCCGGCCCCTCTCCATCGCCAGACGTACTTTCGATTCGACAAGATACCTACAGGCGATGGAGAGGGGGCTGGGGGTGAGGTTTACGAACCTATCCGTCTGCTAATCGCCGCACGAAATAGAGCGGGGCACCGCGACTGTCATTGGCAGGCGGCGCGGGCGGCGTGAAGTCGAAGGAATTGAGCAGGTTGCCCGCCGCTGCATCGCGCGTGCCGAGCGGCGCGAGGTTCCAGCGCGTCTCGATGAGTTTGAGGATCGAGGTGGTGTCGTATTGCGTGTGATCGACGAAGCCGCTGCTTCGCGAAAGGCGAGATGATGATCGTCGGCACGCGCGATCCCGGCCCCCAGCGGTCACCGGCCGGCGGCGCGACGTGATCCCAGCGACCGCCATGCTCATCGTAGGTGATGATAATCGCGGTATCTTTCCAGTACGGGCTGTTCTGGACAGCGCTCACGAGTCGGCGACATGCTGCTGGCCCTGTGTGAGCGATCGCGTATCCGGGGTGTTCGTTGTCCGGTCCGAGGGGCTTGATGAACGAGACCGCCGGGAGCTTGTTGCCCTTGAGCGACGCGAAGAAATCCTTCTCGTCCTTGAGATGCTGGGCCTTCGCGGGGGTCCCATCGGCTAGTTGGCGAAGTAGGCAAACGGCTGATGATGGAACTGGAAGAGCGGGTCGGGATTGCCCGCGAGCGCGTTGTTCCAGCCGCCGGAATACCACGCCCAAGCGATGTTCTTGTCACTCAGGCGGTCGCCGATAGTGGGCATCGTCTGGTTCGGGCACGAGGTTCGTCCGCGGTCGACTGTCTGTCGGATGCGGGTTGTTGACTGTGTACGAGGTGTTGATGGCGTAGCCGTCGGGCGTCACCTGCCCGTCCTTCGTCATGACTGCCGTTTGCGTCCAGCTGCGCCTTGATGCTGTCCGGCGCATTCGGGAACTGCGCGGCGCAGGCACAGACGAGAAAGAAATGGTTCAGGAACGAGCCGCCAAACGCCGCGTGAAAGAAGTTGTCGTCCATCGTGTATTGCTGGGCGAGCTTGCCTTCCGGCATGTTGGTCGCGTCGTAATAGCTCATCACCAGCCCCGCCGCGTCACTCCACGCGACGAACTTGTCCATCTTGCCGCCGTCGATCTGATATTGCTCCTGATAGTAGCGATGGACCAGGTCGCCGGTCTTGTCTGTCCGGCTTCACGTATTTCGCGGTATCGAACGGTGCGACCGGAAGATTCGCCGGGAAGCGGGGATCGGCGACGGGCGGTTTCTGATTGTTATCGATCGGCTGGGGCAAGGTGGCGTAGGGCTGCCCAGTCTTGTCCACTTGCTTCATCGCGGCTCCGGCATTCGCAATGCCGTTCGCACCGGGGAAATACCCATACAGGCTGTCGAAACTCCAGTTCTCCTGGTAAATGACGATGACGTGATTGATGTTCTCTACCGAACCCGCAGCCCCCACCGATGAGGGCAAAGCGAGCGCGGCAGTCATGAGCAGGAAGACCAGCGCGAGGACCGTACGGATGCGTCGCATCATTCCCCCCCTGTGCGATACGCCGAGCCAACGACTCGAACCACCGTGGTTCACGCGAAGCGTGGGGCACGATGATGCACCGTAGGTTATCGAAAGATCATCGGGAAGTGATGAAATGGTGGTGTTGGCGTACCGAACACGAAATAATCCTCAGAGCAAGCCAATATTGTGCGGCAAGCTTCTTCCCCGTGGCGTGCACTGCGGTGGTATACTGAAAAAACGAGAGAAACACGGTCCGGTCTGTCGGGCTACGCTCATTCTCGTGTCAGCCTCGCGGAACTCCTCTCTCCCGGGATGGCAACGGAAGCGCACCAGGCGATAGATGCTTTTGGCATGGCGTTGAGGCTGTACAGGCATTCGCTCCGTCAAGGAAGACCCGACATCTTCCGGCGTTGCCATGTGCGAAGAGCGAAGTGCGAAGTGCGTTGCGCGTCGGACGTTGATCGATCCCGCCGCCGGTAAGGAGCGACAGACTGATGGCACTACGGACCCGAACGACGAAAGAGTTGAGCGGCCCCCCTATGGCGGAGTGGGGAGAGACGACGCGTGTCTTCCTGCCGGGCGGAGGGGTGATGTATGTGCCCGTCACATTCACGCCCGCCACGAACCTGAAAGAGCGTTTGCCGAAGCACGTCTGGCGCAGCGAGGCGGACGAGGCCAGTATCGCCATTGAACTGATCTCCTATCACCGGGCGATGCTCCTCGATCGGGCCCGTTTTGGCCGCACGATGGCGGAAAGCATCGCGCAAAAGGGGGGGACGGAGATCGGCGATCTCGAAACATTGACCGTAAGCGGGTTCGAGACCTTCTACGGACGCTACTGTCTCACCTCGGATGCGGAGCCTGCCGTGGTCCAGTGCCGCGCCTACGCACGCATCCTCACGCGGAACTCGGGGCTACTCTTCGAGGCGGAACACCCCGACATGGACCGCCTCGACCGCCTGGCGAAAGCGGTCCTCGCGACGTTGGTCTTCTGAGCGTTCCCGCGTGGCTACGCTCCTCTTGCTGGCCCGTTGCACCCTTGCGCTGGTCTTTCTCGTCGCGAGCGGCGCGAAGCTCGCTGATCCTGCCGGGACACGCGACGCGATGCGTGATTTCGGTGTGTCGCCGCGCCTCGTATCGCTGCTCGCCGCCACGATACCGATCGGCGAATTGGCCGTCGCCGTCGCACTGATCCTGCCCTTCGCGGTCTGGTGGGGCGCGCTTGGTGCCCTGTTGCTCCTCTTGCTCTTCATCGTTGCGATCAGCGTCACCCTCGTGCGTGGCCGTCGCCCCGCCTGTCACTGCTTCGGTCAGCTTTCCGCGCAGCCGGTGGGATGGACGACGCTCGTCCGTAATGGCGCGCTCGGTCTGGGAGCGGGAGTCGTCGTCTCGCAAGGCCCCGAGCAGCCCGGTACCGCGTCGCTCCATTGGGTCGATCAACTGACGACGACCGAACGGACCGCGCTTCTCGGCGGCGTGATCCTCCTCTGCCTGGTCGCGGGCGAGGGCTGGCTGCTCTTTCAGGTACGCAGTCAGAACGAACGGCTGCGCACGCGTTTCGATGCCATCGAAACGCGGCTTGCGATGGGTGCGCTGGGGCCAGTCGTGCCGGACACCCCGCCACCGATCGTGGTCGGGCTGCCGGTCGGTGCGTCTGCGCCCGCGTTTGCGCTCCCGGACCTCAATGGAGACATCGTGACGCTCGACGGATTACGCGCCGCCCATCGTCCGATCCTCCTCATCTTCACGGACCCCGACTGCGCCGCCTGCGCGATGCTCCTGCCGCAGATTCGCCAATGGCACGATCATGCAGCGCTCACCCTCGTCCTGATGAGCCGGGGAAGTGTGGCAGCGAACCGGGCGAAGCTGATCGCGCAGGGCGGCACGCGCGTGCTTCTCCAGGAGGACCATACGTTGATGGACGCCTATCAGGTCCACGCAACACCGACCGCCGTACTCGTCCATGTGGATGGCACAATCGGCGGCCCCGCCGCAGTGGGTGGCGATGCGATTCGGCAGTTGGTGGAGAGAGAGGTCGCGACCCTCACGCCGCCGGTATCGTGGCTCCCCGACGTGCGGCCACGCAAGCGCGACGGTGTCCACGATCTATTGCGAGACGATGGCCGGATGATCCTCTCCCATCCCCAGCGGACGCAGACGATGACCCTCAACCCGACCGCCGCATTCGTCTGGGAGTGCTGCGACGGGGAGCATCATCTCGCGGAGATTACGGACGAAGTCCGCGCGCTCTTCCCGGACGCGCCAGAGGTCGATGACGACATCCGCACACTCCTGCAGGAGTTGTACGAAAACGGCATGATCGTCGTCGCGGACACCCCGATGAATCTCCTGTAGCGGCAAGCCCCCGTGCTTGCCCAGCGCAAGTTCGCGTCGTTGGGCAACCACGGAGGGTTGCCGCTACACTTCCGCGCTTTGAGTAATGCGCACGCGCGCTGCGTCCCAGTGCATTTCCATGTCGGTGAAGGCATCGTAGGCGGCGCGCGCGTGCGCGACGGCTTTGACGGTGTCGCCCTGGGCGTGCGCGAGGCGGCTGAGGGCGGCATCGACGCGGGCGAGTTCGGGGCGGGCATCCAGTTCGGCATAGCGGCTGCGGGCAGCATCGAGGAACTCGGCGGCGAGATCGTGCGCAGCCTGCGGCGCATTCCACTTCGCCGCGCACGCGGTCACAGAGGGCGATCTCTGCGAGGTAGCCGTGGGCAACGCTGATCTCGCGCCCGCGCTCCGTGGCGGCACGCGCCTCGTCAATCCGGTCTGCCACGAGATAGATTTCCCCCAGCCAGCCATAGACACGCCCCATGACGATACGGATGCCGGCCTTCGTCCCGAGTGCGACGGCGTGCTCCTGTACGGCGATCGCCTCATCGAGGTGGCCCAGATAGGCGAGCGCGAGGCCGAGGACGAAATGGGCGTTGTATTCGTAGATGCGGTTGCCGATCTCCCGCGCCTTCGGCAGCGCCTGTCGGCCGAGCGCCTCGGCGGTTTGCCAATCGCCCTGCATCTGGGCGTTCGTACCACGGATCACGAGCGCGGAGACCTCCGCAACGGGGTTGTGAATGGCGATGCTGCGTGCCAGCGTTTCCGCCATAATCGTGTGAGCGCGCGGGAACTCGCCGCGATAGGCGATCGCCGCAGCCATGAGCCCGGCAGAGACGAGCGCTTCCCCCTCGTTCATCTCAGTCAGCGATGGGATGGCGCGTTCGAGATAGGCGATCCCGCGCGCGTACTCACCACGTAGGGCGAGCAGTCGCCCGAGGATGTTGATCGCACGCGTGAGGAGCAGGGGGTTGCCCGACTCCTCCGCGAGCGGCAGGAGCCGTTCGAGACGGGGCAGCGCTTCCGTAAACTGGCCCTGAATGTAGACCGCGCTCGCCTGGGCGAGCCAGACCTCAGCGAGCAGCGCGTTATCCCCGAGCGCCAGCGCCGCTTCCTCCGCAGGCGCGAGCCATTCCATCAGCCGACCGGGTTGGACATAGAAGGCGACTTGCGCCAACCGCAGCCGCAGGCTGATGCTCTGGCGCTCGTGCTCCTCGCTCGGCGGGAGCGACTGGAGACATTCGAGCGCCTGCTGATAGAGTCGCACCGCCTCCGCGTAGGCGTACACTTTCAGTGCCGCCGTCGCCGCCGCTTCGCTCCAATCGAGCGCGCGGTCCCAGATTTGCCCGCGATAGGCGTGATAGGCGAGCCGCTCCGGCCCGACCGTCCCCCGCGCGGAGAGAACATCGACGACGCGCCGGTGCAGGATGCGCCGCCGCGCACCGCTCGACCCCTCGTAGACGACTTGCCGCAGTTTGTCGTGGTCGAAAACGTAGAGGAGATCGCCGCTGGTCGGGCGCGCACGGTCGGTCGATTCGCGCAGGAGTCGGGCGCGCAGGAGGGTTTCCAGCGCGTCCAGCCCCTCGTCCTCCGGTTGCCCGCTCACCGTGAGGGCATCATCGAAATCGAAACCGCCATCGAAGATCGCGGCAGCGGTGAGGAACTGGCGGCTGGCCGCATCGAGCCGTTCGAGCCGGGAGCGAATGACTGCTTGGATTGTATCGGGCAAGGCGAGATCGCGGACCTCCTGCGGATTTGATGCGCCGATCTGGAGCGCCCCCTGCTCCATGAGCGAGCGCACCATCTCGACCACGAAAAGCGGGTTGCCCTCCGTCTCCCGATGGAGCCGTTCGGCGAGGGTTTCCGCCCCTTCGCGCACCATCTCTTGCAGAAGCTCCACCGTCCCGTTCGACGAGAGCCTCGCGAGCCGGATCGTGCTCACCCGCCCCTCGCGTTCGAGGTCACGCACGAGCGCGGCGAGCGATTCGTCGGTATCCTCGGGCCGCACGGTGCAGAGGAACATGACGTGCCGGGTCAGTTCATTGCGCGCGAAATAGGCGAGCAGTTGGAGGGTGCTGGCGTCGGCGCGGTGCAGGTCCGCCAGGACGACGAGCGTCGGGGTGGGCAGGGCGGCGAGGAAGCGGGCCAGCCCCTCGAAGAGCCGCCGCTGCTCCTGTTGCGGATCGAGGCGGGGCGGCGTCGGCAAATCCGGACGGAGTTCCGCGATGTCCGGGAGAAGACGATTGACCTCCGCGAGCCAGACATCCGGGACACCGAGCGTGTTGAGATCGATATAGGGCATGATACTGCGGAAGGCTTCGACGAACGGATAATAGGGCAGGCTCCGTTCCGCCTCGTAGCAGTGACCGGCGGGGATCATCGGGCGCGCGGGCAGGGGCGGGTCTGTCAGGTCATGTTCGATCCGCCAGAAAATTCTTCGACCAGCCGTGTTTTGCCGATACCTGCTTCGCCCTGGACAATGACGAGCCGCCCCTGCCCCCGCGATGCGCTGCCGAGATGCCGTTCGAGGGCGGTCAGTTCGGTCTGGCGGCCGATCATCGAGAGGGGCGGCTGCCAACTCATGATCGGCTGGTCGGGGATCGCCGCGCGCGGTGGGGTCGGGCCGGGCGCGGGAGTGGCGCGGGTCAGCTTCCCTTCGAGGATCGTGCCATACAGTGCGGTCGTCTCGGTATCGGGTTCCGCGCCGAGTTCGTCCCGCAAGATGTCACAACAGGCGCGGAAGTGCGCGAGGGCGGCGGCGCGATCCCCGGAGAGCGCGTGCGCGACCATCACGGCGCGATGGAACCGCTCGTGAAGCGGATCGGCGGCGAGCGCCCACTGCGCGTGGCCGAGCATCTGCGCCCATTGGCCGCTCTGGTGATAGGCATCGACCAGTTTGCCGATCACCTGAAGCCAGCGCCCCTGCCACTGCTCGCGCTCGCTGCGGAGCCAGGCTTCATAGGCGTCGCCATCACGCACACCGAAACTGTCGAGAAACCCGCCCCGCCAGAGCGCGGCGGCGCGTTCGAGGTCCGCAAGTGTCGGTTGACCGGTGGGGGATGCCGTGAGGGTGTGGAAGGTGACGAGATCGACCGTCACGTCCGGTGTGGGCTGCCACGCGAGGGTATCGCCGGTGGTGGCAATCGGGAAGATCGGCAGCGCCTGCCGGAGCCGTGTCAGGGCGGTGCTGAGGCTGTTGCGCCCCTCGCGGTCCGGGCTATCCTCCCAGAGAAGGGTGATGAGATGGGCGCGGGAGAAGGCGCGACCGGGATGCGCCGCGAGATAGTAGAGGAGCGCCTGCGCTTTCTGCGCGGAGAGATAGCGATCCGTTTCACCATCATGGATCGTCGGTGGCCCGAGCAGGGCCAAACGGAGTGTGGGCATGACCGTATCCCCCCGTGGGCCGGTACCAGCGGCGGCAACGGTCGTTCCCCATGCCGATCTCCACACGCCGCACCCGTGGAGCATACCGCCGCTGTCGACCCGTACAGGAAGTATAGCATAATTGCATACGAGAGGTGAATCGTTTCGGTTTTGTTAGTCTATTGTAATTGTCCTGCGCGCAAACCAAATGGGCGAGCCGCCTCGGTCGTCGATCGTTCGGAGCAGCAGTGATCTTGACCATTGTTCTTTTCGCCATGCTGGCGCTCGTATTCAGGCTGACTATTCGTCGCGCAGAGAAGACGGGTGTCACATCGGCACAACGATTCGTCACCGGGGCGGTCATCGCCAGGACGGGTATGTATGCATTGCCGCAGCCCGAATCCCCATCAGTCGGCCCTCCCGATCAGGAGGTATTGCCTCCCCTTCCCTACCGATCAGCGAAATAGCAACCGCAACAGCAGAAAATGCCGCAGGATGGTCGCCGGAGTGGAGACCATCCTATGGGCTTGTGCCGATGGCACCTGCGCTACGTCCGTGCCACGATGGCGGTGATGCCGGACTCGCGTACCTGCCGGTTGAAGGCCGACACATCGGCTTCCGTCAGATCGTCCAGTTGGCGCAGTTGCCGGTCGATGCGGGCGGCAACGTCCTTGTAGACCTCCTGAACCTGCTGCGTGGGGGCGACATCGGCGGAATCGGCAAAACCGGCGAGGGCGGCGAGCTTGACATTGAGCCGCGTCGGGGGTTGGAGTGGGCTATCCGCCTTCGCCTCGATCAACGCGTCCTCGATCGCCTTCGCCTTCTCGCGGAGCGCTTTCGCGGCTTCCACAATCGGTTTGCCGCGCTCGTCGTCCTTCAGCCGCTTTTCCCATCCCTCGGCTTGTGCGCGGACATCCCGGAGCATCAGGATCGCCTCGTGCGTCTCGGTGAGCTTGTCGCGCACCGCGAGGAGGAAGTCGCGCTGCGCTTCGAGGTCGCGTTGCGAGACATCGATGCGCGGGTCCTTGACGATGCGGAAGGTCGCGCGCTCGGTCTGATCGCCCACCGTAAGCTGCACCTGATACGTCCCCGGCACCGCAATAGGCCCGGCGACCGCGTTTTCGGTGCTCGTATCACCGGGGACGCGCGTTGCCTCGGCGTAGCGCGTGTCCCAGATGAAGCGGTTCAGCCCCGCCTCCGCCGGGACAAAGGGCTCCTTCTCTTTGGCCGGGTCCGGCTTCTCCTCTGCCGCTTTCGCGGCCTCCACCTTGCTTTTGATCGAACGGATTTCCTGCCCGCTCGCATCGAGGAAGGTGAGGGTGATCGGCTCGGTTGGCTTCTCGTTGAGGTAGTAGCGGACGATCACCCCGTCCGGTGGGTTCTCACCCGCATTGATCAGCACTTCTTCTGTCTGACCGTTCGGCTTCTTCCGCTGCTTGAAGGTGATAACGGTCGTGCCTGCCATCCGGTAGCTCATCGCGGGGCCGGGGTCGCTCCCGTACCCCTTGGAAACACGTAGCCGAACGAAATCGCGCGGCGTGAAGAGGTGGGTGGCAGCATCGCGCAGATCGTCCGTGTACTGCCGGAGCGGCGTCACGTCATCGAGGATCCAGAAAGAACGGCCATGCGTCGCGACGATCAGGTCCGAATCCTTGACAATCAAATCGTGGATCGGCGTGACGGGCAGGGTGCCGGGGAAGGCGTGCCAGTGCGCGCCGTCGTCGAAGGAGACGGAGACGCCTCTCTCCGTGCCCGCATAGAGGAGCCCGCGCCGCGCCGGGTCCTCACGGATGACGCGCGTGAGGTCGTCGTCGCGCAGGCCGTTCGTGATCCGCTGCCACGTCTTGCCGTAGTCATTCGTCTTGAGCAGGTAGGGCGTGTAATCATCGAGCTTGTAGCGCGTCGCCGCGACATAGGCGGTCGCGGGATCGTGCGGCGAGGGCTCGATGACGCTGATGAGCGCCCACTCCGGTACATCTTTGGGTGTGACATTCTCCCACGTCTTGCCATCGTCGCGGGTGAGGTGAATTAGCCCATCATCCGACCCCGCCCAGAAGACGCCGCGCTCGTGCGGCGACTCAACGAAGGAGAAGATCGTGCAATAGACTTCCGCGCCGGTGTTGTCCTTCGTGATCGGGCCGCCGGACGCCTCCAACTTCGTCACGTCGTTGCGTGTCAGATCGGGGCTAACGACTTCCCAACTCTGCCCCTCATCCGTCGAGCGATGGACGACATTCGAGGTCGCGTAGAGCCTATCCGCGTCATGAGACGAGAAAAAGAGCGGGAATGTCCACTGGAAGCGGTATTTGAGGGTGTGCGCGCCATCGCCCATGCCCGGCACATCGGGCCAGACGGTGACGTTGCGCTCCTGCCCGGTGCGGCGATCGTGGCGAGTGAGCCGCCCATTCCCCGCGCCGCTGCCGATCGCCCCACCGAAGACGATGTCCGGGTTCTTCGGGTTGACGGCGATGTAGCCACTCTCGCCACCGCCCGGTTGGTAGGTTTCGAGTTGCGTGATCGCGCCGAGCGGCGAGAAGCTGGGGAGCGAGAGCGCGGTGTTGTCCTGCTGGGAGCCGTAGATGCGGTACGGGACGCGGTTATCCGTCGTCACATGGTAGAACTGCGCGGTCGGCTGGTTGTGGATGGTGGACCACGACGCCATATCATTGAACGTGACATACGCGCCGCCATCGTCTGCCTGAATCATCCGCTTGGGGTTCTTCGGATCGATCCAGAGATCGTGATTGTCGCCGTGCGGCGTCGGATACTTGACGAAGGTCGCGCCGCCATCGGTGGATTTCCACGACGCGCCGTTGAGGACATAGACGGTGTTCGCCTGTGTGGGGTGAGCGAAGATATGCATGTAGTACCACGCGCGCCAGCGCAACTCGCCCTGCTCGCTCTGCCGCTGCCATGTCTCGCCACCGTCGTCCGAGCGGAAGACCGCGCCATCCTCCGCCTCGACCAGCGCCCAGACCCGCCCCGCCTGCGCGGGCGAGACCGAAACACCGATCTTGCCAATCGTGCCCTTCGGCAGGCCGGGGTTGCGCGTGATCTCCGTCCAGGTGTCGCCGCCATCGGTGGAGCGAAAGAGACCGCAACCCGGCCCGCCACTCGTCAGACTCCAGAAGGTACGCTGCACCTGCCAGAGCGCGGCATAGAGGATGCGCGGGTTGTGCGGGTCCATCGAGAGGTCGCACGCGCCGGCGTGCTCATCGCGGAAAAGCACCTGCGTCCACGTCGCCCCACCGTCCTTCGAGCGATAGACGCCGCGCTCCTTGTTCGGCCCGAAAGCATGACCGAGGGCGGCGACGTAGACGAGGTCCGGATTGGTGGGGTGGACGCGAATCCTGGCGATATGCCGCGTGTCAGCGAGGCCGACATTCGCCCATGTCTTGCCGCCATCGGTGGACTTGTAGACGCCATCGCCGTGCGAGACATTGCCACGAATCGTCGTCTCGCCCGTGCCGACATAGATGACATTCGGATCAGATTCTGCAACCGCCATCGCGCCGACGGCGGCGGTCTTGAAGTAGCCGTCCGAGATATTCTCCCAGTACGTACCGCCGTCCGTCGTCTTCCAGACACCGCCCGCGCACGCGCCGAAGTAGAAGGTCATCGGCTCTACCGGGTCCGCCGCGATGGCGACGACCCGCCCGCCCCGATGCGGCCCGATGCATCGCCACTGAAGCGATGTTTGCAGCGCCCCATCGACCGATTGCTGCCCACTGGTGTCGCTCGGCATTGTTCCATCCTTCCCTTCGCACACAATCCCACGCCGTTCAAGAAGGCCAGTTTCGCACGCGCAGCCTATTCTGCAAACCTCACCCCCCACCCCCCTCTCGTACGGAGCCATCTCCGTGGAGAGGGGGAGCAATCTGCGATAAGGCACGGTGTTTGAGGAGCGCCACGGCACTTGCGGCGAGGCACCCCTCGCCACGTGATGACTCCGTACGTGAGGTTGATCCCACCGCTCATCAGGTCGCGCTCGTCTCCGGAGATACGGGGCGGGAGACGAGGGCGAAGGGGAGGGCGGCAAGTGTGGCGAGCGTGCCGAGGAGGACGACTGCGCCGAAACCACCGGGGCCGATCAATAGGCCGGAGAGCGTGCCGCCAACGAAGAACGCACCGCTGAAACAGGCGGTGCCGAGCGACAGGGCGGTGCCCCGGTTTGCCGCACCGCTCATCCGCGCCAGGTCCGCCATGACGCCACTGATGAGCATCCCGGCACCGATGCCGGTACCGGACCCAGCCACGATCAGCGTCAGCGGTGACGGCATGAGGCCGAGGGATGCCACGCCGACAAAGATGCTGATAGTGCCGAGAATCTTCGGCCAGCGCGAACCGACACGATCGATCAGCATGCCCGTCGGTGCACGCAGGAGGAGCACGCCGAGGCTGTCTGCGGCGAAGAAGATGCCCGCATTCGGCCCGTGGACCTCGCGCAGGTGCAGCGACAAGTAGGCGAGGATGCCGCCGAAGTGGATCATGCCGAGGGCGATCATCATGAGGAGGGGGATCCAGGCACGGTCGAAGCCGAAGCCGCGGGCACGATGCACAGGCCGCCCACCCGGCAGCAGCCGCGTCGCCAGCAAGCCAAAGGCGGCAGCAAAGGCCGCCGGGATGAATAAGGCCGACGCGCCATGTGCAGCATAGAGGGCAAGGCCGAGCGGCGGGCCGGAGGCGAGGGCAAGGCTGTTCAGGCTACTCATCAAGCCGAGGGCGGTCGCCGGACGCGCGGGGTAGAGGCTGATGACGAGCATCGAGGCGCTCGGCATAATCGCTGCCGCCCCCGCGCCCTGAAGCACCCGAAAGAGCGTCACCGGCACTTCAGCCCGGATGGCGAGCATCGCGAGCGCCGCCGTGAGGTAAAGCACCCCGCCGAGGATGATGAAGGGGCGCGGGCCGAAGCGATTGAGCGCGGGGCCGAGGGCGAAGGTAATGAAAACGGCGACTAGATTCCCCGCGCCCACCTCCAGCCCGATCCGCCCTTCCGCCGCACCGAGATCGCGCAAGTACAGCGGCAAGGCAGCGGAGGTGATGAAGAACCCCAGTTGGGTGAGCGCCACGACGAGACCGGCGACAATGAAGGTGCGCCGGTCTGCCGCGTCGGCCCCCACTGCGCTCGAGGCGATGGTCTCATCTACAGATTCCCGCACGCAGCCTCCGCCTCTCCGCCCGGTTCCGCGCGTCGATCCTTATGCAGACGTGCAGTCTCGCACAGGGGAGATTGTCTGGACAGTGTCGCGGTCGCCCGTCGGCGCGCTCGCGGGGTCGTCATCGGTCAACGGATCGGGCACGACCGTTGCAGGCCGCTCGATCCAGGTATGCCCGTCAACGGTGATTTCCCGCACTCCTTCGGGCAGTTCGCGCACGATCATGTGTGGCTCTTTCCGCTTCTTCTTTGCCGGTCCCGGTCGTTTCGCCACCATTACCCTCCTCCGCGAATCCCTCGTACACCGACGAGTATACGTCAGGGCAGTAGGCAGTAGGCAGTAGACAGTAGACAGTGGGAGAGAAAGATGAGGTGATCTGCGCGGTTTTTCTTCCTAACTATCTACTACCTACTGCCTACTGCCTACTCGTTCCTGCATGGTACACTGCGCGGCGGCACGACCGCGCGTGCGCTGCGAGGGGGCCACCACCGGATGAGCTTTCCGACTGATAGATATACGCCCTATGGCTATTTGCACAGCCCCGAACACCGCGCGCGTTCGTGGGATGACGCCAGCGGGGGCATGATCCGAACGAGCGAGCGCTTCCTCGGGATGGGGTGGGCGTACGTGCATCCGCGCCGGGCGGTCTTCCTCTGCGGCGGGCTGGAAATCGGTAAGCACACGCTGCCATTCCCGCGCCGACTGGGCCGCGTATGATCTCCATGCATCGCATCATTCGAGCCAATTGATGACCTTCCGAGCGATGCCCCCCGGTTGCACCGTGACACTCTCGCTACTTCCGGTTGCGGGCGGGCGTCCTCGTCGCGCACGCAATCATTCAGGCGGACGCAGACGCGGCAATCGACGCGCGCGTGGGGATGGCTGCTCGACGCGGACCGCGTGCCCGGTCACTGGCAGACGAGAGACGGTCGCGCGATATTGCATGGCACCGAACCGCATACCTTGCTCGTGCGCGATCTGCTGATTTCGCGCCTTGAGCGTCGCCCGCGCCCCGGTGCGTGGCACCCAATCGCGCTCCAACCAGGTGAGAAGTGGGAGGGGTGTGCCCTCCTCGCTCAACCGCCGCGACCACCGACCTACAGTCGTGGTGGCAATCGGTCGCGGCGGTCGAGGAGGAGAAGCGGCGCAGCGATGATGCCTTCTGGCAGCACGCACCCCGCCTCACTGGCGACTGGCCGGATCATTGGCGGCGCGGCTGGGTCTACGATATGGAGACGACGCGCCTGCTCATCCAGCCACCCGGTGGCATCTTCAGCGGCGAGTGGCCGAGTTGGATGGTCGCGTGGCCCCGCGCCGTGCTCGCCGAAGGCGCGCTGGACCTCGACCGCCTCAGCCTCGCAGAGCCGGTGCGCGCGCAAGATGCCCTCCTCACGCTCCTCACTGACACACCGGGCGATCAGATACCGTGCGTCTTTCAGGGCGGGGAGCCGAACATGGTCGCGGCGGACGGCGCGGTGTGCGGCACCTCCCCGGCCTGGTGCCTGCCCATGCTGCATATCGGGCGTTTGCTCCGTCGTCAGCCTGATCCGGCGCGTGTCGCCCGCATTGCCCCCCTCCTCGCGCGCTATCTCCGCTGGTGGCTCGCGGAGCGAACGGATCGTGTGGGCTGGCTCTCCTATCATTGCACCTGGGAAGCGGGCGAGGATGACAACCCCCGCCTCGATCCGAATGGCACGGGCGACGGCATCATCCAGGGCCGCACCCGCCCGGTCGAACTGCAGGCCGCGATGGCGCTCTCCGCAGCCATCCTCAGGGATATGTTCAGGTATGTCGGGGACCCGAATGAGGCAGCTTGGTGGGATAGCGTCGCACGGGAGTATGCCGCGCGCGTGCAGCAACTCTGGGATGGCAGAGCGGGCCGGTTCCGTGATTGGGATGTCGCGGCGGATCGCTTCATCGAGGGAGCGAGCAATTACTGGGAAACGGACGCAAACCGCTTCTCCCCACTTTCGCTCACGCCCGCCCTGCTCGATCTCCCGGAGGAGCAGCGCGAAGCCTTACGCCACGAACTCACCTACTACGATACTGCCCCGTGGCGCTGGTGGCCCTCCTGGAGCGGCACACTTGGGGAAGTGGCGGCAGCGCTCGATTGCGACGGGTGGGCGGCGCAGTTCGTCGCGCAGATCGTCGAGCGGATCTATCGCGAGAACGATCGCCGCACCCAGCAGCCGGATGCGCGCCCGACGCCCGGCAACGCCCGCGAATACTGGCCGGAACCGCTCGGCAAGTTCACCGGCAACGATGCATACGGCTGGGGCGCGGAGACGCTACCGCTCCTCATGCGCCATATCGTCGGCATTCGTGAGGATGATCGCGACTGGCACGGCATCCGTTTCACGCTCGCCCCCGGCCTCCCGGCGGGCTGGCGCGGCACCTACATCCTCGCGAACATCCAGTACCGGGGCATCGCCTGTGATCTCTCGTACACCGTCGCGGCGGATGGCGCGATGACGGCACAGATCGTTTCCCGCCCGTCACTCCCTTGCCGGGTTACCGCCCCGGATGGCACCGTGCTCCTCGACAGCCCCCCAGATACACCCGCATCATTCCCGGTCCGTAGCGGCGAACGGTACACGGTAATGCTCACGGCACCCCCCACACCCGTCACCGACACAGCATCGTCAGTCCGACCAGATTCTCTCGGTAAGCGAGCGTGAAAGGACATCTGAGTATGTCGGTCGCAGTGAACACGAACGAGACCCGGAAGCGGCCCCTGAAGGTGGGTCTGCATGTGACTAATACCTATCCGTGGGAGACGATTCTGGCGATGGCGCAGCGGGCAGCGGCGGTCGGGTTCGACTCGCTCTGGATGCCGGACCATCTCTATCTGAAGCGCGATCAGTTGTGGATCACCGCCGGGAAGCCCGTGCCACCGGGCGTCGAGTTGGAGCCGCCGGTCGGCGCGTGGGAGACATGGTCGCTGCTCACCGCGCTCGCGATGGCCGTCCCCCATGTCGAACTGGGGACGCTCGTGTCGTGCACCGGCTTTCGCAACCCCGCGCTCTTGGCGAAGATGGCGGAGACACTGGATACAATCAGCGGCGGGCGGCTGATCCTCGGCCTCGGCTCCGGCGATGTCGCCTACGAGTTCGAAGCTTTCGGCTTTCCCTTCGATCACGCCGTCAGCCGCTTCGAGGAAGCCTTGCAGATCATCACGTCGCTCTTACGTACCGGGCACTGCGATTTTCACGGCACCTACTACGACGTGACCGACCTCGCCCTTGAGCCGCGCGGCCCCCGCCCGAACGGCCCACCGATCCTGATCGGCACCCTCGCGACCGGCAAGCGGATGCTCCGCCTCACCGCGCAATACGCCGATCTCTGGAACGGCTGGCTCGGCTACGGCCGCAGTTGGCCCGATGTGCTCCCGCCGCTGCGCGATGCCATCGACGCCGCCTGTGTCCAATGGGATCGCGACCCGGCCACCCTCGGCCGGACCATCGCCGTCCGCGTCGCCTTGCTCGGCCAGGAAGTGGCGGGCGGCGTCGAGCCACTCAGGGGCACACCCGCGCAGATCGCGGACGCTTTCCGGGAGTACGCACGCGGCGGTGTCTCGCACATGCAAGTCTGGCTCGTGCCCAACGATCTCGCCGGAATCGAAGCCTTCGCACCCGTCCTGGAAGAGTTGGATCGCGGCTAAGAAGCCGACGAGATGTCTCAACACAGAGGACACAGAGAGCACGGAGGAAAAGAAAAGAGAGAACCTATTCTCTCTCTGTGTCCTCTGTGTCCTCTGTGCTCGAATCCTTCTTCCTCTTTTCCCCTCTCTGCGTCCTCTGCCGCGTTCTATCGGTTTCGCCCCTCAAATGAATGTATGACAGGCAGATGGCAAGGATCACCGGCTAAAGTGATATTGACGGTTACGCAGCCCCGGATCACAACGGGGAGCGGAGGACCGAGCGACGTTGGAAGAGATGGGATGGAGAAGCAGATGCACGCTGCGACACAGTACGCACAGCGCACGCTCGATGCACAGGCGGAACGGTTTGCCAATGTCGTTGAGGGGTTATCGCCCGAAGCCTTGCTATGGCGGCCCGGTGATGAGACGACGAACTCAGTCGCCCAGATTGTCCGCCATGTCGTTGCATGGCAGCCGTGGTATCTCGGTGTCGTTCTCGGTGATCCGGTCCCCCTCGATGATGAGTCCCTGAATCAGAAGCAAACAGACTCGCTCGATAACAGCCCCGCGACCGCCGACGCACTCCGCACCCTCGTCGAGACGATGCGGGCAGAAACGGTCGCAGCCCTTGAACGAGTCGGCACCCTCGACCTGAACGAAGCGATCACGCCGTACGGCGATCCCGAGGCACGATCCAACTATCTGAGCGGCGCGATTGACCACGCGGCGGAACACATCGGCCACGCGGAACTGACCCGGCAACTGTGGGAGCAGCGACGCTGATCGAACGCTGAGCGATCAAGGCTTGGCAGATTTCCTCACCCCCAACCCCCTCTCCGCATCGGGGAGGGGTTGGGGATAAGGTTGTATCGAAAACGCATACGTCCTTCACACGGTGCAAGCCGCCTTGCGCTTCGCTCGCGTATCGCTCCATACTCTGCGCGAAGGGAAAGCCCTCCATGAGCGTTACGAGTAGGAGAACGAAATGCCCGCTGCCGTCACTGAGAATCGCGCGCGCGTCCCCGTTCAGTCATTGATGGATTTCACGGTGCGCGCCTTTCTGCGCGTCGGGCTGACGCAGGAGGACGCCGAGACAATGGCAGACGTCCTGATCGGTGCGGACATTCGGGGGATCGACTCGCACGGTGCGCCCCGGATGCGGATGTATATCACGCGGCTGCGCGATGGCCTGACGAACGCCAATCCGCAGATCACTACCGTCAGCGAAACACCGGGCACTTTAGTATTGGACGGCGACAACGGTTCCGGCCCGGTCGTCGGCAAGTATGCGATGCAGCGCACGATCGAGAAGGCGCGCGAGAACGGCGTCGCCACCGTCACGATGCGCCATAGCAATCATTATGGCTCGCTCTACTACTATCCCCTCATGGCGGTCGCGGAGAAGATGGCAGGCATGACGATGACGACGACCGGGCCGTTCATCGTGCCGACCTTCGGGGCGGCGGGCATCCTCGGCACGAACCCGATCTGCATCGCCTTCCCCGGCGGTGACTCCGAGCGCCCCTTCATGGTGGATATGTCCACCAGCGTGGTCGCAGGCGGCAAACTGGAGATCGCCCGCCGCGAAAACCATGACATCCCGAGCGGTTGGGCGCTCGACGAGCACTTCCAGCCCACCACCAGCCCCTTCGCGGCGCGCTACCTGAACCCGCTCGGTGGTGACCGGGAGCACGGCAGCCAGAAGGGGTACGGCCTCAATGTCGCCGTGGACCTGTTCGCGGGTCTCCTCTCCGGCGGCAAGGTGAGCGCGGAGAACACGCAAATCTCCGTGACAGCCAAAGCGACGCATACCGCGCACATGTTCTCCGCGTGGCGGATCGACGCCTTCGTGCCCTGGGAGCACTACACCGCGCGATTCGATGCATACATGCAGATGCTGAAGAACTGCCCGCCCGCCCCCGGTCACGACCGCGTCCTCACCCCCGGCGAACCCGAATGGGCCGCCGAGGATGACCGCCGCGCGAATGGCATCCCACTGCATCCCGCCGTCGTCGAGGACTTGCAAAAACTCGCGGACGAACTCGACATTCCGTTCGCATAAGGGAAAGAGTCATGAGCAAGATCACCGACCCAACGGAGAAGAAGGCGCTCGCGTACGAGAAGGATCACCGCGATCTGACGGAGTTTCCGCATACCTTCCGGACAGTCTGGCCCCGCAAGAAAGCACGAGCCAACCGTAAATATCGCCGTCAGGTACATCAGTATGTCAACGACAGCGAGCAAGCCATCCTTGAAGGTGCCGAGCTTTCCACTCCCCCATTGCGACGGGGCACGGTACGAAAATGGGGCGCGGTGCCACTCAGCAAGTGGGTTGCGGACCAAAAGGAAATGCGCTTGAGACGCACCGCATGGAACTTCTTCAAGCGCCCGTATGATAGGGAAATGGATCAGCAGCGATTCAGCAGGTTTCTCGCAACAATCACGCAAGGCCGCACCGCCGCTTCGCGCGAGATCGCGAAACACTTCGGCGAAATGCTTGCCCCACCAGACCCCAGCAAACCACCGTACCATCCTCACATAGCGGAGCCACTGCCACGCGAATGGTTGGCAGCATTTCTCGCGGATACACCGGAATGGGATCAGCGCTTGCGTGCGTGGATTGCGAGTATGGAACAGTCATAGCTCCCGACGTATTAGAGCGGTTCGCGCTGATACTGGCCCCCACCCCCATCCCCTCCCCCGCCATGCGAGGGAGGGGTGTCTCACTGCAACATCCGTAGCGATAGCTCATCGTGCTCTCTCCGTGTCAAGCTCCCCTCTCCCGCGTGGCGGGGGAGGGGCCGGGGGTGGGGGCTTTCGACGGGCCAATCCCATCGCTATTCACTCTCGGATCCCCGGGAGATCAATTGCACACACCCGCTACTGCGCCATATAGCCGCCATCGACTGCGAGGACGTGGCCGGTGACATACGACGATGCATCGGCGCAGAGGAAGAGCACGGGGCCGACGATCTCCTCCGGGTTACCGAAGCGACCGACCGGGTGCTTGGCCCGGAAGGCATCGTAGAAGTCCGGTTCTCCCGCCGCTTGCCGCGCGACGGGGGCCGTCGCCATCACACCGGGGGCGACCGCATTGACGCGCACGCCCGTCGTCGCCCACTCGATGGCGAGCGACCGCGTAATCTGCACGACGCCGCCCTTGCTGGCGATATACGCGGGGTTGCCCGGATAGGCGATCAGACCCGCGATTGAGGCGAAGTTGACGATCCGACCATCCCCCGCTGGGATCATCACGCGGGCGGCAGCGCGACAGCAGAGGAAGGTCCCGGTGACATTGAGGGTGAGGATTTCGTCGAACTTCGCGCGGTCGTAGCCGAGCGCGCGGCCCCGACTGCCGCCCCCTGCCGTATTGATGAGGATGTCGAGGCGGCCCCAAGCATCGACCGCCCGCTGCACCATCGCATCGACCGAGGCTTCGTCCAGTACATCGACATGGACCGCCAGCGCATCACCGCCCGCCGCGCGCAGTTCCGCCGCGACGCGCTCCGCGCGGTCCAGATCGCGATCCGCGATCACGACGGACGCGCCGCTGGCGATCAGGCCGTGCGCGATCGGTGTACCAAGGCCGCCCGCCCCACCGGTGATGATTGCCGCCCGTCCGTCTAACCGCCAGATGCCGGGAACCGTCTTCCGCTCGTCCATACGCCTCTCCCCTCTTCTTCCTCCGCGCGCGATGCGGTCGGACCCGCCGCGCCATCATAGTGCTGGGTATCCCTCCTGTGAACGGCGCGTCTCTGATATGCTGCGCCACGAAAAGCGTCGTTGCTTGGTGAATGGTGAATGGTGGGAAAGGGAATTGCATGGCAATCCGGCTCGTGGCCCTCGATGTGGACGGCACGCTGCTCACCTCCGCCGGAGAGGTCTCGCCTGCCGTGCGCGCGGCGGTCCGCGCAGGCTGCGGCGCGGGGCGTCCATGTCACCCTCGCGACGGGTCGGCGGCTCTATGCGGCGCGTGAGTACGCGGAACTGCTCGGCTTTCGCCTGCCGCTCATCCTCCACGGCGGCGCGGTCATTCAGGAGTCGGCGAGTGGTGCGGTCCTCTACGAGGACGCCCTGCCACCGGATGTACTTCAGGAAGCGATCGCTATTTGCCGCGCTGCACGGCTATCAACCCGTGCTCCTCGAAAGCCCGGCGCACGGCGGGCACCTCTATACCGGCCCGATAGAGGCCGACAACCGGGCGACGCGCGAATACCTCATCCCGCGTGAGGGGGTGACACGCATCGATCACGCTATCCTGCCGACCCTCGGCAACATCCTCAGTATCGCGACCTTCGATGACGATCTCCCGCCGCTAATGACGCTGCGCGACGCGCTGATCGCCGCCCTCGGCAACCGCATCGGTAACCTCATCGACCGCCCGGTCACCGCGACCTCGGGCGTTCACACCTTCGGCCTGGACCTCTTCAATGCGGGCTGTGGCAAGGGAAAGGCGCTCGCGCATCTCGCACAGCAGGAAGGGATCACCCTCGCGGAGACGATGGCGGTCGGTGATTACCTGAACGACCTCGAAATGCTCACCGCCGTCCGCGACGGCGGCGGCATCGCCATCGCGATGGGCAACGCCGAACCGGAGCTGAAAGCCATCGCCACCGCCATCGTCGCCACCAACGACGCTGACGGCGTCGCCGAAGCGATCCAGCGGTTCGTACTGGATAGACCTTAGCAGAACGAGGGAAAGATGAACCACCTAAATCAGGAGATGCGATGATTCGCGGGTTGATCTTCGACTTCGATGGCCTCATTCTCGACACGGAACTGCCGGATTTCGAGTCCTGGCAGGAAATGTTCGTCGAGCACGGCGCGGCACTGCCGCTTGCCGCATGGACGCCGCTGATCGGGACTGCGGCGGAGTCGTTCGATATCTACGACTACCTGGAGCAGCAAGCGGATCGCCCCATCGATCGCGCGGATGTGCGCGAGCGGCGGCGGAAACGATATCACGAGCGAGTCATGGCGCAGATGATCCTACCCGGTGTGGAGGCGTGCATCCAGGAGGCGAAGCGGCGCGGCATGAAGGTGGGGCTGGCTTCCGCATCCTCACCGGATTGGGTACTCGGGCATCTCTCCCGGCTCGGCCTGCACGTCCATTTCGACACCGTCAAGACGGCGGCGGATGTCGCGCGGGTCAAACCGGACCCCGCGCTCTATCGCGCCGCGCTCGCTGCGCTCGGTCTCGATGCGCATGAGGCGATCGCGCTGGAGGATTCCCCCAATGGCATCGCGGCGGCGAAAGCGGCGGGCCTCTTCTGCGTTGCGATCCCAAACGCGATGACACGCGACCTCGATGTGAGCGCGGCGGATCTCCGCCTCAACTCACTGGCAGAGATGCCGCTGACGGAATTACTGGCGATCGCGGAGAGTCGAATACCCCATGAAAAGACCGGAAAGGAAGCCTTCATGCAGACATCGACCAGACCGCAGCCGGAGATTATCGCCTTCGCCGATCCGATTGTGAGCGCCATCGAACGCATCATTCGCTGCCTGGATGGGTTGGACACGCGGGGGTTGAACTGGCGACCACCGGCGCAGGAAACGAATAGCCTCTACGTGCTCGCGGTCCACACGATGGCGAACGCCGAGGAGTTCATACTTGGCCTCCTTGCCGGGGAGCATATCGTGCGCGATCGCGATGCGGAGTTCGCGGCAGTCGCGGACGATAGTGCCGCCAAATCGGTGCGTGCCCGCTGGGCGGATTTGCAAGTGCGGCTGCGACACGCCCTCAGCACATTTCCCGCAAGTGTCTTGGAGAAGACGATCACTCATTCCCGTCGCGGTGAACTGAGCGGTCGCGCGACGCTGATTCTCGTCGCGCAACACGCCTGCGAGCACGTCGGCCATGCGGAACTGACCCGTCAACTCCTGGATGCAGCGATGGAGCGAGAGCGGGGTTAGAAGGGATAACCCTTCAGCCCCTGCAAACCCTTGATACAGGAAATCTCGCCGCAGTGCCAGTTCGCGTTGGCGAGGACGATCCCGCTAATGAAGAAGCCGAGCGACACCTCGCCCAAACCGAACGCGGTGAGGTCGATCTTACGGTCGAGGTCCTCCGGGGTCAGGGACTTAATATAGTCCGCCGTGTTCGCGAAGACTGCCTGGCCGTACGCCCGCAGTGCGGGCATATCGATCTGGACGGTGCGCGCCCACGCGTCGTATGCACCTTGCGGCATCGGCTCGCTGAGACCCGTCTTGCCTGCCCACGCGGTCGCGGCCATCGGCGCACCACCTTTGGCGACGACGTTGATGAGCATGTCCTCACCGCCGACGATATGGGCATAGTGCGCGCCGAGATGCAGGCCGTTCGGCGTCGCCCAATGCACCTGCTCAGGCGTGACTTCACCGACGGTGTTCTCCAACCACTGATGCGTCCCGAATGACTGCTGCTGCAGAAGAGAAACTGCGTCCATCGTTCGTCTCCTTCGACTCGATCATCGGTATCAGTTTCACGACGTGAAATGACCGGAAGTATCCCCCTTTCTCTTCGTTTTCTTCTTCCCGTCACTATACCAAGACCGATGATCTACGCAACGAGGCGGACGTGAGCGCGTGGTGAAGCGAAGGTGCATGGGCGTTCGGCAACCGAGGCATCTCCCCGCTGTGGTATGCTTTTGTCATGAATACCGAGTCGGGTGACGATTCCAGGGCACGGGCGCGGTCGCTGCGTCGCTTGAAATGGGGCGCGATACTGCTGCCGACGCTCTTCATCTTGTGGTCGGAGACGGTACGCCACCGCTTCTTCGACGATGCACCTGTCTGGCTCGGCAACCTCGTCACCGCTACGGTCGCCTTCCTCGGCTCGTATTTCTTCGCCCATCTCATGTTCCGCCTGATCGAGCGGATAGAGGCCGCATTTATCGCCCGCAATCAGCGGCTGGCAGTCCTTGAGGAGCGAGACCGCATCGCGCGCGAGTTACACGACGGCCTCGCCCAACTCCTCGCTGCGATCACCCTCCAGAGCGAACGCGCCCACGCCTCCCTCGCGGACGGCAACACACAGGCAGCACGCGTCGCGGTGGAGCGCATCGCGCAGGCGAGCAGCGCCGCCTATGCAGATGTGCGCGAGGCGATTGTCGGGCTGCGCACCGGGCGGAGACGGATTTCCCCGACGCCCTCGGAGAGACCGCCGAGTGGTTCAGCGATACGACGGCCATCGCAGTGACAGTCGATGTCGACCTCACCCCCGGCCTCCTGCCACCGATGGCGGAGTTGCAGTTCCTCCGCGTCGTGCAGGAGAGCCTGACCAATGTCCGCAAGCACGCGCGCGCATCGCACGTCTGGATTACCGCCGCGCGTGACGCGGAGGGCGCGCTCCACCTGACGATCCGCGATAACGGCATCGGCTTCGATCCCGACCATGTTCCGCGCGGCGGGCGGCAACACTTCGGCCTGCTCATCATGCGCGAGCGCGTCGAGAGTTTCGGCGGCGTCCTGACGATCGCCGCCGCCCCCGGCGCCGGCACGACGATCACCGCCACCCTCCCGAACGTCGCCGCCGAAGCGCGCGGAGCAGCGTGAGCAGTAGCTGAGGACTGAGGACTGAGTGCAGCGGAAAGAGATTCGCAGATGAACGAGACTTGCCATCCGATCGGAGATACGACTGGGCAAAACTTAGTCCTCAGTCCTCAGTCCTCAGTCCTCAGCACTCCCGACGGTCGCGTGCTGCTGGCGGACGACCATGCGCTGCTGCGGGAGGGGTTGGGGGGGTGCTGGATGCGCAGCCGGATTTCGAGGTCGTCGGCGAGGCCGGGAATGGTGCGGAGGCGGTCGAGCGGACGGGCCAGATCATGCCGGACCTCGTGTTGATGGATGTCGATATGCCGCTGATGGACGGCCTCGCGGCGACAGAGCGGATCAAGGCCGCGCTCCCCTACATCACGATCGTCATGCTCACCGTCCATGACGCGGATGACAAACTCTTTGCTGCCATCCGCGCGGGCGCGCAGGGCTATCTCCTCAAGGATATCCACGGGGCTGAATTGGTCGAGGCGCTCCGGGGCCTCGCGCGCGGGGAAGCGCCGATCTCCCGCCGCCTCGCCACCCGCCTCCTGCAGGAGTTCGCACAGCAACCGCCGAGTGTCCCCGCCGCGACCGCCCTCACACCGCGCGAAACGGAAATCCTGCAGATGGTGGCGGCGCGCAAACGCAACAAGGAGATCGCGGACGCGCTCTTCATCAGCGAGTTCACGGTAAAGAACCACCTGCGGAACATCCTCGCCAAGCTCCATCGCCGCAACCGGCGTGAGGCCGCCTCCTTCGCCCGCGCGCAGGGGCTGATCGCTGATCGATCGGGCGACGAAACGAACTAGCCCGCGCTATTCCTTCAGCTGGCCCCCGATTTCCACCACCGGTCGGATTTCGACGGTGCCGATGCGCCCACCGGGGATCTGCTCGGCGACGGTGATTGCCTCGTCCAGGTCCTGTACATCGATCAGGAAGTAGCCGCCGAGTTGTTCGTGCGTCTCCGCGAACGGACCGTCGGTCACGAAGCGTTTGCCGCCGCGCACCCGCACGCTGGTCGCCATCGCGGTAGGATGCAGGGGTGACGTTGACAAAAACTGCCCGCGCTCCTTGAGGTTCCGCGCAAGCTGCGCGGACTCCCCGTAGCATTTCTGGCGCTCGGCTTCGCTCAAGGCATTCTCATCACCGTAAATCAGCAGCAGATATTTCATGCCTTTGCCTCCCTCCTGGCCGGGCTAGCCGCCGGCCAATGCCCCGACGATCAGAAAGGGCTCCATCCCCATTGTAACCGCATCGGGGAGCGGGGTGTCCGGTGACTCATGGGATAGGTCCTGCCCGCAGGAAAAAAAGCGCAAGAATGGCCGCCGCAGATGCGTCTCATGGTCACGGATCGTCCCGCGCAGCATCGGATAGGCGGCCTCCAGTGCGTCGAGAATCGTGCGCTGTGTCGCCGGACCCTCGACCTGGAGGCGCACCTCGTCACCGACGCGCGCCAGGGTGCGCAGATGGGGGGGAGTTCGACGCGGATCATCGCAGCGTCTGCACTTCGACGGACATGACTGCCGGCAGGTCGCGGACGATGGGGGCCCAGGTATCGCCGGCGTCCGCTGATGCGTAGACCTGCCCACCCGTGGTGCCGAAATAGACGCCGCACGCATCGAGTGCGTCGATCGCCATCGCGTCGCGCAGGACGTTGACGTAGCAGTCGCTTTGCGGCAGTCCGTTCGTGAGCGCTTCCCACTCGTTCCCTCCCGTCCGGCTGCGGTAGACGCGCAGTTTCCCCTCGGGCGGGAAATGCTCGGAGTCGCTCTTGATCGGGACGACGTAGATCGTGTTCGGCTCGTGCGCGTGAACGCCGATGGGGAAGCCGAAATCGCTCGGCAAGTTGCCGCTGACCTCGTGCCATACTTCGCCCGCATCGTCGCTCCGCATGATGTCCCAGTGCTTCTGCATGAACAGCACGTCCGGGCGCGATGGATGCATGGCGAGGTTGATGGACGCAGTGGCCGACATCGGCCTTGGATCAGGGATGTCGTCCGAGCTCAGGCCGCGGTTCATCGGCCGCCACGTCTTGCCCGGCGTCGTCGGTCCGGAACACGCCCGCAGCGGAGATGGCGACAAAGATCCGGTCAGGATTGCTCGGGTCCAGCACGATCGTATGCAAGCACATCCCGCCGGCGCCGGGCTGCCAGAGGTGCCCGGAGGCGTCACGCAGCCCGGAAAGTTCGTGCCACGTCTGCCCGCCGTCGCCCGAGCGGAACAAGGCGGCATCTTCCGCCCCCGCATAGACCGTATCCGGGTCCGTCAGTGACGGTTCGAGATGCCAGACACGCGTTCGAACTTCCAGGGGTGCTGCGTGCCGTCGTACCACTGATGCGTGCCGGGAACGCCCTCATACGCGAACTCATTACCGACCGGCTCCCACGTCTGGCCGCCGTCATCGGAGCGCTGGATCATCTGTCCGAACCAGCCGCTGCACTGCGACGCATACAGCCGGTTCGGGTTTACGGGCGAGCCTTTGACGATGGAAGATCTCCCAACCCGCAAAGTGGGGGCCACTGATGTCCCAGTCGTGCGCGCTTCTCATCCGATGTCAGGACGAACGCGCCTTTGCGTGTACCAACCAGAACCCGTACTCCACTCATCCATGATTCCTTTCTCTGTTTCCGACACTATTCGCCAGCGGTTCGACCTTAAACGAGTAAGCGACCGGCACGCACTGCACGCTCCGTAGGGTGCCCCCCTTGTGGGTGCCCTCCCAGACCGTATAGATACCCACCGGGGCTGGGCACCCACAAGGGGTGCCCCTACGCATTGGGTTCAATTCAGCGTGCCTGGGGGCGGGCGAGCGTCGTCAGCATCCGCACGATCACTGCCGCTGCCACCACATGCATCACCACCAGCACCGCCGTCTGCCCCACCGTCACCCCCGCCACCGTCGGAATGTACGTCAGGTCCGGCATCAGCGTCACCACAAACACCCCCGCCGAGACCATCGTGAAGGTGCGTACCGGACGCGCGGCGAAGCGCAGGAGGACGGCGTAGACGAGGACGGCGACGAGGGCGGCGGGCAGGGTGAAGAAGATGGCCCCACTGACATTGGCGAGGGGGAGGAAGAGGGGATCGTAGGCGATGAGCGCGCTGCCGAGGAAGTAGACGACGACATTGGCGAGGGTGGCAGCGAGGATGGTGGCGAGACCGACGCGGGCGAAACGACCACGACCGGTGGCACGAACGGGCGAAGAGACGGGGGAGGAGAGAGCGATGGAGGACATGGCTGGCATCCTTCCTTGAGGTGCAGGACGGGAGACGAAACGCTCGTTCCGCCGCTCGGATCGTCCGCTTTCATAAGGTAGTCGTTCGGGGGAGGGCGAAATCGACATTCTGGAGTGCCAGCTTTTTGTGAATCCTCTTTTTCGTTACACAGAGCCGGTTTCAGAGAGGTTGCCACTGCGTAGGGCGCACCCCTTGTGGGTGCCCTCCCCGACCTTCAGGTGTGCCATCTCCGGGAATATCCACAGCCTCGGAGGGCACCCACAAGGGGTGCGCCCTACGCATCGGGTCAATGCTTTCGGCAAAATGCGGCAGGGGTCAGGCGAAGAGCATGATCGCGCGCGGAATAGCGCGTCAGGCGAGAATCACCCACGCGTTCGTCCCGCGCGCTCGTCGACCAGCGCTTCGATCACCCGCATGTTCGCGACCGCGTCCGTGAGCGGCGTCGGCACCGGCGTATCGTCGAGCACTGCCGCTGCGAACATGATCGCCTTGCAGCGTGTACTGGTCCACCACATCGAAGGCGATCTCCTCGATTGCGCCCCCGCGCTGGTGCCAGATTCGGCAGGGCGCATCGGGCGGCGCGTTGACGGGGATCTCGACCTCGACGCGTCCCTCCGTGCCGTGGATGTTCGCCCGCTGGTAGGGCGAGAGCTGCGTCGCGCAGGTGAAGGTCGCGGTGCCATGCCCGAAGTCGAGGATGCCCGAGGTCGAGCCGGTCCGTTCCGAACTGCGGATCGTACTCGATGATGCCCAGCACGCGCGTCGGCTCGGCGTCGAAGATGAAGCGCGAGAGCGAGATGTTATAGCAGCCGATATCCATCAGGCCGCCGCCGCCGACCTCGGCCCGGTTGCGGATATTGGTCGGGTCGTCGTTGTAAGTACGAGAAGAAGGAGTTGATCGTCTTCAGTTCGCCGACCCCGCCGGATGCGACGATCTCCCGCGCGCGCTGCCACTGCGGGTGGAAACGATACATGAACGCCTCCATCACCTTCAGGTGCGGGTGCTGCGCCGCCACCGCGACCAGTTCCTGCGCCTCGGCTGCGGAGAGGCCGATCGGTTTTTCGCAGAGCACGTGCTTCCCGGCCTCGAATCGCCTTGATCGACCAGGGCACATGCAGATGGTTGGGCAGCGGGTTGTAGATGGCGTCGATCTCGGGGTCGGCCAGCAACGCCTCATACGACCCGTACGCCTTGGGGATGCCCAACTGCGCCGCCGCCGCCCGCGCCGTCGCTTCGTCCCGCGACGCGATCGCCACGATCTCGCAGCGCTCGCTCCGCTGCATCGCCGGGAGCACTTTCTTCATGCCGATATTGGCGGTGCTCAGGACACCCCAGCGCACCTTGTTCATCGTGCCTCCCCTGTACTCTTGTACTCTCACGCGCACCAATGATTCAGTATCCGTTACTGAATGCGATAGAACCATCGCGCATTCTCTGCCCAGAGTTTGGCTTTGGCAGTGGGTGAAAGGTGCGCGGTGAGGGCATCCAGCGTCTCTGCCCAGCGGCGATAGGGTGACGATCCGAGAACGACGGGCCAGTCTCCACCGAACACAACGCGATCCTCCCCGAAGACTTCCAGTACGTGCGCGACATAGGGCGCGAGGTCATCGGCCGTCCAGTTGTCGTGATCCGCCTCGGTCGCCATGCCACTGATCTTGCAGCAGACATTAGGGAACGCGGCGAGGGTAGCCATTTGTGCACGCCACGGATCGAGCAGGTGCGCCGCGATGTCCGGCTTGCCGATGTGATCGAGGATGAACTGCGTCTCCGGGCACTGCCGTACCAGTTCGATGACGCTCGGCAGTTGCGGGTGATAGATGCAGAGGTCACAGGAGAGTCCGAACTGATGGGAACATCCGCACGGCACGGACGAAACCGAGGCGGCTGGTAAACGCGATGTCCGCCTCCCCCTGGGTGACACGCCGCACCCCCTTGACGAGCGGCGAGACGGCGACGAGCGCGCGGAGATAGGAGCGGCACGGCTCGCCATCTTCGAGCGGTGCCCAGGCAATGATCGCCTTGATCCGGTCATCTTCCGCCGCCCGCTCCGCCGCCCATCGCGCTTCGAGCAACCCATAGGCGGGCGACACCTCGACTTGGAGGTAAACAAGGGCCTCAATCGGCAGGCCCGCCGTCTGCGCCCGGTACTCCGTCAGCCCGTAGGGCCGATTCAAATTGTTCGTTCCCATCCAGCCACGGCATCCGAAACATCGTCGGGTCCCACAGATGAACGTGCGCGTCGATGATCGTCTCTCTGGCATACCTACCCCCTCACCCCCTCCCTAAAGGGAAGGGGAATCCGTTTCCCCGCATTTACTCCCCCTTCCCTGTGGGGAAGGGGGTTGGGGGGTTAGGTCAGATCGTTCCGCAACCGCGATGAGAAGTCAATGCCCTATCCAGAATACGGCGATCATGTGTCCGGCTCGGTCGGCGCAGGCAGGTGTATCGCACGGGCGAGATGACGCTGGTACCGCTCCATCGCCTCGTCGTGTGACATTCGTGCGATTGTCTCGTCATCAAGGTGCTCGACATTCGCAAGATGACGGCAAAGATATGCGGGGAGCGGCTCCGCAACGACGGGCGGTGCAGGAATGTCGTAGTGGACGAGTTCGCCCCGCACACCACGCCAGAAATCCTCCTCACTCTTCAACCGGAGTTGCCGCTTCCAGACCTTCTGCCACATACCGGGATCGAGTGTTTCTCCCTCGACGCCACGCGAAATCTTCGTGCCTGCCGTCTCGCCACCCGGAAAGGTCTTGTCGTAGTAATCATGGTCGCTCGAAAAGCGGTCGAACCGTTCGTTCTCACAGAAGCGGCGCACGTCACGCCACATCGGTCGCGGCCCGCTCACTCGCGCGCGGCCAGCGCATCGAAACGGGTAAAGATGAGCGCGCGCATCTCCTCGATCGTTTCCGCCAGCGCGAGACGAAAGACGCAGGGGAAATCCGGGCGGCGATCGGTGTACTTGAAGCGCGGCCACAGGGCGAGGAAATGGTGCACCGCGTCAAACGCATCGCGCGCGATCGCTTCCTGCGCCGCCGCGAGCGTCGCACCTTGTGCGGTCGCACGCAATTCCTCCACCCAGATTGTGAAGCCGCCCGTCTCTTCTTCGGGAATGATCTCGACGTGCGGCGCGTACGGTTCGAGGAGTTGGAGGAGTAAATCCCGCTCCACCATGACGCTCGCCGGTTCGTCGCGGGGCGCGATAACGACGGGGCGTCCGTCACGGACAACCTCGCGCACGAGGTCCGCGAAGTGACTGCGCGCCTCGCGACTATTGTAATGCGTCAGGATCGGTGCGCTCATCATTTCCCCAAGCGATGCGTACGATGTGTACACGTCCTGCACATCATCGGACAGATAATGCCCTGTTGTCAATGCGCCGCGCACAGAAGTCACTTGGTATTCATCCGTAGATCAAGGGATATGTCGTAGCCAGCCATTGCGCGTCCATTCGCAGAGTGCGCCTTCGCGGGGGCATCAGGCTGAAGCAGTGCGTCGATTTCTCTGGCGGTGCGTTCCGCATCCCAAATCGGGAAGGCCGGGATGAGAATAATTCCTGCGTGCGTCACTATGGATCGCAACACCCTGGACCGATCCACCCAGTTGCGATGGATGCTGAGGAAATCGTCGTCATGCGTGATAAGCACGCATCCCCTTGATGCAGCGACGCGCAGTTGTGTCTCATCCCCATTCCGCTCGCCGCCGAGATCACGAGTCGTTATCGCACTATGACCGGCGGCACGAAGGAGGAGCGCGACCCGTCGCGCAACATTGTGGTCGAGATAAAAACTCGCCTTCGAAGATTAGGCGATATGGCGGGAGGAAAGATAGGCGTCAATAGCGTCCGCATGTTCCGTGTAGAAAGCGAGCGCGGCACGAACCTGTTCAACCGGCAGGTCGTAATCATCCGCGACACGTTCGAGGTCGTGCCCGACGGTTGCGTAGTATGCGACGAGCGCCCAAACCGCGACCCCAAACTCGCGCAACTGGTAATGCGCGAGACCGCGGTGGGGTCGATCTGGCGCGATATACCGAGCGATCAGGCGATCGCGCTCGGCTGTGCTCACAGATTCTGTTTCGTGGATTAACGACATCGTCATGTCCTTAGGACTTACGCAGTTGAGCCAAATGGCAGTGAGCGGGTAGAGTAGCGGCCATGAACCGACCACGCTGCACCGACACCGACTACGTCGATTTCCTCGTCGCGACTCCCCGTGCCGTCAGCGGTATCGAGGCCGCCCGTGTCCAGCCGCGTCGCCCCGCTGCCCCCGCCCACGACGCCTTTACCCGCCTCTTGCATCGCCTCGAACCCGATCCCGCCACCCTCTGGCATGAGGTTGCCCCGCTGGTACGGCGGGAAGCGGCGTGCTGATCGTCGATGACATCGACGCTCGATAAGCCCTATGCCCGCAAGATCGAACTGGTGCATCGCCACTGGTCCGGCAAGCACCACGCCGTCGTGGACGGCATCAACCTGATCACCCTGGTGTGGAGCGAAGGGGAATCGCTGATCCCCTGCGACTGGCGGGTCTTCGACAAGCCGAACGACGGGATCACCAAGAACGAACACTTCGGGGCGATGCTACTGACCGCTCAGGCGCGCGGCTTCGTGCCGGAATGCGTCGCTGTTCGATAGTTGGTATGCGAGCGTGGACAACCTGCGGCTGATCCGCGATTGCGCTGGCGGTGGCTGACGCAACTGCGCAGGCAACCGGCTGGTCAACCCGGATCGGACGGGCAACCGGGCGGTGCGCGACTGCGACATCGCGGAGACGGGGACGGTCGTCCATCTGAAGGATTACGGGATGGTGAAGGTATTCCGGATTGTCACCCCAGCCGGGGACACGGAATACTGGGCGACGAACGATTTGGAGATGGAGAAGGGAGAGCGATTGAAGTACGCGGAGTTCGCCTGGGGGATCGAGGTCTACCACCGGGCATTGAAGCAGGAGTGCGGCGTCGAGCGGGCGATGGTGCGGGCTGGCCGAGCGCAGACGGAATCACATCGGCTGTGCGATCCGGGCATTCGTGCGGTTGGAATGGCACCGAGTGCGGACGGGCATCGGTTGGGGGATGGCGAAGGAAGGGATCATCCGCCATGCGCTGCGCTCCTATCTGGCGCATCCATGGTACACCCTCCCCGCATCTGCGTAAGTCCTAGTCCTTTTCGCACGATATCGTGCAATACTCTCGCCATGATACCACGGTGATTGACGGACAGCGGCGGCGCGCGTACAGTTCGCGGGCAATTGAACAGCACTGGGGGAGCGCTGGCGCGCTGAGAGTGTGGGCAGCAAGCCCGCAGACCCTTCGCACCTGATCCGGTTCATACCGGCGTAGGGAAGTGAGCAGCGGCATCGTTTCGCCATCGCGCCTTCCCCGGCTATCGTCTGGAGGACGCGCACATGACGGCCAAACTCCCCGACATCGGCAAAATCTCCCCCGAAGTCTTCGATCATCTCATCCTGCCGCATCTCGGCGCGCGGGATGCGCGCGTGCGCGTCGGCCCACAGTCCGGTGTCGATGTCGGCGTGATCGCCATCGGCGACGGGCAGGTGATGGCGATCACGACCGACCCCGTCTTCATCGTCCCCGCCTACGGGTGGGAACGTGCGGCGTGGTTCGCCCTCCATATCCTCGCCTCGGACGCCGCGACATCCGGCCTCAAACCGACCTACCTGACAATCGATCTCAATCTCCCCCTCGCCCTCGATATGGACGGCCTGAGCATGATCTGGTCGACCATCCACCGCGAGTGCGAGCGACTCGGCATCGCCATCGTCGCGGGCCACACGGCGCGCTATGATGGCTGCGACTACCCAATGGTCGGCGGGGCGACGGTAATGAGTGTCGGGCCGGAAGACTCCTACATCGTGCCGACGATGGCCCAGGTCGGGGACGCGGTGATCGTCACGAAGGGTGCAGCCATCGAGGCGACCGGCCTCTTTGGTGTCTCCTTCCCCGCGCTCGTCGAGGAGAAGTGCGGCGCGGCAGTAGCAAAGGGCGCGGCGGACCTCTTCTGGCAGATGTCCGTCGTTGAGGACGCGATGACCGCCGTGAGCGTCGGCGTGCGCGGCAATGGCGTCACCGCGATGCATGACGCGACCGAATGCGGTGTCTGGGGTGGCCTCTACGAGATTGCGCAGGCGGCGGCCATCGGTATGCACATCGACCGCGCGGCGATCCCCGTTGCGGACGCCGTCCGCGCCGTCTGCGAGGCATTCGCGATGGACCCGTACGCCGCGATCAGTGAGGGCACCCTGCTGCTCACCTGCCGACCGGAAAAGGCGGACGCCGTCGTGCGTGCGCTGGCGGCAAAGCAGATTGTCGGCAGCATCGTCGGCGAGACATTGCCTGCGGACCGCGGGATGACGGTCACGGAAGGCGGGGTGGACCGCCCGCTCGTTCATCCGCGCGTCGATCCCTTCTGGAACGCCTTCGGGCAGGCGATGGCACAGGTGACGGGCAAATGATGCGGCACCTCGACCTCTCTGTCTATCTCGTCCTCGACCGCGACTTCACGGCGGGTCGTACGCTCGTGGCGATAGCGCAAGCAGCAATCCGTAGCGGTGCGACAGTGATCCAACTGCGCGACAAATCGAGTGACATCCCACGCTTCTACGCGGATGCCCTGGCGCTCAGGGGCCTCACCCGTGCGGCAGGCATCCCCTTCATCGTCAACGATCGCGTCGATATCACCCTCGCGGTCGATGCGGACGGCGTGCATGTCGGGGAGGAGGATTTGCCGGTGGGAGCGACGCGGCGGCTCGTCGGGCCGGATCGGTTCGTCGGGGCGTCGGCGGGAAGCGTCGAGGCAGCGCGGGGAGCGATCGCGGCGGGTGCCGATCATCTCGGCGTTGGCCCGGTCTACGAAGCACGCCGCACGAAGCGCGATGCGGGTCCACCGCTCGGCCTGATGCTGATACAGGAAATCGCCGCCTTCAGCCCCATTCCCATCGTCGGCATCGGCGGCATCACCGCAGAGAACGCAGGCGCAGTAATCGCTGCAGGCGCAGCGGGCGTCGCTGTCATCTCCGCCATCGGCCTCGCCCCCGACATCGAAGCCGCTACCTACACGCTCGCCCGATCCGTAGGGGCGGTGCTTGAACCGCCCTCCCAAGGCGGTCCACACTCATGACCATGTCATCCTCAGTCCTCGCGCGAGCGCTGACCATCGCCGGCTCCGATTCGGGCGGTGGCGCGGGCATCCAGGCGGACCTCAAGACCTTTACCGCCTTCGGCGTCTACGGCATGAGCGTGCTGACCGCGATCACCGCGCAGAACACGGTCGGTGTGCAGGGCGTGGAGACGCTGACGCCCGCCTTCATCACGACGCAGTTCGAGAGCGTCGTCAGTGACATCGGCGTGGACGCGCTGAAAACCGGGATGCTCGGCACCGCCGCTGTCGTCACCGCCGTCGCGGCGATGATCGCGCGAGGCCGGGTTGACGAACCTCGTCGTGGACCCCGTGATGGTCGCGAAGAGCGGCGATCATCTGCTGGCGGAGGACGCCGTCGATGCGCTGCGCACCGACTGCTCCTACCGCTCGCACTCGTCATTACGCCGAATGTGCCGGAGGCGGAAACGCTCGTTGGCGGGCCGATCCGCACGCCGGAGAGATGCGCGAGGCGGCGCGGCGGCTTCACGCGCTCGGCCCGCGCTGGGTCGTCGTCAAGGGCGGGCACATGGGTGGCGAAACGGTCACCGACCTGCTCTTCGACGGCGCGACGTTCCAATCGCTCGACACGCCGCGCATCGACACGCCGCACACCCACGGCACCGGCTGCACCTTCTCCGCCGCGATGACCGCCTGCCTCGCCAAGGGCCGAGTCGGTGCCGGACGCCTTCGCGGCAGCGAAACGGTACACCCACGCCGCCATCGCCGCCGCCCCCGGCCTCGGTCACGGCCACGGCCCCCTCAACCACCTCGTAAAGTCGAAACCGGGGAGAACCGCAGAGAGCGCAGAGGACGCAGAGGACACAGAGAGGGAAAGAGAAATGTGTGAGAAAGAATGCTGCCATTGAATATTTCCATAATCTTCACTCGCTGCGTTCCTCTGCGCTCTCTGCGGTTCTCCCCGGTTTCGATCGAAAGGAGTGATGCGATGACGGAGACGTTTACGGAGACGATGCGGCGGGAGTGTGCGGCGATCTGGGAGGCGCAATTGACGCATCCGTTCGTCGTCGCGCTCGCGGACGGGACGCTGCCGCGCGAGACGTTCCAGTTCTATATCCTCCAGGATGCGCGCTTCCTCACGGAGCTGGCGAAAACATTCGCCTTCGCCGCCACGAAGACGAATGACCGGGACCGGATTCTCAAGGTCTCGCGAGAGCTCATGCTGGACACGGTGACGGGTGGAGCGCGCGTTGCACGAGATGTACGCGGCGCGCTTCGGCTTGACAATCGCCGCAGATGGCCGCCGTGCCGATGGCGCCGACGAACTACGCCTACACGCGCCACATGCTCCAGATCGCCGCGACGGGCTCGCTGGCTGAAGTCGTTACTGTGACGCTGCCGTGCGCATGGATCTACGCCGTCGTCGGCGAGCACTTCACCGCCCAGGGCGAGCCGTCCGCCGAGCATCCGTACCGCGACTGGCTCGCGACCTACGCAAACCCGGATTTCGCGGCGGTCGGCGTCTGGCTGCGGGCGGTCGTGGATGACGAAGCGGCCCGCCTCGATGATGCGGGGCGGCAGCGCCTGCTCGACTATCTTCCGCACGAGCAGCGAGTATGAATGGCTCTTCTGGCAGATGGCCTGGACGCGCGAATCGTGGCCCGTATAACGAAGCAATGAGCAATGAGCAATGAGCGATGAGCAATGAGGAGGGAGCCTACTCATTGCTCATCGCTCATTGCTGTGTTTGAAACATCCGCGCGTTACGCCCCGTCCTACGGGTAGTGGCCGAGTGATCGACGGCCCGATAGAAGGCTTAAGGCGTATATCAACCGATTCCATCGAGGCTCCACCAGGGTCCATCGCGCAGCGCGTCTCAAAACATACGCAGAAGGAGACATTCAGGCATGATCGCACCACCCTACGCGCCCACTCGAACTCCTCAGACACCGCGCCGCGCGCCGATGACGGTGCGACTCGCGCTCTGGTCCACCCGGCATCGCAAAACGGTGATTGTCGGTTGGCTTCTCTTTGTCATCCTCATCACCGTGAGTAGCGGCTTCGTCGGCGCGCATCCCGTGAAGCAATCGAGCGATCCCGGCGATAGCGGCAAGGCCGCCGCGATTATCGACAAAGCCTTCCCGGTCAAGCCACCGGCGGGCGAAACGATCATCTTCGACAACCCGAACCTCACCGTGGACGATCCCGCCTATAAGGCCGTCGTGGATGATCTGGTCGGGCGTCTGCAAGGATTGGAGCGCACCGACAAGGCAACCGGACAGCCCATCAAGACGATCGGCAAGATCGAGTCGTATTACACGACGGGCGATCCCAGCCGTATCACCTCGGACAAGCATACGCTCCTCCTCGCGACGGAACTCACCGGCGATCGAAAGAACGCCCGTGACTACGTTCAACCCGTTCTGGACACGGTCAGTCAGGCCCAGAAGGAGCATGCGGACTTTCAGATTCTCGAATCGGGCAGCGCATCGGTGAATGCCTCGTTCGACAAGATCATCTCGGCGGATTTCGGCAAGGCGCTCCAGTACACACTGATCGTCACCGCCGTGCTCCTCATCCTCGCCTTCGGCACGCTCGTGCCCGCCTTCATCCCGCTACTCGTCGCGCTGACGTCCGTCTTTGCGGCGGTCGGGCTGACGGGCATCCTCGGCCCCCTCTTCCCGGTCGCGAACCAGACGCAGGAAGTGATCCTGCTCATCGGCATGGCGGTCGGCGTGGATTACTGCCTCTTCGTCATCAGCCGCTACCGCTCCGAGCGACAGAGCGGGCACACCCCGGACGCTGCCTTGCAGATCGCCCTCGGCACCTCCGGTCGGGCGGTACTCTTCAGCGGCATGACCGTCATGGTCTCGATGGCCGGCATGTTCTTCATCAGTGATGAGACCTTCGCGTCGCTCGCCGTCGGTGCAATTGCGGTCACCTTCGTCGCGGTGCTCGGCTCGATGACGGTGCTGCCCGCGATCATCAGCGCGCTCGGCACGAAGATGGACCGGCTGCGCATCCCCTTCTTTGGGCGCGAGCAGAAGGGCGGCGGTATCTGGGGCTTCATCACGGACCGCGTTCTCAAGCACCCCGCAATCTTCGCGACGGTCACGCTCGGCATTCTCGTCGCCATCGCACTGCCCCTGAAAGACCTCCATATCGGCAACACAAATTTCGATGCGCTGCCGAATGGCTTGCAGGGCAAAGCGGCGATCACGCTGATCACGCAGAAGTTCTCGCAAGGCTCGATCAGCCCGAACACCCTCGTCGTCGCGACGGACGACATCGCGCGCCCGGATGTGCAAGCGGCGATCAAGAAGGTCACGGACGCGGCGTTTGCCACTGGCAACTTCCGTGGCCCGGTCGATGTGATGCTCAGCCAGGACCAAACGGTCGCGCTCGTCAGCTTCGCCGGAAATGGCAAGGTGGACGGCCCGGCGGCGTATGGCGCCGTCCGCGACCTCCGTACCACCGTCGTCGCACCGACCTTCGCGAGCATCCCGAACACGCAGGCATACGTCACGGGCGAAACGGCGGGCGAGTCCGATTTCATCCAAATCATCAAGAGCCGCGCGCCCTACGTCTTCGCCTTCGTCCTCTTCTTCGCCTTCCTCCTGCTCCTCATTTCCTTCCGCTCGCTCGTCATCGCGATCAAGGCGGTCATCCTCAACCTCTTGTCGGTCGCGGCGGGCTACGGGGTACTCGTCCTGGTCTTCCAGAAGGGGTGGGGCGAGAACCTGCTCAACTTCAAGCACGTCGGTGTGATCGATGCCTTCATGCCGCTCTTCATGTTCGTGATCCTCTTCGGCCTCTCGATGGACTACCACATCTTCGTCCTCTCGCGCATCAAGGAAGCCGTGGATCAGGGCAAATCCAGCGATGCGGCGGTTTCCGAGGGCATCAAGGCGACCGCAGGCACCGTGACGAATGCGGCGGTGATTATGGTCGCGGTTTTCGCGATCTTCGCCTCGCTGCGTGTGCTGCAACTGAAGGAAGTCGGTGTCGGCCTCGGTGTCGCCGTTCTTCTCGACGCGACGCTGATCCGCTCCGTGTTGCTCCCGGCGACCATGAAGCTGCTCGGGGATTGGAACTGGTACCTGCCGCGCTGGCTCGGCTGGCTCCCCCGCATCACCATCGAATCACCCGCACCTGTTGCTCCTGTGCGGGAACGCGAAATAATCTACGCGGATTGACCTGATCCGCTATCAAGCAACAGGCTGAAGGCTACTCTGCCGGTGGAATAGGCTTCAGCCTGTTCCCCAGCCTGCTGCATTGCACATCATCAAACCCGCGTCTCGACCACGAACAATCCGTTCGTGGTCGTTTCGCCGTAAACAGAAGAAGAGGTATGGGGAAGGTCTGGATTCCGGCGCTACGGAAAGGACCGTCCTCGTATGAACGCGTATTCCCCCCACATCAACGCATCACGCCACACAACGCGACGCCTCCCCCGACGCTTCCCGTGCGGGATATGATGGCACGCTTCGTAGCTATCATTAAGTTCATGTCCGGAATTGCCGGAGAAAGGGATCAGACCGCATGAGACCCCAGAGCATTTCGCTCCAACGCTCGTCGCACCGCCTGGGTGCCTTGATTGGCTTGATCGTCCTCTTCGCGACGGTTACCGCCGGATATAGCTTCGTGGACGCCGCGTGGGCAAAATGGAACGACCCGGCATGGACCGGTCATCAGGCGGGAACCGCAGTGATCGGCTTCATCAAGAGCGCCGAGCAAAAGGCGATCAAGAGCGACAAGAACCCGCACCCCGATGTGCTGCCCGCTACGCGCGATGCCAATAACGCCTTCTTCAAGAAGCACGCCGGGTTGTTCGCCTGGATGGTCGCGCTGGGCGAACTGCTTCTGCCGATCGGTCTGCTCATCCTGCTTTGCCTGCGCTTTCCCGGTTCGCGTGCGATTGCCCTCGCGCTCGCCGGTCTCGCCGCCCTCTTGAACTTCCTCTACCTGTTCGAGGGTTCGTCGGGCCTCAACCCGCCGATGGTCTTTATGTGGCTGGCGGTCGTCTGGCTACTTGCCACGATGCCGACCGCTGCCCTCTTCTATGCCATCGATCTGCGCGGACGGTCCAATAGCACATCTACCGAACGACTCGGTCGGCTCGACAACTCCCGCGTGCAGTGGGTTTTCTTTCTCGTCGTCCTCTTCGCCATCGTTGTCGGTGCATGGATGATGTTTCCAGTGCGGACGGTCGCCATCCTCGTGCTCTCCAGTGTCGCCCTCGCAGGCATCCTCTGGACGATCCACACGTATGCACTGCGCTCCCTGCGCGCAACTCGGCCCTTCGCGATCCGCCGGAAGCGTGGCGCGGCACCCACGTAAATCCGCTTGATTCTGTGCATACACCGAGCCAGCCGACATGAGCGGCTGGCTCGGTGACGGATGCGCCTTCGTATCTCACCGTCCGAAGGTCACGCGAACTGCGGCATCACCTCATCCATGAAGAGGCGGATGCCGTCGGTCTTCGGGAAGTCCGCGAAACGGATCTGGAGATGCGAGACACCGAGCGCGGCCCACTGCCGGATTTGCTCCGCCACTTGCGCGGGCGTGCCGATCAGCGCACTCTCCTTTGCCGCGTAGAAGCGGCTCGCCTCCGCCATCCGCACCGCTTCTTCTTCCGTCGGCGCGATGGCGACACACTCGCACTGCCACGTCTTCTTGATCGCGTCAAAATCGCGCCCGACCGCCGCGCAGTGACCGCGCAGCACGTCCAGCTTATGCGCGTAGGTCTCCTGCGTGCCGCCACCGTTCCACCAGTCAGCGTGCCTGGCGACGACTTTGAAGCGTCAGTTGCTCGCCGCCGCCACCAATCATGATCGGGGGCAGCGGGTCCGGCTTCGGGTTCAGGTAGGCATCGCGGACGGTGTAGTGCTGTCCCTCGTAGGTGACGTTGTCCTCGGTCCAGAGCCGCTTGGCGATCTCGACGCTCTCTTCCAATTGACGGATGCGGACGGCGGGGCGCGGGAACTCCCAATTGTATGCCCGGTACTCGTCTTCCTTCCACCCTGCACCGATGCCGAAAACCACCTTGCCGGGCAGGAAGGCGCAGAGATTGGCGACCATCTTCGCGAGGAGCGCCGGGTTCCGATACGACTGACAGAGGACGATGGTCCCCCACGTCAGATTCGGGTACCGTGCGGCGAGGAAGGTCATCGTCGTCCAGCATTCCGTGACCGGCATCTCCACCGCTTGCCAGCGCGCCCACGGCAGCACATGATCGGTCACCCACGCCGCGTCGAACCGCCCGGCAACCAGATCGAGCGTCTCGAACGTCTGTCGGATCAGCGTCGCGTTGTCGCTCCCATCCGCCGGAAACTCCGGTACCTTCCAACCAAATTCCACGCTCCCCATCGAACCCTCCTTGTACAGCCGACGTTTATCGCAGGTCTCAAAACCACCAAGACACCAAGAACACCAAGAGCACCAAGTGACAAATCAAATGTTCCTCTTGGTGCTCTTGGTGTTCCTTGCGGGTGCCCTCTGGGCAGTATTGGTGGTTCCTCTTTCCGTCGTTTTGAGACCGTCTGTTATTCGACGCGGGCGAACTTCTGGAATCGGGCACGCCCGGTGACTTCGGCGATGTAGCAGATCGCCGTGCGAATCGACCGCGAGGCCATGCGGCGAATCGCGGAACTGACCGGGCGCGTCGCCCTGTCTCACCCCAGCGCGCGAGCAGTTCGCCATCGAGATTGAAGATGCTGACGCGCTGCGGCACTTCCGTGACATAGAGGACGTTGTCCTTGATCAAAAATGATGTTCTGCGGGCGGGCAACATCCGTCCATTCCATGAGGAATGTACTGTTGCGGTCGAAGATTTGGATGCGGGAGTTCTCGCGATCCGAAACGAAGACGCGCCCCCGCGCATCCACTCGGACATCGTGCGGTAGATGAAATTCGCCCGACTCACCCCCTCCGCGCCCCACGAGGTGATCAGCGTGCCATCCGGCGCGAAACGATGGACACGGGACTGGCCGTATCCGTCCGAAACGATAGAGATCGCCCCACGGCGCGAGCGCGGCATTGGTCGGGTTGTTGAAGGGTTGATCGGGCGCGCCGATCTGCCCCGGTGTACCGAATAGTCTGGAGCACTACACCCTCGGTCGTGCAGACCCAGACGACGTGCGCGCCACGATCCGTGACATAGACGCGGTCGTCCGGCCCGATCATGATGCCGTGCGGCGTGACGAGGAAATCATCGCCCCACATCGCGAGGAGCGCGCCGTCGCGGTCAAAGACGAACACACGATTGTTCGGCTCGCGATCAATGACATAGACGCGATCCCCCGCATCCACCGCCATATCCGACACGACCCCGATTCGTACCCGCAGGCAATGTGGCCATCCCTCAACGACCCGATAGCTTGTACATCTCGCTCACTCCGTTCGCTTAGTAATGAGTGATGGCAATGAGGGGACATCGGTCTTCCTCGCTCACTCATCACTCCCCATCACCCCTTGATCGCGCCAGTGAGGACACCACGCGTGAAGTAGCGTTGCAGGAAGGGATAGACGATCAGGATCGGCACCGTCGCGATCACGACCACGGCCATCTGGATCGTCTGCGCGGGTGGTGGCGGCTGGCTCGGGTCGATCGTCACCGCGTTCGCCAGGGCACTGCCCTGCAAAACGTATTGCCGCAGCACCAGCTGGATCGGCCACTTGTGCGCGTCGTTCAGGTAGAGCGTCGCGGCGAAGAAGTCGTTCCAATGCGCGACGCCGTAGAAGAGCGCCACGACCGCCAGGACGGGCTTTGACTGAGTGGCAGGATGATCCGGAGCAGCATCCAGAGGTCGTTCGCGCCATCGAGCCGCGCGCTCTCGAGCAGTTCGGCTGGCAGGCTCATGAAGAACTGGCGGAGAATGACGAGGTTGAATGCGCTGATCGCCCCCGGCAGCACCAGCGAGCCGAAACGTGTCGATCAGCCCGAGATTGCTTGACGAGCAGATAGTTCGGGATATGCCTGCCGAGAAGAGCAGCGTGAAGAGGACGAGCGCGAGGACGAACCGGCTCCCCGGCACACCGGGGCGGCTGAGGCCATAGGCCATCGTCACCGTCATGAACATATTGATCGCCGTGCCGATCAGCGTCAGGAGCGATGCTGACGTGAGCGCGTGCGTGACGATGCCGCCCTTGAAGATCGCGTTGTACGCCTCTAGCGTGGGGTGCGCCGGGAAGAGGATCAGCCCGCCGCCGACGACATCCTTGTAGCTGGAAAAACTGACCGCGATCACATAGACAAACGGGAAGAGCATCAGGAAGGCGAGGACGAGCAGCAGCACCACCTTCCCATACGCGCGCGCCCGGGCTCGGCTTCTCCATCCACGGCGGGTAGGGCGGAGGGCTTGTGCGTTCGTTTGGATACAGTGTGTCTCAAGTTGCCATCAGAATGCCCCCTCATCGCCGAATGCCTTCGCGATCCGGTTCGCGGAGAAGACGAGGATCGCCGCGAACAGCCCCTTGACGAGGCCGACCGCCGCGCTGAACCCCCAATCCCCCCCTTGAATGCCGCGGAAATAGGTAAAGGTATCGAGCACCTCCGCGGCCTTCGCGCCCACCGCGTTGCGCTGGAGGAAGATCTGCTCGAACCCGGTGTTGAGGATTCGTGCTGAGGCGCAGGATCAGCAGCAGGACGATCACGCCCCGGATACCGGGCAGCGTGATGTGCCAGAGTCGCCGCCAGCCATTCGCGCCGTCCATCGCCGCCGCCTCGTAGAGCGTCAGATCAATGCGGGTCAGGGCGGCGAGAATGATGATCGTCCCCCAGCCCGTCTCCTTCCAGACCAGTTGCAGGACGACGAGCGGCTTGAAGAAGCCGGGATTCGTCATGATGTTGATCGTGCTGGTGCCCGCCATTGCGGAGGAACTGGTTGATGAAGCCCGCGCCTCCGAAGATCTGCTGCCAGAGGCGATGATAATCACCCAACTGATGAAGTGCGGCAGATAGAGGACGCTCTGCATCAGCCGCTTGGCCGGCTCGCTGACCATGCTATTGAGGAGCAGCGCGAGGATGATCGGCGCGGGAAAGAAGAAGATCAGTTGCAGGATGCTGATTTCCAGCGTGTTCTTGATCGCGATGCCGACATCGGGGTCGGTGAAGAGCTTGTGGAAGTTCGCGAGGCCGACGAACGGGCTGTGAAAAGCCGAGGAAGGGCGAGTAATCCTGGAAGGCGATGATGTTGCCGAGCAGTGGCAGGTAGCGAAAGACGACGAAGTAGAGGAAGCCCGGCAGGATGAAGAGATACATCCACCGCTCGCGCCAGAGGCGGGTCGAGAGCGGCGTCGCCTTCGCCCCCGCGCGGCGCTGTGTTCCCGTTCGTAGCAGTTGTGCACCACGCATACGTCACTCCTCCGCCAACATTGAGAAACACGCGCGTCGGGCAATCGGTGGGCGAGGGGCCGCGAGCCAGGCGACACAAAGGGCGAAAGCATCACATTCGGGAGCGCCCGGAAGGGGCTCTCTACGGGTAGCGGCTCCTCACCGAAACCATCGAGCGCTGCACTGATCCATCCGCTTGATAGTATCTCAAACCGGGCGCTCTCGTCCACGCGGGTCGAGCGTTGGCGTGGGGAACTGCCAGTCGATGGGCACCGGCTCATCCTGCGTCGTCGTCTTGTAGGGGAGAAAGCCGCGTGCCGTGTAGTTGGCGATGGCGTGCGGGCCATCAAGGGTGCAGGTATGGAGCCAGACGCGTGCGGCCCCGTCATCGAAAGCGCGCTGCACGCCGGTGGAAAGCAGGTGCTTGCCGAAGCCCCGCCCATGCATGGCGGGGACAAGACCGAAATAGACGATCTCGGTCTCTTCCGGAGCGGATGCATCGAGGTCGATATAACCGACGGGCGTACCCCGGTAGTAGAGCACGAGCACGGTGGTCGTCGGGCGGGAGAGATAGTCCGCATACTGCGCGTCCGACCATACGAGGCGGTCAATCCAGACGTAATCGCGGCCCACTGCATCATAGAGGAAGCGGTAGAAGGCGACAGACGGCTCTTGCGCTTCCAGGACGAGAAGGTCCGGGTGCGCGATGAAGGCGGGGCGAAACTGCTCCCGCGTAGGGACATGCAAATAGGTCGTCGTGACCGAAACGGTCCGCGTTGGAAAGGGCAACACCCGTCACATCCTCCATCAGTCGTGCAGCGTCGATCTCCTCACACCAAGGAAACACGAGCGCCATGATACTCGACAAGGGAATATGTGGCTCGCAAATCGACCTCACCCCCGGCCCCTCTCCATCGCCAGAAGATCACGGTGGGTAGCAGGTTTGTACGGCGATGGAGAGGGGTGTCTCATATGCAACGCCGTGGCGTTCCGGGAATACCGAGACATGTCGAAGGTCGCTCCCCCTTCCCCGGTGGGGAAGGGGGCTGGGGGGTTAGGGCAACAGCTTCTCCATCACGATCACGTCGATCCAACGTCCGTCGAGCATTCCCTGTTCATGGTAGATGCCGACGGTGACAAAGCCGTGCCGCTCGTACAGGCGCATACCGGGCGCATTGGTGGGGAAGGCGGCCAGCACCATCTTGTGATAGCCGAGCGCGCGCGCGCGCACTTCGAGCGCGCTCAAAAGACTGTCACCAATGCCGCGACCGCGCTGTTCGCGCCCGACGTAGACGGAGAAGTCAACGACGTGATCGTATGCGGGGCGCGGATTGAAGGCATTGAGTGCGCCCCAGCCGACGACCGCGCCGGAGCCATCGACCGCGACGAGCACCGGATGACGCGGGCCACGCGCCGCCAGCCATTCCGCCCGCTCCTCAGCGCTCCGCAGTTGCGTCTCCAATGTCGCCATCCGGTCGTCGATGCCCTGGTTGTAAATGTGAGCAATCGCCGCCGCATCCTCGTCTGTCGCATCCCGAACCGCCATCCCACTCTCCTTGCGTGTCTCCTCCACCAGCCCCGTCCACGAGCGCGCCCGCTGCCCCAATCCGCTGAGGTAAGCAGCGAGATAGTCGAGCGTCGTGGGGTCGAGGCAGTAGTAGCGGTGCGTCCCCTCGCCACTCGTCTGCACGATGCCCGCCTCGCGCAGCGCCGTGAGATGATCGAAGAGGCTGGATTGCGCGAGCGACACCGCCTCGGCGAGTTGCGGCGCGGTGCAATCCTTCCGCTCCGCGAGAATCGTGACGATGCGAAACCGCGCGGGGTTCGCCAGCGCCCGCACCATCCGCACCGCGCGCTCCTCGGCGGCGGACAAGGTCATTTCCAATGTCTTCATTGCAGGCAACCTTCCTTGCTATTTTCCCGATTTTCCGATAGAAGGAATGTGGTGTCAAGCAGGTTGAATCGGAGAGGGAATGAACCACCAATCTGCCCAGAGGGCACCCGCAAGAGCACCAAGGGCACCAAGGAATGGGCCGTATTTCTCTCTTGGTGTTCTTGGTGTTCTTTGGTGCCTTGGTGGTAAAGAACCGCTCTGAATCCTGCGACAGGCGTCCATTGAGAGGGTGTGGGCCGATGCGAGAGATCAGCAGGCGACTGAGCGGTGTGAGCGGCATCTACTATGGCTGGATCATGCTGATATTCGTCTCGATGGGGCAGGTCGCCTCCTGGGGCATTCTCTATTACGGCTTCTCGGTCTTCCTCAAACCGATCCAGACGGATCTCGGCTGGTCCCGCGCGGCGATGACGGGGGCGTTCTCGCTCGCACTCCTCTGCTCCGGTGTCGCCGGTCTGGGGGTCGGGTATGTCGTCGATCGGTCCGGGCCACGGCTCCTGATGACCGTCGGTTCCTGCGTGGCAGTGGCGCTCTTGATCGCGCTGGCGCATGTCCGCAGCTTACCCGGCTTCTACCTGATCTGGGCGGGGCTTGGTATCACGATGGCCGCGATCCTCTACGAGCCGGTCTTTGCGCTCGTCGCCACCTGGTTTCATCGCTATCGGGCGCGTGCGCTGACGGTTCTCACCTTTGTCGGCGGTCTCGCGAGCGTCATCTTCGTCCCGCTCGCCGCCTGGCTGATTCGCGCCCACGGCTGGCGCAGCGCCCTCCTGCTGCTCGCGGTGATCCTCGCGGTAGTGACGATCCCGCCGCACGCCCTCCTCTTACGCCGCCGACCGCAAGACCTGGGGCTACTGCCGGATGGGGACCGCGTCGCGGCGACGACCGAAACGAAGGTCGCGGCACCGAGCATCGGCACTTCGGTGCGCGGCGCAGTGCGTAGCCGCTCCTTTCGCTGGCTGACGACCGGGTTCTTCCTCGCCTTCCTCGTCAATGTCGCCGTCACCGTCCATCTCATCCCCTACTTGACCGATCGGGGCTTCAGCGCCGGGTTCGCCGCAACGGCGGCGGGGCTGGTTGGCACGATGGCCCTACCGGGGCGGCTGATCTTCACCCCGCTCGGCAGCCGCATTCCCCGACGCTATGTCGCCGCTGCGATCTTCCTCGTCCAGACATTGTCACTGATCGTGCTGCTCACCGTGCGTTCCACGGCGGGGGTGATCAGCTTTGTCGTCCTCTTCGGGGCGGGGTTCGGGGCAATCACCCCGGCGCGCGCCGCGCTCGTCGCGGACCTCTACGGCGCAGCGCACTACGGCAAGATCAGCGGCATCCTCGCCCTCTTCATCACCGGGGCGCGCTCCCTCGCCCCCGTCGGTGCCGGTCTCCTCTACAACCTCTTCGGTCGGTACGATCCGGTCTTCGTCATCCTCATCGTCCTCTCACTCCTGGCATCCGCAACAATCCTCCTCCTCGACCAACAGGGGCCGAGGAAACCATATGAACCGCAAAGGCACGGAGGACACAAGAGGACGAAAGGAGAGAAACGGTACCATTCATCCTTCTTTCTTCTTTGCGCTCTTTGTGCTCTTTGCGCCTTTGCGTGCTCCCGGTTTCGCATTAACCGCGTGCGAGGTCCTTGGTTGCGGCTTCGCGCAGGCCGGTCATGTAGCCGGTGGCGAAGAGGCGGCCGAGGATTTCGTAGCCGGGCTGATCGTTCCCTTCGCCCTCCATCGTCGGGGCGTGATCGAGGCGCATCGGGCCGTCGAAGCCGACTTCCAGATAGGTCCGCATCGCCGCGAGCATATCCGTCTGCCCCTCATCGTGGAAGGTCTCTTCGAATTTCGTCGGCATGCCGCGCACATCGCGGAAATGGACGAAGTGGATTGCCTCACGCGCCGCGAAGTGGCGGATCGTCGTGAGAACATCGGGGTTCATCAAGGCGAAATTGCCCTGACAGAGGGTGATGCCGTTCGCCGGGCTGGGGACGAGATCGAGGAGGCGGTCGAAGTTCTCGATACTGCGCATGATCCGCCCGACGCCACGGATCGGCGAGAGCGGCGGGTCGTCCGGGTGCATCGCCAGCTTGACGCCGCTCTCCACCGCCACCGGCACGACCCGTTCGAGGAAATAGTGCAGCGTCTCCCATAACTTCTCCTCGGGGACGACGCCCGCCGGGCGTAGCGGCGCATCCTCGACCAGCGCGTGATCGTAGCTGGAGACGAGCGCGCCACCCCGACCGCGCGTCGTCAGCGAGGTGCGCTGCCAGTTGAATTGCGGCCATCCAGTTATAGCAGACGACGGGAATACCCACCGCGCCCATACTCTGAAGCATCGTGCAGAAGTACTCGATCTCCGCATCCCGCCCCGGCAAACCGAGACGGGCCTGATCCATCGGTGGCGATGACTCGATCACGTCCACCGTCAGGCCCGCGTCCGCGAAACGCTCCTTCATGTAGCACATCGGATAGAAATCCCACGGGCGCTCGCCGGGCTTGATGGCGGCGATTTCCGCCGCGCTCGACCGATGCGAGACAGCGCCACTGAACGGGATCCCGGTCACGGCGTGCGTCACGCCAAGTTGCTGGCAGAGCGCCCACATCCGGTTCGGGAACGGCGGCAGAATTTCCGCGAACGTGACCATCTGTTCCTCCCTCGCGAAGCAATGAGCAATGAGCAATGAGCAATGAGGGGATAGCGCCCGGAACAGGCGCGGGTGGGAATGATAACGGTAGGGTTGCAGGTTCTGGGGGCTTCGTCAAGAAGGTGAACTGACATCCGGACATAACACGAGGAAATAGGGTGGAGGCGGGCTTCAGCCTGCCAGACCCAGAGGCAGGCTGAAGCCCGCCTCCACCGGGGAAAGGGATGACAAATGTCAAGGTGAGATGTTGACAGGGCTCACTAACGGTGAAGCTGCCCGCCGCCTACAGTGATGGTAGCGCGCAGATTCGGCTCTCAGCCGTCGGCACTTCATCAGGAGGTCTCCCATGACCGGCTTCACTCGTTGGCTCCTCCGTCACAAGTTGCTCGTCACATTCTTCTGGCTCACGGTCACCGTCGTTGGCATCCTCACGGTCGCGCAGGCAACAGGTGCCTTGTCGAAGCAGTTCAGCGAGCCGGGGCGCGAGGGGTACGAGACGAATCAGGCGATCCTCCGGACCTATGGGACCGGCGGTCGTATCCCGCCCGTCGTGCTCGTCGTGACACTCCCGGACGGTACGACCGTCGATTCCCCCGGTATCAACGATCAACTGACGGGTGCCTTCGCGAAGGTCACCGCCGCAGTCCCCAATACACGGATCGCTTCGTATCTCTCAACCGGAGACCGTTCCTTCGTCTCCGCCGATGGGCGCACGACCTTTGCCCTCGTCGATCCGCCGGCCAACCGGGCGGGGTTCGATGATGGCATCGCGGGGCTGCACGCCGTGCAGGCGGCGGTGGCGGACAGCCGCATTGCGGGCGCGCCCGTGCATGTGAGTGGCACGACCGCGCTCGAAAGCGGCACCGGGAACAGCAGCGGGCCCAGTGTCCTCACCGAGGCGCTCCTTGAGGGGATCGGCGCGCTGATCATCCTCGCCTTCGTTTTCGGCTCCTTTCTCGCCTTCGTCCCGCTCCTCATGGCCCTCCCGGCGATTCTGGGCACCTTCCTGCTCGTCTGGGGCATCACGACGATGACGGATGTCTCCTTCATCGTCCAGTTCCTGATCGCCCTCATCGGGCTCGGCGTCGCCATCGATTACTCGCTGCTCATCGTCGTACGGTGGCGGGAGGAACGCGCGGCGGGATATGAGAATGGCGTCGCCGTCCAGCGCGCGATGGAGACGGCGGGAATGGCCGTCATTCATAGCGGTTCAACCGTGGCAGTCGGGCTCCTCGCGCTCATTGCCCTGCCGGTGCCATTCCTCCGCAGTGTCGGTTTCGGCGGGATGCTGATCCCCCTCGTCAGTGTCGTCGTGGCGATCACTCTCCTGCCCGTCGTGCTGGCGACGGTGGGGCCGTGGCTGGACTGGCCGCGCAGCCGCCGCGCCGCGCACATCAGCCGCCCCTGGACCGCCTGGGCGCGTCTCGTCGTACGGCGGCGGTGGATCGCTGCGGGTGCGGCCCTGCTCATCCTCGGCGCGCTCCTCATTCCCGCACTCGCGATGCATCCCGGCAACCCGGAAGCGAACGCCCTCGCCAAGTCCGGTGATGCGCGGCAAGGGTTCGTCGCGCTCGAAGATGCGGGGATCGGCGCGGGCGTCCTCACCCCGATTCAATTGCTCGTACCGGCACAGGATACCGATGCACTGGCGGCGCGTCTGGCGCAGGTGGACGGCGTGCGGACCGTGATTGCCCCCGCGAATCCCGCCTGGCGGCAATCGGGCACGGGTCTGATTCTCGTGCTCCCCACGGTGGATGCGAACACGAGCGCCGGGCGCGCCACCCTCGACCGGGTCAGGCAGGCGACGCGCGCGGGGCAAGAGAATACCCGCATCGGCGGTGAAGCGGCGGAAAGCGCGGACTTCGTCTCCGCCGTCTACGGCAACTTCCCCTTGATGATTGCCTTGATCGCCCTCGCCACCTTCATCTTGCTCGTCCGTGCCTTCCGCTCGCTCCTGCTGCCGCTCAAGGCGGTGCTCCTCAATGTGCTCTCGGTCGGTGGGGCGTGGGGCATCATGACGCTCGTCTGGCAGCAGGGCTATGGCTCCCGATTGATCTGGGGGATCGACGCGACCGGTGCCCTCCCCGCCTGGGTGCCGCTGATGGTCTTCGCCTTCCTCTTCGGGCTTTCGATGGACTATGAGGTCTTCATCATGGCGCGGATGCGCGAGGAGTATGACCGGACCGGCAAGACGAATGAGGCTATCGTCGAAGGGATCGGGCGCACCGGGCGACTCGTCACCTGCGGCGCGCTGATTCTCGGCCTTTCCTTCGCCTCGCTCGCCACCGTGCCGGAAACGGCGATCAAGGTGCTCGCAACCGGCCTGGCTGCCGGTATCCTCCTCGACGCGACGATCATCCGCGCGCTCCTCGTGCCCGCCCTCGTCTCTCTGATGGGGCGCTGGAACTGGTGGCTGCCGACACCCGTCGCGCGGGTTCTCCGCATCGCGCCGTCACTCCCACCGCACGAATCGCCTGCACCCCATGCATTGACGCCGGTCGAGGTAACGGCGATGCACGAAGAACCCGCTGCAAGCCGACGCTAGGCGATCCATGAGCGCGGGAGCGTGCGGGTGAAATTAACAACTTGATTGGGTAACGGTGGGCGCGGGCTTTAGCCTGCGCCAGGCACGGCAGGCTAAAGCCCGCCGCCACCGACATTTACCAGAATTTAAGTCGTTACGGTTCATACGCACGCTCCCCGACGAAGTAAGAAACGAGGAATACTCCATGAGCTATGACATCATCGCGTGGAATCAGGTCGTCAAGATCGATCGGCGAAAGATGTTGGTCTTGCTTACCGCAGGCGCGGGTGCCGCCCTCCTCGCCGCCTGCGGTGGGAGCAGTGCGACCGCGACGCCGCGTTTGCCCGCAGCGACCACAGCGATCGGCATCGCGCCCACGAACAGCGCGCCGACGGCATCCACGGGCGGCACCGTCACCACCGGGCACGAGATGCCGCTCCGTGCCATCGACGCGGTAGAATACGGCTTCCGCACCAACGGGAGCACGCCCGCCGGGATGACGATGGTCCAGATGCGCAATCTCGGTCAGGAAGATCATCAGACGCAGTTCCTCCGCCTCAACGACGGTGTGACGCTCGCGCAGGTGCAGGCGGCATTCCAGACCGATCAACGTGCGGTGACCCAACTGACAACACTCGTCGGCGGGCCGGGGACGGTCGCAGCAGGAGGGACGAGCGCGGCGATGATGGATCTTGCCGAGGGCCAATATCTGCTCGCCTGTCTGGTGCCCAGCCGTGACGGCATCGCCCATGCCGCGAAGGGGATGGTGTTGCCGCTCCGCGTCACTCCCCCAACCGGCACGGCGACATCGGCACCAGCCACGCAAGGCAGCGTAACGATGAAGGAATTCTCCTTTGCCCTCTCCACGAGTACGCTTCCTGCCGGAACGCGCATGATCGCGGTGACCAACGAAGGGGCACAGCCCCATGAGTTCGGGCTACTCCGCCTCGCTGCTGGCAAGAGTGCCGCAGATGTGACGGGGTATTTCACGGCCCCTACCGGCCCACCGCCCTTCGCCGCCGCCGGGGGAACGACTGCCCTCAGTCCGGGGCAACGATGCATCGCTGCCCTCGATCTCACACCGGGCAGTTACGCGGCAATCTGCTTCGTGCCCGACCCCGCAAGCGGCAAGCAACACCTCCAACTGGGGATGATCGCGGGCCTCACGGTCGCATGAGGGCGGAAACGGCAGGATCGCCACGCGATATACTGCGTATGCCAGGGAGTAGGGAGACGCTGTCAGGAGCCTACGATATGGTGAGGCACGCAGAGGAATTGAGCGCAACAAGAGAGGCCCGGTCGGCGGAGTCCGTGCGCACGACGTATGCGTTGCGAGGTGATGCGGCGGATCATGTCGTTCCGCCCGCTGTCTGGGTCCTCTTCACGATGATCTGGCTCTTGTTTCTCTTCTATCCCATCCAGGAATCGCTCCAGGCACACCTCTCGCCAGTGCATCTCTCTGTCGCCATTGCCGGGATGATGAGCTTCGTCGGTATCTACCTGTGGCTTATGCTCCATGACCCGTTTCGCGATACCCCCTCCTCCGCGAAAGAAGTTGGCACCAGTGCCCTATTGATCGTCGTCCTCTGCGGCATCGTCCTTTTCCTCACCCTCGCGTACAGCATCAATTGGCTCTGGTTCGTCATGTACGCCAATATGTCAGCGGCCGTGAAGCTCCCGGTGCGCGTCGCGGCGCCGATCATCACCGGCCTGACGATTCTCACCGTCATCGTGGGGGGGATCACTGCGGATTGGACCATCGCGAGCCGGATCGTCTCGCCCGTCGCCGCCGTCGCGGTCCTGATGATCGGTATTTCCCAGCTCGTGGTCACCATCCGTGAGTTGCGCGCCGCGCGGCAGGAGATCGCCCGTCTGGCGGTGACGGAAGCGGTGGTGGAGGAACGGCTTCGCTTCGCGCGCGATCTGCACGATCTGCTCGGCCACAGCCTCTCGGCGATCACCCTCAAGAACGAATTGGCACGCCGCATCATCACCACGCAGCCGGATCGCGCGGTACAAGAGATTGACGATGCCATTGCCACCGCGCGTGAGGCGCTCAGGGAAGTGCGTGAGGCAGTGGCGGGGTATCGCCAGCCGACACTGGCTGCGGAACTGGCGAGCGCCCGCGAGATTTTGGAAGCAGCCAGGATCGATTGTCAGTCTGAGGATGTCGGCGGGATGCTGCCACCGGCGGTAGAATCCGTGCTCGCCTGGGCGGTGCGCGAGGGGGTGACGAATGTCGTTCGGCATAGCGGCGCCCGGCACTGCACGATTCGCGTCGTGCGCACTACCGGCACCGTCACCGCCGAGATAACGGATGACGGGCGCGGCAGTGCGCCCTCACGCGCGGTGGGGGCGATGGAGCGTTCCGGCTACGGGCTGTCAGGGCTTGCGGAGCGCGCGGCACGGCAGGGTGGATCCGTTGAAACAGGGACGAGCGACACGAGCGGATTCCGTCTGTCGCTCACCCTCCCGCTCGATGACGATTGCCACCCCGATGGCACAGGAGGCCGCAGTGAGTGAGGCAGCGATGATCCGCGTACTCCTCGCTGAGGATCAGGCGATGGTCCGGGGCGCGCTGGTGGCGCTCCTGGCACTGGAAGGGGATATTGAGATCGTTGGTGAGGCGGCACGCGGCGACGCGGTCCTGCCGCTGGCGCTCGCCACGCGGCCGGACGTGGCGCTCCTCGACATCGAGATGCCGGGCGGCGACGGGCTGACCGCTGCCGCTGCGCTCCACGCACACCTACCGACCTGCCGCGTGCTCATCCTGACTACCTTCGGGCGCCCCGGCTATCTGCGCCGCGCGATGGAGAGCAGCGCGGTCGGCTTCCTCGTCAAAGATGCCCCGCCCGCACAACTGGCAGCTGCTATCCGGCGGGCGATGGCGGGCGAGCGCATCATCGACCCTGCACTCGCCGCCACCGCGCTCACCGAGGGAAGCAATCCGCTCACGGCGCGCGAGCGCGAGGTGCTCACGCTCGCCGCCGCAGGAGCGAGCACCGCCGAAGTCGCCACGGCCCTGTATCTCTCGCACGGGACCGTGCGGAACTACCTCTCCGAGGCGATCCAGAAGATCGGCGGGCGCAACAGCACCGAAGCTGCGCGCATCGCGGAGCAGAAAGGCTGGTTGTAGCGCCGGTGCGCGCCGAACAGCGCCCCTGTTGCCCCTTCTCAACGTGACACGTCGAGCGCTTGCCGGGTGATACGTGTTGCCTGTTCGAGGGCATCAACGACGCGGTTGCGCGCACGGATCATCGCCACCCACCACGTCTGGAACGCCTCGGAGTCGCGCGGGTAGCTGGCGAGCGTCGGATAGGGTACGAGGGACGGGATCATCTGGGTCTGCCACGCGTGGCCGTAGCGATCCTGACCGTACGGCCCCACGACGGTCGAGGCGACGGGCACGAGCGTGCGCGAGAGTTGCAGTTTCGCATCGTTTATCAGGTCCGCCGCGCGCGCGCCATCGGCGGGCTGGGTCGCCAGTCGCGAAGCCCAGGCAGCCGATTGCTGGTCCAGTTGTGCGGCGAGCCCCTGGAACTCGCGCGCCCGCTCCGCCGCGCCAGCCATGTCGATCCCCGGCACATCGTAGGATGCGAACTCCTGCAACCGATCAACGAAGCGGGTGGCGAGCGGTGCGTACTCATGCGGGAGGATCGGCGCGGTCAGGAGCCCCCAGAGCCAGTTGGCGTAGACGCGCAGATGGACGGCGAGCAGGTTTTTGTCCAGCTTATCAATCGTGTTGTGGATCGAGTGGTGCCACCAGCCGAGACCGGCGAGGGCCGTGCGGCGGATCTCTTCTTCGGTGAAGGACATCTCGCCCCCGAGGCAGGCAAGGCCGACCCCGAAGAAGGAGGAGTCGCCGTTCTTCTGCTGCCGCTGCCAATGGATGGGGATACCGCCGAGCATCTCCTGAGCGCTCCGGGTCGCATACGCCTGGATATCGTCCGTCGAGTCCAGGTGCCAGACCGATGCGCCAGTGATCGCGGGCTGGTCGATCTGGAGGTACGCGACGCAGGAACGGCGTAGGCGATCCCAATTGGTGTCCGCGAAACGGGATGAGGAGATCATCGTACCCGTCTCGTGCCCCATCCAGAGACCCGCGACGATGCCGCGCCGCAGTTCGTCCTGGTACGCGGTGAAGACGCGGGCGAGTTCCATGATGCAGGCATTCCCCGCCGCGTTGTCGGTCGCCTGCGGGCCCGGCCAGGAGTCCATATGTCCGCCAATGAGGAGGAAGGCCCGGTCACGCGCGGCATTGGATTCGGCGGTGGTCATTGTTAGCGGCTTCCAGCCATTGTCGGCCTTGGCGGAGAGCCAGACCCGGACCGCTCCGGCCTGGCAGAGCGCCTTGAGACGCAAACCCTCGGTGCGCGCGATGCCGACGCACGGGAGGTCGGGTATCTCGGTCGCGAGCGTCTCCGGCGTCGGGTTGCCCCACGCGGATTTCATCGAGCCGAAGGGGACAGCCTCATTGTTCTCGTCACCCCAGTTCATCATGATCTGCGCGATTGAGCCGCGTTTCCAGGCGATGTATGCCTTCTCATGCCGAGCGGGCGAATAGGAGAGTTCGGAAAGCGTGATCTTGCCGCGCACATCCTTCCCCTCATAGTCCGACTCCGCGCCTGAACCGACATAGATCAGTTCTCCTTCGATGCCGTCCGTCGATGCGGAGTGACCGAGCGTGTTCGCGACGATCGCGCGCGCTTCGGGAGCAAGGATGCGGACGGCCGCCGCCTCCGGGAAGGAGACCAGGCCGGGGAACTCGTGCATCTGACTCACGAGCCCGGCACGCCCGAAGCTCTCGTAGGCGTATTCGGCCATCCGCCGGGAGTTCGCAGAGCCGGCAAGGCGGCTGGGAATCTGTTCCGTGATGTGTGCGATATGTGCCCACGCATTGTCAACCGAGAGGTCGCGAAGAATCTCCTCGAATGGCATGAGCCGACTCCTTTTGCTGATGGCGTGAACACTTCTGCTGCTGCCCTACCCGCGCCCTGCGCGAGCCCCTTCCAACCCGGAGAGTCGCACCGTTCATCCGGGTCGCCCACAGCATAGCACGGCCCAAATGATGGCCCCAACGCGCGTCGTACGAGGGATGCAGCGCATCGCTGATCGGTCGCGCGTGATCGTTATGGGTATGGTCGCGCGAGGTGGAACGCCTGCGCGACTCAACGTATCATTGGTTTCGATGAGAGGATCAAAGGCGCGGTAGTTGATTTCGAGAGGTGTGTGCAGTGATCGATACCACTTTCCAGGAGTCACATCGCCAGGAGACGGATGCACCGCTCGTCACGTTGATCACACCGACCCTCAACCGCGCGGAATATCTCGAGGAAACGATCGAATCGGTGCTCGCACAAGACTATCCCTCGATCGAGTACATCGTGCTTGATGGTGCCTCGACGGATGGCACCCAAGCGCTTCTTGAGCGGTATACCGGACGCCTTCAGTGGCTGAGCCAGCCCGACCGAAACCAGGCGGAGGCGGTCAATCGCGGTTTTGCGATGGCACACGGCGAGTTCGTCGGTATCGTGAACTCAGATGACCCCCTCGTGCCCGACTCGATCCGGCCCGTTGTCGACGTTTTACAGGCGGAACCTGATGTCGTCTATGCGTTCCCAAACATTTCGATCGTTGACACGCAGGGGACCATACTCATGCACCAGACGGTCCCGGCGCTTTCACTCGTCGATATGCTTCGTATCTACGTCTGTCCACCGACGTCCGGGGGCCTCATCCGTCGCAGCGCGATCGCGCGCTCCGGTGGGTGGGGGGAGACGTATCGCTACTGCCCGGACTTTGCCTTCTTCCTACGCCTCGCGCTGATTGGTCCGTTTCGGCGGCTGCCACAGCACCTTGGTGTATTCCGCGTGCATCGCGGCTCAATCACTGCGGGGGAGCGTGGCGCGCGGATGGCACGCGAGCAGGTGCGCGTGTTCGAGGAATTCTTTCTGCGCGACGACTTGCCTGAGGAAATTCAGGCGGTGCGCGCACAGGCAATGCGCTGTGCCTACATGCATGCAGCGATGTGCATGGATGATTTCCCCAATGCCCCACAGGATCGATTTCATCTCATCGATCGTCTCAATGAACTCGGCTACGGAAGCATGGGCGAAGCGGCGCCAATCACCGTGCAGCCTTCACCCGACAGCGCGCAGGCCATGATCCTCTGGTTGCATCAGCAAGTCGCGCAGCGCGACAAGACGATTTCGTGGCTGCACGAAGAAGTCGCAAAGCGCGACGCGACGCACGTGTGGCTCCATGAAGAAGTCGCGACACATGCCGGAACGATAACTGAACTGCATGGCGAAGTGGCGGTACGTGATGAGACGATCGCGTGGCTGCATGAGGAAGTCGCCAAGCGTGACAAGACGATTTCGTGGTTGCACCGGGAAGTTGCGGTGCGGGATCGTCGGATCGCCGCAACGGACAATTCCGTTCTACCGGCGCACTAGCGAGGTGCGATTGGATGGTACCCTCCGGGTCTCGTTTGGTACTGGTGCCCATGCCATGCATCCCTCACAATAGGGCGATGAATAGCACGATGCTCGCCTTTCTCGGCACCTCCACCCTCGTGATCGTCACGCCCGGCCCCGATACGGCGACGGTGATCCGCAATGCCCTGCGCCACGGGCGACGCGGCGCGCTGCGGACCCCGCTCGGCACGGGATCGGCCATTCTCGTGCATGCGACGCTCGCCGCCCTCGGCTTATCGGCCCTCCTCCGCACTGCGGCGGGGTTGTACACCGCAGTCAAGCTCTGCGGCGCTGCCTATCTGATCTTCCTTGGTCTTCAGGCCCTCTGGTCGACGCGCCCAGATGGCGACAATCAGCGCGCAGCAGAAGCAGCCGAGACGCCCGCGCGGGCGGCCGGTGGTGGTTCCCCATACTGGCAGGGCTTCCTCAGTGCGATTCTCAACCCGAAACTGGTCGTCTTCTTCGCGACGTTTCTCCCGCAATTCCTCACACCCGGGAGGCCAGTCCTCGCTCAGATGCTCGTGCTCGGTGCCGCGTTCGATCTCATGGTGATACTCTGGCTGATGGGGTATGGATTGTTCGTGGCGACAATGCGCGACGTTTTCCGCTCGCCCACCGTGCGCCGCCGCATGGAGCGGCTCACCGGGATCGTCCTCATCGCCCTGGGCGTCCGCCTCGCGGTAGAGAAGGCGTAAGCGGCATTGGTGGTAGTGAAACCTGCTCCACGTGTCCGCATGGCAGGAGTGTGCTGTGCGATAATGAGCGTGTGTACCAGGCGATCTGCGGGCAATGGGGAAGTCGAGGGGAATGCACACCGATCATGCGCATCGTACCGCGCCAGCACCGCGCATCGACTGGCAGCGTGTGCGCCTCACTTCCCTCCCATCCTCCACGTTGCGGATGCTGCGCGTCGTCCTCATCGTCGTTGCCTATACAGCCTTGGCGATCATCCTCACCTGGCCGCTCGCCCGCACGCTCGACGCGGGCATTACCTCATCAATCGATCCGGTCGATAACATCTGGCGGATCGCCTGGGCGCAACACCAACTGCTCCACGACCCCCGCCACCTCTTTACCGCCAATACCTTCTATCCCTTCCCCGATTCCTACCTCTTCGATGGCTGCCTCCTCGGCGCGGCGATCCTTGGCCTGCCGCTCGCGATTGTCGGCGTTGCGCCCCTCGCGATCTACAACCTCACCCTCATTCTCTCCCTCGCCCTCAGTGGTATCGCGATGTACGCGCTCGCTCGCCGCTTCGGGGCGATGCCGCTTGCGGCCTTCGTCGCCGGTGCGATCTATGCGTACGCTCCGATGCACCTCGACCGGGTCGGGCATATCGCCTTTCTGTCGGCGCAGTGGTTCCCGCTGGTCCTCCTCTTTCTCGACCGGCTGATCGAGAAGCCGCGGCCGCGCGATGCGCTGGCCCTCGCCGCCTCGCTCGTGATGGCGGCGCTCTCCTCGCAGTATTACGCGATTTACCTGGCCTTCCTCGTCCCACTTTTTCTGCTCGTCATGGTGCTGCGACGGCCCGAGACACGGCGATGGATCGTCTGGGCATATCTCGCGGGCGCGGGGGGTGCTGCCCTGCTTGTCGTCGTGCCCGTCGCGCTCGCCTTCCGTCAGGTGCAGGTCAAATACGGGCTGGAACGCACCTACGGGCAGGTGACCTATTACGCGGCGACCCTCAGCGATTTCTTCACGACGGAGAGCCGCAATCTGTTCTGGGGGAAGCTCACCGCGCCGCTACGGAGCAACGGCACCTTCACCTTCGAGCGGGTGATGTTTCCCGGCCTGATCGCGCTCGTGCTAGCCGGGATTGGCCTCTGGGTGGGGCGACGCCGCGCGTGGGAGCAGTTTCTTGCCGCGCTGATTCTCGTTGCCGGTCTCCTCGCGCTCGGACCGGAGTTGCGCCTGACCCCCGATGACAATCGGGCACCCCTGTTCCATCATCTGCCCTACGATGTCTTCTTCTGGCACCTGCCCGGTTTCGATTCGATGCGCGTGCCCGCTCGCTTCGGCACGCTCTTCCTTCTGGGCATCGCGGGGCTTGCAGCGACCGGATGTACCGCACTGTGCAGGGGGATCGCCGCACGTCCCTTTTCCCGGCCGGCCTTCGCGCGGGTGTTGCCGATCATCGCCGGTGTGGCGATCCTCTGCGGGCTCGGCGTGGAGTACGCCAGTACGCCCTTGCCGCTCAAGACGCTTGAAAGCGGAGCGGCGATACCACCGGTCTATCATTGGCTGGCGAGCGAGCCGAACGCGCGGGTACTCGAACTGCCGCTCGTCCTTCCTGACCACGAGGATACGGAGTTCATCGCCGTGCGCGAGGAATACTACTCACTCGTCCACGGGCACCCGGAGGTGAACGGCTACGCCAATGTCATTCCGAAGGGGTTCAAGGCGCTCGTCCTCGATATGAAGCGCTTCCCCTCGCCCCGCACCGTGGCGATCATACAGGGGCTGGGCGTCACCGATGTCGTCATTCACTTCGATCAGTACAACGATGCCGACCGGACCCAACTCGAGGCGCAGTTGCGCGCCGATATTCCCGGCCTCACCGCTGCGGCGCAGTTTCCCGATACGGCGCTCTATCGCGTCGCGCCATCCGCGCCACTCGCCCAACTCCGCGCCACGTTGCCACTGGACAAATCGATCTATCTCTCACGAGAAGACCCCCTCGGGACGGGCGCATACATGGGAATGCTCGGATACGTCCTGCACGCTAACCCCCTCTACGCGCGTCTAACCGTCGAGTTCGGCACCGGCTATCGCGGCGCACCCCAGCCGGGCCAGCGCTATGAATACGCGATTCTCTATCCCCAGGAGGACCCGGCGGCGGTCGGGTTCGCGGGCGCGCCCCTCATCTGGCAAGACAGCGTCGTGCGCGTCTACCAACAACGCGCCGCGCCGTGAGTGGCGAGAACAGGCTGATGAACTTCAACGACTCCATCCGATAATTCCGGTAGAGGCAATCGTCCCGCGTAGAGCGCAAGCGGGACGCTTGCCTCTACTACCTGGTGAAGTCTCGTAATGCTCGTCAGCCTGTCTTGCTACCAGTTCGTGAACTGGCCGTCGCGCCGGTGCCATTTCGGTGCCTCCCAGTAGTCGAAGGGATAGGTGGACGCGGCGACGACCTCATCGAAGGTGACACCAAGACCGGGTGCGGTCGGCAACGGGAACGCCGTGCCGTCGATCTTCGGGAAGGTCGGGAAGAGTTCTTCCTTCCAGGCGGCGGCATTGCGATGCGAGTACTCCAACTGCGCGAAGTTATTGATCGCGGCGCAGAGGTGGATCGTCGCTGCCGTGCAGACCGGGCCGAGCGGGTTGTGCGGCATCACATCGATGTAGTGCGCTTCGCACCATCCGGCGATCTTCTTTGCCTCGGTAAAGCCGCCGACATTGGCGATGTCGATGCGGGCGAAGTTGAGGATGCCCTGCTCGATGTACGGCAAGAACTCCCACTTGTTGGAGAACTCTTCACCGATGGCGAAAGGGATGGGCGTCATCGTGCGCAGTTGTCGATATGCTTCCGGGCTTTGCGCGCGGATCGGTTCTTCGAGGAACATCAGGTTGACATCGGCGATCTGCTGACAGAAGAGGGCGGCCTCTGCAACCGAAAGGCGGTGGTGGAAGTCGATCGAGAGACCGACCGCCGGGCCAACCGCCGCGCGTACCTCGCGAATCCAGTGGGCCGCGAGCGCCATCGACTCCATCGGCTCGAAGACCGCGCCATCGCCGCCTCTCCAACCCGCATCGGACATACCGGGGCTGAAGCGCAGGAAGCGCCACCCTTCGGCAACTGCCGCCTGCGCCTGCGCGATCACCTCGGGGCCGGTGAGGGTGCCGGGCGTGGCGAAGCAGCCAACTTCCGTGCGGCACGCGCCGCCGAGCAGTTGATAGACCGGCACACCGAGCGACTGACCGAGAATGTCGTAGAGGGCGATGTCAATCGCGGAGACGACCGCCCCGGCGATCTTGCCCCCCTCGAAGTAGTGACCACGATAGAGCGTCTGCCAGAGATGCTCGATCTGGCGCGGATCCCGACCGACAAGCATCTGCGCGAAGTGATCGAGCATCCCCTGCATCGCCAACTCGCGCCCGGATATGCCACCCTCCCCGATCCCCGAGATACCGGCGTCCGTCTCGATCTTGACGATGAAACAGTCCCGATGCCCTACCCAGACCGGAAATCCCTTGACCGCCGTGATCTTCATCTGTCCTCTCTTTCCAAACCGAGAATGGCTGAACGCGTAGTATCGTACCGCACCCGTTGCCCCGCCGTTCGAGCAGCACGAATCATGATCCCGCCGTGCTTGACAAATCGCTTTCGTGGTCATATGTTGCGTGTGTAGCAGAGTTACAGGTGTAACATATGCCTGTGTTGTGTAGACGGGTGCATGATGCGCGCAGTGTGAGGAGTGTCTATGGCGGAGATGAGTTGGCTGCTCCTGGTCTATCGCGTACCGACGGAACCCGCGAGTCGGCGGATCGGGGTCTGGCGCGATTTGAAGCGGATGGGTGCGTTCTATTTGCAGCAATGTGTCTGCGTCGTCCCCAACCGCGCCGACCTCACCGATGAACTCGATCGCATCGTCGCGAAGATACCGGCGCTGGAGGGTGAATACACCCTCTTCGATGTCCCGCGTCTGCGTGCTGGCGACGAGGAGAAGATCGTCGCGGCGTTCCGTGGCTTGCGCAATAAGGAGTACGCGGAGATCGTCGAGGAGTGCGAGACGAAGTTCGTCAAAGAGATCGAGTTCGAGCACTTCCGCCAGAACTACACGTTCGAGGAGGCGGAGGAGATCGGCCAGGACCTGGAGAAGATCCGTCGCTGGTTCGCGCGGGTCGTGGAGCGAGACTGGTTCGCTGCCGATGGTCGGGGCGCGGTCGAAACCTGGATCGAGAAGTGTGAGGAACTCCTGAACGGCTTCGAGCAGGAGGTCTACCGTCGCGGCAGCGACGACGCTGCGACGGGCACGGAGATCGGCATCTCCCCGGTGGGATTGGTGCGCGGCCTCCATCCCGTCCCACTGGCGGACGGCCCGACAGGGCAGCAAACGGAGAACAATAACGAGAAGGAGACGGGCTCATGAGTACTGCTGCAGTATTCCTCGTGCTGGCGGCGTTCCTCGCCTCGGCGGTGGAGATGGTCGAGGCGCTCACCATTGTCCTCGCGGTAGGCGTCACGCGCGGCTGGCGCTCCGCATTGATCGGCGTCGCCGTGGCGACGGTCGCGCTCGCGGCGGTCGTCGCAGCGCTTGGCCCCGCGCTGACCCGCATCCCACTGGACAGCTTGCGCCTCGTCGTCGGCGCGCTGCTCCTCATTTTCGGCCTCCAGTGGCTGCGCAAGGCGATCCTGCGCGCCAGTGGCTACAAGGCGCTCCATGATGAGGATGCGACCTTCCGCGAAGAGGCGGAGGCGGCGCGCGAGGCGGGCAGGGTCGTACGCGCCGGGATGGACTGGTACTCCTTCACACTCTGTTTCAAGGGCGTCTTCCTTGAGGGGTTGGAAGTAGCCTTCATCGTTCTCACCTTCGGGAGCACCTTCAGCGACAAGCAAGGAGCGACGCAAGCCTCCTCGAAAGGAATCTTGCTTGCAACCCTCGGTGCCGTGGCGGCGCTCGTCATCGTCGGCATCGTCGGTGTGGCAGTCCATGCACCGCTCGCGCGCGTGCCGGAGAACACGTTGAAGTTCGCCGTTGGCGTAATGCTGACGACCTTCGGCATCTTCTGGGGCGCGGAGGGTGCGGGAGTCGCGTGGCCGGGTGCGGATGTGGCGATTCTCTATGTCCTCGCCTTCATTCTCGTCATGGCACTGGGGTACGTGGCGCTGCTGCGGCAGCAGCACGAGCGCAGCGTGGCAGGTACCGCCGCCGTGCGCGGGGCAGGAGACTAACCATGAAGTACATCGTCGGCTTCGGACAGTTCTGGTATGACTTCGTCGTGGGGGACGACTGGACGGTGGCGGCCGGGGTGATAGTGGCGCTGGCGGTGACCGCCCTGCTGGCGCACAACAACATCGCCGCCTGGTGGCTCTTGCCAATCGCGGTGGCCGTCGGCCTCTTCGCCTCCGTCTGGCGCGTCGCGCGGAAATAAGGACTAAGGACTGGAAGGACTAAGTGGGGTTTGGTCTCACTTAGTCCTCAGTCCTCAGTCCTTAGTACGCTGCGAGCTTGCGTATCGCCTCAGTCACAACGGCAGGATTGGGGATGATGGCGGTTTCCTGCTCGTTGTTGTAGGGAATGTGGCAATCCAGCGCGCCGACGCGCGCGATCGGGGCATCGAGAGAGTCGAGGCAGTTCTCGGCGATAAATGCGCCGACTTCCGCGCCGATACCCATCGTCTTGTTATCTTCATGAAGGATGAGTACCTTGCCCGTCTTGGCGGTCGTTGCGGCGATTGCTTCAAGATCGAGGGGCGAGAGGGTGCGCAAGTCGAGCACTTCGACATTGATGCCCTCACCCTCGACGGTGCGTGCCGCTTCGAGCGCCCAATGGACGCCGACGCCGTAAGTGATGACGGAGAGCGTCGAACCCTCGCGCTGCACCTTCGCCTTGCCAATCGGCACGGTGTAGTCCTCGTCCGGCACCTCTTCGCGGTAGCGGCGGTAGGACTTCTTGTGTTCGTAGAACATCACGGGGTCCGGATCGCGGATCGCCGCGAGGATCAGCCCCTTCGCGTCGTACGCGGTGGAGGGGATGACGACCTTCAGGCCGGGGATGTGGCAGAAGAGCGCCTCGACACTCTGCGAGTGATAGAGACCACCATGCACGCCCGCGCCGAAGGGCGAGCGGAAGACGATGGGGCAGCCCCAATCGCCGTTTGAGCGATAGCGGAGGCAGGCCGCCTCGTTGACGATCTGATCGTAGGCGGGGAGGCTGTAGTCCGCGAACTGCATCTCCGCAATCGGTCTCAGGCCGGAGAGTGCCGCCCCAATCGCCATACCGGCGATGCCGCACTCCGCAATCGGGGTATCGAAGGCGCGGTAGACGCCGAACTCTTGCTGCAAACCCTCGGTAATCTTGAAGACGCCGCCCTTGAGGCCCACATCTTCACCCATGACAACGACCGTTGGATCGCGCGCCATCTCATCCCGAATGGCGTCGTGAATCGCGTCGGCAATCGACTTCTCGGGCATTTACGCTTTCCCCTCTTCCGCGAAAATATGGCGGCGGGCCTCCCCCGGCTCCGCTGCAGGTGCCGCTTCGGCCCGGTCCAGGGACTCGCGGATCTCCTGCGTAATCTCCTGGGTCATTTCAGCGTCCGCTTCCTCGGTGAGGAGGCCGCGATCCGTCAAAAAGGTCGCGCATCCGTGGGATGGGATCGTACCGCTTCAGCTCGTTGCGCATCTCATCGGTGCGATAGCGGTCGTTGTCGTCCGAGGAATGGGCGACGAGACGCACGCAGTTCGCCTCGATGAGTGTCGGGCCTTCGCCCCGCAGCGCGCGCGCGCGCGCCTCACGGGTCGCGTTGTAGACGGCGATCACATCCGTCCCGTCAATCGCGACGCCGTGCATCGCATAGCCCCGCGCCACCCGATTCGCGACGCCGCCCTCCGGCAGTTCGTATTGCTCGGGGACGCTGATCGCGTAGTGGTTGTTCTCGATGAAGAAGATGACCGGCAATTTGTGGATACTGGCGATGCTCGCCGTCTCGTGGAAGTCACCCTTCGCGGTCGCGCCCTCACCGGAGTAGGAGATCGCGACGAAATCCTCGCCTTTCACGCGTGCCGCGTACGCCGAACCGACCGCGTGCGCCATCTGTGTGGCGACGCTGCTGGAACCGCTCGGCATCCTCCACGCGACGCTCGATGGGTGGTTCGGTAGTTGCCGACCGCCGCTGTAGGGGTCATCCTTCTTGCCGAGGACACCGAGGAGGAGGTCGTAGGGCCTGAAGCCCATCGTGAGGGCGACCGACATGCTCCGGTAGTAGGTATAGAGGTAGTCCGACCCCTTTTTCATCGCCATCGCACTGCCGACTTGAGCCGCTTCGTGGCCCTGGCTGGTGATGACGAAGTGTGTCTTTCCCTGGCGAGAAAGAATCCAGAAACGCTCCGCAAGGATGCGCCCGGTAACCATCGTCCGGTACATCCGCCTCAGATCATCCTCCGTGAGATCACCCGGGTCCGCCAATGCTGCTACAGGCGTTTCCACCACACTACTCATTGCCGCGGCCTCCTCAACCCTTCGACCGGCACCGCACGATTTGTCCCGCCACCACACGTCTCGAAACGGCGAACGCATTTTCTCGTCCATCCGTCCTCTTCTCAGGTCTATCATACCATGCTCGGCTTTTCTGCCTATAGTGCAGACGATACTGTCACGCCATCGGTAGCGAAGTAAGTAATCCAAACGATCATAGGTACACGTACTTGTGCAATGTACTATGCGATGTGCTAGCATAGCGCGGTCGGACAGTGTTCATCTGGAGGAGGAGAGACATGCGCAGGTTTTCCCGTGGTGCGGTAGGGTTTGCGGTGATGGTTGCCCTTTTGGGACTCTTTACCTTCGGTGGCCCGGTGGCCGCAGGTAGTGCGGACGCCGGTCATGACTGGTTCGCCGCGATTTCCTCCGGTGAGGAAGTGCCCGTCAGCGATGCAGGCACGTACGGGTGGGCATCCATGCACATCAACGGTGACGGACAGAGCATGACGTGGGTCCTCTGGGTGAACGCGATCAACAACCCCGTCGCGGGTCATATCCATGTCGGCGGCATTGGCGTCAACGGCCCGGTGGTCGTTCCGCTCTACAGTGGCAAGGATGTCGGCGCGTTCAGCGGGCAGATGTCCAGTGGCACGATCACCGCGAAGGACCTCGACGGCCCCTTGAAGGGGAAGACGATGGACGACCTCTTCGCAGCGATGAAGAGTGGCGGGGCCTATGTCAATGTCCACACCGCCAAGAATCCCGGTGGTGAATCCCGCGGTCAGATTCGCAGTGACGAAGTCTCGCGCCTCGGAGCGTAACACGAAGTAACGAGTAACGAGTAACGAGTAACGAGGGGATCTGCTCCCTCTCGTTACTCGTTACTCGTTACTCGCGTAATGGCGTCGGTCATGCGGGCGACGCGGGTCATGGCGCGGACATCGTGGACGCGGATGAGGTCCGCACCACCGGCAATGGCGAGGGCGATAGTGGCCGCCGTCCCTTCCAGGCGATCCTCGACGGGGAGATTCAGGGTCAGGCCGATGAAGGACTTGCGGGAGGTGCCCGCGAGGATCGGCAGGCCGAGTGCGCGGAGTTCCGCGAAACGACGCATGAGTGTCAGGTTCTGCCCGACGGTCTTGCCGAAACCGATACCGGGATCCACGATCAACTTACTGCGTGGGATGCCCGCTGCGGTGGCGACCGCCACGCTCTCCCGGAGCCAGGCGATAACATCCGCGACTACATCGCTGTAGGTCACATCGTCGTAGTGTCCGCCGAGGCGGTCGACGGTTGCCGTCGCGCTGCGATTATGCATGAGGATGAGCGCGGCACCGGAGCGCGCCACGACGCCTGCCAATGCCGGGTCCCGATGGAGCGCCCAGACATCGTTCACCATCGTCGCACCCGCCGCGAGTGCTGCTTCCGCCACCGATGCGCGAGAGGTATCGACCGAGATCGGCACCGAGAGGCGCGGGGCAAGCGCGGCGATGACCGGCACGACCCGTGCCCGCTCCTCCTCCGTCGGCACGAAGGCGGCCCCCGGTCGCGTCGATTCGCCGCCGATGTCGATGATGTCCGCACCGTCCTGCACGAACTGCATTGCCCGCGCAATCGCCGCATCGCGGTCGCCCCCGACGCCATCGCCGGAGAATGAGTCCGGCGTGACATTGAGGATGCCCATCACATACGTCTTCGTGCCCCAATGAAGGAGCGTATCGCCGCAGCGGGTCGGTGCGAGGGTAGCCGTTGTCATAGTCTCTATTCCTGCATTCGGATAGTGGCCTTGAGAGCGGGCTGCATCTCGCGTCCCTCCCCTCTCCATCGCCGTACAAACCTCTCTATGTCTCGCCCTCAGGGCGATGGAGAGGGGCCGGGGGTGAGGAATGGTCGTCCGTCACTCCTCTTTCAGTAACGTCTCCCGCACCGTACCGACGAGGTAGAGCGAGCCCGTGACGCAGATGCAGTCCTCAGCGTTGGTCCATGTACGCGCCGCGTTCACTGCCGCGATTGGGTCCGCGATGACTGCGGCGGTGCAGCGTGGCAGGAGCCTCGCGAGAAGCGCCGCTAACTCCTCCGGCGGGATCGCCTGCCCCGGTCCGAAGTCGCCATGCATCGTAAATGAGGTGAGCACGATGTGATCCACGACGGCGGCAAGGCGTGCGAGCATTGCGGTCACATCATGCCGTCGTGTGAACGCGGCAACGACGACAAGCCGCCGATAGTGGGCGGAATGACGGAGAGTATGGAGCAACGCATCGAGCTTGTCGGGATTGTGCGCGCCATCAAGAATGATGAGCGGCTTCCGATTCACCACTTCAAAGCGCCCAGGGATTTGAACCGTCCGCAGCGTATGCCGCATGATGTCATCGGGGACCGTGAGACCGTGGGGGCGGAGTGCGTCAGTGGCGGCGATGGCGAGGGCCGCGTTTGTGACTTGGTGGCTACCGATCAGATTCAGATGGAGGTGTTCGCGCTCTTTGTCGTTTACGCGCAATTGGAATGTTGCGCCTTGCCTGTCAGCGCTTACTTGGTGAGTGATCAGCACCCTCGACTGAATTTCAATGCCGAGCCGCCACAACGGGACGCCGACCTCGGTGGCACGCTCCGCGACGATCGCACGTACGCTCGGCTGCGTGACGCCGGTGATGGCGATGCAGCTAGGTTTGATGATGGCGACTTTGTCCCGTGCGATCTCCTCCACCGTGTCACCGAGGATTTCCGTGTGATCGAGGCCGACATTCGTCAGCACCGCGACGAGGGGCTGCACGACATTCGTGCCGTCGTAGGTGCCGCCGAGGCCGACTTCGATGACGGCGATATCGACCGCGATGCGGCGGAAGTGCAGGAAGGCGAGGGCGACGGTGAACTCGTACCACGTCGGCTGCACCGCGCGGGCGGCGGGCACGGCTTCCTCGATCAGGGCGAGGAAGTCCGCATCACTGATCGGCGCGCCATTGACGACGATCCGCTCGTTGACGCGCGCCAGGTGCGGTTTCGTGTGCAGGCCGGTGCGGTATCCGGCGGCGGTGAGCAGGGCGGCGGCGATTGTCGCGGTCGAACCTTTCCCCGCCGTCCCGCCGATATGGAGGACGGGCAGGCCGATCTGCGGGTCGCCGAGGTGCGCGAGGAGCCGCCGCATCCGCCCGAGGTCCGGTCGCTCGCCAAAGGGCGATGCGTGCGCCAGGGACCAGAGCCGATCATCAATCGCGTTTTCGCTCTCGCTCTTGTGCTTGCTCTCGCTCGCTGCTTCCTCTGGCATGGTCTGCCCTCCCACGCCTATTGTACGCCGGAATCGCCCCAGCGAGACGCCAACGAAGGAGCTTAACGCAGAGGACGCAGAGAAATGCGAAGAAGAGAAAAGAGAAGGTCTCCGATTCGTTCCTCTCTGTGCTCTCTGCGTCCTCTGCGTCCTCTGTGGTTAATCCCCGGTTTCCGCGCCGTTGCAGCCCCATGCGTCGAGGAACTGCTCGATCACTGCGAAGGGGAGGTGATCGCTGACGTACTCAGCGTACTGCGCCTCAACGACGCTCTGGTCCGGTGCGATCAGGAAATCGGCCGTCATGCGGAAGAAGTTGCTTCCTTCCTCGCGCGTAAGCGCGAAGCCATGTGCTACGGCGTCCTTCGTTGCTTCCGCGACGAGGGGGTTCTCCATAGACGCGCGCACTTTTGCTTCCGAGTTCTCGACGCCATAGTGCGCATAGAGCTCTCCCGTGGGGTCCGCGATGATTGAGAACGGTGCATCTTGCGGGCCAACGTAGCGTAGGATGCTCTCGCGCGGCGACTCGAAAACCGCCACGATCGCGAGCCCCTGCCGGTGATACGTCGGATAGCGCTCGATCAGCTTGTGCACCTGCAAGTTGCAGAGCGCGCACGCTCCATTGCGAAAAAACGAGAGCAGCAGCGGATTTCCTGCAAACTGCCCCAATGTGACCGGGGTGCCGAAAATATCCTCGACGTGAAAAGTCGGCGCCTGCTCCCCGGCGCAAATCGTTCTGACCGTAACCGTTGCCTCGTGTTTCATTCGATGCCCCCATATAGTCTCATAGATTGACGGTCAAGTGTCTTTACTAATTGAGAAGATAGTGCATACCGGAGAACTTGTCAAGACCCTTGTCTATCGCGTAGGATCAGCGATATGGAGAACAAAGAAGGCGTCGATCTCTCACAATTTCCCGCCCGCATTCGAGAGAGTGGGCTTGATATTGGCATTCTGATGACGTTCGCGTACCGGACACTGACGGATCAGTTGACCGCGCGGATTGACGCGGGGGAGTACGGCGAACTGCGGCCGATGAATGGGTTCATCTTCGTCAACTGTTACCCCGATGGCGCGACAATCACTGCCCTGGCGCATGAAGCGGGGGTGAGCAAACAGGCGATGATGCAGGTGATCGACGCGATGGAGCGACGGGGTTTGGTCGCACGCCAACCGCATCCCACCGACCGCCGACAGAAGATCGTGCGCCTGACGGCGAAAGGCGAGCGCGCGATGCGGGCGGTAATGCGCGCCTGGAACGAGATCGAGGCGGAATGGGCCGCGCAGATTGGCACCGAGCGTATGATCGCCCTCCGGCAGGATTTGATCGCCTTCGTGGCGATGCATCAGGGGTGGAACATCCACGCCCTCAGTCGCGCCCTCAGTAATGCGGAGTGAGACAAAGGCGGTCTAATTGATTTCGCCGCAGGCTAGCGCCATAACTGGACGGTGCCGTTGTAGGAACCTGATGCGAGGAGCTTGCCATCGGGTGCCCAGGCCAGGCAAGTGATCCCACCCCACTCGTCCGGCACATTGGCGAGAGCCTTGCCTGCGGCGCTCCAGAATCGCACGGTGCCATCGTCGCCCCCCGAGACCAGCAGCGTGCCATCCGGCGACCACGCCATCTTCCGTGCCGCGCCCTCATGACCGGTCAGGGTCATCCGGGCACGGCCATCAGGCTCCCAGAGCCGCAGGGTACTGTCCTCCGAGGCCGTGGCCAGGGTCTTTCCATCCGGCGACCATGCAACAACCGTCACGGCCATGCCGCTGGCGTGGTCCTTCAGCGTAGCGAGGGACTTAGCCATCGCGCTCCAGAGCCACACCTTCCCGTCGTCGCCACCTGAAGCGAGGATCTTCCCGTCGGGCGACCAGGCCAGCGTCCGTATCGGTGCCGTGTGACCCTGGAGGGTAGTGATTTCCTTCCCCGCCGCCGTCCAGAAGCGCACGGTCGCATCATAGCCTGCGGACACCAGCGTTTTGCCATCCGGGGTGTAGATGGCCATGTTTACCTCGGCGATGTGTCCCTCAAGGGTGAGGCGGGGTGTCCCATCGAGGTTCCACAACCGTATGGTCTTGTCAAACGAGGACGATGCCAGGGTCATGCCGTCCGGTGACCAGGCAAGCCAGGTCACATGTCCATCATGTCCCGTGAGCGTCGCGAGTTCCTTGCCAACGGCGCTCCAGAGTCGCACGGTGGTATCGATCGCACCGGACGCGAGGGTCTTCCCATCCGGTGACCACGCCAACTCGCGGACGCCTTCGTCATGTCCATGCAGGAGGGCGAGTTCCTTGCCGCCGGTGCTCCACAGGCGAATGTCGGCATCCTCCGAAGCGGATGCCAGCGTCTTCCCGTCCGGCGACCAGGCGACACCGCGGATGTAATCGGTGTGGCCGGTGAGGGTCTGCACATCCTTGCCTGGCAGGGGCGAACCGGTCGCCACGGCTGCAGGCGTCGATGCACCTGCGGGCGTCGATGCGCGGGCGACTGTCCCGGCGGGAGTGGATGTGGTTCTGCTCGCCGGACTCGCCGCTCCGGTCGTGGTGCCACGCACCGTTGTCGGTACGGTTTGCGGCGTCGTGGTCCGCGCAATCGATGTGGTTGGTGAGGCCGGGCTGGTCGGATTCGCCGGGACCGTCGGGGGGCGGGTAGGCGGAGGCACTTGTGTCGCCTGTGGCGACGGCAACGCCGTCGCGGTAGGAGCGGTCAATGCTTCCGGGGAGGACGAACCGCCGCACGCCGCGAGGATGGCCGCGCCCGCCGTGACTGCCGCAGCGAGGAATGCGCGACGGTTGAACCGGCGGGGGCTGACGCGGGAATTCGTCATGTATGTCCCTCCTCTTATGTCCGATCGATAGCACACTCCCTGCATGTGTCCCGATACGTATAGTCTTGCCGGAGCCCTACACACTCGCATCACCGCCGTCACGCGGCGCATTCCGAGGAATCGTCGGTAGCGCAGCAAAACTTCTGCCAGCGAATCGGGCAGACTCCTTATCGGACCAGGAGTGGGGCTGCGAGAGGCATTGTGCCGACTGCGTCACATGCCTGCGCGAGCGACATCGCCTGCCCCGCGTCCCATGCGGTCACGAACGCGCGCTCACCAAGCGCGTTTCGCGCGGCGGTGATCGTCGCTTCCTGGGCAGATCGCGCGGTGGGGGAAAGCGGTCTGCCCAGTACATCGCGGACGGCCTGCGCAGTGCCGAGGAGTTGCACGGCGAAGTCCATCCTGTTTTCTCGGCAATAGATCGCGGCAAGCGCCTCAAGGCAGAGGATGCAACCGATCGGCACACCAATCGCCACACCGAGCGCGACGCTCTCGTGGAGCAGGGTCGTTGCTCGCGCGGGATCGCCCTGTTCGTAGGCGATGCAGCCAAGATTTCTCAGTGAGATCGCGATGCCGTGCGTATCGCCCAGTTCTCGCCGCAGCGCGAGGCTTTCTTCGTGCAGCGTCATTGCCTGCGCGAGATCGCCCTGTTTAAACAGGGCATACCCTGCGTGGCTGAGAGAGTCTGCCCTGATTGCCGGTTGCTTGAGATGCTCTTGCGCCCCAAGGCTCTCTTCCACATAGGCGATTGCCTGTGCATCGTTGCCCAGTTCATTCGCGACACCCGCCAAATTATTGAGGGTCTGCGCGATGCCGCGGAGGTTACCTTGCGCGCGCTTGAGGCGTACGCTCTCTTCAAGTAGGGCGATTGCTTTGTGGTACTCGCCCCGCTGTTGCGCGACGTGACCGAGATTATTGAGGGTCATGTCGATCCCGCGCGTATTCTCCAGGGTGCGCCAAATGCCGAGGCTCTCCTCGAAGTACATCGCCCCGCGCGCGGCGTCGCCCATGTCCGTCGCGACCAACCCGAGATTATTCAGGGTCTGCCCGATACCGGATGTGTCTTGCAATGCACGCCGGAGAGTCAGGCTCTCCAGGAGCCGGGGCATTGCCCGCGGGTAATCGCCCTCGCGATAGGCGAGGGCACCTGCCCCATTGAGCGCGCGCGCCCGGAACGCCGCTCGAGATTCTTGATCTCCCTGCGCGGAGAGGGTCAGAAGGCTTTCCAGCCACTCGCACCCCTCGCGATTGTGCCCCTGCGATTGCCAGAATATCCAGAGCGCACCGGCGAGTTGGAGGCCCGTCGCGCTATCGCCGCGTACACGAGCGTCGCTCAGGATCGCCCGCAGATTGTCATGCTCCGCCTCTAATCGATCCAACCAGATCGCCTGCTCCGGCCCCGCGAGATGCGGCAATGCTTCCTCCGCAAAGGCGACGAAATAGTCTGCGTGCGCCCGCCGCAGGGCCTCGCGCTCCTGCATCGCGGCGAGTTGGTCGTATCCGTACTCGCGGATCGTTTCCAGGATGACGTAGCGCGTTGTGTCGCCCGTTGACTCGACCTGTACGAGGCTGTGGTCAATGAGCGTGGTCAGCGCCGCGAGCATCGTCTCATCCGTGGTACCCGGCGCGCTCACGACCCTCTCCATCGCATCGAGCGTCCAGCCGCCGACGAAGATTGCCAGCGCGCGGAACAGGCGTTGATCGCGTGCGCTGAGGAGATCGTAGCTCCATGCTATCGTGTCGCGCATCGTCTGTTGCCGTACGGGGAGATCGTACGCGCCGCCTGTCAGGAGAGGCAATCGGTGGGTGAGACGGGCAAGTAACTCTGCCGGGGTCATCGCCCGAATTCGCGCCGCCGCAAGCTCGATCGCGAGCGGTAGCCCGTCGAGATGAGCGCACAGGGCGGCGATGGCGGCACGGTTCTCGTCCGTCAGCCGAAAGTCGGGACGCACGGCTTCGGCGCGCTGAACGAAAAGCGTCACTGCGGGGACGTCAGCGAGGATGTCGGTTTCCGGGAGATCACGCAGATCGGGTACGCGAAGCGGGCCAATCGGCCACTCGTGCTCGCCACGTACATGGAGCGTGGCCCGACTGGTCACGAGCGCCTTCACCGTGCTGCACGCAATGAGCAGTTCCGCAATGGCGATCGCAGCGGGGACGATCTGCTCGAAATTGTCCAGCACAAGGAGAAGTCGCTTGCGCGCGAGATGCGCGGTCACCGACTCACGTATATCTTTGCCTGGGGTCTCCTTGACACCCAGCACCTGCGCGATTGCCCCAAGGACGAAGTTCGGGTCGCGCACGGCGGCGAGCGAGACAAAAAAGACGCCGTCCGGGAAGTCTCCGCGCAGTTGCGCCGCCGCATCGAGGGCGAGCCTTGTCTTCCCGATGCCGCCCAATCCCGTCACGGTCACGAGCCGTACATCCGCGCGCCGCAGGAGGGCAGTGAGCGCGGCGAGATCATCGTGCCGTCCAACGAGCGGTGTGAGTGGCGTCGGCAGGTTGTGGAGGGGCGCGGCGGGCGGTACGAGTTGCGGCAGCACGGTGGGGCGACCGCGGGCCGCTGCCGCGAAGGTCACGCGGTCATCCTCGCCAAGGCGGAGGGCATCCGCAAGCAGGCGGATCGTCTCCCGCTGTGGCCGGTGCGTCAATCCCCGCTCGAAATCGCTGATTGAGCGCGCACTGATACCCGCGCGCGCTGCCAATTCCTCCTGCGTCAACCCCGACATCAGCCGAAAGCGCTGGATAAGCGCACCGAAGGCGACCGGTGGCGGGGATACTCCCCGCTCCATCAAGCGGACCACGGTCGGAGAGAGTGGACGGCGATCAGTCATAGGTCCCATATCCCTATCGCCCGACTGACAATGCGCTGCTGCGTCCGTCGGTCAGGCGTCGAGCACGCGGCCAAAGCCGCCGCATAGTCGGGCACGGCATAGGTGCCGGCCTCTTTGGGAGTAACGCTCCTGCGGCAACAAAGGTTTCGCATCGGCGTTGCTCCCGCCTCCGCTCCATCGCGATGACAACTTCTGTGAGTAGTTCTGTGAGTGCTTTTGCATGGTGCATCGCACGGTTGGGTTTCACACTCGTGATGGACCTTCGCCAGACGAAGGGAGCGAATGATATGGGTCTTATGAACATCGGAGGTAGAGCAATGACAGGGAATACACTCAAAACGATGGGCGCTCCGGGCTACACGGATGCGGTCAGTGCGCACTACACAGACGGAGACCTCGGCACGAAGATTCTCGCCAGTCTGCGTACCGCCGGCAAGGACCCCGACGCGCTCCAGGTCGAGGATCTCGTGCCGATGGAGCCGCCCCCCCTCGCGGCGCAACTGACGCTCGGCCCGCAACTGTTAGAGATGGTGCGGACCGTCGGTCGCAACCTGCGGGAAGATCGCCTCACCTTCGTCCAGGCGGTGTTCGAGCGCTCATGACGCGCGACGGAGGTCATCGTACCAACGATGTACGGGGTTTACCGCCCGCTCTCACCAATACCAACTGTAATATCGAACAGCCAAGGAGAAGCAATAATGACGATCCCAACGACCGTAGACGCATTCACGTCGAAGCTCTCCCCGGAACGCTCTGTCTGGTATCTGGGCAACACACTCGTGACGATTCTTGCCACTGCGGAGAAGACCGGCGGGCAGTTCGGGCTCGTGCTCGCGCACGGACGCAAGGGTGCGGGGCCACCCCCGCATACGCATCAGCACGAGAACGAGACCTTTTACATTCTGGAAGGCGAAGGAACGTACCATGTCGGGGACGCGACGATCAAGGCTGTGCCCGGAATGTGTTTTTTCCTGCCGCGCGGCATCGCGCATTGGTTCACGATCGACTCCGATGAGGCGAAAGTCCTGAACCTCATCACGCCCGGCGGGTTCGAGGGCTACTTCAAAGAGTTGAGTGAGCCCGCGCCGTCTCTCACCCTGCCTCCGCCAGCGTCCGGACCGCCGGACATTGCGAAATTGATCGCGGTGAGCGCGAAGTTTGGTGTCACTGTCACCGCACCCCGCAGCGATGGGAAGGAGGCCCAGTCATGTCCGAACTCATGACGGTGCGCTCGCCGAGCCTGCCGCCCAAACGGGTGATGCGCGTCGCGAACAAAGTCGTCGGGCTGGTCTTGCGCTCGCCGATGCACCGCGCCATGAGCACGCGGTTGCTGCTCCTGACCTACACCGGACGCAAGAGCGGCAAACGGTACCGCATCCCGCTCGACTACCAGCGCGATGGGGACGCGGTGACCGTGGTCGCGGGTAACCCGTGGTGGGCGAATCTGCGCGGCGGCGCGCCGGTGGCGCTGCGCATCGCGGGCGAGGAATTGCAGGGTTTTGCGGTGCCGGTCGAGGACAAGGCCATCGCCGAGGGGTATCTCATGGCCTTCCTGCGGGAGCGGACGAAGCTCGTCAAGATGTACAACGCCTCCCTGACGCCGGAGGGGCAACCCGATCCCGCGTCGGTCAAGGAGGCGGTCAACTCACAAGTCGTCGTGCGGATCGCCCTCGCATAAGACCCGCTCGGCTACGCGCGTTTTCGCCACTATCGATGTACTGATCGAACAACGATGAATACGCGGATCGACCGAACGATCGGTCGATCCGTAGGAAAGAGTGTGCATCATGCAAGCGCAAATGAGAGAACGAGGCCACGAAATGCGACTGAGTCGCCGCCGCATCCTCGTGATGGCCGGGATGGCGGCGGGGAGCGCACTGCTCGCTGCCTGCGGTGGGAAGAGCGCGACCGAGACGCCGAAGCCCGCCCCGTATTCGCAGGGGCAGTGCCGGAAGCTGCTTCGCCCCGCACGTCGCCCAAGGTTGGGCTCTTGCAGGATGGCAGCGTCACGGTCCTTGAGACGGGCAATCTCGGCGCGATGCAGGGGATCGGTTGGTCCCCCGATAGCACCCGCCTCGCACTGTTCGATAACGGCGGGGACAATACGGTGCAGGTGTGGAGCGCCGACGGTACCCTCCTCCAGACCCTCACGGGTTTCACCGATCTCGTTCAAAGCGTGAAGTGGTCGCCGGACGGCGCGCTGCTCGCGACCGGCTCGCTCGATGGCACGACGCGGCTCTGGAGTGCGGACGGTCAGGCGCGTGCGACTTTTCCGGGGCTCGGGCTGGTGGCATGGTCCCCAGACGGGAAGTGGCTCGCGACCAACTTCGAGGAGCAGGCCAAGGTATGGGACTCCACAGGGAAGCTCCTCACCAGTATGCCCGCACACCCCGACACCTCTGCGGAGGTGACGAGCATCGCGTGGTCGCCCGATAGTGCGATGCTGGCGGTCGGCACCGGGACGGACGCCGTGGGGATCTATCGCCCGGACGGCACCGCAATCAATACGCTCACCGGCCACACCGATTTCGTCGCGGCGCTCGCCTGGACGCCGGACGGGAAGACGCTCGCCACCGGGTCATTCGATGGCACCGTGCGCCTCTGGCGCGCGGACGGCACGCTGATTAACATCCTGCGCCACCCAGGGCAGGTCGATGGCCTCGCCTGGTCGCCGGACGGCACCTTGCTGGCAAGCGACGATGGTCAGGCACGGCTCTGGGGGGCGAATGGCGCGGATGTCGCCCATTTCGGCGAGAACTCGAGCCATCCGGTCTGGTCGCCTGATGGCAGCATCCTGGCGGTGGCGAAACTCGATGCGATCCGGCTCAATCATCCCGACGGTACGGCAGTCGCGCACTTGAACGGGCACACTTCGACCGTCGAAAGCCTCGCCTGGGCTCCGGACGGCAAAACCCTTGCCTCCGGCTCGACGGACAGTACCGTGCGGCTCTGGCGCTAGCGCGCTCAGGCCGGGTTGCGGTGCACAAGCCGCAACCCGGCCCCGCACACCGATGGAGGACGACGAATGCGACAAATTACACGCAAACGATCCCTGCGATATGGTGCGCCCATACTGTTCACCATCGCGGCGAGCGCGCTCCTTCTTGGATGTGGCAGTGGTGCCAGTGTGCCCGCGACTGCGCCCCCGGTGGCGACCGCCACCGCCACACTCGCGGCAACCGCGACGGCGCTGCCCGCTGCTCTACCAACGACTGCTCCGCTCCCACCCGCATCCCCGACCGCGCCCGCACCGACGACCGTGCGGCAGGCGGCATCACCTGCTGCGGCATCCAGTAACAGTGCGAAGGCGACAACCGCGCCGGTGGCATCGAGTCCGATCGCACCGACGACGGGTGCGAAGCGTGATGGTGGCGGGTCACTCACCGCGTGCGATGTGATCACCAAAGCCGATGTCGAGGCGGTGCTGGGAGGGCCGGTCCTGATGCCGCCCGCAGGCGTCCCCGGTGCGGGTCTTCCGGCTGCGATACACCCAATGCGTCCGACGGGACGACGACCTGCATGTACGTTGAGCAAGCGAAGCGAAGCACAGGGGTACTGGTCTCGCTCGGTCAGCCCGACGCCGCTGATTCCGCATCCCCAGAGCCCCTCGCGCAGGCAGCGAAGGGAACGGCAATGCAGCCACTGAGCGGCATCGGTGACGAGGCAGTGACCGACGGACAGCATATCGTCATCAGGCGGAAGAACGGCCGCCAACTCGCGATCATCGTCGGCTCGGGAACGAGCAATGACCCAAGCACCCTCGCTGCCGGTATGCAACTCGCCAAACTCGGTGCGGATCGTTTGTGACTTCGCACCAGAGAGGGAACACATCATGGAACATGAGGAGCCGCGACCGTCTGTGCAGATGACACGGTGGGTCGATGGCTATCGGTCGCTCCGCCTCTCCACATGATAGAGAGGGGGTTGAGGTGGGGTTGCGCGAGAACGCCTATGCTCTGTTACGAATGACGGGGAGGGTAGAAAAGCCCGCAAGAGTAGGCTACTGTAAGGGTACGCAGGAAGCGCAATCGGATCGCATCGCGACAGATGATCGCCAACAGCCATGTGTAGGACGTAGGGAGGCAGGGAGGGACCAATGCAGTATCGCACGATGGGCGCGTCTGACCTGACAATTTCCGCAATTGGCTTCGGATGCTGGGAGATGGGCGGTAACCAGTACGGCGATGTGGACGACGGCGAAGAGATACGCGCGGTCCACCGGGCGATCGATCTCGGCGTGACCCTCTTCGATACCGCCGCGATCTACGGCCACGGTCATTCCGAGGAGGTGCTCGGCAAGGCGCTTGGCGCGCGGCGCAAGGAAATCATCCTCGTTACGAAGGGTGGTCTGGCCTGGGAAGTGGTTGGTGGGCCGACGCAGCGCGATAGCTCGCGCGGGGCGATCATCCAGGGGCTGGAAGACAGCCTCCGGCGGCTCGGCACGGACTATGTGGACCTCTTCCTGATCCACTGGCCGGATGTGAACACCCCGAGCGAGGAGACGATGGGGGCGCTCAATGACCTCGTGCAGGCGGGCAAGACGCGCTTTATCGGAGTCTCGAACTACAGTGCGGCTCAACTGCGCGCGGGCAAACAGCGCGCGAATCTCTGCGCCAATCAGGTCGGCTACAACCTTTTCGACCGCCGCTGGGAACGCGAGATGTTCCCGACGGCACTTGAGCTTAGTGTCGGGGTGATGGCGTACGGCCCGATGGCGCACGGCCTTCTCACCGGCACCTTCACGACCGATACGATCTTCGTCGAGTGGGACTGGCGCGCCAAGGGCTCCGCCTTCGGGCAGCGCCTCTTCACCGCCGAGAACTTCCCAAAGAATGTCGCGGTGGCGGATCATCTGAAAGCGGTCGCAACCCGCCTCGGTACGACGCTGCCGATGCTGGCAATCGCCTGGGTCCTCAAGCAACCGGCGGTCAGTGTCGCGCTCGCGGGCATCCGCAAGCCGGAAGAGATCGAGCACAACATCGGCGCGCTCGATGTGCAGCTTTCGCCGGACGACCTCAGTGAGATCGACGCGATCATGGCAGGCGCGGCGGGCCAGGTAGACGCGATCCCTACCTGAGTGGACAGTGAGCCGTACTGAGGACGGGGCAGGCATATGCGCGCTCCCAATCGGGGAAATGCTCATCCACTTCTCAGCTTCTTCTCAGGTTCCTGTGGCACGATCATCATCGACAATGAGTGGGCGGGTACGGTACGGGCGGGAAGCGTAAGTGCATGACTGAGGATATGACGAAAACAGCACCGGATTTGCCGACCGAAAATTGGCGACCTGGGGAGGCATCGCGTCCCACCGCTCCTGCGGTGAAGACGTCGCGCGCTCAGGGCAAAAAGGGCAAAAAGATCACGAACGGCCTCGTCGCGCTCAGCTCCGCCGCGATTGTCTCCATCTATGGTCTCGGCTATGTGCGCACGCAATCCACCGAGGCGCATCTGACGACAAATAGTGCTCCCGATAATCCCTCTATCGCCATCGCCACCGCCGCACCGACGGCAACGAGCAGCGCGCAAGCGCGGCAAGGGTCCACGATCCGCTTTCCCTTCCTCAGTGCATCGACCGCCACCGCAGAACCGATAATCGGGAGGAATGCGCGCAGCATTGCAACGCCGCCAACCGCCCTCCCCACGACCACCGCATCCCCGACAGCGAAAGCGGCAATCGCACCGCAAGGATCATCGGTCGTGGGATGGCGGCGAATACGACCGCCACACGCTTCAAGGACGGTACCTTCGTTGGCAGCGGATCGAGCCGCCACGGTAGCATCAAGCGACGCTCGTCATTCAGGGCGGGAAGATCGTTTCGGCGGACATCTCGCAGTGCGGCACGCGCTATTCCTGCACGAAAGTCGCCGCGCTGCCGAAGGCGGTCGTCGCGCAACAGCACAACGTTGCGGACCTCATCTCCGGCGCGACGGATAGCTCCGAGGCATACGAGCGGGCCGTCGCCAATGCGCTGGCGAGGGCCACGTCGGCAGGATAGCGGGAGAGGCGATCGGCAGTGGAACAGTTTCGCCGTGCGGCGCTCGCAATGGACACACTCGTCTCGCTTCAGGTATCTGCCGAACCCAGCGCAAGAGACGACGTGACGAAGCGGATGGACCGTGCGTTCGGCTGGTTCGCGGAGATCGAGCGGATTTGCTCGCGCTTCGATCCCACGAGCGAGGTGATGGGCCTCACCAGGCAGATCGGCATAGCGGTCTCCGTGAGCGAGACGCTCTTCACACTGATCCAGTTTGCCCTCGCGGTGGCGGATGCAAGCGATGGCGCGTTCGATCCCACGGTTGGCGCACTGCTCGAACGGCGCGGCTTCAACCGCCATTACCGCACGGGAGTACTCGTTACCTCGGCAATCGATCCGACGACCCGGCCCACCTATCGCGATGTGTCCTTGATCCCGTACACCAAACAGTCACACTCCGCGTGCCACTCATCCTCGATCTCGGCGCGGTCGCGAAGGGCTTTGCGATCGATCTGGCAGCGCGGGAACTCGATGTCTTCGCGGATTTCGCCGTTGAGGCGGGCGGCGATATGTACGTGAAGGGGCGGAATGCGATGGGTGCGCCGTGGCAGATCGGCATTCGGCATCCCCGCGACGATGGCGAACTGATCGCGCGCGTGCATCTCTCCAATGCGGCGATCTGCACCTCCGGCGATTACGAGCGGCGAACCCCATCGGCGGACAGCGGGCATCATCTCGTCAATCCCGCGAGCGGCCATTCCCCCGCAGCAATCGCCAGTGTGACGGTAATCGCGCCGACGGCGATGGCGGCGGACGCGCTCTCCACTGCCGCGTTTGTCCTCGGCCCACAAGAGGGGCTTCAATTTCTCATCGAACAAGGAGTCGAGGGGCTCATCATCTCACCGACACTTGAGCAACAGATGACCCGAGAATTCACGAGGTACCTCCCATGACCGCCTCCGCCCGCGCTGCGACCGCCGCGTCACCGTTGCAGGCGCTCAAGCATTTCTTCCGCACACCCAAGGGCATTCTGCTGATCGTGCTCGCCCTGCTCACCGCAATCGCGGCACAACCCGAAGGGATACACCGTGTGGTGCCGAGCGTCCTCGGCGCGATGCTTGCCGCTGCGCTGGTCGATGTCGGCATCGTGCGGGCAATGCGTAGCGTCTGGTTCTTTCCGAGTGGTGCCCTGCTCTCCGGATTGATCGTGGCGCTCGTTCTCAGCCCCACGGAGCCGCTCTCTGTCCCGATCATCACGACGGTGCTGGCCGTCATCTCGAAGTATCTTTTCCGGGCGCGGGGACGACACCTCTTCAACCCCGCTGCGCTGGCGCTCGTGGCGGCTTATTTCCTCTTCGCCAGCGGGCAGAGTTGGTGGGGGGCGCTACCGGATGTACCTGCCCCGGTGATTGCCGTTCTGATCGTCTCCGGTCTCTTCATCGCGGACCGCGTGAACAAACTGCCGATGGTCCTCTCGTTCCTCGCCTGTTCCGGCGCATCGTTCACCCTGATGGCATTCTTCGGTGACCCCACGCGGGTCGCCGAACTCTTCCGCGCGCCGGACATCAACGCCGCGCTCTTCTTCGCCTTCTTCATGCTGACCGACCCGCCGACCTCCCCGGCGCGCTACCGCGATCAGGTCTGGTTCGGCATCATCGTCGCGGTCGCCAGTTTCGTCATCTATCAGACGCTCGGCGGCCTCTACTATCTGCCCGCAGGTCTCTTGATCGGCAATGCCTGGGAAGCCTGGCGACGGCTGACCGCCCGTACTCGCGCATCGACCGCACGTGCGTAACGAGCGCGCTACGGGCGCTCCCAGCGGCTCTCCCACCAATCGACGTGCGGCATCCCACTGCGTTGTGCCGCTTGCCGCATTGCCGCAACATCGAGGGGCGTGCGGCGCAGCGCGATCTGGAGCCGCCCCTCCTCCATCGCGACGATGGCGTACTCGCCCCAGCGGGCGTTTCGGTTGCGGGGCAACGCCGGGCTGTCTGCATTGACGCCCGGCAGACCGACACTGCCCGTGTTGATCAGATGCGCGTCACCATAGCGGCGGACCATCTGCGTGTGCGTGTGCCCGCCCGCGAGCACCGTCGCGGTCGCACCCGCGAGCATCGCGTCGAGTGCTGCGGGTGGCGTCGTCGCGGCGATCACATCGAGGTACGAGCGCGGGGAGCCGTGATAGCAGACGAGGCGCGTCTCGTCATCCAGTGGGAGTTCCAGCGTCGGTACGAAGGTGCGCACGTACTCCCGGTCGGCATCGGTCAGTTGGTCGATGCACCAACGCGTGATGGCGTGCGTCTGGGGAGAAATCTCCTCTGCCCGCGCGGCAGCCGCGAGATCGAGGAGCCACGCATCGGTATTGCCCATCACCACCGGGCACCGGCGCGCGCGCAGTCGCTGAATGACCGCGACGGGTTGTGGTCCGAGCACCGCAACGTCACCGAGACAGATGAGTGCGTCGATCTCCTCCCGGTCGATCTCCGCGAGGACCGTATCGAGGGCGATCAGATTCCCATGTATATCCGCGATCAGCGCGACGCGCACATTTCACCTCCGTTCAGGCTATGCAACTGAGGAAAGCGTATCCTGGTGATTCGTCTTTCCGTCGCTTTGCAATGAATTCTTAGCCCGCATGCGCCTGCCGCTGGGCGTCGATCCGATCGAGGTCATACGCCACGAAGCGGCTGCCAAAGAGGCCAACCGCACCCGCGCAGAGGAGCATCACGGGGCAGGTAAAGAGGAGCGCGCGGCTCAAGCCATGTGAGCCGCCTCCCAGGTGATCGGAGATGATCCCGACGATGAGGGGCGACGTGACATCGCCCAAGAGGTGACCGATCAGGAGCGTAACGGAAACGACGAGGGCGCGCACTGCCGGTGGGACGACATCCTGCGTCACGGCGGTGAGCGGGCCGGAATACATGCTGAGGAAGAGCGCGCTCACGAAAAAGAGCGGCAGGAAGAGGCCGAACCCGGTGCGTGTGACGGCCAACGCGAGGCACGGAGCGGCCAGCGTGAGGCTGATGCCGCAGATGAGGATACGACCGCTCGCCCACCGCTGGGTGAGCCGATCCGCGAGCGCGCCGCCGAGGAGCACCCCCGCGATCCCCGCGACGACGAGGACCGCGCCCGAGACGGTACCCGCCTTCCCCTCCTTGAAACCGAAGGTGCGCTGGAGATAGATCGGCAGCCAGTACGCCGTCGCGCCGAGCACCCAGAAGGCGAAAATCTGCAAGAGAATCCCAACGACGACCGTCCGCGTGCGGAAGAGGGCGCGGAGTTGGTCGCTGAACAGCGGGTGCGCCGGCGCAGGGGTTGCGGCGACGTGCCAGCCGTCCGCACTGCCACGGATTGGCTCGCGCATCCGCCAGGCGAGCGCGGCAAAGAAGAGCCCCGGCAGTGCCGTGATGAAGAAGGCCGCGCGCCAGCCGAGACTGCCCGCGAGAATACCGCCGAGCGAGAAACCAATCGCCAGGCCAATGAGCGACCCCGCGCCCCATTTACTCATGATCCTCGCCCGCGCCGCACGCGGGTAGTAATCGCTGAGAAGCGAGGTGCCCGCCGGGTAGTACCCCGCCTCCCCGATACCGACGAGCGCGCGCGACCCGAAGAGCGTCCAGAATCCCGTGGTCAGCCCGCTCAGGAAAGTCGCGACACTCCAGATCGCGACGCAGATGCTGATGACATTCTTCCGGACGCCGCGATCCGCCCAGATGCTCAGGGGGAGCGCGGAGAGGGCGTAGACGAGCAGAAATGCCGTACTGAGTGCGCCCGCCTGCGTGTCGCTGAGGCCAAACTCGTTCTGAATCTTCGAGAGCGCGGCAGGCAACACGTAGCGGTCGAGATAGTTGAAGAGGTTGATCGCGAACATCACCCAGAAGACGGAGGTTGCCGCGCGCGAGACGCGCTCCGTGGTTCCTCGATCCCCGGCCACACCCGATGCTGCCGCGTGCTCCACGCCCGGCTCCTTCCCGCTCCCATTTCGTGCGCTCCACCCTGTGTCGTGACGATACCATTCCAACCAACGGTGAACAAGCCTGATCTCAACCTCACCCCCAACCAATCTTTGCTATGATGGGTGCGGCGTGATGATCGTCTGATGAACCTTCCCAACGTGATCCGGAACGGTGGGCACGGGCTTCAGCCTGTGCCAGGTGCGGCAGGCTGAAGCCCACCGCCACCCGCAATTACTGGATGAAGTTGGGAAGGTTCATCAGACGATGCGTCATCACATGGAAATTCGCATCACACCGTCACATCATCGCTGGTATCGCAAGGATGGCAGGAATGGTACACGCACCAGAATCGGCACGCACCGTCGCGGAGGGCGAAGCCGAAGACGTACTCAATCAACTCGCGGGACTCGCGCCGGACGCACCGATTGCCCAACTGCGCGCCGAGCGACCCGAGGTCGTCCGCGCCACCCAGGGGAGCTATCGTGCCCTCCTCGAACCGGACGATCCGGCCGGCGTCAGCCGTTACGAGCGCGAGATGATCGCGTTCCGGGTCGCCGTGCTGACGCCGAGCCTTGCCGTCGCCGCATGGCATCGCGCGCGCTTGCAGAACCTCGGCGCGAGTGATGCGGCGCTCGCCGCCATCGAGCACTTCCCCGACGGTTCGGCCCATACGCCTCGCGCGGAGGCCATCCTGCGAGAGACGGACCGGCTGACCCGCGCACCGGGCACGGCCACCCCCGCCCATATCGTGGCCCTGAAAACGGCGGGACTGAGCCCGCGTGACATCGTCACGATCGCCCAATTAATTGCCTTCATGAGTTTCGCGGTACGCACCCTCGTCGGGTTGCGTCTCCTCGCGGAGGGAGCGTGAGCAGGATGCAGAAATCGCCGTTCACGATGGATGTCCTCGCCTGGAAACCCTGGCTCGAAACCGTCGATGAGACGGGCGCGACGCCCGAACAGGCGGCGCTGGTCGATGAGGTTGCGCCATCCCCCGACTCGCGTGCCTATTACGCCCTGCTCGCGCATGACGTGCCCGCCCTCCGCGAGCGCACCGCGCTCTTCAATGCGGTGATGTACGGCCCCGGTGGCGTGCGTCGCTCCGACCGCGAGTTGGCGTCCGTCGCGGCCTCGCTCATCAATGGCTGCGTCTACTGCACGTCGGTCCACGCGCGGCGCTACGCGCAACTGACCAAGGAGACCGAGGCCATCGAGCGCCTGCTCGATGAAGGGGTGGGGGCGGCGGTTGGCGAACGCGAGCGTGCGGTGATCGACTATGCCGTCAAGCTCACCGACGATCCGGCAGCGATGACGGCGGCGGACCTCGCACCCCTCCGGCAGGTCGGGCTTTCCGATAAAGAAATTCTCGATGTCACGCATGCGGTCGCGATGTTCGCCTGGGCCAACCGGCTCATGCAGACATTGGGAGAGGGCGTGCCGACGGGCAGTGCACCCGCCTGATGAAAGCCCCTTTCCAGCGTGCGTCAAGCGCGTAAGGGAACAAATTTCGGCGTCAAGGTGTCACTTTGATTGCTAAATGGCGATATTCTTCAGCGGTATTTGTCGCATCGACCGTTCATGGGAAATGTGCGCGGCACAGTCAGGTAACCGGTACGACACCAAATGCCGTCAGCAGCGCGCTCCTCACCACGGGGGTGGGAGATATGCTGTTCCATAGCGCCACTGCTCCCAACGCGCGTCACGGCACGATGTCGCTGCCCTCGGTCATCAGCCGCTCCGCCGCGAGATCGATGCCGCGCTGCACGCGCTCGGCGGCCGCTGCGCTGATCTGCCGCGTGCGCACCAGGCGCTCGACCGTCTCGTGCTCCGTGGCCAGGAGCTGCAGTTGCACCCCGCGCCATTGCTCAGCCGTGTCGTGCCCGCCCACATCGCCCGCCAGCAGCGCATCGAGGCGGCGGACCTGCGCATCGTAGTAGTCGACCAGCGCTTGTCGCCTGCTTGGATCGAGTTCGCCATCCGCCATGTGCCCCAATGCCTCGCGCGCCGCCAGCGCCGCCGCCCGGCGCGCCCAGATCTCCTCGCCTGCCTGCTCGCGATCGCCGGTGAGACCGAGGCGACGCAGGAGGGTCGGCAAGAGGAGGCTGACGGGCACGAGGGTGACGACAACAATCACGAACGTGAGGAATTGCAGGAGATCTCGACCAGGGAAGGGCGCACCGCTCGCGGTTGTAAGCGGAAGCGCCAGTGCGAGGACGAGCGTCAGCCCGCCGCGCAGGCCGCTCACGCCCAGCACCGTCACCCAAGCGGGCGGCAGGGGCGGGACACGCAACGGGCGCATGCGGTTCGCGGTGCGTACCAGGGCGTTGGCGCCGAAGGTCATCGCGAAACGCACGACGACCACCGCCAGCACCGTCACCGCGGCGATACCCGTGACCCGCACCGGCGCGATCGAACTGAGCATACCGAGGATCGTGCGCAACTGCAGGCCGACGATGAGGAAGAGCAGGGAGTTGGCGATGAACTCCAGGACGTCCCAGCTCGCGACCCCGACGAGGCGGGTCGTGGCGCGGCTGTACTGGACGAAGCGGCTGCCGAGCACCACGCCCGCCGCCACCGTGGCGAGCACGCCGGAGACGCCCAGATGCTCAGCGAGCAGGTAGCTGCCGTAGGCGATCGCGATGTGCAGAGTTGCTTCCGCCTCGGCGTCGTGGACAAGGCGCAGCAGGAGGAAGGAGAGCCACCCGACCGCCAGCCCGACGAGCGCACCGCCACCCGCCACCAAGACGAAGTCGCGCAGCGCAGAGGGGAGCGACACGCTGCCGCCGACGACGGCCGCGATGACGATCCGATAAAGGACGAGCCCCGTCCCGTCGTTGAGCAGGCTCTCACCCTCGACGATTGCGGCGAGACGCGGGGGTGCGCCGAGGGTGCGGAAGATGGCGAGGGCGGCGATAGGGTCGGTCGGTGCGACAATCGCCCCGAGCGCGAAGGCGGCACCCCAGGATAAACCGGCGAGGTAATGTACCGCTGGCGCGACGAGCAGGGCGGTGATGAGCACACCGGGGATGGCGAAGATGAGGATGGCGCGCCGGGTAGCGACGAGTTCGCGCAGGGGGGCGTGGAATGCCCCCCGATACAAGAGGGGCGGAAGGAAGACGAAGAGGATGAGGTCGGGTTCCACACGCACGGCGGGGAGATGGGGGATGAGGGCGAGGAGCAGACCGACGACGACGAGCAGGACAGGGTAGGGGAGACCGATCCGGCGCGCAACGAACCCGACGAGGCCGGCGATCGTGAGCAGGGCGACGAGGGTGGTGACAAGGGTCAGGGTCATCCGATCATCCTCACGATCGTCACATCGCACATGGGATTGTCAGGTCCGCTCGGGGACATTGAACGGAGAGCATTTACGCACTCGTCCGTTCGCAGTCTGGTGTCGCCGGTCAGATTGGTGTGGTGCCACTCACTGGGTGAAAGGCCCCGACCATTCGTCGCGCGACAAACGCTTGACGGTCCACTCAGCTCCCCGCCGATCGCGGCCGGAATGCCACCAGCACGACGTCGGGCGATAATCCCCGCTCCCTTTGTCCATCGCCTGCGGACCACCCCAGCCGCTTCAGCACCGGCATCATCAGGCGTGCCTCCAAGGGATGCTCCCGTGCGAAACGCGCCATGACCGCGCTGACTTCCGCCCGGGTCAGCACGCGATGTGACGAGCCATAGCGCAGTCGCCCGGTCCGCACCGCGAGCGCTGGATGTGCTTCGATATTCCGGTACCAGTCGGCGCGGGTGCCCATGCCGGAGAAGACGATGCTCTCGCGCGTCGCCGGATCGTTGTGCAACACCTCCAGCATCGTCGCGTGTGTGGCGCCGGTCCTGCGTCCGCGATGGGTGAGCAGCAGGGAGCGGTGGCCGAGCAGCCAGCCGAGATGGCAACGATAGATGAAAATCGGGAGGCGAAAGAGCAGCCGGACGAGACGGCGCGGCCTGCGCAGTTGGTGGGTCGCGTGCCCCGCCAGCATCGTCATCGTGTGCTTCATGGCATATCCTCTCCGTCGAGCGTCCCCGTCTCCGGTACCGACAGCTCGTCTCGGCGAGGCGAGGCGACCGGAGACCGCGCAGGTTCCGGGGACGTGCTGAGGAAAAAGGCGCGCACCCGCTCCTCGTGCGCCGGGTCGGTGATCACCGCCACCACATCGCCCGGACGCAACTCGGTCTCCCCGCGCGGCACGATCGTCACGCCCTGGCGCTGCAGCGAGATCGCGAGCACCCCGCGCGGTAACCCCGCCGTCGCGAGCGTCTTCTCGGCCACCGGCGCGCCCGGCGCGACCGTCAGTTCCAGTACCGCCGTCCCCGCCGCGATCGCGTCCAGCCGCCGCACACCGCTCGTGAGCGCGCCGCGATAGGCGCGGCTGACACCCCGCGCGGTCACGATCCCCAAGAACGTGCGTGCCTCGTCCACGACGGGCATCCAGGAGACCTGATGCGTTGCGAGCTCCTCGAGGGCATCGTCCAACCCCTCGTCCGGCGCGATCGTCACCGGCTCGCGGCTCATCGCCATCGCGACCGTCATACCGGTTAATTGCTCCGGCGGCACGGTGCCGATATCCCGGAGGGTGATTACGCCCGCCACGGTGCCGTCGGGGGCAATCACCGGGGCCCCGCTCATGCCCGCGGCTCCCAGCCGCTCCGCCGCCTGAACGACTGGCATCGCCGGAGCCAGCACGAGGGCACCCCGCTGCATGGCATCCGAGACCGTGAGGGAGGAGAGGAGCGGGAAGGAGTAGCGATAGCGGTGCGCGGGGGAATCCGCCCGCGTCGGCAACTGGCTCGTGTAGATCGTATGGTCGCCGACGATGAGCGTCGAGAGCCCGACCGCGACCATCGCCGGGGCGAGGAGCGAGAGGTTGCCGGTCATCTCCGCCACCATCAGCATCACGGCGAGCGGCGCGTGCGCGATGCCGCCGAAGAGCGCCATCATCGCCACGATCACGAAGGGGGCGGGCGTCGCGGGTAGCCCCGGCAGATGGCCCACCCCGAGCCGCCAGAAGGCCGCGCCGACCATCCCGCCGATCACCATGCCCGGCCCGAAGATGCCGCCCGAGCCGCCCGAGCCGATGCTGAGCGAGGTGAAGAGGATTTTCGCGAAGGGGAGGACGAGCACGACCCAGAGGGGCAGCGCGAAGATCCGGCTGTCCATACTCAGTTGCACCCAGCCGTAGCCGGTATGCAGCGCCTCGGGGATCGCCATGCCCATCAGCCCGACCGCGAGGCCGCCGATCGCCGGCTTGAACCAGTCCGGCAGCGGCAGGCGATGGAACTGATGCCGGGTGCCATGGAACATTCGGGCATAGAGCAGCCCGATCAGGCCGCAGCCGATGCCGAGCACCGCGTAGTAGAGCAGTTGGATCGGATGATTGAAGGTGAACCCGGTCTGGTTGCCGAAGACGGGCGACCAGCCGAAGAAGGCGCCGAAGATGCTGTAGCCGGTGATCGAGGCGATCAGCGAAGGGATCAGCGCCTCGATCTCGAGGTCGTGGATGTAGAGGATCTCCGCCGCCATCACCGCCCCGCCGAGCGGGGCGCGGAAGATCGCGCCGATGCCCGCGCCCATGCCCGTCGCGACAGCGATGCGGCGATCGCGCGTCTCGAGATGGAGCCAGGTGGCGAGCAGCGAGCCGAACCCGGCGCTGATCTGCGCCGCCGGCCCCTCGCGACCGCCGCTGCCGCCCGAGCCGATCGTGATCGCGGAGGCGATCAGTTTGATCGGGGGGATGCGCGGGCGCACCTGCCCTCCCTTGAAATGGAACGACTCGATCGCGGCGTCCGTGCCGTGCCCTTCCGCTTCCGGCGCGAAGCGGAAAACGATCAGGTTGCCCACGAGCGCACCGAGCGTCGTGACGACGGGGATCAGCCAGCGGTGGCGGATCGCCTCCACCACGGTCGCACCTTCGCCCGCCGCCTTGGGCGGGTGATATCCGGCGATGCCGCCGATCAGCAGTTTCGTCGCCCATTCGAGCGCCGTGTAGAAGACGACCGCACCAAACCCAGCGACGACGCCAATGGCGAGGCCGAGCACGACCCACTTGCGCAGCGACCGCGTGCTTTCCAGCCCGCGTTCGAGCGAGACACCGCCGAGCAATCTGCGGATGTTGTCCGCTCGCGATCACGCTCCAGCCTCCTCCGGTGCCTCGTATTCCGGCAACGTCGCCGTCGGGGTCTCATTCGCTAGTCCGAGGAAGGCGCGCAGCGCATCCTCGGTGATCCGCCACTCGAAGCGCCCCGGCAGCGTCGGGTGCGGCCCGAGCTTGATCCCGTGCAGCCGGTCCGCGCGCAGCAGGGCGCGCACCGTCTCCTCATGCATCTGCAGGATGTGCGCGACTTCGTGAACGGTGTAGATGCGGGGGATCCCCACGATGGCGGCCTCCTTCCTCGGCGACGTTCTTTGGAGTATACACCGCCATCGATGCTTTTCACTGTATTTACTGATATGATGATCGCCGCCAGGATGGGGAGGAACAGCGATCAACTCAGGGAGAGGCGAGATGGGGGATGAGAGCGAGGGTCTCTACGTATCCGCATTAAGTGCTGGCGTGCTCCCGCTTCCGGAGGCACTCTCGCCCGCACGCGGCGCGTCCACATCGGCGCGGCAGAGGCTCGCGGCGGCGCGGCGCGATGCCGCCAATGGTCGGTGGCTGGAGATGCTCGTCGTCGCGGTTCTCGCGCTCGCCCTCGCGCTGCTGCTCGGCAAGGCGGTCGGGATCGCGCGGTACGATGCGACGATCCTGCGCTACCCCTTCCAGATCGACGACGCGGAGGGTGTCATCCTCTCCGAGGCGTCGATGATCGCCCGCGGCGCGAACCCCTACGCCGTTCAGCCCTCGCCCGCCCGCCACTTCTACGCGGGGCCGTACACGCCCCTCTACACGACGATCAACGCCGCGGTGGTGCGGGTCACAGGCCCGACCTTCATCGTGGGCCGGGCCGGGCAACTGCTGGCGACACTCGCGGTCGCGGCGTGGATCGCGTGGGCCATCGGTCGGTCCGCGCGGGGACGTGTTGGCCGACTCATCGGCATCTGGGCGGCGCTGCTCTTCCTCACCTCGCACCTCGTTGCCCACTGGGCGGTGATGGTCCGCCCGGACATGACGGCGCTCGCGTTCGATCTCGCCGGCGCCGCGCTCCTCTGCCGCTGGTGGGATGCGCCGGGGCGGGAGGGGTGGCGCGGTGCGACGTGGCCGCGCGGGCGGGTGCTGGGGAATCTGGCATTCGCCGCGGGCTGCTTCACCCTCGGCTGGTTGACGAAACAGACCTACGTCGTCGTCCCGCTCGCCTGCGTGCTCTGCCTCCTGCTCCCCCGCCCGAAGCTGGCCGTGACGCTCGCGGCGCTCTACGCGGCGATGGTCGGCATGTCATTGGGCCTCCTGACCCTCGTGACGTCGGGCGGGTTTTTCCAGAAGACGTATCTCTATCAGGCCTCGTGGGCGTGGGACGCCTACCTCTTCCTGGCGCGGCCGTTCGCGCACCGGTACGGCCTGCTCCCGGCGATCGCGCTGCTCGCCGCCGTGGCCCTCTGCATCCGCCAGCGGCGGCTGACGTTCGGCGCCTGCTGGCTGGCGCTCGCCGCGCTCAAAACGCTCTCCGCCGGGACGGACGGCGGCAATCACAATCACTTCATCGATCTGCTCGCGGCATCGACGTTGGTGGCGGGACGGGGGATCGCGGTAGTAGTGGCATCGGCCGTTCGGCAGAACCCATCCGCCGCGCAGGCCGATCCCGCGGGGGCAGCGCCGCGCCGGGCGACCCATCTCGGCCTCGTCGGTCTGACGACGATCCTCGTGCTGACGGGCATCGCCGTCGGCGAGCGGGACGGGCGGGGAAGCTGGCTGGCGTGGGAATATCGCCTGCCCACCGCGACGGAACGCCAAGGGTTCGCGCGCGCCCTTGCCCGCATCGCCGACACTGCGGGGCCGGTCTACGGCGACAACGTCGGCCTCGGTCTGCTCGCGCTCACCGGGCATGCGGTGGAGGTGACGGACCCGTTCACGCTGGCGGCGGAGGTGCGGCTCGGGCGGTGGGACGATTCGGCAGTCGTGGCGGATGTGGCGGCGGGGCGGTATCGACTGATCGCCCTGCGCGGCGACCTGACGAGGATGGACCCGGAGCATCCGCCGGGGGACATGACACCGGGGCTGATCCGCGCGATCCGGCAGCGCTACCATCTCGTGGAACAGGGCGTCGTCTGGTTGTATGCGCCGAATCCGTGATGCCCGGCGCGCCGCTCGTGGAACGATGTGTCGGGTGCCCATATAATCGGGATGTGGGTCAAGCGGCCGATGCATCGCATCGCCGCCGGGATGGAGCGCGTGGATGGTCGGTCGTTTGCGATGGGACACAGGGCGCACGGGGCGGCGCAGGGCGATGCTCTCCATGCCACTCCTTCTGGCGTTGCTTCTCCCCACAGTTGTTGGGGCACCGGGCGTGCGACCCGGTATCACCGCCACTATGGATGCGACCCCGGGACTGTATACGAATCCCCTGCATATCCATCTCACCGCCAGCGGACCCTTCGAGAGTTGCGCCGACCCGTCCATCATCCGCGGGCAGCAACCCGGCGATTCCTTCTGGTACATCTATTGCACGGACAACCCGCTGAACGGCGCCGACCGCGCCGCGAGCGGCCGACTCAATGACCATTACCTCCCCATCCTCCGCTCGCGCGACCTGACACACTGGACCTATGTCGGCGACGCTTTGAGCGCGCCGCCGGCCTGGTTCGCGGCATTCTCCGGCCTCTGGGCGCCGGACATCCAGTACTTCAACGGCCGCTACTATCTCTACTACACCGTCGTCGGGACGCTGCGCGCCGGCCGGGAGAGCGTCATCGGCGTCGCCACCGCCCCCACCCCGACGGGGCCGTGGATAGACAGCGGCGGTCCTGTGGTCGAGTCGCAGCCCGCCCCGGATGGCGGCGGTGCGCGCCGCTGGGTCTTCGACTCGGCGGTCGTCGCCGACGACGCGGGGCGGCGATTCATCTTCTACGGCAGTTTCGTCGGCGGCATCTCGGCGCGCCGACTCTCGGACGATGGACTGCACGCCGATCCGGCCGGCGATGTGCCGATTGCGAGCGCGAGCCGGTACGAAGCGGTCTCGGTCGTCAAGCACGGAGCCTCCTTCTACCTCTTCGCCTCTGCAGGCGAGTGCTGCAACGGCCCGCTCTCGGGGTACGGGGTGTTCGTCGGGCGATCCTCGGATATTCTCGGCCCGTATACGGACCGCGAGGGTGTGCCGCTCCTCAGCGGTCAAGTGGGCGGTACGCCGGTCCTGAGCGCCAACGGCAACCGCTGGGTCGGGCCGGGGGGCAACGCGGTCTTCACCGATGAAAGCGGGCAGGACTGGGTCCTCTACCACGCGATCGACCGAACCGATCCATACTTCGCAGGCAGCACCGCCACCAAGCGCCCAGCACTCCTCGACCGGCTCGACTGGGTCGACGGCTGGCCCGTCGTGCATGGCGGGCTCGGCCCTTCGGACACGCCGCAGCCGACGCCGAAGTCACGACGGGACGCGGTGGCTATCCCTTCGATCGTCGCGCGGCAGCCCGATACGCCCGGGCCGCTCGATCGCGCATTCACGGTGGATTTCACCACGCTGCTCAGCGGACCGGGAGATGCGAATGCGGCCGACTCCGGCCCGGCATGGGAGTGGATCCGCCCGCCCGCGACCGATACCGTCGAACTGGTGGACGGGACGCTGCGCTTCGCGACGCAGGCGGGCGACCTGGCCGATCACACGGCGAGCGTCCTCACGCTGCCCGCACCCGCCGGGGATTACATCCTAGAGACGCGCGTGGGGCTCGATCTGCCCCCCGAGGGGTGCTGCCAGAACTTCGTGCAGGCCGGCCTGGTGGTCTACGGCGACGACGACAACTACGTCAAGCTCGTGCATCTCTCCATCAATGAGACGCGGCAGGTCGTCTTCACCAAGGCGGTCGGCCCGGCGCCGCCCCGGACGCCGCGCGCGGGCAACGCGGTCGTCGGGCCGGTCGCAGCCTTGACCTATCTGCGGATCGTCAAACGAACTCAGGCGAATGAGGAGACCTACACCGCCTACTCGAGTCGCGACGGCGCCACCTGGCTGCAGGGGAGCACCTGGACCGCGACCCTGGGGGGCGACGCCCGGCTCGGGCTCGTCGCGATGGGGGGGACGGGCTATACCGCGACCTTCGACTATTTGCGGATCGCCCCAATGCCATCGCCGTGAATGACGCGCGGCCAGCACGTCGGCCCGTGTCGGAGAATGTTGAAGCCACCCAGGCGATATCTCGTCAGAGGAGGGATCCTCTTGCACTTATGACAACTGTTAGCGCAGTCACAATCGGTCCTGCTTCCATCAAGATTGCGAACAGATTGCAGCGCGATCTACTTGCGGATCGCCAGGTTCTCGTGGTCCACGTGCAATGCCCGCTTCTCCTCCTTGATTGTCTCGGCCTGCACCTCACATGCGAAGTGTTCCGCGCTGATTTCCATCAGTGACATAGCGGGCGATCGGGGTGAAAGGAACTTGGCGATGGTCGAAAACTTGACTGAGTACGTCGCTTATGCGCTGCACGCAGAACGGCTGCGACACACCGTGATGAAGGTGTGGTATGCGGAAATGATGCGGCTACGTAAGCAGCGACGGGTGCCGTTCCTCACTGGTCATGTCGCGCGTCTGTCGCTCGGTCATTGGTCGCACTGAGAACGCAGATTGCCTCCCCTGTAGCGAGACATGGCGTGCCCCACGCTTGACAGCGTCCGTTGCTGCGGTATGATGGATATGACTGACCGGTCAGTCATATCCGGAGGGAGCCATGCCCCCGCGCATTCAGCCCACGGCGGAGCGCACCCGCCAGATCCTCGACGCCGCGATGGCGGTCTTCGCCCGCTTGGGGTTCCGGCAGGCGCGGATGGATGATATCGCCCAGGATGCCGGGGTGAGCAAGGGCACCCTCTATCTCTACTTCAAGAGCAAAGACGATCTGATTGCCGCGATCCTCCGCCGCATCGCCGCGCGCGAACTCGATGCGGTGCGGGCGTTCGAATCCAGCGCCGGGACGGCGAGCGACCGCCTCCTTCAGATCACCCGGGAAATGGCTACCGCGGTCGAGCGCCTCTCCTTGCTCTTACCCATCTGGTTCGAGTTCTATGCGATCGCCGGGCGGCAGCGGGGTGTGCGGCAATTCTTCGCCGCCTCCTTCGCGGACTTTCGTGCGGCCCTGACCCCCCTCATCCAGCAAGGCATCGACCGTGGCGAGTTCCGCGCGGTCGATGCCTCCGACACCGCGATCACGCTCTGCGCCATCTACGAGGGATTGACCTTGCTCTGGGCGATCGATCCGCAGCGCGTGTCGATCAGCGCCGCCAGCGAGACCGCGGTGCGATTACTTCTTGAGGGATTGCGGGTGCGCGTCTGATCGGCGGATCGCACCTACCGAACGGGGGGTTGATCATGGTCGAACCGGTCTTACGCGCGCAAGAGATCGGTAAATCCTTCGGACGCCATCGCGTGCTGCGCAGCATCAGTTTCGCGGTCGAGCCCGGCACGCTCGTCGGCATCGTCGGGGAAAACGGGACGGGGAAATCCACCTTGCTGCGCATCCTCACCGGCGATCTGCGCCCCGATCACGGTGACGTCTACCTCGGTGGTGTGGCGGGCTATTGCCCACAGACGCCGATCCTCAGTGAGGCGCTGACCGTCGAGCAACATCTCGACTCTTTCCGTGCCGCGTACAACATCACGACGCTCCACCGCGCGGAGGAACTGGTCAGCGCCCTACGCTACGAACAGTACCGGACGGCGCGCGTCGGCACCCTGAGCGGCGGCACGAAGCAGAAACTCAATCTCACGCTTGCCCTCATGCATGAGCCGGATGTCCTGCTGCTGGACGAACCCTACCAGGGATTCGATTGGGAGACCTATCTCCGCTTCTGGGACCTCGCCACCGCGTTGCGTGCGCGGGGATGCGCGCTCGTCATTATCTCGCATATGTTTTTCGAGCAGCAACGTTTTGATCGCCTCTTCCGCTTACATGAGGGCCAGATCGAGGCGGTGGCGGCACACGAACAGCGGGAAGGGGAGGCGAGATGAAGCTGGCAACGCATGGGCGGTATCTCACGGCGGCGCGCTACGCCCTGCTCGCGCAGGCACGCAACCGCTTGGCGCTCGGCATGTTGATCGCGTTCGTGCCCATCTGGTATGCCATCGGCTATGCGATTGCCACCAATGACGCGATTGCCTTTCGCTTTCGCGTCACCGGCATGTTCCTCCAAGTGAACAGCCGTCACCTCATCCTGATCACGCAGGGACTGACCGCGATTACCCTGATCGTCGGCTTCATGCTCTTCGTCGCGGTGCGGAAGAACACCGCCTTTGATCATCGCCTCGTGCTCTGCGGCTATCCTCAGGTCACGCTTATCCTCGCCAAACTGACGGTGCTGGTCGTCGTCGCGATGCTCGTGGCCTGCTATGCGAGCGCGGTGCTGCTCTTCTTCTGGCGTCCCGACACGCTCCTGCTAGTGTGGCTCGGTTTCTTCGGTGCGGCGCTGACGTACGGCGGGATGGGGCTGCTACTGGGCGTGCTGGTGCGCGGCGAACTCGAAGGGTTCTTCGTCATCATCATGGTCAGCCTCATCGATACCGAAATCCAGAATCCGCTCGGGAACCCCGTGGCCAACACGAATGTCGTCGCGGCCCTCCCCGCCCACGGCCCGATGCAGATCGCCGTCGCGGGGGGATTCACGCAGGTGATTCCCTGGCGATACTTCCTGCTTCCCGTTGGATGGGTCGCCCTGTTCGTGATCCTCGGCCTGGCGATCTTCTGGTGGCGGACCCGGGCGTGGAATGTCCACACGCTCCCCGCAGCGGGCGCGAAGACAGGGATTCAACACGAACGGGGACCGATCTAGCAGGGCGCGCACATTGCCGAGATCCGTGCTGAACGCGGCAAGTCCCCCCTTGCCTTTCCTCGCGTGCAACCTGCTAGTCTGGAATGACTAGACAGAATGTCCCTTCTGCGTAGTGAATGATACAGATGACGACGAAAAACAATCCCGCCACCCCGCAACAACTCGCGAGTTTCACTTCACGAAAGGTGACGGGCCTCGCCGACACCCTGCGCGATGACGTTCCCGACTCGCTTCCCGCGTGGATGACGCGCTATCTCACCTTCGCCATCGTCGGCGTCCGCTCCCCCGCCGTCGCCGAGAAGGTCGCCCTCCATCTCGACCGCTTCATCCAGTTCTTCACCGAGAGTTACGGCAATGACCGCATCTCGACCCTCTTGAAGCGCGATGTCCTTGCCTGGCAGCGGGCGCTCAAGGAACAGGGCTTCGCGCCGGCGACGACCAACAATCATCTCGCCTCGCTCTCTGGCTTCACGACGTGGGTGCATGCCCAATCCCCGCGCCTCTTCCCCGTCGGTGACCCGGCGAAAGGGATCGGCGAACTCGGATTGCCGCCCCTCGAACCGCGCGCGCTCACCGATGCACAGGTGCGCAGCTTGAAGAATCTCTGCGACCGGTTGGAACGCTTCCACCAACTGCGCGGCCAACGCTGGGCAGGTCGGAATAGCGGGATCCCCATCCGTGCCACCGGTCGTCCACTGCGGGATCGCGCAATCGTCTATGTGCTGCTCTCGACGGGGCTGCGGCGCGAGGAGTTGATCCGCCTCGACCTCGACCAAGTCACTCCCAACACGCCTGCGACCCTCCGACAAGCACGGCAAGGGCGGATCGCCCGTGTCCAAGGCAAGGGTCGCACGGAACGGACCGTTTTCTTGTCCAATGACGCGCGTCTGGCGCTCGCCGACTATCTGGAACGCGAACGCCCGCGCGATCTCGGGCCGCAGACCACCGCCCTCTTCCTAAGCGCGACTGGGATTCCGGAGCGGGCGGCGGATGGGCGGCTCTCACCACGATCGGTCAATCTCATCCTGGCACAGATCGGGCGCTGGCATGACGCGGAACTGAAGGACCCGGTCCGCCATCTCTCGCCCTTGCGGCCACACGATTTGCGACACACGTTCGCATTCCAGTTAGCGAAGGCAACCGGCGCGGACGCGTACGAGTTGGAGCGACGGCTGGGGCATCGCTCGCAACGATACATTCAGCGGTATACCAATCCGCCCTAGGAGATCGCCGCTGCCTATATCGAGGAGTTCTAATCGGTGCCCGGATCGGATGCGCGCTCCGAGCAGAAGCGACAGGAGGCATGGGAGCGGTATGAGCAGATTCGTCCCTGCCTCGAAGCGGGCGTGCCCGCCACCGCAGTCGCGCAGCAATCTGGGATGCCAGCACGGACCGTCGAACGCTGGGTGGCACGGTACCGGCGTGACGGGCTGACCGGACTCGTGCGCGCACCCCGCGCGGATCGTGGGCGGCGACGTTTCCCCAGCGAGCTGATCGGGCTCATTGAGGGATTGGTACTGCGCAAGCCGCCACCCACCGCCGCAGCCGTCCATCGGCAGGTTGTCACGGTCGCCGAGCGGGAAGGCTGGCCAACACCGAGCTACAGCACCGTCTATGCGATCATCCGGCATCTCGATCCCGCCTTGATCACGCTCGCCCATGAGGGGACGAAAGCCTACCGGCTCGCCTTCGACCTCCTGCATCGCCGCGAGGCGACCGGCCCCAATGATCTCTGGCAGGCGGATCACACGCCGCTCGACCTCTGGGTGCGCGATGAAGATGGCACACCGGTCCGCCCGTGGCTGACGGTCATCCTCGATGACTACAGCCGCGCGGTCGCCGCATACCGCCTCAGTCTGTCCGCCCCCACTGCACTCAATACCGCGCTGGCGCTGCGGGACGCGATCGGGCGCAAGAGTGATCCGCGCTGGCATGTCTGCGGCATCCCGCAGACCTTCTATACCGATCACGGCGGCGACTTCACCTCGCGGCATATCGAACAGGTCGCCCTCAGCCTGAAGATGGTGCTCGTCTTCTCCGAACCGGGGATGCCCCGTGGCCGGGGGCGCATCGAACGCTTCTTCCAGACGATCAACCAACTCTTCCTCTGCACGCTGCCGAGCTATGCACCCAACGGCGCACCACCAAGCGGGACCCTACTGACCTTCCCGCAACTCGACGCACGCCTGCGCGATTTCCTCCTCGACGACTATCACCTACGGGTGCACAGCGAGACCCGGATGGCGCCGCAAGCACGCTGGGAGGCGGGCGGTTTCCTCCCCCACCTACCGGAGAGTCCCGAGCAACTCGACGTGCTCCTGCTCACCGTCAGCAAGGCGCGCAAGGTGCGGCAGGACGGCATCCATTTCGAGCGGATGCGTTACCTCGACCTAACGCTTGCGGCGTACGTCGGCGAGTGGGTGACGATTCGTTACGACCCGCAGGACATGGCGGAGATCCGCGTCTCCCACAACGATCGCTTCCTCTGTCGGGCGGTCTGCCAGGAACTGGCGGGCGAGACGATCAGCCTCAAAGAGCTAGTCAAGGTCCGCAATGCGCGTCGCCACGAACTGCGGGATACGCTGACGGATCGTGCCGCGCTGCTCGACCGGTTGCTCGCCGCGCCGCAGTCTCCATCGCCTGCGGATGCGCCGGAGGCCACCGTATCGTCGCCACCCCGGCCGACGCGGCTGAAGCGATACATCAATGAGTGAGCCGGGGTTCATCGTCACCAAGGAGTACCGGCGCTTCGCCGAGTTCTGCGACGCCTGCCGCCGCGAGCGGTATATCGGGCTCTGTTACGGTCCGCCCGGTGTGGGCAAGACCCTCTCCGCGCGCCATTATGCCCGGTGGGAGGCGCTCGGACCGATCCTTGAGCGCCGCTCCTTCTGGCATGATTTCCCGACGCGACCGGACCTCGCGGACTGTCGGACGATCCTCTTCACCCCGTCGGTGACCACGACCCCGAAGCGGGTAGACGATGAACTGAAAACCCTGCGCCACCGAATGCTCGCGATCATCGAGGAGGCGCTGTATCCCGACGATCCCCCGCCCGGGATCCCCTCCGACGACCGGTGGATCGAGTTGGTGATCGTGGACGAAGCGGACCGGCTGAACTTCCCCGCGCTCGAACAGTTGCGGGATGTTTACGACCGTGGGCAGTTCGGGGTGATCCTGATCGGGATGCCGGGGATCGAGAAGCGATTGGCACGCTACGCCCAGTTCTACTCGCGCGTCGGCTTTGTGCATCAGTTCCGGGCGCTGTCGGTCGAGGAGATGCGTTTCATCCTGACCCACAAATGGCAGGAGATGGGACTGACGCTGGCACCGGGCGATTTCACCGACGCGGAAGCGCTGGCGGCGATGATCCGGATCACGGGCGGGAACTTCCGGCTGGTGCAGCGGTTGTGCAGCCAGATCGCGCGGATCCTGGAGATCAACGCGCTGCGGACGGTGACGGCGGAAGTGGTGGAAGCGGCGCGGGAAAACCTCGTGATCGGCCCGCTCACCTGATCGTGGCGTCGCCAAATAGCGCTGAAGAATATCGCCATTTAGAGATCAAAGTGACATCAAGGAATCTTCCCTGACGTCATGCGTTCCTCTGTGGTGAGGGGGGCGTCGATCGTGCCGATCGTGGAGTCGCCCTCCCAAAGACGGAGGTTCTTCAGGGATATGACACTACCGCTCTCGATTCTCGATCTCTCCCCGATTGGTACGGGTTCAACCGCCGGTCAGGCATTGCGGAACACCATTGATCTCGCCCGCCGGGCGGAGCAGCTTGGCTACACGCGCTACTGGCTGGCAGAGCACCATAACATGCCCGGTATCGCCAGTTCCGCACCGGAAATCGTCATCGGGGCTGTCGCGCGCGAGACGACGCAGCTGCGGGTCGGTTCCGGTGGCATCATGCTCCCCAATCATTCGCCCCTGAAAGTCGTCGAGACTTTCCGCATCCTGGAAGCGCTCTATCCGGGGCGGATCGACCTGGGCATTGGTCGCGCGCCCGGCACCGATCAACGGACCGCCCTGGCCCTCCGCCGGTCGAGAGAGGCCCTCGGTGCGGACGACTTCCCGGTCCAGCTTGGCGAACTGCTCGCCTTCTCCACCGATCGATTCCCGGACGGCCACCCCTTCCAGTCGGTACGCGCGGTGCCGGTCGATGTGGCGCTGCCCCCGATCTGGCTGCTCGGATCGAGCGATTACAGCGCGCAGGTCTCCGCCGCCCTCGGTATGGGGTTCGCCTTTGCGCGGCACATCAACCCGGACGGCGCGGCGGAAGCGATGCAGATGTATCGGGAGCAGTTCTCGCCGTCCGAACAACTGGCGGAGCCGCAGACCATCCTCGCCGTCTCCGCGTTGTGCGCCGAAACCGACGCGCGGGCCGAGGAACTGGCCTCCTCGGTCGATCTCTCCTTCTTGCGGCTGCGGAGTGGCCGACCCGGCCTGCTGCCAAGCCCGGAGGAGGCAATGGCCTACCCCTACACCCCGATGGAGCGCGCGCAGATGCTTGCCTCGCGGGCGCGTCATATCATCGGCAGTCCATCGACCGTTCGGGCGCAACTGGATGATCTGATCGACCAGACCGGGGCCAATGAGTTGATGGTGACGACGATGATCCACTCACACGCGGAGCGGGTGCGGTCGTACGAACTCCTCGCGGAGAGCTTCGCCCTGCCGCAGCCCGCGCTGACACCCTGAGAATACATCAGGAGAGGTGTAAAGCAGGATTCAAAACCACCAAGACACCAAGGACACCAAGAGAGAAATACGTATCCTTCTTGGTGTTCTCCGTGTTCTTGGTGTCTTGGTGGTATTGAATCCTGCTCTTATGCAGTGGGGAGCGCCACCTGACCGGCAGCGCTGAGCGCGAGGCCGGTGACGACGGAGGTGAACGCATCCTGGTAGCGGAGCTTGTCGGCACCGAATTTATCGGTGAGGAGGCGCTGGAAGCAGGGAATAGCGGAGGAGCCACCGGTGCGCACGACCACGTCCACCTGCTCCGGTTCGAGCGCGGCGGCGGCGAGAGCGGCGTCGATGCAGCGTTCGGCCTGGCGCACGCGCGCGTCGATCTGCGCCTCGAACTCGGCGCGCGGCAGGGGTTCATCGATCGCGATCGCGTCGGCGAAATAGTGGATCTGCTCGCGCGCGCGACCGGAAAGGCCGATTTTGGCGCGCTCAATCTCACGGAAGAGGGTCCAGCCATGATTGCCGCGCGCCAGCGAGAGAAGGGCACGCGCCTGCCGCCGTGCCTCCCCCACCGTCTCGCGTTCGAGGTTCTCCAGAAAAGCGACCGTGCGCGGTTCATTGAGATCGGGAATCGTGTACCAGCGGCGGATCGCATCGAGGATGTGATTCGGCATCGGCAGGTCTTGCGGCCCCCAGCGCAGTCGCTCGCCGAAGTATTTCAGGAGTCGCGTGTCCATGAGGTCCTCATCGAGGGTGTTGCCACCGAGCAGGATACCCGTGGTCGAGAGCACGCTGCGCTGACCGCCACCGATCCGCATCACCGTCACATCGAGCGTGCCGCCACCGAAGTCAAAGACGAGGACGGTACGCGGCACGGGCAACGTGGCGGCGAAGTGCAACCCTGCCGCGATTGGCTCCAGAACGAAGGTGCAGTGCGAGAAACCGGCCATATCGAGCGCCGCCTCCATCCGCCGCAACGCCAAGGCATCCCCTTTTGCGTCATTCTCGGCCCAGTGGACGGGCCGCCCGACGGTCGCCGTGCGGACGGGCTGACCCAGTTCCTCCTCGGCACGCACGCGCATCGCACGCATGATCGTCGCGACTAGGTCTTCCATCGTATAATAGCGCCCGAAGACGTTCGTGCCACGGAAGCTCCGGTCCGCGAGGAAGCTCTTGAGGGATTGAAAGAACCGCCCCGGCTGGCTGACATCCACCTCAGTCCAGACCCGTTGCGGGCCGAGGCCGACACCGGTGTCGATCTCCTGCCCCGTCGCCTCTCGCTTGCGGACAACCCGCCGCCCCGCTTCCGCAGCGACATATGCTTCAATGGCATCGTTGCCGATCCGTGCCGCGCCATCGCGTTCGATGTAGAGGACTGTTGGGATATGTGTTGCACGCGGATCGGCCGGATCGAGACGCAGCAAGCGTGCCGCACCGCCACCTGCCTCGGCCACTGCAATCGCCGAGTTCGAGGTACCGAAGTCGAAGCCAATCGCCCCTTCGTGCGTCACGATCCGTCCCTCCCGTCACACGCACCCCTTGCATGTAAGCGGCATACAGTACCACAGGACCGCGTATCTCGGTGATTCAATGAAACGTCCGGTTTCGTCGGTGAGAGAGGATGGTGGGATGGAGACATTTCGGGTGGCGGCGATACAGGCGACGCCGGTCTTTTTTGATCGGGATGCGACCGTCGCGAAGGCGTGCGACCTGATCGCACAGGCCGGTGCGGCGGGGGCACGGATTATCGGCTTCCCGGAGGTATGGGTTTCCGGCTACCCGGTGTGGCTCGATGAGGCCCCGAACGCAGCACGCTGGAACTACGCACCGGCGAAAGAGGCATGGGCCCGGCTCGTTGGCAGTGCGCTCGTCGTGCCAGGGCCGCATGTCGCGCGCATTGGCGCGGCAGCGAAGAGCGCGAACGCGTATGTGGTGATCGGGGTGCACGAACTCGGCGGCAGCACGATCTATTGTTCACAACTCTTCTTCGGCCCGGACGGCGCGCTGCTCGGTGTCCACCGCAAGCTGATGCCGACCTATCAGGAGCGGATGGTCTGGGGGCAGGGCGACGGCAGCGGCCTTCTTGTCCTCGACACACCGCTCGGCAAGCTCGGTGGCCTGAACTGCTGGGAGCACTGGATGCCCCTCACCCGCCAGGCGATGCATCAGCAGGGTGAAACGATCCACGTCGCCTCCTGGCCGTCGATCCACGAGATGCATCAGGTCGCGTCGCGTCATTACGCCTTCGAGGGGCGCGCGTTCGTCATCGCCGCCGGGACGATCCTGCGCCGCCGGGACTTGCCGGATGTCGAACTCTTACAGACCATTCCCGGCCCACCCGAAGATTTTCTCCAGCGCGGCGGCAGCGCAATCATCGGGCCGGACGGGATGTATCTCGCCGGTCCGGTCTACGACGAAGAGACCATCGTCTACGCCGAGGTCGACCCCAACGCACCATCGAGGAGCGCATGACGCTCGATGTCGTCGGCCACTACAACCGCCCCGACATCTTTACCTTCTCGGTCAACACCGGCCGACGGGTCTGAGAGTAACGAGTAACGAGTAGAGGAGACGCGAGACGCCTCGTTACTCGTTACTCGTTACTTCCCCACTCTTGGAGCAGTTCTGCCTCACGGGCGGGGGCGAGACCGGCGCGGCGTTCGGTGTCGGGGGGGAAGGTGGATCCCAGGCGAGGGTGGCGCGGACGGTATCGGCGATCGGGCGGAAGGTCAACCCGGTGGCAAATGCCTTGTCGCTCCGCACACCATTGAGGCCATTCATGCTGGCGGGCAGCCAGAGGGGGAGTTCCATCCACGCGCCGACTCCCTGCGCCTGCAAGAAATCCTCGCCAACCCAGACGAAGCGGGCATCGCTGCCGCTGACCGCTTTGCAGGTCGCCAGAAGATCGCCCATCGTCAGGGGCCGGTCCGGGCCTTTGGCATTGAAGACGCCCGTTGTGCCCATTTCTGCCATGCGGACGGTCCACTCCGCGAGATCGCGCACATCGACAATGAATTGCAATGGTGCTGCGGGGTTCCCCGGTGCGAGCACGTCGCCACCCAGCGCGGTGCGATGCACCCAGTAGGTGAAGCGATTCGAGGGGTCGTAGGGGCCGACGATCAGGCCGGGGCGGATGTTGAGCGTGCGGCCCGGCATCGCCGTCTCAACCGCCTGCTCGCAGCGCGCCTTGAAGGGTCCGAAGCTCTCCCCCGTGACGACCTCTGGCGGTGTCATCCGGGAGCGTGCCGACCGGCGACGCTTCATCGACGCCCGGCACGCTCAGATCGGCATAAGCAGAGATCGAGGAGATGAAGATGTAGTGGCCGACCGCGTCCGCCAGCAGTTCCGCCGATGCCCGCACGACACGCGGGAATGAGCCGCAGGTATCGATCACTGCGTCCCACTGCCTGCCCTTGAGGGCATCGAGCCCGCCGTCACGGTCGCCGTGCAACTTCTCGACCTCGGGAAAAAGGTCCGGGTTGTGTTGGCCGCGATTGAACAGGGTCACTTCGTGCCCGCGCGCCTGCGCCGCGTCCACAAGATGCCGCCCAAGAAAAATCGTCCCACCGATGATGAGAATCTTCATACGTTTCCCTTCCCGTTCGGTTACAGACGCTCGAACTCATCAGGATTTAATCCGGCTTGGCGCAGGACGCTTCCAAGCGTGCCAATGCTCACTTCACGATGGTGAGGAACGATTGCAGTGCGTGTTTCTCCACCAACGATTCTGGCGAACTTGACATGACTACCCTTTTGGCTGACTTCAACGAATCCTGCCGCCTCAAGTCTCCGTTTGATCTCACGAAATGGCAGTGGCCTAAGCGGCACTGACATCAATCTCAATCGTGCGGATCCGTGGAGTGTGTGTCGCAACGGGAGGCTCGAAATGCAACGCCAATGCTTCCCGGAGGTTGCTGACCGCCGCCTCCTCGCTCTCACCCTGACTCGCAACATCGACCTCAAGACACTGGGCGACATACCACTCACCCTCGCGCCAAATGCTCGCCGTGAACATCTGCTTCATGTCTTTTCCTCTCAGTCCTCAGTGGTCGGTTCTTTCATCGTAATTGATCGGATAGCCGGCAAAAAGGCATTCGCGGCAGGCGGGGCCAAGATCGAATTGGGAGCGGCAACGGCTACAGAAGCTCGCATGATACCCCCGGGCGAAGAGCCGCGCATCCATCGGTTGGAGGGCCGCGCCGCTCGTCAGGTGACGACACTCCGCGACGAGGAGCGCTTCGGCGTCCGGCGCGAGCGTGGCGGGGCGGGCGACTTCGTAGAGATTACCGGACCAGTCACGGATGCTGATTCTGCGCACGGCGTCGAGGTCGTAGAAGGCTTCGAGGTATGCCTGCCCCTCTTCCAGCGCGACAATCGCAGAGACGTACTGGATCGCTGCCGCTGCCTCCGCTTCGCTCGCGAAGAGGCGACCGACGATCTGCATCAGGCGATTCGTCGCGCGGCGCTGCGGGTCCGGGCGCTCCTCCGCAATCTCAATCTCCGGCATAGCCGACCTCAACCGTCGCCCGCGCCGCCTCGAATGAAGGCACGTATCCGTCCCGCATCTTTGACACCGGGTTGCCCCGGCACTTCGACCCCACTCGCGACGTCCACACCCCACGGTCGCACGGCGCGCACGGCAGCGGCGACATTCTCCGGATTCAAGCCACCGGCGAGCATGATCCGCTCGCCACTGGCGAGTGCGGCAGCCATCTCCCAGTCACCGGTCTGACCCGTCCCGCCGTAGCGACCCGGCACATGGGCATCGAGGAGCGGGAGAAGTGGCTGCCCGAACGGGCCGGGAGGAAGGGAGCGCGCCGCAGCATGGAAGGTAGCGACCCGCGCGCGCAAGGCGTCCGGCTCCTCACCGGGCAGCGCGCGCACCGCCATCAGGAGCGGCATCGCGAGGCGTTTGACCGCGCGCGCGGTCTCATCGCCGGAGAGTTGCACGAGATCGAGGCCACACTGCGCGACGGTGGCGGCGATGACCGCAGGATCGGCATTGACGAAGAGACCGCTGATGAGCGGACGCGGGCCATACTCGGCACGGAAGGCGGCGATGATCGCTGCCGCTTCCTCAGGCGCGATATATCGTTTGGTGCCGGTCCAGAAGGTGAATCCGACAATATCCGCGCCCGCCTCCGCCGCTGCCTGCGCATCCACGAGCCGCCGCACGCCACAAATCTTCACGACGGTCATAGTTGGCCGCCCCCACCCCCGGCCCCTCCCCCGCCAGCGGGAGAGGGGTGACTCGCCATTTCACGCTCCCCCCTCCCTAATGGGGACGGGAGTTGGGGGGTTAGGGCTGCCTCCGCCAGCGCCCGCACCGCTACGGTGCGATCCGGCGCGGTGATGACGGACTCGCCGACGAGCGCGGCGTCGAAGCCGGCAGCGGCGAGCCGCCGCATATCGTCCGGGCCTTTGATGCCACTGAGGGCGGCACGAACCGTCGTCTGCGGCATCTGGGCGGCGAGGGTCGCGGCGAGATCGGTATTGACGCTGAAGTTACGTAGGTCGCGCTGATTGACGCCGATCAACGCCGCACCGATGGCGACCGCCCGCGCTAACTCCGCCGCGTTGTTAATTTCAACGAGCGCGGTCATGCCGTAGGCGAGAATGGCGGTATGGAGCGTCGCGAGCATCGCGTCATCGAGCGCGGCGACGATGAGCAGGCAGGCATCCGCACCCCAGGCGCGCGCTTCCGCAACCTGATAGGGGTCGATAATGAAGTCCTTGCGGAGGAGGGGGATCGCGCTGCCCACCGTATCGAGGCCGCGCCGCGCGATGGGTAAGTGCGTCAGGCTGCCGAGAAAGAACGATTCGTCCGTCAGCACGGAGAGCGCCGCCGCCCCACCCCGCGCGAACTCCCCGGCGATCTGCTCGGGGTTGTAGTCCTGCACCAAGACGCCCTTAACCGGCGAGGCACGTTTCAGCTCCGCGATCACGCGCATCGGTTCGCCCGGAGCGCGCCGGAGCGCGCCGAGGAAGTCTCGCGGCGGTGGTGTGCGGCTCAACTTCAGGTCGATCAACTCCATCGAGACGCGCGCCTTGCGGGCATCCACCTCCTGCCGCTTCTTCTCCAGAATTTCGTCAAGAATCGTTCCGGTTCGCTCTACCACGCCTGCCTCCTCTTCTGTCGGTACAGTATACTCCGCCAGACTGGATGAGCGCCGCGTGCAGAAAGGATCCAAACATGCCCATTCCGCACTTCGATAAGGAATCGATCGCGACATTACTCGATCTCACGGGTCGCGTCGCGGTCGTGACGGGCGGCGCGATGGGGATCGGCGTTGGCATCGCGCGGCGACTCCATGAGGCGGGTGCGACGGTGGTGATCGCGGACCGAGACTCGGCGGCCGCGCAGGACGCCGTGCAGCGGCTCGGGCTATCCAGCGCGCCCATTGCCGCAGACGTGAGCGACGAAGCAGCGGTCGAGCGGTTGTTCGCGGCGGTCGGCGCGGCGCATGGCGGGGTGGACATCCTCATCAATAACGCGGGCATCTACCCGATGACGCCCGTGCTGACGATGCCCGTGGAGGAGTGGGACCGGGTGCAGGCGATCAACCTGCGCGGGGTCTTCCTCTGCGCGCGGGCCGCCGGGCGGCAGATGGTGGCGCGCGGTCGGGGCGGCGCGATCGTCAATATCGCCAGCATGGATGCCTACCATCCGACCGCGATTGGCCTCGCCCATTACGATGCAAGTAAAGGGGGCGTCGTGATGTTCACGAAATCCCTCGCGCTCGAACTCGCGCCCGCCGCCGTCCGTGTCGTCGCGGTCGCCCCCGGCTTTATCCGTACGGAGGGACTGTCGCACGTCACACCGAACCTGCCCGCCTCAGAGATCGCGAAGCTCAACGCAATCGGTAGCGCGCGATTGCCATTGGGCCGCGAGGGGACGCCGGACGATGTCGCGCGTGTGGTCCTCTTCCTCGTCTCGGACCTCGCGGCCTATATCACCGGCGCGACGCTCCTCGTCGATGGCGGTTACCTCATCGCGTAACCGAGGACGAAGGACTGAGGACTGAGGACTGAGATTGATGCTACGCTGTGGGCAATGGGGTGCGATGAGCAGTGTCAAAAGGAGTGAATGATGACCGATTTGACCCTTCCCGATTCTCCACAAGCGTTCGCGGAGGCGACGTGGGACGATATTCTGCCCTACTATCAGGACCTCGCCGCCCGCCCGCTCGATCAGGCGAATGTCGAGGCGTGGCTGCGGGAGTGGGCGAAACTGGAGGAGTTGGTCGCGGAGGCGAGCGCGATCGCGTACAACGCCTACGCGACTGACACCGCAAGCGAGGCAAAGGAAGCGACGCAGGTGCGCTTCTCGAGCGAGATCGAGCCCCAACTGCACGAGCAGCACGTCGGCCTCTCGAAGCGCCTCCTCGATCTCGGCTACGAACGCGATGATCTCCACACGCTCCTCCGCAGCTTCCGCAATCAGTTGGCAATCTTCCGCGAGGAGAATGTGCCCCTCGTGAGCGAAGAAGAGAAACTGAACACGCAATACAACAAGATCACCGGCGGGATGACCGTCCTGTGGGAGGGCGAGGAGATCCCCCTGCCGCACTTGCAACCGCATCTCCTCAACCCGGACCGCGCCGTGCGCGAGCGGGCCTACCGCCTCAGTACCCAGCCGTATATGGATGAGCGCGATGCCCTCGCAACGATCTTCGATCAGCAGTACGCCCTGCGTCAGCAGATCGCGCACAACGCCGGGTTCGCCAACTACCGGGACTACGTCTTCCCCGCCAAAGATCGTTTTGACTACACACCCGCCGACTGCGAAGCGTTCCACGCCGCCGTCGAGCAGACCGTCGTGCCCGCCGTAGCGCGGCGGTTCGAGCGGCGGCGGCAGCAAATGGGTCTCGATGCGCTCCGACCGTGGGATACGGCGGTCGATCCCGAGGGGCGTGCGCCGCTCAAACCCTTCGAGACGGTGGACACCCTCATTGGGCAAGCGGAAATGATCTTCAACCGGGTAGATCCCACACTCGGCGGCTATTTCTCCACGATGGTGCACGAGCACCTCCTTGATCTCGACAGCCGCAAGGGCAAAGCTCCCGGTGGCTACTGCATCGATTATCCCTATCGTGGTCGCCCTTTCATCTTCATGAATGCGGTGGGGATCGCGCAGGATGTGGACACCTTACTGCATGAGGCGGGTCATGCCTTCCACGTCTTCGAGGGGCATCACATCCCCCTCTATTGGATGCGCCATCCCGGCTCAGAGATGGCGGAAGTCGCCTCGATGTCGATGGAACTGCTTACCGCGACCTACCTGGCCAAAGAGGACGGCGGCTACTACTCCACCGATGATGCCCGCCGTGCGCGCATCGAGCACCTTGAGAGTGTCCTCGACGTCTTTCCGCACATCGCCTCGATCGATGCCTTCCAGCACTGGATCTATACGAGCGGTGAGGGGCATGATCGCGAGGCGCGCGATGCGGCCTGGCTGCGCATCCGTTCCCGCTTCGAGCAAGGGGTGGATTGGAGCGGATTGGAAGATGAGCGGATCGCCCGCTGGTACCGCCAACTGCACATCTTCCTGGTCCCCTTCTATTACATCGAGTACGGCATCGCGCAGATCGGTGCCTTGCAGGTCTGGCGCAACAGCCTGGCGGATCACGCCGGGGCGCTGGCAGCCTACCGGCAGGCGCTGGCGCTAGGAGCAACGGTGCCGTTGCCCCAGTTGTTCGAAGCAGCGGGAGCGAAACTCGCCTTCGATGCGGAGACGATGGGTGGCCTCGTTGCCCTCGTCGAAGCGCAACTCGCGGCGCTCGAACGCGAGGGATAGAGAAAAACGCGAAGCGCAGAAAAACCCGGTGGTGGCGGGCTTCAGCCTGCGACAGCAAGGAGTGGCACGCTGAAGCCCGCCACCACCAATAGATTCACTGGCATCAGCCACTGCGAAGACCGCTCTCAGGAGTGCATCGTGTAGATGGCTGCCGCGTTTTCGTAGGTACGAGGAACACGGTCATGGGTTGGTACGTCATAATTTCGGTGGGAAGTTGCGTGGGTGATTCGTCATGGTAATTCCGCCCCGCAGGCGTATGCTCGGAAATATATTCCGGCCGCAAAGCCGCGGAGGGTCATATGCTGCAGCGTCAAGAAAGAAGTCCCAGGCGAACGACTTCCCCCACCGTGGTGGCACCTGCATTATCCGCCACCCCATCATGGGATACGGCACCCGTGCCATCCCCCAGTGATGCGACCGCACACGCGCCCTCCATCGGATTCAATTTCGCCAACATCGCGATCTTCCCGCCGGGATTGCAGGTCGGTCCCGGTCCGGCGGCGGCGCAGGCCGCGCCGCTGGCAATCCAGCGGCAGGCGGAGAGCGGACCCCCGGCCGATGCGCAGGCACGGGACGGATTCAACCCAATGGACATCAACCACCGCCTCCTGCGCGCGATCGACCAGTCGCACCTCACCATCGTCGGGTCGGAGTCCCACGCATATGGCCTGTACAGCGAACCGATCTTCAAGCGCCACATCGACTTCGCGGAAACGGTCGCTGCCCTTGGTCATCTGACGGCTCTTCAGGTGGATGACGTCAAAAAAGCCTACAAAGACCATGAGAATCGGACGCTCGAGAACGATATCTTCGGTCCCGGCGAGTCAGGCTATGTCAGCGACCTGACCGCAGACCAAAGCGCCCAGATCCGCGCGCTGATCGGGGGCACAGCAGCCGCGACCGGCGCATCGGCAGAGGAGCAGCAGTCTGCGGCAACGAATGCCATGAGCGCCAAGGCGGCCAACCTGCACCAGTTGCTGGGGGGCGACCTCGAGAAAGATGACGTCGAGCGCGTCATGACCACCCTCCGGCAAGACGCAAAGGCCAACGATGCGCTTGTCGCCGCGTATGGTCAGCTCGGTGGTGATCTACGCGGCGACATCTGGAAGATGGGCACCCTCGCGGGTCAGCGCGCGCTCATGTTGCTGCTCGGAGAGACCGTCCGCGCGGACGCGCTCAAGGTGAGCAACGACCGCGCACGGATCGGCGGGATCGACGATCGCATCAAGGAGATCCTGGAGGACCTCAAAGAGAACCCGATGGGCGCGATGAGCGCGCAGTACGAGATCAAAGACCTCCAAAAGGAGCGCAAGGAACTCGTCGAGGACATCGAGCAGCGAGCCGAGCAGGCCGGTGCCGAAGCGCGCGCCGGGGCGCAGGGTGATCCGCACGCCGCAGTGCAGGCACGCGTCGCGGCGGTGATTGGTGATGCGGGAGCGATGGCCACCGCAGTGGGCGGCACGGACGCCGCCGTCATCCGCGGCATCGCCAGCGACGACCCGGTTGAAAAGGTGGCCGCGCAACTCCGCAAGGCATCGGCGGACGGCAAACTGAACGCGGAGCAACTCACCGCAGCCCTCCGCAGCCTGCGCACCGAGGCCGAAGAGCGCGCACAACAGACGCTGCCCAAGGGCGATCCCAGGGTCGAGGCAGAGACGAAACGCCTAGCAGACGAGTACTTCATGCGGATTCGTGGTGCCTACAACAGCCTCATCGGCAGCGATGATAAGAAATTTGATGAACTCATCGACGACATGGGCAACGAAGGCGACACGACCGTCAACATCGCGCTCATGCAGAATCATGGCAAACTGGACGACATCGCCGAACTGGTGCTCGCCCTCAGCGGCGATCGCAAGGACACCGCGACCGTCGAGCGCGTGCTACGAGACAAAAGCGCGCGAGAAATCGCGCAGCTACGGGTTGAGTACTCCGCGCGCACGGGCGGACGATCGCTCGATTTCGACCTGTTCGGGGACGCGCCGACCCGTGCCGGTGAAGAAACTACCGAGATCGGGGGCGTGGAGGTGCATCGCGACACGCTCCAGCCGGTCATCAAGGGCAAGGCATCAGGGACGGACCGGCTCAACCTCGAAGACGCCATGCAGCGCCCGGATACAGAGGGCGGGCCCACCGAGGTAGCCTATCTCCTGGAGCGCGCCGAGCGCGAATACCAATACACGATCGACAATCGCGGCGCGACCGGGGCCGTGCGCGACACGTTCGGCAACGAGGAGCGCGACCTGCTCGACGAGACGATCAAGGAAGTCCGCAGACTGCACCAGGAGTATGGCGATCTGGTCGGCTGGTTCCCCCTTATGGATCCCGCCGGGGTCAATCTGGAACAGCCGGAGATGACGCACTCGGGTAAGGCCCACGGCATCATCCAGCAGATGCGACTGGCACGCGCGACGATCCGCGGCGACCGGGCTGCCTACGAGAAGGCGACCGCCCAGTTGCGGGCAATGTTCGAGATGGCGGCGGCGTTCGTGCTTCAGGCAGCCATTTCCGCACTGCTCACCCCGGCCGCCGGTGCGCTGCTCGAGGCGGTGGAATTGGGCGCTGACGCCGTGGAGGCCGGGGTGATGACGGCGCGTATCGCGAAGTTTGCGGCGAGCACCAGTGTCAACGTCGTCTCAACCGTCAGCGCCAACCTCGCCGTGTACGGCGACGACTATTCAGTCGCCATGCTGAAGGCCGACCTTCTGGGTGGGCTCGGCGGCAGCCTCGGTGGCGAGGCCGTCGAGAAGATGCTCGGCCCGGTCGCCAAGGGAATGGCAGACCGCCTGGGCTCGAAGATCTCGGGGGAAATCGTGGGCCTCGCGAAGACCGCCGGGAGTATCGAGGGAGGGGCCTGGGCGCAGGGGATGGAGGGCGACCTCACGCTACAGGGCGTCATCAAGATGCACCTCATGGGCAAGGCCGCCCACGCCATCGGCGAAACCACCAAGTCCGCCGTCGGCCTGCCGCCGGGAAGCGAGACGGTCGTCACGTACGACGAGAGCGCCGCACCGGAACATGCCACGCCCGAGCCTGGGAAGCCCGGCGTCGGTGCCGGGGCCATGCATGGCGAGGAGCCGGTCCGGATTCCGTCGCGCCTGCCCGCCGAACTGCCAAGCGCGCCGCGAGCGGCGGAACCGGCGATGACGAGCGAACCGGGAGAGGTCGCCCCGAAGGGCAAGGCCACCGAACCCGGCACCGGCGAGAAGCCGACACGGGCACGCGCCCCCGCCCGGGATAACGGAGGGACGGGGGAGGAGCATCAGCGACCAGAGCGGACGGTCACCCCGGTCGAAAGCATCGAGAAGGGGCACGCGCTCTTCGACGAGGCACTACGTGAGGATCCGCTGCGCGATGTCATGGTCTACCGCCAAAGAGTGACCGGCGAGGTCGTCGTCGGGCGGGCGACGGCGCGCGGGGTTCCGCTCGATAGCGAAGCGCAGATGCGTGCCCTCGGTGGCCCGCCGGGCACCTGGGAAGTGGAGGCGGAGTACCGCGCGCAGATCCCCGAGGGCTCGGCCATGTGGGCCGATACGACCGAGGAGACACGGGCACTCTACGAGCAGTCGCTAGCCGAGGACCCCTACCGCGAGGTCAGCCGCTATGTGAATACAGAGACCGGCGAGGAGCGGATCGCCCAAGGCGGTGCGGACGAGGTCGGGCTCGATCCCGACGTGTGGAAGGAAGCACTCCCTGGCGATCCGAACAAATGGGAGAGCCCGGAACACTATCACCCGATCGACCCGACGCTGCGCGTCACACCCGTCGCGCAGCGATTCCCCACAAGCAGGGGCGGCGATTTCGAGAAGCTCCAGGGGGAATCGCAACGTGCCGGTAACGAGGCCCGCAGCGCGCGGATCAGCCTCGTGACGAAGCGGGGACGCGATTACACCGAGTTCACGGTCGATCCCGGTAAGTCCCGCCCGTTCAAGATCAACTTCCCCGATCCGAAGACGGGCGAGCGCCTTGTGAAAGTGTTCAAGTCCCTCGAAGCGTACGAGGAGTGGCACGACGAGAAGTTCCCGGGTTGGCGTGTGGGCTTCGATCCCGAACCGCCCGCGTCGGGTGGCGGTGGCTCGACGCCCGCAGCCCGCGCGCCCATGAAGGAGGGTGGCGGCCCCGGCGGAGCCGAGGGCGAGGAGACAGGCCAAACACTGGCCGACGAGCCGACGGATACGGGCACGGACGAGCCGGTGCGCCCGGCCCCCGGCCCCGAAGAGGAGCCAACCGGCGCTTCCGACCTCTATGCCCATCTGGACCCTGCGGAACTCCTTGAGATCGCCGAGCGCAACGTGGAGGTCCGCCAACTGGTGCAGGGCGAAGGTCTCGCCTTGCCCGAGACGACTGAGGAGATGGAGCGCTCCAACACGGAGGTAGAACTCGCCCAGCACATCCTCCAGGAGCCGAACATCGGGCCGGGAGACCCGCGCGTGCATGAGGCGATCCGCACCGTGATCGAGCGCGCCGTCGCCGAATACCGGGCGTACCATACGTCGGGTGTGGGGAAGACGGGGAAAGCCCTCGGGCTGACCGCAGACGACCTGCGCCTCAAGTGCATGGCCGGTCGCGACATCAGCGCGGAGGCGATCATCGCGCTCATCGGTAACTCGCCGCACAAGATACAAATCGAACGGATACAGGCCAAAAATCTCGGGCTCGACGTCCAGCACGCCTTCGCTGTCGTGACGCTCGCGGACGGCACCAGGTTCCTGGTAGACCCGACATTCGCCCAGTTCGCCGACGAAAACAGCCGTCCCGTACTCCCCGCGAACGATCGACCGGGCCAACCGGAGTATCTCCAGGAAGAAGGCATGGGCCTTCCCAAGAGCTTCTTCACCGCAGGCAGGATGCTCGAGAGCGCTGAGGGGAGTACACTAGCTCGCGACCTATTGCGGGACGGTATGGTGCCCCTCACGGACGACGCATGGCGTCTGTACGTCACCGGGCTCGGCGGCGATCAGGCCACCGTCGATGCGGCTACCGCGCGGCTCATGTCCGGCGGCGCTGCGGCTCTCACCGAAGTCGTGCGCAACGGGCTGGTCGAGCGCTTCGCCGGGCGTCCCAACGAGACCCACGAGCATATGACCACCGCCAGCGACCCGGTCGTGTCGCCCTTGGCATCGCTGCGGATAATGCTCTCCCGCATCCCGGAGGGCGATCCGCGCCGGCCGCTCCTGGAGTCACTGATGGACCAGATCAACGAGTTGCAGAACGATCCGGAGCGCTTCCCGCCGCTGCCGTAGCCACCGGAACCGGAGGAAGAATAACCGGATGACACACCATGCGGGCTCACTGGCAGCGGCGGTGCCCCCCTGACAGCCACGGCATACCAGCAACCGGCGCGGAGACCGCCCCGCCGGTGTCAACAAATTCCGCCAATCGCGATCATGCGGACAAAAGAATATGCACAGCGATCTTGACACGCTTTCCTATTCATGTAACATGAGCGTAGAAACTTACGAAAGAGAGGTTCAACACGCTTGATGAGACTGATTCAAAAGTCATTGCGTATTTGATGACGAACGGGCGGGCGACGTGGGCGGAATTGGCGGGCAGAGTGCAGCTCTCGGCTCCGGCAACCGCCGATCGCGTACGCCGGTTAGAGGAACGCGGGATTATTCAGGGCTATGCGGCGCTCGTGGATGCCGCATTCGTCGGTTGCGGCCTGACTGCCTTTATCGCAGTGACGCTCGAACGGCCCGTGTACCGTGCCGCCTTCCTGGAGCGCGTGCAGCAACTCCCCGAGGTGCAGGAGTGCCATCACGTTGCGGGCGAGGACGATTTCCTCCTCAAGGTGCGCTGTGCCAGCACGGGCGAACTGGAGCGGATCGTCAGCGACGAGATCAAGGGCCTCGATGGTATCGCCCACACCCGCACCACCGTCGTCCTCTCCACCAGCAAGGAAACACCCGTCCTGCCGCTACGCAGTAACGAGTAACGAGAGGAGCCGCGGCCCATCTCGTTACTCGTTACTTCCCCGTGAGGTGACTATGGACCTGCGCTTCTTCATTCGGGGGATCATCTTCGGCCTCTCGATTGCCGCGCCCGTCGGGCCGATGGGGGTGCTCTGTATCCGGCGCACCCTGGCGGACGGTCGGATCGCGGGGTTGGTTACCGGATTAGGCACCGCGACGGCGGATGCATGTTACGGTGCGGTGGCGGCATTCGGACTGACCTTCATCTCCACCTTCCTCGTCGATCAGCAGTTCTGGTTGCGCCTCATTGGTGGTCTCTTCCTGTGCTATCTCGGCCTGACTACCGTTCGCAGCACGCCCGCCGAACGACCGGCCACGCTCCGTGCGAGCGGGCTGGGCAGCGCCTATTTCACGACCTTCCTCCTCACGCTCGCCAATCCGCTGACGATCCTCACCTTCGCGGCGATTTTCGCGGGGATCGGTGCGGGCGAGATCAATGGGAAATATGGGTCGGCGGCGCTGCTTGTGGTGGGGGTCTTCCTCGGTTCTGCGCTCTGGTGGTTGCTCCTCAGCAGCGGCACCGGCCTGCTACGAGCAAAACTGACGCCCGCCCGCCTCGTCTGGGTCAATCGCCTCTCCGGTGCCGTCATCATCGCCTTCGGCGCGCTGGCACTGGTGAGCATCCTGTGAAGTAGGCAGTAGTTGGTAGGCAGCGGGAAGAGCAGAGATCGGACAGGGCGTATGAGCATCCGATTTCCGGCTACTGACTCTGTCTGCTGACTACTGTCTACTGACTACCAACTACTGCCTACTCCCCGTTGCACGGCGGGCGGCGCGGGTGTATACATGAGTAACAATGGACCCTGCGCTGTGCGTGATGTCTCTACGTGCCATTGAGCCAATACTTCAATGTGCGGGAGCCAGAACCCACCAGGAGCGAGGCCGCCGGTGAGTAACCGGCGTTACCATTCCCGGTGGCGGGGCGCCCACCTGCTTCGGCAGGTTCAGAGCACAACAGACACACGGCGGGGCGGGGTCTTTCTTTGTAGGACTGAGGACTAAGTATGGAGGAGACGCATCCGAACTTAGTCCTCAGTCCTCAGTCCTCAGTCCTGCATCTCGTGCATGGCGATGATGCGAAGGCGGCGCGGGAGATTGTCGCGCGCCTGCAGGCGAACCACACGGCGAGCGATCCCAGCGGACTTAATATGACCCTCCTCGATGACGAGCGCGTGAGCGTCGGTGAGGTGATCGGGGCGTGCGATGCGCTCCCCTTTTTTGGTGCCGGGCGGTTTGTGCTCGTGCGTGGGTTGCTCGGTCGCTATTTGCGCGCGCCGGAGGGGCAACGGGGGCGACGCAAGGCGTCAGATTTCGATCTGCTTTTGCCGCTCGCGACTTTCCTGCCCACGATGCCTGCGACGACGACCCTCGTCTTCTGGGAATCCGGGACGCTCAATCTCACGCCCCTACCCCCGGCGCTCCGCGATCTGTTGCTCGCGGGCACCGTCCACACCGCCACGCTCCCCGCCCCGAACGAGCGGGATGGCTGGCTGCGCTGGGTCCGGGATCGTGCCGTTGCGGAAGGAGTCAAGATCGAGCGGGCGGGGGCGGAAGCGCTCCTCAATGCCCTTGGCCCCGCCGCTATTGGCCCGGCGGGCGCGCTCCGAATCGAGAGCGAAGTCGCCAAGCTCGCGAGCTACGCCCTCGATGAGGGCGGCACGATCACCGCTGCACAGGTACACCTCCTCGTCGCGGACGCGGCGGACGAGCAGACCTTTGCCTGGCTGGATGCGGTGATCGCGGGGAACGCACGGGAAGCGGTGACCCGTACCGAGCAACTCCTTGCCGCCGGAGAGGAGCCGATGCGCCTCCTGGCCCTCCTCGCCAGCCAGGTCGGGTATCTCACCCGCGCGAAGCGGCTCGGCAACGTGCCGCAGAACGACGCCGCGAGTATGCTCGGCGTCGCACCGAACCGCGCCTACCATCTCCTGCGCGCGGCGCGAGGGGTGGATGCCGGGCAGATGGCAACGGCGGTGGATGACCTCGCAGCGACCGATGAAGCGGTCAAGATGGGTGTCGCGCGGTCAGACGCCGACGCCCTCCTCTGGGCCGTCCTGCAGGTCGCCCACCTCGGCACCCCCGGCCCCGCCTGGGAACACCGCACCGACCTTCCCTGAAACCGAATTAGCGCAGAGGACACAGAGCACACAGAGCACGCAGAGAAATACGAATTACGAAAGGGGATAGATGCGAGAAAGTGCATCCATCCCCTTTTTTGATTCCCTCTGTGTGCTCTGTGTCCTCTGCGCTACGAGTCCCCGTTACTTGCCGATGGCGTTGTACTTTGCCATCAGGCGGCTCTTGCGGCGGGCAGCATTGTTGCGGTGAATGACGCCCTTCGAGGCGGCCTTGTCGAGCGCGCTGATCGCATCGCCAACCGCGCTCGCCGCCGTTGTTGCGTCGCCTGCGGTGATGGCGGTGTTGGCACGACGCACGTAGGTGCGCGTCGCGGAGATGATCGGGCGATTGCGCAGACGGCGGCGCTCGCTGGCCCGCATATCCTTCATGGACGACTTAAGATTCGGCACGCGCGCTCTCCGTTCGTTTCGTTCAATGCCAACCCGGTACACGCCGGGGTGTCGCAGATGATCCTTTTGAGCGCCGACGCGGGCGCGTCTGGTAGACTACCACGAATGACGAACCCGCGCAAGTTGCCGGTTCGCCACCGGATGTAGGACTAAGGACTAAGGACTGAGGACTAAGTGGGGATTCAATCGCATCACTTAGTCCTCAGTCCTTAGTCCTTAGTCCTTCGGAGGAGGCGTCATGCAGATTGACCGGGCCGCCCCGCCGTCCGACCTGACGCGCGAGGAGCAAACCGAGCAGACCCGGCGTATCAAGCGGGTGCCGCGCCCACCGAAGGCGAAAGTCCGCCAGAAAGGCGGGGATGCCGGGACAACCGCGTCCGAAACAACCGTCGCGGTGCGAGTCGTGGAACCGTCGCCCGTGCCGGTCAGCGCGCATGTCGGTAGCCCTCCCGGCGTACCGGTCCCGGATGCCGCGCTCCCGCCAATGCCCGCGCCGCTGCCACCACCAATTGCACCAGCAAGCCCGCCTGTGGCGGAGGCACCGCGACCGGCGCGGCCGGCGGCCCCCACAGCGGCCCAGACGGGTGCCGCGATGGGCAGGGCGGTGGCAATCGTTGGGCTGGCTTTCATCGCCAACCGCGTCCTTGGCTTACTGCGCGACGTCATCATCGCGGGGAAATTCGGCACCGGGACGGACCTGGACGCCTATATCGCGGCGTTCCGCATCCCGGACTTTCTCTTCCTCGTCATCGCCTCCGGCGCGTTCGGCTCCGCCTTCATCCCGATCTTCACCGGCTTCCTCGAACGGGACGAGCAGACCACCGCGTGGGTGCTGGCGAGCAGCATCCTCAACACCGCGTTCTATGCGCTCTCCGCCCTCTCGGCGCTTGGTTTCCTCTTTGCCGGGCCACTCGTTCGCACGATCGTCGCGCCCGGCTACACCGCCGCACAGCAGGCGCTCGCGACCGATCTGACCCGCATTTTGCTCCTCCAACCGCTCTTCCTCGGCCTCGGCGGCGCGGCAATGGGTATCCTGAACGCGCAGAATCGCTTTCTCTGGCCCGCGCTCGCCCCCGTCACCTACAACCTCGGCATCATCTTCGGCGCGCTCTTCCTCGCGCCGCATTACGGGGTCAAGGGGCTGGCATACGGCGTCGTCCTCGGCGCGGTCGGCCACTTCCTCACCCAACTCCCCGCACTCGCGCGCGTGATGCGCTATTATCCCGTCGCCTCGCTCCGGGTGCCGGGAATGCGGCAGGTCGGCGTGCTCCTCGTGCCGCGCATGTTCGGGCAGGCGGTCTTCGCGCTCAACTTCGTGATCGTGACGAACTTCGCCTCCCGCCTCGGCGCCGGGCGCGTCTCCGGCTTCAATTACGGCTACACCCTCTTCCTCCTGCCGCACGGCGTCTTCGCCCTCTCCGCCGCGACGGTCCTCTTCCCCACCCTCTCACGCCTCGCGGGGGCGGGCGATTGGGCGGGGTTCCGCACCCAGTACGGCGGCACGCTCCGCACCGTCCTTTTCTTCGTCGTCCCCGCCACCGCCGCCTTGATCGTCCTGCGCACAGCGATACCGGAGGCGATCTATCAGCTCGGCGCGTTCAACAGCGCATCGACGGCCCTGACCGCAACCGCTCTCGGCGCGCTAGCGACGGGCCTGATCGCCTACGCGGTCGTGGAGGTGAGCACCCGCGCGTTCTATGCCCTGCAAGATACGCGCACGCCGGTCATCGCGGGGGTGCTGACAATTGCCGTCAACCTGCCGCTCAGTTGGGGGTTGAGCAAGCGATTCGGGCTCGGTGGACTCGGTCTCAGCCTCGCCATCACGACCTGGCTCGAAATGACGATCCTCCTCATCGTGCTCCGTCGGCGCATGGGGACGACCGCGCCCGGTCTCGCGGACGCCCTCGTGCGCATCTTCTGGTCCGCTGCCGCGATGACCCTCGCGCTGATGCCTTGCTCGTGGCTGCTGCACAAGCTGCATCGCACTACCGGCAAGAGCATCGCCCAACTCGCCTTCTTCTGCGTGACGCTCGGCATCGGTGCGGCAGTCTATCTCGGTGTCGCGAGCCTCCTCGGCATCGAGGAGGTACAACGCGTCCGCGTAATGATCGCGCGACGACTCGGGCGCGGGTAAACTGACCTCACCCCCGGCCTCCTCTCCATCGCCTAAAGATCGCGGTACAGACAGGCTTCGTCGGCGATGGAGAGGGGGAGAGGTAGGAGCGCACAGCGTGCGCCCGCTCAGTCCTCAGTCCTCAGTCCTCAGTCCTTCGTGTGCGGAGTGCGGTGCCGCCGGCGATCACCGCGACGGCGGCGATGAGGGCGATGATGATTCCAAGGTGGCGGTTATCCTGGGCCTCACCCGTCTTGGGGAGGACGGACGTCGTGGCGGCAGTGGTCGTGCTCGGTGCATTGGCGGTGGTCGGTGCGGCGTTCCCGCCCGTGACGACGATGGTTGCTACCATACGGGAATGAATGGCGCAGTGGTAGGCGAATGAGCCGGCCTGATTGAAGGTGAAGGAGAAGGTCGCGCCCGTGGTGAGGTTCTTTGAATCGAACGCGCCGGTATCGCTCGTCACGGTGTGGGTTGCGGGGTCTTTGTTCGTCCACGTCACCTTTGTCCCGACCGGCACGGTGATCGTCGCTGGCGGGAAGGCGAAGCCCTGAATGGTGATCTCCATATCCGCAGCAGCGGTGCTCGTCGCGTTCGCCCCGATGATGAGCCAGATCAGTCCGCCGAGCAAAAGCACTTGCATGGCAGACCGGAGATGCCGCCGTCCCGTCCTGTGCATCACGTCCTCCTCTTGCGGGCACGCAGTGCGCCCACGCTCACACGGTGAAGCGTGGGGCGGGCTGGAGTGCGAGGAGTCGCTTCACTATTCAGTACGCCCGGTACGGCACGTGCGGATTGTCCAGATGGCACCGCCTCACATTGGTGCGCGCCAGGTAATCCGGCGCTCCCCGACTCCTGACACATTTTCGAGCACGATACGGGAGGGTGTGAGATGAAGCACCCCATACTCCGGTGAATCGACCGCCGTGAAGATCGGTGCAGGGTCATATCCGAGCGGTGCAGGAGCAGCGAGAAAGAGGTCCCAGACGTGCTGCTTCTGCGCCGGGTCGTCCTCCCAATGTCCGAGGCAATCGACATAGACGGGATGGACAAGGTCCGCGATATAGGCGAGCGAGAGATGCGGGTTCAGCGCAATGTCTCTCGCCTTCGGTGAGTACGGCCGGGTAGCGATCCAGCCAATCGATCCCTCCCATATTGCATGGAGAATGCGCGATCGTGGATTGCCCCGCGCATCCACCGTCGCAACATTGCACCACACCATCCTATGTACCCGTGAGAGGAACGTTGCTTCGATCTCTGCGAACGAGGTGACCTTCATACGAATTCCTCCTTGGGCAGCGTGCGAAACGGTCCGTCGCATGCGCTGAATCTGCTCCGGGTTCTCTATTTCTCGCTATTCGACAGTGTACAACCACTGTTGCTCAACTAAGGTTGAATATAGGAGAATGGGCGCATGATGTCAAGCACGCCGGATCAGGATATTGTCCTTCTCTTCACCGCACTTCGCGCCGCGTGCGATGCAGAGGTCACACGGCGCATGGCGGCAGCGGGCTACGGGGATGTCCGCCTCGCACACGGCTATGTCTTCCAGCATCTCATTGTCGGGCCAACGCGCATCACCGAGCTTGCCCGCAAACTCGGCATGACCGCGCAAGGTGCCTCAAAATTGGTGATCGAACTCGAGAAATTCGGCTATGTTGCCCGCCGGAGTGATCCCGCTGACCAGCGAAACCGCTTCGTGGCGCTCACCGAGCGTGGCTGGGACGTGATTCGGGCAGGGCGCGTCGCGCGAGCCGAGATCAACACGCAACTGCGCGCGGTGCTTGGCGAAGCCGAATTCGATCATCTTCTCACGTCCCTGCAACAACTTGCGGAGCACACGGGGGGATTAGAGGAACTGCTCGCACGGCGTCTACGACCCGGCCATTGATCGCAGATCGGTGGGACCCGGTAGAGGCGGGCTTTCGCCTGCTATCCCTTGCTGTAGCAGGCTAAGAGCCGGTTTCAATTCCTCACCCCCGACCCCTCTCCATCGCCCGGAAATCAAGGTAATGAAAGGTTCGTGCGGCAATGGAGAGGGGAGAAAAACGGTACTGAAACGGGCTCTAAAGCCCGCCTCCACCGGGTCCAATCGAACAAGTTATCTCTCGTGCAATCGCCGGTTCGGGCGGGGGTCGGATGACACGTTGAGGTTTTCCGGCTTCGGCACCTGCGTCTGGATCAGTTCGGAAGCGAAAATCGGCACGGGCTTACCCGGTTCCTCACCGGGGAGCGCGAAATCCAAGAGGACAGCATAGACTGTCTCGCCGCCCGGCGCGTCACCGGGCGACTCGCTGCCGACGATCTCGCCCATGCGGCCCTCGTAGGGGTTCGGCACACCAGGCAACGACCGCACGATCACCCGCATACCCGGCTCGAACCGCTGCTCGCGCATCCCGCCGGTGTGGATGAAGCGCCGCTCCACATGATGCATCGGCTTGTGACTGCCGCCCTGATAACCCATCGTTTTTCCGCTCCCACCCACTGCCTACACGCAGGCAACCGCCCGCGCGACCGATGTGCGCTCAGTGTACGAGAAAACGCTCGCAGGCAGCAAGCGCAGGAACTTGCGATCCCTGTCGCGCGTCCTTTACGTAGAGGAGAACGGTGGGTAAAGTACCGTGACCGTTCTCTTGCGGATCGCAACAGGGAGGATGAAGCGTAATGGGAGATGCCCGGCCACCCGGCGCACCGATACCGGACCCCGCAGCAACGGAGGTTCCTGGGGCCAACGACATGACACCGACATCGATCCTGGAGAGTCGGTACCGGATCGAGCGCGTGATCGGCGAAGGGGCGTTCGGGCGCGTCTATCTCGCCTTCGATACGCGCCTGCGCCGCAATATCGCCATCAAGGAACTGCTCGCCAGCCGGAGCACGACCGATCAAGCGACCTACGAGCGGTATCTCGAGCGGTTCCAGCGCGAAGCGCGCGCGACCGGCACGATCCAGCAGCCCAATGTCGTGACGGTCTACGATCTACATGTCGATGCACAGGGGAACTACTACCTCGTCATGGAGTACGTGGACGGCACGAATCTGCGTGATCTGCTCGCGCAGATTGGCACACTCCCCATTGGGCGCGCCCTCGCCATCGCCACCGATGTGACGCGCGCCCTCGAAGCGGTCCATGAGCAGGAGATCGTCCATCGCGATGTGAAGCCCGCGAATATTATGATCACGCGGCGGGGTATCGCGAAGCTGATGGACTTCGGCATCGCGCAGGTTGGGCACGAGAGCTTGCGCACTCAGATCGGCTCCGGGCATCCCGGCACGCCGATCTACATGAGCCCCGAGCAATCCTCCGGCTATGGCTATATTGACGGCCGCTCGGATCTCTATGCGCTCGGCCTCGTGCTCTACGAGATGCTGGTCGGCGAGCCGTATGCCCGCAAGCGGCAACCCATCGCCGCCGTGCGAGGGGATTTGCCGCCGAAACTCGTCGCTATTGTGGACAAACTGACCGCGCGGGATGTCGAGATGCGCTATCAGAATGCCACCGATGTGCTTACCGACCTGGAAATGCTCGGCACGGCGACCGCCCCCGCAGGGGTGGAGGTCCCGCCCTTCCCGACGGACACGCCCCGGACGCAGATCAACGTGCCGCCCGCACTCGGCTGGCAGACAGGCCCAGGGACGAATACCCAGCCACCGGTCGCCGGTGTCCCTTCCGCGTATGGCGGCCCGGCGACTCAGAACCCAATGGGGTATCCCACCGCACCGCCTGTGCCCCCGCCGAGCGGGACGGGGTCCGGCGGATACCCGCCACCGAACTACCCCATCGCGCCAATCTATACGCTACCTCGACCGCCCACACCACCGAAGCGAAGCAACCGGGGCCTCGTGTTCGGTATCGGTGGCGCGGTCCTCGCCGTCATCGTGGTGGCAATCGGCATCGTCGCCTTCACCGCAGGCGGCGACAAGAAACCGACCGCCACCGCCACGGTCGCCATCGCGCCCACCCTTCCCCGTGCATCGACGCCGACGAGCGTTGCAGTGGTTGCCTCCGCAACGCCGAATGCCCCCGCGAGTGCGACCACGGCACCGGGTACACAGGCCCCACCCGCAACGACCGCAGCAACAAGCGCCCCGCGTCCCACCGTGCCAACGACTGCGGGTACGAATGGTCTGACGATGTTCACGGACCCGAAGAATCTCGTGCGGCTACAATTTCCATCGGGATGGACGGCCACCCGAGTCACGGACGATACGACGAACGTACTCCAACTCGATGGGCCGGACAATGTCATCTTCACTACCTACATCGATGAGCCCCAGCAGGGCACGATCGCGGACGAGATTCAGGTTATCAAGAAAAATCAGGATTCGAACACCAACTTCACCTACGCGAATCAGGTAATCACGGATGTCACAATCGCGGGCGAAGCGGCGAAGTCGATGACGTATGTCTTCTCATCGAAGAGTGATGCATCGAACAGCGGCCCCGGTCAGTGGTGGGTCGTCAATCATGGCGGCAAGCAGTTCTCTTTCCGCTCGAACTTTCCCGGCAACCATCAGAACGAGTTGAATGCCATCATGGCATCGGTCGTCTTCTCGAACAACGGCAGCTTCACGAAGACGGCCACCTGGACGGACCCGAAGGGCCTCGTGCAGTTGCAATATCCGAGCGGCTGGACCGCCACGACGGACCCGGCCGTCGACTCGAACGTCCTCGAACTCGACGGCCCGGACGGCACCTACTTTTTCGTGGACATCTACGGTGCGCAGGGCGCGACGGCCCTCAACGATGAGGTCGCGAGCATTCGGAGCGTGCATACGAAGAGCACGAAATTCACCTATGTCGATGGGCCCGTGAGCGACCTGAAGATCGCCAACGAGGCAGCGAAGACCTTCCCGTTCACCTACACGGCGAAGAATACGCAGGGCGCAAAGACCTTCAATGGGCAGATCTGGGAGGTAAACCGGGGCGGGAAGGAATTCCTCCTCACCGCGAATGTCGAAGCCGCCCACAAGGCGGAAGTCGACGCGATCATCTCGTCCATTACCTTCCTGAAGTGACGAAGGACGAAGGGGAAGGACTGAGGACTGAGGACTGAGTGGGGAACGATTCCCGATCGTTCGTGCGACAGCATTTTGCAGCAACATTGACTCAATGCGTAGGGCGCACCCCTTGTGGGTGCCCTCTGAAAGCCGCATAGAGAAGGGGAGCGGCTTCACAACCACTCCCCTCTCTCCCACTCAGTCCTTCGTCCTTACTTCGGCATTGCTTTCAATGCGGTGAACGACGGTCGGGGTGACCAGTCGCTGTGCAGTACGCCCCAGCCATACTTCTCGTCACTCGGGTTGTTCGTCGTTACCTGGAAGTTCAGGTTCCACACGAACATTGCCCCCATCCAGGGATAGCTCTTCCCAAGCTCAAAAGCCCGTGTGATATATGTCCCCTGGGTCGTCTCATCGATGTACTGCGCGTACTGGTAGTTCGGCACGACCACGCTGCTGCTGTCCCAGCCGAACTCCGTCAGCCACATCTTCTTACCGGACTCCCCGTTCTGCTCCATGATGTTACGCAGTTGGAGAATCCGCTTGAAGTAAAACGAGTTGTCCTTCGTGTAGCTCCGCCCACCATCGGGGTCGTTGCCACACGCAGTCGTCGCCGGGTTGTCCGGGTAGGAGTTGTCCGGCGGAGTTGCAGTTCGATCCGGGGTGCGCGCCGAGCACATCGTAATACCTCTTCACCTCACCGCCGTTGATCTGGTAGATCTGCTGCAAATACTGCACCTCGTCAAGCGCGATTTCCGGGTGACCCGTCACGCCCGTTGGGGTCATGCCACCGAAGACGACGGTGATGTTCGGATCGCTCGCCTTGAGTGCTTGATAGCCCGCCTTGAGGATCGGGATGTAGGCACCGACATTGACCTGCCCGCCCGTCTCGACGGCGTAGTTCTGCTCGTTCCAGACCTCGTAGGCGGCGATCTTGCCTTTGTAGCGGTTCGCCATGAAACCAATGAAGTCCGCGAAATCCTGCGGATTATTGGGCAGACCACCGCCGGAACCCGCCCAGTCAGGCGAACTGACCGGACTGAGCATGATGTTAACGCCCTTCGCGGCAGCAGCGTTAATCAGGGCGTCCACCTGGGCGACATAGTTGTTGCCGAACTGGCCCTTGGCAGGCTCGTAGGAGGACCAGCGCACCTGCTGGCGCAGCCAACCGAACTGCGCCTCCGCGATCTTGCCGAACATGATGTCCTTGCTCCCACTGTCGAGGCCGATACCATCGACATTGAAACCGTAGCCACCGCCATTGTCACCGACATGAATGCCCGCGTAGCTGCGCGGCAGCGGCTGGCCGCTGATCCCGCACGGCCCGGCACCGATACAGTCCGGCTGCGGTTGACCCGGCGGTTCAGAGGCGCGCAGTGCGGGATCGAGATTGTCCTTATCCGCTTGCGAGACGCCAAGCAGACCGAGGAGAACCTTGTACGGGTTCGGATTCTCGGGGTGATATTCGAGGCGATAGCGCTCGAAGTATTGCACCCGGTGCGACTGACCGTCGCCCGCCGGGACGCGGTGGGTTCTGCTCATCGAACGGCTCCGAGATCGGATAGCCAAAAATCTGCACGCTCTGCTGGATATTGCCGTTCCCGGCAGTCTCCCAGAAAGCGCGGATCGCGGCATTGCCGGGGTCGCTCCCGCCAATCGTGTGGTTCGTCTGCGTGAACCAGAGTCGCCCGTCGTTCGGGTTGCCCACCGTCTGGAAGTTTGGGTCGGTCTTCGCCCGGTCCGCTGTCAGGAGCGCGGAGAGGCGGCGACCCAGCACTTCAAAGGGCGTGCCCTTGTTTTCGGCGTGCTGCTCGAAGACGACACGTTGGAGATACTGCGTCGGATGGGTCTTGCCATCCTCGGACTGCTGATCGAAGACCTTGGTAATCGGGAAACCGAACTGGAGCAACCCCCCGTTGCCATTCCAGTAGTCGCGGAACTGACCGTAGAGGTAATGCCCGGTGTCCGCGTAGTAATCCGATGCTGCCGCGACCGATGTTGCTGGCGCTACGAGGAGACTGAGAAGCACGAGCGCCACCAACCCCGCGCTCGCCTTCCGCCATACGATACGCAAAACCCTACCCTCCCAACCCACAGAGTCCCAGGGACCCGCAGACGTTGTGTGCCGCACCCGCCGATGCCACCTTACCATAATGTTCTGTTGGGCACATCTTCCCACCCTAGACCGCGCCACAGCCACCGACTATGATGCGCGCGAGGGATGGGTGAGATCACCGACAGAAAGGCAGCGAAGATGGGGTCGGATACGCGGTATGACGTGATCGTCCTCGGATTAGGCGGGATGGGCAGCGCGACGGCGTACCACCTCGCCCGGCGCGGTACGCGCGTTCTTGGCCTCGACGCCTTCGACCGGGGTCACATCAATGGCTCCTCGCACGGTCGCTCGCGCGGTATTCGGGAGGCGTACGGGGAATCGCCGCAGTACGTCCCCCTCGTCCAGCGCGCCTATGCCCTCTGGCGCGAGTTGGAAGCCGAGACGGGCCAGCATCTTTTGACGATCACCGGCGGCATCAGCATCGACCCCGCCGTACCGGGCTTCGGTGCGAACCAGAAAGAAGCCGCCGCGCAGTACGGCCTCACGATCGAAGAACTGACGCCCGACGAGATCATGGCGCGCTGGCCCGGCTTCAACGTCTCGGACGGCTCCTTGGGCATCTACGACCCGCACACGGGCTTCCTCACTCCGGAGCCATGCGTCGCCGCGCATCTCGACCTCGCCGCCCGGCATGGCGCGACCCTCCATCATCGTGAACCCGTGCGCCGCTGGTCCCCGGACGGGGCAGGCGTGCGTGTGGAAACGGATGCGGAGACCTACACGGCGCAATCCCTCGTGATTACGGCGGGGCCGTGGGCGGGGCGGATCCTCGCCGATCTTCATCTACCGCTGGAACCGTGGCGCATGTACAACGTCTATTTCGCGCCGACCCGCCCCGAACTCTTCGGGCCGGAGCAGTTCCCGGTGTACGGCTTCAGTGGGCCGGAGGGAAGTTACTACGGCGTACCGATGCTGCCCGGCGACGGGCTCAAGATCGGGCGGCACGACCGAGGCGATCTCTGCACCCCCGAGACCGCCCGGCGCACCATCGAACCGGAAGAGATCGCCCTCATGCGCCGCGTGCTCGACACCTACATGCCGGGTGCGACGGGCGAGGTGCTCGCGGCCACCACCTGCCTCTACACGATGACGCCGGACAGCCACTTCATCATCGACCATCATCCAAGGGAGGCAAGCGTCGTCTATGCGGCGGGCTTTTCCGGCCACGGCTTCAAGTTCTCCGCTGTGATCGGCGAAGTAATGGCGGATCTCGCCACCGATGGCACGACACGCCACCCGATCGATTTCCTCTCCGCCGCGCGCTTCGCAGCGACATCCGCAGCGTTGTAAACAGAAATGTGCGAAGGTCGAAAACGCGCCCCTTGTGCGGATGCCCTTTTTTTGCTAAGGTACATACCTTAGAGAAGAGGTGAACGTACGGTTTCACCGAATGACGACAAACACAAGCGATCGGCGCGCTGTGGGAGTGAGGCAAGGATCGCGGGGCATGGGGGAAAGGGCAAAGGGGGTGGCATGGGTCTGGGGATGCGTTACGTCGTCCGTCGGCGTGCGCCACAGAGAGGCGACGCGCGACGACTGCGACGATTCGTCGCGCGGTGTTGCGCGGGCATACTCCTGCTCATGACGCTGATCGGCAGCGCGCAGGCGGTCGGCGCAGCGGGCGCGGGTACGCCCGCACAATCCACACCGGCTGCGGCCCAACCCACGCAACCCCCGACTGCTTCGCCCGTCGTACCACCAACTCCGGCCTCAACAAATGCACCCGCACCAACCGCATCAGGGAACACCTCCGGGCTCTTTGCGCCGGGTTCCATGCCCGCCGGGAGCACAGCGACGACTGCCGCGTCACCCCCCTCTGCCGCATCCGCAGGATACGTGCTGCCGCTCCAACCACCGACCGCAGAACTCCCCTCCCCGTCCCCCGCACCATCCACCACCGCAACCAGTGCGGCATCCGCGACACCGCAAGCTCCCGCCGTAACAGCGACGCGAACCCCGCTCCCGCCAACCCCAACCGTCGCTGCGACCCCGACGAGCGTTCCGATCGCCACGTCCACGGGAACGCCAATCCCGAACGCGTCTGCGGGAGACGCTGCGAACTTCGTCCTTCTGGAAAATCCCGGCGTCGGGGGGGATGTGGCGATCGCCCGCGCCGCAGCCCGCCACTATGGCGAGCAACTGCGGCCGGACGGTGTGCCGTGGTCCGGCTGGTGCGAGATGTTCGTCGGCAATGTGCTGGGTGAGGTGGGCGTCGGTCACCCGCGCTATGAGACGGCCTTTGTCGATGCCCTCAGCAGCCCGCTCTATCGCGGCCACGCACCGACGGGCAGTCTCGTCTTCTTCGACCAGCGCGCCGACCCGAACGGGCACGTCGGTATCGCCCTCGGTGACGGCACAATGCTCTCCGCGCTCGGCAGCGGTATCGTCCGCAGCGCGTACGAGACCTGGCCCTCCTATGTGGGCTGGCGTCCCACGGGCGCGACGACCACCGCGCCCGGTGAAGCGTTCATCCTGACACCGCTGCTGCTCCCGCCGGACAGCGACTATCCGCGCTTCCCTCCCTGGCCATAGCGAGTAGGCAGCAGGCAGTAGTCGGTAGGCAGTAGTCAGTAGTCAGTAGACAGAATGGGATCGGGATCACTGACTACTGCCTTCTCTCTACCGACTACTGTCTACTGTCTACTACTCATCACCCGTACGTATACGGGGGCTTCCCCTCGCTGGTATCATGTGGCGTGGAACTTGCGAATGTCTGGGTCGATCAGCCTCCGGGCACCATAACGGTCAACGAACAATCAGGAGGCACGGTACAATGTCGTATTGCGCCATCACGGCCCGATGGAGTGCATCGAAACGCGCGTCACGCGCTCCCCGACTGAACGCCCAATGACGGTCAGTGTGACGGAGGAGCGCAGCGTCGCCATCCTGTCGCTCGATGGCGACGCCAAGGCGGCATTACGGACCGCCCCATCCTACGCCGCCACTCTCCTCATGGTGGGCGGCGGGTTGCTGTGCATGGTGCTCATCGTGCTCGCGTCGATCACCGCCCAATGGCCGATTGGCCCCGCAGCCGTCCCGCCCTACGAGCAGATCACGCGCAACGCGCAACTCTTTCACGAGATGGTCCCCTCCGTCACTGCCCTCCCGCCCGCCGAACTCGCGCTCGTCGCGTGGTGCTGCGTGCTCGGCTTGTGGCTCGTCTATCTCCCGCTCATCTGGAAGGTGCGGGGGCAGGCCATCGACCATCGTATCGTCCTGACGGGCGCGATTATGCTTGGGGTGATCGCCGTTTGCGTCCCACCGTTTTTCTCCACCGACCCGTTTTCCTACGCGATGTACGCGCGCATCGCGACGATCTACCACGCCAATCCATATCTCGCCACCGCACATAGCGTCGCGTCCGCCGACCCCTTGATCCCCTACCTCTACTGGCGGGACATCCCCTCGCCCTACGGCCCGCTCTGGACCATCATTTCGCAGGTAATCATGGGGAACGGCGATTTGCAGCCCCTGGAGATGATCCTCCGCATTAAACTCGTGGCCTTCACGATGACCCTCCTCGATGGCTGGCTCATTTACACCTTCGTGCGCAAGCAATGGCCCGAGCAGGCAGGATGGTTCTACCTCGCCTTTGCCTGGAACCCGATGGTGCTTCTGGAAGGGATCGTCATCGGGCACAACGATGTCCTGATCCTCGCGGTAATGCTCGGCAGCGCCCTCCTTCTCACCCGCTCCCGCCCGGTGCTCGCCGTCATGGGGCTGACTGCCTCAGCGCTCATCAAATACTCGACCTTGCCCGTCGTCGGGTTGGGCGGGCTGCGACTCCTCTTACGCACGCCGGTACGGGCACGCGGGTGGATGATGATCCGACTCGCCGCCGCGACGCTCGCCGTGTCGGTCTGCGCCTTTGTGCCGTACTGGGCGGGCTACGCCAGCGTGATGAGCACGGTCAACGAACCGGGCCGGGGCGTGAATAACATGGTCGCTAAGGGGATCGGCGGGATATTGTATCTGCTCTCCGGGGGCCGCCTTTCCACCCGGACACCGGCGATCATCGTCGGCATTGTTGCGCTGCTCTTCGGTATCTGGCAGATCACGGAAATCTGGCGTTCCCGCCACTCGCTCGAAGCATGGACGATCCACGATGAACTGGCGGCATGGGCGGATTCCCTGACGGTCTTTCTCATCCTCTGGCCGCGCATTCGTACCTGGTATTTTCTCGTCCCGCTCGGCCTCTCGTTGGCAGCGGGCCGCGCCCCACGCCGCTTCCCCTTCTGGTTCCTGATCGGCCTGACGCTCTACTCGTACATCTCGTATTTCCGCTAGCGCGGTGTGGATGATGCAGGCGAACCCACGCGTAACCCGAATTGCGCCGCGTGGAGCCGCGAGTAGGTGCGGCCCGCGGCGATCAGGTCGTGATGCTGCCCTTGTTCCGCGATGCCCGTCTCATCAACGACGACGATCCGGTCAGCGTGCTGGATCGTCGCCAGTCGGTGCGCGATCACCAGCGTCGTGCGCCCCTGGGAGAGTTCCGCGAGCGACTGCTGGATTGCGCGCTCGGTCTCGGTGTCGAGGGCGGAGGTTGCCTCGTCCAGAATGAGGATCGGCGGGTTCTTCAGGAAGACGCGCGCGATCGCCAGCCGCTGCTTCTGCCCCCCGGAGAGCTTGACGCCGCGCTCCCCGATCACGGTGTCCAACCCCTCGGGCAGGTCGGCGATCAGACCGGCCAATCGCGCCCGCCGCGCCGCGTCGATGATTTCCTCCTCATTGGCGTCGAGCCTGCCGTAGGCGATATTCTCGCGGATCGTGCCCGCGAAGAGGAAGACGTCCTGCTGCACGATACCGATCTGTTGCCGGAGGGAGGCCAGGGTCATCGCCCGAATGTCGATGCCGTCAATGGTGATGCGTCCCGCCTCAAGCTCGTAAAAGCGGGGCAGGAGCGAGCAGATCGTCGTCTTGCCCACACCCGATGGACCGACGAACGCGACCGTTTCGCCCGGATAGATGGACAGGCTAATGTCGCGCAGGACGGGTTGATCGGCGCTGTAGCCGAAACTCGCGCCCTCGTAGTTGATTGCCCCGCGTAGGCTCGATACCGCGATCGCGTCCGGGGCATCCGCGATGTCCGGGACGGTATCAAGGAGCGCGAGGTAGTTCTTGAACCCGGCAATCCCCTTCGGATAGGTTTCCAGCACCGCGTTGATCTTCTCTACGGGCCGAAAGAAGACGCCGACCAGCAGAAGGAAGCCGACGAAGCCCCCGCTCGTCAGTTCCCCGTGCAGCACGAAATAGGTGCCAGCGACCATCACGACGAGCTGCGTCAGCCGCATACTCAGATAGCTCAGAGACATGCTGGCGGCCATGAGGCGATAGGCATCCAGCTTCGCCGCGCGGTAGCGCGCATTGTCGCGCGCGAAGAGGCGTCGCTCGTGCTCCTCGTTCGCGAATGCCTGAACGACGCGGATGCCGCCCACATTCTCTTCGATCCGGGCATTGAAGTCGCCCACCCGTGCGAACAGCGCCCGCCAGGTACGGGTCATCCTGCCCCCATACCGGCTCGATATCCACGCAATGACCGGCACCAGAAGGGCAGTGATGAACGCCAGCGGCGGGTTGACCAGGAACATCAGCGCGAAGGCCCCGAGGAAGGTCATCACCGCGATAAAGAGGTCCTCCGGTCCGTGGTGGGCGACCTCGCCGATCTCTTCCAAATCCTTCGTCACATGCGCCACGAGGTGGCCCGTCTTTTGGTTGTCGTAGAAGCGGAAGGAGAGCTTCTGGAGGTGGTCGAAGCTCCGGCGTCGCATCTCGGTCTCGATATTGATGCCGAGCATGTGCCCCCAATAGTTCACGACCGCCATCAGGCCCGTATTGATCAGGTAAATGGCGAGCAACGCCGCCGATGTGAGGGCGATCAGGCCCCAGTTATCCCCCGGCAGCAGATGGTCAACGAAGGCCCGCACCGCCATCGGAAAGCTCAGTTCGAGCAGCCCCGCGAGCACCGCGCACGAGAAATCGAGCAAGAAAAGCTTGCGATGGGGCCGATAATACGCGAAGAACTGCCGAAACATGCACCCGTCCGATCTACCCAGAAGAGAGAGTTACCACAGGCACGTCCGCCTGATCGTGCTCCATTTTCGCATAGATCGTTCGCGTCGGTTCTCTCGTATACCGGAGATCGTGCAATATTCGTGCGTTTGTGTTCCCTCTGCCTACTGCCTACTGCCTACTCTCCCCCCTACAGCCGATAAAACGCCCGCGCATTCTCCGCCATGATCTTGCGCATTGTGGTTTCGGGGAGCGCGCCGGGCGGAAGCGCCTCCTCGCGCGTGTCGAAGTGCCAGTGCGGGTAATCGGTGGCGAACATGAGGAGGTCGTCCGAGCCGATCTGATCGAGGACTTGCATGAAGTGCGCGGCGTCCGGCGGCGCGTCGAGCGGCTGCGTGGTAAAGCGGACATGGTCGCGGATATACTCAGAGGGCGGACGGCGCACCCACGGCACCTCGCGCCGGAGCCCTTTCCATTCTTTGTCGAATCGCCACATCAGCGACGGCAGCCAGGTAAACCCGCCCTCGACTATTGCAACCCGGAGGGTTGGGAAACGGTCGAAGACCCCCTCGACGATCATGCTGACCAGTTGCGATTGGAAGATCTGCGCCATGCCGACATACTCCTCCATATACGTGGAGGGCCAGCCCGCAGCAGAGGGGGGATTGCCGGGCGCGCCGCCATACTGGATGGCGACTGCAAGATCGTGGCGCGTGGCGGCCTCGTAGATCGGGTGGTAACGGCGGTTGCCGTACGGTTCGCGCGCATGAACGGGCAAATCGATCTGCACGAAACCCGGGTGGCCACCGACACGGTCGATCTCCCGCGCCGCCATCTCCGGTTGCGCGCTCGCGACGAGGATCGACCCACGCAGGCGCGGTTCCTTCTCCAGCCATTCCGCGATGTGCCAATCATTGACTGCGCTGGCGAGCGCGGCGGCGGCATCCGGGTTATGGACGCTCTCCAGCGCGTAACTGTTGTTGAGGATCGCGTACGTCACACCCCACGGATCGAGCGCCTGCTCCTGGACGACCGCGAGTTTCGCCCCCGGCGCGATGCCGTCCGTGCGGCGCGCGTCGGGTCGGATGGAGGTCGGCGCATTCTTCGGGTAGGGGTCCTCCACCGGCCCCTTGAAGGCGGACTGAGTGATGTATTCCTTCCAGAAATCCGACAGATACGGAAAGAGCACCCCCACCGAGGGGATGACGCTGTGCACGTCCGTGTCGATCACCGGGAAGGACTGAGGACTAAGAGTTTCGCTCATGGCATCTCCCGTTCCTACACCGACTGTCTACTGCCTACTGCCTACCGCCTACTTCTCCACTGCCCGGCGGAGCATTCGTTTGAAGGCGGGGCCATCGGAGGCGAGGCCGACGGTGGCATTGGGTGGCTTGCCGAACATCCCGTACCGATCGACCACCGTCTCGCCACGGGTCAGGTCGCTCATCGTTTCGACATCGACGAAGAAGAAGCCGGAGCGGGTGATGATCGTCGTGTCGAGCGCGATCGCGACGGTAATCGGGTCCGGCAGGTTCATGCCCGGCGTTTCGAGGATCGTCGCCGTGGAGTCGACGAGAAAGCGGTTGATCCCGACACAGAAGCGGGCATAGGGCGTGCCGACCGCTTCAAGGGCGTCCGCTTCGGCATCATCGAGCATCGCGTCACCGAGGCAGAGTTCGAAGGGCACCATCGTGATCGTCATACCGGACTGGAAGACGATCCGTGCGGCCTCGGGGTCGCACCAGATATTGTATTCCGCCGAGGGCGTCACATTGCCGATCACATTTGCCGCGCCCCCCATCACGAAGCACTCCTTGACCGCAGCGGCGAAGCGCGGTTCGCGCAGAATCGCCCGCGCGATGTTCGTCAGCGGGCCGAGCGTCACCAGCGTGAGTGCGCCAGGCTCGCGCAAGAATCGTTCGATCAGCGCATCCACCGCCGGTTGTTTCTCGGCGCGGCGCTGCGGATCGGGATAGCCCGTGTTACCCAGGCCGTCCGCACCGTGGATCGAGGTCGCGTCCACATGGGGGCGAACGAGCGCCTTGTGGCTGCCCACGTAGATGGGAACATCCGCATCGCAGAGCTCGGCGGTGAGCAGGGCATTGCGCGTGGCGAGCGGGAGCGTGACATTACCCGCCACCGTCGTCACTGCCTCGACGTGCGCCTCCGGCAGCCGAAAGGCCATCACAAGCGCCACCGCATCATCCGACGCGGTGTCTGTATCGATAATCAATCGCTTGACGAAGGACTGGGTATCCCTACAGGAACGAAGGACTAAGGACTGAGTAGGCTGCTCACTGCTCACTGCTCACCGCCTACTGCCGACCACCCGTCGCGTATTCGGGATGCGTGACGAAGCCGAGTTCGTTGAAGGGATAGAACGTCGCAAAGGCGCGGCCACGGATCAGGCTCTCATCGAGGACGCCAAAGCGACTGGAATCCTCACTGTGATTGCGGTTATCACCGAAGACGATGACGTTATGCTCCGGCACGAGGAATGGCTGCCCATTGGCGGGCCAGGTGTAGGCGGGCATTTCCGCGATATACGGCTCGTCGATTGGCTGCCCGTTGATCGACACCTTCCCGTCCTTGACGAGCACGCGCTCGCCGGGGAGACCAATCACCCGCTTGATGAACGGAACACCGCGCTGCGCCTCCTGCGGCGGCGGCGTGAGAACGATAATATCGCCTCGATGCGGTTTGCCGAAGAGGTAGTACGTGTGACCGCCGATATCCCAATGGGTATAGGCGCGGCGGTTGACGAGCAGATGTTGCTGCTCGGCCAGGCTGGGCACCATGCTCGTCCCCTCCACCTTGACGGGCAAGACGAGCAGGCGCATCCCGAAGAAGAGCAGGACGGCAATCGCCAGCGTTTCGAGAACCTCGCCCGCAGCCCCCCCGCGTGTGGCCTGCCTCCGTGGTATGGGTGTGGTACGTGGGGGAGTGGGATCGGTACGCGCCAACCTACCCGGCGGCGTCACGCCTTCAGACCCTTCCAGCGGGGGGATAGCCAACCGAGCGACCTCCAGCCGAGTAACGAGTAGCGAGTAACGAGTATCGAGAGGTGGGACGAGGTGTCTGCCCCACTCGTTACTCGCTACTCGTTACTCGTTACTAGTCAACGACCGACTTCTGGTTCTTGGCGGGCTTGGCGTCGTCGTCCTCATCCTTGACGGAATCCTTGAAATCCCGGACGGACTTCCCGACCGCGCCACCGAGATTGCCGAGTTTACCCGCGCCGAAGACGATCAGGACGATGACGAGAATGATGATGAGATGCCACGGTTGCAAGACGCCCATTTCAATTTACCCTTTCCCTGCGCCGGTCGTGGGCCGGTCCTTATGCTCTTCACGGTGCGCGGCTTCGGACGGTGGCACCATCAATGTGCGACTCCACCGCCCCGCGATCACGATCATCGCGATGATCAACAAGAATATCACGAGTTCAAGGGGGCCGATCAGTGCATCAAACACGCGCGTCCCATTCCCTCACCCTTTCCCTGCCGCCGCTCGCTTCATGCTACACGAGGGACGAGCAATGAGCAACGACGAGTAACGAGTAGCGAGTAACGAGTAACGAGAAGAGACCGGAGTCCTCGTTACTCGTTACTCGTTACTCGCTACTTCTCAGGGCTTTTTGGTTGCGGTGCCAGACGTGGAGGAACCGGCGGGTACGGGTGAGCCAACGGGCACCGGGCTACCGGAGGGTGGGGCGGCGGGGGGAATCGCAGGGGTGCTGGCGGGGGCGGGCGGTTGCGCCTGCTGGGTCGCCTGCGCGGCGGTCTTCTCTTCGAATTGGATAAACCAGTGCGAGATGCCACGGAAGCGGTCGGCAGGTGTGTCGATCGTGTCCGCCTCGATGCCGTTGACGTTCTTCGCGATTGCCACGACGTAGCGCGGGTAGTAGAGGACGACGGCAGGCACTTCGCTGGCGAACAGGTCCTGAAACTGGTTATAGAGAATCTTGCGCTCGTTCGGGTTCGTCGCGCGGCGACCGTTCTCCAGAAGCTGATCTGCCTCAGAGTCGCGGAAGTTGGTGAAGTTGTAGCCACCGTCCGCCTGCGTCGAATGCCAGAGGATGTACGGGTCCGGGTCGCCCAAAAGCTTGTCCCACCCGAAGATCGCGGCATCGAAGCGGTGCGGTTCCAGGTAGGTGCGCTGGAGGTCGAAGGAGGAGAGCGCCGTCGTGTTCACCTGCACATCGAACCCGACCGCCACGAGTTGCTTCTGGACGAGTTGCGCGACCAGGGGCCGTTCGGCGCTCGAATTGGTGACGAGCGTGAAGGTAAGCTTCGTGCCGTCCTTCTCGCGCGGCTGACCGGGCGTCTTCACCTTCCAGCCCGCGTCATCAAGCGTCTTCTTCGCGGTGTCGGGATCGAACTTGTGCTTGCCCGTCTCGTTCTTGTACGCCCAGCTACTCGGGTGAATCGGGCCGTCCCCCGCGATGGCCTGCCCACCGAGGGCGTTCTGCACAATCGAGTCGCGGTCGATAGCGTAGCTCGCTGCCTGCCGCACGGCGCGGTCCGAGAAGAGCGGCGACTGGAAGTTGAAGAAGAGGGCGGTATAGGCGGCGATGTTGTAGCCGTAGAACTGCCAGGAGGCATCTTTCTGGTTCGGGTTGAGCGTCGTCGCGGCCTGCGCGAGGCTGGTGATCGGCACTTCGGAGAGACCCATCACGCCGGAATCCTTCGACTGCTTCGCCACATCGAGCGCCAGTTCAAACGACGGATAATACTGGAAGCGCAGCTCCTGCACGTAGTACGCCGCCTCGGTGACGACCTCGTAATGCTTGCTCCACAGCGTCAGGTCAATCGCCGGGGTATTGCGGTCCAACTGGACGAAGCGGTACGGCCCGGTGCCGACGGGGCTGAGATTGAAGGGGAGATCGCGCAGTTCCTCCGCCTTGATGCCGCCAAGGAGGTGCTGCGGCAGTAGGCCGAGCGTCGTATAGCTGAGAAAGGGCGAATTGCGATCCGAGAGCGTGAAGCGCACCTGGTTACCGCCGGGCAGGTCCACCGTCACGGTGCGCCAGAAGTCCGCGAGGGCGGCATCGCCGGGGAAGTGCGGGTCTTGCAGGAGATGGATCGTGAAAAGGACATCCTGCGGCGTGACGGGCTGGCCGTCATGCCAGGTCGCGTTGTCGCGGATATGGAAGGTGTAGACCTTCCCCTCAGGATCGAGGTCGATCTTGTCGGCGAGATCACCGTAGATATTGCCCTGCCCGTCGAGCTTGGTCAGGCCGCTGAAGATCAGGGAGGTGACGTTCGGGTCCGTCTCGGTCGTCGGCAGGAGCGGGTTGATCGCGGTCGGCACACCGCCGACGACAGCCTCCGTATACCGCCCGCCCCGGATCGGGATCTTCACCTTCTGCGGTGGCTGGGTGGGCAAGGGCGTCCCCTGCTGGCTGACCGGGACGGTTGGGTTGATTTCGAGCTTATCTGAGCCGCCGCGCCCAAAGAGGCCGACGCCAAGCGCACCGATGCCGATCGCGGCGATGATCGCGAGCACGATGAAACTCGCAGCACGGCTCGGCCCGCGTCGCGGGGGCGGTCGCCCGGACGGAGGTCGGCGGGCAGGGGGTCGGGAGCGGGGACGTTGTGAGGCCACCGTCACGCCTGGCTTATCGGACTAAGCTGGCAACGAGGGCAACCACACAGAAGAGGATCGCGAGGCCAATCGTGAAGCGGAACAGCGACCGCTCGACGCCCCGCCGCGTCCGGTAGACTGACGACTGATCGCCGGTGAAACTGCCGGTGAAGCCGGAACCCTTCGTCTGCAAGAGGACGCAGACGATCAGCACGACGCCAAGAATCACCTGGATGAGCAAAACCGTATTCTTCACAGCCCGTTCAACCCTTTCCCAAACATGCTAGTGTCCGTGCACTCCCACCGTGCGGCAGCATAGCGCGGCAGCACGTTATGGTCAAGCGCGAGAAGCGATGGCTCAACCTAACCCCCGGCCCCTTCCCTAAAAGGAAGGGGTGTCTCGCTGCAATGCCGTGGCGTTCCCCACGCACCGTGACCTATCGAGGGTCGCTCCCCCTCTCCACTTGATGGCTCCGTACGTGAGGTTGAGCGAGAACGCATACATCCTGGCGATTTCTCTTCAGCGCTGGTTGATTTCCGCGAAGAGGGAGCGGAGACGGCGCACGCCCTCCTGCAAGTCGGTGCGGCTGCTGGAGAAGGCGAGGCGCACGTGGTTCTGACCGCTCGGGCCGAACTCCGTGCCACCGCGGATGGCGACGCCACGCGTCATCGCCGCCGCCGCGACTTCCCGCGCGGGCACATCGCTGTCGTAGCGGACGAACGCGTAGAAGGTCCCCTCTGGCGCGGTGCCATCAACGCCGGGGCAGCCCGCGAGCAATTCAAAGACCAACTCGCGCCGCGCCTGATATTCCTGCCGCATTCGCTCCGGCCAGTCCGTCTCGGTCGTCACCGCAACGAAGGCCGCGCGCTGCACCGCCGCGTTCATCGGGCCGTTGATCGTGCGATGCATCCGCGTGGCGGCAGCCACGATCGGCGGGGAGGCGATGAGGTAGCCGACCCGCCAGCCCGTCATCGCGTAGGTCTTCGAGAAAGTCTGGCAATAGATCAGCCGGTCGCGCAGTGCGTCGATCGCCAGTGTGGAGACGAACGGCACGTCATCAAAGACGATGTGATCGTATGCCTCATCAGAGAGCACGAGCAGGTCATGTCGCGCGGCGATACGACCGAGTGCTGCCAGTTCCTCGGGCCGAAAGACGACACCGGTCGGGTTGCAGGGGTGACAGATGATGATCATCTTCGCGCCCGCTGCCGCTGCGTCGATGGCATCGAGATCGAGGTGGAAATCGGCGGTGGATGCGACGAAGACGGGCTCGGCACCGGCGAGTTGGATGAGATCGGCATAGAGCGAGTAGGTCGGTTCCGGCAGCAGCACGCGCTCGCCGGGGTTAATCGTCGCGAGGAGCGCCGCAGAGAGCGCCGCACTCCCCCCGTGCGTGACGACGACCTGTTCGGGCGCGCAGGCATGACCGCTCACCTGCGCCGCCCGCTCGGCGAGTGCGGCCCGAAGCTCTGGGTCGCCCTGGTTGTCCGCATAGTGGGTATAGCCACTCTCCACCGCCTCGATGAGCGCCCGGCGGATATACTCGGGGGTAGGAAAGTCGGGATCGCCCGACGCGAGCGAGATCGTGCCGGGTCCCCCACGCCCCATTGGTCGCTGTGATTGCGCGATGATCCGCTGCACCGCTGCTGACGGCGTAAACACCTCTCCTGCCTCCCTTCCCGCGCTCTCTGCGAGCCCCTTCCAACCCAGAGACTCGAACCACCCCTACGGGGCGCGCACAGCATAGCACGGGTCGAAGGTCTCATCGTTCGTCTTCCTGGCGAGCGGTGATATGTCGCTCTTGTAATCCGTTTCCGCGCTCACGACGATACTCGCGTAATCATTCAAGATTATGCTTTCGTCTAATTCGGAATTGCTGGTCAATCCGATGATGGGTGCGGCGACGTACCGTTCAAGAAGCGTACGTAGCAAGGGAAGGATACGAGAGATGGTTACAGAACAACGGTGGCATCAGGCGAGCACACGACGCAGGATTTCCGCGCGCCCCTCGCTGCGGGAGCGGAAGAAACTGCAAACGCGTGCCGCCATCATCCATCGTGCTGTCGAACTCTTCAACTCCCAGGGCTTCTACAATACCTCCATCGACGACATTGCGGACGCCGCCGATGTCTGCCGCGGGACCTTCTTCAACTACTTCAGCTACAAGGAAGCGGTCGTCGTCGAGTTTGGTCGCGACCTCATGATCGCCCTCACCGCGCAGGTCGATGAGCAGATCAAGGCCAATCTCTCCGCCGAGCGCATCATCTACCGCATCTGGCTCGCCGTCCGTTCCCTGCTCGAGGCGCATGGTGAGGCGGTCGTCGTCCTCTGCCACGAACTCCTCAACCCCGATGTCGAGCGGGCGGTGCGCGCGACCCAGGCGTTCACGCTGGCGGAGTTGATCGCCAAGGTGACGACGGCGGGGCAGCGGGGGGGACGGTTCCGGACAGGGTTGGATGCGGGGCAGTTTGGGCAGTTGGTAGCGAACCTGATCGTGGTGAGTGTGGCGACGCAGTATCGGACGAGCGACGTGGAAGCGGCGGATGACTACCTGCGGCAGAGTCTGAATGTCATCTTCCACGGGGCGATTCCCGCAGGCATCGTGGGTGCCGACGATTGGGCAAAGCGCACAATGAGCAATGAGCAATGAGTGGGTAACGCCCTATCTCACTACTCATTGCTCATGCTCGACAGCCCGTACGCACGAAGGAATCGTCTCGAGAGAACCTCCGTTTCGTCTGTCCCATCGTGCCGTGTGTTAGCCGCCCGGTGGTGGCAAAATCCGCACTTTCCTGCTCGTCGTCTCGGTCACAACCTGCACACTGTCTTTGGTGAGGAATCCGTCGGCATCCCTGCCGAATCGCCCGCTTCCTGTGGATCCAAGGTTCTCGTACACCGTTGGGCTCGGATAGATGCGATACTCGACGTCTGTCACCGTACCAATCTTTGTCACGTCTTTCGCACTGGCCTCCCGAAGACGCGTTTCCGTGTGCACCATCTGATCGATCGCGTGTTTGATGTCGTCGCCCTTGCTTTCGGAGATGACCCACTTCCCATTCCCATCGCCAGCGAGAATGTCGGCGCACGGTTCATCTGCGCGCATTCCTAGTGCGGTGCGGACTTCGGCGTCCGATCCTCCGTGGGGCAGGGTCATCCCGGGTTCTGCCGCGATGCCTGTGCGCACCTGATGCTCGCGCGCGAGCGCCCCGAAGTTATCCTCCAGCTTCGAGGATGCGTCCTGCAGCGTACCCATACGCTCCTCAATCGCGCGCATCTTCTGGTTGAAATCGATCTTCTGGCGTGGGGTCAATGCCCCTAAGGCGTCGCGTTCGGCCACGACCGCGTCCAATTCCTTCTTCACGGCTTGCCATGCGGTGGAGTTCCCCTCGGCTCCTGCGATCAGGTGATTCAACCCTGCTTCGGTTTCCGCGCTCTTTGTGCCAGGAAGGCTGTCGAACCGCTGGCGCATCCGCTGTGGGATGATCATGCATGGCGGATCGCTGCAAATCTCGAGGCCACGGTCCGTCGCGTGCGCGGTATGCGCTTCGCCTGTCACCGTATCCTTGAACTGCCATTCCTGCTTCTGCTTGATCTCCGTCTCGATCGCGCTGCCGGCCTCTTTCGCCTCGGCGGCGGCCAAGCGTTCCTCAAGTGCCGCGACACCCTTCGCCTCTCGCACTGCGGCGGAGCCGGCACCATACAGATCGAGGAAAGCCGTCGCGGTATCCAGCACCGCCGTGATCAGGGCAGCGTCGGCCGTGCCCGATTCCAGCAGCTTCGTCTCGTCGGAGAGGTTCGATTTCTCTGCGGCGTTCTTCTCCTGCCACTTCTCCCAATCCTGCTCCGCGCGCACCACCCCGACACCCGCGCCGAGGGCGAGGAAGAAGACCGCCGCCCCGCCCGTCGCGAGCTCGGCGACGGCGAAGAGCGCGAGTTGCAATGCGTTCACGCCGACCTCTCGCCACCACTCCGCGTCCTCGTATCCCTTGATCGCCTGTTTCGCGACCCCTTGCCCGAACGGCTCGCTCCATGGCGATCCGGGCGTCGCATACAGTTGGTGGTGGACCGGGTGCAGTTCGAGCGGGAGCGTACTCTTCGGGTCCGACAGCTTGCCCTCGGTTGTCGCGATGTTGTCCAGCACCCCTTGCAGCGATGTGGCAATGGTCTGCCGCGTCTTGGCGTCGTCGGTCCCACTCGCGACATCGTGGATCTCCTGATCCCGGCGCAGCGCGTAGATGGACGGGTGCTTCGTTGCGAATCCCTTGATCGTGGATTCGAGCCGTTGATGTTCGGCGTTCGTCGCTTCCCACGTCGGCATCGGCCCGTTCTCGAACCCGACGGGGCCGCTATGCTTCGGCGGCGCGTCCGGATTGAACTCCTTCACCTCCCAGCGCTCTTTTTCTGGGCGCATGTCGGTGGGGTCGTCACCGATGTTCGGGATGGGGTTGTACCCGACCTTGAGCTGTTGGAGCGCCGCCTGCTTCTGCTCCGCCACCTCAACTTGCTTCGCGGCCTCCTTGAGATCCGCAAGCGCTTTGTACTGATCCACCGTGGGGGGCGTCTGTGCCTTGTCCAAGCCGAGCGTCTTCTGCTCCTTTTGGACGAACTCGCGATTCTTCACCAGATACCCACGTGTCTTTGCGGCGACGTCTGCTTTGAAATTGTCTTTCATCGGCCCTAACTCGGCCAAATCCCACAGGTCCGCGCCGCGCTCGACGCACTGGTTCCAGAGGACGAGGCCCTTACGCGCCGCGTCCGGGAGGTTCTTGCCGAAACTGCCCCAGATATGTTCGAGATAATACTCGTCGCGCGGGCCAACCCACCCCTGGTTGAGCAGGATACCGATCAATCGGTAACGGTCGTCATCGGAGGCAAGGTGGAACGCCTGGGCATTGATGTCCTTCACATCACCGACCGTCTTCGCATCGCGGATGAGGCGGCGCTGCTCGGTGTCGAAGTCCTCCTTCTTGTCCTCATCCCGCTGGATGGCAAGCCCGTCCGCACGCATGGGCGTCACCGCGTCCCCGCGCTGCTGGATCGTGTGCGTCAGTTCATGCGCGAGCAGCCAGCGCCCGCTGTCGCTCTGCGGTGCGTAGCGACCCGCTCCAAAGACGACCTGTTCGCCCACGGTGTATGCCAGGGCATTGATGGAGCGCGCAGATTCGGCGGCATGGGAGTCCGCATGAATGCGGATACGGCTAAAATCGTGCCCGAAGCGACCCTCCATATCTGTGCGTGTGTCCCGATCCAGCGGCTCACCGCCCGTGCGGAGCGTATCGCTGACCACCGACGGGACGTTCCGCGAGTTCGAGGAGATGCCTGTGTCCGCCTCCTTGCGCGAGACGTACTTGTTGCGCTCCTCCCCGCCCACTTTCGCCGCGCACTCGGGACAGAGATGGCCCTCATCATCTTCTTCGAGCGCCTTCGCACACTGAGCACAGAGTCGCTGGACCCGCCGTTGTACGTGGCCGATGCCCCCAACCGCCGTCTGCTCGCTCGAGGGGAGACGCATCACGTGGTCCGCGACCGCATTCGCCTCGCGCTCGTACGGATCGTCCGCCGGGTTGAGGAATAATCGGGCCTGCAATGAAGGTAGTCCGGTGCTCGGTGCGGGAGCGGCAGCAGGATCACCGATCCCCGGTGTTGCCTGATCGTCCGCCGGGGCGGACTTTGGGGTACCGCCCGCATCTGCATCAGCAGTGGTATCCAGAAGAGTCGGCGGGATCCCTTTGCGACCATGGTCAGTCTGGGTGTCGAACTCATCCTGCTTGGCTTGCACCTCCGCACGCAGGCGGCTGCTCGTCTGCCCCACCTGTGCCGCGGCAATACCGACAAATCGTTGATGTCCGTTCGCGAACAGCCGCTTGTCGATCGCCACGTGCCCACTCTCGTGTTGCGTGAGCGCATCGAGGAAGCGGTCCCACGAGCGCTGGGCGGCGCCGGATACTTTGTCCCGCTCCACCCAATGGGGCAGGGTCATCGTCTGCGTCACATTAAGCGTCGCGGCGGTGGCTGGCTCCCCCTGCGTCGCGACGGAGAAATCGAATTGACCGATCCGGCTTCATCTGGCAGGGCGGCGGCCACAGCAGTCAGGGTCGTGCCATGGATGGTCGTGGACTGCATCGTCGGCGGGTCCTGGATCGTTGTGGAGCCGGACGACGCTTTGGCGGCATCGAGCGGCACCGCGCCGTCTGCTCCCGGCTGCGGCGCGCCGTCGTCGGGAGTTGCCGTCGTCCCCGCAGGATCGGGGGCGCGCTGGATAGGAAGAGCGCCGCTATCCGTACGTGGGGGAAGGATGGAAATCCGACCGATACTGTGGCCCAATCGATCGGGCATCCTGGCGGCGTCTTCCGACGAAGCAGCGTTGCCCCGTTGCTCTGTGTCGCCTACTAATTGTCCGGGATCGCCCTCGCTCCGTACCGTGGCCATCACCGTGTCGGGGGAGGGAACGGCAGAAAGGAGCTCCCACGGTGCTGCATCGTGGCGCGGCCGCGTCATGAGTCGCGATTGCACCTATCTCCTCCACCGAGCAGATGGACAGACACTCCATGTATCCGCGCCGTGGCCGCAACGGCTTTCGTGAGCTTTGCAGATGACGAACACCGTACAATCACGACCCTCACGCCCCCGAGGTGCGTGATCAGCAATCGTCCCTGCCTGCCAATGAGCCGATCCATCCTGGGGTGGCTTGGCTCCTCATGCGCGATCGTGCCAGATGCGTCATGATAAAGGCAAGGGCCGTTGTGTGCAATACAAAAGTGCGAGCGGATGAACGCGACCCATTACCCGATAATTGCCGACCGACATCCTCGGGAAATATTCGGAATGTGACGGCTCCGGAAATGACGGTAGTATCCATAATCATTTCGGTAAAAGAGGTGCGAGTCAATTAGGCGTAGAAGTTATGAGGTTCAATAGGGAAAACCCGTTGGTACGGGTGCTCATTGGACACCCGTACCACCAGAATAAGCCTCAACTGCGTACATCTTGAAGGCTATCTGCGCGTTGCTCGCTGCTCGTGGCGCACTACTGCGGCCCGGGGAGAATGCCGAGTTGCATCATCATCCCGGCCACATCACGGTGATGTATGAGGCGAGTGATCTTGCCGTCCTTCGCGGTAACGAAGATCGCGCCTGCTGCCTTGACGGACTTGCCGGTCGGCGGCATGCCAATCATGCTGCCCGTATTCGTCCCGGTCCACTCGACTTCCATCGCGACCGTGTCGCCACTCACGAGCAGGTTCGTGATCGTGCCCTTGCCATCCGGGAAGGCCGCTTTCCACGCACGCGCGTCCTGATCGCCCTGATCGACGCGCGTTCCCGCACTCGGCGCGGTGATGCCCAACCACGCATCAGAGGCAAAGAGCGCGTACCCGGTCGCGAAATCGCCCGTGTTCCACGATTCCACCCATTTCCGTGCCAGTTCCTCCGGTGCCATGATTCCCCTCCCTTTCATTGCCCTCACACCGCCACACCGCACCCGCTGTTGGGGAGAGAGACGCATGGGAGAAGATTACGGATTCATTACAGCGGCCACGTCGTAACACAAACCAGGAAATTCCCCGCTCCTGTACGAGCAATTCGCGCAGAATTCAGCGCGCAGTAGGAGGCCGTTCAGACCCCCGTACGAGACCGTCGCTATTCTGGCCCCAGCGATACCACCGAAGTCCACAAACGGGTGGATTGGGAAGAAACGCCGGGGTGTACGGCGGGCCGCGATGGCGTGGGGCCAGGAGCGGCAAAGGGGGGAGTGAACCATGTCAGCATCGTCCGCAGTAACGACTTTGCGTCTTGTCCATCACGCGCCCACCCATCTGCACGCGTTGCCGGCACCCGAAGCGCCGAGCGATGAAGTGCTGATCGTGGCGATCTGCGCGCGCGATGAGAACGCCCTCTCCGTGCTCTACACGCGGTACGCGGATGTCGTGTATGGCCTGTCGCTGCGCATCGTCCGCAATCCCGAGGTCGCGGAGGAGGTCGTGCAGGAGACGTTCATGCGTGTCTGGCGCGGCGCACACACCTTTCAGGGGAACCCGAACGGCCTGCGCTCCTGGCTCTTTCGGATCACCCGCAACCTCGCGCTCGACCAACTGCGGCGGCAAGCGGCCCGCCCGCGCACGGTGACGATCACCCCGGACCCGACCAACGACCACGCGCCGCTCGATACCCTGGCAGACGAGACGTGTGATGTCGCCACCCAAGCGACGGACCGCTGCCTGCGCGAGCAGGTGCGCCGCGCCCTGATGACGCTCCCGCCCGAGCAGCGGCACGCCCTCGAACTCGCCTACTTCGGTGGCCTCACCCACCGCGAGATCGCCGACGAGACCGGCGAACCGCTCGGCACGATCAAGACCCGCCTCCGCCTCGGCCTGCAAAAGCTCGCCGTCATCGCCCGCCAAGAAGCATTCGAGTAACGAGTATCGAGTATCGAGTAACGAGAATGGGATCGCGACCTCTCGTTACTCGATACTCGTTACTTTTCCGTCATTGCTCGTTGCTCGTTGCTCCCTTGCGTGCTACACTCGCGAGCATACGTACGTGCGGGATCATGCCAGCGGACGTTGGGTGGTTGTGGTCCGAGGGAGGAAATACACGATGGCCTATATCATCGCTGAACCGTGCATCGGTGTGAAGGATGCGTCCTGTGTCGAGGTGTGCCCCGTCGACTGCATCCATGCGACCGATGATGACACGATGTACTACATCGATCCGAACGAATGCATCGACTGCGGTGTCTGCGCGCCTGAATGCCCGGTTGAGGCGATCTTCTTCGAGCCGGACCTGCCGGACGAGTGGAAGAACTTCATCCAGATCAACGCGGACTACTTCAAGAAGTAGACGGGTATCTACGCCGCTCCGTATGGGGCGGCGTTTTTCTGTTTCTCACCCCGATTCACATCCCTCAACAAGCACGCAATCACACGGATCAAGATCACCGCGATCCGCTCCTGCGAGCGGGCCGGTGACATCTCCGCGGAGGATGCGATCGCGGAGGAGTTTCGAGCGGTGTATGGGGGACTGAATGGAGCGGCGTTTGAGAAGGGGTGCTGGGCACCGACGTTCTCGCAGGTCCCTACGCCTCACATCGGAGACCGCTGGGAGTGAGGCGTAGCTGGATGTGGGTGACGCATAAGATGCCGTCAGTGGGCGGGAGGAGTTGAGTGACGAATATGGCTGATAAACGATACCTCGAAGAACCGTTATTCCAACTCAGCGATACAGAGTTCCGGGAACGCGTACTGATTATGTTCGCGTGGTCCGATGACAATAATCCTTCCGCAGAGGGGCATGCGACTGCCAGAGTCGAGGCAGCGAAATACAAGGAAAAAGAAGGCGATTCAGTCAACGAACGCACCTTTATCGAAGGCTTTGAGATTGCGATGTGCTATGTCCACGACATTCTCAATGGCTTTGTGGCGGCGACTGCGGCCCCCACTGCCGCTAGTACTCACGAGACGACTGGATGAGCAAAACCCGTCCCCTACCAACGCCCAACACCATGCATGCATTTTGTAAAACAGCCTCAGCCCGTTTCGAGACTGACGCTGCCCGGTCATCGCCCCACGATGGGAACGGTGACCGGGCAGATCCAGATCACTTGAGGTGGGCGATTCCGGACCGCTGGCGGCTCGCTTCGGCGGGCCGTTTCCATGCTGCACACTTACGACGCCGTTCAATGTCCTTCGCATACCACGTCCAGCCCTTCACCGTCAGACCGACCCCATCCCCCTCTTCCTCGTGCGCGATATAGCTCGCCTGCACACCCGCCGCGATCAGCGAATGGATCTCCAGCATGTGGATGCCGCTCATGTCGGAAGGGTGTCGATGTCGTCGGCCCAGTCCGTACCGATCGCGTCGAGGTGATCGCCGAGGGCGCGCAGGAGGAGGACGCTGGGGAATCGGAGGGTGAGGGCGGGGGGCGGTCTCTATGTCATGACATAGGCGGAGTATACGCCTGTGAGCGATCCTGCATGACCATTGAGTCACGATACTACATATGGTATCATTCGCTTATGACAACGCGGGAGAAACGAGAATTAGCAATCCGCAATAATCCCAAGAATGTTCGTTTCGATGACCTCGATGCGTTGCTCAAAGACAACGGGTTTTTGTGTAAACAGCCGGGCGGTGGAAGCAGTCATTACACCTATGTCCATCCACTATTAGCGAACGTGCTTACGATCCCATTTCATAAGCCGCACCTTAAGCCAGCCTTTGTAGTAAAGGCAGTCAAGGCCGTAGATATCTCGCGTATTCTTCAATCAGAAAGGGAGGGTGACGCACTATGACGAACGAAAATGAAGTGCCGATCACGGCAGAAGTCGAGCGTTTAGCCGCTCGCCTCTACGCGGTGAGCGTTACTCACGATGAAGACAATGGTTGGATTGGTCAGATTCTCGAACTTCCGGGTCACTTGGCAGTTGGCGACAGCATGGAAGAGATGTACGAGATGGCCGAAGACGCCAAGTTAGCTTGGATTGCAACTGCAGTTGCATTAAATAGGCCGGTTCCTCCGCCACGGATCGAGGAGGACGTTTCTCCAAAAAGCGGAAAGTTCATGGTCCGCGTCGCCCCACCCATCCATGCTGCAGTAGCGCAAGAGGCCGAGCGGCAAGGCATCTCGCTCAATGAGTTAGTCACCAACGTATTGACGATCGCGTCCACAGTAGGACTTGATGGGCTTATGGATGCCTTAGCGGCACAGGAACGAGAGCGCCTCCGAGAAGAAAAGCCTGAGAACATGGAGAACGTCATCAAGTTTCCCATAGAGGAACGACGCAAAGTCGGCTTAATGTAAGGGAGGAGGTTACCAATGTACGAAGATCGCTACTATGAGGCAAAAAAATATGCTCGCTCGCTAGACTATAGCCACGACAAATACAAAGACTATCACAAGGCATTGGTTGACATCCTCTATGGCTGTCACGTTCATCGCCGCGAGTTTATGAAACTTGCCAATGAAGCGGGCATAGATCTTATGCAGCCTGATGCTCGATCTGAGCATCCACATCCCGTTCTATGGTGGAATGTTGACTTGCCTAACCATGTTTTGCTTGCGAGAGATGGTGAGCAGAGTAACTATTGGGCATTCACAACAACGGATGAACGGCTCTCGAAACAGCTTGCCGAGGCTTGGGAGCGCGAAGAACAGCCGAAGATCGACGCTCTCATGAATCAATAGTCTGCCGCTAAAATAGCCGCCCCAACTCCAGTGTCGCACCAGGAAGCGCTTGCACGCATGTCCGGGCAGTCTGGTGATTAGGGCGGTGGGGAGGAAGGGGTAGAGAGTGGGCTATTTGGGCTGATCGGCACTCGGTGGCGGATCAGCAGGGGGATTCGCGTCGGGCGACGCTCATGCGGCATGACAATCCGCGATCTCGCACCGGCAGCGGGACAGTCCGCAGGCGTCCTCGCGCGCATGGCGGAAGGTGCCCGATCCGTCAGCGCGGATGCACGGGACTGCCCCACGCACTGCTTTGCGGGACCGCCCAATCGGGTGTTGGCATGGAGGGAGTGAAGGAAATGAGTGATCCAACCGACGCACGCACGTAACTGCGCGGCATCACTGCCGCCCAGCCCTACACGGTGGGGAAGCCGTGCGGTACCGGGGGTAGGTGATAGCGCTACTTGTAGTAGCCGGTCACGTCCAGGATGTAGTCGCATGCCGAGAGGTTGAAGACGTTCAGTGAGCCATGCCCGCCCACGCTCGTCAGCGCCACGGCGAAGCTGTTCGCCACCGCTCCGGTGACGGTGGCAGGACCGAAGTTGATGTTCGAGACCGTCGGTTGCGTCCCACCCGGCCAGACCGTCAGGAACGAGCCGAGCGGGATACCCGCTGCCCCGATCACCGTGAGATTACCCACAATGGCTGTCGCCGTGTCGGGGACCTGGAGCGCAGCATTGCCGCTCAGCCCACTGCGTCCGGTCATCGGGAAGGTGTGGGTCGTGTTCGCAGCGACCGGGCCTTGCAGTCCACCGAGATTAGCACGCGTATCAACGAAGCGCTCAGGGGTAGGGAGGAAAGTGAGCTGCGGACCGACGCCACTGCTGCCCGCGCTGGCGATGGTGATCGTGTTGCCCGCCTCGGTGATCGTGACATTGCTGCCAGCCACCAGACTCACCGCCCCGGTTGCCGTGCCACCGGGAGTCGCGATACCGGAGACACCGGCGGTAGTCGTGGCCGGGGTGGAGAGATTGATCCACGTGCCCGGTGTACCGGCCTCTTTGCAATAGAAGAGCGATCCTGGCTGATCGACGTACAGTTCCCCGGCGGCGTGCGTGCCGGTAGTCGGTGCGCCGATGCCCGAAAATACCGGCATGAGTCGGAGCGGTGCGAGCCCGCCCTGCCCGACGACCCCATAGCCGCTCATGGATGTGCCGGAGACGCCGGGGCCACTGCCGCCGTACCCGCCGACACCGGTGCCGGTGCCGCCGAAGATCACATTTCCGTACACCCCGTAGCCGGCCCCGGCGAGTCCATGCACCCCCTTCGCGCTCCCGCCGGCGTTTGTGACATCGCCTAATACCCCGTCGGCATTGGCGATGTCCGTTGCGCCGATAATCCCGGCATCGGTGAAGTTCGCGGCGGAACCGACGGCAGTAGTCGTCCGGTAGCCATAGAGCGCGGGCCCCGCCGTGGCGGTCGCCGCGTCGTTGATCACGGTCGTCATCGCCGTCGCAACATTGCCCTGAATCCCGAGCATGACAGTGCCGGCTGCCGCCACCGGCTGGCTGGTCTGTTTCGCTGCGATCCCCGCCACCAATGCCGCTGCACCCGCAATCAGTCCACGTCGCCCCAGTGCATTGCCTGCACGCGCTGCTTCCATCTTGCACCCCTCTCATTCCTGTACTCAATCGTGTGCATAGGGTAGCACATGCATCGCACAGGCAAATATCCCCGCGCAAGTAACGCAAAAAAGCCGCCCCGCCCGGTATCTCAAAACGAGACCGGTACCGGGCGGTGGGGAGTCAGTAGCCAATAGTCAGTAGCCAGTAGCCAGTAGTCGGTAGTCGGTAGTCAGAATGGGAAAGGCCAGCACGACTCGCGCTGGCCTTTTTCGTTGCCGCACTTCCGCGCCCGTGATACGCTCTCCCGCACAGCACCGCCCGAAACTCCGCACCACTGCCCTGACTACCGACTACCGCCTACTCCGGAGGACGCAATGAGCGACACTGCCTGTGATGCCTATCTCGCGAACACGACGCACGCCACCTCGAAGAACTGACGACGCTTCTGCGTATCCCGAGCATCAGTAGCCTGCCGGAACATCGTGACGACATGCGGCACGCCGCCGAATGGGTCGCGGACCAGTTGCGGACACTCGGGGCGCAGGACGTCGCCCTCCTGCCTACGGGCGGGAACCCGGTTGTCTACGGCGTCTGGCCCGCCCCCGATGGCGCGCCGACCGCGATTCTCTACGGTCATTACGATGTCCAGCCACCGGACCCGCTCGACCTCTGGGAGACACCGCCGTTCGAGCCGACGATTCGCGGCGGTCGTCTCTACGCGCGTGGCGCGGCAGACGACAAGGGCAACATGTTCGCCGCCCTCAAAGGGATCGAGGCATATCTGGCCGTCCACGGCAGCCTGCCTATCGGTCTCAAATGCATGTTGGAGGGCGAAGAGGAGATCGGCTCGCCGAACCTCCATCAGTTCGTGCGAGAGAACAGCAGCCTGCTCACTGCCGATTTCACCCTCTCCGCCGACGGCGGCATGTGGGGGCCGGAGACGCCCTCGCTGACCGTCAGCTCGAAGGGCATCGCCGCCTGTCAGATCGACCTCCGCACCGCGAACACGGACCTTCACTCCGGTCAGCACGGCGCGGTCGCGCCGAACGCGGTCGAAGCCCTCGCCCGGCTCGTCACGACAATGCACGACGACGCGGGCCGCGTAACGGTCGCGGGTTTCTACGAACCCGTGCGCGCGCTCACCACAGAGGATCGCGCGCAACTCGCCGCCATCCCGATGGACGACGAAGAATATCGCACGGGGCTTGCGCTCCCGGCGCTCTGGGGCGAGCCGGAGTACACCGTCAATGAGAAGCGCGGCGCGCGTCCGACGCTCGATCTCAATGGCATCTGGGGCGGCTTCACCGGCGAGGGGTTGAAGACCGTCACACCCAGCGAGGCACACGCGAAGATCACCTGCCGCCTCGTCCCCGATCAGGAGCCCGCAGCGATCATCGACGCGATCGAGGCGCATGTGCGAGCGCATTGCCCCCCCGGTGCGACCGCCACCGTCCGCCGCTTCCCCGGCGCGGCGCGGCCCTTCAGCATCCGCGGCGATCATCCCGCGCTGATGGCGGCGCGCGACGTTCTGACCGATCTCTACGGCAAGGAACCGCTCGTCGTCCGTCTCGGCGGCACCCTGCCCATCGCGGAAACCCTCCAGACCGAGCTGGGCGCGGACATGGTCTTCTTCTCCTGGGGGATGCCGGGCGATCAGGTCCACGCACCGAACGAGTCCTACCTGCTCGATGCCTTCATGACCTCCCGCCGCGCCTATTGCGCCCTCTTCACCACCCTCGCAGCCGCGTACCGCAGCGATAAGGGATGAGCGCAGAGGGCACAGAGGACACAGAGAACGCAGAGGAAGAAAGATGATGAAACAACACTATTGCATTTCTTCTCTTTCCCCCTCTGTGTCCTCTGCGTTCTCTGCGGTCTCTGCGCTTCGTATTTGCACAGGAGGGGACGATGGCTGAACGGCGGGTGGCGGTGCTGGGTGGGGGGAATACGGGGTTCTCGCTCGCGGCGAACCTCCAGTTGCGCGGTTTTCAGGTGACGCTCTGGGAGATAGCCGCGCACGCGGGGACGCTTGCCCCGCTTACGGATGGCGCGATCCGCCTCACCGGCGTCGCGGAGCAGGGTATGGCGCGCCTCTCTCACGTTTCGACGGACATCGGCGAAACACTCGCCGCGAACGATCTCGTGCTTGCCCCCGTGCCGTCGTACGCGCATCGGGCCTTCGCCGCCGCCTGCGTGCCGCATCTGCGACCGGGGCATGTGATCGTGCTGACCCCAGGGAACATGGGCGCGCTCGCCTTCGCGGAGGCGGCCCGCGCGGCGGGGACGCTCAATGGCGTCGTGATCGCGGAAGCGGACACCGCGCCGTACGTCTGCCGCAAACTCGCGCCGGACCACGCGCATATCTGGGGCGTCGTCTCCGGCCTCGGTGTCGCCGCCTTCCCCGCACGCGAGAATGACCGTCTCCTCGCACTCCTCGCAGATGTTTTCCCCGGTGTCCGCGCCTATCCGCATGTCGTCGCTTGCGGCTTGAGCGCGGGGAACCCGATCCTCCATCCCGCCGGGGTGCTGCTCAATGCGGGGCGCGTCGAGTACGCGCGCGGCGACTTCTACTTCTACGAGGAAGGGGTGACGCCAGGCGTCGTCCGCGCGATCAAGGCGGTTGATGCCGAACGGATCGCGATCGGCGCACGGCTCGGCCTCACCCTCGATCCCGTCGAGGAGGCGTACTGGCGCGCGGGGTTCGGCCCAAAGGGTGATCTCTGGGCAACGATCAACGGCAGCCGCATGTTGACGCAACTGCGCGCCCCCGGCTCGCTCGATACCCGCTGGCTCTCCGAGGACATTCCCTTCGGCATCGCGACCTGGGCCGCGCTCGGCACGCAATTTGATGTGCCCACGCCCGTGATGTCCGCACTGACCGACCTTGGTTCCGCCGTCACGGGTCAAGATTTCCGCGCCGCCACCCGCACCCCTGCGGACCTCGGCATCGCGCACCTCACCCGCGACCCATTGACGCACTACCTGACCACTGGGGCACGGGATTGAGCGCAGAGGACGCAGAGGACACAGAGACGGGGAGAGAGAAAAAGGGTATGGTAAAGACAAGGCGCTGACAGTACAGAGATTTCGCTTTCTCCATCAATTCCCTTTCTCTCCTTCTCTGCGTCCTCTGTGTCCTCTGCGCTCTCTGCGGTTCGTATGTTTTCTCTTTCAAAGGAGGGTGACTGGATGCAGTACCGGACATTGGGCAAGACGGGTGAGCGGGTGAGTGCGATTGGGCTGGGTGGGGCGCATGTGGCGCGGCCGACGGACCCGGCGGAGACGACCCGGATCATTCACGCCGCAATTGATGGCGGGCTCACGTTCATGGATAACTGCTGGGATTATCACGGCGGTCAGGCGGAAGTGAAAATGGGCCATGCGCTGCGGGGTGGCTACCGCGAACGAGTCTTTCTGATGACGAAGATCGACGGCCAATCCCGCGAGGCCGCCGCCGCGCAGATCGACCAGTGCCTTGAGCGGCTCCAGACGGACCACATCGACCTGATGCAACTGCATGAGATGATCCGCATCGACGACCCGGAGCGCGTCTTTGCCCCGAACGGTGCGATCGAGGCGCTCGTCGCGGCGCGGGAAGCGGGCAAGATTCGCTACATCGGCTTCACCGGTCACAAGGACCCCGAGGTTCACCTGAAGATGCTCGATCAGGGATTCGATTTCGACACCGTGCAGATGCCGCTCAATGCGATGGACTATCACTTCCGCAGTTTCCAGGCGCGCGTGCTGCCGGTGCTCGTCGAACGCAATATCGGCGTGCTCGGCATGAAGCCGCTCGCCTCCGGTCGCATCCCCAAGGACGGCACGATCACTGCGCCCGGAATGCCTGCGCTACGCCCTTACTCTGCCGACTTCGGTCGTGATTACCGGCTGTGAGAACATGCGCGATCTGGAGCAGGCGCTCCGATGTCGGCGCAAACCTTCACGCCGATGAGCGCGGCGGAGATGGAAGAGCTTCAGCAGCGTGCCGCCACCGTGAGCGGCGCGGAGACCGGCGCAATCGAAGGCTGGAAGACGACCCGCGACTTCGATGGCACCGCTCAATAACCCCCACTGGATGACGACCGCGAGCGTCACGGCGTAACGAAGTGCTGAGTGCTGAGTGCGATGAGTACTGAGAAAATCTCCTCGCTAGCCCCTACTTGCAGCGACTTCGGCGTACCTCTTAGCAAGAGGACTGTTCGTACACTAGCCGAGGGTGAGACCATATGGCGATGTATGATCGTTTCTCGCTCTCCCCGGCACCGGATGATGTCTCCATTCAGGATCGTGATTTGCTCATTCGTCTGTCCGCGTATCTCGACACGATCGAAACCGCGTGCGGCAAGGGCAGGGCTGGTTCATCTTCAATGCGGACCGGGCACGGTCGGCGCGGATCGCGCAGTATCTCCTCGCCGGGTTGCGTGCGCACGCGCCACTGATCTCGCACACGCTGATGACGTGGCGGGATTTCGCCCTCAATGCCTACGTCACCGAGGTCGCCCTGCCGCGTGAGGAGCAGGAAGCGCCCGCGCCGGAACCGGAAAGCAGACGCGACCAGGAACAGCGGCATCGCACGCCGCGTCTCCCGCGAGGCATATTGGCGCGCACTCAATATGGATGTGCTCATCCTGCTCGATCTCGCGCCCGCGCACGCGCACGAGATCACCTTCCTCGAAGGGCATCCTCGCCAGCCGCTACCGGCTCCGTCTGCCGACCGTCCTGACGACGCCCTTCATGCCGGACGGCCTGAAGACGGCAATCGACGCGGTGGATGATCACGGGTGGTGCCTGGGAGCAACTCTGGGAGCCGGACGTACGAGACGAGCCTGATTGCGGTATGACCGCCGCCATCGCACCCTGCCTTTATCTGGTGCGCCACTGTCAGGCGACGGGCCAGGAACCGGACGCACCGTTGACGCCGCTCGGAGAGAGCCAGGCCGAAGCCCTCGCGGACCTTCTCGCCCCGCTCGGCATCGGCCGCATCCTTTCCAGCCCCTTTCACCGCGCCCGCGCATCAATCACACCGCTCGCCATGCGGCTCGGCGTGCCCATCGAAACCGATGATCGTCTCATCGAGCGCGTCTTGTGTGAAGCGCCCCTTGTCGATTGGCGCGTGCATCTTGAAAAGAGCTTCGACGACTTCGACTACTGCCTCGCGGGCGGCGAATCGAGCCGGGCGGCGACCGCGCGGGCCGTCGCGGCAATCAAGGCGGCGACGGCAGCATCCCGCGCACCGACCAGTCGTTGTCACGCACGGTAACCTGCTGGCCCTCCTCCTGCGACATTTCGACGGGCGGGCGGGCTTCGCGCAGTGGGAAGCGCTCACTAACCCGGATGTCTATCGCGTCACACTCGGGGAACCCCATCAACCATTTATGCGTCTTTGGACGTAAGGGGAGTAGACGGTTCGGAGTTCGGGGCTTCGCGGCTCGCGTCTCTCATCGTTCACACCTTGCAATGCCCGATCAATCGCGGTAGCGTATCGTCGCAGCGAGGGTGCGGCGCAACAACGAATACAGGCGGACACGATGTATGGTATAGTGTCCCAGCACCCAACGGCACCGGCGATGTCCATTTCTGGCGGTAGCAGACGGCGTTTGGTGGCTGTCACGCACGCGCCCTCCCGCCCATACGCGATACGGTATCAGCCATGACAGATAACCGACCCCCGGCGGCATCCACCGCGCTCCTTTGGAACACCCTACTCGGCTTCAGGTCCCGTGCCGGGGCGATAATTGCGCGCGCGCTGCTCCTGGCGCTCCTCGCGACCGTGATGATCGTGCCCCCGGTCGCCGCGGATGATTCCCCCTTCCTCACCGCACCGGGCGGCCCCTGGCAATACAGCGAAACCACTCAGTATTTCGGCATCTACGCGTCACAGCGTGATCCCGTCGCGGCCCAGGTCGATATCTACAAGCAAATTGCCGACCGTGTCTACGAGACGGAAACGAACATTTTCGATGGCTCGCGGCTCGTGCCACGCCCGGTGCCGATCTATCTCTATACCGACATCGCCCAGTTCACGGCTGCTGTACCTGCCGCGCAGAACGATGCGAACCTCTATAGCGGGGTGGACAGCGGCGGTATCTACATCGCCGTGCCGCGCATGAGCGGATTGAAGGCACCGGAACTGACACTCAATCTGCGGATGCTCCTCACGCAGCAGATCGTCGCGACAATGAGCGGCGGCAACCTGCCCGGTGGCTTCGTGCGTGGCACGGCGCTCTATGGGGAAGCGCCGCCGGCGGACCTCTCCGCCCTCGTCGCCACACTGAACCAGCAAGCAGGCGCAGACCGCCTCTCCGATTGGTCAACGCTCGCGAACAGTTCCGATGCGACCCTCGCAGGGCAGCAGTACAGCGTCGTCTCCTTCCTGATCGACACCTACGGCTTCCGGCAATATCGCTCCTTCCTCGACCGATTGAGCAAGCCGGAGGCCCGCAAGGATTGGCGGCAGGCGATGCAACTCGTCTACACGAACGAGGGGACGTCCGCCGCGACGACGCTCGAAGCGAAGTGGAAGGCGTACCTGCCCCAGTTTCTCGGTGGGCTCTGGCAGCGGAACCAGTTCACCTATTACGACATCGACGAGGCAACGCAACTCGTCGGCGTCGGGCAATACTCGCAGGCAGTCACCCTGCTCACCCCCGCGATCGCCTTCCTCCAGCAGATCGGCACGCCGAAGCGCGCTTCTGATGCGCAGGCGTTGCTCTCCAAGGCGCGGGCCGGTTCGGAGGCAGAGACGCGCGTGCGCGATGCCCAGCAGGCGCTGGAGGAGAACGATTACCCCCGCACCAAGCTTCTGCTCGATCAGGCGCGCGATCTCTATAAGGCGATACCGGATGCCAAACCACCCCTCATCCTCGTGCAGTATCAGCAGCGTGCGGACCGGGGGCTGCAAGCGACCGATGATCTCAAGAAGGCCGAGTCGGAGATCGATGGCTGGAATGTCATCCGTGCCCGGCAGAACGCGAACCGCGCCTTCAGCACGTTTTCGGAGTACGGCAACGCACCGCTCGCCGATCGCGCCGAGTCCGTGATGACGCGCGCGAACCAGCGGATCAAGGTGGCGGGAACCTCGGTGATCGGCGCAGGGCTCGTGGTCCTGCTCGGTGGTTTCGTCATCCTCGGCCTGCGGCGTGGGCGGCAACGCCTCCCCGCACTTCCGCCCCTTGACTAAAGGACGAAGGACTGAGGACTAAGGACTAAGGACTACGTAAGATTCGGAATGAGGCTGATTTTGGCGACAAATGCACAGCGACGAATAATCCCCCGAATGCCTGGGCGAAGATCACAGCCAGAGGTTGATGCACCTCGTTCCACACTTAGTCCTAAGTCCTTAGTCCTTAGTCCTCGCGCCGTGCGCGTCCTGTGGCGCGTCCTCTGGTTCCCCTTCTGGTTCGGGAGCGATCTCAAGGTGCCCGCACTGCCCCGGCGCGGGATGGGCGATAATCGGCTGACCGTCCTGCGGCGCGGGTTGGAGGCGACCCGCTTCGTCCAGTGGATGCTCGAAATTCAGGATCGCATCTGGCGGCAACGCCTGCTCCTGATCGCCCTGCGCGCCTTCTGGCTCACGGCGGTCATCGCGATCCTGGTGTGTATCCGTGGCATCCTGAACGGCACGCAGCCGGCGGTGGCCGCCATCGCCATTCCCGCCGGGATCATCTGCGCGCTGGCATTTGTCTATGCCTGGTTGCAGCGCCCGACGCGCATGGGTCTGGCGCGATTCCTCGACCAAGGCTACGCCCTCGATGCGACGCTCGCGACCAGTCTGGAACTCGCCCAGGGGCAGATGGACAGCCATCTCGCGCCGCACCTTCTCAATCATGCCGCCCGCACCGCCTACCGCATCGGGCGGACGCCGCCACCTGCGCCTGCATCGCATCGCGCAGGAGCAGGTGATGGCGCTCGGCCTGGCGATCATCACCCTCGGCATCGTGCTGCTCCTCTTTCTCTCCAATACGCTCGACCGGCGCACCTTCGCACCCGTGCCGAAGCTGCCCGACGTGAAGCAAGCAGCAGCAGCAAAACGGCGTGGACCCGAACAGCAGTGCGTCCAATCTCGTCAATCAGCAAGTTACACCCGAACAGTTACAGCAACTCGCCGTGCAATCCGCGCAGGCGCAGCAGGACCTCCAGCGGCTCGCGGACTCCCTGAACGACGATTCCGCGACAAGACAGGCGGCGCAGGATATCCAGAACGGCAACTACAACGCCGCCGCGCAGGACCTCCAGCAGGTCGCGAGCAATCTCGATCAAGTCTCGCCGGACGCGCGGCAGAACATCTCGCAAGACCTCCAGCAAGCGGCGAGCCAGAACACTTCCGGCAATCAGGACTTACCGATGCGGAGAAGAACGCCGCCGCCGCATTGCAGCAGGGCAATGGGAACGACGCCGCGCAGTCGGTCCGCAATCTCGCCAATCAGGTGCAGCAGACCGGTAGCCAGGTCCGCTCGCAGCAAGACCTCTCCAACGCCATCCAGGACGCACAGCAACGCGCGAAGGGCGGCCAGCCGGGCCAGCAAGATGGCAGCGGCAAGCCACAGAATGCGCACCGGCCAGGATGCCAGCAACCAGAACGGCCCCGGCGCGGGTCTCGGCCAGCCCGTGCCGTATCAACCGGGCGATCCGACACAGGTGCAGAACCTCGGCACCGCAGGCAACCCGCTGCCGCTCAGCGGCCAGCCTACCGGTCAATCGCAACCGCTTCCCGGCGGCTCCGGCAACCCGCAAAACCTGAACAACTCCTCCGGGAGCGGCGGGAGCGTGCCCCAGAGCGGCCAGCAGGGCAATGTCGATCAGGCCAGCCCGGACGCCAACCGCGTCCCGCGTGACCGCCGCGATGTCGTGCAGGGATACTTCACGCAGCCGGGAACGAAGTAGGGAGAAGTGCTGAGTGCTGAGTGCTGAATGCTGAGTGGAAATGGTACCAGATAACGGAACAATGCATAGGGGAATTGGCAATTATGGTAGCCACACGCGGCGACAGGAAACTCAGCACTCAGCACTCAGCACTCAGCACTCCGTTGTTGGATGAGGCGTTTCTGCGGCGGTTGGAGAAGCTCTCGCTGCGGTCGCGCCGTTCGTTCACGCATGGCATCGCGGGCGAGCACCCCAGTATCCGGCGCGGCACCTCGCCGGAGTTTGCGGACTACAAGCCCTACTCGCCGGGTGATGACTTCCGACGGGTCGATTGGAACATCTACGCCCGGATGGGGGAAATGTTCGTGCGACTCAGCGAGGTGAATATCGACCTCGCGGTCCATTTGCTCATCGACCGCTCCCGTTCGATGGATTGGGGTGAGCCGAACAAGTTCACCTACGCGAAGCGCGCGGCGGCGGCCCTCGGCTACCTCGCCCTCGCCGGATTTGACCGCGTGACCGTCGCGCCATTTACCGGCGTGCCGGGGCGGACCCTCGGCCCACTCCAGGGCCGGTCCCGGGCGGCGGGACTTTTCCAGTTCCTCGGCTCCCTGCCTCCGGAGGACGGCGAGACCGACCTCGCGCGCACGCTGCGGACCTACGTCAATACGAGCCGCAAGCCGGGATACCTCATCGTCTTCTCCGATCTCCTCTCCACAACGAGTATGAAGGACGCCTTCTCGATTCTCATCGAGCGGGGCTGGCAGATCGTCATCCTTCATATCCTCTCGCCGTGGGAGATGCATCCCTCGCTTGACAGCGACATCGAGCTGGAAGATGTAGAAAACGGCGAGCGCATTCGCATCCGCCCCACACCGGAAACCTTCACCACCTATCAAGAACGTTTTGATAGCTGGATTGGGGAGGTCGAGACCTACTGCAAGCGCTACAACATCACCTATGTCCGCGTCGCGACGGACATCCCCTTTGAAACGCTCGCTACCCGCACCCTCGTCGCGCAGGGGGTGCTGGAATGACGCTCTTAGCTCCCCTCGCCCTGATCGGACTCATCGCACTCCCCATCATTTACGCGCTCTACATGCGCGAAGACGCGCCGGATTCCTTCACGGTGCCGACGCTCCGCTTCTGGTCCGAGGCGACGAGTGAGCGCGGGCGCCACTTCCGCCGCCAGCGCCCGCCACTCACCTGGCTCATGCTCGCGCAGATGCTGATCGCGCTGATCCTCGTCGGTGCCCTCGCGCGCCCCCTCCTCAATCTCGGCTTCTTGCGCCCGTCCGGCGGCGCGAAGCAACTCTTCGTCGTCATCGACGGCAGCACGAGCATGGGGGCGACGGACATCGCCCCCACCCGCTTCGCCAAGGCGAAGGAGCGTGCCGCCAGCTTGATTGGCGGCCTCGACAGCGATGAGACCGCGACCGTGATGGTGCTCGGCAGTGAAGTGCGGATGCTCGGCGCGTCGGACGATGTCGAGCAACTCGCACTGAAAGTGAAGCTGGACGGTCTCGCCCTCCCCGGTGGTCATGCCGATTTCACTGATGCGCTCGGCGTCCTCCGTCCGCTCCTCAATCCGCAGCAGCGCAACGAAGTGGTCGTCATCACCGATGGCGGCCTACTCGGCACGGGCGCGCTCAGCCCGGACGACAAGATTCCCGCCTCGATCCGCATCGAGAATGTCACGCAGGGCGAGAATGCGGCAAATACCGCGAATGTGGCGATCACGCAGGCATCGACGCGCGTCTCGCAACGCAACGCGGATCAGGAGGAGTTCTTCACACGGATCGCCAACTACTCCGACACGGGCGTGACGGTGACGCTCCGCCCCTCCTTCAATGACATCCCCTCCGCCGAGGAGCAGGCGACGATCGATCCCGGTCAGACAATTGAACGCACCTACACGATGCCGAAGGGGACAACGAAAGCGAAGCTCGACGCGCGCACCGCCCAGCCGGACGCCTTCCCTGCGGATAACACGGCGGAAGTCGTCGCACGGGGCGGGCGCGGGGCACGCGCGGTCCTCGTCACCACGCAGTCCAACGCGAACTCGCCGCTCGTCCGCGCACTCACTGCATCACCAAATATCAAGCTGGAAGTCCGCGACGCGTCGGAGAAGCCGGACCTCGCCTCTCTCGGTGCCAGTTTCATCGTCCTCGATGGTGTCGCGCCGGACCTCAGCAATCTGCCGCCCCGCACGCCCGTCCTCGTCGTCAACCCGCAAGCGGGCGGGCCGCTGCTCAATGTGCGGGGCGTCTCCAGCGTCGTCTCGCCGCCGCGACTGACCGATGCCGGCACACGCGACTTTCTCCTCAAGAACGTCGATTTCGCGGGCATCCGCTTCAACCGCCTGCCACTTGTGGCCGCGCCACCGTGGGCAAGCGCGCTCGTCGAGACGAACGAGGGGCCGCTCCTCATGAGTGGCGAGCAGAATGGGCGGCGGATCGTCGTCCTCACCCCACCCATGCTCACCGACGCGACGAACTTCATCGCACGCGTCTCCTTCCCGGTGCTGATCGCGAACATCACCGACTATCTCGTTCCCCCCTCGCTGCCGGGGAGTGTGACACCGGGAAACAGCGTCGCCATCCCGCCGGTTGAGGGGGCGGAGCGCGTGACGATCACCCGACCGGACGGCAAGAGCCGCGTCTTCCCGGTCAGCGTCGATCAGGCACCGCTCCCCTTCGGTGCGACGGAGAGCCCCGGAACCTATCAAGTCGTTTATACTGGTGGGGGGAAGGATCTCCTGACGGACGCCTTCACGGTCAATGTCGGCGACGAGTTAGAGTCTGACCTCCGACCCGGACGCGCGCTCGACCTCTCCGCGATCGCCGGTGGCGCGAACACGACACCCGCGAACGCCCCCCAACGACGGGGTGTCGGGGTTGCGCCCTGGCTGCTCGCTGGGGTACTGATCTTGCTGGCAGCGGAATGGCTGATTATGAGCCGCCGATCCGGCACTCGTTCCCTGCGCATCGGGTCTCGATCTCGTTCACTTCGCAAAGGACGCGCGTCATGACGCTTCGCCGCCCCGAGCTTCTCTGGCTCATCGTTCCCATCGCGCTCCTCATTATCGCGACCGCGCTCCGTGGTCGGCGCATCGCGCTCCCCGCCGCCTTCGTCCGCTTGCTCGCGGTTGGCTGCGTCATCATCGCGATTTCCGGGCCCGTCACGGCCTTTGAAGTCACCGGCAAAAGCGTCATCTTTGTGGTGGACCGCTCCGGTTCCGTTCCGCAGACCGCGACTGCCGGGCAGGCTCGCTTTATCACCGACACAATGGATCACCTCGCTAGTGGAACGCGCGCGGGGGTCGTCGCCTTCGGTGGCCGCGCGAGCGTCGTCTTCCCGCCGGGCGGGACACCGAAAGATGTCGCGCGCATCGCAACCGGCCTGACCGAAGCGGCGGTTGACCGCGATCACACGAATGTCGCGACCGGTATCCGCCTCGCGCGGGCGATCCTCGCGCGCGGTGGCGGCGGGCAAGTCTTCCTCCTCTCGGACGGTCAGGAGAACAGTGGTGACGCCCGCGCGGAGAGCGAAGCGGCGGCGAGCGACGGGGTCCGCATCTCCCCGGTAAAGACGGATGAACTCGCCTTCCCGCCCGATGTGCGTGTCGCAACCGTCGATGTGCCCGAAAGCCTCTGGGGCGGCGATGCGCTGCCGATCCGTATCAACCTCACGGGCAATAACCCCTGGAAAGGGAGCGTCCATGTCCGCGTGGACGGGCAGGAAGTCCAAGAAGCTCCGATCGACGCAGCAAGCGGCAATGCGGGATATGTCGACACACTCCCTGGTCTCACCCCCGGCACGCACGTCGTGAGCGCGAGTGTGCAGGTGACGGACGGGCAAAACAACATCCCCGAGAACGATCTTCTCAGTGTGGTGACGACGGTGCGCGGCAAGCCGAACGTCCTCTTGATCGAGGGCGTCGCGGGCGAAGCGAAGCCCGTGCGGGATGCCCTGACGGCAACCGGCGTCAATGTGACGGTAAAGAGCCCGAAGGAAATCCCCAACCGCCTCTCCGTGCTCAGCGACATCGATGCGATTGCCCTCGTCGATGTGAATGCGAAGGACCTCTCGCTCGATCAGATGACGACGATCCAGCAATCGGTCCGCGCGAATGGGCGGGGTCTCATCGTCATCGGCGGCAACAACTCGTATGGCTCCGGCGCATACTTCGACACACCGCTGGAGCAGGCGCTGCCGGTGAAAATGGGCTATGCACCGGGCAACCAGCGCGACCAGGTCTCGCTCGGTATCGTCCTCGACCGCTCAGGCAGCATGGACTTCGGCGAGGGGAGCAAGGAGCCGAAAATCTCCCTCGCCCGCACGGCGACGAACGTGGCGGCCGATGCCCTCAAGACGGGCGACGAGTTCGCACTCGTCGTCTTCAACGACGGCGCGGACACCATCGTGCCCTTGCAGGCGCTCTCCGATAACCGATCCCTGATTCATAGCACGGTCAACGGCATCCGCGCGGACGGCGGGACGGACATTTACGCTGGCATGGCGAAGATGCTGGAAATCATGCGTGGCTCGACCGCGAACGTGAAGCACATCGTCGTGATGTCGGACGGCGAGTCGCAAGGGCGCAGCGACTACCAGACGCTCATCGATCAGATGCGTGCCCTCGGTATCACCGTCTCTGCCGTCGCAATCGGGGCCGACGCGGACCAGAAGACGATGCAGCATATCGCCGACCTCGGCGGTGGTAAATACTACTACGCGGCACGGGCAGAGGATTTGCCGACGATCACGCTCAACGAGGCGAAGTCTGCGGGCAAACAACCCACCCGTACCGGCAGCTTCCGCGCGACGCTCATCAACCCCAGCCCCATCATCGGCGACATCCGACCGGAGGAGCTGCCAAGCCTCGATGGCTACCAGGTCACGGAGGCGAAACCGAACGCGGACATCATTCTCGAATCGGGTCAGAAAGACCCCGTACTCGCGCAGTGGCAGTATGGCCTCGGGCGCGTCGTCGCCTGGACACCGGATACCGGCATCGCCTTCGCCAAACAATGGCCGACCTGGGGGAAGTTCGCCCAATTCTGGCATCAGGCGCTTCTCTGGGCGCTGCCTGATCCGAATACCTCGGCGCTCACGGTCGATACCCGCAGCGAGGGCGATCAGGTCATCATCGGTGTGGACGCGACCGATGTGGATGGACGATTCGTCAATAGTGTGCCCGTCACAGGGACGCTGGTCACACCGGAGGGCAAGTCATTCAGCATCCAACTGCCGCAAGTGGGGCCGGGGCGCTACGAGGTCCATGTGCAGGCGGCAACCCCCGGCGCGTACCGACTCTCACTCGCACAGCAGCGATCCGGCGGCACGGCGGCGCAGCGTGAGGGCGGCTTCGCCGTCCCCTACTCGGCGGAGTACTCCCCCGCCCCCGGTGGTGCGGCGCTGCTCAGTGATATCGCCACCCTCACGAACGGCACCCTCCTCACCGACGCAACCGAGGCCACCGACGCGGGCGGCAAGGCGGGCACGATCACACGGTTCCACGAGTGGTGGGGCTGGTTCGCGGTCGGCGCACTCATCCTCTTCCTCGCGGACCTCGGCCTGCGCCTCTCACTCGCCCCCAACCGGCGCAATGGTCGGCGGTCTGCGGGCGTCAACCGCCTGGTGACGCGCCTGCGTCCCCCTCCCCGCCGTCGCGCTCCGCGCAAGCCACCGCCAAGTTTGCGGTAGGGCTTTTCCTTTTCTTCACCCCCGGCCCCTCTCCATCGCTCGCAGATCAAGGTAGGGAGAGATTTGTACAGCGATGGAGAGCAACGGTGTTGGTTGTCAAGTCCCCTGCGCTGTTTCGACCCTTCGATTGTGCGATCTTTCGACCACTTCCCCTCCTTTCGTTGTGCATGTACCCGGTTGCCACGCGCGTCCCTCGCGCACCATCGCATTGAGGATCGTCAACAACTTGTGCATGCACGCCACCATCGCTACCTTGAACGCCTTGCCCCGCTCGCGTAACTGCATGAAGTGCGCGCGGATCACCGGATTGCAGCGCGTCGCCGCCAGCGTCGCCATGTACAATGCTCCCCGCACCGTCCGCCGTCCCCCCCAGATCTCCCGCCTGCCGCGTTTCGTGCCGCTGTCTCGGTTCAAGGGCGCGACGCCGACGAGGGCGGCGACCTGCTTGTGTGAGAGGGTGCCCAGTTCGGGTACTGCCGCCAGCAAGGTCGTCGCCAACACCGGTCCCACTCCCGGCACACTCTCCAATAACGCCCGCTGCTCCTGCCATGCCGCACTCGCCGCAATCATCGTGCGCAGTTCGCCATCAAGGGCAGTGATCGCTTCGTCGAGCCAGAGACAATGGGCATCGATGTGGGCGGTGACCACTTGGTGGGCAAGGGCGAGGCGACCACGCTCCCCGGCGCGCAGGACGACCAACTCCTGCCGCCGCGCAAGGACGGCACGCAAGGCGAGGGTGGCGGCATCGGGAGGCGGTTGGGCAGCGGGGCGGATCGCTTGGGCGAAATGCGCCAAGACGGCGGCGTCCAAGGCGTCGGTCTTCGCCAGTTTGCCCGTGCTGCGGGCGAAATCGCGCACTTGGCGCGGATTGATGACGGCGACGGGGAGATCGGCAGCGTGCAGAGCGGTGACTAAGGGTGCTTCCCAACCGCCGGTCGCCTCACAGACGATCAGGGTGGGAGCGCGGGCGTGCAGGCGGGTGACGAGAGAGGCGAGCCCGCGTGGATCGTGGCTGACGCGCCAGGTAGGACCCCCATGCACGGCGACATCGAGGGCGGCTTTCGAGACATCGACCCCAACGAAGGTTTGCGGTGTTTCCATATCACCCATCCTTGCAGATACGGGCTCATGGCCCCGGCAACGGTGCGGGTTGAGAGGAAAAGGAGGAGGCGACGACCCGGCTCTCCAACGGTATCGGGTACCAGGGGGGTAAACGGTCTATCGCCTCCATGGTGGGGATTACACCACACCACCAACATACAAGGGGCAAAACGCGGCTCTGCAATCGACTCCAAACGGACCACAAACCTTCTCCTCCCCTCTCCATCGCCGCAGAGACCGGCTGCATCACAGATTCATGCGGCGATGGAGAGGGGCCGGGGGCTCCGTACGTGAGGAATGCGCCTCCCCACCGCAAATACGAGTGGCATCGATACGCCACCTGCGGTATCCTACGGTGCGAAGGAGAGGCGTGTGGCGTCAACGGTCGAGCAATCTCAACAGCGTGAATCCGCCCGCACCGCCGCCCGCCGCGCCGCGCCACCCACTCCGCAGCATCATCGGGGCAATCGGCGCATACTTCATTATCCGAATCGCGGCGCGCGCCTCCTACGGTATCCTCTCCACCTATTTCGCCCAGAAGGTCACCGGCTCCGCGACGATCGCCGTCAATCATCGTGACGGTTTTCTTCATCAGCGAACTCGGCCTCGCCCCGATCTTCGGCAATCTCTCAGATCGCTACGGTCGTCGCCCATTTCTGATCATCAGCCCAATCTGTGGCGCGGCGGCTTCCGCCATTTTCGCACTCGTCACGCTGCTCCCCGTGACCGGGTCGCAAGTGACCGGCCCCATGCGCCTCGGCCTGATCCTCGTCTTCGTGGTCGGGCGACTCTTGGAGGGCATCTCCGCCGCCTGTGCGGCCCCCGCCGGTCTCGGCTTCCTTGCGGATGTCTCCGGCGATAATGAGGGGCACCGCGTCCGCGTGATGACCGCCTTTGAGGTCACAACCGTGCTCGGCGTGGTGATCGGCATCCCGGTCGGCAACGTGCTCTATGCCACCGCAGGTGTGCATGGCTTCTTCGGTGTCCTCGCCATTTACCTGATCACCGTCGTCATTCTCAGTGTGACGGTGGTCGAGAGCCGTGACCCCGCCACGGTCGTCGAGCCTGCGGCGCATGAACGACTCGGGCCTGCTGCCGTCGGCGTCTATCGTCGGTTGCTGCGCCGCTCGCGCCTCCTCGCCTTCGTCCCCGCCTGGCTCGCGGTCAACGCGCTCCTCGCCGCCTTCCTCGGGCTGATTCAGTTCCTCCTCAGCCTGCCCACGGCAGCGCAAGGGACATTGGAGCCCAAGCAGAAGGACGCCGATCTCCGCTTCCCGCATCAACTCCTCGTCGGTGGTTTCGATCAGGGCACCATCGCCCTCCTGCTCGGGACCTTCGGCGCGATGCTGATCATCGGCATGGTCGTCTGGACATTTATCTTGCCGCAGATGCGCCGCCCGGTCGCGATGCGGATCGCGCTCGGTGGCTTCCTGGCAATCTCGATCCTCCTGGCGATCACCAACCAACTCGGCGAGAACCCGCAAACGCTCTCGACGCACGCGCATCATGCCCTCTGGGCGATCCTGCCTCTCATCGCGTTCAGCATCATCATCGCCAGTGGCTTCGCGCCTGCCGCCCTCACCCATCTCGCCGCCCTCTCCGAGGACGCACCCGGCGAGCGGGGCGCGATCATGGGTCTCTACTCGCTCCTCCTCGGCGGGGGGCAACTCCTCGGCACCTGGATCGGCGGCATCTTCTCAGACATCGCGGGCTTCAACGGCCTCATCGTCTTCAGCCTCCTCCTCACCGCCCTCGCCTTCTGGAGCGTTCATGCCTCCGCCAGCCATCTCTCGGATCAGCAATGAGCAACAACGAGCAATGAGCAATGAGTGAGAGAGAGACTTCTGAACGTTCAGGAGCCTCTCTCTCACTCGATATGCCCAAGAGTCCCACTTGCGATACCCTGCGTCTTCAGTGTAGGGTGTCCCGGGTGGTGGGCGTATAGTGAGAGGATACCGGACTGATGCGACGTTGGCTTCTCTTTTTCTTGACCGTGCTGCTTGTTGGCTGCGGCGGTAGTAGCACCTCACCGACGGCGACGACCGCACCCACTGCGGCGGTCGCGCCAACGGTCGCGCCAACTGCTGCGCCACAAATCTCGCCGACGCGGCCCGCTGCGAGTAGTTCCGCCGCTGCGGTAACGATCGGCGGCGCTGGCACACCGGCAGCGACGAGCGCAATCGGTACTGCCGCCCCGACGACGGCCGCGACCAAAGCGCCGAGCGCGGCGACGGGCGACCTCACGCAACTGCATCTCGGTGACGGGG
>CAVXPY010000002.1:0-149022 GCA_963763655.1 uncultured Chloroflexia bacterium
AGGAGAAGCGATGTCATAACCTACCGCTCATCGCCTATGAACCATTGGTATCTCTTCAAAGAATATGTATGAAGTTGACATCGACACACATTTTGCTATGATTATCGCGTTATCGAAAATTCTCATCGAGGGAGATTGAATATGCAGAGCGCGCGATGGGCAGAGCGCTGCCTGATCGGGTGTGCAACGGCGCTGATGCTTGTCACGGGATTTGCCACACAGGCCGCGAATCCCCTCTCGTTCTCCGATGCAATGAGCTATAACACCGGGGCGAATCCCCGTGCGATTGCGGTTGGGGATGTCAACAGGGACGGGATACTTGACCTCATCACGGCAAATGTCGATTCCAATAATGTCACTGTTCTCCTGGGCAATGGTGATGGCACCTTTCAATCGATGAGCCCCTACGCAGTGGGGGGCAGTCCACGCTCCGTCGCGATGGGGGATTTCAACGGAGATGGCAATCTCGACCTCGCGACAGCGAATGTTGGCACGAACACCGTGCAGTGTCCTCATCGGTAATGGCGATGGTACCTTCCAGCCTGCGACGACTTACGGGTCAATATTTGATCGGCTCGCGATTGCAGTAGAAGATATCAATGGAGATGGCAAGCTTGACCTCGTGACCGCGACCACCGGCGCAAGTGCTGTCAGTGTCTTCAAGGGCAATGGCGATGGCACCTTCCAGTCTGCTGCTGATTATCCCTTAGAAGCCAGCCCCCAGTCCGTCGCTGCGGGGGATTTCAATGGGGATGGAAAGCCCGATATAGTGGCCGCGAACAACGATACGAACAATGTGAGCATCCTCCTTGGAACGGGCGACGGTACATTCCAGAACGCGACATTGCCATAGGAGCCAGGGGGCTAATCCACTGGCCATCGCGATAGGGGATTTCAATGGCGATGATAAGCTCGATCTCGCGATAGCAAACGATCTCAATCCAGGTACAGTTAGCATCCTCTTGGGTAATGGAAATGGCACTTTCCAGACCGCATCAAGCTACACTGTAGGAGGCAGACCACGCTCTGTCGCGGTCGGGGATTTCAACGGGGATGGTACGCTCGACATCGCAACTGCGAACTTCGCTTCCGACAACACAAGCGTTCTCGTAGGCAATAGCAACGGCACTTTCCAAACTGCGACCAACTACACGGTAAGGAATCAGCCATTCGCTGTTGCGATTGGGGATTTCAACAGCGATGCTCTCCCCGACCTCACCGTCAGGGAACTACCTCTCCAATTCCGTCAGCGTCCTGCTCAATACCTTTGTTGCCCCCGTCACCCATTTCTCCGTTTCCCTCGCTGCTCCGGTCATCGCGGGCACGCCGGTCAATGTGACCGTCACGGCACTGACGGCCACCAACGCAACTGCGAACGGCTACGTGGGCACGATAGACTTCTCCCTGCTGCTTCCCGACGCGGGTCTCGTCGGCCTCCCCTCTTCCTATACCTTCACCACCGGCGTGGGATCCGCCTTCGATAACGGCGTCCACACGTTCTCTGCCACCTTTCTCAAGGCAGGCAATCAGGCAGTTACCGTCACCGACCACGCCGCTCTCTCCGCCACCGGGCAGGCATCCTTCAGCGTCACGTCCGTGCCAACCGCGCCTACCCTCGTGCTGTCGCCACCGATACCTGTCACAGCGGGCACACCGTTTACCATCAAGGTCACCTCGAAGGACAGTAACGACAACACGGTCCCCGGCCACTTCACCTTCTCCCTCGGCGCTGCCGATGCATCCGCTACCTTCGCCCCTCTGGTGCTCGACTTCACCGATGCTGGTGCAGCGACACAGGATGTCTCGGTCACGCTGACAGTGGCGACGCAGACGCAGGCGATCACGGCGACAAACACATCGCTCGCACCTCCCCGTACTGGCACGCTCCCCGTCACGGTCGCTCCTGCGGCACCGAGCACGATCACGGTGGTTCTCGCGACAAACAACCAGAGCACGCCGGTCGGCACCGCCTTCGCAACGCCCCTCGCGGCTCTCGTTACCGATCTGTTCGGGAACCCCACTCCCGGCATCGCTATCACCTTTGCGATATCTCCAGGTATCCCGTCCGGGACGTTTGGCGGCAGTACGACGGTGACGACCACGACGAGCGGCATTGCAACTGCACCGCCGTTGACTGCGAACGCAGCGATCGGTGGCTTCACCGTGACCGCCAACCTCATGACGAACCCGCTTGCCACTCCGGCATCGTTCACGCTCACCAATCTGCCCGGTTCGCTCGATCATTTCACGGTCTCCGGTTTCCCGGCGTCTCTCATTGCGGGCACATCCGGCACGGCGACCATCACCGCACAGGATGCAGGCGGTAACACGCTCACGACCTACGCCGGGCCTGTGATCTTCGCCAGTAGCGATCCCCTAGCCGTCCTGCCAACGGGCGTACCGACCTGGACGAACGGTGTAACGGTCGTGTCCTTCACCCTGAAAACTGCCGCACCGGGGACGGCAACGATCACGGTGAAGGACGCCAGTCCATCCACACACACAGGCAGCCAGACACACATCACCGTGAACGCGGGATCATCGCACGCCATCGTGGCAGACCTGACGACAAGCAATCAGCGCGCTCAGATTCGTACGGCTTTCGCCAAACCCGTTTCAGCCCTCATCACCGATGCCTTCGGCAATCCCATTATTGGTGCTTCGGTGAGCTTCGCCGCACCCGCGAGCGGGCCATCGGGCAGCTTCGGCAGCAATGCAGTCGTGACGACAAACGGGAGCGGCGTCGCGACCGCGGCGATCTTGACTGCGAACGAGACCGCTGGCGATTTCATCGTGACCGCGAGTACAGCGGGAGTGTCGGTACCCGCTCAGTTTGCTTTGTCCAATCTGCCAGGTAGCACGACCCAACTTGCCATTACCCTACCCACGAGCGTGCAGGCAGGTGGGTCAGCGACCTTCATCGTCACGGCCCACGACCCGTATGGCAATGTCGTCACCGGCTACACGGGCACGGTGCGCCTCGTCAGTAGCGATCCCGATGCGTCTGCCCCCACTCCCTACACCTATACGCCTGCAGACCACGGCGTCCATGCCTTCCCCGTCACCTTCACCAATAGCGGTACCGTGACCCTTACCGTCATCGATGTGGCGACACCCACGATCACGCACTCAGAGAGCGTGGTGGTCGCCGGGCCGCATCTGATCGGTGTGAGTGTCGGCACGGGCATCCACGCATCGGCGGCGGGGCCGACAGTGGGAGGGACCGCTGTGACGATCATCGGATCGGGGTTGTCAGGAGCGGCGGGGGTGACCTTTGGCGGGGTCGCGGCGACGGATGTGGTGGTCAGCGGGGATGGGACGAGCCTGACCTGCCGGACGCCGCTCAACCAGCCCGCCGGTACGGTGGATGTCGTCGTCGTGACGCCGCAGGGGACGGCGACCCTTCCGCACGGATACACGTTCGTGCCAGCAACAGTTGGACCGAGTCCGAACGGTCGGGCAGGGGATGGCAACAGCCCGTCGTCGGGAGGGTCCGTGCAGGCTCCGACGAGTCGGAAGCCATAGCGGGCAGATCGTGATTGAGGCCGCGATCCTCAGTAGAGATCGAGTTCGCCTCGCTCCCGCACGAGTCGTTCGAGGAAGGCAAAGGTCTGGATACCGACGATCGGCAGGACGAGGGCGAAGCCCGCCAGCGGGAGCAGTTGGGGCGCAAGGGCGCGGAACCCCGCATGATGCAGGGCGGCGTCCGCTAATGCCTGCATCCCATAGCCGAGAGGCAGCGCACGGGCGGGATAGCGGAGCCAGTCGGGCAGCAGGGAGACCGGATAATATACCCCACCGAGCAGGAACGCCACCGGCGAGATGAGATTCGAGAACGGATTCGCCTTTTTGATATAGAGCCCAATCGCGGAGAAGACGAAGCCAATGCCCCACAAGGAGGCTACGAAGAGCAGGAGCGTGAGCACAAGGGCAGGGTAGTTCGGATCGAATCGCACGCCGAGCGCCCACCAGCCAAACAGCAAGCCCGCACTGGCGACGAGCACCGTCTCACCTAACCCGACGAGCGCGAAGCCGGTCAGCCAGCTCAGTCGCGGGCAGGGCGCGAGGAAGAGGCCAACCAGCGTGCCCTTGACACGCTCGCGGTCGAGAATCTCGCCGATATAGAAGAGCGTATTGATGACGAATGCATTGGCGGCGACGCCGATCACCGCATAGCCGAGCAGTTCGGGGCGGGAGTGCCCGTAGATGAGCGCGGCGACCGAGACGGTGAAGACGGGCTGGACGAGCCAGATGAGCATGTAGCCGCCGAGGCCCCAGGCCCGGAACCGCTCCAGGCCCATCGCGCGCCAGGTCGCCCCGATGGCGCGGATCACCGGCGGTAGCGCGCCGGGCCGCTCAATAGAGATCGAGGTCACCGGAACGCTTGGCGGCATCTTCAACCCTCCGTAAACTGACTAACCCCACAAGCACATAGATCGCCGCCGTACCGAGCGCGAACGCGACTGGTCGGGCAATCGCAGCCAACCCCGCATCATGCAGCGTGCTCGCCCGCAGTGCGTCGATGGCGGGGCTCGCGGGGATGGCGTCGGAGAGCGGCAGGAGCCAGTGCGGTAATGTATTGCGTGGCACCTGGACACCTGCGAGGAGAAAGACCGGTGCCTGCAGGAAGTTCGCCAGCACATTCGCGCGCCGCGAGAGCACGAAGAGCCCGGCGAAGGCAAAACCCGTTGCGAGCGACACGCCAAGGAGCGTCAAGACTGCACTCGCCGCCGCCAACGGGTTCGCGATGTGCGGTCGTGCGCCCGTCAGCACGCCGAGCAGCGTCACGAGGACGAAGGAGGGCAGCAGCCAGAGGAGCGAACCGAGCCCATACCCGGCGATCACCGCCACCCGGCTCGCGGGGGAGAGGAAGAGCGCTCCAATCGTCCCCTCGTAGCGTTCGGCCTCGAAGGTGTAGCCACTCGACCAGATACTGGACCCCCAGGTAATCATCCCAAACATCCCCACGAGCAGGAAGCTGGAAACATCGACGCCATCGACCGTGTCCCGATGCGCGACGAGATAGGTCACGCGCGTCGTCGCAAAGAGCAGCAAGGGCCAGAGCGGGATACGCACGATGTCGATCAGGTAAGCATTCTGGCCGCGCACGTAGCGGCGGGCCGTGGCAATCACCGTCGCCCAATGGCGCGCGTATCCGGTACGGAAAGCGATTGACGCCCGCGCACTCATTCGAACGACCGGCCCGCGATTGCCAGAAAGGCATCCTCCAGCGTCGGTTCAACGACGCGCACGCCACTGATCGTCGCGTCACAACCGCGCAAGGTGGCCAGCGTCGCGTCGAGCGTCGCGGCGATATCAGCGCACAGGATTGTCAACTCCGACCCTCCCGCTGCGGCGGTTGCCTGACTGACGCCGCGCACACCGGGTAGGCCGGAGAGCTGCGCATCGAGTACCGTGGCACGTCCGTTGAGCGGTCGGTGCGTCGTGACGACGATGCGGCGCTCCCCCGCGACGCGCGCCTTGAGTTCCTCCGGCGTCCCCGCCGCGACGATCTCCCCGTGGTCAACGATGGCGATGGCGCGGCAGAGTTGATCCGCCTCGTTCATGTCGTGGGTCGTCAGGAGGACGGTGTGCGCCGGCACGAGCGCGGCGATCGCCCGCCGGAGATCGACGGCGGCGGCGGGGTCGAGGCCAATCGTTGGCTCATCGAGGATGAGGATGGGCGGATCGTGCAGGAGCGCCTTGACGAGATGGAGGCGCTGCTTCATTCCCCGCGAGTACCCCTCAACCCGCTCGTTCGCGCGCTCGCTCAACCCGACGAGGTCGAGGAGTTCCGCCGCGCGGTGCGCGATGGATCGGTCGGTCATGCCGTAGAGATTGCCGAAGTAAACGAGGTTATCGCGGGCGCTCAGTTTCGCGTACAGCCCACGGTCGCCACCGAGCACGACACCGAGTTGGCGGCGCACCATGCGTTCATCGCGCACGACATCATAGCCGCCGACGGTGGCCGTCCCGCCCGTCGGGATAAGGAGCGTGGAGAGCATCTTGATCGTCGTCGTCTTGCCCGCGCCGTTCGGCCCTAAGAGGCCAAAGATCGTCCCACGCGGCACGGCGAAGCTCACATCCGCGACCGCAACGGTTCGCGTGCGCGGACCAAAGAGGCGACTCCGCCGCTCGTAGACGCGGTGCAGATGACGCGCGATCAGGGCGGGAGCGTCCTCTTTCATCTCTTCGTGCCCCATGTCATCCTCAATCATCATTCACCCCGGTTCATAGATACAGCCATCATCATGCCCATGATAAAGAATCATCATGATATTGTCAATATTATTTATCGAATTCGCAAGATAATCAACCATTATTGGGGCTTGGCATCTAAATTGGATGATTCATGATCGTAGCGGCACCCCTCGTGGTTGGACGTAGTCACATGGATGCGGCTCTTGTCGGCATTCGATGATCGAGGCGAGGCGTCTGTGGTGGTAAAATATTTCTTGCTTGCAAGAGGTGAGCAGATCATATTCCTGGAAGGAGATCAACCTTGAGGAAGCTCTGGGTGAAAGCGTGGATGACCCTCGATGGTGTCTTTGACGCAGATACGATGGATGACTGGTGGCAGAACACCAATAGCCCCGAGAGAATGCGCTACATTACGGAGGAGTACGCGAACGGCGATGCGTACCTCCTGGGACGAGTCACCTATGAAATGCTTTGGCCGGGCTGGTCCACACAGACGACCGGCGATGGTCCTGGGCCGATCCTCAACCGGATGCACAAATATGTGGTCTCGACCACGCTCGCGACCGCTCCCTGGAAAGAATCCACCATCATCGCGGAAAATGTGGTGGAAGAAATCACCAAACTGAAGCAGCAGCCGGGCAAAGACATCATTATCGATGGCAGCGCGAGGCTGGTCCAATCGCTGATGGGAACGGATCTGATCGATGAGTATCGGTTCTTCGTCCAGCCCTTCATCATGGGCAGGGGAAGACGGTTTTTCCCGGACGGGACGCCTCCGACGAAGCTGAGGCTTGTCGAAAGCACCGCGCTCAGTTTTGGCTCCCTTGCTCTTGTCTACCGGCCAGACAAGCAATAACCGCGCCTAAAACCTCCACCGCTCGCGGTAGGTGACGATTCAGGCATGGGGGAAGGCAGTACATCGAGCGTGTTTGGGCGAATTCCTCTGTCAGGTGGATCGATTGATGGCTTCAGTGATGAAGGCGTCAATGCGCGTGCTGGCCTGGACGCCAAGGAAGAAAGGCATGTTGTTGAAGCCGTGAACGCCGCCCGGATAGATCGCCAACTCCGCCGCGTTCCCGGCGGCGATCCATCGCCCGTGCATGAAGAGGCTGTCGTCCACAAGCGGATCGAGCGTCCCGACGGTGAAAAGGGCCGGTGGCAGCCCGTGCAGGTCGGCATACAATGGTGAGACATCGGGATCACGTCGTCGTTCCTGCGAGACGAAATGATCGGTGAACCACTCGCACGCGGGCGTGTTCAGGCCGAGGTTCCGTTCCCCCCATCGTCGCACGCTCGGTGTCAATGCGAGGTCGTACATACCTGCTTCGAGGTTGGCGGCGCGGAAGCCCGTATAGCCCTGGCGATCGCGCATCCGTAGCACGGTCACTGCGGCGAGATGCGCCCCCGCCGAGATGCCGCCAATGACGACGCGCTCCGCCCCGAACTCCTGCCCCGCGTGCGTCACGAGCCAGAGCGCCGCCGCTTCGCAGTCGTCCGGCCCCGCCGGATAGGGATGCTCCGGCGCGAGGCGATAATCGACGCTGACGACCGCGACATTGCAATTGCGCGCGATCCGTTCCAGCACCGCGTCCTGCTGGTGCGCGCGACCCAGCACCCATCCACCGCCATGAATGTGCAGATAGACGCCCGCGATGGTATCGGGAACGAAGAGGCGGAGCGGAACTTCGCCCGCCGGGCCGGGGATTGCCCGCTCCGTCGCCATCGTGGAGCGAAAGAGCGGCCCCCAGATACTCTCTCCCGACTCGCGCATCGCACGCGTGGTCTCCAGCGGCTGTGTGTAGGCGGGGGGCAGCGTCGCGATGAGCGCTTCCAGATCGTCATTGAAGGCGGTCGTTTCCGCAGTGATGGCATCGGGGCGGAACAAGAGCGGGTCAAGATCAGGGACAGTCATCGAAACACCTCCGCGTATGATCGTTAGAACATCCAGTGCCCGCCATCGACCATGATCGTCTGACCGACGACGTAACTCGCTTCATCGGAGACAACAAAGGCGATAACATTGGCGATTTCCTCGGGTGCACCGAGTCGGTCGATGGCGATGGAGACCATTTCCTTCTCTTTTTGTGCCGGGTCGCGCCGCTCCCAGTCCTCCCGACCGCGCTCGCTGAGAATCAGGCCGGGCGCGACGACATTGCAATTCACCCCATAGGGGGCGAGTTCGACCGCCAGTTGGCGCATCAGCCCGTGCAGCCCGGCCTTCGCGGCGGCGTACGGCACGATCTTGCTGCGGCTATGGCTCCGCCCGGCACCCGAACCCACCGAGACGATCCGCCCCCAACCCTGAGCCTTCATGATCGGCGCAACCGCCTTGGCGAGATAAAACGGCGCGTGCATATTCAGCGCGACGACCCGATGCCAGTCTTCCACGGTCACCCCTTCGATGCCCCGGCCCGCGCCAATCGTCCCGCCCGCGACATTGACGAGAATATCGATGCGCCCGTAGTCGCGATGCACATCGTCGATCAGACGCTGATCCGCATCGGCATCGGTGACATCCTGCACGATCGCCTTGCCGTCCAGACTGTCCATGACTTTCGTGAGCAGGTCCCCCTCGATGTCCACGCCCACCACGTGCGCCCCACGCTCGGCGAGCTTGCGCACCGTCGCCTCGCCGATACCCTGCGCGGCCCCCGTGACCACTGCCACCTTGCCCGTCAACTCGATGCTCATCTCCCTACCCCTTCGCCGGTAATTCGTTATGCCTCCAACGCGGCGAGCGTCGCGTCGATTGCCTGCGTCGCCTCGCGCACCCCATGAACGATCCGGTTGCGCTCCCGCACGAGGCGGGTCCGGAGCGAACTGGTAGGCATCACTGGCGGCGTCCATCCCGCCGAGCGATGCGGCGGGTTGCAGCGCGGGGAGCGGGCGGGTCGGCATCGCGCGGTCATGATCGAATTGACCGCTCGCGGTGTAGTCGACGGGGATGAGCGCGCGACCCATGCGCATCAGGCAGCGGTTGATCGTGGCGGCCTGCGCGTCCGTCCTAGCGGTCGCGGTAGCAGCCGTCAGTCGTTGCACCGCCGCATCCAGTTGCGCGAGTGCGTCTGTCACGGGTTGGAGGTCGAGATGATCGCCCGCCTTCGTCTGAATCTCTTCACACACCCGCTGAAGATCGCGGACGACCTCATCGTACGCGAAGGGAAGGATCGGCGTTGTGCAGAGGCGGGAGAGGATCAGGGTATAAATGATCGCGTCACGACGGAGGAAAGCGGGGTCGATCTTGTCCATCGTATCTTCGGGGGTGTGCCACCACGAGCCGAGACCACCGCTCGCCCCCGCGCCACCGCTGATCTGATGATGGAGCGCGAGCAGGAGAGGGTCGGCATTCTCGGGCGGCTGCTCGGATAATGACATGAGCAGCGCGGGGATGCCGTGCCCCCAGAACGATTGGTCGCCCGCCCGCCCATAGCGACGCGGTGCCAGCCGTTGCCCGGCTACCTGTTCAATCGCGTCGCTCGTGAAGGCGCGCACCTCGGACATCGAATTGCCCTCGGAGAGGACCGTCGCGCCGTTGCCGCCGACGGAATCCACATTGACGTGTGCGACGCAATGATCGTACAGATCGTGCCAGAAGTTGTCCGCGTACCACGCGGAACCGGCATACCGGGCATGAGAGTGCCCGGACCAGAACGCGACGCGCATCCCCCGGCGCAAGCCGTCCCGCTGTGTCGCCAGCAACCGGCTCACCTCAAGCATCGTGGCGTTCGCGGTGCCGTTATCCATTGCCCCGTAATACCACGAATCGACGTGACCGCTGAAGAGGACGAACTGATCGGCTTCCGGCCCCGGTTGGCGCGGGTGCAGATCGCCCGTGAGGCACGGCAGTTGCCGCCACCCCTGATAGACGCGCGTCTCCAACCGGACACGCACGGGGCCACGAGCGAGCGCCTCCTTGATGCGCGCACCTTCCGTCGCGACGACAGAGGCAGATGGCGTCCGGGGGAGCAGGTGCGCCGTTTCCGGCGTCGGCGTGCCCCAGACCGGGGAGAGCGCCCGCTCATGCAAGCGGCTCCCGGCAATCCAGATCGAACCGGCAACGCCCGCCTGCTCGACGACGAGATTGAGGTTCGGCGCGATGATGCCCTCGACGAGAACGATCTTACCTCGCACATCCGCCTGCGCCAGGTCCGCCTGGGTGCCGCGACCGACATACACGAGTTCGCTTTCCAGCCCATCCGCCGCGGTGGAAGCGCCGAACGCATGGGTCGTACAGGGGATCGCGAGGATGTCATCGTGCGTGAGGAGGGTGAGCGCGGCGGACTCCGGCCAAGAGACGAGCGCAGGGTGACGGTAGCGCCGCGTCTCCAGCCCGTACTCCTTCAGTTTGCCCTCGATCCAGTCGAAGGCTTTCGCTTCGTCCTCAGTCCCCGAGAGGCGCACCCACTGCGCGATTGCTCGCGTCGATGCCATAAGCGCATCTGCCGAGACGGCGTCGATCAGTGCTTGCTCATCAGGGCGCGATGCCTGTGTACTCATCGCTGTTCTCCTTCCCCATCGTCCTCATCCATCTCTACATCGACCCATCGCCCCTCATCGAGCGAGGTACGCAGCGCCGCGAGCACCCGCTGGACCGCCAGACCATCCGTAAAGCTCGGCCCGGTGCGTCGATCGGCACGAATATCGGCAATGAACCTCTCCACGAGGCGCGCGTTATACCGGGCGCTCAGGCCGAGCGGGAACGCGCCCCCATCGGTCTGCGGATCGAATGGCGGCGTGAAATCGAGGAGCACCCTCGGTTCGGGATCGTCAATCGTTGCGGCGATCAACTGCTCACTCCGGCGCGTCGTGGGGTCGAGTTGCCACGCGAGCGACCCGCGCGAACCATAGACCCGCACCCCACCGCCGCCAATCGGCAACGATGCCCAGCCGGTGCGAAAGAGCGCTCCCCCGCCACTGCGGTACGTCGCGATCCACGACATCGCATCATCAACATCCACACGCGCCGGGGCACCGCTCGCGGTGAGGCGACCGGGGATCAGCGTCGTCCCATGACCGACGACGCGCGTCATCGGGCCGCCGAGCCAGAGGGCGAGGTCGATGCTATGCGACCCATATTCGACGAACACCCCGCCATTGGCGCGCGCCTGCTGCATCTTCCAGTGGAGCGGCCGCGCGGGATCGATGAACTGCGCATTGACCGTGATGCTCTCGAAGAGTTGCACCGCGCCGATAAATCCTTCGTCAATGAGTTGCTTCATCCGCTCCACAACGGGCGAGAAGCGGAAAAGAAAGCCGATCTTGCCGACACGCCGGTTCGCGCGCATCGCCGCCACGATTGCGTTTGCCTGAGAAACATCGTAGGCGAGCGGCTTTTCACAGAGCACATGCACCCCGGCGGCGAAGGCCCGCAGGACAAGTTCATGGTGCGTATCGGTCGGTGTCGCGATAATGACTGCATCGAGCCTGTCAATTGTCCGAAAGAGGGTATCGGCATCCGGGAAGGTATGGGGGATGCCATGCTGCGCGGCGATTGCAGGGAGCGTCTCGGTGCGCGCATCGACAATAGCGACGACCTCAACATCCTCCCGCGCGGCGAGGGCGGGGAGATGGGCTCGCGTGCCCCACGCCCCCATGCCGATAATTGCTACCTTTACGCGGTTCTGTATCATCCGCTTCCTCCTTCCATCGCACCGGATCAAAGCGTGGCGATTGCGCGCTCCGTGAAGGGGCGGTCGAGCCGGAATGGGTTGGTAGACAGCGGATGCGATCCGGTGAGCAAATCCACCAGCAAACGGCTACCCGCCGGACTACCCATCACGCCGTGGCCGCTGTATCCGGTGTTGACCCAGAGGCCGTCCACCGGCGTCGGGCCAATGAGGGGGCGGTGATCCGGTGTCATCGTGTATTGCCCCGCCTGGATGAGCCAGTACGCGCTACTCCGCTCCCACACCGTGCGCCAGAAGGGCACGACGCGTGCGGCAGCGACCGGGCTGGACGGATCGAGCAGTTGGAAGGCGAAGCGCCGGTCGGTCGGCACGTCCTCCTGGGGGGCGGTCGGTGGCGTCTCCGGGTCGGTAAAGAGCAGATAGGCACCGCGCAGCGCGGGCCGCCAGTGGACGCCTGTCTCCTCATCAATCGTCATCGGTGCATCGGGCGGCACGGCGGGGAGGTCCGGCAAGATCACCTTCTGCCGTCGCACAGCGGTGATCGGCAGCGCGATACCGGCGGTCTCCGCCAGTAGCCCCGAGAGCGGGCCGCAGGCGACGATTGCCGCCTCGGTACTGACCGTCCCGGCGGTCGTCTCCACCCCTGTCAACCGCCCACCGACGACGCGAAAGCCAGTGACGCCACAGCTCACCGCGATGGGTGCGCCCGATGCGGCGGCAAACCCCATCGTGATCTGTTTCGGATCGAGAAAGCCGTCCCCCTGCCGGAAACGCGCTTGCCGGACATTCGCGCCGACATAGGGGAACCGCGCGCGCAGGTCATCGCCGTCGAGGAGTTCGATATCGTCCTGGCCCCAGGCGTGCTGCATCGCGACGAGTTCCCGCTGTCGTGCGGCGGTCGTGGGCTCGGTGGCCAGCCAGAGGTATCCCTGCTGCCGGATCATCGGATCATACGTCATTTGCCCGGTGATGGCGGCGAAATCGAGGAACACTACGACGGACTCACGCACGAGTGCCAACTCCTCCTCGTTATCGAATTGGAGCCGAAAGCCGCCCGTCGCGGCGGCAGTCGTCAGGGTGCAGAGCGCCGGTCGCCGCTCAATGAGCAGGGGGCGCAACCCCGCCCGCGCGGCGAAAAACGCCGTCGCCGCCCCCACAATCCCCCCACCAATAATGACGAGATCCGCCGTCGTGGGAAGAGCCTCAACATAGTTCACCCGCACGGTCGCCATTACTCACTCCCGGTCGAAACCACTTGAACCGCAGAGGGCATAGAGAGGGAAAGAGATTTAAGCGCAGAGGTCGCAGAGGACACAGAGGACACAAAATAGTTTTCCCTTTTCTCTTCTCTGCGTTCTCTGCGCGCTCTGTGGTCTCTGCGTTACGCCCCCTTCACCGCAAGGGCGCGGACTTGAGTGACCGCCTGCGTCATGGCGGTCATGTAGACTGCCATATCGGTGCTGTAGGAGATGACATTGAAACCGACCGCCAGCCATTCCTCGGTCTGCTCCATGCTGTTCGGCTGGATACCTGCGCCGAGGTTGTGCCGGTTGCAGACCGCGATGACGCGCTTCAGGTTGTCGATGAATCGCGGATCGTGGAACTGGCCGGGGATGCCCATCGATTGTGTCAAATCGAAGTGACCGACCCAGAGGACATCGACGCCGGGCGTCGTCGCGATCGCGTCGAGGTTTTCGATCCCCTCGACGCTCTCGATCTGGCAGATCACCGTCGTGTTCGCATTCGAGTAGGCGAGGAAATCGGCGGGGTTGACACCGCGATAGCTCGTCAGGGCACCGCCGAGGCCGATACCCCGCTTGCCGAGCGGGCCGTACTTGACCGCATCGACGACGGCACGCGCCTCGGCGGCATTCTTGACATTCGGCACCATCACCCCGAGCGCGCCCATATCCATCGTCCGCGCCAGCAGGTGATAGGCAATCTCGGTGACGCGGACGAAGGGCGCGATCGTCGTCGCACTGAACCAGGCGATCAGGTCCGCCACGTCTGCGCTCGAAAAGGCGGCGTGCTCGGTGTCGATGATCGCGAAATCGACATCGCAGGCATCCATCATCCGCGCCATTCCGCGCGAGCCGGACTCCCAGAGCATTTGCCCCACCGGGACTTTGCCTGCCGCGCGTACCTGCGTGAAACGATTCGCTTTCATCCCCGTGCCTCCCATCGCTGGCGCAACGTCGCCAGTTTCGCCTGCATCACCGGGCGCTCCGCTGCCGCCCGGTTCACCGTATATTCCGGTACCGCGCCACTCAGGACGGTGAGAATGTTATCGCAGCAGATGACGCTGTTGTCGCGCGCCATCTGGTCCGTCCAGGCAATCGCGTGCGGCGTGAGGATGACATTGTCCATCGTCGCCAGCGGGTTTGGCAGCGGGAGCGGTTCCTCCTCGAAGACATCGAGCGCCGCCCCGGCGATCCATCCCTCCGAGAGCGCGCGGATGATCGCCGCCTGATCGATGATCGGGCCGCGCGCCGTGTTGATGAGAAAGGCGGTCGGCTTCATCCGCCGCAGTTGTGCCTCACCGATGAGATGGAAGGTCTCAGCAGTCAGGGGGCAGTTGATGCAGACGAAGTCGGATTCGCGAAGGAGCGTGTCGAGGTCCACGAGTTCGACGCCGAGCGTCGCTGCCTGTTCGGGCGAGACGAAGGGGTCGGTGGCGAGCGTCCGATCGAGATCAAAGGGCTTGACGAGCCGGAAGAACTCGGCCCCAATATTGCCAACGCCGACCGAGCCGAGCGTCCGCCCCGCGAGCGCGACACCCATCGTATGCGGAATCTCCTCCCACCGGCCCGTGCGCACGATGCGGTCCTTCGCCGGGATGCGCTTCGTGATGGCGAGGAGGAGGGCCATGATACCCTCCGCGACCGGACGGCGCACGGCGGGTGGCGTGATGCAGACAAACACACCGTGCTCCGTCGCGGCAGGCATGTCGATCGTGTCATAGCCGACTCCCCACCGCGCGATGACGGCGAGATTTTCCGCCTGGGCGAGCGTTTCCGCCGGATAGCGCACACCGAGGCTGATGATGCCGTCATAGCCCGCGATCATTGCCGGCGTGACCGTGCGCGTCTCCTGCGCGAAGTATTCCCAGGAGAGCCAGGGGAGGGGATCGAAGATTTCGTGCAGCGTCGGCTCCAAAAGCCCCGCCGCGCGCGTCGTGAAGTCCGCCGATACTCCGATACGAAATTTGCTGCTCCCCGCCACCGGACCCTCCCCGCGCTCCTCACATTCCATCGACGCATCTATCCTACCCGATACGCGCAGCGCAGAGAAACCGATTGAGCGGTGATCTGTAGCGCACAGAGGGTGTCCGAACCCCGACTCACTCCGCGTGTATAATCGCCGGGCGGAGCGTCGAGAAGGAACGGGGAGGAAGCAGCGAATGGGAGAGATGGACTTCGGCGTCGGTGTGCATCCCACGCCACGCGGTGGCACGGTGCCGAAGATGTTCGCGATGAACGAGCGGTTGCTCGCCGCTGCGGCAGAGCACGATCTTTCCTGCTGGGTGATCGACCATTTCCAGTTCGATGCCCAGCCCGTCTTCGAGTGTTACGCCTTCCTCGCCTATCATGCCGGGAAGGTGCCGGGGTTGCGCTGGGGAAATCTCGTCCTCGGGCAGGGGTACCGGAATCCCGCGCTGACCGCGAAGATCGCCGCCTCACTCCAGTTCCTCACGGGCGGGCGCTACATCCTCGGCATCGGCGCGGGCTGGAAGGAAGACGAGTATCGCGCCTACGGCTATCCCTTCCCACCTGCCCGCGAGCGGATCGGTCAACTGGAAGACGCCGTGCGCATCTGCAAACTGCTCTGGACCGGTGGCCCCGTCTCGTATGCGGGCGAGCACTACCAGATCAAAGACGCCCTCTGCATCCCCGCCCCCGATCCCGCGCCCCCCATCATGATCGGCGGCGCAGGCGAGCAACGCACGCTCCGCGTCGTCGCGCAGTACGCGGACTGGTGGAACGCCGATTACTACTCCCCCGCCGACTATGCGCGCAAGCTCGCCATCCTCCACGACCATTGCCGCGCTGTCGGTCGCGATCCGTCCGCCGTCCTCCCCACCTGCTACATGGGGGTCAGCGTCTCCCACGACCCCACGAAGCTGATCCGCCGCCCGCCGGTGATGGGTCGGCCGGATATGTACGTCATTAGCGGCAACCCGGACGAGGTGACGGCAAAAATCGAGGAGTTCGCGCGCATCGGCGTCAAGCATATGCAGATCAACTTCCTCGACTTCCCCCGCACCGACGGCCTCGACCTCTTTCTCTCCGACGTCCTCCCCCGCTTCACCCGCGTCGGTACATAGGGCGGGGCGAGCACAGAGGACACAGAGAACGCAGAGAGCACAGAGAGGACGAAAAACGAGATGAGAAAATCCCATTACCCCTTCCCATACTCTGTGTCCTCTGTGCTCTCTGCGTTCTCTGTGCTTGAATCCCTTCCCTGAAAGGAGTAACGAGATGTGTGCATTGCAAACACGGGCGAAGACGACGGAGTTGGTGCGGCGGGCGGGGCGGGTGCTGCCGGGGGCAAGCCTCGGATCATTCCAACTGCCGCCCGATGAGACGATTGTGGTCGCGGAAGGGCGCGGGCCGCGTCTGTGGGATGTGGACGGCAATGAATACATCGACTACGTCCTCGGCTCCGGCCCCATGCTCCTCGGCCACGCGCACCCGGCAGTCGTCGCGGCCGTGCAACAGCAGGCAGCGAAAGGCTCGACCTTCTATTGCCTGAACGAGCCGGTGATCGCGCTTTCGGAAGCGATTGTGGACGCCGTGCCCTGTGCCGAGGCGATCAAGTACGTCTCGACCGGGACGGAAGCGACCTTCCACGCCCTGCGGATCGCGCGCGCCTTCACCGGCAAGCAGAATATTCTCAAGTTCGAGGGCGGCTTTCATGGCGTCCACGATTACGCGCTCGTCAGCGCCTTCGACATCGACCCCACCGGCGAAGGGCATCGGGTGATGGACTCCGCCGGGATCCCCACGGCCGCTGCCGACACCGTCTTTGTCGCCCCCTATAACGATCCCGAAGCCGCGCGCCGGATCATCACCCGCCATGCAGGCACCTTGGCCGCAGTGATCATGGAGCCGATGCAGCGCGCGATCGTGCCGGTGCCCGGTTTCCTCGAAGCGGTGCGCGAGGCGACACAGGAGCATGGCGTCCTGCTCATCTTTGATGAGGTGGTGACCGGCTTCCGCCTCGCTTATGGCGGCGCGCAGGAGTATTTCGGGGTCGTGCCGGACCTCGCGACCTACGCGAAGGCGATTGGCGGCGGCTATCCCCTCGCGGCGGTCGTCGGGCGACGCGACCTCATTGCACTGACGAACCCCCAACAGCGGGGCAAGGGTCCGTATGCCGTCCTCGGTGGCACCTTGAGCGGTAACCCCGTCGCGGCGGCGGCAGGGCTCGCGACACTCGCCGAACTCAAGAAGCCCGGCGTACACGCACGGCTATTCGCTACCGGAGACCGGCTGCGGGAAGGCATCGCGGCGCTCGGGCGGGAGCTTGGCATTCCGCTCCAGGTGCCCGGCCTCGGCCCGGTCTTCCAGGTCTTCTTCACCGAGCGGCCCATCCGCAACCATGATGACACCCTCGCGGCAGACAGTGCACTCGCGTTCCGCTTCGGCATGGAGCTGTTACAGCGCGGCATCTTCCACACCCCAGGCGCGAAGTTCTACCTCTCCACCGCGCACACCGATGTGGAAGTCGATCAGGCACTCGTCGCAGTGGAGGGCGCGCTCAAAGCGATCACGAATCGCTAGCGTTTCTCGCGCTGGTATTGGCCCCCACCCCCGGCCCCTCCCCCGCCATCGCTTGCGGGGTGACTCTCTGTGTCGTCCGTGGTGATCATCCCCCGCGATCTTTCGCTATCAAGCTCCCCTCTCCCCGTACGGCGGGGAGGGGCCGGGGGTGGGGGCATTCACGCTAACCCGCCACATCGAAACCGAGGCGTGCGAGGTCCGCGAAGAGGGTCCAGGCCGCGGTGACATCGGAGACGTCCGGCTCGAAAATGGCGAGGGTGAGGGTGGTGCCGGGGCCGAGGTCGATGCGCGTGACATCGTTCTCGACGCCGTCATACCAGCCGCGCTTTTCATAGAGCGCTGGGGTGATATTTGCATTCGCGAGGGCATCGCGCACGCTGCCGGGTGCCTCGGAGCGGCTCAGGAGATCGCGGATACGTGCGCCATCGCCCACGTCGCCGCGCAAGAGTTCGTCCATCAAGAGGAGCGATTCGCGCGGTACGAGGTAGTTGTCGTCGTCGTCATCTTCCGTTGCGGTATCGAAGTGCGAGCCGAGGTAGGAGTGCGCCATGCCGATGCGCTGCATCAGCGCATTGATCTGCGTGCGGCCAACGAAGTCGATCAGCGCATTCGCGGCGTCATTATCGGAATAGACGATCATCGCTTCTTCGAGATCATCCACCGCCGCGTCCCGCTGGAGCGTGCCGTGTGCGATACCGTCTTCGCAGGCGGCGAGGATCGCCAGCTTCATCACCGACGCGGCGGGGAAACGCATCGCACCACGCAAGGAGACCATGAGCGTGCCGCGCGGGGTCGTATAGGTGACTGCCACGCCCACACCCTCTTCGACATGAATGAGCCGCACCATCAGGTCTGCAAGGAGCGTGCCGCTCACACCGCCGTCAGGCACGATATGGGCGACTTGTGCCACATCGCCCATGTCGGTCGCACTGATCTCGTTCGTGAGCGGGTTCCAGATGAGCACTCGGCGTGTAAAGGGCTGCACTAACCGGTATTCTCGCCCCACTCGCAGCCAAACCGGCTCGCGCAGGGGCATCCCTGCCCGCGCGAGGTCGGCAGCCTGGCTGATCGCCACGCTCCCGCCCGATGCCGGGGGGCGTATGACTGATGCGTCGGGCCCGGCGAGCGACACGAAGGGTAACGGCACATGAAAGCCACCGACGATTGCCGCAAAGGGCGTGGCGGGTGCGGGGGCGAGCATCCTGAGCGGCAATGCGGAGAGCGTACCGCCCGCACTCAAGAGCGCCGGAGCCGCACTCGCCGTCGCGATACGGGGCGCGCCGCGCGCGAGGTCCCCATAGGTCACGCCACTGCCCGCCATCAAGGTCACGCTGATCTGGCGATCGAGCAGCGTGGTGACGAGCGGTGGCACCGTCGCCGCCGCGGGCTGCCCTTCCGGCAGGAGCACGACGAGGCCCGCGAAGTGCAGGAGGAGGCCCCGCCCGTCGCTCGTGACGCTTCTCAGCGGCCCGAGGCTCGGCGCGTCATGCATCTGTATGAGGGCATCGAGGAGCGGGAAGAGCGCGGGGTCGAGGTCGCCCACATCGGTATACTCCGACACGCGCGGCGCATCGGCGGAGACGGAAAGAGGCGCGATGAGCAGCGCGATCAGGGCGGCGACCCATACGAGCCACCACCCAGAGGATGAGCGACCTGACCGTGTTCCGGTTCGTCCGCGTGGCATCCGGTTTTGTCCGATCCGTGAAGCAGTGACGGTACGCGAGGCCCATTGTATCGCCATAATGGAACGCGCGTAGCCGTAACGAGTTGCGTCCAGCTCTAGAGCGGTTTCCGCAACCACTGTCCCTGCGAACATCCCCGGTGGCGGCGGGCTTATGAACCTTAACAACTTGATTGGGTGATGGTGGGCGCGGGCTTTAGCCTGCGCCAGGTGCGGCAGGCTGAAGCCCGCCGCCACCGAACATCTCTCGGCTCAGTAATTTCGCAAACCGCTCTAACGGGACAGTGCTTACGGCGAGAGGCGTTCGATGCGCCACGTCTCATCCGGTTGACGCGTGTAGCGCAGGCGATCATGGAGGCGGCTCGAACGCCCCTGCCAGAACTCGATGGTCGCCGGGACGACCCGGTAGCCGCCCCAAAATGGGGGTAGGGGGATCTCGCCTTCGTCGCCGTATTGCGCCGTCAGTTCCTCAAGCCGCGCTTCCAGTTCGTCGCGCCCACCGAGCACGGTGCTCTGTCTGGAGGTCCATGCGCCCAGACGGCTGCCGCGCGGGCGAGATTGGAAATAGGCATCAGACTCTTCAACAGAGACCTTTTCGACCGTTCCCGCGATGCGCACCTGCCGGTGCACGTCCACCCAGTGGAAGACGAGCGCGGCGACGCGGGTTCTCCGCCAGTTCGTGCCCCTTGTGACTCTCGTAGTTCGTAAAGAAGACGAAGCCGCGCGCGTCGAACCCCTTCAGCAGCACGATCCGCGCGGAGGGCGCACCCTCTCGCGTCGCGGTCGCCACCGTCATGGCGTTCGGCTCCGTGATCCCGGCGGCAAGCGCCTGCTCGAACCAGCGCGTGAACTGCGTGACGGGGTCCGCATCCACCTCGTCCTCGCTGAGACTCATCAGGCGATAATCGCGTCGTAACGCGGCGACCGCGCGCCCGATTTCGGTGCTTTCACTCATCGCTGTTCCCGCTCCCCTCCCGAACGCTGACCGATCACATTACCGCGCATCGTACCGCATCCGCGCATCGCGATCATCGGGCGCGCCACGCCGCACACGATGGAGTATGCTCGTAATGCATTGGTTCATATGACCGAAGGAGGAAACGATGTACGTCGTGATGAACCGTCTCACCGTTGCCACTGAACACGCGGGCCGTCTGGAAGAAGGATTTGCCCACAGTGCGGGGCGGATGCGCGAGATACCGGGTTGTGTGCATTTCAGTTTGCTCAAGGAGGCAGGCGTCGAGGGGGAGAGCGTCTACGTCGCCCTGACCCAGTGGGAAGACGAGGCCGCCTTCCGCGCCTGGACAGAGAGCGACGCCTTCCGTCGCTCCCATGCCAACGCGGGCCAATCCGGCGCGATGGGTGAGGTGCATAGGTATACGTCGGTCTTCTGAGAGTAACGAGTAGCGAGTAACGAGTAACGAGGTTGGACCAGATTCCCATCTCGTTACTCGTTACTCGCTACTCGTTACTTCCCTACGCTGGCACGCGGTCGCGCGGCGGAAGCGAGATCGGTTCCTTGCGGTTCGCCAGTTCGCGCGCGGCGGAGCGGGGGTCGGCGAGTGGTTCGTCCGCGCCGAGGTAGCCATCCCGAATACGCAGCACCCGCTGTGTATAGGACATGATGTCCGGCTCATGCGTGATGAAGAGCACGGTGATGCCAAGCTGCGCATTGAGCCGTTGGAAGATGTCCATCACCTCGACGCTGGACCATGAATCGAGATTGCCGGTCGGCTCATCCGCGAGGATGAGCGAGGGCGTCGTGACGAGGGCGCGGGCAATCGCCACACGCTGCTGCTGACCGCCGGAGAGCTGATTCGACTTGTGATCGAGCCGGTCACCGAGTCCGACCGCCTCAAGCGCGGCGATCGCGCGCTCCCGGCGCTCCGGCCCCGCCACGCCCGCATAGAGAAGCGGCAACGCCACATTATCGAGGGCGGTGGTGCGCTTGAGGAGGTTGAACGACTGGAAGACGAAGCCGATCTTTCGGTTGCGCACGAGCGCCAGCCGGGTCTCATCGAAGGAAGCAACATCCTCGCCATCGAGCAGATAGACGCCGCTACTCGGGGTATCGAGGCAGCCGAGGATATTCATGAGCGTGCTTTTCCCCGATCCGGATGGCCCCATGATCGAGCAAAACTCGCCATCGCGGATGGTGAAGGAGATACCGTGGAGGACGGTCAGCGCGACGTCGCCACTCCCGTATGTCTTTGTGATGTCACGCACTTCGAGCATAGCGGGAACCTCCTTGCGATGCATACCGCCATGCGAGCGGCACACGCAGGCGCGCACCATCCCATAGTGGTAGTCCATCAGACGACACAGAAATAAGGCCAGGGCCGCGTAAAGAGGGAACGCGAGAGGGAAGCGGGCGGGCAGCAACAGGCAAGGTTGTCATACGACACCCCATCACACTGCCCTGTGCATCCGCGCGCCATCGCGCCGGTATCGCCATCACGGCGACAAGAGGGCGTCCGTTTCGTTGGACGTAGATTCATTCTACACCTGCGTGGGAAAAACCTCACCCCCTGTAAACGTTTTCACCACGCGATTACCAATCCTTCATCGCTGTCCCATCACCTGCACGTATCGCGATGATCTTTCCGCCTCTCGGTCTCCCTATACTGAGCGCGATGTGCCATGTGCAGTTTGGACAGATAGCCATGGGAGTGCCATGCAATCACCGGGGCGGCTCATTCTCCAGCGTATGGTCCGGGCAGTGCTCACCCTCTGGCTCGTCGTCAGCGCCGTATTCGTCATTCTTCGCCTCTCCGGGGACCCCGTCGCGCTCCTCCTCTCAGACAACGCGCCGCCGGATCAGATCGAGGCCCTCCGCGATCAACTCGGCCTCAATCGCTCCATCCCCGTCCAGTACGGGGCGTACTTCGCGCAGATGGTGCGCGGCAATCTCGGTGATTCGATCCGTCAGCGGCAACCGGCGCTCCGGCTCGTCTTCGCCAAGTTCCCCGCCACGCTCGAACTCGCCAGTGCCGCTCTTGCGCTCGCCGTGACCGTTGGCCTCAGCGTCGGCGTCCTCGCCGCCCTCACGCAGCGGGAAGATCTGGGATCGTCTCGCGATGGCGCTCACCAGCGTCATCCAGTCCGGCCCGGCGTTCTTTGTCGGCATCGTCCTGATCCTCGTCTTCAGTGTCCGGCTCGGCTGGCTGCCGAGTTCGGGGCGCGGCTCATTCAAGCAACTGATCCTCCCCGCGATTACGCTTAGTGGCTTCACGATGGCGAGCCTCGCGCGCCTCTCCCGCTCCGCCCTGCTTGATGTCTTCCGCATGGAGTACATGCGTACGGCCCGGGCGAAGGGGCTGCACGAGCCTGCGGTGATCTTCGGCCACGCCCTGCGCAATGCCGCGCTGCCGCTCATCACCGTCCTCGGCCTCGAAGTCGGCGGGTTGCTCACGGGCGCGGTGATTACGGAGACGGTCTTCGCCTGGCCCGGTATCGGCAGGCTCGCGGTGGACTCCGTCAGCGCGCGCGATTATCCGGTCGTGCAGGCGGTCGTGCTCTTCATCGCCGTCGTTTTCGTTGGCATCAACTTCCTTGTCGACTGCTCCTACGCACTGATTGATCCGAGGGTGCGCGGTGTCTGAGCTTGCCACCACCGAGCGGCGGCCTGCGGTCGCGGTCGTCCGTGCTCCTCTACCTTCACCCCTCATCGAGCGGAAGGGACGGAAGCGGGCGTGGCAGCTGCCACCCACCATTGCCGTCTGCTTCACGATCCTCACCGCCCTCATCCTCGCGGCATCTTCGCACCGTGGATCGCCCCGCATGACCCGACCAAGCAACTGCTGCTCGCCCGGAATCGCCCCCCGGCGTGGCTCGCGGGAGGCAGCACGAATTTCCTGCTTGGCACGGACGATCTCGGTCGCGACGTCCTCAGCCGCGTGCTCTACGGTGCGCGCATCTCGCTCGGCATCGGGTTCATCGCGACGATCATCGGCACGGTCATCGGCACGCGTGCTCGGTCTCCTCGCGGGTTTCTTCCGCGGCCCGGTGGACTGGCTCGATGATGCTCGCGGCGGACGTGCAACTGGCGATGCCCTTCATCGTCATTGCTATCGCCGCGATCGCCGCCTTCGGCAAGGGCATCCCGATTCTCATCGTCCTCGCCGGGATCAGCGGCTGGATGCTCTTCGCCCGCGCCTGTCGCTCGACGGTGCTGTCACTGCGCGAGCGGGAGTTCATCATCGCCGCGCGCGCGCTCGGCGCATCGGACGCGCGCATCCTCTTCCGACACATCCTGCCGAACCTCTCGCTCGATCATCCTGGTGATCGTCACGATCGATCTGCGGCGCATCATCCTCTTCGAGTCCACGCTCAGTTTCCTCGGTCTCGGCGTCCAGCCGCCGCAGGCATCGTGGGGCGCGATGCTCAGTAAGGGGCGCGAACTACCTCAATACGGCGTGGTGGATCAGCATCTTTCCCGGCGTCGCGCTGATGCTCACCATCCTCGCCGTCAGCCTGATCGGCGACTGGCTCCGCGATGTCCTCGACCCAACACTGCGTACCGGCTAAGGGGAACAGGCAGATTTGAGCAGAGAGGCACAAGCAGAGGACACAGAGAGCACAAGAGGTCGATGTGCTCGACTCTGCGTTTTCATGCAAGCGCTGTGGTCTCTGCGTGCGGCCCCTCTCTGCGGCGCAAGCGGTTGTTGGTCGAAGATTGTGGGAAAGGATGATGACTGATGCGTACGGGACAGTGTCAGTCGGCGAATGGTGCTGCGTGGGGCGCTCGCGCCGGGGAGTGCAGCGGTGGCGGCGGTGCTCGCTGCCTGTGGAAATGGTAGCGCGACGGATACACCGAAACCCGCCAGCGCAGCGGTACCTGCGGCAAGCGACCTGCAGCACGGCGGCAGCGACGACCGACAACTGCCGCGACAACCGGCACGAGCAATACGGCGCGCCTGCCACGATGCGAGTAGCGGCAAGACGATCCCCGAACTGAAGGTCGCGGTCGCCGCGCTGCCGGAGCAGCATGGACCCGCAGGAGTCGATCAGCAATGTCGGCATGCGCATCCACTACTTCACCTATCGACACCCTGATCCGCCGCGACTTCTTCGACAACAACAAGCTCGTCCCCTCGCTCGCGACCGAGTGGAAGCGCACGGACGACAAGACGCTGGAAATGACGCTCCGCAAAGATGTCATCTGGCAGGATGGCACACCCTTCACGGCGCGGATGTGAAGTACACCTTCGACCGGATCATCGGCAAGGACCCGAAACTCGAAGTGGCGAGCCCCCGGCTACTTCCCGCTCGACAGCGTCGAGGCGCTCGATGATTACCGCGTCCGCTTCGTCAGCACGGCGGTCGATCCGGTGCTGGAGAAGCGGTTCGCCGGGTCTCGGCGGGCAGATCATCCCCGCCGAAGTATCACAAGCAGGTCGGCGCGGACGCCTTCCGCGTCAAGCCGCTCGGCACCGGCCCCTACAAGATGACCGAGTTCGTCGACGGACGACCACATGACCTTCGAGTCGAACGACAAGTATTTCGGTGGCGCGCCCGCCGCGAAGAAGCTGACGATGCGCGTCATCCCCGAGATGGCGGCGCGGATGGCCGCGCTCATCAATGGCGAGGTGGACCTCGTCACGAATGTTCCGCCCGACCAAGTCGGCTCGCTCAAGGCGAAGAAGGAACTCGTCGTCGCGCAGGTGCCGCTCGCGAATATCCATGTCATGCGCTTCAACATGAAGGTGAAGCCGATGGACAACAAGTTCATCCGGCAGGCCGTCTACGCTCGCGATCGACCGCAAGACGCTGACCGAGCAACTCTGGGGCGGCAACGCGATCTGGACGCGCGGCTTCCAGTTCGAGGGCGAGGAATTGTACAACCCGAACCGCCCGCAGTCACCCTTTGACCCCGAAAAGGCCAAGGCGCTCCTCAAGCAGGGCGGCTACGCGAACGAGCAGATCAGCTACCTGACCGAAACGCCGAACTACTACACCAACGGCAAGGAAGCCGGCGAGGCAATCGTCGAGATGTGGAAGGCCGCAGGCATCAATGGCAAGCTCGATCCTCGTCGGAGAGCGCGCAGAAAGACAAGTTCCAGAAGGACAACAATTTCCATGTCTCGACCTGGTCCGCCACCTCCGGCACCGGCGACCCGGACGGCTACCTCTGGCGCAACTGGGGACCGGACAACGCCCAGCAGAAGAGCGGCTGGTGGACGGCCGAGAGCGCAGCGAAGTACAATCAACTCGGCACCGAGGCACGCTCGATCCTCGACAAGGGCAAGCGGTTCGATCTCTACCAGCAGATGCTCGACGAGTACGAGACCCAGGCTCCCGGCACGATGCTCTACATCCCGAAAGAGATCTACGCCATGAAGGCCACCATCGACTGGACGCCCTACCCGCTGTACTACATGGACCTGCGGGCGTATAACTTCAAGGTGAAGTGGGGACTAGGACTAAGGACTGGGTATCCCGACAGGAACTAAGGTACCTGAAGCAATGGAGCAATCTGTGATGAGCGCGAGGTAAGGAATCGACTGAGAGCACACCTTTCGTACTCAGTCCTCACCTGGTCCTCAGTCCTCGGCAGAGCGCGTCGTCCTGCTCGTCTGGGACGGGATGCGGCCCGATCGCATCGGCCCGGAAGTGACACCGAATCTGCACGCGTTTGCGTCGCAGAGTGCGGTCTATCGGCAGGCAACGGGCGTCTTCCCTTCGGTCACGCGGCCAACGACATCGAGTGTCAGCACCGGTGCCTATCCGGGCGCGCATGGGATACTCGCGAACCTCTTTCTCGGGCCGCCGAACGACCCCACGCCCATTGATTCCGGATTGCGCCCCGCACTCGAACAACTCCGCACCATCCATGATGGCCGTATCCTCCCGCTACCGACACTCGCGGAGGCGCTCGCTGCTGCCGGAAAGCGGCTCGTCGTGATGGGAAGCGGCACGACCGGGCAAGCCACGCTCCTCGATCCCGAACGCACCGCAACGACGATCCACACCGATTTCACCTGGCCGGAATCGTTGCGGGCGACCCTCAGCGCGCAGTTCGGGTCGCCGCCCGCGAAGGTTATCCCCGTTCAGGCCGCGCATGACTGGCTTACCGATGTGTTACTTGGGATATGTGCTACCAAAGATCGAGCCCGATGTCGTGCTGATGTGGCTGTGTGAGCCGGACGCGAGCCAGCACGCACGCGGCCTCGGCTCGGCGGAGGCACGGGACTCAATCCAGGGCAACGATGCCCGCCTCGGCCGCATCCTCGCGGCTATCAACGCGAGCGATGTGCCGACCACGCTCATCATTGCCTCGGATCACGGACACAGCACCGTCACCGGTATGGTACGCACCGAGCACGCGCTGACCGATGCGGGCTTCGGTGCGGCCCTCAAAGCAGGATACATACACCTCGCGGATAGCATGATGCGCATCGAGGATGGCCCGGGCGCGGCGACGCTGCGCGACGATGTCGGCGCGTGGTTACGGGAACAACCGTGGGTCGGTGCGTTCGTTGACTGGTCGAGGGGAGAGGCGGCAGACGGGATACTCTCCCCCGCGCTGCTCTGGAACAGACGTGAACGCCGCATCCCTCCCCTACGCACCGACGTTCTCATACTCGTATGCCTGGACCGAGGAACCGAACGAGCACGGCGATACCGGGCAGCGCCTCACTGGCTATACCGCCGCGCTGGCCGATTTCGAGCGACTGCAGGGGCCGATTGTCGGCCTCAATCGTCTGACCTCGACGCATGGCACGCTCAGTCCACGCGATCAGCGGACGGTCCTGATCGTCGGCGGCACAGGTGCGCGTGCCGGTACGCTCGATACCCCGGCGGGCGTCATCGATATTGCCCCGACCATTCTCGCCCGCCTCGGTCTCCCGCCACTCGCGCAGGCGCACGGTCGCGCGCTCAGGGAGGCATTCGCAGACGGCCCAACGCCCGCATCGGTTGTCGTGCGGTCGGAAGACCGGCGATTGCCGTGCCGAGCGGCAGCGTGCAGCGCCATTGGGTTGGGAAAACCGCCTACCTCGAAACAACGACCACGCACTGAGATGAGAAAAAGATCGGTGGCGGCGGGCTTCAGCCTGCCATCCCTCGCTGTGGCAGGCTGAAGCCCGCCGCCACCAGGGAAATCGCGCGATTTCCGGCCATCAGGGCTATTCGGGCAACGCGCGTCGCTTCTGCCCCTCGCCGCTCGTGAGCACATCCTGTTTGATGGCGGCGAGTTGCTTGTCCACCAGGGCCGTGCGGGCGACTTCGGTGATTTGCCGGTCCAACTCCGCGTCCGCCGAACCGCTGAAGTCGGAGAGCGCGCCGGAGGTCAGCAGTTCTTCGGTGGCGAGCGCGCGGGCACGGACTTGCGTGATGCGCTCCTCGGCATAGCGAAGCGTCTCCCGTGCATCGACCATCTCGCCACCGAGGCCGGCCATCGCTTCGTTCGCCCGTGCCTGCGCCTCCGCCGCGCTGTAGACCGCTTTGAAGCTCTCCTTCTTGACGCGGAAGGTCTCGATGCGCTCCGCGAGCCGTTGCTGGTTCGCGATCAACTGCGTTTCCTGCGTCACGAGCGCCTGGTGCTGCTCCTGAAGCATCGTCACCTGTGACTCGACCGCCGCGCGGCGCGTCAGGGCGATCCGGGCGAGGTCTTCGCGCTCCTGCGCCACCGCCTCGTATGCCTGCTCGCCAAGCCGTTCGTGGCGCGCGTGCGAGCTCTGCCGCTTGCAGTTCGATGCGCTTTTTCGCGGTCGCGACCTCGGCCAGGCCGCGGCGGACATCCTGCAAGAGGACCAATTGGCGCTCGTAGCTAGTATCGAGTATCTGCTGCGGGTTCTCGACCTTTTCGGGGGCGCGCGTTTTGCTCTTCAGAACCGCTTTCATGCGTGCGGAAAGGCTCATTAGTAGCTTTCCTTTCGTATGGGCACACGCAGCGGCTGCGGCGCATCGATCGCCATCGTGCGCAACATCTGTACACCTGCCTGCAATGCAGCGACTTCACGCTCGACATCCGCCGTGATCGCGGCCACCGTTCCCTCCATATCGCCGCCAATCGCCGCGTACGCTGCATTGCGCACATGCCGGACCGTCCCCTCGATCTCCTCAACTCGCGCGCGGGCAGGGGCGATCATCTCATTCAAGAGGCGCATGTCCGGCTCGCTCTGCATGAGGCGCAACTGTGCATCGAGCGTCGCCGCGACCTGATCGAGACGACGAACGAGGCTCGCCAGTTCCCCCTGCACCCCGCCATGCGTCTGGAGAACCTTAACCGCCTCCTTCGCGCTCCCAATCGCATCGCCCAGCCGCACGCGCAACTGGAATAGCCCCCGGCGTGGGCCGGACGCGGTGGTCTTCTCCTGCATGACGAGCGCTCTCCGGTTCCAGCGCGGGTCGCGTCGTACCCGCCGATATGCCGACCGCGCAAGAAGAACCAACGCTACTGGAATGAGCGCCAGCATGATGAGGAAGATACCGAAGAGGGCAACAACCAGTGTGAGCAGATCCGCGATACCGAGAGAGAACATCGTAGCCCGTCCTGATTCCGACCGCCCCATTCATCTGCCGACATCTGCGGGGCGCGTGTGGACATAATACTTCAGAATCTACGCAGCGCACATCACCCAGGTTCTTCCGCATGGCGAAGTGCTCGCACACACGAGAAAACCTGGTGGTGGCGGGCTTCATCCTGCCAGACCAAGAGGCAGGCTAAAGCCCGCCACCACCAGGAAAACCGAGCCCTGTACAGATGTCAGGCGAACACCATTGGCCTCAGCATGTTGCGTAGGGTATCCTCATGCCATCGAATGAGATGGGCCGAGACTCAGTCCTCAGTCCTTAGCCCTTAGTCCTTGGAGGATCGCGTGACGTTGTTTCGGCTGGATGGCAAGGTCGCATTCATCACGGGGGCGGGGAGCGGCATCGGTGAGCAGGCGGCGCTCCTCTTCGCCCGGCAGGGCGCGACCATCGCGGTCGCGGATGTCAATGCAGAGGGCGGGCAGCGCGTCGTCGCGGCGATCACCGGCGCGGGCGGCACCGCCTCGTTCCACGCGGTCAATGTCACGGACCCGGCGAGCGTGCAGACTGCGATCGATGGCGTGACCGCGCGCTATGGTCGGCTCGACATCGGCATCAACAACGCCGGTATCGGCCTCGTCGGTGATGTGACAGAAACGAGCGAGGAAGATTACGACCGTTTGATGAGCGTCAATGTCAAGGGCGTTTTCCTGTGCGCGCAGGCGGAAGTGCGCTGGATGAAGGCGCAGGGCGGCGGCGCGATCATCAACACCTCCTCCGTCGCGGGCCTCGTCGGCGTGGATCGCCGCTTCGCCTACAGCACGACGAAGGGGGCGGTCACGGCAATGACGAAGCAACTCGCCGTAGACCATGTGAAGGATCGTATCCGCGTCAACTGCGTCTGCCCCGGCACGGTGGAGACGCCCTTCGTCGATGCCTACCTCGCGAAGTACCACGCCGGGGAGGAGGAGGCGACGCGCGTGCAACTGCGGGCGCGGCAGCCGCTCGGGCGACTCGGCCAGCCGGACGAGATCGCCTACGCGATGCTCTACCTCGCCTCCGACGAAGCGGCGTTCGTCACCGGCTCCGCACTGATTATCGACGGTGGGCTGACGGCACGTTGATCGTTGAAAGGGTCCGCGATGGTATCGAACGATGCATCTATCTCCGCCTGGCAGGAATCGGATTCGGCCGTCTTCATCGACAACGGTCGCATCTTACACCCCGGATCGGGAGGTCATCGCCCGCACCTTCGTTGACCTGATCCCGGCGCACATCGACGATGCCTTTTGCGGCGTGGAGATCGGTCATGGACAGGGCTGGCTCATGGCATCGCTTCTCCACCATTATCCGCAGGCCCGGATGATCGGCGTGGATGGTTCGGACGAAATGCGTGCCGCCGCTGCTGCGTTGCTCGTGCCGTATGCCGGGCGATTCACCCTACTACCGTTCCGCCTGGAGGACGACGCATGGCTGGAGGCGATCGACGAGCCCATCCGCTGTTTCGTCAGTTGCCTCGTCATCCACCACCTCGACGGGCCGGGAAAACGGGCGCTCTTCGCGACGCTCTATCGGCATCTCGCACCGGGCGGTGCGCTCCTCATCGCCGATGTGGTCGAGCCGACGAGCGCATGGGAGCGGCGGATGATGGCGCACGGCTACGATGACGCCGTGCGCCGCCAATCGCTCGCGTTCACCGGTGATCTGGCGACTTTCGCGCAGTTCCAGGCGGATCACTGGAATATCTTCACCTATCCCGACCCGGACCTCGACAAACCCTCCACCGCGCCGGAGCAACTCGGCTGGCTGACGGACGCGGGCTTTACGAGTGTGGATCTCTTCTGGGCACAGGCTGGGCACGCCCTCTTCGGTGGATACAAAGAGTGACGCATCCGGTCACATGACAAGTCGGGGAGAAACCGACAGAACCGCATCCAGCGCACTGTTGCGGTTCCTGTCGGCTTCTCCCCGGATGACGATTACGGTGTCCCGTACTGCGCGTCCTCCGTGTCCACGACCTTGCCGCATTGCGACGTTGTCAGGACGAAGTCGTACTGCGTATTCGCGGCGAGGCCGTACGTGAAGAAGATGTGGTCCGTGTCGTCCGAATAATGCTGGTACGCATATACCCAAAATCCGTTGCTGCCATGCGGACGATACGCGACAGTCGCCTTCGCATTCTTCTGCGTGTAGAACTCGATACGGAAGACGGGTTGCCCCTGCTGGTTCGTCTCCAACTCATACGAAGGCCCGGAGATCTGCCCACCGGACGGAGTGCAGACCGCGACGAAGGTCGTATCCGGTAGCACCGCAGGATTGATGGACGGATTCGGCGATCCCTTATTTGCGCCGACTGTCTGTGGGGCAAGCACACCGAGTGCGAGCATTACCCCGAACATGAAGAAGCCGCATCGTCGCTGAAGATTCTGCCGTGTCATGGCTTTGTCCTTTCGCTGCAACCCGTTGAACGACGCCGTCCGGTCGTCCTAGTGGTGAGACAGACGAAGGCACAAAACCTTACACCGACTCGCGCATATTTCAGTCGTACGGTGGTGGCGCGGTGATCCCGAAGTGTGCGCAAAGCAACCGGATATCGTCGTGGTCCTTCTCATCCGGCTCGTAGCCGAGGTGGTGGAGGAGTTGCACCGCCGCTGTGAGGCACCGAACCGGGCAGTTGCCAATAACACCACGACCGGTGAATCCTTCTGACGGATAGAGACAATCGGTGCCATCGGGGAGCCGTTGGGTTGCTGCGCCCGTGTCGTCAAAGGTCACGGTGTGGAAGTCGATCCGTCGGTCTCTCCGGTCACGCAGCACACAGCGTGTCGGGAGTTCATCGACATACAGTACGAACCCTCGCCTGGCAAGCGCTTCCTGCGCGCGGGGCATCTGCGCGAGCGAAATCACGACATCGAGATCATCGTGCGGTCGGTGCGGTGAACCGAGAAGCGCATCGATGCCCCAGCCGCCATCGATCCAGACGGCGATGCCCGCATCCGCAAGGCAGGTAATGACCTCTCGCACATCGTCGGGTTGCATCATTCTCCATCCCTCCGAGCCGTCCAGCGCAGTATCGGTGCCTTCTCCCCGCCACAATCCGATAGTGCCCTCTGACAGAGCGATCATCAATTGCTCATCATTACCCCAATCGTATTTACATAATGCAAATGTTACCCTATGCCCAGGAGGTCGTTTGGCACGGGGGTGCATCGATGCCGTTGCCACCGCAGGATAACCGCAAACGCATCGCCCGTGAGACGAAACGGGCACGGTTCCCCGTCATCAGGTGGATGCCGGATGACGGTCGTCCCACCGGCGGGGCGAAGACTTCGAGAACTCGATCGCGGATGGCAGAGCGCCATCCGCTTTTTTGTGTGAGGAAAGGAGCATCCGATGGCCCGTACCTTTCCCATCGCCGTGGTCGATCGACTGCCCCGTACGACGACGCAGGAACACGTGGATCGGCCACTGGCGAACACGCGCGTGCTGATCGCGACGGAATCGCTCGGCCCGATCAACGGCGTCACCCGCGCGACAGAGCAACTGCTGCGACATTTCGCTACCGAGGGCATTGAGGCCGCTGCCATTGCCCCCGCATTCGCAGCCTCGGCCCGCGCATCCGTGCCCGAGGGGATGCCGTGCATTCGCCTGAAGGGCATGTCCCTCGCCTACAACCCGGAGTTGCGGATCGTCCGACCCTTCCGGATGCGAGAGATATACCGCCGCACCTTTCGGCCCGATGTCATCTATCTCGCCAGCCCCGCGACCGTGGGCTTTCAGGTCTGGTGGCAGACACGCAACGCGGGCATCCCGCTTGTGGCGAACTTCCAGACCGACCTCGCATCCTACGCCTGCCGGATGCTGCCCGGCTATCTGGGAGCCGCCGCCGAGTGGGGCGCGGATCAGCTCACGCGCATGATGTATCGCGATCCGGCGGTGCGGGCGGTGCTCTGCCCCTCGACCATGAGCCGGGAGTATTTGATGCGCCTCGGCGTGCGCGAGGGGAAGATTCATATCGTCCGCCGTGGCGTCAATTGCGTCCTCTTCGATCCCGCCAAGCGGAGCGCGGCCTTGCGCCGTCAACTCGCGCCACGGAGTGAAACGCTCTTGCTCTGTGTCTCGCGGCTCAGTTTGGAGAAAGGCTTCGACTTCCTCGCCGAAGCCTACGCGAAGATCGTCGCGAAGGTGCCGCACCGAAACGGTTTCCCGCCCGTTCGCCTCATCATCACGGGAGATAATGCGAATCCCACGATCGCCCGAACGATCCGCGGGTACTTCGCCGCGCGCGGTCTCGATGTCCACTTCACCGGCACACTGACGGGTGAAGCGCTCGCGACGATGTACGCCACGGCAGACATCTTCGTCTTCCCCTCGCAGACCGAGACCTTCGGGCAGGTGATTCAGGAGGCAATGGCGAGCGGCCTGCCGGTCGTCGCACAGCGCATTGGCGGCCCGGCAGACCTCGTTCGTGACGGCATTATCGGTTACCTCGCCACACCCTCTGATATCGACGGCTTCGCCGAAAAGACCCTCCGCCTGATCCACGATCAGGACCTGCGCACGCGCATGGGCCATACCGCCCGCGCCATCGCCGAAAAGCGCGATTGGGAGACCGTCAACCGCCAAATCGCCCACCTGATCGCCGAAGCCGCTTCCTGACCCCGATTTCCCGCAACGAAAAAGCCCGCCCCCATTACTGGGAGCGGGCTCGACTTCCGACTTCGGCACTCAGTCCTCAGTCCTCAGTCCTTAGTCCTTAGTAGTCCATGCCGCCCTGGGGCATTGCCGGAGCCGCGTTCTTCTCCGGGATGTCGGTGATCAGGGCTTCGGTCGTCAGGATCATGCCCGCGATGGAAGCGGCGTTCTCGACCGCCGAGCGGGTGACCTTGACCGGGTCCGTGATGCCGAGCTTGATCATGTCGCCGTACTCGCCGGTGATCACATCGAAGCCGATGTTCACGCCCCCGTCCCTGGTCTGGCGGCGGACCGTCTCGATGACGACCGAGCCATCGAGACCGGCGTTCTGCACGATGCCGCGCATCGGCTCCTCAAGCGCGCGGCGCAGGATGTTGACACCGGTCAGGATGTCACCGGTCGCCTCGACCGCATCAAGCGACTGCACTGCGTTGACGAGCGAGACGCCACCACCGGGAACGATGCCCTCCTCAACCGCTGCGCGGGTGGCCGAGAGCGCGTCCTCGACGCGGTGCTTCTTCTCCTTCAGCTCGGTCTCCGTCGCCGCACCAACCTTGATGACCGCGACGCCGCCGGAGAGCTTCGCCAGCCGCTCCTGCAGCTTCTCGCGGTCGAAGTCGGAAGTCGTCACTTCGATCTGCGCGCGGATCTGCTCGATGCGGGACTTGATCTCGTCGTCCGAACCGGCACCATCGACGATTGTCGTGTCATCCTTGGTGGAGACAACGCGGCGGGCGCGACCGAAGTCGGCAACCGTAACGTTCTCGAGCTTGCGGCCCGTCTCCTCGGAGATCACTTCGCCACCGGTGAGGACGGCGATGTCACGCAGCATTTCCTTGCGGCGGTCGCCGAAGCCGGGGGCCTTGACAGCGAGGCCGTTGATCGTGCCGCGCAGCTTGTTGACGACGAGCGTCGCAAGCGCCTCACCATCGACATCTTCCGCGATGATGACGACGTTCTTCGACATCTGAAGAATCTTCTCCAGCGCCGGGAGCATGTCCGAGACGGCGGAGATCTTCTTGTCCGTGATCAGGATGTAGGCATCGTCGATCGCCGCTTCCTGCCGCTCGCTCTGCGAGGTGAGGAAGTAGGGGGAGATGTACCCACGATCGATCTGCATACCTTCGGTGTACTCGGTCTCGAACTCGAGGCCCTTGGACTCCTCGACCGTGATGACGCCGTCCTTGCCGACCTTGTCCATCACGTCCGCGATGAGATCACCGATCTCCTTGTCCTGCGCGGAGATGGAAGCGACCTGCGAGATCTCGACCTTGCCATTGATCTGCTTCGCCTGGCCCTTGAGGTACTCGGCCACTGCAGCGGCGCCGAGGTCGATGCCCTGCTTGAGGAGCATGGCGTTCGCGCCTGCCGCAACGTTCTTCAGACCTTCGTGGACGATGGCCTGCGCGAGAACCGTGGCGGTCGTCGTGCCGTCACCGGCAATGTCGTTGGTCTTCGTGGCGGCTTCCTTGAGGAGCTGCGCGCCCATGTTCTCGTAGGGGTCGTCGAGTTCGATTTCCTTCGCGACCGTGACGCCGTCATGTGTGACGGTCGGGGCACCGAACTTCTTGTCCAGAGCGACGTTGCGGCCCTTGGGGCCAAGCGTCGTGCGGACGGCGTTCGCGAGCGTGTCAACGCCTGCCTTCAAGCGACGGCGCGCATCCTCATTGAATGCGATCTGTTTTGCCATATCGGGTGTTCCTCCCTTACCGATTGTGATCCATGCCCGGCCACGAGGCCGAACCTATTCCCACTGTCAGACACACAAAAACGTCACCCCGACGGGATGACGCAATTACTTGGCAACGACGGCGAGGATGTCTTTCTCGCTGATGACGAGGTATTCCTCTTCTTCCACCTTGAACTCGGTGCCGGCGTACTTGGCGAAAAGCACTTCGTCGCCCTCGTTCAGGTCGATCTCAACGAGCGTGCCGTCGTCCAGCTTACGGCCATTGCCCTTGGCGACGACGATGCCGCGCTGCGGCTTCTCCTGTGCCGTGTCCGGCAGGACGATGCCACTCTTCGTGACCTCTTCCCGCTTGACAGGCTGCAGGACCACACGATCACCCAACGGGCGAAGTTTGACGGATGTTGCACTCATAGACGCTGTGCCTCCCTCTACGATAGACTACGAACCATCCACACCAAGCGCGAGATGATGTTAGCACTCTCGTCGCGTGACTGCTAACAAGGGTATCCTATCACGAAGCCAGCGACGCGCAAAGCGACATATCGTTCTTTACCGCGATTTACGCGCGTCTTCATCGCTTTTTCTCATCTATCCTCTCTTTTCCTGTTTAGCACTCGCCATCATCGTTTGCTAACGTTGCGCGTTTTCGCTGATCGACCTCACCCCCGGCCCCTCTCCATCGCCAGGAAATCACGGTAGGTATCAGGTTTGTGCGGCGATGGAGAGGGGTGACTCACGAGAAATGCCGTGGTGTTCCCTGAACGATCCTTTCTCCGTATCTCTCTCCCCCTCTCCATCGCCGTACAAAACCCCACTATTCCTCGATCAATGGGCGATGGAGAGGGGGCTGGGGGGTGAGGTCGATCGCGCAACCTCTATACGATCTACGGTGCGATGCCCTACCATAGTGAGGGATTGAGGAACCCGCATTCGTGGGGTTACTGGCGTGCGTCCGGTACTTCGGCTGCCTGGCACAAGGGGAGGGGAATGATGCAAGGATCCAGTTGGCGGCGCGTATGCTGCGTCGCTGTCCTGGTACTGTCGCTCGTCACAGTCGGGTTACCGGTCGGGGCGGCGAGCAGTTTTGCGAACCCCGCGTTTCAGACGCAGTGGAATGCTGGTGAAGCGCTTGCGCCGAACTTCTGGGGGCCGCTCGCGCTCGCCAAGGATGGGCAGCAGGAGCCGTACACCGAGGCACCGGGTGGGCAGCGCCTCGTGCAGTACTTCGACAAGGCACGCATGGAACTGACGAACCCCATTACGGGCGTCATCACGAATGGGCTACTTGGCGAACGAGTTGATCTCCGGCAAGCTCCAGGTTGGCGACAACACCTTCCAGCAGATGCCGCCCGCCACCATCCCGATCGCGGGCGATCCGGACAACGCGGGGCCAACCTATGCCCAACTGGGTACTTCCGCCGCCTCGCTCCTCGCCAACACACCCGCAAAGATCGGCGACCCGATTACCGTGATCGTCGCGGCAGACGGCACGGTAACAGACGGCGGTGGCTTCGCGGGTATCTCGCTGTCCCCGAAGATCAGCGCATACGACAGCGCCACGCAACACAACGTGCTCGGCTTCTTCGCGGACTACCGCACGAAGGTCGGGTTGGCGTCGATTGGTCTAGCGAAGAGCGAGCCGTTCCGCCTGACGGTGAAGGTGGCAGGCACGCCGCAATCGCTCATCGCGCAGGTCTTCGAGCGGCGCGTCCTCACCTACACGAGCGCGAACCCGGACCCGTTCAAGGTCGAGATGGGCAACATCGGGCAGCACTACTACAAGTGGCGGTATCCGACGGGCCTCCCCCTCACCGTGCCAACCACGACACCAACGACAACGACACCAACGGCGAGTGACCCCGGTCAGGCCGCACTCAGCGCCCTTCCTGCCGGATACACCGTCAAGAGCGTGCAAACGGTCGATCTCGGCGTCGATGGCCAGCAACAGGCAATCGTGGTGGCGGAAAATCCAGCAGCACACGGTCAAATCGCCGCATTGATCGTCCAGAAGAACGGTGCGTGGGCGATTGCCTTCCGTACCAAACCGGACGACAACGCGACCGCAATGATCGCCGCCTATCCGAAGACGAGCGCGCATCCCGGCTTCGTCGCTGTGAGCTACCATCTCTGCGGCGCGAACTGCAACGACGGCGAGCACACGATCATTCGCTGGGATGGTGGCGGCGCGACAACCGTCATCCTCAACGGCAACGATGATCGGGGCGCACTGAGCGCGGACCTTGCGAGCGGCAAGGTCACCCTGCGTGGTCCGCTCTATCGCACCCAGGACCCGAACTGCTGCGCCACATTCTCCTATACCCGGTCGTGGACCTGGCAGGGCGGCGGTCTCGCTCCCGGTCAGTTCGACTTCGCGGCGGCGGGGGAAGCAAATCAGGCCGTGCCGCAGTGGTTGAAAACGAATGGCGCGGCGCTGATCCTCTTCCTCAGCCCCTTCCTCGCCGCTCCCGTGGACCTTACAGGCCCACTCGCCTCCGCCTTCAGTGATCCCATCGTGGTGACCGATCTGCAAGGTGCCACCTGCTCCGCACCCGCCACCGCATTTGCCAAGGGCCTGACAAGCATCACCATTCCCTACATCGGCGGCCTCTGGCCCGTCGATACCGGCGGATTCCGCGCGACAATCGACCTCAACACCTCACGTGGCGCGACGCCTTCCGCCCAGGCGGGCAACTGCGCCCTCGGCGGCCCCGGCATCGGCGGCTATATCCTGACGATCACCACGACCGGATCCGCCCCCCAGATCATCGCCGCGCAAGCCGTCGCTCAGGTCTTCAAGGCCATCCCGGACACGGCGATTCAAGTGCCACCGACCTGAGAAGTGCTGAGTGCTGAGTGCTGAGTGCTGAGTGGTCTTCACTTTTCCTCACCCCCTCCCCTCTCCATCGCCTTGAGATTACGATTACAGATAGATTTACGCGGCGATGGAGAGGGGAGGGGTAGGGGCGCATAGCGTGCGCCCGCTCAGTCCTCAGTTCCTGTAGGGATACCCAGTCCTCGTCCTTGTTCCCCGCACGCGCCGTGTGCGAGACTAGCGGCACGTTGCACCGCACCTGAGTTACCGCGCGAAGGGGGAGAAATGAGTGACACATCGGCTCCGACGATTGCCAGCGATCAGTTGCACGCGCTCGAATGGCGGCTCATCGGCCCGTTTCGTGGCGGGCGGGTTGTGGCCGTCGCGGGCGACCCGACTCACAATCAGGTCTTCTACATGGGCTCGACGGGCGGTGGTGTCTGGAAGACGACGGATGGCGGCGTCTTCTGGGAGAACATCTCCGATGGCTTCTTCAAGCGCGCCTCGGTCGGCGCGATCGCGGTCGCGGCATCTGACCCGAATGTCATCTATGTCGGCATGGGTGAAGTGTCGATCCGGGGCAACGTCGCGCACGGCGACGGCGTCTACAAGTCCACCGACGCAGGCAAGACATGGACGCATCTCGGCTTGGCGGATACCCGGCATATCGCCAAAATCCGCGTCCACCCGCAGAACCCGGACCTCGTCTATGTCGCCGCACTCGGTCATGCGCATGGGCCGAACACGGAGCGCGGCGTCTATCGCTCCAAGGACGGCGGCGCGACATGGGAACACGTCCTCTTCCATAGCGAGATCGCGGGCGCGAGCGACCTCGTCATGGACCCGCACAACCCGCGGGTGCTCTATGCGGCATTCTGGGAGGCGCGCCGGGAGGCGTACCAACTCGTCAGCGGTGGCGAGGGGAGCGGCATCTTCAAATCAACCGACAGTGGCGACACCTGGACGGAGATCACGCGCAATAGCGGCCTGCCGAAGGGCGTGCTCGGCAAGATCGGCCTCGCCGTTTCGCCTGCCAGGCGCGATCGCGTCTGGGCGCTCGTCGAAGCCGAAGACGGCGCGATGTTCCGCTCGGACGACGGCGGCGGGTCGTGGGAACGACTCTCCGAGGATCGCAACCTGCGGCAGCGCGCCTGGTATTACATGCATATCTATGCCCATCCGACGAACCCGGAGACACTTTATGTATTGAATGTGCCGGCGTTCAAATCGACGGACGGCGGCAAGACCTTCGGCGGCTTCCCGATCCCGCACGGCGACAATCACGACCTCTGGATCGACCCCAAAAACCCGGAGCGGATGATCCAGGGAAACGACGGCGGCGCGGCAGTCTCCTACAACGGCGGCGAGACGTGGTCCACGCTCTACAACCAGCCGACGGCGGAGTTCTATCACGTCACAACGGATACGCAGGTGCCGTATGGCGTCTACGGCGCGCAGCAGGACAACACGACGATTGCCGGGCCGAGCCGATCCGCCATCGCCGGTATCGCACAGTCGGAGTGGTTCGAGGTCGGCGGTGGCGAGAGCGGTTATATCGCCGTGCGCCCGGACGACGCGAACATCATTTACGCAGGCAGTTACGGCGGCTCGATCACCCGCTTCGACCGGCGCACCGGCCAGCGACGCAATATCAACGTCTGGCCCGAAGCGCATCTCGGCTGGGGCGCGAAGGATGTCCGCTACCGCTTCAACTGGACCGCGCCGATCATGCTCTCTCCCCACGATCAGGATGTCCTCTACATCACGGGTAATCACGTCTTCCGCTCGACGGACGAGGGAAGCAGTTGGGAGGCGATTTCGCCCGACCTGACACGCAACGACGTGACGAAGCAGGAAGCCTCCGGCGGGCCGATCACCAAGGACAACACGGGCGCGGAGTATTACTGCACGGTCTTCGCCTTTGCGGAGTCGCCCGTCGAGCGCGGCGTCCTCTGGGCCGGATCGGACGACGGGCTCATCCATCTCTCCCGCGACAACGGCGCGAACTGGGCGAATGTGACGCCCGCAGGGTTGCCGGAGTGGGCGCTGATTTCAATCATCGACGCCTCGCCGCACGACGCGGGCACGGCCTATGTCGCGGCAACGCGCTACAAGCACGACGACTTCCGGCCCTATCTCTACAAGACGAATGACTATGGCCAGAGCTGGGCGCAGATCAATGCGGGCATCGCGGAGAACGACTTCACGCGCGTCATCCGTGAGGATCCGGCGCGGCGCGGCCTCCTCTACGCGGGCACCGAGACGGGTGTGCATGTCTCCTTCGACGACGGCGGCCACTGGCAACCGCTGCAACGTAACCTTCCGGTGGTGCCGATCCACGACCTCATCATCAAGGATTCGGACCTGATCGCCGCGACGCACGGCCGCTCCTTCTGGGTCCTCGATGATCTCACACCGCTCCGTCAGATCACCGATGAGACACGGAATGGAGCGGTGACGCTCTTCCCGCCGCGCCCGACAATTCGCTTCGTGACGAATCAGGGTATCCCCCGGCCACCAGCCGCCGGCAAGATCTACCACATGACCGGCGCAACGATCCTCACCAAGGTCCAACAGAAGAGGGACGACGGTTCCGTTATCGAGCGGCATCTGGATGCCGGATCGAACCCGCCGGACGGCGTGCTCGTAACCTATTACCTGAAGGAGCAGCCCGATACCCCGATAACCCTCACCTTCCTCGACCGCGACGGCAACGAGATCAAGTCTTTCAGGAGTGAGGAAGTAGACAGCAAGGATACTCAGTCCTCAGTCCTTAGTCCTCAGTCCTCTCCCAAGAAGGATGCCCCGAAGGCTCCGGAAAAGGTGGGCGTCAATCGCTTCATCTGGGACATGCGCTACCCGGAAGCCGAGGGAGTAGACGGCTTCTTCACCCCAGACGGGACGCTGCCCGGTCCGCTTGCCTCGCCCGGCACCTATCAGGTGCGCCTGACCGTCGGTGATGAGACGCAGACGCAGCGCTTCGTAATCGAGAAAGACCCGCGCGTGCAGGCGACACAGGCGGACCTCGACGCCCAGTTCGCCCTCCTCTGCCGCGTGCGCGACAAAGTGACCGAGACGCACGCCACGATCAAAACGCTGCGCGCCATCCGCGCCCAGGCGGAGGAATGGGAGAAGCGGACGCAGGATGAGAAGGTGAACCCGGCGATCTCGGAGCACATCAGCGCCCTCAAGGAGCGGCTCGCGCCGATCGAGGAGGAGCTCATCCAGACGCAGGCGAAAGTGCGCTCCGACACACTCAACTTCCCGGTGAAGCTCAACACGAAGCTCGCGGGTGTCTACGGCGCGGTCGCCGGGGCCGATGCCGCACCGACGAAGCAGGCCGCCGAGGTCTTCGCGAGCCTCGCCAGCAGGGCGGATGAACACCGCACGGCGATCAACCAGATCATGGACGGCGATGTGGCCGCACTGAACACGATGATCCGGGACGCACAGATTCCCGCCATTGCCCCGCGCGACCCCGGCGCAAAGCGGTAGAGAGGGAGGCGCACTATGGTCCAAATACGCGATGCGGAAACACTCGCGGCGCTCTCGCAGGCGATCTTCCTGGCGGCAGGGGCGACCCCGGAGAATGCCGAGGGCGTCACACGCTCGCTGATCGGCGCGAATCTCGCCGGGCACGACTCACACGGCGTCATTCGCATCCCGAGCTACATCGCCGACATCAAGATTGGTAAACTCCTTCCCGCCAACGTGCCGTTCGTCTCGCACGAGACACCCGCGACGGCGATTGTCGATGGCAACTCCACCTTCGGGCAGGTCGGCTCGCGGCTGACGGCGACGATTGCCGCCCGCAAGGCGAAGGACGTCGGCATCGCCGCGGCGTCCGCCTTCCGCTGCCACCATACGGGCCGGATCGGCGAGTGGGCGGAACTGGGCGCACGGAGCGGCATGATTACCTTCGCCGCCGCCTCCGGTGCGCACGGCCCCTATCAGGCAACGCCCTTCGGCGGCAAGACGAAAGCACTCGGCACCAACCCCTTCTCATGGGCGATCCCGCGCATGGGCGACCAGCCGCCGATCCTCCTCGATTACGCCACGACCGGCGGCGCGCAGGGCAAACTGATGGTCGCCCGCGCGCGGAAGGAGCCGGTGCCCGAAGGGTGGATCCTCGATAAGGCGGGCAACCCGACGACGGACGTGGAGGAGTTCTACGACGGCGGGATGCTGCTCCCCTTCGCCGGGCATAAGGGATATGCGATGTCCGTGATCGTCGAAACGCTCGCGGTCGGCCTGAGTGGCGGCCAGATCGTGCCCGAGGGCGAGCGGGGCTCCTGCCTCTTCGTCTGCTGCATCGACCCCGGCACCTTCCGTGCGACCGAGGATTTCGCGGAGACGATCGACTCCATCGCCGCACGCCTCAAGAGCCAGAAGCCCAGCGAGGGGTTCGACGAAATCCTGCTCCCCGGCGAACCGGAATCGCGCAGCCGCACCGACCGCACGGAGAAGGGCGTCCCGCTCCCGGATGCAACCTGGGATGCCATCGCAACCGTCGCGCACGATCTCGGTGTGAAGATGTGACGCTGCCATAAACGCGGCAGTGAGACGGCACGGAAGGACCTGTAGGGGCGCACAGCGTGCGCCCGCCCGAGCAAGGCGCACGACTGTGCGCCCCTACAGAATGGGGAAAATACGATGGCAGGCGATCAGTTCAGGGCGCTCGTGCTCACCGAGGAAGATGGCGCGGTCCATTCCGCGATCAGCGATCTCTCAGACGGTGATCTCCCGGATGGCGATGTGCTTGTGTCTGTCGCCTATTCGAGCCTGAACTACAAAGACGGCCTCGCGGTCACCGGCAAGGGCCGGGTGGTGCGGCGCTATCCGATGGTGCCGGGTATCGACTTCGCGGGCACCGTTGAGGAATCGCAATCCCCCTTGTGGAAGCCGGGCGATCAGGTGATCCTCACCGGCTGGGAAGTCGGCGAGAAGTATTGGGGCGGGTTCGCTCAGAAGGCGCGGGTGCGCGCCGAATGGCTCGTGCCGCTCCCGGACGGCATGAGCCTCGCACAGGCGATGGGGTACGGCACGGCGGGGTTTACCGCGATGCTCTCAGTCATTGCGCTGGAGGAGCGCGGCCTGACGCCTGGCGAGCACCCGGTGCTCGTCACCGGGGCGGGTGGCGGTGTGGGCAGTGTCGCGGTCGCGCTCCTCGCGCGTCTCGGCTATCACGTCGTGGCATCCACCGGCCGCCCGGAACTCCATGAGTACCTGACAGGCTTGGGCGCGCGTGAGATCATCGACCGAAGCACGATTGCCAAGCCGTCCGGCAGGCCGCTGGAATCCGAGCATTGGGCGGGCGCAGTGGATTCTGTGGGGGAGAAACGCTCGCCGCGATCCTTCCCGCGATGCGATTCAATAGCAGCGTCGCGGCATGTGGCGTGGCAGGAGGTCCGGCGCTCGCCACGACCGTCTTTCCCTTCATCCTGCGCGGTGTCAGCCTCCTCGGCATCAACTCCGTCTTCGTGCCGCAGCCCGCGCGGCGCGCGGCATGGGAACGGCTCGCGCAGGGGATGCCGCCGAAGACCCTGGCACAGATCACCGAGGTCATCCCGCTCGCCGATGTGCCAGCGAAGAGCGAGGAAATCTTGCAGGGCCATGTGCGTGGTCGGGTGATCGTGGATGTACGGGGATGAGTTATGCGTCCGCGCGGATGTAAGTGACGGTGTGATGCGTGAGGAGCTTTCCCGCGCGATTCGTGCATTCTGCCGTCCCATAGATCAGACGCCGACCGAGTTTCAGTACCTTCGCGGTGCACACCACGTCCTCGGCGCGGGCGCTATTGAGGAAGTTCGTCTTCATCTCGACGGTAACGAGCCGGTCGATAACCCCGGTCCGCGTCATGATCGCAAGCCACATCGTCACATCTGCCGCAGCCATGAAGACCGGCCCACTGATCAAACCGTCCGGGCGCTCGTAGGTGAAGTGGAAAGGCACCGCAACGGTGCAGGTCCCATCGCCAATCGCTTGCACACGAAAGCCATACGGGCGATTGAAGGGCGAGGCTTCCAGTAAATCCTGAAGCTCTCCCTCGGTGGCTGCGAGACTCATCTGACGATCCTTTCCGCAATGCCGTTAGCCGTCCGCCGCTGCTCGTTCCGGCGCTTCCCCCGAGTTGATAAGGCCGCTTGCCCGTAACTGCGCCAGTTCGTCCTCGGTCAGGCCGATTTCGCGGAGGACTTCGTCGGTATGCTGGCCGAAGAGCGGCGGGGCGCGATGGATCGCGCCGGGAGTTTCACTCAGTTTCACCGGCAAGCCGAGGAGGCGGACGGTGCCCATCGTCGGGTGGGGCCGCTCCACCACCATCTCACGGTGATGCACCTGCGGATGTTCGAGGCTCTGATCCATCGTGTAGATCGGGCCGCAGGGGATGCCGTGCGCGTTGAGAATCTCTACCCACTCGTCCGATGTGCGCGCCTGCAACTTCGCGTTGATCAGTTCGCTCAACTCGGCGTTGTGCGCGAACCGGCCACCGTTCGTGGTGAACCGTGGGTCGGTGAGCAGTTCGGGGGCACCGATCACCGGGCAGAAGGCATTCCATCGCTTCTCGCCGGTCGCGCCGAGGATCACCCAACCGTCCTGCGTGCGATACGCACCGTACGGCGCGTTGATCGGGTGGTGATTTCCTGCCGGTGGCGGCGCGCCCGCGCCATTGAGGTAGCGCACGCCCTGAAAGCCGAGCATCCCGACCATGCTTTCCAGGAGGGAAGTCTCCACTTGCTGACCGCGCCCCGTGCACTCGCGCGCCATCAGCGCCGCGAGGACGCCATACGCACCGATCAGCCCCGTGAAGAGGTCCGCAACGGGGATACCGACCCGCACTGGCTCACCCCCCTCAAAGCCGGTGACGCTCATCAGGCCGGAGAAGCCTTGAATGATATTGTCGAGGCCGGGCCGAGCCGCGAACGGCCCGTCCGCACCGAAGCCGGAGAGCGCCGCATAGATGATACGCGGGTTCTGCGCCGAAATCACCGCATAGCCGATGCCGAGCGCATCCATCACGCCGGGGCGGAAGTTCTCGACTACTACATCCGCCGTCATCGCCAGGCGGCGAAAGAGTTCCTGCCCCTCGGGCCCCTTGATGTCCATCGCGAGCGAGCGCTTATTGCGATTCGCGGAGAGGAAAAAGGCGCTCTCCCCCTGCGCTGCGGGTCCGCTCGCATCGAAGAAGGGCGGGCCTGCCGCACGGCCATCCTCACCGCGCTCCGGGTTCTCGATCTTAATGACGTCCGCGCCAAGGTCCCCAAGAAACTGCGCGCACGACGGCCCCGCCAGATGCCGACCCAAATCCAGCACCCGGATTCCCTCCAGCGGCATCATCGCTTGCTCCGTGTTATCTCCCATGCCGCGAATCCCTCCCTGTTACCGACGAACCGGGGAGAACCACAAAGACGCGAAGAGCGCAGAGGACACAAAGAGGGAAAGGGATTCGTATTTTCTCTCTTCTTTGCGCTCTTTGTGTCCTTTGTGTCTTTGCGGTTCATCCCCGGTTTCATCTACTTCCCCTTCCAGTTCGGTTTGCGCTTCTCAAGGAAGGCGCTGACGCCCTCGTGGAAGTCCTCGCTCGTGTATGCCTTAACGATCAGGTCGCTGTTCTTGGGCGGGCGGCGATGATTGAGGACCTGGCGCACCGCCTCTTTGGTGATCTGGATCGTCAGCGGCGCGTTGGCGGCGATCTGCTCGGCGACCTCCTGGACGTGGGCAAGCAACTGATCTGCCTCAATGAGTTCGCTGAAGAGGCCGGTCGCATGGGCTTCGTTCGCGTCCATCAGCCGCGCGCGGAAGATCATCTCCTTCGTGCGTGCCGGGCCGATCAGGTCGATGAGCCGGGCAAGATTACTTGTCGAGAGCGCATTACCGAGCGTGCGCGCGATCGGGAAGCCGAAGCGCGATTCCGGCGTCGCGATGCGGATGTCGCAGGACATCGCCAAGGCCGCACCGCCGCCGACGGCATAGCCGCGGATCGCCGCGATCGTCGGCTTGACGAGCGTATCGAGCGGCGTAATCACACGCTCCATCCGCGCCTCATAATCCAGCGCGTCCTGCGCGCTCGAAAAGGAGGTGAACTGGCTGATGTCCGTCCCGGCGACGAACGCCTTCTCCCCCGCGCCCGTGAGGACGAGCACGCGGATGTCGTCGTTCTCCGTCACATGGGCGCAGATACCGACGAGCGATTCATACATCGCAAACGTCATCGCGTTGCGCGCCTCGGGGCGGTTGAAGGTCACCCACGCGACCGCACCGCGCTGCTCGAAGAGCACATGGGGGGTGCCAGTTTCCATCGTTTCTCCCTTTGTTCGTTCGGCGCATCGGTCGTCTCTGTGCCCTATAGCAGATCGGCGCACCGCCGTAAACCCTTCGCGCGTCGTTGACATCATTCACGGCTGCCGTACACTGATGCTACTCCTGATTGGCATCGCCCGTACGCCGCATGGCGCGGGCAGACGAAAGCGAGGATACGATGGCTCTTGCGCTCTCCGATGATCGCCTCTCCTACGTGCATGGTGCGAGCGATGTGCCGCTGATCGGTTCGACGATTGGGGACCTCTTCGATCGGGTCGCCGCGCAGGTGCCGGAGAACGAAGCGCTCGTCTCCTGTCATCAGGGGGTGCGCTATACCTATCGGGAGTTCGCGGCGCTCTGCGACCAGTTCGCGCGCGGCCTCCTCGCCCTCGGCATCCGCAAGGGGGACCGCATCGGCATCTGGTCCACGAATCACGCGGAGTGGGTCGTCGCGCAGTTCGCGACCCCCAAGATCGGCGCGATCCTCGTCAATATCAACCCCGCCTATCGGGTCTACGAACTCGAATACGCCCTCAATCAGTCCGGTTGCGCCGCGCTCATTATCGGGCCGCCCTTCAAGGCCTCCGACTATGCCGCGCTCCTGCACGAAGTCTGCCCGGAGATGGACGACTGCGCCCCCGGCGCGCTGCGCGCCGAACGGGTCCCCGCTCTCCAGACGGTCATCACCTTCGGATGCGCGATGCCCGGCGCCTATGGCTGGGATGCGGTACTCGAAAAAGCGGAAACTGTCTCGCCGGAAGAACTGGCGCGCGTGCAGCGCGAGCAGTACTTCGATGATGCGATCAATATCCAGTACACCTCGGGCACGACGGGCTTCCCGAAGGGGGTCACGCTCTCACACCATTCGATCCTCAACAACGGCTACTTCATCGGCGAGTACATGCGCTTCACGCCGCAGGACCGGCTTTGCATTCCCGTTCCCTTCTATCACTGCTTCGGCATGGTGCTCGCCAATCTCGCCTGCGTCACTCACGGCGCGACGATGGTCATTCCCGCCCCCGGCTTCGATCCGAAGAGCACGCTTGAAGCGGTGGCGACGGAGCGCTGCACCGCTCTGCATGGCGTCCCGACAATGTTCATCGCGGAATTGGCGCACCCGGAGTTCGATTCGTTCGATCTTTCATCGTTGCGCACTGGCACGATGGCTGGCTCGCCCTGCCCCATCGAGGTGATGAAGCAGGTCAATACCCGCATGAATATGCGCGATGTAACGATCTGCTACGGCATGACCGAAACCTCGCCTGTCTCCTTCCAGAGTACGACCGACGATCCCATCGAGAAGCGTGTCAGCACCGTCGGGCGCGTCCATCCGCATGTCGAGTGCAAGATCATCGACCCGGAGACGGGCGAAGTGCTGCCGCGTGGCACGACGGGTGAACTGCTCTCGCGCGGCTACATCGTCATGCTCGGCTACTGGAACAACCCGGAAGCGACCGCACAGGCGATAGACGCGGGCCGCTGGATGCACACCGGCGACCTCGCCGTGATGGACGAAGAGGGATATGTCAATATCGTCGGGCGCTCGAAAGACATGATCATTCGGGGTGGCGAGAATATCTACCCGCGCGAGATCGAGGAATTCCTCTATCCGCACCCGAAGATTCAGGACGTGCAGGTAATCGGCGTACCGGACGAGCGGTACGGCGAGGCCGTGATGGCGTGGGTGATCCTCAAAACGGGTCAGACGGCGACCGAGGACGAATTACGCGATTACTGCCGCGCCCGTATCGCCCACTACAAGGTGCCGCGCTACTGGAAGTTCACCGAGAGCTTCCCCATGACCATCACCGGCAAGATTCAGAAATACAAGATGCGCGAAACGGCCACCGAAGAACTCGGCCTTCAGCAAGCTGCTGCAATTCGCACTGCATAGGAGAGTCTAATCATCGCAGAGCAGTCACATGACGATGTCAGATCTGGTATCGCAGGCGGATGGAGATGATTGACGAGATTCAGCTTGAGGATAGAGTGATCACGGAGAGTACCGGCAACGTTTTTGCCGATCTGGGGCTGCCTAACCCTGAAGAAGCCCTCGCAAAGGCTGATCTGGCTATTGCGATCAATCGCATCATGGAAGAGCGCGCATTGACGGAACGACAAGCTGCGCTAATCCTCGGCACCAGTCAATCCCGCCTCCACAATGTGCGGAGGGGTCGCCTACGGGCGTTTCTACTGATTGGCTCTTCCAGGCCCTTAATAGGTTTGGGCTCGACATTGAAATCAAGGTCAAGCCCAAGGCCCACTATCGTTCACATGCTCACACAACCGTTGCCATGCAGATTGGGCGTCGGCGAAACACCCCAGACGAACGGGCCACGATCAGTGCAGGTGCGAGCCGCCATTGATGTCGAGGGTGACGCCGGTGAGGTATGCGCTGGCATCGTCGGCGAGGAAGAGGATGCCGTTCACGACATCCGCCACGCTGCCAACGCGACCGACGAGCGTCGATTCACCCAGTTCCTTCTTGCGCTCATCGGAGACTTGCCCACCGAAGATATCCGTGTCGATCAGCGAGGGCGCAACACAGTTGACGCGGATGCCCTGTGGGGAGAGTTCACGGGCGAGGGCGCGCGTCAGGCCCGCGATACCTGCCTTCGCGGCGGCATAATGCGAGGTGCCGAAGACGCCGCCGCCTCGCTGCCCGGAGACGGATGAGAGCGAGACAATCGCTCCTTTGCCGCGCGCCAGCAGCGCAGGCACGACCGCCTGCGTCGTCATGAAGGTGCCTTTGAGGTTGACACCGACGACGAGGTCGTATTCATCCTCGCTAATGTCGAGAAACTTCGTCGGGCGGGTAAGACCGGCATTGTTGACGAGGATATCCAGCCCACCGAAGCGCTCCGTTGCCTGCGCGACGACGCGCTCCATCTCCGTATTGCTGCGGACATCCGCGACCGCGCCGATAGCCTCCGAATGTTCGTTCAACTCGCGTGCCACCCGCTCCACGCCCTCAGCGGCGATGTCCGTGATGACGACCTTCGCGCCTGCCTGGGCGAAAGCCAGCGCCGTCGCCCGCCCGATGCCCCGCTCTGACCCCGCGCCCGTCACCAGTACCACTTACCTGCGAACCGCTCCATCGTTGCACCTCCTGACTGCGATTGTAACAGTAGACAGTAGGCAGTAGGCAGTAGCCAGAGGGGAAACGGAGATGCGGATGTGCGAACGATGACAAAACGGCCCGCCATTATCACGGGCTACCGCTTACTGTCTACAGTCTACTGCCTACTGCCTACTCGCTACCGGCTACTCGCAACTTTTTTACACCTCGTTGCAATCGGAGGGCATTCACACATACACTCCGGGCGGAAGAAATCAGGAAATGAGGGGGGACGGATGCAACGACGGGGAAATGTGGGGCGCCGGTGGGGCGTGATCTTGCTCTTGACATCGCTGCTGCTGCCACTCGCGACGACGGTCCATGCGGACGGGCCGACCATCGGTTCCTCTTCCCTCCCAGTTGGGCCAGGCACCTTGACAACCCCGCGCATCAGCGGATCGCTGCTCGTCTGGCAGGATACGAGCGGCGCATTCGGGGTCGATCTGAGCACCAGCCAACCATTGCCCATCCCCGGCAATGGGACGAGCGAACCGGATGTTGCGGGGTCGCTCGTCGTTTGGAAGCAGGGCACGAGCGCGATCAATGGCGTGGACACCGCCACGGGGCAGCAATTCCTCGTGCCGGTGGGGGAAGGAAAAGTGATCGGCCCCGCCGTCAGCGACGCGGGCATTGTCGCGTGGCTCGCGCAAGATAGCGGCGGCGTCGCGGTCAAGGTCTGGGACCGGACAGGCGGCGCAGTCACCGAGGCGGGTCGCATCCCGACGCCCCGCCTGCAACAGGAAGCGCTCGGGCCGCCGCGCGTGTCCGGTCGCCGCGTGATCTTCCCGGACCTCACCGCCGATCCGGGGCGACTGAGCCGGATGATTCTCTTCGATCTCGACTCCGGGCAGCGATTGCCCGTCAATGATGCCTTTGGCGGCAGACCGGTCTTCGCTTTCGCCCAGAATCGCCTCGCCCTCGCCCAGGGGACGCGCATTCTCGTCTATGATTTCGGCACGAACGCCGTTGAGGCGATCCCCGCGAATCTCGGTGCCGGGCAGCAGGTAAGTGGCATCGGTTTCGATGGCGCGACGGTCGTCTGGTCCACGTCGCCGGATGCGGGGGGCGCGACCGCGATCAACGGCTACGACCTCGCCCGGCATCTCGGTTTCGGGGTCGCGCGCGGTCAGGACGCGAACATCAGCCCGGCAGTGAGCGGTGGCGTGGTCGTGTGGTCCCACGCAGGCGGGCTCATTGCACGGATCGTCACCTTCCCCGATTCGGCCCCGCCGATAGTCGTGCGGCAGGACCTGCGCTACTTCCCGCAGACCGGGTACGTCGTCGGCTACGCCTTCCTGACCTTCTGGAACACGAATGGCGGCGCGACGATCTTCGGCTATCCGCTCACGAACGAAGTGCTGGACAACGCGAGCCAACTGAGCGTGCAGTTCTTCGAGCGCTCCCGCTTCGAGTATCACCCCGAAGCGGCGGGCACGCCGCAACTCGTCCAACTGACGAATGTCGGGCGCATCATCACGGCAGGCCGCACCGATCCCCGGTACGATTCCGCCTTCCCGCCGCAACCCCTCGTTCCTGCGGGTGCAGACCGCTCGTACTTCGTCCAGACGCAGCACGCCATTGGCGGGCAGTTCAAGAAGTTCTGGGATCAGAATGGCGGCACCTTCACCTTCGGCTACCCGATCTCTGAGGAGACCATCGAACCGAACCCGACGGACGGCGTCGCCTACACCGTGCAGTGGTTCGAGCGGGCGCGCTTCGAGTTCCACCCCGAGTCCGACGGCACACCCTACGCCATCCAACTCGGCCAACTCGGTCGGCAACTGCTGCTCGGTCAGGTCGGCCTCTACAAGCCGCAATGCTCGCCCCTCTATATCCAGAAGCCACTCCTCCCCGAATGTCGCTGAAACCGATTGAACCGCAGAGACGCAGAGGACGCAGAGGGCACAGAGAAATACAGAGGATTACAGAGGAGAAAAAAGACGACATCTTCTTCCTCTCATTCTCTTCTCTGCGTTCTCTGCGCTCTTTGCGTCTCTGCGGTTCAATCGGTTTTCGATCCCGCTGTGATACGCTATCGAGCATATGAGGAGCAGACGATACGGCGCAGGAGGGGCGGAGATGCTGATGACGGTGATCGAGGATGTGTTCGCGCGGGAAATTCTCGACTCGCGCGGCAACCCGACGGTGGAAGTGGATGTCTATCTGAGCGACGGCATCAAGGGGACGGCGGCGGTGCCCTCCGGCGCATCGACCGGGCAGCATGAGGCCGTCGAACTGCGGGACAAAGACCCGCGCCGATATGGCGGCAAGGGCGTGCAGAAGGCGGTCGCGAACGTCAATGACGTGATCGCGGAAGAGATCGTCGGGCTGGACGCACTCAATCAGATCGAGATCGACCGGCTGATGATCGCGCTCGACGGCACGAAGAATAAGAGCCGCCTCGGCGCGAACGCGATCCTCGGCGTCTCGCTCGCCGTCGCCCGTGCCGCCGCGCAGGCGCTGGAAATCCCCCTCTATCGCTACCTCGGCGGCCCGAGCGCGCGGACGCTTCCGGTGCCGATGATGAACATCCTCAATGGCGGCAAACACGCCCTCGGCAGCAGCGTGGATATGCAGGAGTTCATGGTAATGCCTGTAGGTGCGCCCTCCTTCCATGAGGGGTTGCGCTGGGGTACCGAAGTCTTCCACGCCCTGCAAAGCGTGCTGCACGACAAGGGGTATCCCACCCAGGTTGGCGATGAGGGCGGCTACGCGCCCTCGCTCGGCTCGAATCAGGAAGCCATCGAACTTATTCTCCAGGCGATTGAGAAGGCGGGCTACGACGCGGGCGATGACATCTTCATCGCGCTCGACCCGGCATCTTCGGAGTTCTACGAGGACGGCATCTACAACCTGAAAGGCGAGGGACGCACCTTCACGCCAACCGAGATGATCGCCTACTACGAAAACCTCGTCGCGCAGTACCCGATCATCTCTATCGAGGACGGGCTGGCGGAAGACGACTGGACGAACTGGCGGACTCTCACCGAGCAATTGGGCGACCGCGTTCAACTCGTCGGAGATGACCTCTTCGTCACCAATACGCAGTTTTTGGAGCGCGGCATCCGCGAGAACGCGGGCAACGCGATCCTCGTCAAGCTCAACCAGATCGGCACCCTCACTGAGACCTTCGAGGCAGTGGAGCGGGCGCAGCGTTCCGGCTGGGCGGCGGTGATCTCCCACCGCAGCGGTGAGACGGCGGACACCTTCATCGCCGACCTCGTGGTCGCCACAAATGCCGGACAGATCAAAACCGGCGCACCGTCCCGCGTGGACCGCGTGGAGAAGTACAACCAGCTCCTGCGCATCGAAGAAGAACTGGAAGAATCGGCCCTCTACCTCGGTCGCCGCGCCTTCCCGCACCTACGCTAAAAGGACTGAGGACTGAGCGGGCGCATGCGATGCGCCCCCTACCTCTCCTCTCCATCTCCCCCTCTCCATCGCCATACGAACTCTATTATTCCTGAGATTTCTGAGCGATGGAGAGGGGGCCGGGGGGTGAGGAAACCAAAGCCCCCACTCATTGCTCATTGCTCATTGCTCATTGCTGGCTACTCATTGCTCCAGTGGCAACGAGACCCATCGTCGCTCGCGGAAGGATAATTCCACGGCGTTGATCGCTTCCTGCACCCACGCGCCATCGGTGAAATCGCCCTGGGTCGGCACATCGTCGATAATTTCATCGAGGAAGCTGGCGATCAGGTTCGCATAGAAGAGCGAGCGCCAGGACTCGTTGTTGCTGCCGCCACGCGGGTAGAAACGCGCGGGGATTTCCTGCTCCACGAACTCGACCGCGTCGGGCGTGGCGATCTTGATCGTCTCCGCCTTGCCGAACTCCTCGATCAAGCGGCAGATAATCGCGCCCTCGCTGCCGTAGATGCGCGCCTCGATGCCGGGGTAATTGCCGACGGTGACGAAGCTCGTCTGGATCGAGGCGAGGGCACCGTTCGTGTATTCCGCGAGATAGATGTCGCCGTCGTCGATGTTCATCCGCATCATCTGACCCGTCGCGCGGACCATCCGCTGAGGGACGAAGTTCCGCATCGTCCCGACGACCTGCGCGTAGTCCGCACCGACCCACCAATGGCTGAGGTCAATGACCGGCGCGCCGTACCCTTCCAGGGATGAGACCTGGATGACGGACTGATCGGCATTCGGGTCTACCTGCCGCAGGGGCGATTGCGGATCGAGCCATTGGGAGTTCTGCTCATACCCGTTGAAGATGAAGGGCGTGCCGATGAATCCCTGGTCGATCAGTTCCCGCGCATACCGCACGCCAGGGCTATAGCGGAAGGTGAAGCCGAGCTTCGTCTTCAGCCCTTTCGCCTTCGCGGTTTCCGCCGCTCGCAGTGTCTCCCGAAAGTCATAGGCGACGGGCTTTTCACACAGGACATGCTTACCCGCTGCGAGGGCGGCGGTCGCCAGTTCGTAGTGCGTGTGCGACGGCGTGACGATGTCGATCACGTCGATGTCGGGCCGACCCACGACCGCCTGCCAGTCATCCGTCGCCTCGGGGATGCTGAAGTGCCGCGCGAAATCTTCGGCGCGCTCCTTCTCCACATCGCAGAGCGCGACGACTTCGCAGCGGGGATCGCGCAGCCAGCCGGGGATGTGCGCCCCCTTCGCCCACGCACCCGCGCCCAGCACCCCAACCCGTACCTTGCTCGCCTTCATCTTCCCCCCTCGCTCTCATCTGCCGAATAGTCGATCCGCCTACCCACCTGAGCGGGAGCGCGATCAGTGTCCGCCCACCATTCATGCGACGCACGCCCATACCGCATCGCGACCGCCGCGATCACGCCCGTCATCGCGGCGGTGGTTGCGTCGTTCCCCGATTGGTCCCGGATGTAGTGCTCAATCACCGTTTCCTGCATCGTAACCGGATCATGCGACCGCACGGAGGCGAGGAGCCGCCGATGGAGGTTCACCACATCGGCGGTCGTCGCGTGCCAGTTCTCGATGCCGGAGAGGATCAGCGCGCCGATCTGGCCGTTGAGACTGGCCCAGAGTTCCACGAGGCGCGGCATGTCGACGCACTCGATCAGCGTGCGGTGGAAAGCGAGGTCAATCTGGATCAACCGGGGCAGATCATCGGGCAGTTGGCAGGTCGTCATCTGCTCGATCAGCTCCGCCAGATGCGCAATCGCATCGCTATCGAGCCGGTCATAGCCGACGCGCACCGCGAACCCTTCGAGGAGTGCGCGTGCCACCTTGAGTTCGAGGGCGCTGCTCGGTGCAAGCCGCGCGACAAATGTGCCACGGCGCGGCTCGCTCACGACGAGGCCGCTCCGTTCGAGCATCAGCAGCGCCTCGCGTACCGTCGTCCGGCTCACCCCCAGCTCGGTGACGATCCGCGTCTCTACCAGCCGCTCACCGGGCTGCATCCGCCCGGACAAGATCGCCTCCTCGATGCTACGGAACACCTCATCAACGAGCCGGAGCCGGCTGACCTGGCGGAGCTTCCGGTCTTTTCCTTCCGTCATCACCACTCCTTCGCGGCAGCCCTGCCAGATACATCCGCCGCGTCGAACCGAGTCGCAAATTTGCTTGACAACCGATTGTCGACAATTGTATGCTGCGCGCGAACAGTATGTCAATGATCCCGTCGAACGCTGCATGCCGAACCGTTGGCCTGAGCGCATTTCTCGATTCAACCGCTCCCGCCGCCGGACCGCAGCATGAAAAGGAGCACGAGATGGCAGGGTGTCAACCTGGGGACTCGGCGGGTCGTGGTGTGTCCGGCGATGTTCCGGCACAGGTCTCGCGGCGTCATCTGATCCGTGGAGCATTTGGCGCGGGCGCGGCGCTCTCGCTGGGCGGGTTGCTCGCCGCCTGTGGCGGGAGTGGCACGAGTCCCACGCCGACCGGCGCGGCGACGAGTGGCGGCGCGACCCCACAGACCAGCGGGGCGCCAACTCCGGCAAGCGCAGCGAGTGCGCCGACGAGCGCCGCTTCCGCGAGCAGCGCGGCGCCCCAAACGGGTGGCGCGGGATCACCGACCGCCGCCGCAGCCGCGCAGCCCGGCGGGGAGTTGATCTACGGTGTGACGAACAAGTTCGACACGCTCGATCCGAATGTCACAACCTTCACCGATGTCGGTCGGATGGCGTACCATCTCTTCGACCCGCTCGTCTGGCAGCCGAAGCCTGGCGAGTTTATCGCCGGCCTCGCCGACAAGTGGGACATCAACCCGACAGCCGACGAATATACGTTTCACCTGCGGCAGGACGTGAAGTTCCACGACGGCACGCCGTTCAACGCGGACGCGGTGAAGGCGACCTTCGACCGCGTCGTCAATCCGGACCTCAAGTCCCAGTCGGCCTTCTCCCTGATCGGCCCGTATGACAGCAGCACCGTCGTCGATCCGGCCACCATCAAAGTGAAGTTTAAGGCCCCCTTCGCGCCGTTCCTCGATTCGTCCTCCCAGCCGTACCTCGCGTCGGTCTCGCCCGCGGCGGTGACGAAGTTCGGGAAGGATTTCGGCGTCAACCCGGTCGGGACGGGGCCGTTCAAGTTCGACTCCTACAAGACCGACAATGCGGTGCGGATGGTGAAGAACCCGGACTACAAGTGGGGCCCCGCATTGTTCAAGCATCAGGGGGCGGCGTATCTCGATGCGATCAGTTGGCGCATCATCCCGGAACCAGCGACCCGGCTCGCGGCGCTCAAGTCTGGGGAGGTTCACTTCATCCAGGATGTCCCGACGCAGAACTACAAGGACCTTCAGAGCAGCACCTCCATCCAGATCCTCGAAGGGGCGTCCGCCGGGTCCGGCGAGTCGATGATGATGAACGTGACGAAGCCGCCGACGGATGATGTGAAAGTCCGCCAGGCGCTCGAATGGGGCGTGGATAAGGCGGGCATGAACAAGTCGGTCTGGCAGGGGTTGTACAAGGTGACGAATAGCCCCTTGACCTCGGTGATGTTCGGCTACGACCCGTCCACGGCGAATGTCTACTCCTACGATCCGAAGAAAGCTGGCGCGCTCCTCGATGAGGCGGGGTGGGCACTCTCGGGCAATACCCGCAAGAAGAACGGTCAGGACCTCGCCCTCGCCCTCTACTATCGCTCCGACAACGCGGACGCCGCCGCGATGGCGACGTTCCTCCAGGGGATGTACGCGCAGATCGGCGTCAAGATCGACCTGAACGGCCTCGCCCAGGCGGGGTACTTCAATGCGGTGCGGGCCGGGCAGCACAACCTCCAGTTCTGGATCGAGACGGCGACTGACCCGGACGTCGTGCGCGTGCTGTTCTACTCCAAGAACGCGGACGGCGGCACAAACCGCAACCGCTACAAGAACCCCGAGATGGACAAACTGATCGACGATGCCGCGGGCTCGACCGATCCGGCGAAGCGGAAGACGCTCTACGCGCAGATCCAGAAGAAGGCGCTGGACGAGGCGGTCATGGTCTTCTTCACGGACGCGATCAATATCTTCGCGTACCAGAAGGCGAAGGTCCGCGATCCGCTGCTCGACTGGTCCGCGAACTACCCGCTTTTCTACGATGCGACACTGGCGAAATAGACGTGACAGCCACTAATGAGGCGAGATGCTGAGATACATCCAGAGACGGGTCCTGCTCGCGATCCCGACGGTCTTCCTGACCTCACTGGTCGTCTTCCTGATGCTCCAACTCATCCCCGGCGATCCCGCGTCCATTTATCTGGGCGACAAGACCGCGACGCCGGAGCGACTGGCGCAAACTCGCCATCTGATGGGGCTGGACCGGCCAATCTACGTGCAGTATGGCACCTTCATCTGGGATGCCGTCCGTGGCAATCTCGGCAGGTCGCTGCAAACCGGCCAGCCCGTGAGCAGGGAGATTCGGGACCGGCTCCCGAACACGGCGGCGCTCGCCGTCGCGGCAATGGCGATCGCGATCGTGTTGGGCGTCAGCCTCGGCATGATCTCGGGGCTGCGGCGCAATAGTTGGGTGGACACGCTCGCGATGGTGACGGCCCTCCTCGGCGTCTCGGTCCCCGTCTTCTGGCTCGCGCTTCTCCTGATTATGTTCTTCTCCGTCCGGCTGCGGTGGTTCCCGGCGACGAGCGAATCGGGCCTGCGTGGGCTCGTCCTGCCCGCCGTCTCCCTCGCGCTCTTATCCGCCGCGACGCTCGCGCGCCTGGTGCGGTCGAGCATCCTCGAAGTCCTCCAGCAGGAATATCTGATCACCGCCCGCGCAAAGGGGCTGCGACGGGCGGCGGTCGTGCTCAGGCACGCATTACCGAACGCGCTGATCCCCGTGATTACGGTGATGGGATTGCAGTTCGGGGCGCTCCTTAGCGGGGCGGTGATCACTGAGACCGTCTTCGCGCGGCCCGGCCTCGGTAAACTCGTCGTCGATTCGATCCAGAACAAGGACTTCCCGGTCGTGCAGGGCGTCATCCTCGTCCTCGCCACGACGTATATCGTCATCAATCTGCTCGTTGATCTCTCGTACGCCCTGATCGACCCGCGGATTCGCCTGCGGTGAGGGGGCAGGAATGGCAGGACACGCGCGTGGCTGAAGCAGCATCGAGGCGAGTGGCGGCGGGCGGCGAGCCCGACATCCTGCGGCGGAAACCGCGCAGTTTGTGGCGCGACGCGCTGCATCAACTGGCGCTCAACAAGGGCGCGATTGCCGGTGCGGTGGTGTTCGTGTTGATCGTCGTTATGGCGCTCGCCGCCGCGATCATCGCCCCGTATGACCCGATCAAACTGAATCCGAGCGATTCGCTGCTCGCGCCCTCGCTCCATCACCTGATGGGGACGGACCAGTTCGGGCGGGACATTCTCAGCCGCGTCATCTACGGCGCGCGCGTCTCGGTCGCGATGGGGCTGGTCGCCGTGGCGATCTCCGTCACGATCGGCTCGGTCCTCGGGCTTGTCTCGGGCTACTACCTCGGCGCGGTGGACATGGTGGTCATGCGGCTGGTGGACGTGATGCTCGCGTTCCCCGGCATCCTTCTCGCGCTCGTCATCATCGCCATCCTCGGGCCGAACCTGAGCAGCGCGATGATCGCGGTCGGCGTCTCGGGCATGCCGCCCTTCATCCGAGTCGTGCGGGGCTCCGTCCTCACCCTCCGCGAGCGAGAGTATATCGAGGCGGTCCGCGTGACGGGTGCCCGGAACGCGCGGATTATCTTCCGGCACATCATGCCAAACGTGCTCGCCCCGGTGATCGTCCTCTCGACGCTCGGCATTCCCAGCGCGATCATCTCCGGCGCGGCGCTGAGTTTCCTCGGCCTCGGCATCAAGCCGCCCACCGCAGACTGGGGGGCGATGCTCAATACAGGCAGGAGCTTCCTCAGTACGGCGTGGTGGCTCTCGACATTTCCCGGTCTGGCGATCGTCGTAATGGTCATGGCGATCAACTTGTTCGGCGACGGGCTGCGCGACGCGCTCGATCCGCGCCTGAAGGTTTGAGGCGGAATCCGTCTGGAAGGATGGAGAGATGGTTGGAGAGTTCACCGGCAAGGTTGCGGTCGTCAGCGGCGCCGCGTCCGGCATCGGCCGCACCATCGCCACCCGCTTCGCGCGGGAGGGCGGCGGGGTCGTCCTCGTCGATTGGGATGCCGAGTGGGGCGCCGCCCTAGCGGACACACTGACCAAGGAGGGCCGCGATGCTCTCTTCGTCCGGACGGATGTGCGGGAGAGCGCGCAGGTGGACGCGATGGTCGCACAGGCCGTCGCGCGCTTCGGGCGGGTGGACATCCTCGTACATGGCGCGGGCGTTGGTGTCCACAAGGAGGTTGTCGATCTCTCCGACGAGGAATGGGATCTGCAAATCGACGTGCAACTGCGCGGCGCATTCCTGCTCAGCCGGGCAGTTGCCCGCCGACTGATCGCGCAGGGCGACGGCGGCCGCATCCTCCTGCTCGGCTCGACATCCGGGAACAATGCGCGCGTGCATGCCGCCCCGCACGCGGCCTCGAAGGCGGGCGAAATCCAGTTCGCGCGGGTGCTGGCGTTGGAGGTGGGCCGCTATGGGATCACGGTGAATGTCGTCTCGCCGGGGCTGACGGACATCGGTGGCATCTCGCGCACCGTGCAAGACCCGGCGTACCAGGAAGTCTTCGTCCATCAGGTACCGCTCGGGCGGCTCGGCCAGCCGGACGAGATCGCCGACGCGGTGCTCTTCCTCGCCTCAGATCGGGCGCGGTTCATCACCGGTCAGGTGCTCTGCGTGGATGGCGGCTATTCCGCCGGGAAACTCGCCGTGCGCGGACCGCACGCCCCGGAGTCCGTCGCCTCGGACGCGCGCCCGTAGGCCGGTCGCGATCACGGTGACTGGTCAATCTGGAGCCACGCACCGAGGGTTCGCGCGATCGTTGGGGAATCGGCGGATGTGAATCCGGTCGCCTCGGAGCGCCATGTCCCCGGCTCGGGTTCGTAGATTACCCGCTCGCCGTGCGTTCGGACGAAGATGGTGCGGCCCTCCCACGCAATCGCGAACCAATCGTAGGTGTGCCCGATAGCCCGGCCTCCCGTGTGCAGATAGAGCGGGTGGTACGTCCCGTCAATCTGCTCGTTATCGACATAGACCTCGCGGGCGGCGACGACGCCGGGATGCGCGACGATCAGCTCGGTGATGGCCGCGAAGAGCAGCGGGTAGGCGGGGGCGCGCTCGTGCGGGCACGTGGCGTGGTCGCCCGGTGGGAGAGGGGGAGGCGCGATCTGCTCCCGCAGCGCCGCTTGCGCCCCTTCGGGATCGGCGCGATAGTGCGAGCCGAGCGCAAGGCGCACATCGCCGTTTGGATGAACGAGCAGTGGTGCCCCCTCGCCGCTGAGCATGAGCATCCCGAAGGAATCCGCAGGTTCGTCCGCACACAGCGCGCAACTGACCCGGCGTGTCAGGAGAAAACGATCCCACCCATGCGCGGGATGATAGACGGGAAGCGCATCGAGTCCCGCGCTCCGAAAATAGGCTTGCACAATCGCGCTGGCGGCAACCCAGCCGAGCGCAAATGCCAGCCAATCGGGTGTCGCCGTGTCGGCGAGATGATCCGTCGTCTCGGCGCGCATCGCGTGCAGATCGAATAACCCGTCGTTTCGGATTGCTGTGGCGACACACGCGCCGACATCCATCGGAATCCTCCTGGCCCCAGTCTCTCGCCGCTAGCTCCGGTCCAACGCTTCCAGCACGGGTGCGAGACGTTCGACGCCCTCGACGGTGCGCGGCGAAGTCCAGATCTGAATGTGTGAGATACCCTCGTCCGCAAAAGCGCGCAGTTTCGCCGCCATCTCCTCCGGCGATCCGGTGATCGGTGTGGAATTTTGGTGCGGCCGGTCGGGGGCGGGTGGCACGTCCGGCCGATTGATGAAGTCTATGAGCACGGAGGCGGTGCGTTCGAGGGTCGCCGGATCGCGCCCCACATCGGCGCAGGCGGCATCGACCTTTGCACGCAGGGGCGGAATCTCGCTCGCGTTGCTGTTGTCGCCGATCAGATAGCGGTTCCACTGATCGGCGTACTTCGCCGTGAGGCGCAGCATCCGCTCGCCCGTCGTGCCAACCATGATCGGCGGACCTTTCGGGCGCGGACCGCGGATGCGCAACTCGCACTCCCGCGCGGAGTAGAATTTGCCCTCGTAATCCACCGCACCCTCCCGCAAGAGCGTGGCGATGATATGGAGCGCCTCCTCGAAGCGGCTGACGCGATGGTCATACGGGATACCGAAGGCGCGATATTCCGGCTCGTGGTAGCCCGCACCGAGGCCGAGGATGAGCCGACCGTCTGAGATCTCCTCGATCGTGTTCGCCATCGAGGCGAGCACCGCCGGATTGCGGAACCCGGTGCAGATGACGAGCGTGCCAATCTCCACCCGCTCGGTCACGGCGGCGAGCGCGGAGAGGACGGACATGCACTCGTAGGTGCTCTCGGTGATGCCCGGAAACTGGAAATAGAGATGATCGGGAATCCAGACCGAATCCAAACCTATCTCCTCTGCCCGCTGCGCCATCGCCCGCACATCCCGCCAGCGCGGCGTGACGCCAGCCATCTGCGTCTCGACAATGGGCAGGAAGACTCCGACTTTGAGCGGACGAGTCATCTGCGATTCCTTTCTGATCCAACCTCACCCCCGGCCCCTCTCGTACGGAGCCATCTGCGTGGAGAGGGGTGCCTCACGGTAATTGCCGTGATATTCCCCACAAACCATGACCTATCGACGGTCCGCTCCCCCTTCCCTGTGGGGAAGGGGGCTGGGGGGTTAGGGCCGTCACCCCCGATCCAGCAACTCCAACACCGGCGCGAAGGCGTCGACACCCGCGCGGCTGGTGGGCGTGAGCCAGAGTTGGACATGCGAGATGCCCTCGCGGGCGAAGGCGCGGAGCGTTTCGGCCATCTCCTCCGGAGAGCCGGTGATCGGCTCACCCGGCAACGTCCGCCCCGCGACCGCCGCGCCCAGGCTGAGCGTTCGGACGAGCGTGGCGGGGTCGCGGCCATGCTGGATGCAGGCGGCATCGATGGCGTCGCGGAGTGGCGCCACGTACTCCGGCCTGCTGCGGCGATTGATCGTGCCATTCCACTGGTCGGCGTACTGCGCGGTGAGGCGAAGCATCCGCTTGCCGGTGCCGAGGGCGCCAATGAGGATCGGCGGGCCGTTCGGGCGCGGGCCGGCGGGGCGGCGCTCCAAATCGTGCGCCGAGAAGTGCTCGCCCTCGAAGTTGACGATCCCCTCGTGAAAGTAGCCGTGGATGATCTTCAGCGCCTCCTCGAAGCGGCTGATGCGGTTCTCGTAGGAGATGCCCATCACATGGTGCTCGTAGCCGGAGTCGCCGCCGCCGACGCCGAGGATGACGCGCCCGCCGCTGATCTCATCCAGCGTATCCACGATCTTCACGAGCACACCGGGGTTGCGAAAGCCGGTACAGGCGACCAGCGTACCGAGTTCGACGCGCGGCACCGCCGCCGCGATCGCCGCCATCATCGTCCAGCAATCCCAGAAGCCGGAGGCCGCTTCCCGCTCCCCCATCGGTGTCCCGTCCGGATTGAGGCCGAGGTCACCACGCGGGAAGAGGAAATGATCGGGAAACCAGAGCGAGTCGAACCCCGCCTGCTCCGCGTGCTGCGCGAGTGCGAGGATACGCCCCCACTCCGGCTTGCGCCCCTCCGGCCCCACCTGCGCGTGCTGGAAGAAGAGGCCGACCTTGAGGGGTCGCTTCGTGGAGCGCTCCGGCACACCGTTCCCTACCGACATCCGTTGCTCCTTTCCATGTGACAATGATCGCGTGCGGCGAGTATCGGGCATCCGGCGCGCGCGGGCAAGAGAAACCCCACGGCGGGGAGGCCGTGGGGATCGAGGGGAGGAAGGGTGACGGTAGCGAAGGGGAGATCACTACCGCGTGGCGGCTACGGCTTCTTGACGGGCGTGCCCTGGCGCTCACGGGCACCGATGGTCGCTTTTACATCCTGCGCAGGCACATTATTGAATGTGGAGACCTGCGCGCCAGCGGGCGGTGTGTAGGCGAAGATGCTGTCCGGGATCGGGGCGTTGTATTCGATGCTCGTCACTTCGTACTGGTCGAGCACGGTACTATCCGTCGCCTTCGTCTCGGTCTTGAGCGGTAGGAAGGTCTGCGTGTCCACCCAGACCGTCATCTGGCCCAGTTCCCATCCGACCTGTTTCGGGTCTTTGCTCGTATTTTGATCGTTTGTGTGCTGCCCGGCCTTCGCGGTTGCCTCTTTCGACTGATCGGCCGTACCATTGGCTACCGCAGTCGTTTTGTCAGCCCGCACGGTCGCTTCCTTTGACTGATCGAGGGTGCCCTTGGCAGCGGCGGTTGCCTTCTCGCTCTTCGCGGTCGCTGCCTGTGACTGATTGCCGGTGCCATTCGCAGCACCGGTCGCCTTCCCCTCCGCACAACTGCCTTGTTTCGGCGTGAGAACGATCACGTAGGTCGAGCGCCCCGTGACGGTCGCTTGCCCCTGTTGCGTGGCCGTCTGACATGCCTTCTCATGCTGGTTGTATCGCGCGATCAGGTCCGCGACGCTACCGCCCTGCGTGGGGTCGGTATCGCTCGGTTTGGACCACTGCGTACCCGTCGTGTGGATGACCCGTGTCTGGCCGTTCTCCGTGATGAAATTCCACCCCTCCGTGCCATTGGAAATGGTTCCATTGCGCGATACGACCGCGCCGCTCGCATCTTTGATCTGTGTGTCGGTGCGCTGGCGATCGCTCCCGGTGTACCACGTCTCCTGTGTGATCGTGCCACCGGGCAATTTCACGGTAGACTCCGTCGCCGTAAGATGATAACTGGTGATTCCGCTCGGTGCGGCGTCCATCCCCGCCGTCTCCTGCGCCCGGTCGAGGATTGCCTGCGCACTGACCGACTGCGACGAGCCGTTCCAGATGAACGCCGCACCGACAATCGCGAGGACGAGTGCGGCGGCCGTCGCCAACCCGACAATCGGCTGCCAGCGGCGCAGGGGACGAAGATGCAATGATGGCTGCCACCGCGCCCGCGCCGCCGCAGACAATTGGGCGACGAGGCGGGTTTCCAGCCGCTCCCGCACGCCGGGCGGGGGCGCATTGAGTGGTTGCATGGTGGTGGCGAGTCGCTGCGCCGTCGCCATCAGTGCATCGTGCTCCGGGTCTTCGGTCGCATTCGGTGCGTCACCGCGCACGACCCGGTCGAGATCGTCAGAGAAGGTTTCGGATATCTTCATTGTGTGGTTTCCTCCGCATCGAACCGCCGCCGCAGTTTGACGATGGCCCGGTGGATGATTTGTGCGACATTCGCCTGCGAGTAGCCGAGCACCGCGCCGATCTCACGGTTCGCAAGCCCGGCAACGAACTTGAGGCCAATCGCCTCGCGCTCGCGCGGGCCGAGGTCCGCGAGGTAGGTCGCAAGCTGCCGCCACTCCTCCTGCCGAACCGCCGATGACTCCGGTGAGTCCGTCCAGAGATGACGCAGCGTGTCGAGGTCCGCGAGATCCGCCATTGGTCGGCGTTTGCGCCGGTAATCGGTGATCGCGTTGCGGGCGATCGTGAAGAGCCACGCGCGCACCCGTTCCGGTTCCCGCACCGTCGCGAGCCGGGCGAGCGCCCGCTCGAAGACCTGCGCCGTCAGGTCCTCCGCCACCTGCGCGTCACCGACACGGAAGCGAATGTACCCATACAGGGGCGGGAAGAGTTCGCGGTACAGGGCAACGAAGCGCGCGGCGGTGTCCTCGGTGTGATCCACTGCCGCCACGTCTCTCACTGCGGAGTGCAGCATCCCGTCTCCAATCCGTTATGTCACGAGCCTGCGGGACCGGTCCCATACCCATAGACGTGGATGTAGCGGAATGATGACACGTCGCGCCGCGAAACGATGAGAATGGAGCACATCGCATAGGGGAAACGATGATGAACTGAATCGTTATTTGGCGATACACTCACGGCAAAACGACGAAGGTGTCCACATTGGTATCACTCCAGCCAGTCGAGTTGCGCAGCTGAGTCGCGATAGAACGATGCGGGGCGACGCGTGACTATCGCCGTTGAGGTAGCCGCTGGAGCCAATGCAGTCGCGATTGCAGTTGCAGTTGGGCCGACCGTTAGGGTGACAGTGGTGGCAACGGGGGTTTCTTTCTCCGCGCTAGATGAATCGCAGCCCGCACAGAGCATCGCCAGCAAGATGCAACTGAGCAACATGCGACACATCATGATCTCCATTTTTACGGGAGATACCGTGCAGCGAGTATCGGATATTGCAGGCGTGACGGCAAGAACTATGGTCGATCTGAGGATCAGGCTGACTTTATGACTAAGATCGCTTCCTCGTATTCGATGCGGCGTCTGCTAAGCAACATACGGGCAAGTTCCTCGACCATGCGGCGATGCGTATGTTGCGAAAGCCACGCACATGTTTTGCGATATTCTTCTTCAAAGTCCCTTAGGAGGTCGGGGAAGTCGAAATGCCCTTCCATGGCGATGAAGCGTTTCCACGCCCCCCTGAAGTCATCTATTGCGACCTCGTTTGCATCTAGAGCAAGATTGACACCATCTGAGGCGAGCGATGGAAACGATATCTCTTGTTCGCTGACGAATCGCTCAGAAGCGCGCCCGCTGAAGTCTATTGTTAGCACATGCTGTTGATGATGATACCAGGCGCTCCTACCGTCACGGAGTCTCGGCCCCTGGATGACATCGTTATCCCATAGTATTCCGGGATTGTTATTCAAGTCCGGATCGGAATCGATAGAGATGTAAACGAACGGAATACCGGCAAGGTAGCTTGCGACCGCGTGACCTGCCTCATGGTAGGCATTCCGCTTTTCTATGAAGGACGGTCCATTCATACTTGTCACGAGTGTTCCTGTCGCAAGGTCTTTTCGAGGAGCTTCACGCTCGCATAGATCGCGTCGATGGCGGGGGTTGGCGTGTCGGTGAGGCGACCAAGCTCGGCGACGGAGCCGACGATGGCATCTACTTCGGTGGGGCGGCCCGTCTCGATGTCCTGGAGCATCGAGGTTTTGTGCGCGCCGACTTCCTCCACACCGTTGATGCGCTGCTCGATGCCGATGGGGAATTTGATTTCCAGTTTCTCCGCCACCGTCTGTGCCTCCGCCATCATCGCGCGCGCGAGATCGCGGGTGAGCGGGAACCGGGCGATGTCCACAAGCGTCGCGCGGGTGAGCGCACTGATGGGATTGAAGGCGAGGTTGCCCCAGAGCTTCACCCAGATCTCGGCGCGAATGCGCGGGCGGATCGGCGCTTTCAGCCCGGCGCGCATCAGGGTCTGCGCGAGTTGCTGGATGCGCTCGGTTTTCACACCATCCAGTTCGCCGAGCGAGAAGCGGTCCCCCTCGATATGCCGCACGACGCCCGGTGCGGCCAGTTCTGCCGCCGGGTAGACGACCGAGGCGATAACGCGGTCAATCTCTGTATTCGCCTCTACTATGCCGTCCGGGTCCACGGTAGTGATGCGCGTCCCCTCGTACGGGCCGCCGTGCTTGCGGAAATACCACCAGGGGACGCCGTTCTGCATCGTGACGACCGTCGTCTCCGGGCCGTACAAGGCGCGCATCGCCGGGGCGATGGCAGGCACGCTGTGCGCCTTAAGCGTGACGAAGACGGCATCCTGCGGCCCGGCTTCCGCCATATCGGCGGTCGCGCGCACGCCCGCCGCGACTGCTTCCGTGCCATCGGGCGAGATGAGTTTCAGGCCGTGCCGCGCCATCGCCGCGAGGTGCGGGCCGCGCGCGATCAACGTGACATCCTCGCCCGCCAGCGCCAGTTTCGCGCCGAGGTAGCCGCCGATCGATCCCGCGCCGACGATCGCGATCTTCATGCGTCGCTCGTCAGGTCGAGCAGTTTCGCCATGTTGATGCGCTGCAGCTTGCCCGTCGCGCCACGCGGCAGCGCTTCCAGCATATGGAAGCGACGCGGCACCTTGAACTCCGCCAGATGCGCGGCGCAGTAGGCACGCAGTTCGCGATCCGTCGCCTCGCCCTTGAGGACGACCGCTGCATGGACTTCCTCACCGAGCGTCGCGTGCGGTACGGCGAAGGCGAGCGCCTCCGCAACCGCCGCGTGGCGCAGGAGCACGTCATCGATTTCCAAGGGGGAGATCTTCTCGCCGCCCCGGTTGATCAGTTCCTTCAGCCGCCCGGTGAGCGAGAGAAAGCCGTCCGCATCGATGCGCCCCTGATCGCCGGTGCGGAACCAGCCATTGACGAAGGCGGTCGCGTTCGCCTCCGGGTTATTCTCGTAGCCGTCGATGACATTGGGGCCGCGCACGACGACCTCACCGAGATCGCCCTGCGGGAGCAACCCGCCCGCATCGTCCATGATCGCGACATCGACACCGAAGCCGTAGCCGACGGTGCCCGCCTTATGCGGCTTCGGCGGCAGGGGGTTCGAGGTCATCTGGTGCGTCGCTTCCGTCATGCCGTAATTTTCCAACACGGGCGCGCCAAAAGTCTCCTCCATCCGCTCCATGACGATGGGCGCGAGCGACGAGCTCCCCGAGCGGATGAAGCGGAAGGGGTTCGCCCGAATGACCTCTGCATTGCGGTCCGCACGAGCGAGCAGCACCTGATGCATCGTCGGCACGGCGGAATACCACGTCGGCTTGAAGACATCGACGATGTTCCAGAAGTCGAGCGCATTGAACCCCGGCGGGCAAATCACGGTGCCGCCCGAGGCGAAGGTAGAGAGCATCGAGGCAATCAGCGCGTGGATATGAAAGAGCGGCATGACGCAGAGCGAGCGGTCAGTATCGGAGAGCGCGTAGGTGCCCGCGATGTTGTGCGCGGAGGCCGCAAGATTGCGGTGCCGGATCGGGACGCGCTTCGGGCGGCTCGTCGTGCCGCTCGTGTGGAGGATCATCGCGATGTCATCCGGCCCGGCCAGCGCTTCCGGGCGGGCGGGGCGCGCGTTCTTCACCGCGCGAAAGGCGAGGGTGCCGTCCGGCTGCTCAATCGCCTCGATGATCGTCATCTCAGCCGGTCGCCGCCGCGTGGGCTGCCGGGAGTGTATCGGGCAGTGTGATAAGCGCCTTCGCCTGGGTATCATCGAAGTAGAAGGCGAACTCGTCCTGCTTGTAGTTTGGATTGAGGGGTGCGGCAGTGCCGCAGAGTGTCGTCGCGCAATAGGTGAGGACCATCGCCGGGCCATTGCCCATCGCGATGGCGATGCGGTCTCCCTGGCCGAGACCGAACCCGTTCAGTTGCGCCGCCAGTGCGACGACATTCGCGCGCATCTGCGCGTAGGTGAGCGCGGGCTTATCCGGCGCAATGAGGGCGGGATGATTGTCCGCACCGGCCAGAAGATCAAGGAGCGTGCTTTCAATGACCGCTTTCGCCATGATGATTTCCCTTCCTCACACACGAACGACCCTGATGGATACAGTATCGCACGCCCGCATGGATGCGTGGAACCTGCGGGTACGGTAGGATTGCTCACCCACCCCCGGCATCTCCCCATCAGGGAGGGGAGAACGAGGGCGGGCGCACAACTATGCTGAGAAACGGTTCCCTTCCCTGATGGGGAGGGGCGAGGGGGTGGGTGTAATGCTCGAACGTCTGGTACGCGAGTCCGTCCTGAATATCGACCCCTACGCCTGGGAACTTTCCAGCGAGGCGGTCGCGGCCCGGCATGGGATGCGGGTGCAGGATGTCATCCGCTTCGACCTCAATACCTCCCCGTTCCCGCCCGCCTCGTGGGATGCGGCGATGGAGGCGGCGCGGCGCGAGGGGCAGCCGAATGAGTATTTCGATACCTCCTATGCCGAACTGGCGGCCCTCTTCAGTGCCTACTACGGCGTCGGCACGGACCACCTGATTATCGGCGCGGGTGCGGACGAAATCCTCGACATCACGACGAAGACCTTCCTCGATAACGGGGACCGCGTCATCGTCTCGGTGCCGACTTATTCGATGTACCCCATCGTCTCCGAGCAGATGGGTGCGACGGTGCAGCGCGTGCCGCTCAAGACAGATTTCGCGCCCGACATCGATGCCATCCTCGCCGCTGCACAGGGCGCGAAAATCATCTGGCATTGCAACCCGAACAGCCCGACCGGCAACGCCACCGACCCCGCCGCGATGGAGCGACTGATCGCGAATGCGCCCTGCATGGTCGTCGTGGACGAAGCCTACGCGGAGTACATCGATTGGTCTGCCGTGCCATTGATCGCCAAGCACCCGAATCTCGTGGTCGTCCGCACGATGTCGAAGGCGTTCAGCATGGCGGGGATGCGGCTCGCCTGCGGCATCGCGGCCCCTGCGGTGATCGGCATGATGAACCGCGTCCGCCCGCCGAACAGCGTCGCGCGCGTCACGGCGCGGGTCGGTGCGGCAGCGCTGCGCGATCCCGACTCGATGCGCGCCAATGTGGCGTCGGTGGTCGCGCTCCGGGAGTCGTTCGCGGACGCCCTCTTCGAGTGCGGCGCACACGTCTACCCCTCGGTGACGAACTTCGTCCTGACCCGCTGGGAAAGCCCCACCGTCGCCCAGTCGGTCTATGACTGGCTGGAGGCACGCGGCATGGTCGTACGCAACTTCTCCGCGCACCCCCTCCTGCCCGGTCACCTGCGCCTCACCGTGCGCACGGCGGACGAGAACGCGCGCCTCTTCGCCGCCCTCAAAGAGTGGCGTCGGCAGGCACATTAATTGTCGCCTGCACGATGGCGCACTATGATGTAACCGCGACACATCATCACGATGGGGGGGAGGGAGCCCGTGGATTTTTCGTTGTCAGCCGACGATCAGCGGCTTGTTGCGCGGGCGGAGGCGTTGGCGGCTGCGTTCGCCCTGCGTGCTCGCGCCTATGATGAGGCCGCTGCGTTCCCGGAGGAGGATTTCGCCCAACTGCGCGATGCGGGATTTCTCACCCTGACCGTGCCGGAAGAATTGGGCGGACACGGCATGTGGAATGGCAGGCGCTATGGCGTGTACTACACGATCCTGGCGGCAATTGCGGCGGGCAATGCCTCAACCGCGCAACTCCTACAGATTCAGTCCCATGCATCGGGCATTGTCGCTTATCTGGGCAATGATGAGCAGAAACGGCGCATTCTCGGTGACGTCGTCGCGCGCGGCGCTTTGATCGCCTCATGTGGGAGCGAGGCGGACCCACGACAGATGAACTCCAGCACCCGCCGTGCCGAACTCATCGAGACCGATGGCGGCTTCCGCCTGACCTCGATCAAGCACTTCGGCTCACTCGCGCCCGCCGCCGACTACTACGTCGTCTATGTGATGGCCCCCGGCACGCAGAGTATGGCCGAGGGCTACACCACCCTCGTCGTGCCCAAAGAGAGCCCCGGCGTCTCACTGGAGAATAACTGGGACACGATGGGCATGCGGGCGACGATCAGTTGGAGTCTCATCCTCGATGATGTCTTCGTACCGTGGGAGAATGTCCTTGGGCAGCCCGGCGACTGGGTCCAGCACGATCCCCGGACCTTCACGCTCGCGTACTGCGCCAATCATCTCGGCACCGCGCAGGGCGTCTTCGATTTCGTCCTCGATTACCTGAAGCAGCGTCCATTCCTGATGAACGATGACACGATTGCCTATACCGTGGGCGAGATGGACGCCGCGCTGCAGGCGACGCGGACCTCGCTCTGGTACGCCGCCTGGCTGTGGGAAGAGGGGCGCTTCGATGCGGCGGAACTCGCGTCGATGCGTGCCCTGCATACCGCCAAGCAGATGGCCTTGATGGTCACGACGAAGGCGTTCGATGTCTGCGGCGCCCGCGCTGCTTTCCGCTCCCTGCCAATTGAGCGCGCCTTCCGGGATGTGCGCACCTTCTCACTCCATTTCCGTGAGTCCCAGGTGCTGCGCATGGTCGCGGAAGCCGATCTCGGCGGTGCGTTCCACTCGAAGCAGAAATATGGTGGTAGGGTCGGCCGCCAGTCCTGGGAATCACTGGGTATCGCCGTCCCGTCTGAGGTGTGATGGGCTGTGATGCGGGAATGGGAGGGACGATGACGGATGTGCAGGGATTTTACGCCTATCTGAAAGACCAGGAGGCGATGCTCGCCCGCGAACTCGAACGGTATGTGACGATTGAGAGCGGTTCGCGCGATAAGGCGGGGGTGGATCGGGTCGGGCATGTGGTGAGTGAGGCATTCAGTGCCTTGGGATTCACCATCGAGCGGATCGCGGAGACGGAGTGCGGCGATCATCTGATCGCGCGGCGCTCGGGTGGCGGCGTCGGGCGGTTGCTGGCGCTCATTCATCTGGACACGGTCTGGCCGCCGGGGTCGCTCGCCACGAACCCATTCCGCGTCGAGGCATGGGCGCGTCTATGGCCCCGGCACGCGAGACATGAAGGGCGGCTGGGTCGTCCTGCTTGCCGCGCTCCGAGCGCTCCGGGCGGCGGGGTGGGACGGACTCGCGGAGACGACCGTCTTCATGACCGGCGATGAAGAACTGGGCAGCCCGCATGGACGGCCGTGGATCGAGCAAGAGGCGCGACGCTGCCGACTGGGCGCTCGTGATGGAACCGGCGCGGGAGAACGGCGGGTTGGTCACACGGCGCGGCATGGTGGGGGCGGTCTCCTTCGAGATTCATGGGGCGGCGACGCATGCGACGAACCGGCATCTCGGCGCGAGCGCGATTGTCGAGGCGGCCCACAAGATTCTCGCTCTCGAAGCGCTGACGGACATGGAACGCGGCGTGCTCGTCAATGTCGGGATCATCGAGGCGGGCAATGCGCGGCAGGTCGATTCCGGATCATGTCGCTCTCAGCATCGATCTGCGCGCGCCGGGCGCGGACGAGGCGGATGCATTGATCGCGCGCGTCCGGGAAATTGCCGCGCAGACGGCGGTAGCCGGGGACCCGCACGGTGATGTCCGGGGGGATCACGCGGCCCGCTTTTGAAACATCGGCAGGCACCGAGCGATTATTGCGCCTGGCGCAGGAGTGTGGACGTCCCCTGGGTCTCATATTCGATGGGATGTACACCCGCGCGGGATCGGACGGCAACTTCACCGCCGCGCTCGGCGTGCCGACGCTCGACGGACTTGGGCCGGAGGGTGGGGATGGCGCAAGCCGCCGGGAGAATATCCTCCTGGAAACGGTGCCGCGCCGGGCGGCGCTCCTGGCGGGCATCATTACGGGGTTGCCGGGCCTTCTCGTCTCCAATGAGTCTGGCGGATAACCGAAGCGATGGGAGGTCGCGATGGAGAGGCAGTGGCCCGGCGGCGCGCGCTGCGTCGTCCTCATCACAGTGGATACGGACGCCACCGGCAATGAGGTGGGCAAAGGGATAGACCCGGCGGGCGCGGACTCACTCGGCGGGTATTCGCCCCGGCGAGGGATCCCGCGCTTGCTGGATATTTTCGCCCGCCACGCCATCCCCGCGACCTTCTTCTTCACCGGATACGACGCCGCAGAGCATCCCGACACCGTGCGGCAGGTCGTCGCCGGAGGGCATGAGGTCGCGGCGCACGGTTATCTGCACGAGAGTTGGGATGTCTCGCTGGAAGAGGAAGACCGGCTGCTGCGTAAGACGCACGCGATCCTGACCGACCTGACCGGGACGCCGCCCCTCGGCTGGCGCAGCCCCGGCGGGCAGAAGAGCGCGCAGACGCTCGCCGTCCTGCGCGAACTCGGCTACCGCTACGATTCGAGCGATAAGGACTATGACGGCCCGTACCCGGCGGTCGTCCGGGGTGAGCCATCGCGTGAGATGGTCGAAATCCCGAACATCACCTCAACCCTCGACGATGCCTACATGTACGGTATCGGCATGATGACGACAGACGAAATCCTCGATCTCTGGAAGAGTGAGTTCGATGCCCTCTACCACACTGCGGGCTATTTCATCCTCACCTGCCATTCCCGCGCCGGGCGCGGCTCCGGATTGCCCGCCCGCGCCCGCGTCCTCGATCGCTTGATCGCGCACATCAAGGGCTATCCCGATGTCCATTTCAGCCGGATGGCCGATCTCGCCCGCTGGTGCCTCGATCCGGCGCATGGCTTGATGGCTGCGGGCACCCCGATTGGAGGCCGCGAATGAGCGTCCCGTTCCGTTGGCCCGTCGGCATCCAGGCCGCCGCCGCGATCACTGTGGATTTTGAGGGTGAGAGTGTCGAACATCACGACGATGGATTTGCCGCTCTGGGGGCGCTACTCGCACGGTCGCTATGGCGCGCAGGTCGGGCACGTCCAATCTCCTCGCGCTCTTCGCGCGGTACGACGATCCGCGCGACATTCTTTGTCGGGGCATGGGATGTGGAGCGGTATCCGCAGATGATGGCGGCGATCGTGGCGGCGGGGCATGAGGTTGCGGGATACGGCTATCTCCATGAGGATTTCAGCGCCCTCACGATTGCGGAGCAGCACACGGTCCTGGCACGCGGCGAGGCGGTATTCCAATCGGTCTTCGGTCAGAAGCCGGTCGGGTTCCGGGCACCGGGGCGGCGGATGGTGACGGCGACACGGGCGATCCTGGCCGCGCGGGGTTACCGCTACGATAGTAGTTACTCCGACGATGACCGGCCCTACATCGTTGAGAGCGGTGACGGTCATCGGCTCGTGGAGTTACCCGTGCATGAGCCGTGGACCGATAAACCGTACTACGAAAAGCACCGTGTCCCGCGCGTCGTTGCGGCATCGTTCGTTGACGAGTTCGATGCGACCTACGGTGTCGGCGGTTTGTTCACCCTCGCTCTGCGCCCCCGCGGTGACTATGGTTCGGGGCGCGGTGCCCGTGTCCGCGCGGTCGAGCCACTCCTGCGCGCGCTGCGCGAGCATCCCGGTACCTGGGTCGCCCCGTGCCGCGAGATTGCGGAATGGGCATTGACAGGTTCACCTGCCACACGAGTGACGTGAGAGACTGCTTTCAGTGCATGTATCCCATCCGTCGTGAGCCTTCGCGTCACTCCTATCTTGCATTCGGTTGTGGTCGCTGGTAAACCATTGATAGCTATTCGCCGATAATGAGGAGGGAAACGATGCGCACGATCAAGGCCGCCGTTCTCTATGAGTACAACGCACCAATGGTCATCGAAGAGGTGCAACTGGACGATCCGGGGCCGAACGAGGTGCTGGTGAAGATGGCCGCGAGCGGTGTCTGTCGGAGTGATCTTCATGTGCTAAAGGGCGAGTGGCAGCCGCCCCTCCCCACCGTCCTCGGGCACGAGGCGGCGGGCCGGATCGAGGCGGTCGGCCCCGGCGTCACACGAGTCAAGGCGGGAGACCCGATTGTCCTCTCCTTCAAGCCCAACTGCGGCTACTGCGAATACTGCATGTCCGGTCGGCCCCACCTCTGTACGGGTTTCCGGGGTCCGGCGGGGACCCTTCCCGGTGGGCACACGCGACTCTCGAAGGATGGGAAACCGATTCACCATTTCGGCTCGACGTCATCCTTCGCTGAATACGCGGTGATCCACGAGAGCAGCGCGGTCGCCATCGGCCCGGAAACTCCCCTTGAACTCGCCGCGCTCGTCGGCTGCTCCGTGACGACGGGTGTAGGGGCGGTGCTGAACACCGCGCAGGTGCGCCCCGGCAGCACCGTCGCCGTGATCGGCTGCGGCGGTGTAGGTCTGAACGTCATTCAGGGGGCGCGGTTCGCGAATGCCTCGCGGATTATCGCCGTGGATATCAGCCAGGAGAAGCTCGAGTTCGCGGAGCGCTTCGGCGCAACGGACACGATCGATGCCCGCGAGGAGAATCCGGTGCAGGCGATCCGACGAATGACGGGCGGCGGCGTGGATTACGCCTTTGAGGTGCTCGGTAGCGGCGAGACGGTGCGCACGGCCTTTGACTCCCTCCGCGCCGGGGGCACGGCGGTCGCGGTCGGCATGGCGGCAGTCGGGGAGTACGCGCAGATCGACGCCTATCTGCTGGCGGGGACGGAGAAGACGCTCAAGGGCTGCTTCTATGGCTCGGCGCGTACCCACACAGACATGCCGAAATACATCGCCCTGGCGCAGGCAGGCAAACTCGACCTCGATTCGCTCGTCACGCGCCACTATCCACTCGAAGAGATCAACGAAGCGTATGCCGCCCTTGATCGCGGCGAAGTCGGCCGGGGCCTGATCGTCTTCGATAGGTAATCGGGTTCGGGGTCGGCTGGCGAAACTGGATGCTTACTCGAAAACCTGGAGCTTTATATGCGGATCAGCAGCCAGGTACTTGGCTTGCGCCTGGTCTACGTCATTCTCTAGATCGATCAAATATCTATCTGCTGCAACGCATAGATCTTCAGCAAGATAGGTGATTGCGATATTGAGGATTTTGGATTTTGGCAAGTCCGAGAGGGTAAAGTGCTGCTCTCGCGGCAACCAGTCTCCAAAATGGAGAAGGTATGCGTATTCTTGTCCCGTTCGTTTGTCATAGAGCATTCGTGGTTCGCTCGTATGCATCACCGTATGTCGCCATAACTGGATGGCTACTTTGACCCCTCTGATTAAATCGCGTCGAAGTCTTTTTCCATGAACGCGCGCATTCGATGCGTTTGGTTGTCCCGTCTTCGGTCATATTGCGGTGTTCGTCCCGAATCAAATGGAGGTTTCCAGTAGAGCGAAAGTAGATCGATACGAGCAAGGCATATCATCATGTAACCGTGATGTGCATTAGGAAAGTGCTTCGTGTCTCCATACCACTCGGTTTCTTGAAACACGCCCCAAAGCGTGTCTACTTCAAATCTAATTTGGTTAAGAGCGTTCGTATGCTCTTGCCGAATTGTGGCTATGTCAAACACCAGAACCTCTACGACTTACGCGATTGTGTGAACACCTATTCAGTTGGCGTTACCAGTTCGCCATCGAGGCGCGCAGGATGCCCGCGAGGTCGTCCGGGGTTGGTTCGCGCGGGGAGATGACGAGGAGGCGTTGCTGCTTCAGCGCGCCTTCGATGAGGGCGTCGATATCGCCGTCGTCGTAGCCAAGTTCGGCGATGCCGCGCGGCGCTTCGATATCCTTCATCAGTTGGATGAGAACCTCCGGCAATGTCTCTTCGTCGCGTTCGGGATCGCGCGGCCCGCGAGCAGTTCCGCCGCGCGATGATGCTTCGCGGGGTTCGTTGTGATAGGTGAAGCGGAAAGCGGCGGGGGCCGTCACGATCACCGAATGGCCGTGCGGCACGAAGGGATGATCCGTCGGGTAGCCGGGTGGCTTAGTAGACATGCTTCAGTCCCGCAATCGGATAGGAGCAGGCGTGCGGGATGTGCGTGCCGGCATTGCCGAAGCCGATGTCCGCGATCATCGCCGCGAGGGACATCTGCGTGCGTGCCTCGATGTCTTGCCCGTTCCACACGGCGCGCCGTAGATAATTCCCGCCGAGTTCGAGCGTCCGCATCGCCCAGATATCGGAGATCGGCGTCGAGCCTTGAAACATCGGGCGGTCTGCGGGGGTCTCCGGCGATTGGGCGCGAGGTGAAATCCCGCGCGAGGTACGATTCCACCGCGTGGCAGAGCGCGTCCAGTCCGCACGAGGAGGTCACTTCCGGCGTCAATCGTCAGTGTCAGCAGCGGATCAACGATGCCGATATTCGGGCGCAGCAAGCGATTCGAGAGGCCCGTCTTGACGTGCTGCTCCGGGATTTCCAGCGCGGCGACGGAGGTCGCTTCCGAACCGGTCCCCGCCGTTGTCGGGATCGCGAGCAGTGGCATGAGTGGGCCGGGCGGGACACGCGCCGCGCCAATCGGCTTATTGACGTAATCGAGGAGTGGTGCGGGGTACGTAGCAGGAGGTTCGCGACCTTCGCGGTATCAATGCTCGATCCGCCCCCGAGACCGACGAAGCCATCGACTCCCGCCGCGATGGCGAAATCGGCAGCTTCTTGCAGTGATTGCACCGTCGGCTCGACGCGCACACGGTCATAGCGACGCATTCGACGCCCGCTGCTTCGATGGACGGCTGAATCTGTTCAGTAATCCCCGCGCGGACGATGCCGGGATCGGAGACGAGCATCACCCGCCGGACGCCGAGCCGCTTCAACTCCCATCCCGTCTCCTCGGCGGCGCCCGCGCCGAACTTGATCGGCGTCATTTCCAGCGTGAAGATCGTTTCGTGCCCCGCATGCTGCATTGCCTCTCCCTTTCCTACTGCGCGATGGCGGCAGTATAACGCGCGCGAGCCAGCATAGGCGGAATTTGACCGGGCAGAGGGCGAGGAATACACTCCTCCGCATGAAACCGCGTGGGTTCCTCCTGCTCCTCATCGTGCTCGTGCTCATCGGCTTTCCCGGTTGCGCGGCGGCGGATGCGCCCGCATTTTCGGGCACGCTCCCGGCAGCAATCCGGGGCCAGGACCCGCAGAACCCGCACCCCGCGACAATGGACATCCCCGCGCTCGCCGCCGATTACACCCTCACAGCGACGATCAATGATCCGGGGCCGGACGGCGCGATCCATGTTGCGGGTACCGAGCGTGTTCGGCTCACGAACACGGGAAAGCAGCCCGTTTCCGCCATCACGTTCAATGTCGCGGCGGTCGCATTACGGCTGGTTCATCCTCGATAGTGGCGACAATTGACGGCACCCCGGCGGCGGTCGATCAGGCGGAGGTGCGGTTCTCCTTCCCGGAGTGGCCCACACTCGCGCCCGGGAGAGACGCGCACGGTTGGCTTCACCTTCCATCTCGACATCAAGGATGCGGCGACGGGTTCGATGTGACGCGGCGGGAAGGCGACATTCTCCGCCTCGGCTACTGGTTCCCGATGCTCTCGGACGACCACGGCTATCACGACCAGTTCGACGCCGTCTATACCGCGACGGGCAACTTCCATGTCACGCTCACCGCCCCGACCGCGCAGATCCTCGCCAGCACCGGCGTCATCCAGCACAAGGAGACGTCGGCGACCGCACGACGTACACGATTGACGCGCCGAATGTGCGGGATTTCGCGGCGCTGCTCTCCCCTTCGTACACGGTGACGCGCGGGACGACGAAAGATGGCGTCGCGGTCGAGGTATACACCGTACCGAGCCATTACGCGCACAGATCCGGAGCGTGGAGCCGAATCCTCGACTGACGCGGTGCAATCTATCGAGCAGATGAGCGCGCTGCGTCGGGCCGTATCCCTATCCGGTCTATCGCGTCGTCGATGCGGGCCTTTCGATGCCCGGTGGCGTCGAGTTCCCGATGCTCTCGATGATCGGCTCGCGGATGCGCGGTGTCGATGTCGCTCGTCTCGCACGAGACGGCGCATCAGTGGTTCTTCGGTCTGCTCGGCACCCACCCGCAGACCGAGACATGGGTGGACGAGGGCGCGGCAAGCCTCTTCGAGCAGGCGATTTACGATGGCGTCGATACCCCGGTGTCACTCCCGCGCGCCCTGCCATGCACGGTCAACATCACGGTGTGGGATACGAGCGTCAGTGACCGAAATCATTACTACTGCGTCTACGACGGGGGCCGGGAAGTCTATCGCGACGATCCGCGACACGATGGGCGATACCCCTTCATCGCCGCCCTGCATGACCTCTTCACCCAGAATCGCTACGGCATCATCTCCGCCCGCGACCTCGTGACCACCTTCCAGCAGCACAGCGCCACTGACCTCCGCCCCGCCCTCCGCGATTACCTCTCCTACGACTGGCTCGACACCCTTCCCCCTCCCGGTGGCTGACAAAACCGGGGAGAACCGCAAGGGCGCAAAGGACACGAAGAGCGCAAAGAAGGGAAAAGATTCTTATCCTTCTCCCTTCTTTGCGTCCTTTGCGCTCTTTGCGCCCTTGCGGTTCTCCCCGGTTTCCTCTGCTACAATCGCGCCTTATGAGCGCGGCTGTTTCTTCCACAGGTGCAATGGCGGTGGAGCGTGCCTATGTCGTGGGGACAGCAGGGCATGTGGATCATGGCAAGAGCACGCTCGTGCGCGCCCTCACCGGGATCGACCCGGACCGACTGGCGGAAGAGAAAGCGCGCGAGATGACGATCGACCTCGGCTTCGCGTGGCTCACTCTCCCCTCCGGGCAATCGATCAGCATCGTCGATGTGCCGGGGCACGAGCGGTTCATCAAGAACATGCTCGCGGGGGTCGGCGGCATCGATGCCGCGCTGCTCGTGGTCGCGGCAGATGAAGGGCCAATGCCGCAGACACGCGAGCATCTCGCCATTCTCGATTTACTCGGCATCGACCGGGGCCTGATCGTCCTGACCAAGGCGGATACCGTTGATGAGGATTTCCGCGAGTTGGCGATAGAGGCGACGCGCGAGGCAGTCCAGGGAACGACTCTCGCGGATGCGCCGATCATCACGACCGCCGCGACGACCGGGCAGGGGTTGGTTGCGCTAAAAGCGGCGCTCGATGCGTTGCTCGCCGATACTCCGCCGCGCACCGCGCACGGTCGCCCGCGCCTGCCGGTGGATCGCGCCTTCACGATCAGCGGCTTCGGAACGGTCGTTACCGGCACACTCCTCGATGGCACCCTCACGGCGGGGCAGGAAGTGGAACTGCTGCCACGCGGGATCCGGGGCCGCGTGCGCGGGGTGCAGACGCACCTATCAAAGGTGACGCTCGCGCTGCCGGGCAGTCGCACCGCCGTCAATATCAGCGGTGTCGCGGTGGAGGATGTGCGCCGGGGCGATGTGCTGACCCCGCCGGGCTGGCTTGTCCCGACCCATCTCCTCGATGTGCGCCTGCGGATGACGGCGAATGCGCCGACCCTCGCCCAGAATGATGCGGTCGATCTCTTCGTCGGGGCATCGGAGGTGCAGGGGCGGGTGACGCTCCTCGATGCAGATCGCCTCGACGCAGGCGATGAGGGATGGGTGCAGCTCCGGCTCGCGGAGCCGGTCGCGGTCGTGCGCGGGGATCGCTTCATCCTGCGCCGCCCGTCGCCGAGTGAGACGATTGGCGGCGGGACCATCGCCGATACCGCGCCCCGTCGCCATCGCCGTTTTCATGCCGCGACGATTGAACGGCTCGAAAGCCTCAAGCGGGGCACGCCGCACGATCTCGCGCGGCAACTCCTGGCGAGCGGGCCGCGCGAGCGTGCGCGAAGTCGTCGCAGCAATGGGTCTCGATGAGCAGGCAGCGCGCCACTCGCTCGCCACGCTGATCGATGGCGGTGAACTGCTCGTGCTCGCACCGGGGAGCGATGCGCCATCTGCGAACACCTTCCTCCTCCTGGCAAGCGGGGCGGTGGCAATGGAAGCGCGCATGACGCAACTGCTCGCGAGTTTCCATCGCGCCAACCCACTCAAACGGGGGATGCCCCGCGAGGAGGCGCGATCGCGCCTGGCGTTGTCACCGCGCCTCTTCGACGAGTTCGTCGCCTATCTGCATCGGAAGGGACGTATCGTGGCGGAAGCGGGGAGCGCCGCGCCGGTCCTTCGGATGCCGGAGCATACGGTCACGCTGCCACCCGCCGAACGTGCCGCCGCTGATGCCTTGCTCGCGGCGCTTGCCAAGGAGCCCTATGCGCCACCGGACCCGGCGACGCTCGGCGTCGGGCCGGAGACCTTGGCGCTGCTCGCGGAGGAAGGCCGAATCGTCCGCGTCGCGGAGGGGATCGTCTTCGCGCGCGATGCCTACGACCGGATGGTGCAGGAAACGCTCGGGCTCATCGACGCCAACGGCAGTGTCACGCTCGCGCAGTTCCGGGACGCCATCGGCACGAGCCGGAAGTACGCGCAGGCGATGATGGAATATCTCGACGCGCGCCGGATCACCCGGCGAGTTGGCGACGCGCGGGTGCGTGGCCCGGTGGCGCGCGAGATCGTGCCACCCACCGCGTGATGGGCAGATTCGCTTGGAGAAAGGGTGTGACGTGACGGAGCGGGAGGAAATTGACCCCTTCGCCGTGCTCGCCGCGCTCGGTGTGACAGATGCGACCGCAGCGACACCCGTGCATGGCGGGCAGGACGCGCAGATTTGGCGCATCGAACATGGCGATCTCGTATCCGCTTTACGTGTCTTCCGCCCGGACCAACTGCGCGGCTGCCAGCGCGAGGCGACGACGATCCGCGCCGCCATTGCGAGCGGCCTGCCCGTTCCCGACGTTCGCGCCGACGGCACATGGAACGAACACCCCGCCATGCTCGTTGCGTGGTGTCCGGGGCAGACACTGCTCACGGCGATCAAGCAGCAACCGTGGCGCGCATGGTCCTTTGGCGGTCAGTTCGGGCAGATGCAGGCGCGGATTCATGCCGTGACCGCGCCGGATTCGCTGCGTCAACTGCCGAATGGCTGGCTCGATTGGGTGGGGCCACTCGATGCGCGCCTGCGGGAGCAGGTCACCGCAGTTGCGACGCGCACAGACGCCCTCATCCATCTCGATTACCACCCGCTCAATGTGATGTTCGACGGTCAGCAGATCACCGGCGTGATCGACTGGCCGAACGCCCGCGCCGGTGACCCGCGCGCCGACCTCGCACGCACCTTCCTCATCCTCCGCTTCCCACCTGCGGTTGCGCTCCGTCCACACGAAGCCGCCATCGTGCGCCTCTTTCTGCGCGGGTGGTGGCGCGGCTACCAACAGATCGCCGGGCCGGTGCGCGAGATGGGACCATTCTACGCACTCGCGGGCACGCAAACGATCCAGGATCAGGAAGGCAAGATCGGCCTCCCCGGTCGGACGATCCAATCGCACGACCTCGATCCCCTCCGCCGCTGGACCGCCGATTGGAAGCGCAAAGTGGGAATCGAAGCGTAAAGAAAGGGGAGCAGCCTATGGCGAGCAAGAAGAAGCAGCGAAAATGGATGCGCCATGCCCTCTACGACGCATATCAGATGGCAGGCGCGCTCGGCGCTGGCGGAAAGGCGCTCGACAACTTCTACGCCGCAGCCAGCGGAAGGAAGCCGCCGCACGACGACGTTCTGCCAATCTACCTCCCGCTCTGGGAAACGGAGTTGCGAGCGGCGTTTTCCTTCATGATGAACACGAGGAATTCCACGGCCATCCCTGGTACTACCTGAAGAATCGGCGCAAGTACGTTGATGAAGAAACGGGTCTCAATAAACGCTATAAATCGCGGCTGGAGGAAGATCTCGATGAAGCGCGGAGTGAGGTACGCGATCTAAAAAGCAAGCTTGCGAGAATATCGGGTTCGTGAAGCGTCCATTTCCTTGTGTTACACTACCGGACGCGCAGATGCGCCCAGACAGATTCTCATGAGAGAGGCACGTACTATGGTCCAAACCCAATCCGCAACCGCTGCCGATGCGTACCTCGATACGCTGCCGCCACCGACGGAGTTCCCGGATGCGCAGGGGCGGTTCGGTCGTTTCGGCGGGCAGTACGCGCCCGAAACACTGATGCCCGCACTCTCCGAACTGGAAACGGCCTATCAGGAGGCGCGCAACGATCCGGCGTTTCTCCACGAGATGGGCGAACTGCGGCGGCATTACGTCGGCAGGCCGACCGCGACCTACCACGCGAAGGCGCTCTCCGCACGCCTCGGTGGGGCGCAGATCTGGCTGAAGCGCGAAGACCTCGCACATACCGGCGCGCACAAGATCAACAACGCCCTCGGGCAGGGTCTCCTTGCCAAACGGATGGGCAAGCCGCGCATCATCGCGGAAACGGGCGCGGGGCAGCATGGCGTCGCGACCGCGACCGTCTGCGCGATGCTCGGCCTCGAATGCATCGTCTATATGGGCGATATCGACATCGCGCGGCAATCCCTGAATGTCTTCCGGATGAAGCTGCTCGGCGCATCGGTCGTTCCCGTGACGAGCGGTTCCCGCACCCTCAAGGATGCGATGAATGAGGCGATCCGCGACTGGGTGACCAATGTCCGCACGACGTATTACCTCATTGGCTCAGTGGCGGGGATGCATCCCTATCCGATGATAGTGCGGGATTTCCAGGCGATTATCGGGCAGGAAGCCCGCGCGCAATTGCTCGCCCAGGCGGGGAAGTTGCCGGATGTGATCCTCGCATGTGTGGGGGGCGGCTCGAACGCGATGGGCATGTTCCACGCCTTCGTGCCCGATACCGGTGTGCAACTGATCGGTGTCGAGGCGGCGGGCAAGGGGATCGAGAGCGGCCAGCACGCCGCGAGCATCGTGGCGGGGCGGGTCGGCGTGCTGCACGGCTCGCGCTCGTACGTCATCCAGGATGCGGACGGGCAGATCATGGAGACGCATTCGATCTCGGCGGGTCTCGACTATCCCGGTGTCGGCCCGGAGCACGCCTGGCTGGCGGACGCGGATCACGCGCAGTACGTCGGCATCACCGATAGCGAGGCGCTGGAGGCCCTGCAATTGCTCTCCCGCACGGAGGGGATCATCCCCGCGCTCGAATCGGCGCACGCGGTCGCCCAGGCGATCAAGCTCGCGCCGACGATGCCGAAGGAGTCGATCATCGCCGTCTGCCTCTCCGGTCGGGGCGATAAAGACATGGGGACTGTCGCCGACGCCCTCGGCGTGACCCTCCGGGAGCAACGAGTAGCGAGCAATGAGCAATGAGCAATGAGCAACGAGTAGCGAGACAATCTAACTCAGCACTCAGCACTCAGCACTCAGCACTCGCGGGCGCAACCCGCATTGGGGAGGCGTTCGCGCGGGCGAAGGCGGAGGGACGCGCGGCGTTCATTCCCTACATCACCGTTGGTCACCCGGACGTGGGGACGGTCGCGGCGGTGGTGCCCGCGCTCATTGCAGCGGGCGCGGACATCGTCGAACTCGGCGTGCCCTTCTCGGACCCACTGGCGGACGGAGTCGTCATCCAGCGCAGCACGCACACCGCGCTGGCGAATGGCATCACGCTCGACAAGTGCTTCACCGCTGTCCGTGATCTGCGCGCGGCGGGGGTGACCGCGCCGATTGTCTTCCTCGGCTACATGAACCCCATTACCCAGAAAGGTGAGGAGGCGTTCGCCGCGACCTGTGCCGAGGCGGGCGTGGATGGCGTGATTGTCGTGGACCTGCCGCCGGAAGAGGCGGGTGATCTGCGCGCAGCCTGCGACCGGCACGGCGTCGCGGTGATCGCGATGCTCGCGCCGACGAGCACCGAGCGACGGATCGCGCAAGTCGCCACACTAGCGACGGGATTCGTCTACTGTGTCGGCCTGACGGGCGTGACGGGCGCGCGCGATGCCCTGGCAACAGACCTCGGCGCTTTTCTCGCCCGCGTCCGCGCGAAGGTCTCCATACCGATTGCGGTCGGCTTCGGCATCTCGCGGCCCGAGCATGTCGCATCCGTCGGCGCGATCGCGGACGGTGTGGCCGTCGGCAGTGCCCTCGTCCAACGGCTGGAGGATTTGCCGCCCGCAGAACGCGCCGCAGGCGCAGGCGCGTTCGTGCGCTGGATGACGGGGAAGGACTAAGGACTAAGGACTAACTAGGGATGCTCCGCCACTTAGTCCTTAGTCCTTAGTCCTCGGAGCGAACGGAGTGAGCGAATGATGGTGCGAGGCGTGCGGGGGGCAACGACAGCGACGGCAAATACCGCCGAGGAGATTATCGAGGCGACGCAGGAGTTGATTACCGCCCTCGTCCGCGTCAATGGACTGGACACTGAGGACATCGCCAGCGCCTTCTGGACGACAACGCGGGACATCACGGCGGAATTTCCCGCCTTCGCGGCGCGACAGGTGGGCTGGGCGGATGTGCCGCAGATGTGCGCGCATGAAATGGATGTGCCGGGCAAACTCGGCATGTGCATCCGTGTGACGCTGCATATCAACACGGAAAAGAGCCAGCAAGAAATCCGCCATGTCTACCTTCGTGGCGCGACCGTCCTCCGGCCCGAGTACGCGCTGGACCTGGCGACGCTGGCCTGAAACGGACAGGGAACCCCGGTAGAATCGCATGATACACACGACGCGGCAGGTGCAACCAGAGCCGAAACGACGGTCATCCATCGTGGCATACGATGGTCTCCTTGATACGCTGCCAGCCAAGACCCGGAACGCGCTGCTTCAGGCGGGGATTACCTCGCTCGCACAGGCAGATGCGCTCTCCGATAACGCGCTGCAACGGATCAAGTGGATTGGCGCGGAGACGGTCGCACTCATCAGGAGCTTGGCGCATCACGCGCCCACCGTGCACACCCCGATAGAATCCCGTGAGCGTGAGGATTTGCGACGCCACGCGGCGGCGATTGCGCAGGAGATCGCGCGCGGGCGGCTCTCCCCTGATCTCAGAGTAGCGACGATACACGGCGCAACGACGATCGGCGCGTTGGTCGCACAATGGCAGGATTCCGCGCACCTCTCCGGCGAAGACCTCAACCTCGTCCGCGCGCTCCATCACACCCTCCGCTATCAGACGCTCGACGCCGAGTTCCGCGCCCTCTTCGCGGGTCTGTCGGAGATGCAGCGGGCGATGCTGTGCTACCGCTTTGACCCGTTCGCCCCCCTGACCCTCGCACAGTGCGCCGCGCGGCTCGGACGCTCCCCCGAGCGAACGCGGATGATCGGGGTCGAAGCGCGAGACCTGCTCATCGCCGCGTGTGGCGGGCACCATTTCCCGCGTACACGCTCCATCATTCACCTCGCCGCCGCGCACATCGCGGCGGGCGGCAGCCTGCGCGACCTCGCCGACGAACTGACGACGCGCGGGCTCCTGCAACACCGTCAACGCCTCGATGACCTCCTCATCGTCTGGAACGCGACGACTCTGGAGCGCCCCTTTCCGTTAGATCGCATCGCCGCCGCCCGCGAGGGATTGACCCAGACGCAAACGGCCCTCCGCACCGCGATTCATCCCCGCGCTGACCTCCTCAGCCGGAATGTGGGCGCGCTCACACTCCCCTGGTTCGCCAACGACGCAGACGCGGCGGACCTACGCGCTGCGCTGCGCTCGCTCGGCTATACGGAGATCGTGTCGGAGTGGTTCTGGTGCGACCGCGCGCCCCATGTGGGGTTTACGGGCGTCGCACGCAAGGTCTTCGCGGTCGCGGGGCGCGTCACCCCGCGCGAACTGCGTGCGGCGCTGGTCAAGTATCACGGGCGGCAGTTCCCTACCCCACCGACCGAAATCGTGCGGTTGGTCGCGCTGCGCCTCCGCCTTGCCACGATGGACGGCGACGCGCTCAAGCGCGGGCGGTGGCTCGATACCAAGGGTGCATTGAGCGATGCCGAACGCGCGCTGTATCATTTCTTCCAGACGAACGGACCCGTCGTCACCTTCGGGGAACTCTTCGAGATGAGCCGGGCGGAAGGGGCGGTCACGCGAAATCTGGAGCGGACGCTTGGGCGCTCGCCGATTATTCGTAAGGTACGGCAGGGGATGTACGCCCTCATTGGCACGCCGCTAACCCCCCAGGACATCGCGGCAGCGGCGATCCGCGCGCAGCCGACGCAACCGGGAGGCGAACTCCGCTACAATGAGGACGGCACGGTGACCTATCGGGTGCCTGCGGGCGTATGGCTTCTGCATAGTGGCGTGCTCAATGCGCCCGAGCTTCGACCCTTCGAAGGAGAGTGGCACACCGTAGATGGCAGGCGCGTGACGATCCGCAGCCAGCGGGCCTGGGGGTTTCGGCGCGCGATCAAGGCATTGGACCTCACGATTGGTGAGTGGATCGCCGTGCGGCTCGATACCTGGGGCCGCACGATCACGGTGGAGCGGTGCGACTCATGACGACGACGAGGCTGACAAGTCGGCGCATCGCGGCGGTCGCGTTGCTGCAATTGGAGGGGAGCGAGCGCGCGGTCGATCTCGAAGACCTCGCCATGAAGATGGTGGAGATCGCGCCGAACCGCTTCCGCTGGAAGAAATACCCGGAGCAAATTCATATCGAGCGCATTCGCACCAATGTCGCCGTCTTACTGCGCGCCAAACCGCCACTCGCGACCGGTGGCGTGCGCCACGGCTGGATGCTCACCCCGGCGGGGATCGCCTGGGCGCTCCAGACGCCGGGCGTCGTGCCCGGTCCCGTGCTCGCCTCGCTTGCCCGGAGCGCCAAACTCTTGCGCCAGACCGAAGCATGGGAGAAGTTCTCTACCGACAGCGCGGAGACGATCACCATCTACGATGCCCGCCAGTTCCTGCGTGTGGACGAGTACACGAGCGTGCGCCGTCGGAAAGAGCGGACCCAGGCGGTGCAGAATGCTGCGGCCAGCGATACCGATCTGCGCGCCCTCGTCTCCTATCTGCGCACACACTTCCCGGAGGAGTGGACATGACCACACCGATCACCGTGACCAGTCATATTGCGCGGGATTTCCTGCAGAACGCCGCCTACTTCAGCACCGTCCCCAAGGTGGTCTGGGAATACGTCTCGAACGCGATTGACAATCCGGGCGAGCACGAATCCATTCATGTCGATGTGCGGATCGCGCGCGAGCGCATCGTCATCAGAGATAACGCGGCGGGCATGACCCGCGACGATCTCAACCGCTTCTTCACGATGCACGGCGAGAATCTGCAACGGACCCAGGGCAAGAAAGTGCGCGGGCGGTTCGGGACGGGGAAATGCGCCGCCTTCGGCATCGCCTCCCGGTTGCGCGTGGAGACGGTGCGCGCGGGGCGACTGAATGTCGTTGAGCTGGATCAGGCGGACATCGTCGCGTCGCGCGGCGGCAGTATCCCCGTGCGAGACATCACCATTGATGCCCCCACGCGCGCAGAGGCGGGCACGACGATCTTCATCGCGGCACTGCACACGAAGCAACTGGAAATCCCCGGCACGATCCGCTACATCGAGCGGCATCTGGGGCGGCAGCATCAGATTCACAGCGTCGCCGTCAATGACCATCTCTGCGAGCTCGAGGAGCCAATCACGAGCGCCGTCCGACCATTCACGGCCCCCACCGCAGTCGCCGCGCGCATCGGTGCGATCACCGCGACGATCAAGGTCTCCCCAACCCCGCTGGACCCCGAGACGGCGGGGATCGATGTCTTCTCCTATGGCAACTGGCACGATACGACCCTCGCGGGCCTGCCGGTCAACGAACTGACGCGGCGGCTCTTCGGGGAGGTCGAGGTGCCGATGCTCGAAGAGTATGAGGGGCCGTTCCCGCCCTTCGACAACACCCGCAATAACACCCTCAGCCCGCAGAACCCGCTGGTCGCCACGCTGTTTGGCTGGTTATCCTCCTGTTTGCGTACGATGGTGACGGAACTGGAGGCCGAAGAGGCCGCGCACAAACGCTCCGTCGATGCGAAGGCGATGCGGGCGGAAGCGAACCGGATCGAACGGGTGCTCAACGAGGACTTCCACTCGCTCCAGATCGCGCTCGAACGGGGCCGGAAAACGACGAACCTCACGCAGGACGCGGAGGAATCGGTCGAGATTCGCGGCGCGGACGCCACATCGTCCTTCGTCGTGACGGACGCGGCGGGAAACATTCCGATGGCAGACGGGGCCGGGACGAGTCTGATGGACTCCGACAGCCCGTATGTGCCGATGGCTTACACCGGGGAGGATAGTCCCCCCGAAACGCCGCCGACGGACCCCGGCGATGGGTCCACGCAACCCGGCCTCCCCCCGCCAGTGGGAGAAGCAGGCGATCTGGGCGCGGACGCCCTGCCGGACCCGCACGCGCTCGTCGGCAGCGGGGACGACCAGGCAGCGCAGCGTGCGCTGGCGCTCCGGCCACGCCGTCAATCGGGCTTCAGCCTCGATTTCCGCAACGAGACCGAATCCGCCCCCCGCTCGCGCTACGAGGAGACGACGAAGACGATCGTCATTAACCTCGATCACCCACAGATGAAGGCGGCGCGGAAGCTCGGTACGCAGACATCCGCCGCCTTCCGGCAGATCAGCTATGAACTGGCATTCGTGGAGTATGCGCTCGCGCTGGGCAACGAGCATCTGCGCCGCGATCCGCTCGTCTCCGGCGAAGACGCGCTCTACGAGATCCGTGAAACGATCAACCGCGTCACGCGGCAGATCGCGGGCATTTTCTAGTATGGACCTTTCATGGCTGTGCACAGGTCGCTCCCGCGTCAATTGGAAACGTTGACGGTACGCATTGTGCGGTAGTACCCTCGCGGTGGTGCTTCCCGGCAGCGGGCGAACGTCGCACCGTGAGTCGCGGAACGGAAGGGACCACCACTCCATGCCCAGCAACGCGCTTCCCGTCGCAACTCGTGACGGCCATGCATCGACGCCTGAATCGGACGGGCGCGCGTCTCTCTTGCCACCGATCCGCCGCTTCGGTGGCGTGATTGCCGAGAATGAGACACCGCAGATGCTGCGGGCGATTGTCCTGCGGTTGGCGTGGCCCTCAATCGTCGAGAACCTCTTGCAATCCCTCGTGCAGATCGCGACGACGGCGATGGTCGCGCGGCTCGGAGCGAACGCGCTTGCCGGGGTCGGCGTTTCCAATCAGATCATGATGGTCGGCATCTCGACCTTCTTCGCCGTCAGTACCGGCACGACGGTGCTCGTCGCCTATAACATCGGCGCGGGCAACCCACGCGAAGCGATTCAGGCAGCGAAGCAATCGTACTTCGTCGGCTTCGTCCTCTCGTTGATCGTGGCGATCCTCGGCTTCTATTTCTCCGCGCCGTTCATTCGCCTCCTCGGCGCGGACCAGAATGTCGTCGCGGAGGGCGCGAAGTTCCTGCGCATCGAGGCCCTCGGGACGATCTTTCTTGTGACGATGTTCATCAGTAGCGGTATCCTGCGCGGTTCCGGTGACACACGCACACCGATGCTCGTCACGCTCTCGATCAACTTCATCAATATCGGGGTCTCGCTGCCGCTCATCTTCGGCCTGGGGCCATTGCCGCACCTCGGCGTCGTCGGTGCGGCCTGTGGCAACATCGCCGCGCGCTTCGTCGGCAGTGTGATCCTCGTCGCGATTGTCTGGCGCGGACGGCGCGGCCTAAGCATCGCCGGCAGAGATGGCTGGTGGCCCCGGTGGGAGCCCGTCAAAAAACTCATCGATATTGGCTTACCGAACATGATGGAATCGCTCTTCCGCTCCGGTGGCATGACGATCTTCGCCGCCGTCATCGTCAGTCTCGGCACGACTGCCTACGCATCGCAGCAAGTGGCGAATGTCTTCTGGCAGATGACGCTCTTTCCCGGCTTCGGCTTCTCCACCGCCGCCTTGACGCTCACCGGGCAATCGCTCGGCGCGGGGAAGCCGGAGCGCGCGGCCCTCGCAACATGGGTGGCGACGCGCGCCTGTACGATCTGGATGACGACGATGGGCATCGTCTACTTCGTCTTCGGCCCGTGGCTCGTCATCCCGTTCAGCGCGGGCGACCCGCACATCCGCAGCATCGCCGCTCATGCACTCAAAGTGCTCAGTTTCTCGATGCCGATTCAGGCAATCGGCCTCGTGCTGGCAGGGAGCCTGCGGGGCGCGGGCGACACGCGCTGGCCGATGTTCTCGACGGGTCTCTCGATGTGGCTCGTCCGCATCCCGGCGGCATACATCTTCGGTGTCGTACTCGGTCTCGGTATCCCCGGTGCCTATCTCGGCCTGATCCTCGATTCGGCAGTGACCTCTGGGCTCAATCTCTGGCGATATCGCAGCGGTCGGTGGCAGAGTGCGCGGAGTCTCGCGACGGCTCCCGCGCGGTGACGGACCTCACCCCCGGCCCCTCTCCATCGCCCTGAGATCACGATACGAAGAGGTTTCGTCGGCGATAGAGAGGGGAGGGAAAACGGAGTCCCGATGTACCCCATATCTCCCCCTCTCCATCGCCGTGCAAACCCCATCTCCGATAGGGCGATGGAGAGGGGCGGGGGGTGAGGTTTGCGGTATGATGACGCGGGAGGGTCAATGGTCCAGATTGAGACCGTGAAAGCGAATAAACCGATGCGCTGGCAACCCGCACAGGGGGATTGGCGGGCATTCGGTATCCGGCTGCTCGTCCTCAATGTTGGGCTTATGCTCTTCGCCTTCGCGCTCGTGCTCGGCTATCGCTCCAGCCTCGGGCTGAATGCCTGGAATATCTTTCAGATCGCCCTCACCAACTACATCCCGATCACGCCCGGTCAGATGTCCATCGCGGTCGGGGGCATCATGATCCTCGTCGCATGGGGGGCAGGGATTCCACCCGCACTCGCGACGGTCTGCAACATGGTCTTTGTCGGTCTCTGGTTCGACTTCTTCGCCGCGCGCATTCCCGAGGCGGATCGTCTCGTCATCGCCTTCCCGATGCTGATCGGCGGGGTCGTCTTGATCGGCTGGGCGTCCGGTATCTACATCAAAGCGGGGTTGGGTGCCGGGCCACGCGATTCGTTCATGCTCGCAGTCGCCCGGAAGACGGGGTGGAATGTCGGGGTGGCCCGATTCGTCATCGAAGGGACGGTCTTCGTCCTCGGTATCTCGATGGACCGTTCGCAGGTCGGTATTGGGACGCTCGCCTTCACCTTCGGCATTGGCCCGATGCTCGCGTGGTCCTTCCGGGTACTGCGCATCCCGCCCGGTGGTCGCGCGAGCGCAAATAGTCCGGTCACGACGCCGGTGCCCGTGGCGGAACTCACCGTGAAGTGATAAAGACGGGGCATGGCCCTTGCACTGCGTGGTAGCGTGCGAAGTGTGCAGTGTGCAGAGAGCGCAAGAAAGGCAGAGGTACGGACGATGGGTAGAGCGATCTGGATCGGCGTGAAGTTCCTCGTTGGCGCGTCGATTGGTGCGGTGATCGGCGCGGCAGTGACCGCCTACGCAGCGGGCGCGGCGGACGCCACCGGCACGGGTGAAAGTATCGTCGATGGCGTGCGGGCCCGCCTGAGCGCCGCACGATCAGCGGGCGACGCCGCTGCGATGCAGACCGAGGCAGCCCTCACCCAGCAGTTCCGCAACAAAGTCAACGATCCCGAAGCCCTCAACCCACCAACAGCACTGCACCCGCACGGATGAGTTGAACCGCAGAGACGCCAACGGAGGGTCATAACACAGAGAGCGCAGAGGACACAGAGGACACAGAGAAAAAAGAGAGAAGCCTTTCTCTGTGCACTCTGTGTTCTCTGTGTCCTCTGTGTTCAAATCCTTCCTCCCTCTCTGCGGTCATATGTTTGTCGTTTGCCGATTGGAGGCGTACGAGTGGCGGACAGAGCGGGGCAGGATGTTCAACCAGTAGTGCTGGTCATTATGGATGGGTGGGGGGAGGCGCCGCCGGGGCCGGGGAATGCGGTGACACTCGCGGAGACGCCGACCTATGACCGCCTCGTTGCCACTGCCGCGCGGACCGAATTGATCCCCTTCGGGCGTGAAGTCGGCTTGCCGGAGGGGCAGATGGGCAACTCCGAAGTCGGCCACCTGAATATCGGCGCGGGGCGTGTCGTCTATCAGACGCTCACCCGTATCGACCTCGCCATCGAGGACGGCGCGTTCATGCAGAACCCGGTGCTGCGCGCGGCGATGCACGAGGCGCAGGAGCGGCAGGTGACGCTGCATCTCCTGGGGTTGATCGGTTCGGGCGGCGTCCACGCGCAGGATATGCATCTGCTCGCGCTCTTGCGCCTCGCGCAGGCGATGGGGCAGGAGCGCGTCGCTATCCATACTTTCCTCGACGGGCGCGACACGCCGCCGGAATCTGCGCGCGGATATATGCGAGAACTGGAAGCGAATCTCCGGGAGATCGGCGTCGGTCGCGTCGCGACCGTCTCCGGGCGCTATTACGCGATGGACCGCGACAAGCGGTGGGACCGTGTGCGCAAGGCGTACGACGCACTGACGCTCGGTACAGGCGAAACCGCCACGACCCCAGACGAGGCGATCGCCCGTTCTTACGCGGCGGGCGTCACCGATGAGTTCGTCCTGCCGACCGTGATCGTTGGTGAAGAGGGTGCGCCGGTCGGAACGATCGCGGACGGCGATGTCGCGATCTTCTTCAACTTCCGTGCGGACCGCGCCCGCGAACTCTCCCATGCGCTCGTCGATAGGCAGTTTGACGGCTTTCCACGCATCGCGCAGCCACAGATCACCTTCGTGACGATGACAGAGTATGAGGCAGATTTGCCGGTCGCGGGGGTCGCCTTCCCGGCGGAGAACATCGTCGAACCGCTCGCAGCGGTGCTCGCGGCGCAGGGAATGGGGCAGTTCCACGCGGCGGAGACGGAGAAGTACCCGCATGTCACCTTCTTCTTCAATGGTGGGCGCGAGGAGCCATTTTCTGCGGAAGAGCGGCGACTCGTCCCCTCCCCGAAAGTCGCGACCTACGATCTTCAACCGGAGATGAGCGCGAGCGCGGTCGCGGCGGCTGTGGTTGGCGCGATCCAGAGTGGGCAGTACGCTTTTATCCTCGTCAATTTCGCTAATCCGGACATGGTCGGACATACCGGCGTGCTCGCGGCGGCGATCACGGCGGTCGAGACGGTTGATGCCTGTGTCGGGCAAATTCTCGCCGCGCTCGACGCGACGGATGGCGCGGCGATCATCACGGCGGACCATGGCAACGCGGAAGAGATGATCGCCCCGGACGGCACGCCGATGACCGCGCACACGATGAACCCTGTCCCATGCTTCCTCACCGGGCCGGGCGTTGCACCGGGTACGCACCTCCGCCCCCACGGCAGACTCGCGGACATCGCCCCCACGATCCTCGCTCTGCTCGGCCTCCCGCAGCCTGCGGTGATGACAGGCGAAAGCCTGATCGTCTGATCGTCAAATTCCTTTTGGATACGCCGTATCACCGCTCCAATGCGCGATGCTTCCTCGTGCTCCGCAATGCGGGATAAAAGGAGCGCCGATCACCCCACGCCGAGGATGACCCACGGCTGATGACTCGGATGATGAAATTGTTTCATCGTCGCGCCGGTCGCCGCATCGAGCGAGAGCATCTGTCCCTTCTCTGCGCTGACGGCGTAGAGGTGTGCGCCGTCCGGGCTCATCATCACGCTGTCGAGCGGCAGATCGGGCAGATACCGATTTCGCAGCACGAGATCGCTCGTATCGACAGCGAGCAAACCATTTTCCGCGATGACGAAGAGCGTCTTGCCATCCGATGTCAACGCCGCGCCACCGGCGAGGAATCGTTTCGCGCTCGCGCTTGGCATCAGCCAGTTGCCGATGCGGGCGACGACGCCCGGATGGCTTGCGGTCGTCATCGGCAAGGTGACGGTGCGGCGGATGGAGAGTTGCGCGGGATCGACCTCGCTGACGATACCGAGCGCGCCATTGACCGCATAGAGACGTTTCCCGTCGCGCGTCTGGGTGAGCGACCAGAGCAGTTGCTTCTCCCCATCCTCTTTGCCGGTCTTTGGCAGGAAGAGACAGATGGAGAAACGCCCGCTCAGGTTCAGCATATGGATGAACGGCCCCCCGGCAGCGTTCAGGTAGAGACTGTAGACCCACTGCCCGTCCGGTGAGACAACCGACGTCTGGCGCGTGCCACTCATCGTCTGCGAGATGGCCGTCTTATCGACGACGACACCGGGCTGGAGGGTGGCCGTACTCAGGTCATAGAGGCGCACCTTGTAGCCGAGACCGGGTGTGCTCGTACCGTTCGGCGGCATTGTCTCGATCAGATAGAGCGACGTACCGTCGTTGCTCAGGGCGTCGAAGGAGAAGTTGCCGCCCAGGTCCACATATTTCGGCGACTGTGTGAAGGCGGTATCGATCACGACGAGATGGCTCTTCTGATCGATAGTGTTTTTGGCATTCACCTCATAGGCGGGGTAACTGCCGAGCGCGAGCCAGCGGCCATTCGGGGAGAGACCGCGCGGCGTGCCCGTCGGCCCCTCTTCGGGGATCGTGTACCGGCCCTTGATCGTCGTTTCGCGGAGCGTCTGCCCCGTCAACGGATCGAGGGCACGCAGGTTCGTCTGCTCGATGTCCCGTTGCACGACATAGAGGATGGACCAGTCCGGCGCGGGCACACCGAGGGGCAGATCCTGCACGCGCGTGCCGCTCCCGGCATCGATGACGCTCAGGCGGTTCGTCGGGCTGCCGTATCCGTCCTGGACATAGAGGCGATCAGTAGACGCACTCGGTGCCGCCGTGTTGGTCGGCGCGGCGACTGACTGCGTCGGAACCGCAGTCGGCGCGATGGTGGGCGCGACGGTCGGGGCCGGGGTCGGGGCCACCGTCGGGGCGGCGGTGCCGCAGGCGACCAGAAGAACGGCCAGCAAGCCACTGAGCATAAATCGTCGTCGCATGGCGCACACCTCCGCGTCGATGAAAAGGAGATCACACTCCTTCTACAACCCGAAGCGTCTGCCGGTTCCCGCGCAGATCGACCGGACGGCGGTTGCGCGCGTGCCGTATGCTACGTAGTGCATCGACACAACGGGTGTCGGGCATCGGGTGTCCGCAAGGACGAATCGAAGGAGAATACGATGAGTATGAGTACACGATTCCGGCTCGCTGAGTGCTTCCACGCCACCTTTTATGAAGCAGTCGGAGAGTCGAAATGGCGAAGTTTGCCACTAAGGCGGTCTGGTCCCAACATTTCTTCCGCGATCCCATACGCGCGGCGGCAGTCGTCGCCCAACTCCCGTTAGCCCCTGATGACCTCGTCTACGAGATCGGTCCGGGGACTGGCGTCCTCACGCGCGCACTGGTGCGGCGGGTGGGGCAAGTCATTGCCGTCGAGATAGACCCGGCGCTCTGCGCGCACCTGCGGGCGCAGTTTCGTGCATGGCCGAATCTCCATGTCGTCCATGCGGATTTCCTCCACTACCCGCTCCCCCTGCGGGAGTACACCATCGTTTCCAACCTGCCCTTCGCGATCACGACACCGATCGTGACGAAGCTGCTCTCTGCCCGCGCCCCGCCCCGCGCCACCTATCTCATCCTGCAACGCGAAGCGGCAGAGCGGTTCGCCGGCACGCCGTGCGAGACGCAGTATGCGGTCCTGACGAAGCCGTGGTTCACCTTCGCGATCACCGAGGAGTTCCCACGCACAGATTTCGCCCCGATGCCGCGTGTGGACGCCGCCCTCCTGACGATCCACCGGCGCGCGCATCCGCTCGTCGCGGCGGCGGACGCTGATCTCTACCGGGCATTCGTGCGCTATGGGTTCGGTCGGTGGCGGAGAGACCTGAAGACGAGCTTTCGCGGCATCCTCAGCAACCTTCAGTTCAAGACCCTCGCCCGCACGCTCGACTTCCCGCTCGATGCGACGCCGACCCAGTTGACGTTCGCGCAATGGCTCGGCCTGTTCGCATTCTTCAAGGCGGGCGTGCCCCGCGCCAGGCAACAGACCCTTATTGCGCGTCTCCATCAGACGCGCGATCCGGCGGGGTGGATCGGTAGCACGCCTATTTTCCTGCCACTGCCACGACCACCGCCACGCCATACTCCTTACCCAAGTCCCGCCCGCGCCGCGATCTCCGCCAGATTGCTCCATTCCATGCCGCGTGCGCCCGCCTCGATCTCGTGGACGACGGCGAGGACGGCGGCATTGACAGGTGTGGGGATGCCCTGCGCGCGGCCGGTCTCAACGATGACGGCGGTCTGCATGTCCACTTCGGTAGCGCGCTTCTTCACTTTCAGATCGCGCCAGATACCCATATGCTGCTTGACGGAAGCGCGCATCGCGTCCGCCATCTCCATCAAAGCGCCCTCACCGCGCGCGACGACATCATCGCCGGGGGCGAAGCGATTGGGGTCGAAATCGCCGATCCGCTCCAACTGCGTCGCCTGGGTCTTCGCGACACGATACGCCTCCGCCGAGGCTTCGTAGCAGACGCGGCGACCGAGCGGGTCATCCATCACCTGCGGGACGGGTGCATCGACGGTGGAGCAGGCGAACGCCATTGCGCCGTAGACGAGTTTGCCCCAGAGGAAGCCCCAGATATTCGTCGTGACCTTGGCGGGCATGACGTGGGAGAGCGTCGCCCGCAGCGCCTCCGCGCGCGGTGTCACCTGACCGTCCAGTTCGCCGATGAAAATTGTCTGCTCCGCCCCGAGCTGAATCTGCCCCGGTTCCATCAGGTCCGCGCCGAAGTGGACGAATGCGCCGACCGTCCGGGCTTCCCCGACGTGCCGGGCGATCACCGCTTCGTTGAGGCCGTTCTGTAGGGAGAGAATGTAGCCGTCCGGCGCAAGGAGTGGCCCGATCTGCTGCATCGCCCCCTCGGTCATGTGCCCCTTGACGCAGAGAAAGGTGACGCCAAGCGGACCGCGCAGTTCATCGCCGTGGATGGCGCGGGGATGGAAAAGCCGGTCCCCTCGGATGCCCGTGATCCGCAGACCGTGCGCGTTGATCGCGCGGACATGGGCGGCATCGCGATCGACGAGCGTGATGTCATACCCGGCATCAGAGAGGAACGCGCCAACGGTGCCGCCAATCGCACCCGCGCCAACAATCGTGATCGGGACTCCGAGCAAGTCATTCACAGGCATCGTTATCTCCTTCTCTCGCATTCTCTCCCCCTTCCTTTTAGGGAAGGGGACCGGGGGGTTAGGGCTTTTAGTATCGCAGAACGTCACGGCGCGTGTATGATCCCGATACACGATGATCTATTATCACGGAGGAGGAAGAGGGATGACCGGCACAATGCATAATCTCGCGGCGCATCAGCAGCGATTCGCACGGGCGGACGCGGTGCTCGCGGGGGGCGTCTCTGCGACGCTGCGGATCAATATGGCGATCGGGCATCCGATCTATATGGAGCGCGCCGACGGCCCGTATCTCTACGATGCCGACGCGCAGCGCTATATCGACTTCAACCTCGGCAATGGCGCGGCGATCCTCGGGCACCGGCACCCCGCCGTGCAGGCCGCGATGATCGAAGCAGTCGAACGCGGCCTGCTCACCGGCAGCGAGACGGAGGAGCACGCCCGCCTCGCGGAACTGCTCGCCGCCTGTATCCCGAGTGCGGAGCGTTCCCGCTTCTCCACCGCCGGGACGGAAGCGCCGATGCTCGCGGTACGCGTCGCCCGCGCGTACACGGGCCGACCGCGCATCCTCAAGTTCGAGGGGCATTTCCACGGCCTCTACGACGCCTTTATGTACAACCAGAAGGTATCGCTCGCCACCCCGGATGCCGCCCCCACTGCGGAATCTGCCGGCATGATCGGCAGCCCGGACGATACCCTCGTCCTACCCTGGAACGATGCCGAGCGCTTCATCTCAGTGATCGAGCGGGAGGGCGACACTATCGCGGCGGTGATCTGCGAGCCGATCAACTACAACGCGGGGTGCATCCCGCCCGCGCCCGGCTTCCTGCAACTCCTACGCGACGTGACGCGGGCACACGGCATCGTCCTGATCTTCGATGAGGTCTTGTCCGGCTTCCGTACGGGTGTCGGCGGCGCGCAGGCATACTACGGTGTCACGCCGGACCTGACGACGCTCGCCAAAGCGCTCGCCAACGGTGCACCGATCAGCGCGACCGTCGGCAGCGCGGCGGTGATGGGCGCGATCCGGCCCGGAGGGGCTGTCCACAGCGGTACCTACTCCGGCAACCTCTTCGGGGTACTCGCCTCGCTCGCTACCCTCGGAGTGCTGAGGCAACCCGACACCTACGAGACGCTGAATGGCAACGCGGAGTGGTTCTACCGCGAGCTACAAGGCGTCTTCGACCGCGTCGGCCTCCCCGCCCGCGTGCAGGGGATCGGCGCACGCTTCGGCCTCTTCTTCGGCGTCGATCCAACCGTTCCAATCGTTACCTACGCGCAGGCAGCCGCGCACGACAGCGCCCTCGCCAGCCGATTCATCGGCGCGGCCCTTGCGCAAGGCGTCTATATCCACGGCTATGCCGCCGCCTATGCGCCCGGCCACGCAGGCATTTCGCTCGCCCACACCCGCGCGGTCCTCGCTGACGCATTGAATCGTCTGGAAGCCGCGGCGGAAGTACGCAGTAGCCAATAGAGGGGAGGCAGGAACCGGATGCGCGGTGCCCACGTAGGAAAATCGCGCGGTCCACTTGTGCTGATGGTCGTAGATCGACACTCACGGCGATCAAAGCGACGCGACCGCGCGTAGGCAACATCCGCCTCCTTCTTCGGTGTGGATGTCGAAGGCAAGAGCGACGGGCATGAACCTTGCAGTTCTCCCCATCGTGGTGCATGATTCGTGCAGAAACGTCGAGAAGTGATAAGAAAGATGCATCGATGGATCAACAAGCCTTCAATCTAATGAATGTCCGTGATGCCGCCGCCTTCCTCGCCGTCCACCCCAACACGATCCGGCGCTGGGCACAGGCAAACAAACTGCCTGGCAGACGCCTCGGCGCGCGCGGCGACTGGCGCTTTACGCGGGAGGACCTCGCTGACATGCCGCTCGCGCCCGCGGTCGCGCTGCGGGACCGGCACGCTAACGGCGCGCAGTCCGTCGCACGCCAGGTTCTTAGGGTCGCGGACAATGCCGACACACCCTCGTACGACGCACGCTATCGCGCGTTGTTCGAGATGGCTCCCGTGGCCATCTATACCTGCGATGCCTCCGGCGTGATCCAGGAAGTCAACCAACGCGCCATCGCGCTGTGGGGGCGCGAGCCGGAATGCGGCGATCCGCGCGAGCGGTTCTGCGGCTCGTTCAAGAGCTTCTATCCCGACGGCAGATCCATGCCCCACGATGCATCGCCGATGGCGCGGGTTCTGCGGGGAGATTGCATCGGGGCAGACGGCGAGGCGATCCTCATCGAGCGCCCGGACGGTACGCGCCGGGAGGTGATGACCCATCCGCAGGTGTTGCGGGACGAGCGTGAGAAGATTATCGGTGCCATCAATTGCCTGTACGATGTCACCGGACGCACGCAGGCCGAAGAGAAGGCGCGCCGCGGCGAAACCGATCTGCGCGACTCTCTCGAAAACGCATCGCTGGGACTGCACTGGGTCGGGCCGGATGGCACCATCCTCTGGGCCAACCAGAGCGAACTCGACCTGCTCGGCTACACGCGCGAGGAATACATCGGCCATCACATCGCCCAGTTCCACGCCGATGCACCCGTGATCGAGGATATGCTCACCCGCCTGGCAGCCAATGAGACCTTGCATGAGTACGGGGCCCGCTTGCGCCACAAAGACGGTTCAATTCGTCACGTCGTTATCAACTCCAACGCGTTTTTTGAGAACGACACGTTCGTCCACATCCGCTGCTTCACCCGCGACATCACCGAACACAAGCGGACCGAGGAAGTCTTGCACGAGAGCGAGCGCCACTTCCAAGAAATGATCGACGCGCTCCCAGCGGCAATCTACACGACCGACGCGCAGGGGCGGCTTACGCACTTCAACCCGGCCGCCGTCACATTCTCCGGACGTGTGCCGGAATTGGGAACCGATCGTTGGTGTGTCACCTGGAAGCTCTATCATCCCGACGGTACATCGATGCCGCACGATGAATGTCCGATGGCCATTGCACTCAAGGAGGGTCGCATTATCCGTGATGCGGAAGCCATCGCCGAGCGCCCCGATGGCAAGCGCATTTGGTTCACGCCCTATCCGACGCCGCTGCGCGATGCCGAAGGCCGGATTGTCGGGGGTATCAACATGCTATTGGACATCACCGAGCGCAAACAGGCGGAAGAAACGCGCGCCAGACTTGCCGCGATCGTCGAATCTTCGGACGATGCCATCGTCAGCAAAGACTTGAACAGCATCATCACCAGTTGGAATGAAGGTGCGCAGCGACTCTTCGGATACACGGCTGAGGAAGCGATCGGCCGGTCGATCACGATGCTCATTCCGCCTGATCGCCACGATGAAGAGCCTGAAATTCTCGCGCGTATCCGTCGCGGAGATCGCGTCGAACACTATGAAACGATTCGTCGCCGCAAAGACGGGACGCTCCGCGACATTTCCCTGACGATTTCTCCCCTTGTGGATAGTCAGGGGGTGATCGTGGGTGCATCGAAAATCGCCCGCGACATCACCGAGCGGCGGGCGCTGGAGCGGCAGAAGGATGCGTTCATCGGCGTCGCCTCCCATGAATTGAAAACCCCCGTCACCAGCATCAAGGGCTACGCCCAACTGTTGGGGCGCCGCTTCCGAACTATGGGGGATGCCCCCGCGACCGCGATGCTCACGAAACTCGACGGGCAGATCGACCGTCTGACGGGGCTGATCGAGGACCTGCTTGACATCACGCGGATCGAGAGCGGGAAACTGGTCTTGCGGCAAACCCCTTTCGATCTCAACGAACTGATCGATGAAATAGTCGACGAGGCCCAACACACGACGGACAAGCACACCATCGTCCGGGAACACGCCACGCCCGTCACCCTCATCGCGGATCGCGACCGGATCGGGCAAGTCCTGACGAACCTGCTCACGAACGCGATCAAGTACTCCTCGCAGGCCGATCGTATCCTGGTGCAGTCGGTACGCGACGGGGAGAATGTCGTCGTCTCCGTGAAGGATTTCGGCATCGGCATCCCTACGGCAGAGCAGCCGCGCATCTTCGAGCGATTCTTCCGCGTTGACGGGGAGAACCGCGCGGGCTATCCGGGGTTGGGGCTGGGACTCTACATTGCAGCGGAGTTCGTTAAGCGGCATGGCGGGGCGATCTGGGTGGAGAGCGAGGAAGGAGCAGGAACGACAATGGCGTTCTCCCTCCCGCTCGATAGTCCCTGCGATGATCAAGCGGATCGGATGGAGAGGGCAGTGTGACCGAGAGGGAGCGACACATCGTCGTGGCCGAAGATGACCCGGCTGTGCTTGAGGTGCTGAGGCTCATCCTGGAAGAAGGTGGCTACGCGGTGGAGGCTGTCGCGGACGAGATGGCCCTGCGCGATTTCCCGAATGGTCGTCCCGACTTGCTGCTATTAGACATCTGGATGTCTGGCTGGGACGGTCGAAATCTCTGCCGTGAGCTGAAGAGTAACGCGGAGACGCGCGGAATACCTATCCTGCTCTGTTCCGCGAATCAGGATGGGGAGCGAATCGCGCGCGAGGCAGGTGCCGACGGCTTTATCGCCAAGCCATTCGACATGGACACGCTGCTGCTGACTATCGCGCAGCACCTGGATAGCGCGTCTGCTCCGCGATAGTGGCCATCACCTACTGCCGACTCCCACTCCCATTGCCTTGCACCAAGTCAACATAACGCATAAACTTTGGGGATAGCGAAATCACGCGGGAACGTGGTACGCTGTATGGGGCGCGAATACACCGGTCGTAGAGGGTTTTCCACTCGTCGCATTGCGGCGGTGGGTCCAACGCGATCAATACGGCAACGACAATTGTGGGGAGCGCACAATCGTCGGATGGGGAGAGGGAAGCGATGGCAGAACCGGAACGGAAGTGCAGCACCTGCAAGTTCTACGAGCCCGCGCCAATCTGGCGCAAAGGCTGGTGCCGCAACCCCCTGTTGTATGCCCCCCAACAATCACACCTCGTCGCCGAAGATGATCTGGATTGCTCGCGTGGCCTCAGTGACTACTGGGAAGCAGCCGACGGCACTGGCCCCAACGCAGGAGTGAACCTCGCAATGAGCAGTGGCGGACGCGACCCCTTCGGACGGAACCCGGACCGAGGCGACCGAGGCACGCCGGATGCACCGGCTGACCCCTGGCGAAGTAGCAGCCCGGACCCCTACGGGAGCGGCCACGGCACACCGCCAGTCGACGATGACGGGTATGCGCCCCACGAGTCCACCCCCGCCGCGCCCGCAGGCAATCCGCGCTATGCGGGGGCTGTGGGTGGCAATGAGGATATCCGCAACCCGTGGGACAACGCCCAACCCGGCTATGCACCGCCCCCCGGACAGCGCGAGGCCGATCCGGGCTATGGGTACAACTATGGCTACGACGCGAACGGGCAGGCGCAAGGGCAAGGGCAGGGGCACGAACCCGAACAGACACCCTGGCAAGCGCCGCCGCCCGGTGAGTACGGGCAGGGCGGGTACGGTCAGGACCCGCCAGCCTACGGACAGGGTGGCTACGGACAAGACCCGCAAGGATATGATCAGGGTGGCTACGGTGGCTACGGTCAGGGTGGCTATCAGCAGCCCCCGCCTTCGCAACCACCCGGCCCCGGCGTGACCGGCTCCGGGCCACGTCGCGTCATACCGCAACCGGCGGCGACCGGCAAAGAGCGCTCGCTCTCGTACTATACCGAGGAGCGCTACTGGACCGACTATGCCAAGCTGGTGATCCCCGTCGTTGTCGTGATCGCCTTACTTGCCGGTGCATGGTTCATCGGCACCGGGAAGCTCCGCGGCGGCAATGACGCGACCGCCACACCGGGCGGCAGCAGCACATCCGCAGCGGGCAGTGCGCCCTCCGGCACCCGACCGGCAGGCACGCCCGGTGCCACCGGAAGCGCGCGACCCGGCACGCCCGCTGCTGGCACCGGGACGAGCGGCATCATCGTTCCCAATGGTACTGCCGGCCTTCCTGCCGGTGGGCAGGCGACGCTCCCTGCCGGATCGCCGAAACCCGGTACGCCCGTCGCCGGTACCGGCGGCACGCCCGGTGGGCAACCCGCCCTTCCCGTCAAGCGGTTCAAGGTCGCCAATACAGATGGCGTCGGTGCGAATATGCGGGACAAGCCGGACGTTGCGGGCAAGCTCGTCCAGACCGTGCCGGAGGGGACGGAAGTTCTCGCCAGTGGTCCGGCAGTCGATGGCACCGCCGGTGGGACCTGGTATCCCGTGCAAGTCGGCGATAAGAGCGGATTTATTCGCTCCGACTTCCTCAAATCAGTCGACGCCTAAGGGGAGAGAAACCTCACCCCCTGCCCCCTCTCGTACGGAGCCATCTTCGTGGAGAGGGGGTGGACTTATTGTGGCTTGCGGTGTTTTCGGGATGGGCGGGCCGCTTCGGTGAAGGTCACGCGGAAGGGCGTTTGCGTCTGCGCGCTGTAGCGGTCCGTCTCGGCGCGGATCGCTTCGAGTTCGCGGACAAACTCCCGCGACGCGGTCACGGCGACGTGCTCGCGCATCGCGAGAGCGTGAATGAGGCGGTCGGAGGTCGCGACCGTGATCGGCAGATAGTCGTCGGTCGCTTCACGCACCTCGACGATCAACCGCTCGATCAGGTGATCGGCGGAGAGCCCTTTCGTGGAGAAGCGCGTCTCCACTGCGTACGCGCCATGCGGGCCGCTCAACCGTTTCCTCGCGCCATCGAAGACGAGGATCGCGTGCACGCCGCGCGTCGCTTCGTACTCCGCGAGTCGATCCGCCAGCCGCTCTCGCGCGCCCTCAAGATCGCCGCCCGCATTCCGCTGCAACTCCGGCCAGGCAAAAAGCACGTTGTACCCATCGACAATCAGTAGCGGCTCACGCGGCATCGAGGGTCAACGAAGCGCAGAGGACGTAGAGAACACAGAGAGCACAGAGAATGATTTTTCTCTTCTCTCTTCTCGGTGATCTCTGTGCCCTCTGTGTTCTCTGCGCTTCATTCGTTTCCGTCTTCCCCCTCGGTGGTGAGGGAGGAGACGAGGTCGGACATTGCCGCCTCTTCCATGCGTTGGCGGACGACCTCGTAGAGGAGGATCGAACCGGCGGTCGCTGCATTGAGGGAGCCGACTTTGCCGACGAGCGGGATACGCACGGTGAGATCGCAGGTCTCGCGCAAGAGGCGGCCCACACCCTGCCCTTCACTGCCGATCACGAGGACGAGCGGGCCGGTGAGATCGACGGTCGCGGGCGGGACCGCGTCGGGGACCGCTTCCGCGGCTATCGCCCACGCGCCTGCTTCCTTCGCCTGCTCCACGGCGCGCACGAGGTTCGTCACCATCGCGACCGGCAAATGCTCAACCGCGCCTGAGCTGGCGTTGACGACTGCCGCCGTCACCTGCACCGCGCGGTGCTCGGGGATGATGATACCTGTCACGCCCGCCGCCTCCGCAGTGCGCAGGAGAGTGCCGAGGTTTTGCGGGTCCTGAAGCGAATCGAGCACGAGGAGGAGCGCGTTCGGATTGTCGCGCGTCGCCGCCAGCAGATCGTCGTAGTCCGCATACGGATACGGCCCCACTTCGAGAACCGCGCCCTGATGATTGACGCCGGGGGCACGCCGCTCCAGATCGGTGCGCGAGATGTATTGGACTTCGACATTGCGCGATGCCGCGAGTTCGGCGAGGTCGCTGACCGTCTTCCGCTCATCGCTCCCCTCCGCGAGCAGGAGGACACGCGCCTTGCGCCGCCCGGCCCGCAACGCCTCCGCGACCGCGTTGCGACCGTACAGGACATCGCGATCCACCGCCACCTCACCGCCATAGCGATAGGCACGGCGACGTTCGAGCGGTGTGGAGCCACCGGTTGGTGCCGGTGAGCGCGGCAGGCGCATCGGGCGGGAGGTCATCGTGTCGCGGGGTGGACGCATCTCACTGCGCTCGGTGCGGCGCGGTGCGAGGGGACGTGCGCCCCGCTCGTCACGCTCCTGGCGCTCCGACTGTGCGGTGCGCTCGGCGCGCCGTTCATGGGCGGGCTTATTGGCCCAAGGCTTATTCGCCTTGCCGCCCTCACGCGGCGGTCGGTCGGCGCGCTGCGTCGGTCCCGGCTTACCCGGTTGGGCGCGGCCCCCCCGTGCGAACCCGTCATCGGGAGCTGACGAACGCGGCGCACGCCGGTCGCCCTCAGCCGTCGCGGGCCTTCCCGCTTGCCCGTCGTCTGCGGATTGCCCTCTTCCGCTCCGCTCGCTGCGCGGCGGGCGCGGGCTCGCGTCCCGTGTTCTCTGCGGCGAGTAGGGCTGCTGGCCGGGTTTTCCGCGCTGCGGCCCCCCCTTCCACGGCCCACTGGACCGCCCGCTCGTTCCTTTGCCTTTTGCCATTACTACCTAACCCCCTAATCCCCTTCCCTCAAAGGAAGGGGGGACTTGAGACAACAATGAGCGGCGAGCGATGAGAATGCCCGCCGCCTGTACTGTACAGTATACCGCCGATCCCCGATTTCTCCCCCTTCCCTGTGGGGAAGGGGGTTGGGGGGTTGGGGGGTTAGGGCTTAGGTCCCGTCCGTCCAGCGCCAACTGGTGCCTTGCGCGGTATCTTCGAGCGCCACGCCGAGCTTCGTCATGCTGTCACGGATCGTATCTGCCAGTTGCCACTGCTTCGCGGCACGCAGATCGCGGCGCACCTGCAAGAGCAACTCGATGAACGGTGCCGCCGTCTGCCCACCATCATTGACCGCCGCCGTATCCGGTCGCAAACCGAGAACCATCATCAAGGCACGCAGTTTCGCTTGCGCCGCCGCGACATCCTGCGCCGCCGCTCCCTCGTCCTTCGCGCGGTTGGTGGCGCGGGCGAGATCGAAGAGGACGGCGAGGGCATTCGGCGTGTTGAAATCGTCGTCCATCGCCGCGCGAAATTGCTCCTCCGCACCTGCCGCGATAGCGGCGAGCGGTGCATCTGCGGTAAAGGTCGCATCCGCAGTGCCCGCGCCGTTGCCATCGCGCAGGGCGGTGCGGAGCCGGTCGAGGCCCTTCGCCGCCGCGTCGTAAATCTCCTCGGTGTACGTCAGTGGCGTGCGGTAGTTCGCGGAGAGGACCATAAAGCGGAGAATGTCCGACCCGTTGCGCCGTTCAAGCAATTCGCCGATCGTGATGAGGTTGCCGAGCGATTTGGACATCTTGATGATCTCGCCCGTCTTCACGTCTTTCATCTGTAAGAGACCGTTGTGAATCCAGTAGCGCACGAACGGCTCAACGTCTGTGAGGCCCTCGCTCTGTGCGATCTCATTCTCGTGATGCGGGAAGATCAGGTCCGCTCCGCCGCCGTGGATATCGATCGTGTCGCCGAGATGGCGACGGATCATCGCGGAGCACTCGATGTGCCATCCCGGCCGACCCGGCCCCCAGGGCGACGGCCACGCCGGCTCGCCGGGCTTCGCGCCCTTCCAGAGGGCGAAATCCATCGGATCTTCCTTGCGCTCGTCCACCGCGACCCGCTCCCCGGCGCGCATGTCGTCGAGCGAACGATGCGAGAGCTTGCCGTAGCCGTCGAACGAGCGCACGCGATAATACACATCGCCGTCTATCGCGTAGGCATGACCTTCCTCGATCAGGCCACCGATCATCGCGTGGATCTCCGCGAGTTCCTGCGTCGCGCGCGGGTAGATCGTCGCAGGCTTGACATTGAGGGCGGCGGTTTGATCGAGCCACTGGTCGATGTACTGCTCGGCCAATCCGTTCGGGTCGCGCCCCTCGGCGTGCGCGCGGTTGATGATCTTGTCGTCGATGTCCGTGAAGTTCTGGGCATGTTTGACTGTGTACCCCGCGTATTCGAGGTAGCGCCGGATGACATCGAAGATCATCGCGCTCATGGCGTGGCCGATATGCGCGTCCGCATAGACCGTCGGGCCGCAGACATACATGCGCACTTTGCCCGGTTCGATTGTCTCGAACGGCTCTTCCTCGCGTGTCAGGGTGTTGTACACTCGCAGCGTCATGCGACGGTCCGCCTTCTCGTAATCATTTCATCGCGCCCTTCGAGCGCGCCCAGTCGTTCTTCCAGTTCTGACACACGCGCACGAAGCGCATTGATTTCGTCCCCTTCAGGGTCGGGCATCTGCTCCAGGCGGCGGGTCTCCCCGGTATCGGGGTTGCGGTAGAGGATTGCCTTGGCGGGGACGCCCGCCGCAGTCGTGTGCGGCGGCACATCATTGACGACGACCGCGCCCGCCGCGACGCGCGCGCCATCCCCCACGGTGATCGGGCCAAGCACCTTCGCGCCCGCCCCGATGACGACGTTGTTGCCGACCGTGGGGTGCCGCTTACCGTGCTGGAAACGCGCGTTCCCGAGGGTGACGCCCTGGTAGAGGAGCACATCATCGCCGATTTCCGCTGTCGCCCCGATGACGACGCCCATGCCGTGATCGATCGTCAATCGCCGCCCCAGAATCGCGCCGGGGTGGATCTCGATACCGGTGATGAAGCGGTTGAAGTGTGAGACGAGGCGGGGCAGGACCGGCACCTGCCGGAGATAGAGCCGGTGCGCGACCCGATGCAGTACGACGGCATGGAAGCCGGGATAGGCAAGGATAATCTCCAGCGTGCTCTTCGCCGCCGGGTCCTTGTCATAGAATGCCTTGATATCTTCGCGAATCCGGGAAAACATGGGGCATGCTCCTATCGGCACGTCCCGGTCGGCAGACGCCGACCGACGGATACGTGTATGGGGGAAGCGACCGCACGCTGCGGCACGCCTCCCTCACCGACAGAGGCAGCAGCCCCCCGCGTTACGATGCGCGGCCAACGGCGGGTAGCGCAACTGAAAGAACGGCGCGAGGGCGGCACGCCCGGACGCAAGCATCAGGACGCCGCCGCAGGCGTGGCGGGCTTCTCCGCCGTCTTCTTGATCTCCGCAGTTGTCGTTGCGGTCGCCTCGCTCACTGCTTCCTTCGTACTTACTGCCTCCGTCGACTTCTCAGCCTTCTCGGCTTTCTCGCCCGTGTCAGTCGATGCGGCAGCGTCTGCGCTCTTATTCTCCGTCTTCCCATTTGAAGAAGCGGCGCGGCTGTCGGTCTTGTACCAGCCGGAGCCCTTGAAGATGATCGGCGAGAGTTGCAACACACGCCGCACTGGCACACCCGTCTCCGGGTCTACGGTCAGACTCTCATCGTTAAACCCTGGCGAAGCTCGAAGCGGCTCCCATCGGGGCGTTCGTAGACATAGATCGGCATCCGGTTTCTCATCCTCCATGCGCGTCGAAATGAGGCAAAATCATTCTCCCACCCTCTTCCAACGCAGTATTGTAGGGGCGATATTCCCCATCTGCAAGCCAAAAACGCACGATTTCATTGTTGATATAGTTGCGTAGTTAACTCGTGTTTATGGCGGGTGGATTCCTCACCCCCGACCCCCTTTCCATCGCCCTTGGATTGGAGAATAATTAGGGTTTGCACGGCGATGGAGAGGGGGAGAGATACAGAGGGATAGCGATGTGCAGAGAACACTACAACACGCCACGTTCCCCTCCCCTCTCTATCGCCGTACAAATCTTTCTCTAGCTCGATCTGCGGGCGATGGCTCCGTACGAGAGGGGCCGGGGGGTGAGGAAAGAAAAGGCTCCTTACCCACCCGCAGACGGAGTAAGCGGGACTTTCGCGGTGCGACCGGCGAAGCGGCTGGGGCGGAAGAAATAGGCATGGCTCTTAGGGTCAAGTTCCTGGCTCCGTCGTGGTCGTACCACGCCATCGCTTCCCTCATCGGTGACGAGACGCGCGACCATCTCCCCGACGGCGGGGGCGAGCGCGAAGCTGTAGCCCCCCATACCGACCGCGCAATAGAAGCCATCCACCCCCTCGACCGGGCCGATCATCGGATACCAGTCGGGCGTGACATCGTGCGTGGTCGCCCACATCGCACCGACGCTCGCGGTCGCCAGGGCGGGGTAGCGGCGGCGCAGCAAAGTCTGATATTCCGCCGCGCCGGACTGGTCGCTGCGCGGGTCATCCCAACCGGGCGGCACGGCGTCCTCGGTCACCGCACCGAGCGGGCCAACGAGAGTATGGCCGGAACCGCTCGGACGCATCACTGCACCACTGACGAGGTCGAGCGTAATCGGGTGCGGCCCACCGAACGAGCGTGGATGGCGCAAGACGACGCCGAGGTAGCGATAGGAGAGGACCGGGAGTTCGACGCCGACCATCTCACTGATCGTGTTCCCCCACGGCCCCCCCGCATTGACGACGCACGCCGTATTGACGTAACCGCCGTCCGTGAGAAGACCCGTGATGCGCCGGTTCCCCGCGTCGCCCGCCGTATCGATTTTCAGGATGCGGATGCCCTGCCGCACTTGCACACCGAGATCGCGCGCGCGGATCGCGAACGCCGCAGAGGTCTGCACCGGATCACCGTAGCCCGCTTCCGTCTCAAACGCGGCAGCAGCGACCCCAGTGAGGCTAATCCGCGGTTCGACTGCGCGGACATCCTCACTCGTTGGCAGGAAGGTGATCTTACTCCCCAGGTGCGTCGCGACACCGACATTCGCCTCAAGCGCCTCCTGCTCCCCTTCGGGAACGAGGACTAAGAGACCCGTACGCGTAAACGCCGTCGTACCGCCGATTTCCTCCTCGAAATGCTCGTAGAGCCGGAGCGAGCGCCGCGCAAGCGAGACCATCACCCGGTTCGCGTGGTACGTTCGCAGGATACCGAAGGCACCCCGCGTGGCATTCACCGCCGTCGAGCGCTGTTCGAGCAGTAAGACATTGCGCACCCCGCGCCGGGCGAGTGCGTATGCGATGGACGTTCCCGTAATACCGCCGCCAATGACGACGACATCCATATGAATGCTGGCCATTCCTGCCAGGTTCCTTCCCCCACGCGATGCGCATCCGCCGCTCTCCCACCGCACCCACGGCTCACGCGGTGACGGATGTGCTGCCCATCATATGCGCTGTACCGTCACTTGGGGAGGGGTTCTCCACACAAATTCCAGACAATCCGCACGGAGTGAAACGGGAGAAGACATAATACCAGGAAATATCCCGATAAGGATTTGCGTTGTCATACATAGACAATCCATCCGGCGTACAGACCACCGGGTTGACCGCGTGGTACACTGCGGGAACAGCGCAGGGCAGCCATGCATTCTGCCGCGCACTTCATTGAGGAGGAAATCTCTTGGACGATATGAACGAGGAAGTCGAAACACTGAGTTGGGAGGAAATGGACCGTGCCAATCGGGGCATTCCGGTTGCAGCGACGACCCTCCCCGCTTCTCCACTGCAAACGGTACAGGTCTGGTATGGGCGTGAGGAGAGTGGCCGCATCGCCGCGCTCGCGATCCAACTGGCGGTCGTTGAGACGGCACAGGGCCCGATGCAAAGCGTCATCATCAGCCGCGTGCGTGAGGATGAGGACGGCCTGACGCGCGTCTCCGCCACGCAAGTGACCGCGACCACCGTCGAGACCGCGCAACGGGATATGGAAAATCAGATCACGAAACTCGAAGACGCAGGGTTCGTCCCGGCCGCCCCACCGAACACCTACGAACCCGAACCCTGGGGCGAAGAAACCAAGCCCAAGCTCTTCATCCCCCCCGCCGGCTTCACCCTGCCAAATCGAAAACGCTAACGAAGTAACGAGTAGCGAGTAGCGAGTAACGAGAAGAGACCGTGATTCCATCGCTCGTTACTCGTTACTCGTCAGCCCGCTTGGGCGCGGGGGACGATGCGCCACTGCATGACGGGGCTGGTCGTGAGCTTCGCGTCGTCCGACCCCGGATCGGCACGGATGACGGCGAGGCGCGCATAGCCGGAAGAGTCCGGCACCGCACCCACGATGTCCGCCCGCTCCCAGCCACGCAGGCTGCGCCCGCCGCTGATCTCGAACCCGCCCTCCGGGTGGCGCATGACATGATAGGTTGACCCCGTCGCGGTACTCGCCTCGAAAACTTCCACGCTGCTCATCCACCGCAACGCGCGCGTCAACGCGATTGCGCGATCCTCATCGTCCATTCTTTATGCTCCCGTACTGCTTCCGGCTCTCTTCCGCGCGCGAAAGCCCTCACTGTGTCTCGCCAAAGGATACCGCGCGCACTGACACGGTGCAACGGCGGGGGCAGTAGGCAGTAGGCATAGAAAGCGGAAAGACACCAGACGAAATTCATGGGTGTCGGATGTCTGGTATCTCGATCCTCTGTCTACTGTCTACTGCCTACTTCCCGACGAGCCGTTCGAGGAGCGCGAAGAGGAAGGCGGCGGCGCGCTTGCCTAATTCGGGCTCAAGCACCGCGAAGGTGCCGCCGTCACCGAAGGTGGAGACGGTGTGGAACTCGTTGTTCGAGATGTCCTTGACGGTCAGGAACGGCACGTCGTGGAGCGCGCAGACCTGGGCGACTGCGGCGGCTTCCATGTCTTCGCAGAGCGTGGCGTGCTGGGCGTGCAAGGCGCGGAGCGCGTCCGCGTCCTGCGTGAAGCGATCCGCCGAACCGACCGGGCCGAAGAAGACACGCGGCGCGCGGTGCGTGATGCCTTGCGGCCATTGCTGCTCCGGCCACGGCTCGGCACGCCATCTGCTCGATCCTACCACTGCCTCCGCGAGCGCGAGCAGCGGTGCGTTGGTTGGAAAGGCATCGACATATGTCTCCTCACCGTTCACGTGCAGGTGCATGGGGGTATGCGTGAAGATTCCGCCAGGGCGAAGCTGCCCCACGTCGTAGGCGATGCACGCCGTGCCGACCACGACATCCCCGAGCAGCACATCTTCCCGGTGCGCGCCCGTGCAGCCATAGTTGAGGATGGCACGTGGCGCATCACGCGCAATCACCGCCTCCGTTGCTGCCGCCGCCGCCACCATGCCAATTCCACTCGTCGTCAGGACAAGCGACAGGCCATTGAAGGTGAGATCATCGAACCGGCGCGGGCCTCGCACCTCGGTGCGCTCCCACCGCGCGCCGTGATCGCGCAGCAGCCCTTCGAGATGCCTCATCTCCTCCCGCATCGCGACGACGATGGCGATGGACATCGGTCAATTCGCCCGGATTGCCACTTTGCGAATCGGCTCATCGTCGATGGTGTAGCGGCCACTCATGGCGGCGATGCCGTCCGCGACGCGTTCCAGAGGCAACTGGTGCGAGACGAACTTCTCCAGGGGATACTTCCCGCTCTCGATCAGTTGCCGTGCCTGGACGAAATGCGCGTGCGCAGAGGCCCAGACGCCATAGAGCGTGATGTGCTTGAAGGTGAAGTGCGCCCACGGGTTGAGCGCCACATCGCCGACATTGGTGAAATGGCCGCACGTCACATACTGCCCACCGCGCCGCAGGAGATTGAACCCTTCCGGCAATGCCGCGAGGACGCCCGTCGCCTCGATGATGATGTCCGCGCCGAAGCCGTGGCTCGACGCCTCCTGGACCATCTTCAAGCGCTCGGCAGGGTCGGTCACTTCGGTGATGTCGATGGTCATATCCGCGCCAAGCTCGCGGGCGAAGGCGAGGCGGTCCGCAGGCGCACCGATGACGATAGTCTTGAACGCGCCGAGTTCCTTCGCCCCGATGAGCGCCATCAAGCCGATTGGCCCCGCCCCTTGAATGACGACGGTATCGCCGATGTGGTAGGTCGCCCGCCCCGCCGCATGGAAGCCGACACTGAGCGGTTCGAGGATCGAGGAGGAGACCGGATCGGCGTTCATCTTGTAGACCTTCGTACCGGGGATGAGCCATTGATAGCCCGCGAAGCCGCCCGTCACCTGGAGGGGCAGATGGTTCAACGTCTTCGCCGCGAAGCCGTACGAGCCGAGACCGGGCGAGAGAGTGGGCTGCTGCGCCATCGTGCCGAAGAACTCGTCATTGTTCGAGACGCCCGGCTTGATGCCAATGAGGTCACCCACCGCAATCGGTCGCCCGGTGCAGTCCGCCGTGACACCCTCCCCGAGCGCGACGATGGTGCCGACAATCTCATGCCCCAGTACGACCGGAAACGGTACGGAGGCCATGTGCCCCTGGAAGACATGGACATCCGTACCGCAGATGCCGCACAGCTCCTGCCGCACGATGATACTCCCCGGCCCCGGTTCCGGCACCGTGGCCTCCGCAATCGCGAAATTCCCCTTCACCCCATCCAATACCGCCGCCCGACTCGTCTGGCCCATCGCTTCCCTCCCCGATCCTCAGAAAAACTCGTCCGACCGATGCACTGATGGGAGTATAACCCACCCCCCGGCCCCCTCCCGACACGGGAGGGGGTGACTCATTCCGAATATCGTGGTATCCCCTTGAACATCACAGCCTCGCGGATGCTTACTCCCCCTCCCGTGTCGGGAGGGGGCCGGGGGGTGGGTCCCCATCACGCCGCCGTATCGCGGCGTTCCTGCTCCCAGAGATAGAGGGCACGGGCCACTTCACGGAGGAGGCGTTCATCGAAGTTCGGGTGCGAGCGCAGTTCGGAATCGGGCACGGCGGAGAGATGCTCGGCGGTGTGGTAGCCGCGCCGATGGAGCATGGCGCAGACGCGCTCACTGACGGCGAGGCGATCCACCGGCGTCAGGTGGCGCGTGAGGAAGTGATGAATGACGGTGACGATCCCCTCGATCGCGCAGATGAAGAGGATGATGATCCCGAAGACCAACCCCGCCCAAGTGGCGATCGAGAGCGCCATGAACACGCCAACAAACCCCGCCACGATCGGGTTCGTCTGCAACAACCAATCCAACAGGCGGGGCGCGAAGGTGAGGATCGCTGCCGGCATCCCGGCGAGGATCAGACCAATCGCTTTGCCGACCGGATTCGTCGCGAAAGGGTCCGTTGTGGTGCTACCCGGCATTGGCGTCGCGTAGTACCGACGGGCCAGTGATGCGCTCGAAGTTCCCATCGTCGATAGCTTCCACCTGCATCAACGAACTGCTCGACACGTATGCGCCTCACGTACGTACTGATGCACGGTAGCGCACGCGGAAACGTGTGGCAAGGGGAATGCCAGAACGTGCCAGCGCGCGCAGGGTTATTTCAACGTCTCATAATTGATACTCATCCGTCGGCGCCGCTCCGCCGCAGCCTTCACTGCTTCGTCCGCTTCGGTTTCTGCCGCGATATAGGTGACGAGCGCGTAGAGGCGCACGCGGTCACCGAGCGGCGCGATCATCGAGACATTGGGCCGGGCGGAAAGGGGGATCGTCGCGAGCGCCGCATTGACCGCGCGTTCGAGCGTCGATGCATCCGTCCCGCTGATGATTTTGGCGAAGAGCCGCCGCCCGGCGGCACTCTCGTTTGCGCTTTCTCCGGTCGCAATCTCACTCATGCATCCCCCTCCCACACACGGTACCACGACCGCCCACAATTGCGCCATTGTATCGCGGCATGTATCGTAGCGGAGTAGTCAGTAGTCGGTAGTCAGTAGTCAGAAAGAACGCTTCTCTTTCTGACTACTGACTACCGACTACTGACTACTCGAAGGAGCGAACATGCAGCGTGATTGGGCAGCGCGATACTCCCGGCAAGCGGCGCAGATGCATCTGACGGTCGTCTCCGGGCCTTCGTACCCGACGCAGGGTGCGGGCTTTATTTCGCTGCGCAGTGGCGCGCCGCCCGCCGAATGCATCCCGCGCGACTGGCTGGCGCGGGGCATGGAGCGCGCCTGGTCCTGCCCGCAGGACATCTTCGGCTACCAGAGCGCGATGGGTGCGTGGGACCTTCGCACGCTCATTGCGGAACAGATGCAGGCGCGCGGCTGTTCCGATGTCGATGCCAACAATGTGATGCTCCTCAGTGGCGCACAGCAGGGGATCGATTTTCTCGCCCGTCTCTTCGTCAATCCCGGTGAGACGATCGCGCTAGAAGACCCGGTCTATCCCGGCGCGCTCCAGACCTTCGACCTCTGTCAGCCGCGCTACCTGCCTGTGCCGGTCGGCAGAGACGGGCTCGATCTCGATGCCCTCGAAGCCGCGTTGCATCATACGCAGCCGAAGTTCCTCTACATCGTCCCGACCTTCCAGAACCCGACCGGCACGACGATGCCGCGCGCGCAGCGGGAACGACTGATCGGCCTCGCCCGCACCCATGACCTCGTGATTGTCGAAGATGACCCCTATAGTGCGCTCCGGTACGCAGGTGAGGAGGTTCCACCCCTGCGCGCGCTTGATCCGGAGGTGATCTATCTCGGCACCTTTTCGAAGACGATTGCACCGGGTATCCGCGTCGGCTGGATGGTGATGCCCGCACCGCTGCGCGACAAGCTCTACGCGATGAAGGAGGCAGCAGACATCAACTCGGACCGCGTGATGCAGCAAGCAGTCTACGAGATGCTGCAAACGGGCTTCTTCCCCGCCCATCTCGACCGCATCCGCGCCATCTATACCGAACGCGGTAGCGCGATGCTGGACGCACTGCACGAACACATGCCACCGGATGTGACATGGACCGAACCGGAAGGGGGATTCTTCGTCTGGCTTCGCCTCCCGCCAGGGATGAACGTCACCGATGTCCTCGCGCGCGGCAATGAGCGCGGCGTCGGAATCGTCCCCGGCACGGGCTGCACCGCCGTACCGGGCAACCAGGGCGATGCGATGCGCCTCTCCTTCTGCGCCCAACCACCGGAGAAGATCGCCGAGGGCATCCGCCGCCTCTCAGACGTTCTCCTGTCATTGCGGACATAGCATGTCGGGCGGTCCGCAGGCCGCCCATCGATTTAGCTCCCCCTTCCCTGTGGGGAAGGGGGCCGGGGGGTTAGGCACGTATGACCACACACCGTTTTGAGCCGACACGGTACTACAACACGATTGGCTCGCATGAACCGGCACTCCACATTGCCGACGGAGACACCGTCATCGCGCTGACCGCAGACGCGGGCGGATGGGATCGCAACGGCGAACGGACCGCGCCGCCGGGCAACCCGCAATCGGGGCCGATCTACGTCGAGGGTGCGGAGCCGGGCGATACACTCGTCGTCGCACTCACGCGCCTGACACCGAACCGCGATTGGGGCTACACCGCCACGATGGTGAGCGAGAATGTCGTGGACCCGCAGCATGTGCGCGAGTTACCGCCGCAGAAATTGGTGAACTGGCGCGTCGATGCGACGAACCGCACCGTGAAGCTCGATGCACCGTTAGCCGCATTCGCCGACAGGCCCTTCATCGCGCCGCCCGAAGCGCTCCGCGATCTCGTCTTCCCGCTCGCACCGATGGTGGGGTGCTTCGGCGTCGCCCCGGCGCAGGGCGAAGCGATCTCCACCGCGACCTCCGCGCAACACGGCGGCAACATGGATTATCGCGGCTTCACCGAAGGAGTGACCGTCTACTTCCCCGTCGCGGTTCCCGGCGCGCTCTTCCACATCGGCGACGGCCACGCGCTGCAAGGAGATGGCGAGATCGTCGGCACCGGCATCGAGATCTCGTTCGAGATGGAGTTCACCCTGCGCGTCATCAAGGGCAAGAAGATCACCTGGCCGCGCGGCGAGAACGCGGACTACATCTTCGCCGTCGGCAACGCCCGCCCCCTCGATCAAGCCGTCCAGCACGCGACGAGCGAAATGCTCCGCTGGCTCATCGAGGATTACGGCCTCGACGCCTATGCCGCCGGCATTCTGATGGGCCAGACCGTCGAATACGATGTCGGCAACATCTTCGACCCGGCCTATACGATGGTCTGCAAAATGCCCAAGCGCTGGCTTACCCGAGCCCGCTAACCGCAGAGGCGCAGAGGACGCAGAGGACACAGAGAAGGGAAAGAGAAAAAACCTACTCTCTGTGTCCTCTGTGTCCTCTGTGTTGAAACCTCAGGGGCTCGATCGTTGCAGAGTGGATGTCATGGGCGATCGCGGTGCAGATTGCGCGATCGTCGGTAGGTCGAGCGTTGGGATGGAGATGACGATGAATGTTGAAGAGATCCTCAGCCAGGCACGCGATGCGATGACGGTGAAGCGCGTCTTTGGTGAGCCGTATGAGCGTGATGGGGTGACCGTCATCCCCGTCGCAGCGGTCGCCGGGGGCGGCGGAGGAGGCAGCGGCGAATCGGGCGATGAGAATTCGGGCGGCGGTGCCGGGTTCGGCGTGCGTGCGCGCCCGGTGGGGATGTATGTCATCAAGGGAGACAGCGTCCGGTGGATTCCCGCGTTCGATCTCAACCGTGTCATTATGGGCGGTCAGATCGTCGCCATCGCCGCCCTGCTCACGATTCGGATGATCGTGCGGACCATCGCGCAGGCGAAGGCGCGTGCCGCAGAGGCCGCAACGGAATCCTGACCGCCCGCCCTGCCGTATACTGGTCGCGTGGGGTGGCGAGCGAGCACGCGCAAACAGAAGCGAGGAGCGACCGTATGGCAGGGGAACGGCCCGTACTGATTTCCGTCGTCCAGTATCAGGAAGGGATCACAGCGGGCACGACAGAGATCGTGGACCTCTTCGACGCCGCGCACCGTCTCGGTGCGGACGGCGTTGAGCTACGACCCCCGTTCTGGAAAGAGAAGGTGCGTGAACTCCCGGCAGCGCGCGATCGGGCCGCACAGCACGGCCTGCTCGTCACCTATGCAACGATGGGCACGCTTTTCGGCACCGATCCGGCCTCGCTCCGTGAGGATATCGACGATACGCGCGCGCTCGGCGCGACACTCTTGCGCATCTTCCCCGGCCTCCTCCCTGCGGACGATGACGACGCGGGGTGGGAGGTGGGCCGTGAGATCGCCCGCTACGCGGCAGCGCAGGATGTGACGCTCGCATTGGAGAACTTCGTCGGCACACCGGGTGGCACCCTGGCAGAGATTATGCGCGGACTCGACCAAATCCCGACGCTTACGACGAACATCGACATCGGCAACTACCCGCGCCACGACCAGGATGTCCCCGCCGCGATCCGTGCGGTCGGCGCGCGTGCCGTCTCCGCGCACCTCAAGGATCATGGCAGCGCGCCGGAGAATGCCTCCGCCGCGCTCGGTGACGGCGTGTTACCCCTGACCGCGATCTTGGCCGAACTCGACCGCCTGCCGCAACGCCTCCTCTACATCTTCGAGTTCCAGGGCGGCGAGAACCCGGATGACCGCATCGCCCGGAGCATCGCCTATCTGAAGAACCGAGTGGTGTAGGGCACACCCCTCCGCGATCGCGCGCCGCTCATCTCAATTGATGCGACTGATCGGGGCCTCGCCACGCAGGACATTGGTGATGTTGAGGAGCGAGAGTTCGATGGAGCGCTCGATCGCTTCGTCGGTGCCGCCCGCGCGGTGCGCCGTGAGCAAGACGTTGTCGAAGCCGATGTATGGGTTGTGCGGGCGCGGCTCGGTCTCGAAGACATCGATACCCGCGCCCGCGATCCACTGTTCGCGGAGCGCCTGCACCAGCGCGGCCTCCTGCACCACCGGGCCGCGCGCCGTGTTGATGAGATAGGCGCTCGGTTTCATCAGTGCGAGGGTATCGGTGTTGATGAGTCCGCGCGTTTCGGCGGTGAGCGGGCAGTGGAGCGAGACGACATCCGATTCGCGCAAGAGCCGCTGGAGCGGGACATAGCTGATCTGATGTTCGTTGGCGAAGGTGATGTCCCACGCAATGTCCGTCGCGAGGACGCGCATCCCGATGCCGCGACCGAGGAGCGCCATGCTCTTGCCCACGCGCCCTAACCCGACGATGCCGAGCGTCTTGCCCCACAACTCCGGCCCGGTCGTCATCGGCCACTCACCCGCGCGCATCGCGCGATCCGTAAGGTAAATCTTCCGCGCCAGCCCGAGCATCAGACCGAGCGCCATCTCGGAGACTGCGTGATTGTTGCAGCCCGCACAGTTGCAGACCATCACGCCGTGCCCCGTTGCGGCCTCGACATCGATATGATCGTACCCGACACCCTGCGCAGTGACGACTTTCAAGTTTGGCGCAGCCGCGAAGACTTTCTCCGTCACCTTCTCAGAACCAACGATATACCCCTCCGCCGCGCCAACCACCCGCAGGAGCGTTGCTTCGTCAATCCTGTCCGTGCGCGGGTGCTCGATGACGGAGCAATCGTTGCGCGTCAGGAAATCCCGCGCATACGCCTCGTGCGCGAGAAACTTCGGTGTCGTGACCAGAACCGGGTGCGTCATGCCATTCCCCTTTTCTTTCAACGGGTGACCTGCTCCATACAGGTCGCGCCTCGCAGTATCATACTGAATATCATCGTAAAGATTGCCCCGTGCGCGCCAGGAGACATCGCGATGCAAGGAAGCAGTGAGTCACGCGGAGTACTGGCAGGATGGCAGGCGGTGCTGGACGACCGTACCCAGCAAGCTATCCATGCATTGACAGGGATACCGGGTGTCCTCGGTATTATCCTCGCGGGGAGCCTGGGCAGGGATGAGGCATGGCCTCTTTCCGACATCGATCTCCTGGTGATTTACGAGGATAGCGCGGCGCAACATGCCACGCAGGCGGTCGAGGCCGCACGGGTAGCTTTACTCGACTGGTGGGCAGCAGAAGCGTACGGCGGAACCTCCCTCGATGTCGGCAAACTGCGGTTCACGCGCCAGGAAGTCGCCGAAGCGCTTTCTCATCCCCCGCATGAGGCGGCGCACTCCATGGATGACCCCCGTTGGTTTCACAGCCTCGACAAAGGGTACCGGAGTAGGACGGTATTCGATCCAGAAGGGGTGGCAACGGCGCTGTCCCGCTGGCTCACCGATGCGCGCTTCACGCCGGACGTGGTGCAAGCGCGACAGCAGATACGCATGCGGCAGATGCAGAACCGCGCCGAGGAAGCGAACAGAGCAATGGAAGGAGGAGACCGCAACGCCGCGGCGTGCGCACTCCGTGAGGGGTTGCATATACTCATTTCGGCCCTGATGGAAGGGTGGGGTGAACGAGATAACTCTGTCGCACGGTTAGGCACGCGCTTTGAGCGGGCGGCAACTGAGCGCGGCGAAGAATCACTTGCAGCCACGATCTTTAGACTGTCTGGGCTCTCAGCCGAAACGGTGGTGCACCGGATGACTATGGCACCTGCGGGGATTCGCTACCGGCACCAGGTGTCGCTCGCAGCGCGCCGACTGGTGGGTGAGTCAGTGACGGAGGCACAGGATGCGCGCGACGTATTGCTGATCTTCGGCCTGATGCACATGCGCCGAAATCGGCCACCCTATGAGGCATGGATGGGATTGGAGAGCGCCGAGACGACACTCTCGGGAGACATCGAGGCATTCCGCCACCTACTCACGCGAGTGGAATAGGTCAGGGTTAATCCGCCGCGCGGGCGCCCTTCGAGATGATCGGCGTGTCGCGGCGCACTTCGTAGATGTCGCGGATTTGCTCGAAGCGCTGGAGGATGCGGCTCAACGATTCGACGCTCGCCACTTCCACCGTCAGGCGCATCGTCACGGTGCGGTCTGGATGCGTGACGCTGTTGATCGAGAGGAGATTGATCTTCTCGTCCGCCGCGACACTGGAGACATCGCGCATCAGCCCGACGCGATCCCATGCCTCCAGGCGCACCCCGACCGGATACGCCTGCGTCTGGGTGTTGCCCCAGGAGACGGGGACGAGCCGTTCCTGCTCCGGCTCCTTGATGACATTCGGGCAGTCGGTGCGATGGACGGTGATCCCCTTCCCGCGCGTGACGTAGCCGATGATCTTGTCACCGGGCACCGGCTTGCAGCAGGTCGCGAGCCGCGTGAGGAGATCGCCGACCCCCATCACCTCGATCCCGGAGGAAGAAGTCGCCGGGCGCGGCGCGGCCTCGGTCGGTGGGAGCGCGTGCGCCTGCTCCACCGGATTGAGCGCGGAGACTTGCTGGGCGATCTGTTGGGTCGAGACCGCACCGTAGCCGATTGCGGCGAGGAAGTCATCGAGACGGTTGTAGCGCGTGAACTGCTTGGCGAGTTCTTCCAGTTTGATTTCGACGCCGAGCCGCTTCAGCTCCTTTTCCAGCATGTCCCGGCCTTGCGCGATGTTCTGATCGCGCTGCTGGCGGCGGAACCACTGGCGAATCTTCTCGCGCGCCTGGGCGGTATGGACATAGCCGGAGGAGGCCAGCAGCCAATCGCGACTCGGCCCAACCTTGGCGCGGGAGGTCATGATTTTGATCATCTCGCCGTTCTGGAGCTTGTAATCGAGCGGCACGAGACGGTCATTGACCATCGCACCAACGCAGGTATGGCCGACATCGGAGTGAATGCGATAGGCGAAATCCACCGGCGTCGATCCTGCGGGCAATTCGATGATGTCCCCGGCGGGCGTGAAGACGTAGAGCATCTCCTGGAAAACATCGCTTTTCAGCGTTTCCATGAATGCTTGCGCATCGACCACCTCATCGCGCCAGTCCATCAGTTGCCGCAGCCAGGCCACGCGGGCCTCAAGCCCGGCGTCCCGCTTGCCCCCCTCCTTATATCGCCAGTGCGCGGCGATGCCATATTCAGCGACGACGTGCATCTCCTTCGTGCGGATCTGCACTTCGAGCGGGCGGGCATCGAGGGCGCGCACGGCGGTATGGAGCGATTGGTACATGCTCTCCTTCGGAGATGCGATATAGTCGTCGAACTCTCCCGGAATGGGCCGCCACATCGTGTGCAGGATGCCGAGTGCGGCGTAACAATCCTTCAGTTCCGGCACGATGACACGGACCGCGATGGCGTCGTAGATCTCATCGAGGGTGCGCCGCTTCTGATCCATCTTGCGCGCGATCGACCAGAGATGCTTGGCCCGCCCATAGACTTCCGCCTGGATTCCTGCCTCACCAAACGACTGCTTGAGCGTGTCGATCACGCGATTGATGTAGATCGTTCGGTTACCGCCCTGCGCTTCGAGCGATGCGTCGATGGTGCGGTAGCGGTCCGGTTCGAGGGTCCGAAAGCTGAGGTCCTCCAGCTCGCTCTTGATCTGCCAGATGCCGAGCCGGTTCGCGAGGGGCGCGTAGATCTCCATCGTCTCCTGCGCGGTCGCGATCTGCTTCCGTTTCGGCATCGAGCCAATCGTGCGCATATTATGGAGACGGTCCGCCAGTTTGATGAGCACGACGCGCACATCGTCCGCCATCGCGAGAAACATCTTGCGCAGGCTCTCCGCACGTGCGACATCCTCGCGGTCCGAGATCCACTCGATCCGCTTCAACTTCGTCACGCCGTCCACCAATCGGGAGACGCGCTCACCAAACTGGGTACGGATGTCATCGAGAGTCGTCGTCGTATCTTCGGGTACATCGTGGAGCAGTGCGGCAGCGACAGTTTCCGCATCCATCTGCATATCGGCGAGAATCGTTGCGACCGCCACCGGGTGGGTAATATACGCCTCACCGGACTTCCGCTCCACACCCGCGTGCGCGTCCGTAGCCAGGATATAGGCGCGTGTCACGAGTGACAGATCGGACACGCTCATGCCCGCACCCTGCAACTGCTTTTCGAGCGGCTGGAAGTACGACATATCGATGGGTGGATGTACCGAAGAAACGGCAGGGGTCGCCATAACTGTGCGTCACCTATTCTCTGTGAAAACGGTGTGGCCGAAATCGTGCAGGTTTCGTCTCACTTTCCCGAAAAGTATAACACACGAAAGGTTCTCCCTGTTCCCGGATTTTTCCGCCCGCCTATTGATCGCGCGGCGCGCACACAGGAGCATCTTCAGGTATCTTGTCCAAGAAGATGCGCCCGCGATCAATGGAGGATAGGCACGATGGTCTCAAAGCGTTCATGGGAGATGTATGAGTCGATTACCAAGACATTGGAAATCCTCGCGGATCAGGAACTGATGACGGCCTTACGGCAGAGTGTGCAGGAGATTGCCTCCGAGGAAACGTACGACTGGGAAACGGTCAAGGCCGAGCTTGGCGTGTGAGCACGGTAGTATGGCGAGCGATACCGTCGCAGGTCCGGTGGCGATATTTCGTGGCCCTGGAGGCATTGCTTCGCCTCGCGCCCCGGCCCATGTGGCGGATCGCTGCGGTGTTCGCAGCCGTCAAGTTCCTCGTCGATCGTGCCTCCGATCGATCGATGAAAAGCCTCCAAAAGGCACTGGGGCTACCGCCAACGCGGCGCATGGCATGGCGTCTCAATTGGTCCCGATGCTTTGAATCCCAGGCCGCACTGCTTCTGCTCTTCCAATGGTCGCGGTGGACGGGACTGTGGGCAATCACACATGCACGGTTGGAGGGCCACCTCCCATCCGGCGGGGCGATTCTCGTCGCTCATCACCATGCGAATGCGCGGATCGGCCTATTTGTCCTGGCAAGCATGGGCTACGTGCTCGGAGCATTTGTTACGGACTCGGATGAATACATCGCGCAAAGGGAGAACGACCCCGCGATCACATTGTTGGTACAGCGTGGGCTCCGCGCGCAGCAGGGCACATTCCACGATCGACGCTTTCTCGTGCGTCAGAATGTTGTTCGTCGTGCGATGGAGGTACGCAGGGCAGTCCATCATCTTCAACAGGGCGGCTACATATCACTCCTTGTGGACAACTTCTGGCTCGGCGGGCCGCGCCAGCCATTACTCGGTCGAATGGTGCAACTTCCAATGGGGGCCGCAGTGCTCGCCCAACGGTCGGGCAAACCAATCATCCCCTTCGTGGTCGTGACAGGATGGCGGGAGTGGACCATTCGATTTGGCGAACAGGTATCGCCGACCGCCGAGGGTATCGCGCAGGCGCTGACCTGGTGCATTGCACAAGCACCAGGGAGCTGGGAACCGGAGATTGCGACTGCCTGGAGCAATTCCCCCGCGTGTGAGCCGTGCGAGCAATCCCAGGTTTCCGTTTGACGCTGCCGATCGTGCGCTTCCTACAGCCGATGGCGCAGCACTTTGCCGAGCGAGGAGCGCGGCAACTCCTCGCGGAATTCCCACTGGCGTGGCACCTTATAGCTGGCGAGTCGTTCGCGACAATAGCGGCGCAACTCCCCGATTGACGGGGGGACATCAGACGGCACAATCACCGCACGAACCACCTCGCCGCGGGCGCTATCCGCCATCGCCAGCACCGCCGCCTCACGCACCGCCGGATGCTGCTCAAGCACTGCTTCCACTTCTTCGGGAGCGACCTTGAATCCTCCGACATTGATGCGCAAGGCGAGACGCCCGACGAGAAAGTAGCAACCCGTGGCATCGCGCCGCGCGAGGTCGCCCGTGCGGAGCCAGCCATCGCGATAGGTCCGCTCCGTCGCGTCCGGGCTATCGAGGTAGCCGAGCGTCAACCCCGGTGACGAGAGGATTAACTCTCCTGCCTCCCCGTCGGGAAGATCGTTCCCGTCTTCATCCACAATGCGCGCGATCACGCCACGATACGGCTTGCCCACGCTGCCGTCCGGCGCGCCACCGGGAGGCGTACCGATCATCGAGCCACCCTCGGTGGTGCCAAACTCCTGCACGACGGATGCGCCATAGCGCGCGCGGAACGCCTGCACGACAGGGGGAAGCAGGGGTGCGGCGGAGGTGCGCGCGATGCGAATATGCAGGCCGGGCGGGGGAAGAGAGGAGGACTCCGCGAGCATCTGGAGCGTCGCCGGGACCGTCCACAAGATGTCGGCACCGTAGGCGGTCATCTCCGCCTCGATGCGTGCCGGGTCCGTGGCGAGTGATAAAATCGTTGTCCCCCCAACACCGAGGAATGTGCAGAAGCTCCGCGCGCCAAAGAAGTTCGGGAGCGGGTAATAGAAGATACCATCGGACGGCTCCCACCAGAGCGGGTCGTCCGCCCGCCAGGTGTAGGTCCGATGAGGGATACGAACGATCTTCGCTGTTCCCCCGGTCGTTCCGGAGGTCGTTTGGAGGAAGACGACCGATTCAGCCGTCGCGCAGGCGGAACGCCGCATCGCTTCGTCTAATCCTGCCGTTGTCGGGGTACCAGGGAAAGCGATGGCGAATGCCGGGAGATCGGGCGCGGCCGGATGCGGTTGCCCGCCCGCAGTCAACATGCGCTTCACGCCCGCCCGCCGGACGAGGGGAGCGACCTCAGCCGGGGGGAGCTTTGCACCGAGTCCGAGGAACGCGACATCCGCGCGGCAACAGGCGAGGAAACTGAGCGCGTAGTCATCGGTGACCAGTTCGTTTGTCGCGACGACATCACCCGGCGCAAGGCCCGCATCGACAAGCAGGGCGGCGCGGCGGTTCATCTCCGCGCGCAACTCGCCATACGTCCAGCGACGATCAGCGAAGATCAGTGCGAGCTTGTCGGGATGTTGGGTCGCGCGCGATCGACGAGCGTTTCGACGCGCACAAAGGATGCAGATGGTGCCACGGCCCGCCCTTCCTATGGTACGAGGATTACCACCGAGAGATTCTCCCCGGTCAACGCGTGCCACGCACTATATCGCAAATGCCCCGCTGATTCTGTCGTCTCTTCTCCGGTTTGCGCGGATGCATGTGTCGGCCTCGACTGATCCAGGCGATCATCGCGTCCGTATAAGGTATGGCGTTCTCTTTGGCACGCGTGAAATTTTCTACAAGCGGAGAAGAGCCATTCGTGGATGATGAAGGTACAGAGAGGGGCCAGCCTGCCGACCCGGCGGGAGACGGCGTGATTCTCCTGCATCTCGGCGTCACATTCAGGCACGAAGCGGCGGCGGCCCTCGCGGACGCGGCGCGCGACGAGGGCATGGCGCGCTCGACGCTCGTACGCCAGATCGTCGAGGATTGGCTGCGCGCGCAGAAGCGGCTCCCGGCGCTCCCGGAGTGAACCCGCATACGTCGCGAGACGTGTGATACGATGGTTCCGTGTGGAGTTGCCACCACGGTATCCCTGTGGGGCTGCGTTAGGCAACGACACCTCCCGTGGTGTGGCAGGGAAAATGAGGGATTGATGATGAATCACTGGATCATCGTGGGATCACCGGGGAACTTCGAGAAAAGCCGCTCCCTTGGCTGGACAGTGCAAGGCATCAAATCCCGCCACCGCAAGAAAGCCGAGCAGATGCATGCAGGCGACACCTTCATCTATTACGTCACCGGCACGCAGACCTTTGGCGGCATCGTCGAGGTGACATCGGACTATTGGGAAGATCACCAGACACCGATCTGGAAGAGCAAGGACCCGAAAAAGGCGACCGAGGATTATCCGTTCCGCATCGCGATCAAACCTCTCCTCGTTCTCGATGAGGCGGCCTGGCTCCCCGCGATCACGGTCGTTCCGGCGATGGAGTATCCAAAGCGCTGGTCGGCTGAACACTGGCACCTCGCCTTCCAGGGGAACGTGCACAAGATTACCGATGCCGACCATGCGATCATCGCTGAAGCGCTCGCGGCGCGCCTCCCGGCGGGCGTCACACAGTAATATCCCATCTCCGCGCGATGGAGAGGGTTGGGAGTAAGGTTTTTTCCGGTATGACGACTTCAATCGAGTCTATCGAGTACCAGGTACATCTCTGTTTCGGATCGAACTGCACGCTCGCCGGATCCCGCAAGCTCTTGCATGTATTGGAAGAGGAGATCGCTGCGGTTGGCATCGGCGCGCGCGTCGTCGTACTCCCGACGACCTGCCGCAATCGCTGCGACTGGGCCCCCTCGATGAATGTGATGCCCGGCAATGTTCGCTATAACGATCTGGATGCCGACCGCGTACGCCGCATCGTGCGGGAACACCTCGTGGGTGGCACGGTCGTGGAAGAATACCTCTTCCAGCCGCCACCGCCACCCGCGCCCACCTATGGCCGCCGCACCTTCACCTTCAATCCCAACGCCTTCCGACCAGGCAAAGAGTAGCGTTCGGGGTTCGCGGACAGATTTTCTCGCTTGAACCCTGGATTTAGAGCGGTTTGCGGAAATAATGGGCCGAGTGATAGTGGGTAGAGGCGGGCTTTAGCCTGCCAACCCTTGCTGTGGCAGGCTAAAGCCCGCCTCCACCAGCCAACTGCGGGGCTCAGGACCGCTGCAAATCGATCTATTGCCCCTTCGCCTTGCCCACGAGCGCATTGAGACGATCCGGCGTCACTTCGCCGGTGTCCCGGTCGCGGATCATGCCGTTCTTGTCCATAGAGACGAGGGTCGGATACGAGGTGATGCCATAGACACTGGCGGCCTTCCCACCGTCATCATAGGTAGCGAAGGGCAGATCGAACTTCTTCTGGAAGCCCCAGATGTCCTTTTGCGTGTCGTTATTGCCGACGCCAATGGCGACGACTTGCAGATCGGGGTTGGCCTGTGCGATCGCTTTCAACTTCGGCGCTTCCGCCTGGCAGTGCGGGCACCATGAGGCGAAGAAGACGAAGAGCACCGGCTTCCCCGCGAGGTCCGCCTTCGTCAGCGTCGCACCATCACTCGCCTTCACAGAGAAATCGGGCGCGGCCGCGCCGACCGCCGGTGCCGCCAGCGGTGCGGGTGGATTCTCGATCTGGCCGCTGCCCCCCCGATTCGCCAGGACGACACCGATCACGGCGACGACTGCAACCACGATGAGCGCGCCGGAGATCATGAGCGTCCACGGCGTTTTCTTCACCGGCTTGGTGACCGAGCCGCGCCGCGCCTGCGGGATCTGCTTCCGCGCGGCGCGCTGCCCACTGTCCTTGGCGGCACCGGCGCGCGGCTCAGTTGCATTTGCCCGCGTGTTTGCCTGAGAATAGCTCTGTTTGGCCATTGCGGCGGTTCCTTTCTTTACTCATTCGTCGCACCATGCTTGATTATAGGATATTTACGATGGAACGTGTACGTGTGACGACACTCCCCATTCTCGCCCTCCTGCTCCGCGTCGCGGTCGGCCTGACGCTCGTGATCGCGGGGGCAGGGAAGTTGAAGAACGGCAACGCCGCGCAAGCGGCCACCGAGGCGACCTTGCATGTCAGTGGCACCTTCGCCACCATCCTCACCGTCGGAATTTCCGTCATCGAGATCCTGCTCGGTATCCACCTCGTCGTTGGTCTGAATCTGCGCTGGTCCGCGCTCGCCTCGGTGACGCTCCTCGCTATTTTTTTCTTCTTCGTCATCTACCTCTGGGCAACGGGCTATACGGGCGGCTGCGGCTGCTTCGGCGTCTTTGGCGGCGGTTCGCCGGGGCCTGCAGAGACGGCGCGCGATGGCATTCTCCTACTCGCGTCGCTCGGTGCATGGTGGGGCCGTCAGTATGGCCTCTCACTCGACCAGATGATGCACGGCGAAACCGAACCAGCCTGAACGATCTCTGCACTGGCGTGCGACCAGCTAGGTGCGTGGCGTACCGCAGACGGGGCAACTGCGGTCTTGTTGGCGCAGTTCGGTCCCGCAGCGGCGACATTGCGGCGAGTGCGCCTGCGCGGCCTGATCCGTCACCGGGCGACCACAAACAGGGCAGTTGACATCGTTCGCGCGCAGCGGCATCCGGCAATGCGTGCATCGCCGTTCCGCCGCCTTCACGCCACCGGAGGGGGCCACCGGCTCCGGGCGACGCACGGGGGCGATCATTGTCTCGTTGGCGTTGGAATCGTGATCGTGATCGTGACCTGCGGGCAAGAGTGATGATGGCTGCGGTTCGCGCGACAATGACGCCGGTTGGATACGGGTCTCGTCTGCATCCGGCGGGAGGATGGGAAGCGATGCGGAATCATGAGAGGAACGACCGACCGGCGCGACGCGCGTTGCGGCATCCTCACTGCCAACGGCAGGCATCCCCGGCGGCGGACTCACCGGGTGCACGGCAGGAAATCCCGAAGACTGATTCACCGGCGTGGGAGCGACCGGAAGCGCGCGGAGGTTCGCTTCGAGCTCGCGGACGTGCTGCTCGTGGTCATACAGTCGGCGAAAGGTCGCAACGACGACGGGATCGCGCAACTGCCCCTGGAGGACAAGGCTATACAAGTATTCGCCGATCTCCGCTGCGATCTGGCCGCGTTGCTCCCGCAGGCTGCGGAGCGCGGCCTCAAGCTGCATCTGCTGGCTTTCGCCTTCTTGCGTCGGCGGCGTCGGATGGGGCGGCCACGGATAGCTTTGGCCGGGCGTCCCTGCCATGCGATTCCTCCTGAGTCGACCGCTCGTGACATGGCACCCTGTCAGAAGCGGTGAGTTGTGTCTGTGCGCTCTCTTCCCGGTGCCAATGGTCAAAGACGAATGAAATGGCTGCAACGGCGCGTTCAGGCCAGAATGAGGATAGTATAGCAAAGAATATCGTCGTGCCGTGGTGATGAGAGGATAAAGGAATGGCGCAGCAACATCGGGCCGTGATGATCGGGGCGGGTGGGATCGCGCGGTCGTGGCTCGGGCGGTTCTTACCCCCCTTTACGGAGCGTCTGGAGATTGCCGCTCTTGTCGATGTGAACCGACAGGTGCTGGACACCGCAGCGGATCGTCTCGGCATCCCGGCAACGGCCCGTTTCACGGACATGCACGCGGCGTTCGCTGCGGTGCCGCGCCTCGGCGTGGAATGCTGCATTATCGCCATTCCGCCCGCCTTCCATAAAGCCGCCGCGCTCGGCGCGATGGAAGCGGGGTTGGCGATCCTCTCCGAGAAGCCCATCGCCGATACCTGGGAGTCCGCAGTTGACATTTACCGTGCCGCGCGAGACCACGGCGCCCGGATGCAGATCATTCAGAACTACCGCTACAACCCGAACATTCTCACCCTCAAAGCGGTCCTCGACTCCGGGCGGTTGGGGCGTGTCCGCTACGCCGTGGGCCGGTTCGCGGCGGATTACCGGCGTCCGCTCGGCTGGGGCGCGGCCTTCCGGCACGAGATCCCGCACGCGCTGCTGATCGAGGGCGCGGTGCATCACTTCGATCAGATGCGTAACCTCACCGGCGCGAACTGCGCGACGATCACCGGCGTCGACTGGCGGCCGCCCGGTGCGGACTCCTTCAAGGGGGAGTGCGTCGGCCTCTACGTGATGCGGATGACCAATGGCACGATGGCGCAGTACGAGGGCACCTGCCTTGCCGCCGGCAAGCAGCAGACGTGGCACGAGGAACTGTATCGTATCGAATGCGAGGCGGGCGCGGTCGTCACCGACAGCGGGGTGCACGTCTGGATTGAGGAGCATTCGCCAGACACCGGCCTGAGCACGGAGGACGTGCCGCTGATCGAACCGCAGTGGCCCGGTCATCAGGCGATGATCGCCCAATTCGTGGATTGGCTGGATGGCGGCCCACCGCCCCCGACGGTGATCGCGGACAACGTGCAGACGACCGCTATGCTCTTCGGCGGGATCGAGGCGTCGGTAGAGAACCGCGTCGTCGATGTCGCCGCGAAGGTCGCGGAGGCGATGGCGGGGTGAGCGATCTGGACGCGCTCCTGGGTGAAGCGCTCGCCCCGGCGCGTGTCTCCTACGCTGCCGCCGGGCACGATTGGGAGCGCTGGCTCGACGCACATCCGCTGCCGACCAATGCCGCACTCGATGCCCGTCTCGCCGACCCCACGACGAATGCGGGATATGTTGCGATCTGCCGGGCGCGCGGCATCTATCATCTGCCGACGGTGGAGTTCGTCACCGCCCTCGCGCGCGTCCTCCAACGATTGCCGGGGCCGTGGGTGGAAGTCGGGGCGGGGCGGGGCGATCTGGCAGATGCCCTCCACACGAGAGATGCGCCGATCATCGCGACAGACGATGGCTCCTGGTGGCCGGATGGATTACCGGGCACGGTCGCGCAGTGTGATGTGGCGGGGGCGCTCGCGCGCTACCATCCGGGCACCGTGCTTTGCGTCTGGCCGCCTCGTGAAACGGATTGGCCCGCTCAGTTCCGCACTTGCCCATCGATCCAAGCCTATCTCATTGTTGGCACAGGGCCACGCAGCATGACGGGCACTGCCGCGACCTGGGCAGGCACTGCCGGTTGGCGACGGCACTGGCTCCCCTCCCTCGCTGCCTCTGGCCGTTGCCGTCTGGACGCAGACGGCACGCACCATACCCGCGCGCTCCTCGTACGACGCGCGGAGGTGATGCACAGGGGTGAAACCGATTGAACCGCAGAGGACGCAGAGACCACAGAGGAAGGGGAAATCGAGCACAGAGGGCACAGAGAACACAGAGGACACGGAGTGTCATTTCTCTTTTCTCTTCTCAGTGATCTCTGTGTCCTCTGTGTCCTCTGTGTTGAGATTCCTCTCCTTCTTTCATCGGGGAGGTTCAGGAGAAGTAGCCGATCAGGTCGATGATGAAGTTGACGCTCGTGGTCGCGAAGGTATTGAAGCTGCCATCACCCGCCAATCCGACGGTGAAGGCATTAGGCACCGTTTGGCCTCCGATATAGTTAAGGTTGGAGGCATTCGGTGGGGTCGCGACATCCCCCGGATAGAGCGTCACGAATCCCGGGCTGGCTCCACCATTGACGACCGTCCCGTTCCCAACCACGGCCTTTGCACTGGCTGCGACCTGCGAGCACGCCGTGCGTGCATTGAGTGAGAGCGAAACATGTGCAGTCAAGGGACTACCGGGCGTCGTGCAGGCACTTTGCCCGCTTCGCGTATCAAGGAGGCGGATCGGTGCGGCAAGGGGCGTGAAGAGCAGCCCACCGGTACTGTTCGTGTCGTAGTATCCCGTCAGGTCGATCACAAAGTTGATGCCCGTCGTCGCGAAGGTATTGAAGGTGCCATCCCCGCCCAAACCGACGGTGAAGGCGTTCGGCACGACCTGGCCAGGGATGTAGTTGAGGTTGGAAGCATTCGGCGGGCTGCTCACTCCACCGGGATAGAAGGTAACGAACCCCGGCCCCGCGCCCGTGTTATTGACTACCGTCCCATTCCCAATCACCGCTTGGGCGGAGGCCGGAATGCCGGTGCAGGCGGTGCGGGCATTGAGGGACCGCGATGCGTTCCCTGCGAGCGGCGCGCCGGGGGTATTGCAGGCACTCTGCCCGGCCCGTGTATCCAGCAAGCGAACGGGCGCAGCGAGCGGATGGAAGAACAGGCCCGCCGTGCTGGCAGGTTTGGCGACGGTACTTGTCGCACTCGGCGGTGTACCCGGCGGGGCATAGAATCCCGTCAAATCGACAACGGCATTGACACCGGTGAGGGCATAGAGATTGAAGCCGCCATCCGTACCCAGGCCAACCGTGAAGGCGTTCGGGATGACATCACCGGGGACGTAGTTGAGGTTCGACGCATTTGGTGCCGCGACACCGGTGGGGAAGAGCGTGACGAAACCAGGGCCCGCACCCGTATCGTTGACGACCGTCGCATTCCCGGCGACCGCCAGGGCTGCGGCGGGGATGCCCGTGCAACTCGAACGCGCATTGATCGCGACGGGTGTCTTCGCACCGAGGGGCGCACCGGGGGTAATGCAGGCCGCAAGCCCCCGCCTGCTATCGAACACCCGGATCGGGTTGGCGAGGGCGTAGTATTGCAGCCCGCCCGTCGGCGGATTCCCACCGCCACCGCCACCGCCACCGCCACCACCCGTCGGGCCAACCGTGAAGGTGATGTTGGTGACGATGCCACCATTTGTAATCGCCAGGTGATAGACACCGTTCGTGAATCCGAGCTTCGGCATGACCACCACCGCGTGACGCGCGCCGAGAATATTTCGGACGAGATCCTGGGCACCCGGTTGATCGGGCCGTGTGTTCGTGTACGTCGTCTCGGTGTAGGAGCAAAGTTCGAGATTGCCCGATGTTCCTTCGCGTGTGAGCGTGGCGCTCGCGTTCGTTGGCGTGGCAGCGAAGAGCGCCATCAGCGGCGGGCCGCTCGTCGTGGCAGCGCCGAACCCGCACCCGGTGAGCGGATCGGGATATTCGCTCCCATCGTAGCTGGTATACGGCATCTGGCTGTTGTTCCCCGGAAAGAAGACCGGATAGGTCGGCGTCGCCGTACGGCCACGACCCACGTCGAGCGCCGCCGCCGCATTGATATTCGGAAATTGCACCGTGGGATCGACCTTGATGCCGAAGCCGGTCTGCGCGAGCTTGGGATCGAGGATGCCAAGGGCATGGAATGGCCCGGTCATCCAACCATCGATTGCGTCTTTATAGGACCAGGCGTTGTTCCCCGCACTGACCGCAACATTGCTATTTTGTGCCGCGAGATTGCCCGCGGCCGAATAGCCGGGATTCCCCACGCTCTCATCGTGACCGATCGTGTTGTTCAGGACCTCATACTCAGCATGGGCCTGATCGCCCGCGGTATAACTGGCGTTCTCGGTCACCGGTGGCAGGTTCGCGATTGCGCGGAGACTATTGAGATAATCGAGCCAATCTACCGCCGTCGCGCGTGGGTTCGCCGCCGGGGCTGCGCTGACCGAGAACGCGAACGAGGCCAGCAGGCCAATGACAATCACCAGGCGCACGCAGGCATGCACGCACCGCTTCGCGGGCAAAAAGACCTTCATGGTACGACTCCTCCCCAATCCCCACTACTCCCACTGCCGAACAACGAACAAATACTTTATTTAGCGCAATTTTGCAAGACCTTTGCGGTTCCCACGATAACCGGAGACACTAACGATCACACGCGGCATACAAAGAAATGCCTTCGCTCTAGAGAGATGCAGACGGGGTCGCGGCATCGCTCGCGCGGGCATCGTGCTCCGAGGGGGTGGCGGGTGCATTCGTCATCGCCGCCATCGAGCCGAAGACAACGCCGAGGGATGCGCCGACGACCGCACCACCGATTGCCGCCCCCACAATATTCACGGTCGATGTCGCGAGCAGCAACGTGACGAGGAGTGTCCCCACGCCACCGACGAGCGCGCCGAGGATCACGCCCCACCCCGCGCCTGCTTCCGCCTGTCGGAGCGTCGCCTGCATTGCCGGATCGGCCTTCCCGATCTGGTCGATGCTACCATCAAGGACGAACATCGCGCCGAGCACTGCACCATAGACGAGGTGGAGAACGATATTGCCAATCACCGGCAGCGGCCCCGCGCCGATCTTGACCCCGAAGATGCCCCCGCCGACCAGCGGCAGGAAGACGACGAGCGAGAGCACCGCAGGCGGCAACGCAAAGAGGATGCCGCGCAACCAGCCAGGGAACGCGATCAGGCGGTCGTTCGCATCGGCGGCGAAGATGAGCGCCCAGAGAATCCCTGCGGCGAGGTCCAACCCGACGACCACGAGAAGTGACGAGCGGACATTCTCCGTCACCGGATTGTGCGTCAGGGCATAGAGCCATTGTTGGAAGAGATTACCACCCGCGCGACCGATACCGAGCGCGATCCCATAGGCGACCAGGGCGGTAATCGCCATCGCGGTAGTCGCGACGAAGCCGGAGATGACGGCGGGGCCGAACCGCTCCTTCAGGACGGAGCGCGGCACAACAGGGAATGGGGCAGGCAACGATGAACGCGATGAGACCATCGGACACCCCCAGTACAATGACGGTGGGGGCGGACTGGCAACACTGCCAAACCAAACACTCGGTGCGCCCAAGGTACATTCGGTATGCCACATGCCGTGCCAACGTGCCACATCCGACCCGAAAGTCTTCTCAAATCTGTGCATTTGCTCCAATCGGGAAGGGTGGTAGCAGGCTTTCCAGCCTGCCCTCTCGCACCAGATAAGCAGGCTGGAAAGCCTGCTACCACTGGGGAAATAGCAATTAACCGAGCCATTTTAGGCCTCAGCCTGCTTCGGCGGCGGATTGCAGGAAGCGGCGGAGGATGGGCGTCATCTGGGCGAACTCCTTGAGGAAGGCGTCATGCCCGTCCGGCGAGACGAGCTCCCAATAACGGGCCGGTGCGCCGAGGGCGCGCAGTTCCTCCGCGACGGCGCGGACGTGACCGGGCGGAAAGAGGATATCGGAGCTGATACCAACGAGGAGGGTCGGCATCGTCATACGGCGCAGCGCGTCCGTGTACGACGGGAAGCCAGTGCCGAGATCGAAGAGATCCATCGCGCGCGTCAGGTAGAGGTAGGCATTCGCGTCGAAGCGCCGGGTAATACCGTCGCCTTGATAATGGAGATACCCCTCGATGTCGAACTTGCCGCCGAATGGGGCATGGCGCGAGGGGCGCGTCGCGGCATTGCGCCCGAAGCGCGCCGTCATCCCCTCATCGCACTGATAGGTAATCATCCCGACCATGCGGGCAATCGCGAAGCCGTCGCGCGGCGGATCGGTGGGATCGTACGCGCCGCCGCGCCACTTCGGGTCCGCCATGATGGCGCGACGACCGACTTCGTTATAGGCGATGCCCTGCGCGTGGAACCGGCCCGACGCACCGAGCGCCACCACCGCGCCCACCCGCTCCGGATAGGTGACGCTCCACTGGAGCGCCTGCATCCCACCCAGCGAGCCACCGACGACCGCATGAAGCCGGTCGATCCCGAATGTATCGAGGAGCGCGGCCTGCACGCGAACCATGTCGCGCACGGTCACGGTCGGGAAATCCATGCGATAGGGTTCGCCGGTCGCGGTGTTGACGCTCATCGGGCCGGTGCTGCCATAGCAGCCACCGAGGATATTTGGGCAGAGGACGAAGAAACGGTTCGTGTCGATCGCGCGACCGGGGCCGATCAGATCGCCCCACCACGGCTCCGGCGCAGGCGTCTCCGTGTCCGGGTGCGGGCCGGCGTGCGCCCCACCGGTAAGGGCATGAAGCACGAGGATCGCATTGTTGCGCGCCGGTGCGAGGGTGCCCCATGTTTCATAGGCAATCGTCACTGCATCGAGCGTGCTGCCGTTGTCGAGCGGGAAGGGCAGCATCGGCGCGGGCAGGGAGAGAAAGCGGGTATGCGCGAGGTCCATCCCCTCCGGTCGGTACGCCGGGGGTTGATCCTCGCGCGCCGAGAACGCACACGCGGGGTCCGCGTTCGTCGCTGTCACCGTCTGCATCTGCGCACCTCCATGCCAAAAAACCGAGAGCCAAAAGCCATATGGAGGGATCGGCGCGCTTAAAAACGAAAACGCCAATCCTCACCCCACGGGGCGAGCGATTGACGTGCAACGCTCACGGTACCACCCTGTTCGCCGCAGCCTCCCGGCAACGGCCTCTACGGGTACGGCGCGCCAGAGATTCGCGCCAAACCCTCGCCCGGTATCGGGGGCGAACCGACACGACCTACTCGGGGGAGATTCACACGTGAACCATCCCACCATCGTTCAGCCGGTAGCTCGGCGGGCATATCCAGCAGGGTTCCGGCTCCTCGGGCTTCCACCATGCCCCGATTCGCTGCGAGCGTTTCCCCTGCGGACTCATCCGCGTCCACGCCATGCGGGGCCGAGATACGACAACCGCCGTCACAACGACTGCGACGGCGGCTCACTCCGGCATTCCTCGTATCTCGCCCCACCGGGGCAGGAGTTGGCACCTTAGCGGCGCGATAATGATGCGCGCTGCCGGTTGCCGGGCTTCAACGGGCCTGATTACCCTCCACCACTCTGGATACGAGCCGCGTTCACTTGTTAGTCGAAAGTATAGCAGGATGCACCCGCATTCGCGTCAAGCACAATTGGGTGGTCTAGCGTTCGTAATTGCGGAAAACCCTTACCGCATCCTCACGGCGGGATTACGCACTGCACATATCCGTACAGTACAGTGACTGTGGTAGGGTACATAGACACGCGGCGGTGACTACTCCCACTGTTGCTCCCGACCTCCCCAACGCCCTTCCACTCCTCTTCCCTCGTACCGGTGGGGTGCTCCCGGCCCCACCGATGCTTTTTGTTTTCCCTCCGTGGCATCGTGTCATCCTACGGCTCGGGTTGCCCGATAAGGCCCACGGATCGGCCCGCATGCAGTGGCAATCCATTGGTACGAAGGATGATGCACTATGGTCATAGAGAGTCGCACCGATATTAACGGGCTACGCCGGGCCAATCGCGCCACCGCACGTCTCCTCAAGCACCTCGCGCGCATGGCGAAGCCCGGCGTGACGACGCGCGCACTGGATGACTTCGCGATGGGCTATATCGGTGATCTCCGCGCGATCCCGGTTTTCCACACCGAAGAGGGTTTCCCCGGTTGCATCAATACCTCCGTCAATGATGTCGCGCTCCACGGTGTGCCGGGCGAGTACCGGCTGCGCGCGGGTGATGTGCTGAGTATTGATGCGGGGATGGTGCTCGATGGCTACTGCGGCGATGCGACAATCACCGTCGCGATTGGCGTGGTTTCGCCCGCCCGGCAACTGCTGATCGACGCCTCACGCGGCACGATGCAGGCAGGGATCGCCGCAGCAGTCACCGGCAACCGTATCGGGGACATCGGTGCACGCGATGCAGCAGTACGCGGAATCACGCGGCTTCGGCGTCTTTCGCGGCTTCACCGGGCATGGCGTCGGCCACATGATGCACGAAGCGCCGGAAGTACCCTTTGTCGGTAAGGCAGGTACCGGTCGCCTCCTTGAAGAGGGCCTCGTCATCACCATCGAGCCGGTAATCGCCGAACGCTCACCGCACTACCGTATCGACCCGGACGGTTGGAGCGTGCGCACGGCAGATGGCGGTTATGCGGCCCAGTTCGAGCATACCGTGATCGTCACCAGTCGCGGGGCGCAAGTGCTCAGTCAGATCTAATGCCGACGTATTACCAGGGCAAGCCGCGCAGGTCAATCAGCCCCTCCTGGGGCCATGCCTCGATTGGTTCCAGGGCGGGGAGGACCATCGCGGGGCCGGAATACTCCCCCCATTCCTTCGTGTCTGGGTCGATTTCGCGCGTCGATTGCCGCACCCGATGCCATCCGACGCTTATGTAGAAACCGACGACTTCCTCACGGCAGTTGAGGAATCCGAACGGGACCGGCATCTGCGTGCGGAGAATCGCCTCGAACGCCGTCATCAACCGGCGCCCGACGCCCCTCCCCTGCCATTCGGGATGCGTCGCCACTTCGCCAACCCCGATCACCATCACATCACGATCACCGACGCCGATGACGCGCCGCTCGAAATCGAGATGCGCCACCATCACGCCGTCCGGCGTCTCCAACCAGAGCCGGTATTCCGGCTGCGCACCCCGGTACGACGCCACCGAGAAAATGTCCCCATGTCGGGCAAATGCCGCGACGAGTAGCCGCCTGATCGCCTCGTTCTCGCTCTCCGTCAGCGCATCTTCACGGACGAGACGACACCGTACGGGAGTGTCCGACAGCATCTACAGCAGCCGACCTTGCTGGGCGGTGACGGCGATGCGCTTCGCCTCGCGCTCGGCTTGATTGATCGGCTTCAGTTCGTCCCAGTTCTGCCCCGCCTTCGCCTCGACCTCGAGGGGGACGATCAGCTCGAACGCGCCCGCCATTGCCTCGGTCACGATCTCGCAGGTCTGCTCCAACTCGGTCACCGGCACTTCAAACACAAGTTCGTCGTGCACCTGGAGGAGCATCTTTCCGTGCAGTTTCTCGTGCCGGAGCATTGCATCGACCCGGATCATGGCCCGCTTGACGATATCCGCTGCCGTGCCCTGGATCGGCGCGTTCATCGCGGCACGCTCCGCCGCCTGCCGGACCTGTGGATTGCGCGACTGCAACTCCGGGAAGTAGCGGCGGCGACCGAGCAGCGTCGAGACGTACCCCTTCTCCATCGCTTCCTCACGAATGCTCTCGGTGAGCCGCTTCACGCCGGGGAAGCGCTCGAAATAGAGCCGGATATAGTCGCGCGCCGCCGCCTGCGCGATGCCCGCGCTGTTCGCAAGCCCGAAGGCGCTGATGCCGTAGATAATGCCGAAGTTGACCGTCTTCGCCAGCCGTCGCGTGTCCGCGTCCACCGCATCGTACGGCACGTCGAACATCTCGGAGGCCGTCGCCCGGTGAATGTCCCGCCCCTCACGGAAGGCTTCCAGAAGCGCTTCGTCGCGGGAGACGTGCGCGAAGATGCGCAATTCGATCTGTGAGTAGTCGCAGGCAAGGAGCACCGCCGGTTCGCCATTGAAGACCGTCGTTTCCGGCGTGTTCCCCGCGACGAAGGCATGGCGCACCTCGCGCCCGACCTCGGTACGGATCGGGATATTCTGCAAGTTCGGGTCGGTCGATGAGAGCCGCCCCGTGGCGGCGACCGCCTGATTGAACGAGGTATGGACGCGCCCCGTCTCCGGGTTGACGAGCAGCGGCAGCGCGTCGACATAGGTTCCCTTGAGTTTGGCGAGTTGCCGGTATTCGAGGATCTGCTTGACAATCGGGTGCTCCCACTGCAAGGGTTCGAGCACGTCCGAGGCGGTACTGTATCCCGTCTTCGTCTTCTTGCCATGCGGCAGCATCAACTCGTCAAAGAGCACCACCCCGAGTTGCATGGGCGAGTTGATATTGAACGGGTGCTTCGCCAGTTCATAGACATCGGCGGCGAGCCGCGCCATGTGCTCGTCGAGCCGCTTGGAGAGCGTGTGCAGGTATTCGGCATCCACCGTGATGCCGGTGCGCTCCATGTCCGCGAGAATCGGCACGAGCGGCAGTTCGATCTCATCGAGGAGGTGGAGAATTTCTCGCTTCTCCAGATCATCGCGCAGCGGCGCGACGAGGGCATTCGTGCAGTAGGCATCGGCGGCGGCGTACGTCGCGGCCTGCGGCAACGGCACTTGCGCCATCGTCACTTGCGCTTTGCCTGTGCCGATCAGACTCGGTGATGTGCGTCATCTCGATACCGAGGCGAGTGAAGGCGAGGTCCTTGAGGCCGACGGAACTCTCACCGAGCAGATAGGCGGCGAGCATCGTATCGAAAATCAGCCCGTTCAGTTCCAACCCGGCCCGCTCGAAGGCGAGGATATCGAACTTCGCGTTGTGCGCCACTTTCGTGATGTCCGGGTCCGCGAAGATCGGTCCGAGATGCTCCCGCACTTCGGGCACGCTCAGTTGCTCCTCCGCGAGGTAATGCCCGACCGGCAAATACCACGCTTCCGTGCCGTCCACCGCCAGCGAGATGCCGACGAGTGCGCCCGTCACCGGATTGACGCTCGTCGTCTCGGTATCGAAGGCGAACGTGCCCGCCTCCCGCAACCGCGCCGCGAGGGCGGGCAGGTCCGCCGCCTTCGTGACGGTCGTGACGACATAGTCGTGGTCGCCGTGGTTCAGGCTCTTCTGCGCAGAGACATGCTCCGGCAGCTTCGTCAATAGCGAGCGAAACTCCAACTCGCGAAAGAGATTGACGACCTTCTCGCGATCGTACTCATGGGTGCGGCAGGCATCGAGGTCGAGACTGAGGTCCACATCAGTCACGATGGTCGTCAGCACCTTGCTCCGCAGGGCATCCTCGTAGTGCGCCGTAATCAGATCGCGGATACGCGGGGGGGTGATCTCGCCCAGATGATCGCGCCACTCCTCGAGCGGCCCGAACTGCTTGAGGAGTGCTGTCGCGCTCTTTTCCCCGATCCCTTTGACGCCGGGAATATTGTCGCTCTTGTCACCGACGAGCGCCTTGTAGTCCGCGACGAGCGGCGGCGGGAAGCCGTAGCGCTCGATCGTTTTCGCCATATCGTAGATACGGAAATCCGAAAAGCGGTTCTGCGTGCCGGGCAATACGACCGAGACGCCATCGTCCGAGACGAGTTGGAGGGTGTCGGTATCGCCCGTGACGATGTAGGTCTCGACCCCCGCGCGCGCCGCCACCCGACCGAGCGTGCCGATCACATCGTCCGCCTCGTAGCCGGGGATCTTGAAGATTGGGATATTGAGCGCCTCCACGACCTCCGTGACTCGCTCCTGCTGCTGGCGCAACTCGTTCGGCATCGGCGGGCGATGCGCCTTGTAGGTGTCGAGCAGGGCATCGCGGAATGAGCCGCCCTTTTCATCGAAGGCGACGACGATGTACGCGGGGGTGAAAGCGCGCAGTGCATCGAGCATCATCGAGGTGAAGCCGAAGGTCGCATTGACGAGTTCGCCGGAGGAGGTCGACATCGTTGGCGGCAAGGCATGGAAGGCACGATAGAGGAGCGCGTGACCGTCAATGAGCACGATCCGCTCTCGCTTCGGGGTGTGGTGCTCACTCGGTCCTCCTCGTTATCAACGGAAGGGCGCACGCTGTGCGCCCCTACCTACTCCTGATGCTCATCCTTTGTACTCAGCACTCAGCACTCAGCACTTCGTCATCCATTACCTTTTTTGTCTTCATCCGAGAAGTCGAGGCTATTGATGAACTCGCGGAAGGAAGAGAGCTTTTCGTCCTCCACGGCGGGTTTCGGCTTCGCTTCGCTCCCGGTCTCTTCTTCTTCCTCACCGAAGGGAACGCCCGCCTTATCGAGCACGGTCTCATCGACAAAGATGGGCACCTTCGTGCGTACGGCGAGGGCAATCGCATCGGAGGGGCGAGAATCCACCTCGATCTGCCGCCCGGCGGCCTCGAGGACGATGGTGGCGTAAAAGACGTCATCCCGTAGCCCGGTCACGAGGATGCGCCGGACGCGCCCGCCGAGGTCACCAATGATCGTCTTCATGATGTCATACGGCAGTGGCCGGGCCGCCTCGACGCCCTGCAACTCCATCGCGATCGCTTCCGCCTCGAAGGGTCCGATCCAGATCGGCAGATAGCGCTCGCCCTCTAACTCCTTGAGGATGACGACGCGCTGGTTCGTGACGAGGCTGACGCGGATAGATTCAACGACTGATTCGATCATCTGACGCACGCCTTTCGCGGCAGGCTCCCAGCGGAAAATGTCCCTCGAAGCGCGGCATGGATACTCCTACCAACCGCGCTTTCTTCCGCGGAACCGCGCAACGGCAATGCCCCGATTGTACCGCCATCACCGGGATGCGGCAACGTCAGCGCACGCCCGCGACCGCCACCCGCTCAGACGGCGCGAGGCGCTGGAGGAGTTCGTCGGCCAGATCGCGATACGCCTGCGCGCCCCGACCGGCGTGATCGTATTCCGTGATCGCCTGACCGTAGGAGGGCGCTTCCGCGAGGCGAACCGTGCGCGGCACGACGCTGCGGAAGATGCGTGTCGGGAAGAACCGCCGGACCTCCGCGACGACCTGTGGCGCGAGACGGGTACGGGCGTCGTACATCGTCATGATGACACCCGTCACGTCGAGCGTCCGGTTGACCGTCCGCTTGACGCGGTCTACCGTCTGGACGAGTTGCATCAGCCCTTCGAGGGCGAGAAACTCGCACTGAATCGGAATCAGGACGCCATGCGCGGCAGTCAGGGCATTGACGGTAAGCAAGCCGAGCGAGGGCGGGCAATCGATGAAAATAAGGTCATATGCCTCTCCCACGGCACGGAGGGCGGCGCGCAAATAGGTCTCGCGCTGCGGCAAGTCCACCAGTTCGATCTCCGCCGCCGCCAGCACGCTGGTGCTCGGCAGGATCGCGAGATTGGCGAGATGGGTCGGGCGGATCACCTCGGCGGCGGGCGCTTCGTTCAAGAGCACATCATAGAGCGTCGTCAGCATCGCGGCCTTGTCCATGCCGAGGCTGCTGGAGGCGTTCCCTTGCGGGTCGCAATCCACGAGCAAGACGCGCCGCCCCTTCGCCGCGAGGCACGCCGCGAGATTGACGGCAGTCGTCGTTTTCCCGACGCCGCCCTTCTGATTTGCTACCGCGAAAACGCGCGCGCCGTCGCCCATCTCTTCCAACTACCACAACCACTTCCGAACACCCGTACGGACGCCTTCAGGAGTGTAGCGCGATGGCGAGTGCGGCGCAACGATTTTCCGGGCGTTCCTCACCCCCCGGCCCCCTCTCCATCTCCGTGGAGAGGGGGAGCGACCTTCTGGAGAGCACGGCATATGGGGAATGCCACGGCGCTTCAGGTAAGGCTCCCCTCCCCTTCGCAAGCTCCGGAGAGGGGCCGGGGGAGGGGTCTCCCCCATGCTATACTCCCCCGCATGATGCGTGGGCCAAACGGAAGGGAGCGGGACCGATGAGAGGCGTCGTCGTTGCACCACAACCCCAGGCTGCGGAAGCGGGCGCGGAAGTCCTGCGGAGCGGAGGAAATGCCTTCGATGCGGCGGTTGCCGCCGCGTTCGTCCAGGCAGCGACGGATCCCTTTATGTGCGGTATCGGCGGTATGGGTGTCGCGCAGATCTGGGATGCGACGACCCGTGAGAACGTTGTCCTCGACTTCGTTGGTCGGGTCGGCTCCCGCGCGCAGCCGGACCAGTGGGCGAAGGCGGCACGGCGCACGGCGGAGGGGAAAGCGTATGTCGCGGGCTGGCTGAACTATCTCGGCTATCAGGCGATCCTCATTCCGGGGACGGTCGCGGGGTTGGCGGCGATTCACGCGCGCGGGCGGATGCCGTGGCGCGAACTCGTCCAACCGGCGATCCGTATCCTACGCGACGGCTCTCTGCTCACCGCCGGTATCGCCGAATATTTCTCCGACACGCACCAGTACCCCATCGGCGAGAACTACCCGACGTTCGATGCGTTTATCCACACAACGGACACACTAGCCCGCCTCTGGTTGCGGGAAGACGGCAGCGTGCGGCGCGTTGGAGACCATCTCACCAATCCGGACTACGCGGCAGTTCTGGAGACGATTGCGGAGGAAGGAGCGGACGCCTTCTATCGCGGCTCGATTGCCGAACGCATCATGGCAGATTTCACGGCGCACGATGCCTTCATCACTGCTGCGGACCTCGCGGCGTGTCAGGCGGTCGTTCGCGCACCACTGCAAAGCACCTACCGGGGCCTGACGGTCTCGACCAGCCCCATCGGCGGCGCGACCGTCCTGCAAATCCTCAATATCCTCGAAGGCTTCCCGCTCGCGGACCTCGGCCACAACAGCGCGGAGTACCTGCATCTGCTCGCCTCCGCGATCCAACTCTCCTTTGCGGAGCGAGACCAAATGTCCGGCGAGAGCGGCGATGAGGCGATGGCGAAACTGGTCAGCAAAGAACACGCGGCGGAACTGCGCGACCGGATCACCGCGCTGCATGTACCGGAGAGTGAAGCGGTCGCCGTCCCCGGCACGACGCATCTCTCGGTCGCCGATGGCGAGGGCAACGCCGTCGCGCTCACGCATACCCTCTCGATGGGGTCGGGGGTAGTTACTCCTGGCCTCGGTTTCCAGTACAACAACGGCATGAGCAGCTTCGACCCGCTTCCCGGCAAGCCGCGCTCGATCGCGCCGGGCAAAGCGCGCATCACGCCGATGGCCCCGACGCTCGTCTTCCGTGACGGGCGACCGGCGATCATCCTCGGCAGCCCCGGATCGAACGCGATCGTCAATGCTATCGCGCAGGTGATCGTCAACTGCATCGATTTCGACATGAGCCCGCTCGCGGCGGTTTCCGTGCCCCGCATCCACTGCGAAGGTGGCCCGGTGCTCACCGAAACCCGGGTGCCCGCAGCGACCGGGCGCGCCCTTGAGGCACGCGGCCACCGCCTGCGCCCTCGCCCTTTCGCCTACGATTCCTTGCAAGGCCGGGTGCAACTGATCGCCACGGAATCCGGCGACTGGGTCGGCGCGTCCGATCCACGGCGCGACGGCGGCGCCGCGATGTACGCATGACAAGGAAACCTGCAAGATGTGACGTACGCTGATCGTGTCGTAGCCGCAACTCTTGCTACCACTCTTGCCGATTCTTTGTCCCTTTATTGAATGGCTCTATGGCATACTGACCCCAGATCAATCATTCGTACTGAGGTGACTATGCCTGGCCAACTGCGATCTCCTCGCCTGCCTGCGTCGCTCCGCATCCTCGGCGCTACTTTCCTTCTGCTCCTGCTCGTCGGTGTCGCTCCGGCAGCGGTGCGTGCGACTGCGTTCGCCGTGACGGTCACCATGAATGATGCGAACTCGGGCGGCAACAGCGATGTCATCCATTCTGGCATCCTAGGCTGTGCGGGGACTGGTGCCGCTCCCTGCTCACTGCGTGATGCGATCCTCTTTGCCAACAACCAGGCCACCACCGATACGACGACGATCACCCTGCCCGCCGGAACCTACACGCTGACGATCCCCGGAAACGCGGAGAATGCGGCACTGTCGGGCGACCTCGATATCCTCCGCAATGTCGTGATCAACGGCGCGGGGGCGAATACGACCATCGTCCAGGCGAGCAAAACCGGCAACGTCGCCGACGCGATTGATCGGGTCTTCGAGGTAGGGTTTAACGCCGCATCACCGGCGGTGACCATCAACGGCGTACTGGTCCGCAATGGCGGGAACACCGGCAGCCTGGGGGCCGCCGGTGGCATCGTGGTGCAGACGGCAGGATCCACGCTGACCCTGAACGATTGCTTTGTCCTCCAGAACGTGGTGCCTAACAACTCAAACGGCGGTGGGATCTATCTGCAGCCGGGGGCGGCGCTGGTGGCGAACCGGACGACGGTCGGCAACAACACCAGTGGCGGCAGCGGTGGCGGCATCTACAACGACGGCGGCACCGTGACGCTCACCAACACCACCCTTTTTGGTAACAGTGCGGTTTCCGGTGGCGGCATCTACAGCATCAACAGTGGCACAGTGACGCTGGTGAACAGCACCCTCTCCGGCAACAACGCGACGTTCTTCCTGGGTGGCGGCATCTACAATCTCAACAGCACGCTGGTCGTGACGAATAGTACCCTCTTCAATAACAGCACCCATGGCATCGAAGGTGGCGGCGGCATCTACAACCAAGGTACACTGACCCTCACGAACGGTACCATCGTCAGCAATCACTCGGATAATGTCGGTGGCCGTGGCGGGGGCATCTTCAACAATGGCGGCACGATCACCGCCGTAAACACCCTGATCGCGGGCAATACAACGGCGGCGACTGGCAGCGGCCCCGACATCCTGGGTGCCTTCGCCACAGGCAGCAAGAACAACCTGCTCGGCGATGGGAGCGGTGCGTTCGGCATCGCTGACAATGATGCCAACCACAACATCGTTGGCCATTCCGCCCTGCTCGCCACTACTCTGCAAAGTAATGGCACCACCAACGGCACTTCGACGCTCGCCTTGCTCACCGGCTCTCCCGCCATCAATGCCGGCGACAACGCCACCTGCGCAAATACCACCGGCGCGGCACCGGTCGCAGGCAAAGATCAGCGCGGGGTTGCGCGCCCGCAGGGGGCGGTGTGCGACATCGGTGCCTTCGAGTACGTCTTCGCGCTGGCGACGGTCACGCTCGTCTCCTCCGCCAACCCCTCGGCGGTGGGGCAGTCCGTCACCTTTACCGCGACGGTGACCGGCAGCGGCGGCACCCCCACGGGCACCGTCACCTTCATGGACGGTGCGACCACCCTCGGCAGTGGCACCCTCGCGGGCGGCACGACCCCGATCGCGACTGGCAGCCTGGCGGTCGGCAGCCATGCAATCGCTGCGGTTTACAGCGGCGACACGACCTTCGCCCCCAGCAACCTCCCCGACCCTCATTCAGGTCGTCAATCACGGCGGTGGAGGCGGGGCGGCCCCACGGGCGGCTTGCAGTTCTTCCCGCTCCCCACCCCCGTCCGTCTCCTCGATACCCGACCCGGTCAGACTGCCTTCGTCCATCCCGGCATGCCCCTCTCCCCCAGACAGCCCTCACCCTCCCCGGTCGCTTCTCCTCCGGTGGTGTCACCGTGCCGACCAGTGCTCAAGCCCTCGTCGGCAATGCCACCGTCGATAACACCGTTGGCGCGCCTGCCGGTTTCGCGACGCTTTATCCTTCCGGGGCGTCCTGCCACTGGCGAGCAACCTCAACTTCGTCCCCGGCACCGTCCGTCCCAACGCCTTCACCGTCACCCTCGGTGCGTGACGGCAGTCCTTCTGCTCTACTCCAACACCGGCGGTAACTTCATCATCGACATCACCGGCTACTACGCGCCCCCCGCAGCGGGTGGACTCTTCTTCCATCCCCTCAGCCAGCCGGTCCGCCTCCTTGATACGCGGCCCGGTCAGACCGCCTCCGTCCATCCCAACGCCGCCTTCACCCCCGGCCAGACCCTCAATCTCCCCGGTCGCTTCACCTTCAGCGGCGTCACCGTTCCTACCTCTGCCAAAGCCCTCGCAGGTAATGCCACCGTAGATAACACCGGCAATGCACCTGCTGGTTTCGCCACCCTCTATCCCGGTGGCGCCACCTTGCCGCTGGCCAGCAACCTCAACTTCGCTCCCGGTACCGTTGCCCCGAACGCCTTCACTGTCGCTCTCGGTGCCGACGGCTCCTTCAACCTCTATCAGCAACACCGGTGGCAACTTCATCATCGACGTGACCGGCTACTACGACGATCTCGGTGCAGGCGGGCTCGACTTCTTCCCGCTCTCCCAACCCGTGCGTGAACTCGACACCCGTGCGGGGCAAGCGGCATTCGTCCATCCCGGTGTGGCGCTTGCCGCGAAGGGCACGCTCAACCTGCCGGGCTCGTTCGCCTTCAGCGGCGTGACGGTGCCTGTGGGTGCGAAGGCGTTGGTCGGCAATGCGACGGTGGACAACAGCAGCAATGCCCCGGACGGCTTCGCGACGCTCTTCCCCGGTGGCACGACGCTGCCCCTGGCGAGTAACCTCAACTACTCTGCGGGAACGGTCGCACCGAACGCCTTCATCGTCGGGGTAGGGGCAGACGGGACGTATAACCTCTACAGCCTGTCGGGAAGGAACTTCATCATCGACATCTCGGGCTACTTCGCCGCCGGGACGGGCACAAGCGCGGTTCCGGCAAAAACATAGACACGCGCGATTACCCCGGAAGTCCGCCTCGATGCTGACCGATATGTCTCTGTATGAGACGTGGTCGGGATGGAATCAAAGGGTGTATAAGATTGCTGTCGCTGTTACGATAGATAAACGGGGGTACGTCGATGTCAGTCTCTTGCACACATCTCGATCAGATCCAGGAAGTGACACCGAGCGCAAACGGCTGCGAGGATTGCCTGAAAACGGGCGACTCCTGGGTTCATCTGCGCATCTGCCGCATCTGCGGGCATGTCGGGTGCTGTGATTCATCGAAGAACAAGCACGCCACCAAGCACTTCCACGAGACGGGTCATCCGATTATGCAATCCTTCCAACCCGGTGAGGACTGGCTGTGGTGCTATGTCGATGAAGTGATGATGGAGCCACAATAGGCACGCGGCCATATCACGCGGCGCGCTTTTCGGCCTCGCGCGCGGCGATGATCGTCCGTTGATGACGGATATAGAGCAGCCCGGCAACGGTGCCGAGGCCGCAGAGCACGGCGACTTCCCCCACCGCGACCTGGACGCCCTGGTGCTCGGCGAGGGTGCCAAGCACCACGCTCCGATCGGGGTCGAGCCAAGAAAGAGCATCGTATAGAGGCTCATCACCCGACCGCGGAGCTGCGGAGGGGTGAGGATCTGGAGGCGGCTGTTCGCGGTCGCCGTGAAGACGATGCTGAAGACGCCGAGGGCGACGAGCACGCCAATCGTCACTACCCAGGCATTGGAGAGCGCGAGGCAGAGCAGCAGCACACTGAATCCTGCCGCACCGGTGAGCAGCGTGCGCTGGGTGACGCGACCACTATAGGCGATCCCCAGCGCGGCGATGAGCGAGCCAACCGCCATCGCGGAGGTGAGCGCACCGAAACCGATCGGGCCGGAGTGCAGCACGTATTGGGCGATCAGCGGCAAAAGTACAGTGAAGTTGTACCCGAAGGTGCCGAGCACTCCCATCAGGAGCATGACAAGGGCAATATCTGGTGTGTGTACCACGTAGCGAAGCCCCTCAGCGATCTGTGTGAGCATCTTGCCGCGTGGCGGGTTCGGTATCTCATAGAAACGCTCGGGACGCATCAGGAGCAACCCGCCAATCACCGCGAGGAAACTGACCGCGTTGATGGTAAAGCAACCACTGACGCCGACTGCCGCAATCGTGATACCGCCGAGCGCGGGGCCGACCAACCGGGCGGTGTTCATCACAATCGAGTTGAGCGCCACCGCGTTCGGTACATCCTCCGGCCCGACCATCTCTTTGACGAATGCCTGCCGCGCGGGATTATCGATCGCGGTGGCGGTGCCGAGCACCGCCGCGAGAATGTAGAGGATCGATCAGGGAATTCGCCGCCCCCACGGCGGTCAGCGTGGCGAGCACGGTGGCCTGCACGAGCATCACGATCTGCGTGATGACAAGGAGACGCCGCTTCGGTACCCGGTCCGCGATAACACCGCCAACGAGGGCGAGTAGCAGCACCGGCAGAGTTTGGCAGGCCGTGACGATGCCGAGCGCGAGCGGCGAATCGGTCAGGCGGAGGACGAGCCAGGCTTGCCCGACCCGCTGCATCCACGTACCGACCATCGAGACGACCTGACCGAACCAGAAGAGCCGGTAGTTCGGGTTCCGCAGCGCGCGAAAGGCTTGCTTGAGTGGCGGACGCGCCGCACGCTTCGGGCGCTCCCCATCGGCGGGCGCGGGCTGAAGCCGCTCGACCGCCTCGCCACTGCGGGGCATCTGCTCCGGCGCGATCGCGGGCGCGGCGACAGCCTGCAATGCGGGCATGGCCTGTTTATTGATTCGTCCGCTCAATGCACGGCGCATGACTCGCTCCTTGCGCGTGTCTACTCCGTAGCACGCAGCACGCAGCCGACTGTTAGTAATTCTAATGATAAGACTTTCAAGGTATTTTATCAAGCATCGCGACACCGATT
>CAVXPY010000003.1:0-248331 GCA_963763655.1 uncultured Chloroflexia bacterium
TGGCGAAGAAGGCTGCGGCTTTTCCCTCGAAAATCCTCCCCTCAGGCCGGGATCGGCTCCGTTTCTGCCAATGGCGTGAGTGTCACCTGATACCCCAGCGCCGTCAGCCGTTTGACGTGATAGCCTTCCGCGCGCCTGCTATCGATCTGCGCAAAATAGTCGCCACCCAGTTCCCGATATGCTTCGCCACGTTGGAGCACATGGTAGATGATCACCAATAGACTGTGGGCGACGGCCACGATCGCCTTGTAGACACCCCGTCGTCGCGCCAGCCGCTTGAACTGCGCCGCCAGATATGTCTCCTTCGTCCGCGCTGCCGCCCACGCGCACTCCGACAGCACCCCCTTCAACCAGACATTGCCGCTCGTCGTCTGTTCCTTCAATCGCTTCCCGCCGCTTTGCTTGTTGCCCGGACAGAGCCCCGCCCACGAGGCGAGGTGCTTCGCACTGGGAAAGCGACCCATATCCACGCCGATCTCGGCGATAATCGCTGCCGCCGCTGTCGCACTGACACCGGGGATTGTCTGCAGCAACGCCACCGCTTCCTGCATGGGCGTCAGAGGCCGGTAATCGCTGCCGCCACCTGCGCAATCTGTTCACTGAGGAAGTCGATCTGGGTCAGCAGTTGCGCGAGCAAGAGGTGCTGATGTGGTGCGAGCCGACCGTCAAGCGCCTGACGCAACTCCGTCCGCTTCTTGCGCAACTGCCCTTGTGCCAACGCGGCGAGGATATCGGGATCGGTCTCCCCAGCGAGCAGCGCATCGAGCATGGCGCGCCCGCTCTTGCCCAGGATGTTACTGGCGACGGAGGCGAGTTTGATATTCGCTCCCTCCAACAGTTTGTGGACGCGGTTCACCGCATCAGCCCGCTGTTGCACCAGCGTCTTGCGCGCACGCGTCAACTCGCGCAACTCCCGAATCGGCGTGGGCGGGATGAAACTCGCTTTGACCAGTCCATGACGCAACAAATCGGCGAGCCATTCGCTATCCTTGACATCCGTCTTGTGCCCCGGTACCGCCTTGAGATGCTGGGCATTGACGAGCGTGATGGTGCGCTCCTCATGTTCGAGCAGATTGAAGACGGGCCGCCAATAGACCCCGGTCGATTCCATCGCGACCTGGGTGACGCCGTGGCCAGCCAACCAATCATCGAGAGCGAGTAAATCGGCGGTCATCGTGCCGAAGGTGCGCACCTGCCGCCGGACACTGCCATCCGGCTCGGTCAGCAGCACACAGGCAACGACACTCTTCTTATGGACATCGAGACCACAACACCGGGCGTGCACGACCTGCATACGTCCTCCTCCGCGACGGGTGAGTGAACAGCACGGTCGTGCGGGATGCGCACAACGACAAGTTTCCCTCCCGTGCTCATCGCTCGCGCGATGGCAACAATCATGGTTGCTGGAAGCATCCCGGAGTCAGCTTTTTAGACGGGCTCATGGCACCGGTAAGCGTTCGACTTTCGGCACGACCGTGCGGCCAGTATCGCGCACCTGATCTTCATTGTCGTGGTTGTCCCACCGGGACATCGCGCTTTTTAGGATGTCCCGTTCCTGCTTGAGGAGGCGGACCTCACGCCGCGGTTGGGCGACTCGATCTGCTCGCTGGTCGTCAGTCCGTCGCGGGTTCCGGCGTCGATCTCCGCCTGCCGCACCCAACTACGCAACGTCGGATCGGAGACGCCCAGATCGAGCGCAATCGCGGCGATCGATTTATCGCCACTGAGGACTAAACGAACGGCCTCGTCTTTGAAGGCGGGGGGATAAGGAGCGTGCGGTTTCGGCATCGGAACACCTCCATGGATTTGCTCGAATGCAAATCATCCGGTGTCTACCGAAACGACGCAACTCCACCTTGGTGATTGATCTTCGCGTCAGACACGAAAATCGTCGCAAAGGAGCGTTCGTTCTGCCTCTCACGTTACCGCACATCCAGAACGCATAAGCTCTGCGCTTTTGGGTGGCTCCGAGCAGGATGTCGCAATCGTCAGTGTATAATGCGGGCCATGTATCTATCCTCGCTAGCAATCATGCCGCTCACCGCCTTTGCTTATGGAGATACAAACACGGGAATGACCGCAGCAGACTGGGTGAGGAATAAAGCCTTATGACTTATACATTGCGGGATACAGGTGAGCGCTTTTTACCTTGGTCCGGAGATTACATCACGGGATACGAACATGTCCACCGCTATCTTCTTGCCTGTCGCCATGCCAAACATAAACGTGTTCTGGATATCTCCTGCGGTGAAGGCTATGGCACGGCAATGCTCGGTCAAGTCGCACGCCATGTCATCGGGGTCGATATCGACTTTGCGGTCGTCGCGCATGCCTCCGAGCAATACGGCAGCGAGCATATCCACTTCGTCTGCGCCGATGCCCAGCAGTTTGCGCTCGCGCCTGCTAGCGTCGATATGATCGTGAGCTTCGAGACGCTCGAGCATTTCGAGGGCCACGAAGCATTCATCGCTGCGATGAATGCTTCGCTCTCTACGGGCGGCATTCTGATGATATCGACGCCGAACCGGCTCGTGTATCGCGATGAGGCCGAGGTGGCAAACCCATTTCATAAGCTCGAACTCGATCGCGCGGAATTTATCGCGCTCTTGCGTCGGTACTTTCGACATGTCCAACTGTTCGGACAACGTCTGATTGCGAGCTCAGTGATTGCAAAGAGCGATGACCGAGTATTTCTGCGCGAATCTCAACAAAGCCGTTTCCTCGTTGCAGAAATCGATCCGACGAAAATGCATTATTCCGCGCACGCCGAGGGCTCAATCGATCCACGGTACTATATTGCGATATGCTCGAATACTCCGCTTCCAACGACGCAAAACACCGTCATGGTTGATAATCTCGAGACGCTGTATAAGGATTTTCTTGCGCACTATGCGGGTTGGTACCAACTCAACAGCGACAATTTCGATTTGCGGGCACAAACGGTGGAGATCGAGAACCAATTAGCCCAGGCACGCAGTGAAACCGTTGAGGCACTTGAGAGAGATGCCCGATTGCTCGAGGAAGCAGATCAGCGTACTCTTAGGGCGCAACGGCGACTGGCAGATATCTTCGTTCACCTCGCTGATCGGAGCGACCGGATGGAGAACGCGGCGGGAGCAATCTCCCCGAACGCCCTGATTCTCATTCCTGGTTCGGTGAACTATTTCTACAACCAGGCTGGCCGGAGAATAGCAACCGCGTTACAAACCCTCGGCTTTTCCACAGATGTCGTAACCCTTCAATCATACGCGCCGCGTGAGTACGATTGGTGCTTCCTCGTCAATCCGTATGAAGTGGGTATGAGTGATGCAACCGAGGGGGGCGCATTAGCGCGTATCGCAGATATCCAGGGGCGCACCAACCGGATGGCGGCGGTTCTCCTCGAATGCGTCGATACGCCCTGGTTCGGACACACCGATGCGCTCTGTACTGCGGCGAATATTCCTTTGCTCCTCGATTTTGGGTTTCACGATCAAGCTACCTCGCTCAGCCCAAATGCCCGGAGCCGCTATCAATTTGCTCTTAACGGCCTGACAGAAACAGAGCGTCAAACCGTACTCGACGATGCGGGAAGCAGGGCTGATTTTCCGATTCCGTGGATGTTCGTCGGGCATTACTCCCCCGCGCGTTCGCGTCTCATTTCGAGACTTGTGGATGAATTCGATCCAAGCGGCTTCGTCTACATGCCAAAGATTGCGCCGGTGACTGAGGACGGCCCGCACATCAATGAACGGCAATTGGTGAGTACGCTCGCACGGACCCGCTATCAGATCTGGTGTTCCCATCATCAGCACTTTTATCTCGAAAGCGAGCGTTTTCGGAATTCGCTTCTCGCTGGTGGGTTGCCGATCAAGGTAATGTTGCATCCGAAAGACCCCGATCTGCCGGATTTATTCGACTACCTACTGTTTGCAGAGGATCAAGTGGCCACACAGTTGCGGACACTTGATTTCATGTCAGTCCGTGATCGGTTCATCGAAGACTTCCTGAGCTTGCCGACGCTTGAAGATAGCATGGTGAAAGCCCTCGCAACGATGGTAACTCGGACGGGTTCGAGTTTGGGAGATACAGATGGAAACGAAAGCGATTACCGAGAGCGAGAACGATGGGCGATCGAAGCTGCCGCAACGGGCGGGGATTACCATCGTGATCCCAAACTGGAATCATGAATATGTGTTGCCGCGATCGATTGGATCGGCGCTCCGGGCAGTTCAGGAGATGCAGCAGTACGCGATTCCCGCCGATATTCTCGTTGTCGATGATGGCTCGCGCGATGGTTCCACAGTCCTTCTCAGGCAACTTGAATCCTTGCTCTATCGCGAGGGATTGCATGTGCTCGCGCTAAAGCAGAATGCTGGGCTGCCACAGGCCCGGAATTATGCGCTGCAGTACGCGACCCACCGCTACATCATCTTCATGGACGCCGATAACGAACTGATCGTGGAGAACCTCTATCAGTTCTATCGAGTAATTACCCGAAACACGATCCGCCGTGGTGTACGGGAACCTAATTTGGCGCGACGAGCAGATTAATGCCCAACCGCTGGTTAGCAACGAAAGCTTTCAATTTCGCATATTCGCGGAGAACTATATTGACGCCTTTGCGCTTGTGGACCGCATACAACTGCTCGACGCCGGTGGTTATCTCGCGCAAGATGAGGTGCACGCCCGTGAAGACTGGGAACTCTATCTGCACCTTGCGGCGGTGGGGCGACGGATCACCTTTGTGCCGCTTGTCTTTGGCAACTACTATAGCCTCCCCAATTCGATGATCAAAGATGCGAGTAGTAACTACGAGGCACAGCAGCGATATATCCGTCGTGTCTTCGATCAACTCGGCATCAGAAACTGGCTCCTCGCTAACACCGATCGCCTTCGTTACCATCCGGATTTGGGCTATCTATGAAATCACTGTTTGCGGCGATGTGATGCATCGGCGGATTGGCTGTTCGTAGCTATTCATGCGTCTCTACAAGGTGGCGAAATGATGAAATTCCGGGAATCTGCGTGATTGCACCGGGCGATAATCGTCGTATGATCCACGTGAATGAAGTGCTATAGGAGAGGTGTGCACATGTCACAGAGGGAACAAATCGATGACGTGGCAAGTCCGACGATTTTTCAAGCCTACCAGCCCATTGAACGGTATCTACGGCACTGGAGGCAGAACGATCTCAATCCGAGCGCACTGACTATTTCCCCCCTTGATGCCTTCTTGATGCACCTGACCGCCATCTATTATCCCGAGCCCTTCTCTATTATCGATCTAGCGGCGGACGCTACTACCGGAGTCTCAACGTACTTTTGGGCCATGCAATCAGGGGTTCAGCGGGTTGTCGCGCCGAAGGCAAATAACATCACTACCGATGAGAACTGGCGAGCGTCTTTTACAGACGCGAATAGCGAGCTCAATTTCCAATCGTCCCAAGTCATCTTTGCCGATGTTTCGATTGATTCGCGGTATGGACGCGACGTACCGCTGACGAGTCTCGCGAGTGTATCGTCGCTGTTCATTATCGTCGCAGCACGTGAGGAATGTCATGGGGAGGTTGAGGGTTACCTCACGAAGCTATACGAAATCTATCCGCACGCAGTTATCCTCTTCATGCCACTTGGCCCGATTGGGGAGAGTCGTATACTGGATGCCTCGCTTCGGTTCTGCTCGACGCATCCTCACTATCGGCTCAGAGCATTTCGAGAGATTGCTCCTTTCTTTGCGTCCAGCAAGCTTGGTCTGCTCTCTCACATTGAGAATGCGTCTGTTCCTCTGCTTCTCATCGTATCCAGCAACTCTATGAGGGCAACTTCCAGTTTCTCACGCTCGTGCAAGATGCAGTCGCCACCGCGAACCGAGAGAAAATGATTGAGGGGCTCACACAGAGAAATGTAGAATTGCTTGAAATAATCGAGGGAAAGGATACATATATTGAGCAGATTATCGCCGGTAAGGATCGGCATATCGAGCAAGTCATTACTGATAAAGACCGGCATATACAGCATGTGATCGAGGAAAAAGATACCTATATTGAGCGAATCATCATCGACAAGGATCGGCATATACAGCAGGTGGCGAAAGAAGAGATCTGCTGATTAGAGAGAAGGATCAGCAGGTCGTAAATCTCGAAAGCACGGTGCACGCGCGCGATGCGCAACTCGCGCAGCACGCATTGCGTTTTCATATGCTCGAGGAGAAATTCTCCCTTGGAAGAATGAGTACATCGCGAGTCTCGAAGAGCGGATTCGGAATCTGGAATCGGGGCGTGTGATCCGGGTGGCTCGAATCTTGGGTAACCGCAGAAAGCGCACACCTTAGATTTTGTTGACTGCGGCCTGTATTGCCTGCTCTGGCTTTTTCCAGTATGAATGAGATGAAGACATAGAGCAGATCTGTCGTTATGCAAGAATTGGTGGAGCCTTTTGGGGAAGGAATGTGTGGTCGTAACGAGCGTTGCGCAGTATCGGGATGATCCGCTTGGAGATGCGGTCAGTCAGTGGTTAGCCAGGTACGACGGACGATATCCCGTCATCGTCGTACCGGTTTATAATGCGCACGACGATGCGATCGAGTGCCTGGAAAGTCTGCTCTCCACCTGCGGTGACGTCCCCGATCCTGATCGTGGATGATGGTAGTACCGATACGCGGATTCCGGAAACTTTCTTCCGCCTCGCAGATGCGCGGGGCTTTTTCTATGCGCGTAAACCGGCGAACGAGGGGTTCGTCGCGACGATGAATGCGGCGTTCGCATGGACACATCCGCGGGATGTCGTCCTTGTCAATAGCGATGTCATCGTCCCTCCTGGCTGGCTCGAGCGTTTGCGCACGGCTGCCTATGCACGGACGACGATCGCGACCGCAACTCCACTGACGAATCATGGATCAATCGTCTCTGTTCCCTATCGGAATAGGCCGATCGCTATTTGCCGCGGGGATTCACCGTCGAGGAGTTCGACCGACGGATCCAGCATGCCTCGAAGAAACACTATCCGATTATCCCGACCGCGATCGGTCATTGCACCTACTTCAAGCGATCGGCGCTCACGATTGTCGGGAGTTTTGATACTGCATTCTCGCCGGGCTACGGTGAGGAAGTGGATTTCTCCCAACGCGCCGTGATGGCGGGTTTCTGTCATGTGCTTGCGGATGATCTCTTTGTCCTTCATAAAGGCTCTCGATCCTTCAACAGTGAGAGCGATCTCGCGCGCACTACCCGGGTCCGGCGTATTCGGCAGACCCACGAGCGCGAAATCGCGATCCGCTATCCGTGGTACCACACCTGGATTCAGACCATCGAGCGAGACACACGTAGTCCGCTCTCTCTCGCGCTTGAGTCTGCCCGCATGGCGACGCTCGGGAGAGACATCCTGCTTGATGCGACCTCGATCCGGGACGTGATTACGGGGACGCAAACCGTGACGCTCGCACTTGCCCATGCGCTTTGTGAGACCAAGGCGAGCGATGCACGTCTCACCTTGCTGGTCAATGACGGTCTCGACCGGCGTCTCTTACTCGATCTCGATACGCTGGCAGATCGCGTCATTACCTTGTCTGAGCTTGAGCGGGGGCATCATATATTTGATCTCGTCCACCGGCCATTTCAATTGGAATCGCACGAGCAACTACGGCGCTATCGGAAGATCGCACGAAGAACGGTGATCACCCAACTCGATTTCATTGCCTACGCCAATCCGTCGTACTTTTCCCGGACCGTCGATTGGTTGCGCTACCAGGCGCTCACGAAGCGCGCGATGGCATCGGCGGATGGTATCGCCTTCATCAGTGCGGATTCTCTCTCCGACGCACGCCATCAGGGTATCGATGTGCCCGCTGAGCGTGCGCGTGTCACCTATCTCGGTGTCGATCATCAATGGCCAGAGGATGACGAGATTGGCCCGGCGGTGCGCGCGCTCGAGACGACCCCATTTGTATTGGTTCTCGGCACCGATTTCCGGCACAAGAATCGCCTCTACGCTCTCGATATCCTGCACTCCTTGATCGAGCGCCATACCTGGCCCGGCCTTCTGGTCTTCGCGGGGCCGAAAGTGTTTGCCGGGAGTTCCGCGGCAGAGGAGGCGCTCCGACGGATCGAGCACCCCACGCTCGCCCCGCGCGTGCGCTACATGGAACAGATCAGCGAGTCGGAAAAGCGCTGGATGCTCGCACACGCAGCCATCGTGCTCTACCCATCGATCTATGAGGGATTCGGTATCGTGCCCTTTGAAGCCGCGTCGGTGGGCACACCAACCTTGAGTTCCGATTTCACGTCGCTGCATGAAGTGCTCGGTGATGAGGTGCGCTACCTGCGTATGAACGATGCAGACGCGGATGCGGCGATGGTCTGGGGGATGATCGCGAATCCGCAGGAAGCGGCAGATCAGGTCGCGCGGATCCTTGCACGGAGCGGCGCATTCACGTGGAAGAACGTCGCCCGGGAGACATGGGATCTCTATCGCGATATCCTGGCGTTGCCTCCCCGCGCCACATCGTATGACGGGGTGAGTACCGATAAACTCCTGACGATGTCTGATCGCGAGCAAAACGAGATGCTTGAGTTGCAAGCGTGGGCGCACAAGCTGCAGGATGATTACCAGGAACTGCAAGCCTGGGCAACGCACTTGGCTGCGTTGGCGACGGAGCAACAGCAAACCCCACCACCCTATCCTCCCAGTCTCGCATTTCGGATCAAGCACCGTATACAAGGGCGACAGAAGCCCCGCTAGTGTCGCGGTCGTCGCATGAGGGGGCGTAAGGGTTCGGTCATCGATGAATGGACAACAGTCTGAGACATCTTCCCCTACGATGGCTGCTGCACCTGATGCGAGCATTCGCCCGCAGGTAGGTACGCGGAAACGGCTTTCCTCTCTGCGTTGGTTCGTTGTTGTCGCACCACTGACGCAGGTCCTTGCCCTCCTCTGGCTGATCTGGAACCGTACCCCCGATGTTCCCTGGTGGGATGAGTGGGAGACGGTCAAGCTCGTCCACAAGTTCGATCAAGGCACGATCGGCGTCGCCGATTTCTGGGCCTTCCATAACGAGCATCGCATCGTCATTCCCCGGCTCATCAACTTGACCGTAATCGAGCTCACGCACTGGAACCGTCAGATCGAGATGACCGTCGATCTGATGATGGCGGTGGGGGCATTTTTCCTCATCCTCTTGACGATCCAATCCTCGTTACGCTCGGCGAAGGCAGCATTCGTCCTCGCGATTCCGGTGGTGTTGCTCATCCTTTCCCTCGCGCAATGGGAAGACTTCCTCTGGCCGTTCCAATCGACCTTTATCGCGACGGTGTTCAGTGTCGCGCTCTGCACATGGGCGCTCGGAACGCGCCCTGCGGGCGTGCGCGGGTTCGGATACGCGTTGCTTGCCGCATTGATTGCCTCGCTCTCAAGCTTCGGTGGCCTGATTGTCTGGGTGGCGTTTCTTCCCGCACTCTGGCTCGCGGGCTATCGTCGCGTGCAATACTATCTCATCTGGTTCGGCGTCGCGGCCGCAGTCGTCATCCCGTATATGTACGGATTTCCCCGCAGTAGCACATCCTCTCCCGCCATTATCGATGCCTTTGCCTACGCCCTCGCCTATCTTGGTGCCCCGGCGATCTCCCTCGGCAATCTCGGCAGAACCCCGCATCTCCTGCATGTGCAGATCTTCGCGGCGATCAGCATCCTCGTCACCCTCGCCAATGTCGCCGTATTCTGGTTGCTCGGACGCACGCTGAAGCCACTCTGCGCGTGGATCGGCCTCGGTCTCTTCGCGCTCGGCGTTGCCGCAGTGACCGCCCTTGGCCGCGGGCCGACGCTTGGCACGGCACAGGCGCTCACCTCGCGGTATCAGGCATTCTCGGCGCTCTGGTGGATTGCGGCCCTCGTGATCGCCTGTGCAACCTACATGCATCTTATGGAAAAACTCCGGTCCACGCCAGTGACCAAAGAGCTCTGGCCATTCAGCGCGCTCGCGGCGGCGAATCTTGGCATCCTCGGCGTCGTTAGCGTCGCACTCGTGATTGTGAATGTCGCGGGTTTCCAGGATGGTCGCCGGTGGATGGATCTCCAGCGGGAGCATGAATCGTGCATCCTGCAATATGAGACGACATGGAATTCCTGTCTCGGCGTGTACTACCTCCCCGGTGCGGTCTCGACCCTCGTGCCGTACCTCGCGCAAGATCATCTGGGCATTTTCCACAATCGCACGCCGCTTCGCCCCGCAATGCTGACGAGACGCTCAGGGACGACTCCATCCTCCATAGAGGTGATCGGTCAGGTGATCGTTGCAGATCCTCATAGCGAGCCCGTGAACATCCTGCAGACGACCGGCGGATTCACCGTCACTGGCTGGGCGATTGATGCACCGGCAAATGCAGCAGCGGGTGGGGTATTTATCCTTATTGATGGGCAGTTCGCAGTCGCGACCGAATATGGGTTCCCCCGCCCCGAGGTGGCGACAGGGTATGGCAATGCCACCTACACGAAGTCAGGATTTGGCGCGGCTATTGACGTCGAACGCCTCTCCCCCGGGCTCCACACCATCTCAATCGCTATCGTCTCGCAGGATCGGCAGTCGTATTACCTCTCACCGCAAAGCTTTCCCATCGCGTTCCGCGCATCGGCGTCTGCGCCCAGTGTCGCGACGCTGAGTGGGCTGACGAAAAACCCCGCGACGACACGCGTCTCCTTTGGTGCTCCAGATGGCGGTCGCACTGCGCAGTCGAGCCCTGTCCCGATCGAGCTTCCTCAGGGCCAATCCCTCGATATCGATGGCTGGGCGGTTGATACATCTGCGATGGCTCCCGCATCCGCACTCTATGTCTCAGTGGACGATGCACGCGATATTCGTGTAGAGTATGGTTCGGCGCGGCCCGATGTGGCGCAGGCGCTCGAGAGTGCCGCGTATCTGCGATCGGGTTTTCGTGCCACGATTCCCAGCGATGCATTGCCCGTTGGCCGACATACGGTGATGCTCAAGGTCGTCACTGCTGACGGACATGCGTATTACGAACCGGCCGAGCGGTTGATTGTCGATGTCCGGTGAGGGAGTGAGAGCGGATCCGATGCAATGGAAGACAGTGCTCATTACCGGCGGCGCGGGGTTTGTCGGCTCCAATCTCGCAACCTGGTTCAAGGCCCACTATCCCGAAACGCGGATCATCGCTGCGGACAATCTCAAACGGCGTGGCTCCGAGACCAACCTGCCCCGCTTGCGCGCGCAGGGTATCGAGTTTGTGCACTGCGATATCCGCAACCCGGAAGATGTGCAGTTTCCTGATGTACCGATTGACCTCATTCTCGAATGTTCGGCGGAGCCGTCCGTCCTCGCGGGCTACGGTGAATCGCCCGCGTACCTCGTCAATACCAACCTCATCGGGACGATCAATTGCCTCGAGTTGGCGCGCCGCACCGGTGCGGCATTCGTCTTTCTCTCGACGAGTCGGGTCTATCCGATTGCGAACCTGAATGAGATCGCCACTACCGAAACGGAGACGCGGTTTGCCATCGCGCCGGATCAATATCTCTCTGGTGTGACCACCGAGGGGATCAGTGAGGGCTTCCCGCTCACCGGGGCGCGCTCGCTCTACGGTGCCACGAAGCTTTGCTCCGAGCTCCTCATCCAGGAGTACGGCGCGATGTATGGGCTGCGCTTCCTGATCAACCGTTGTGGCGTCCTCACCGGGCCGTGGCAGATGGGTAAGGTCGATCAGGGGGTCTTCGCCCTCTGGATGGCGAAGCACTATTTCGGCGGGGAGCTCCAGTATATTGGCTGGGGCGGAAGCGGTAAGCAAGTCCGCGACCTCCTGCATGTGGACGATCTTGCGATGCTGCTCGATACGCAGTTCGCGCGTTTCGCGCAGCTTACGGGGGAGACCTTCAATGTCGGCGGCGGGACATTCTCAAGCCTCTCGCTCGTCGAAACGACGCACCTCTGCCAGGAGATTACGGGGTGCCAGATCCCCGTGCATTCGGTCACGGACAACCGGCCCGCTGACATGAAGCTCTACGTCACCGACAACGCGCGCGTCACGGCGGCAACCGGCTGGCAGCCGCGCTACACGCCGCATGAGACACTCGTCTCGATCTACGATTGGCTCAGAACTTCGGAAACGCTCGTTCGTCATATCTGGGGAGGGTAGCACGGGTGGCAAAGACGCGTGGGGTCGTCGTCACGGGCAGTAGTGGGTTGATCGGCTCCGAGGCCGTCGCCTACTTCGATGCGCGCGGCTGGGCGGTTCATGGTATCGACAACAATATGCGCCGCAGTTTCTTCGGCCCGGACGGTGACACCACCTGGAATCTGGAACGCCTGCAGCGCGCGACCCGGCATTTCACGCATCACGCGGTGGACATTCGGGATCGTGAGGGAATCGACACGATCATCCGCGATCAGCGGCCCGATCTCCTCATCCATTGCGCGGCGCAACCCTCTCACGACCTCGCGAAGGACCGGCCGTTCGATGATTTCGAGGTAAACGCCGTCGGGACGCTGAACCTGCTCGAAGCAGTGCGCCGCCACCAGCCTGAGTCCCCCTTTGTCTTCATGAGCACAAATAAGGTGTATGGCGATGCGCCGAACGAGGTGCCACTCGTCGAGTTGGAGACGCGCTTCGATTATGCCAATGTCGAGGATTACCCCGGCATCAACGAGTCGTGCCGGGTCGATGCGACGACGCACAGTCTCTTCGGGGCGTCGAAGCTCGCTGCCGATGTGATGGTGCAGGAGTATGGGCGATACTTCGGGATGCCAACGGCCTGCCTGCGCGGCGGCTGCCTCACCGGGCCGAACCACTCCAGCGCCGAGTTGCACGGGTTCCTCGCCTACCTCGCCCGCGCGACGAAGGAGGGGCGTCACTATCGCATCTACGGCTATAAGGGCAAACAAGTGCGCGACAACATCCACTCGTACGATGTCTGCGCCTTCTTCGAGGCGTTCTCCACCGCACCGCGTTCCGGCGCGGTCTATAACATTGGCGGGGGGCGCGCGAACAGTGTCAGCATGATCGAAGCGATTGCCCAACTCGCGGAACTGACCGGCAAGCAACTCGATTACGAGTACATCGATGACAATCGAGTGGGGGATCATATCTGCTATATCAGCGATCTCTCCCGCATTCGTGCCGATTATCCCAACTGGGACATTACGCGCTCGCTCAGTGACATCATGCACGAGTTGGCGGGCGATCCGGTACTGGCGTAACGGGGAGGGGAAGCGATGCGGCTATCGGTAGTGATTCCGGCGCGGAACGAAGAAGGCAATATTGGTTCGACGCTCACCTCGCTGCGGGCGACACTCCGACGGCATCAGATCCCGTACGAGATTATCGTCGTCGATGACGGGAGCACCGATGGCACGGGCGCGCTCGTGCGGGAGATGGGCACCGACGACCCGGGTATCCGGCTCATCGAGAATCATGGGCTGCACGGGTTCGGGCGCGCGATCCGCACCGGGCTTGAGTGCCTTCACCGGCGACGCCGTCGTCATCATGATGGCGGATTGCTCGGATTCACCGGAGGACCTCGTCCGGTATTACTACATCCTGCGCGACGAGGCAGACTGTGCATTTGGGTCCCGCTTCACGCTCGGTAGCCAGGTGATCGATTACCCGAAGCACAAGCTCCTCGTGAACCGCCTCGCGAACAAGTTCGTCTCGATGTTGTTCCGGGTGCAGTTCAATGACATGACGAATGCCTTCAAGGGGTATCGGTCGTACGTCATCGATGGCTGCAAGCCGCTGATGTCGCCGCACTTCAATCTCACCGTCGAGATCCCCCTCAAAGCGATCACGCGCGGCTATACTTACAAGGTCGTCCCGATCAGTTGGCGGAATCGCAGCCGAGGTGTCTCCAATTTGAAGATCAAAGAGATGGGGAGCCGCTATCTCTATATCGTCCTCAATGTCTGGCTGGAGAAGATGCTCACACAAGGGGATTACCGTCGCCCGCGCGGAGAGGAGTTTGTTCCATGGCCGATGCCAGATGTTGCAGCGGCATCGAGGAAGGAAGATCGACCCGCACCATACACCGCGATCAACCTGGACGAAGTACGCAAATCGCACGTGCTCTTCCTCCGTTCACGGGTGATCGTCATGCGAGATTTCGCCCGTCACAAGGTGCCCACCTTCCAACGTTCTCCTTCATGGATAACGCACACTCCTCTGCCCTGTCTCTGGCTCTCGATTACGCGATGCAGCCGCGATGACGGATACGAAGAGCAATGCGCGAAGCATTGCCGTGCATACACCCGAGGTGTTGCGATGATTCGCGCTCAAAATCGCGGCTCACGAGTATTTCCATTCACGATCAAATTTGGTACGCTACGTGCATCGTTCTCCGATGACGCACGCTTGTCCGGCAACGGGCAAGGAGTTGTTTCTTTTCATCCTTCTGGAGGTGCCGCTTGGGCAGGTCTGCTCGTCACCGTTCATGTATGCAGAGATATGCCCTGGTTGCGGCAATATTGCTTGCGATGCTGTCACCCTACCAAGCATGGTCACTCAGGCGGCAGCGGTACCAATCGGACATTGTGTGAACCACGACCCGACAAAGAACTGCTACCCAAGCATCAGCCGAGCGGTCGCTTCGGGTGCGATTGTCGATGGCGATACCATCACCATTGCAGCGGATACTTACCCGGAGGGGAATATCTTTATTGACAAGAACCTGACACTGGTTGGGGCAGATCCAGCGAATACGATTGTCCAGGCGGACAGCAACAAAGGACAGCGCGTTTTTCAGGTCGCGGACGGAAAGACTGCTTCTATCAGTAATCTCACTGTTGACGGGTGGCAATGAGACCCAAGCTGCGCCGCCCGCTGCTGCGGGTGGCGGTGGTGCGCCTCTTTGTCGGCTTTCGGTCGATTGTTACCCTGAATAATGTCCTGATCACAGGAAATAAGGAAACTGGTGGTGGCTCCGGAGGCGGTATTTTTGTTTTTGGGGGAACACTCACACTCAATGGATGTACCGTTAGACAATAATATGTCTACCAGTGCTGGTGGCGGTATCACTAATCAAGGCACACTGGCGATCAACAATAGCACGATAAAGAATAACACGTTGACCGGGAGGGGTGACGGGGCAGGATCTACAATGTTAGCCCCGCTCTCACGATCACGAAGACGACGATCAGTGGGAATACTGGCGCTCGTTACGGTGGCGGGGTAGCCAACATCACGAACAATAAGGCGACGATCACTGACAGCACGATCGCGAATAACTCGGCATCAGACTCAGGTGGTGGCCTCTATAACGACGGTGATCCTCCGAAAGCATCCTCGACATTCATGGATGTCGTAATAGTACGATCAGCGGAAACATAGTCACGAATGGGAATGGTGGCGGCATTACGAATCTTGCCGCACTCACGGTCACGGGCTCAACGATTACGGGCAATACCGCCAGCAATAGCGGCGGTGGAATGATTAGCCAAGATGTATTCACCATGACGAATAGCACAATAAGTAATAATACTGCCAAGGCAATTGGCGGCGGTATCAATTTCACGGGTGGTTTGGGTGTAGGGATCGGGACTATTACGGGGAGTACGATCTCAGGAAACATCGCTGCGGGTCCGGGTGGGGGCGGCATCGTCTCACAGGGAGCTAAGCTAACGCTCACGAACAGTACGATTTCCGGGAACTCGCTCAACGGGCCCGCAGGAACATTCCTCGTCGGCGGAGCATTTTCGTTACCGATGCGCAGAGTGTGCTGACACTCAATTACAGCACTGTTGCTGCGAACACTGCGCTCGGGGTCGGTGGCGTGTACAATCAATCGGCGACGGTGAATCTCCTGGGCACATTGTTGGCGAACAATGCAGCGGGAAACTGCAATGCAGCTACCTCGCAGGGTTTTAATTTCGCGAGTGATGCAACGTGTGCGGGTGTCCCGAGTGGCACGGTCAACATCGGCCCCCTCGCCAATAATGGTGGCACGACACAGACGCATGCATTGCTTGCGGGGAGTGGGGCAATCGATCAGGCGGGGTTGGCAGCGAATGGTTGCCCCGCAACCGATCAGATCGGTACCGCGCGACCGCAAAGTGGTGCGTGCGATGCGGGCGCGTTTGAGTTCACTGGTGGTGCCCCCCCGCCACCCCCGCCGCCGCCGCCGCCATCGACGGGTACAGGAACCGTCATCCTCAGCAATCCGATACGGGCCTTCGATACCCGCCAATCCGCGCAGTCGGTGAGTACGGCTGCACAGGGCGCATGCACGACGCCAGGGCGCACGCTCGGCGCAGGCGGCTCGTTCGATTTGAAGGTCACAGGTAGCTGCACGGGCGTGCCCGACACTGCCATCGGTATCAAAGGCAATGTGACCGTCGTTGCGGGTAATGCGCCTGGATTTGTGACAATCTATCCGACCGGTCAGTCTCTCCCCCTTGCGTCCAATGCCAATTTCACCCCTGGCGCGACTGCGCCGAACTCATTCACGGTTGGTGTAGGCACGAGCGGCAATATCACGATTTATGCGTCCGCACCCACCGATGTCATCATTGACATTGTCAGTTACTACCTGCCAATCACGAGCAGTGCCAGGCACCGCGTCGGTGAAGCCCGCCGCGAATAGTGTCCCGCTCTATTTTCATCCACTTGCGGCACCGGTCCGGCTCTTCGATAGTCGCAGTGGTCAGAATGCCTGTATCACCCCAGGAACCCGCTCAGTGGCAGCAATTCGCTCAAGATTGCCGCAACCACCTCATGCTCGAATATTACCAATGGTGCATTGGCGATTGAAGGGAATGGGACCGTGATCGCGAATGCGGGCGGTGGCCCCGGCTTCATCACCTTCTATCCCGGCAACACGACACTCCCGCTCGCCAGTAATCTCAACTATGTGCCGGGGCAGGTCGCACCAAACAACTTCTCAGTGGGCTTCGCCCCCGATGGCTCATTCAATAGCTACGCGCTCACGACAACCAACCTGGTGATCGATCTGACGGGCTATTACGATACGACAAGTAGTGGCGGATTGCTCTTCCACTCACTCGCTGCTCCTGTTCGCCTGCTTGATAGCCGTCCGGCCAAAACGCCTGCAGCAGACCGAATGCCCCACTACCCGCAGGGAGTTCCCTGGCGCTCGTCCCCGCTGGTACCTGCACGGGAATCCCTACCAGCGCAGCAGCAATCGTCGGTAATGGCACCGCCGTCGCGGATGCGCGGGGGGGGTGCGGGATTCGTGACGTTCTATCCGGGAGACAAACCCTTACCCCTTGCCTCGAACCTTAACTATGTGTCGGGGCAGGTCGTGCCGAATGCCTTCGTGGTGGGCCTGGGGAGTGACGGCTCATTCAAGAGCTATGTCTCGACGACCACGAACCTCATCATCGATGTCGCAGGATTCTTTTCGGTCGTAGACAACGAATTTCGTGGCGCGTATCTCTATGGGTGAGCGCCATCGTTTGTCTGACGTCGATCGGTGACAGCGTTCCGAACAAGGAGAGGGTGAAGAGTCTTCCTCTGGAAGTCAATGAGACCGATCCTGAGCAGCAAATACCTGCCATAACAAAAAGGGTTATGTGGTCTGGGCTAAGATTTTCTGCCCAAGGATACGACACGGTTTAAACGCGCGGCCCACTTTCACTGCCTTACTGGTGTCAAGGCTGCGGACATACGTTTCCAGATAGGCAATATATTCACTCTTCCACAGGAGAATTTCCTGCTCGATCGCATTGAGGCGCGTTTCGAGGGTGCGAATATAGTCATTTTTCGGCGGTCAGTATGTGATCTTGTTCCGAGAGCTGTGCAGCAGCATTCTGGAGACTCGTTTGTAGTTCTGCGATCTGCTTCGTCGCGCCTTGAAACTTTGTCTCTTCTTCGGTGAGCAGTTCGCGAAGGCGCAGGATAATAAGGTCACAATGTTCAAGCTCGATTTGCGCATCTTGCCACTGTGTCCTCAGGTGCAAAAGCGTCTCTGGGGAGAGTTGCTCAGTATCGGGAGCCTCAAGAGATCGTTCATGGTCATCGCATTTCTCCAGGATGAACAGCGATTCCCATGACGCTCTCTCCGGGTACGCAGTATCAACGACTCTCAAGGGAAAGCCGAGTGTATCTCTCGCGTAGAGAACCATTTCGCGAAAGCTCTCAAAAGTGAAGACATGAAAATGAATAGAGTAATCAGTATCAATCAAATGACGGACACGCTCTTCTCGGTTTGATGTCGATTCCGAGGTATACGCATACTCGAAATAGTCCACCCACTCCTCGTAATATTGTCGCGATTGCGCTTTTTCCGCGTTGCGCTATCGCTGAAGTAATCTACAGCAATATGAGAAAGCGGAGTCAGTGGGCGACGCTCCTCATAGCCAACGCGCTTATCGGGCACCGCCATGAAGATCGTGCCGCCCATTTTCAGCTTCCCGAGCCAGTTTTTGAGTGTACCAATAGGGTTGTCGCAATGTTCGATCAGATGATTGGCGACAATGAAGTCAAGTGAATCATCCGTGATCGTTGAAAGAACTTGCCCATCATCGACGATGTCGACCGTGATGAGGTCCTCAGGCTGGTAGTGATAATGCTCTTGCAGGCCCGCCAGGTCATAACGATCAACGCGCCGGATGCGCGTGATTGGCAACCCCGAAATATTCAGTGGGTTATGAAGCCCCCCTAATTCGATCCCGTCACCCTTGAGATACCGCGCTGCAAAGTCGCGGCGACGATAATTCTGACTGTAGCGCTCGGTTCCTCCATTATGCATAGCCACCATAGTATGACTCCAAGTACGCGCTCGTCAACGCTCATTCGCCAGAAATAACGACAAGAAAAGGAGAGATACATCGCATCCCTTCTCGGGTCGTGTGCTTATATTCACTCACTGGAGTCACCGTCTATGCAAGCTACTCACCGCGTGAAAGAACGACGGTTGCTTGATGAAGTGCCTCAGACTTGCCATCGATGATGTTCTCCACCGTGAACCATTGTGACCAGTGTTTGCGGATGTACCAAACGGTGTGCCACGTCGTGTGGTAGAAGTCGGGGAAATGCTTCTCCCAGCTATCGTGCGTGTAGAAATACAGGCCTTGCTCTTCGGTCTCCGCACGCAGCCCGCGCATGAAGTCATGATACTCTTCGGGAGAGTGTTCCATACTATTCTGCCATGACCGATCGAGGTTCGCGGTCAGTAGAAAAATGGCACCCGGTCGCGTCACCCGGCGCAACTCGGCAAGCCAGGCGTCTTGATATTCCTCATTCAGATGAGTAAAAACACTGTATCCGATCACGAGATCGAAGCTGACGTTGCGAAAGGGTAGTGGCGGCATCCCCTGGTTGACACGGGTATCCGCCTCGGGAAAATGTTGTCGCAGCCAGTCTGTCGCGGCGACATCGATGTCGGAACCGTGGAGACGCGCCTGCGGCGCTTCGTCGAGGAGCCAGGGAGTGAGCCGCCCACAGCCACAACCGAAATCATAAATGTCCTCAAAGTCCGCCAATGACCGCCCGATGCTGCGCAGACCATCGGAGAACATATCGAGAGTCATCTTTCCACCGTAATGGAATCCATCCGCATCGGGACTGCCCGTTACGCGATAGATAAGCTCTTCGGGAGGAACGGGGACGGGATAACTCATCATATATCCTTTCACCTCACGCGCACGATGCGATCACCCGCACAAGATTAGCATAGAACGGGTTCGGAAGACATCGGAACACACGCGCCGTGCTCTCCCTGTGGCATCAATGAATCGATGTCCGCGCAATGCGTATCGTTCGTCGTTTCCATGACGGTACGCCTGCGTTTGATCCTATTGCCTGGATCACATGATTTGACATGCAACCATCCGTTGCTATACTCGCCTGCGGGTACGATAGGTTTCAAGGGCAAAGGGGTTTCGATGGCACAGAGCAGCGCGATCGGCGACAAGGCGTGGACGCCGGTCTATTCCAGCACACGGGAACAGGGGATGATCTGGCGGCTGCGCTATGTGATCAGCCACCGCAACCTGATCTGGGAACTTACCGCACGCAATCTCAAGGTTCGCTACCGCCGCTCGGTCTTCGGGTTCGTCTGGGCAGTCCTCAACCCGCTCCTGACCGCATTAGTCTTCACCCTCGTTTTCACGGTCTTACTCAAAAGCAGTGTTGATCGTTTCGTGCTCTTCTTCATTGTCGGCCTCGTCGTCTGGAATGCGTTCAATGCGTCGGTGATGGAGTCGATGTCCGTCATTACGGGATCGGGAACGCTCGTCGCACGGGTCCATTTCCCGCATGAAGTATTGCCAATCTCGGTGACGCTGACGAACATGATCAACCTGCTCTTCGCCATGCCGAGCGTCTTCATCATCATGATTGTCACCCATACCCGGCCCGGGCCGCAGATCGTCTATTTTCCGTTCATTCTCATCTGTCTCTTCTGTTTCGCGCTCGGCATCTCCTTTATTTCCTCCGCCACTGCCGTCTTCTTCAAGGACACGCGGAACTTCCTCGATATCGTCATGCAACTCTGGTTCTTCCTGACACCAATCATCTACCGGATGCAGGACGTCTTTCCGAATGGGCAGCGGATTCTCTATTGGGTGAATCCCCCGGCGTCGCTCATCTCGTCGTTTCGCCTCCTCTTCTACGATGTTGCGTGGCCCGATATGAGTTTCCTTGTGCGGATGTTCTTTTCCTGCGCCATCACATTAGTTGCGGGCTGGCTCTATTTCATGAAGCTGTCGCCTAAGTTCGTCGAGGAGTTGTAGATGGCGGAAGAACGGCGGCCGATCATCGAAGTGAAGGACGTGTCGCGGCGGTTCATCCTGCATACCGAGCGACCGCAGACCTTTCACGAGCTTTTCGTGCGTACCCTTCAGGGGAATCGAAGCTCCGGCGAGGAGTTCTGGGCGCTCAAGGATATCGACTTCTCGATCTACCCTGGCGAGGCGTTCGGCATCATTGGGCGCAATGGTTCGGGCAAGAGCACGCTGCTCAAGCTGATTGCGGGATTGATGCAGCCAACGACGGGCACTGTTGCGGTCTATGGGACGGTCGCAGCGCTCCTGGAAGTCGGGGCGGGCTTCCACCCGGACCTGTCAGGGCGAGAGAACATCCACCTGAATGGCGCGTTCCTCGGCAAATCGAAGCGGGAGATCCAGCGCATCCTGCCGGAAATCGTCGCATTCAGCGAGTTGGAGCATTTCATCGATGTACCGGTGAAGCATTATTCGTCGGGGATGTACATGCGGCTGGGTTTCTCGATCGCCATCCATGTGGACCCGGACGTGTTGATCACGGACGAAGTGTTCGCAGTGGGGGACGATGCATTCAAGGCAAAATGCGAAATCGCGATCGGGGACTTCCGGCGGCGGGGGAAGACGATGCTCTTCGTATCGCACGCGCTGCCGCAGGTCGTCGGGCTGTGCGATCGGGTGATCTGGCTCGACGAGGGGCATATGGTCGCCGATGGGGATAGTGACACGGTCGCGCAGAAATACCGCGCGTCCCTCTTCACCGCAGAGGCAGGGACGCCCGCCGATGCGGAGGCTCGAACGCACGCACTCGTGGATTTCTGAACAGCAGGTATTCATGCACTCTGAAGAGCCAGGATCGGTAGTCGTTGCTGGCAAAATCCCTATACGTCTTCTCGACCGACTGAGTGGCCTCTACCTCGCCGAATGGCGACGAGTGATCGCATTCGTTGTCGTTGGTGCGTCATGCGCGATAATCAACCTCGCGTGCGTCTGGGCGTTCACGCATCAGCATTCCCTGCCCTACGTTGTCTATGTCACTATTGCCACGGCGATATCGACGTTTGCGAGCTTCCTCCTCAACGATTTTTTCACCTTCCGGAGCCTCGTACATGCGGGGCACCCGTGGCACTATCGCTTCCTTCGCTTTCATAGCGCGGCGGCGCTTGGCGCAGTGCTGACGGTCGGCCTCTCGACGCTGCTTTACCATCTTCTGCATATGGAGCCCGTCCTGGCACAATTTATCGCGATCATCGTGGCTGCGGGCGTTAATTTCCTCATGCATCGCATCTGGACCTACCGGAGCGTGCGTGTCGTCGATGCGCTCACGCCGTAAGTTCGCCGCGTCGCACCTGCCTCATCCTGATTGCAGAATTATCGGGTTTCGTATAATAAGAGCGAGACCAGTAACGGCTTATTACACTCTCGCATAATAAGGTTTCTGATATTCGCCCGATTGACTCGCTGGCGAACGTTACAAGCGGGGGCTCATTCCCGGATGAAGACCGCATCGCAATACGTGCAATACCAGGTGTGGTGCCATGTCTCTATGCGCTTCTCGTAGGCGGCGTACTCCGTCGCGTTTGTGGCGGCGGTATCGACGCGCATTCGCCAGTACCAGAGGGCGAGGAGGGCGGTAAGACCGCCCGCGACCAGCACATTCGAGCCGAAGCTGAAGGGTGAGAAATCCCGCTGCACAAAGACACCGACATCCATCACGAGCACGATCACCAGGCCAATCGCGAGACCGATGTTGATGTCCCGCACACGAGTCTCGACATACACGGGCGGTTGAAGCTGGCGTGCGACGATGGTCTGCTGCGGATCGACCTCCGTCGGTCGGCAGAGGGGGTGTCCGCAGTAGGGGCAGGGGTACGGCAGATTGCGAGATTCCATCCGAAGGGCCTGATTTCTGTTACTCCGTCACTCCGTCACGGTGCGCAAGAGCGTGAAGAGTGCCGCTTTCTCCTCAAAGCCGATACCCGGCGCATCCGATGGCCGCACAAACCCCGATTCTACCGGAATCGTGTCCGCGAAGCCGCCGAAGGGCTGGAAGACGCCCGGATAGGACTCGTTGCCGCCCAATCCCAACCCCGCCGCGAGGTTGAGCGCCATCTGGTGACCACCGTGCGGGATCACCTGCCGCGCTGACCAATGATACTCCTTGAGCATGTCGAGCGTGCGCAGGTATTCCACGAGACCGTAGCTGAGGACGGGATCGAACTGGAGGATGTCGCGATCCGATCGCATCCCGCCGTAGCGGATCAGGTTGCGCGCATCGACCATCGAGAAGAGGTTTTCCCCGGTCGCAAGCGGTGGTGTGTAGTGATGGGCCAGCGCTGCCTGAATCTCGTAATCAAGGGGGTCGCCCGCCTCCTCGTACCAGCGGAGATGATAGGGCGCGAGTGCATCCGCGTAGGCGAGGGCGGTCGGGAGGTCGAAGCGACCGTTCGCGTCCACCGCGAGCGATTGGCCTTCGCCGACAACGGCAAGGACCGCCTCGATCCGTTCGAGGTCCTCGGCAAGTGTCGCCCCGCCAATCTTCATCTTGACGACCGTGTAACCGAGGTCCAGATAGCCACGCATCTCATCCTGTAAGGCACGCAGGTTCTTGTCTGGCTGGTAATAGCCACCCGCCGCATAGACAAAGACCTTTTCGTCCGCCTCGCCACCCCGATAGCGATCCGCGAGGAGGCGAAAAAGTGGCTTCTTCTCGATCTTCGCCACCGCGTCCCAGACCGCCATATCGACGGTGCCAACCGCGACGGCCCGCTCGCCGTGCCCGCCCGGTTTCTCCCCGGTCATCATCATCTGCCAGATGCGGTGCGGGTCGAGATTATCCTCCGCGTCGGTCAGGAGCGATTCCGGCGCGGCCCGTTCGAGGCGCGGGATGAATCGCTCCTTGAGCAGGCCCGTCGCCGCATACCGCCCGTTCGAGTTGAAGCCGTAGCCAACCACCGGCTTGCCATGCCGCACCACGTCTGTGACGATCGCGACGACGGAGGTCGTCATCTGTGTGAAATCGACGTACGCATTGCGGATATCCGACTGCATGGATGCCGTCGTCGCGTGAATCCTGGTGATGCGGACCATCGGTTCTCCCTGGTAGCGTAGGCTTCAGCCTGCGATTTCTCGCGCAGGCTGAAGCCTACGCTACCACATCTTAGCCGACACGATAGGGTGCGAGGGCCTCGTAGTTCGGATCGACCCCGATGCCGGGGACCTCAGGTGGGCTCACCGTGCCATCGTCATTGAGCCGCAAGCGTCTCTTTGTACGTCTTGCCCCACATCGGATCGACGCTGTCCCGATAGAACTCGAGGATCAGCCCATTCGCGATCGCTGCGACGAGATGAATGTGGATGTCCTGCGAGCCGTGCGGCGCGATGTCCAGGTCGTTCGCCTGCGCCAGCGCGACGACCTTCATGAACTCCGTCACTCCGCCGAGCACCTTCGCGTCCGCATTCAGGATCGCGGCCGCATTATGCGCGATCAGATCGCGGAAGCCATAGCGCGTGTACTCGTTTTCGCCGGTGGCAATCGGGATGCTTGTCGCTTCCGCCAGTTTGCGATGCCCCTCGTAGTCGTCGGGTGCGACGGGCTCCTCGAACCAGAAGATGTCGTACTCCTCGATCCGCTTGGCGAACTGGATTGCCTGGTAGGAGCGGTAGGCGCAGTTCGCGTCCACCAGCAGTTTGACCTCCGGCCCAATCGCCTCGCGCACCGCCTCGACGCGGGCGACATCCTCACGGATCGGCACTCCGCCGACCTTCATCTTGATCGCGCTGTGCGCCCATGCGCGATGTTGTCGTCCATCTCCTGCTGGAGTTCCCGCAGCCCTTTGCCCTCCTCGTAGTAGCCGCCCGCGATGTAGGTGGGCACGCGATCGCGGAAGCCGCCGAGCAGCTTGTAGAGGGGCATGCCCGCCACTTTGCCGCGGATATCCCACAGGCCGATGTCGAGTGCGCTGATCGCGCGCGTGGTGAGGCCGCGGCGACCGATCAGTTTGGGGATCCACATCTTGTGCCAGAGGCGTTCGACATCGATCGGGTCCTCGCCGATTAGTTGTTTTTTGAGGTGCTCGATGGTCGCATGGCCGATAAGACCGCCACCGCCGAGGCCGATGCCGGTGATCCCTTCGTCCGTCTCGATCTTGACGAGATCGAGGCCGGAATGGGTATAGGTGTGCAGGCCGTTGGAGATCGGCTTGTGACGCGGCCAGCGATATTCTTCGGTGGTGATGCCGGTGATCTTCACGCGTGCTGTCCTTTCATCAATGCCCCAGTGTCCGATCCAATATATCTGGTGGCATAGGCTATAGCCTGTGCCACCGCTGCTATGAGCTGATCCACCACTCCGATTCGCGCAACGAGCCCCAGACGTTGGGGAAGCCCTGGATGCGCTTGTGCACGAGGAAGTTGCCGAGTTCGAACCACATATAGCCGAACCAGGCAGATTCGTACATCAGGTTCTGCGCCTTGACGAACAACTGCTGTCGCACCTTGTCATCGTACGAGGCATCAGCCTGATGGAGGGTGTCGATGAGGCCGGGTACTTTCGCGCGGCTGTAGGCGGAGTTGCCGCCCTCCGCCCAGGTGACGAGCAGGTCGTTCGTCGGGTCCACCGCGACGCCACTGAGGCGCGTCGCCATCTCGAAATCGTTGTTGATGCGAACCTTCTCGCCCCACGCGACGCGCTCGACGATATCGAGGTTGATCTTCACGCCGATCTTGTCGAGCATCGCCTGGATCAGTTGCGCCTGCTGCATGTCCAGCTCGCGGTTGTGCGCCGTCAGCCGCACGTTGAGCGGCAGCGTCACGCCGGACTCCTTGATAGCGCCTTCGCTTTGTCCAGATCGAACTCGTACGCCGGCACGGTGGTGTCATAGCCGATCGCGCCCGGCACGAACTCATAGGGGAGCGGGATGCCGATCCCCTGCCCAAGCGCCTTTGCCATCGCGTCGCGGTCGACCGCGTACTGGATGGCCTGGCGCAGATTCAGGTTGTCCTGGAACGGCGGCTTGATCGCGTTGAAGAAGAACTGGCGCTTGCTGCCCGCAGTACGGCGACTCGATGTAGCGCGCGTTAGCGATTTGCTTTGCCGCCGCGACATTGCGCCCCGGCACGTTCTGCATGAAATCCGCCGTGCCGGCGCGCATCTCGTTGAACTGCGTCGTCGCCTCGATGATCACCCGATACGTCGCGCCGTCCACATATGGCAGCGGCTTGCCGTCCGCGCCCATCTGCCAGTAGTTCTCGTTCTTCGTCACGACCAGTTTGTCGCCGGAGGCGAAGCTGACGAACTTGAAGGGGCCGGTGCCCACGGCGTTCGTCTTCAGCCATTCCTCGCCGTGATCGTCGGCGGCTTTCTTCGAGACGATCGCCGTGTTGACGACCGCGTCGCTGAGTGAGCTGAGGATCGCGGCGCTTGGTCGCGTGAGGTTCACCTGCACGGTCAGCGGATCGAGCGTCTGGGCGGGGTTGTTCTTGTCCACGGCGGGCAGAAAGTTGGCGGCGAAGCTCTTGGGATTCTGCACCATCCGCTTGAGATTCCAGACGATCGCATCTGCGTTCAGGTCGCGAGCCGTCATGGAACTTCACATTCTCCCGCAGTTTGAAGACGATCGTATTGCCGGTGATATCCCACGATTTCGCCAGCTGTGGCTGCACGCCGAACTGCCCCTGGGCATTTGGCCGCCACGCCAGCAGCCAGTCGTAACAGGCGCTGGCCGTCGGGCCGCTCGCGAAGATCGGGTCCATCGAGACGAAATCGTTGATCTGCATGATGCGCAGTTGCCCGCCGCGCTTGACGGCGCCCGCTCGCCGCGCTCGGGCTGGCCGCCGTTACGGCGGACGCCGCTGCTGCCGTCGGCGCTGCTGGCGCGGCCGATGATGCACTCGCGGCAGTGGCGACGATGGTTGGTGTGACGATCTGCGGCACGATTGCCGCCGTAGTCGGCGCTGCCTTACCTGCCGTCGTGGGCGTGGCGGCGGTTGACCCGCCACACGCCGCCAGGATGCTTGCCGCCGTGATGCCGCCGATACTGGCTAGCGCGGTGCGCCGCGAGACCCGTGCTTCCTGTCACCATCCTCTCCTCCTTTCCGGCCGCCTGATCGTTCAGCGGCCCCCCGGTTTTTCAGCCGGGGATCGAGCGCCTGCCGCAACCCATCCCCGACAAAGTTGAATGCGAGCACCGTGATGAAGATCGCGATCCCCGGCGCGAATGCCAACCACGGCGCGGTTTCGAGATACTGGCGAGCCGGAGCGCAGCATCGCAGCCCCAACTCGGCGTCGGTGGCACGACACCGACGCCGAGAAACGAGAGCGACGCCTCGGTGACGATCGCGGTCGCGATCAGCAGCGTGCGCCTGCACGATGATCGGCGCGGTGACATTCGGCCAGATGTGGCGCGCCATGATGACGAGTCGGCGAGACACCGATCACGCGTGCCGCCGCGACGTATTCGCGCTCGCGCTCGGAGAGGGTTTGCCCGCGTGTCAGCCGAGCGATCGTCGTCATGGAGACGAAGCCGATGGCGATCATCGCGTTGCCGATGCCGGGGCCGAGCGCAGCGGTGATCGCCAGCGCGAGGATCAGTGCGGGGAACGCCTGCACCGCGTCCACGAAGCGCATGATGACATTGTCCGCCCCGCCGCCGGTGAATCCGGCGAGCAGGCCGAGCGTGACACCGAGGCTGACGGCGATGCCGACCGCGATGATGCCGACTTCGAGCGACACGCGCGAGCCGTAAATGATCCGCGAGAGGACATCGCGCCCGAGGTCGTCGGTGCCGAGCAGATGGGTCGCTGAGGGGGCTCGGCGAGCGCGAGATAATCTTGCGCGTTCGGGTCATACGGCGCGATCAGGGGGGCGAAGAGTCGCGCAGAAGACGACGATCGCCAGAATCGCCATGCCTGCCCCGGCGAGTCGCGCGTCGAGGACGCGCCGAACGAATGCGCCAGCGCGCGCTCCTGCTGCCGCCCGATTCCGCTATGCCGCGGTCGGGAGGGTCGTCGTCTCGATGGCACCGTGCGCGGCGGTAGGCGCATCTGCTCGCTGCTCATCGGTAGCGGATCCGTGGGTCGAGATAGCCATAGGTGAGGTCGGTGAGCAGATTGGCGATCATCACCGCGAGCGTGAGCATAAGGACCGCGCCTTGGAGCAGCGGGATAATCGCGGTTGGCGATCGCGTCGACTGCCGCCCGTCCGACGCCGGGGATCGCGAAGACGGTCTCGACAATCGCCGCGCCGGAGACGAGTTGCCCCATTTGCAAGCCGATGATCGTGACGATCGGGATCATGGCGTTCTTCAGGGCGTGGCGGACGATGACGCGCGCGTTCGTCCAGCCCCTTCGCCCGCGCCGTCGCGATATAGTCCTGCCCGAGCACTTCGATCAGCGCGGAGCGACCCTGCCGCATGATGACTGCCGCCGAGTGCGTGCCCGAGCACGATTGCCGGGAGCGCGAGCATCCGCAGGCTGAGCGCAGAGGTCGACGAATGGCGAGGTGTAGCCACTCGGCGGCACCCAATGCAGCAGCACGGCGAAGACGTAGACGAAGATCAGCGCCTGCCAGAAACTCGGAATCGCGATGCCGCCCAGCGCGAAGACGGACGCCGTGATATCCAGCTTGCTGCCCGGCCGGAGCGCGGAGATGATCGCCGCCGAGAGCCCGATCGCGATGCCGACGAGCAGTCCGGCGAAGCCGACATAGAGGCTGACCGGCAGCCGCCGGAGCAGGATTTTCGTGACCGGCTCATTCGTGCGGATGGATGTGCCCAGGTTCCCGTGCGCGACGCGGCCGAGCCACTTCCCGTACTGGACATAGATGGGCTGATCGAGGCCGAGGTCATGCCGGAGCGCCTGATAGGTCGCCCTGTTCCCGGCATTCTCTCCGAGGACCGCGACGGCAGGATCACCGGGAAGGACGTAGAGGAGCCCAAACGAGATCACGCTCGCAATCAGCAGGACCGGGATCATGCTGACCACGCGCCGGACGATGTACTCACCCATGCGGGGTATCTCCACAGTGAAAGGCGGTGTGGACATCCGTGCAGGCACACAAGCAGTTGATAGCGGGACTGTATCAGCGCACGAAGAAGCGTGTCAACAAAATCCACGCGAATTAGTCATCAATCGGTGCGCGGTGTCGCAGAACGAAAGTCGGACTCGGTGCGACGCCTCGCCGTCAGTTCGAGGCAGAGATTGCGAGATCGATAATCTGGCCGCCCGTGATGCGCGCGAGTTCATCGGGCGCGATGGCGAAGACAGCGTGCGGCGTGCCTGCCGCCGCGTAGACGGTCTCATACTGCATCAGATCGCGGTCGATGAAGGTCTGGAGCGGCTGGGCGTGGCCGATGGGTGGCACGCCGCCGATGGCGAAGCCGGTCGCGGTCCGCACCTCGTCGGCGCTCGCACGGCGCGGAGACTCGCCCGTCCATTCGCGCAGGCGCGCCGTGTCGAGCCGGTTCGTGCCGGAAACGAGCGCGAGCACGGGGGCATCGCCCACCATGAAGACGAGCGATTTGACGATTTGCGCCACCTGCGTGCCAATGGCAGTGGCGGCCTCTTCCGCCGTCCGTGTGCTTTCGGCAAACTCGATCACTGTTGTTTCGACATCCATTGTCGCCAGGGTATCGGCGATCCGTTGTGCGGTGGGGTTCATGGCTCCTCCTCTTTCATCGCGCGATGGTACCAGCAACATCTGCGGTAGACTAGACGCAGCGACACGGACGGAGACGCGGAACTTAATGCAGAGAAGGAACCTAACGCAGAGGACGCGGAGACCGCAGAGAGCGCAGAGATGAATACGTTGTTTCTCTCTGTGTTCTCTGTGTCCTCTGCGTCCTCTGCGCTCGGATTCTTCCCCTCTGGCGATTTGGAAGGGAGTGGGCGATGGTGACGATTGCGGACATTTGGGCGGCGCGACCAATCGTGGCGGAAGTTGCGGTGCGAACGCCGCTCGTGCGGTTGCGGTTGCCGGATGCGCCTGCCGAGATTTACCTGAAGCTGGAGAACTTGCAGCCGATCGGCTCCTTCAAGTTGCGGGGCGCGCACAATGCGATGCGACAGTTGCCAATGGAGGACCTTTCACGCGGTGTGCTGACCGCCAGCGCGGGGAACATGGCGCAGGGCGTCGCTTTTGGCGCACAGCGGCTCGGCATCCCGTGCTGGGTCGTCGTGCCGGATACCGCGCCCGAGACCAAGATCGCGGCGGTGAAGCGGATGGGCGGCGAGGTGATCCCCGTCCCCTTCGATGTCTGGTGGGAGACCTTCTCGACGCGCGCCTATCCCGGCATCGACGCGACCTTCATCCATGCCTTCGATGATGAGCATGTGATGGCGGGCAATGGCACCATCGGCCTCGAAATCCTCGAAGACCTGCCCGATGTGGATACGGTCCTCATCCCCTTCGGCGGCGGCGGTCTGGCCTGCGGCATCGCGACGGCGCTCCGTGCCCTGCGACCGCAGACAAAGATCTACGCGACCGAGGCAGCGAACGCGGCCCCCCTCACCCCGGCTTTCGCCGCACACAAGCCGGTGGAGATCGCCTACACGCCCTCCTTCGCGGACGGTATCGCGGGCAAGATCGTCTTTCCGGAGATGTGGGAGCGTGCCTCCGCGCTTCTCGATGGCGCGTTCACCGCGACCGAGGAGGAGATGAAGGGCGCGGTGCGCCTGCTCGCGGAGCGAAACCGGGTGATCGCCGAGGGAGCAGGCGCGTGCGCGACCGCCGTTGCCCTGGATGGCAAAGCGGGCGGCGGCAAGATCGTCTGCGTCGTCTCCGGCGGCAACATCGATTTCCGTCTGCTGGCCGAAATCCTCTCTGGCGCGGCAGGTGCAAAAAGTTAATGCCGATGCCTCAAGCGGCTTCGTAGGGGCGGTTCGCGAACCGCCCTCCCCCATTAGATTGGCAATCACCTCAAGGGAATTCTGCGATGGCCCATTATGACTCCACAATCCATCATCGGCGCTCCATCCGGTTGCAGCATTATGATTACCGCCAAGCAGGTGCGTATTTCATTACCGTTGGTACTCACCAACACGTATCAATCTTCGGGGAAATCACGGATGACGCGATGCGCCTCAACGCCTACGGGCACATCGTGGTCGAGGATTGGTGCTGGTTGGCGGACCATCACGAATCGGTCGAACTGGATGCGTTCGTCATCATGCCGAATCATCTGCATGGGATTATCGTGATCTCGGGGCCGGAGGGCGGTTCGCGAACCGCCCCTACGAAGCCGCTTGGGCGTATAATCGGTGCGTTCAAGACGGTCTCGACGAAACATGTCAATGCATGGCGCGAGACGCCTGGTGCCACACTCTGGCAACGTAATTTCTATGAGCACATCATCCGTAACGATACCGACCTCGACCGCATCCGCGAATACATCGCATCCAATCCTGCTCACTGGTCAGAAGATGCCGAATACCGTTCGTAGGGGCGATCACGCCGAGGTACAACCGCCCTCCGTATCTGCCATATAATCATTCCATCGAGAGCGCGCCTCACATGTGGAGATGAATCATGCAAGACCTTCATCAACTTGCTGATCTGCTGAAAGAGAAGCATCTGATTGACGAGAGGATTGCTAACCTCGTTGGTCGTCCTGCACAGATCGGGCATGTCGGTGAATACATCGCGTCAGAGATTTTCGGTATTGCTCTCGAACGCTCAGCAACAGCGAAGGGAATGGACGGTCGTTTCACGACCGGACTCCTCGCTGGACGGAGTGTCAATATCAAGTGGTATGGAAAGCTGGAAGGTGTCCTCGACCTTACGCCTGCATATCTTCCTGATGAATACCTTGTGATGACGGGACCACGATCTGGGGCACTCTCCTCACGAGGTGGGCATCGGCCTTGGCTTATCCAATCCGTATTCCTTTTCGATGCGCATGAGCTTGTACAGCAACTGGGTGCGCGAGGTTCAAAGCTTGGCGTCGCGTCGAGCGTGCCACGTCAGTTTTGGGATGCGGCGGAGATTTACCCCGAACAGCGTAATCGCAGATTGCTGCTCTCGGATACGCAGCGTGCAATGCTTGCGCTCTTCTCATAATTACCAAAAGAAGGGCGCACGGCTGTGCGCCCCTACCACTCATTGCTCGTTGCTGCCGCGTCAGCGGTAGACGCCGTTGTGGCCGATGCTGATGACGCCGGGCTGGGGGAAATAGGTGACGCCGTGGGGGGCGATGCCGGTACTGATGCGCTGCATCAATGTACCGTTGTGTGTGTCCACGGCATAGACTTCGCCATTGAAGCGTCCTGAGGCCCAGAGTTGCGAGCCGTCCGGGGAGACCTGAAGCATGTCCGGGCTGCCGCCGATGTTCCAGGTGTTGACGATGTTCTGCGTCGCGAAGTCGAGGACGGAGATGGTGCCCGCGAGGCGGTTGGCGACGTAGAGGAAGTTCGTGTCCCGGCTGACGGCGAAACCGTGCGCGCCCGCGCCGGTCGGGATGAAGGCGAGTTCGCGCATCGCGATCGGGTCGATCACCGAGACACCGTTGCGAGACTGATTGGCGACGTAGAAGAGCGCGCCATCCGGCGAGACTTTGACGTCGATCGGTTGTCCACCGACGCGCACCGAACCGATGATGCGCATGGCGACGGTGTCTACTTTGAAGACCTGCCCGTCGAACTCGCAGCCGACGAGCAGATAGCGGCCATCGGCGGACATATCCATGTGGTCCACACCGGAGCAGGGGATGCGCACACGCTGGATCAGGTCCCACGAGTGTGGGTCATAGAAGTCGAGGGAGTTGTTCGGCTCCGCCGCAACGACCCCTTCGTGCCATCCGTCGTGAAATAGAGGTTGTAGGGGACAGCCGCGCCGATGTTGCGGGTCAGTTTGCCCGTCTGGGTGTCGATTTCTGAGAGGGTGCTGGAACCCATATTCTCCACATAGAGGTGCGAGAAGTCCGGCGAGGGGCTGACGTGATGCGCGGTCTTTCCGGTCGCGTAGCGGTCGATGACCTGGAAGTTGCGAGGGTCGATGACGGTGACATTTCCCGCCAGTTCATCCGGCACGTAGACACGCGCCGCGAGGTTCGCGACGGGGGCGGGATAGGGCATCCCCGCCTTGGTATTCGCCCAGACATTGATCGCGAAGCCCGTCGCGGCGGGCGGTTGACCATTCGGATACTTCGCCGCGAACGCCTCGTTGCCGAGGAGGCCGAGGGTCACTTCGCCCTTCGTCCCGGCGGCTTCCGCGTGATACTCGAAGCGTGCGCGCTCGAAGTACTGAACGTGCGCTGTCTGTGCGACGCTCAGCTCATCGAACTCGTCCGAAATCGGGAAACCGAACTGCCCGGTGCCGCCGTTCTGCTGCCAGTAGGCGCGGAAGCCGCCACCGATGCAGTGTTTCGTCTCCGGGAAGCATTGATCGCCGGTCGATGACGCGGGGCGGCCATTCGGATAGCGCGCGGCGAATTGCTCGCGTCCAATGAGCCCTGGGAGCACGACGGCAGGGGTGTTGATGAACTCCTGATGATATTCGAGTCGGCCCCGCTCGAAATACTGGACGCGGTGCGTTTTGCCGTCCGCGTTCGTCTCATCGAACTCGTTCGTGATCGGGTACCCGTAGCGCTCCACGCCGCCATTCTCCAGCCAATAGGCGAAGAGCACGCCTTTGACGCATTTCTGCGTTTGCGCGGCGCACGATGCGGGCGGATCGACCGCTGCGGCGGTCTCAGTCGCGGAAAAGAACGATGGCCCGAACGAGAGAAGCAATAAGGGGAGCAGCAACAGCGTCCCCACGATGGCCCGATAACGCACCTGACCCCTCCCTCTCTCCCTACCCCATCCATTGCGCGACGATTTGCGCGCTCCCACCATAAGAACGTCCCGAACAGCCTAAATGGAACGGGCACGTATCCTCTATCGCTCTTGACTCCCTGTGCTTCACGGTATCCTACTACACGATGCATATCCAGTGAAATCAGGCGCGGCCTGCGGCGTGTATGGCATCATCCCGTTGCATGTCTCGCGCGGTAGACTAAGGGGAACGTGACGGATCATCTGCGATGAGAGGGACGACGAAGTGAGCGAGCAAGAGGCGGGCAAACTGGCGGGGCGGGTCGCGCTCGTGACGGGCGCGGGACGGGGGATCGGGCGGGCGATTGCGCTCGCCTTCGCACAGGCGGGCGCGGATATTGCCCTCAACTACCGGAAATCGCGGGAAGGTGCAGAGCGGACCGCGGGCGAGATCCGCAGCCTGGGTCGCCGGGCGGAGCTGCTTCAGGCGGACGTCAGCGTCGTGGCCGAGGGGCAGCGGCTTGTCGCTGAGAGCATTGAGCAGTTCGGGCGGCTCGATATCCTCGTCAATAACGCCGGGACGTTCGACACGACCGCACTCTTCGATGTGACCGAAGAGGGGTTCGATCGGGTGCTGGCGACCGATTTCAAGGGGCCGCTCTTCCTCGCACAGGCTGCCGCACGGCAGATGGTCGCCCAGCATCGCGGGACGATCATCAGTCTCGCCTCCGGCGTCGCGGCCGATGCGGACCCCGGCTACTTCGTCGGCACGCCGTACGCGGGCGCGAAAGCGGCGCTCTGGCGCGTGAGCCAGCGCCTGGCAATCGAACTGGGGCCGCATGGTGTACGTGTCAATGTGATCGTCCCCGGCTTCATCCACTCCAAATCGGGGCCAATTCCAGAACATGTCCGCGCCCGGTTCGCGCCGCTTGCCGCGTTGAATCGCACCGGCGAAGTGGACGACATTGCCCGCGTCGCCCTCTTCCTCGCCTCCGATGATGCCGCATTCATCACCGGCCAGACCCTTGTCGTCGATGGCGGTATCCGTATGCATTGAGAAACGCGAGGGATTTGCAGTTTGACGCGGTAGGTGGGGTGTGCTACGTTCGGGGCCAATCCAATGAATGTCTGGTGCTGCGGCAGAGGTGGGCGGATGGCGGCGACGAGCGTCTCCAGGAAAGAAGCGATCTGGCTCACCTGTAAGCGAAAGACGTGCTGCCATACCGCAGTTGTGATCCCGACCGGGCGCGATATCTGGCGTATCGCGCGGACGCTCAACACCCCGCCGTGGTCGTTCCTCGTCTATTTCCCGTCGCCGGTTCCCCGGCGCGATGCCTTTCTCCTCGATCGGTCGGGGCGGCAGTTCCGGCTAGCGCTTGGCAAACGACCAGGCCGCCGCACGAAGACGCCACCGCCTTGCATCTTTCTACTGCGTACCCGTCAGGGCTATCATCGCTGCGGCCTTGGCGAGCTACGGCCCCTCGTCTGCAAGACCTTCCCGTGCGATCTCTCCGACGGTGTCCTGGGTATCTACGACGAGACCGGCTGTACCTGCCGCGACTGGTCGCTCGTCGATGTGGACATCGCGGAGGAGACGGCACTTATTGCTACCCGCCAGGCCGACGCCGAGGAATACTGCGCGGTTGTCGCACGATGGAATGCGCAGGTATTGGCCGCGCCTGATAATGCGCCGGTGGACTTTCCCGCCTACTGCGATTATCTCCTCACCGCCTACGATGCACTGCCCGCTGCCGAAGGAGCGATACCGTGAGCGACCAGCCGCCCGACCCCTGCGCGAGCTGTGGCGCGTGCTGTCGCTCCTATCTCGTGCCCGTCTGCGGCTATGATGTCTGGCTGATCAGCACACAGCAACGGCTCGGCCCGGAGCAGTTCCTCGTTCCCTGCCCGCAGGAGCCGCCGCGCGACGACGGATTCCTGCTCAGTCAGGAGGAACCGCCGTATGGGTTGGCGCTCGACAAGCGCGGACAGTTTCACCCGAAGCAGCCCTGTGTCTTTCTCATCGAATTGCAGGGGGGCGGTACGCGCTGTGGTATCTACGCGCACCGTCCCGTCGTCTGTCAGACCTACCCGATGACGGCGATTGACGACATCGTTGTCCAATATCCTGACACCCTCTGCCCGCCGAATTCCCTGGACACCAGCAGCGCTCCGTCGCCCGGCGTGGCGCGACGCCATCGAGCGACGCACGATGCACTACGCGATCTATGAGGACGTCGTTTCGCGGTGGAACGCCCGCGTCTTCAGCGCGCCCCCCAACGCGGAGTTCTCACTCTATGAGTATTACCGTTACCTGCTCAATGTCTACGATCACCTGGACGCGCTGAACCGTGCGGTGGGGGCTGCTACGCTGGCAGACATTCAACACTCCTGGGGCAGCGCGTCTACGCAAGACAGCGACGATGCCGCAGCCCAGGCGCATGAGCCGTTGGCCTGGATCGCGTACCGTGACCGGATACGCTGGATGCTGGCGGGATTCTATGCAGACCGCGTCTCCTGAGCCCGCTCGAGAGGCAGTCAAGTATTTCGAATACGCCGAGCACTCTCCAGGTTGCCCTGAATCTGGCATGTATTCGGGTGAGAACGGCCCAAAATCGGCGTGCATACAGCATCATCGCGCTGCGCGGCCGATTATTTGACTGGCTCTACTAGAGTGTCCCGAACTGCTCCTCCTCAATCGCCAGCACATCTCGATAGTCGGTATTCGCGAGACTCACACCGTCTCGTACAGCTTGGAGATTGCCTTTGCTCACTCGGAGGATCGTGAGTTGTATGCGTTCCCGCTCAGGAAAGTCAGGCCCGTACTGCTCGAGGATTGCGAGCACATCTGCCGGGTCTTTCGTCGGAAAGGTTCGATGCACTTCCGCAATGACATCTTCTCGTGTCGGCATCTCTATTGCACTCCCTCCATGCCTGCATCGATCAACAGCCTCATTCTATTCGCAGGAAGTCCTAGACAATGATCGAGCGCACGAGGGCCGCGACGACGGGGATGATGAAGCAGAGGACAATGAGGGCGAGACCGGCGCGTTCGGTGCGGGGTGCGGGGGCGATGGCGGGCACGCGCTCCGATGCGGCAATCGCGAGAAGCGCCATCGGCAGGGCGAGCACGGCGAACAAGAGTGCGAATCCCAATAGTGCGGTAGTCATCAGTATGCCTCCCCGGTCGATGGCGGGAAGCGTCGCCCGATTGCGCCGCGTCTCCCCGCCCTACTGGTGAGACAGGCCAACGCGGAAAACCTTACACGTTATTCGTCCGCATGAGGCGGGCACAAAAAGGGAGGGGCAATGCGCCCCTCCGATCATCCAACGAGATGTGCGGCTTTCCTCTACAGGTGGTGCGTGTCCTGATGCGTCTCGTGATGCTCGCCGCTCTGCTCGTCAGTGTGGGTTTCGCTCTCCTGCGGCGCAGCGCCGGTCGCGGCATTCATCTGCCGCTGCAAATCCTCGCGCAGGCGGCGGATTTCCGAGACCGTCGTATTGATCCGGTCGAATAACTCCGTGTTCGAGGCAACGCCCGCCTGCAAAAGCCAGGTCGCGCTCTCCGCACGCGTCGCGAACAACCCCGCCTCGACGAGGCTGTCGATGGCGGCAAGCGTCCGGTCATCTACCCGCAAGCTGAGGACGTTCGACCGGCGGTTGTCGCCCCCACCGCTCCCGCCGTTCGGCTGATCGCCTTCAAAGAACTGCTTGAAGAATCGCCGCCATTCCGGGTCGCCGGGGCGGAACCCCTCGCGGAATGCCTCACGCATCCGCCGCTTCATCTCCGGCCAGGGAATCTGTGGACCACCTTCCGCCCATCGGGGGCCAAAGTCGCCCGGACCTGGGCCTGGGCCTGGCCCAAAACCGGGGCCTGGACCATGACCTGGTCCGAAACCTGGCTCTCGCTGTGTCTCGCTCCTCGTACTGCATCGTCATACTCCTTATTCTGTCCCGCGCCGCGAACTGTAATTTGTAACTCTTGGGCGCGTCATCATGTTACATAACAATGTACGCTGCGTCAAGGGCATCGGTTGCGCCGTTGGTGCTACCATGATGCGATGAAGCACCATGACCCACTACCCGACTTGCCCGGCCTACCGGATCTCCTCGCGCCGGGCCTTTCGCTTGTCTTTGTCGGCTCGAACCCGAGTATCCGTGCCAGTCAGACCGGCCATTACTACGCGCATCCCGGCAATCGCTTCTACCCGCTACTCTTCGCGGCCGGGCTAACGCCGCGACGGCTCACCCCGGAAGAGGACGGACTGCTGCCCGCATTTGGCATCGGCCTGACGGACCTTCACCGCCGCCCCTCACGCCGCGCGGATGACGTGCCCGACGCGGTCTACCGCGCTGGGCGGGGGCAGATCGTGGAGAAGATGGCGCGGTATCGACCCCTATGGCTCTGTTGCAACGGTGCGCGCGTGTATCAGAACCTCACGGGCGCACGCGGCCCGGTCCGTTACGGCCCACAGGCGGAAACGATCGCGGGGTGCTCTCTCTTCGTCGTCCCCAGCACCTCCGGCCTCAACAGCGCCCTCACCACCGTGCGCCGTGAAGCCTTCTTCGCGCTTGCCAGGACGGTCCGCGATCAGTTGATCCAAGAGATCAACCCGTAATACCGCCCTGGTCGCCGCTGTAGTTCAGGCTCGTCTTCCAATCCTTATCGAGTTCGTCGATGTTGACCTTGAGTACACGCTGCGTCGCCTCGTCGTACGAGAGGCCATCCTTGAAAGCTGCGATCAGCGCGGGGAGTGTGCCGGGCCGATAAGCATTGGCGATGTAGCCCACCACGCTCTCGCTCTCCGCGTACGACAAGAGGGCGCGGTTCGGGTCGAGCGGGAAGGGGGAGTTGAGCGCGCGTAGCGGGATCAGTGTCCCGTTCGTGGCGGCGTCGAAAAGGAGCGGGCGCAGGCGCAGATCCGGCGTCTCCTGATTTCTGGTCGCCAGCCCTTCATCGAGCCAGGTCGGCAGCCTGTTGTACGGGTTCTCGCTCGCATGATACATAATCAGCCGACTGATCTCATGGGGAATGGTCCGGCGAATCTGCGCCGCTGAGGACGACTCCGGCCCCGATCCAATGGGGTCGATCACCGCCTGAATGAGGTCCAGTTCGGGGGTCGAGCTACCACCCAGCCAGGTAGCGCTGTTAGGCGGCAGCGCCGCTTGCAGGTCGCGCGCATTGGCATAGAGCAGGATACGCACGGGTCGGTCCCCCGGTACATTATAGGTGCGCCCGAGGCTCGTGATGGTGCGGGCGGCGGTGTCCGCTGCATCCTTCCCGAGGCCATCGTCGCCGCTGTACCACCACGTCGTTACCGGGCCACTGGTCGTCTTCTTCCATGTAACGCGATTATCCATAGAGAAGAGGGTTGCGGGCGCAGTGCGCGTCGCGGTGCCGTCGCCCAGAGTAATGAGCCAGCGATATTCGACGTCGATACCCGGCGGGAGGTAGCGCGTCTGTGTGTCGAGGGCATAGTCGAGCGTGACGCGTAACCCGCGTTCAACGGGAATTTCGACGCGCGTGACCGCAGGCAGCGCCGTGGGATGATAGAGCAGCGCGACGCGCGCAATCTCCGTGCCCTGCACGCTCGCCTCGAGATGGAAGGTGATGCCCTGCGGGAAGTTCAGGGTCGCGGTGCTCATGCCGACCGTGACCGTGCCTGCCGCGCGGGCGAGAGACCAGCGGGAAGCCGGACACATGAGCAATGCGATGAACAAGAAGATCGCGAGGGTTACTCGGCGGCTGTTTCGGGCGTTTCCTCTGCGCAATGATCCGTTTCCTACCTCTGTCGCACCCACCGCCGCGAGTGTACGCGATCCCGCCCATCCGTCAACCTGGAGAGATGAAACCAATTGAACCGCAAAGGCGCAGAGAACGCAAAGGGAAAGAGGGATTCAAGCGCAGAGGACACAGAGGACACAGAGATCACCGAGAAGAGAAAAAAAGAGATTCTCTCTGCGCTCTCTGTGTCCTCTGTGTTATCCCTCCTCTTTGCGGCGACCCTTACATCTCGGCATCGCGGGTGAAGCAGACGCGGAGGCGGGCGCGCTCGGTGTGGGCGCGCCATCCCATCGCGCGCCATTGCCCGACGGGGGGGTTCTTCGTGGTCGTCCACCACGACATACCGAGGACGGCAGATTCCGGCAGTGGCCCGCCGATGATCGTCGCGATCTCTTTGAAGGTGAGTACGATCTCACTCTCTTCGCAGTCCGCGAGGAGTTCGACGAGCGACTGATAGCGACTCGGTGCAACAGTAAGGGAACGTCCCGACGGCATCTTCGTATCTCCAATTCTTGCATTAATACCCACAATGGTCGTTCTCCTCGACCACAGAAGATTGCGCTGCCAAAAGTGAACACAGGCGTGCCCACGCGGCGAAACATATGCCATCAGGATGCGGGTTCTGAGAGCGTATGACCATGACGAAGTACCCACGCAACTACCCACCGAAATTGCGGCAGGATGCGGACGTCACCGTGATCTGTCGAGAATGCGGCGGGTGCGTGCTATTCTTGTGCGGGATCGCCAGCAGATAAAGTGAGGGATGCGATGGGCTTCATCGAGGGCGGGACGGCGGTTCTTTTCGCCGTCATCATGTACGGTATCTATTACGGGTTGCTTGGCATTCAGGTGCAGAAGGTTCTGATCGCCGACGAGGAGCCGATGACGCGCTTTCTCTGGTTCATCGGTGTCGCGTTTGTCTCCATGATGGTCTGGGCGATGGTCGGGGCCTTCGTCTACTGGGTCATCCTCATCTGGTTCCGCATCTGGCTCCAGGAACCCCATGCCTGGCGGCAGCAAATCCTCAGTGCGACGGGTTGGTTCCCCTTCGGGTTTATTCTCAAGCACGCCCCAATCCCCACAGGCGGTGTCCGGGGCCTGGTGATTTTCGGGGGGTACCCTTTTGTGACGCTGATCGCTGCCGGAGTGGTGGCGCTCGCTATGCGCGTGGGCGCGGGATGGGAAGCGATGATCGAGCGGAAGCGCCATGTCGGGCCGGGCCCGTCCGCGCGGACAAAGGAGATCGCCTGATGAAGCGCGCGTTGATGACCTGGGGCGGTTGGCCGGGGCACGAGCCGGAACAGTGCGTCGATCGTTTTGCCCCCTTCCTGCGTGACCAGGGTTACGATGTGACGATTACCGACACCCTCGCCATCTACCGCGACGAGCCCTTCATGCGCGCGCTCGATTTGATCGTCCCCGTGTGGACGCAGAGCGCAATCGACAAGGAGGAGCTTCAGGGGCTGCTCGGCGCGGTGGCGAGCGGTGTCGGTATTGCGGGCTGGCACGGCGGGATGGCGGACTCTTTCCGCGACAGCGTGGACTATCAATTCATGGTCGGTGGGCAGTGGGTCGCACATCCGGGGAACATCATCGATTACACCGTACAGATCACTAACCACGATGATCCAATCACCGCCGGGCTGGCAGATTTCGCCATGCATTCGGAGCAATATTACCTGCATGTTGACCCCGCGAACGACGTCCTGGCAACGACGACCTTCAGCGGCGATATCCTGCCGTGGATCGCGGGCACGGTGATGCCGGTCGTCTGGAAGCGGCACTGGGGCGCGGGACGCGTCTTTTACAGTGCGTTGGGGCATGTGGCGCGGGATTTCGATGTCCCCGAAGCGCGCATCATCGTTGAGCGCGGCATGATCTGGGCAAGCAGGTGAGTAGGCAGTAGGCAGTAGGCAGTAAGCAGTAGGCAGTAAGCAGTAGTCGGTAGTCAGTGGACCTAGTCCTATTTCTACTGCCTACTGCCTACTCCGAGGAGGTTGTGTGACAGAGCCAGTGAAGGTCGGTGTGGTGGGGTGCGGGACGATTAGCGGCATCTACCTGAAGAACGCGCAATGGCTTTCGGCGTTTGAGATCGCCGCCTGTGCGGACCTTTTCGTGGCGCGGGCAGTAGCGCGGGCGGCGGAGTACGGCGTGCCGAAGGCGTGCAGTGTTGCGGAGTTGCTCGCCGACCCGGAGATCGAAATCGTCCTCAATCTCACCATTCCGAACGCGCACGCTGCGGTCGCGATGGCTGCGCTCGAAGCGGGGAAATCGGTCTACAACGAGAAACCGCTCGCCATCAGCCGCGCGGATGGTCAGCAGATGCTGGCCCTCGCGGCGCAGAAAGGGCTACGTGTCGGGTGCGCGCCGGACACCTTTCTCGGCGGTGGTATCCAGACGTGCCGCAAGCTGATCGATGACGGGGTGATTGGCGCGCCAGTCGCAGCAGTGGCGTTCATGATGAATCATGGCCCGGAGCACTGGCACCCGGACCCCGATTTCTACTACCAGCCCGGTGCGGGTCCGATGTTCGATATGGGGCCCTACTACCTCACCGCGCTCGTCAATCTGATCGGCCCGGTACGCCGCGTCACCGGCTCGACACGCATTACCTCGCCGGAGCGCACGATCACGAGCGAGGCGAAATACGGCACGACGATCCATGTCAATGTCCCGACGCATATCGCGGGTGTGATGGATTTCGCGAGCGGCGCGGTCGGCACGATCATCACCTCCTTCGATGTCTGGGGCAGTACGCTGCCGCGCATCGAAGTCTATGGTACCGAGGGAACGCTCAGCGTCCCGGACCCGAACACCTTCGGTGGCCCGGTGCGGCTCAACCGTGGCGGCACGCGCGAGTGGGAGGATGTACCACTGACCCACGGCCACGCGGAAAACAGTCGCGGGATCGGGTTGGCCGATATGGCGGCCGCGCTTCGCTCCGGTCGCGCGCACCGGGCGAACGGTGCCCTCGCCTATCACGTCCTTGATCTCATGCACGCTTTCCATGATGCGTCCGATGCAGGCGCGCATATCACTGTCGCAAGTACCTGCGACCGCCCCGCCGCTCTGCCCGTTGGCCTCGCGCCCGGCGAATCTGAGCAATGAGCATGAGCAACGAGCAATGAGTGGGAACCGCGAACTCCTGCGGGGTATACTGGGTACATTAGGTTGGGCAAAGGAGTACCCTGATGGTGACGAAGACTGAAGCGACTGTGGAAGACCTCTATAACGCCCCGGATGATGGGAAATATGAACTCGTGGATGGGAGGCTGGTGTACATGTCGCCCACGAGATTCCGGCCTACGCGGATCTCTCAGCGGATTTGCCGTGCATTGGAGCAATACGAGGAAGAGACAGGAAGTGGCCTCGCGATTGGCGACAACCTCGGCTTCATTGTCCGGCAGCCGCGTCTGCGCTCCTTCAGCCCGGACGCTGCGTACATCGCCGGTATACTCGAAGAGACCGATGATTTCGTCGAAGGCGCGCCGCTGTTCGCTGTCGAGGTGCGCTCGAAGGGCGATTACGGGCCAGCAAAAGACGCCGACTATGCCGCGAAACGAGCGGATTACTTCGCGGCGGGTACACAGGTCGTTTGGGATGTCAACCCGCGCGCGCAGACGGTCTCCTGCTATCAAACGGGTGCGCCGATGGAGGCGCGCGTCTTCCGGGTTGGCGAGATCGCGGACGCGGAACCGGCGCTCCCCGGCTGGCAGATTGCTGTGAGCGACATTTTCCGCATCGCGCAATGACGCGGGAATAACCTCACCCCCCAACCTCCTCTCCATCAAGTGGAGAGGGGGAGCAGACCTGTGATAGGTCCCGGCAGATGAAGAACGCCACGGCGCGTCACATGAGACACCCCTCGCCACGCAGATGGAGAGGGGCCGGGGGTGAGGTCAATCACCATAATTCCGGCGATTTCTCAGGATACATGAAATCCGTTTTCATCAGCAATTCCCATGATAGGACTTACGCAGATGCGGGGAGGGTGTACCATGGATGCGCCAGATAGGAGCGCAGGGCATGGCGGATGATCCCTTCCTTCGCCATCCCCCAACCGATGCCCGTCCGCACTCGGTGCCACTCCAACCGGACGAATGCCCGGATCGCACAGCCGATGTGATTCCTCTGTGCTCGGCCAGCCCGCACCATCGCCCGCTCGACGCCGCACGCTTGCTTCAATGCCCGGTGATACACCTCGATCCCCCAGGCGAACTCCGCGTACTTCAACCGCTCTCCCTCGTCCAGATCCAGATCATTCGTCGCCCAGTATTCCGTGTCCCCGGCTGGGGTGACAATCCGGAATACTTTCACCATCCCGTAATCCTTCAAATGCACGACCGTCCCCGTCTCCGCGATGTCGCAGTCGCGCACCGCTCGGTTGCCCGTCCGATCCGGGTTGACCAGCCGGTTGCTGCGCAGTTGCGTCAGCCACCGCCAGCGACAATCGCGGATCAGCCGGAGGTTGTCCACGCTCGCATACCAGGCGTCGAAGGCGACGCATTCCGGCACGAAGCCGCGCGCCTGAGCGGTCAGTAGCATCGCCGCGAAGTGTTCGTTCTTGGTCATCCCGTCGTTCGGCTTGTCGAAGACCCGCCAGTCGCAGGGGATCAGCGATTCCCCTTCGCTCCATACCAGGGTGATCAGGTTGATGCCGTCCACGACGGCGTGGTGCTTGCCGGACCAGTGGCGATGAACGAGTTCGATCTTGCGGGCGTACGGCTTATCGAGCGTGGTGTCATCGACGATCAGCACGCCGCATTCCCGCCGTACCAGCGGGGCAACCTCATGCCAGAGGGTGGCGGGATCGGGTTCGAGGCGATGCAAGAGGCGGGTAAAGGCGTCGTGGGCGGGGGCAGCGGGGCGACGCGGCTGGACACGGGCGGCCTCGATACCGCTGACGGCACGGGGAGTCGCGACGAGGAAATCGACGTAGTCGGTGTCGGTGCAGCGTGGTCGGTTCATGGCCGCTACTCTACCCGCTCACTGCCATTTGGCTCAACTGCGTAAGTCCTACCATGATTGACGCTGAGATGTATCGTTGATATATTAGAAATATGCAGATCACGGTACCGCAGTATGAACGCAAGAATGTGAGTAGCGGGCTCCTCAAGCGCGATCAGGCGTACATGGCAATCCGCGCGGCGATTGTGCGCCTCGACCTGCCGCCGGCAAGCCTGATCGACGAGGGTGCCCTCTGCGCGCAACTCGATCTGGGGCGGACGCCGATCCGCGAGGCGCTACAGCGGCTGATGCATGATGGGCTCGTCGCGGTCTTTCCGCGACGCGGCATGATGGTGGCGCCGATTTCCCTGATGGATTTGCAGCACCTCGCGCAGGCGCGCATGGTCTGGGAGCCGAACATCGCGCGCCTGGCCGCGTCGAACGGGACGGTGGCGATATGGGATCAGTTGGAGGCGGCGCTCGACGAGACGCCGGAGCGATTCACGACGGTCGAGGAGACCGAACGAGGGGCGGATGTCGACCGGCGCTTCCATGCCGGCATCGCCCAGGCGACGGGGAACCCCTTCCTCATCGAGACCGTCGAGCGATCCCGGCATCGCACCACGCGACTGGCGTTCCTCTTCTTCCGCCACGGCGTCTTCGATCCTGCTACGGAGCAGCATTATCGCATCCTGGAGGCGTTGCGGCGGGGTGATGGTGATCGTGCGGCGGTGTTGATGGAGCAGCATATCGAGGTGACGCGCCAGCGACAGACGCGGGTATTGCAGTAAGCCGATGACGGCAGAGGGGGAGCGAGTATGGCAGCATTTCGCGTCGGTCTCTTCTCGTTGAACACTCAGCGTGACCGGGCTGCGAGATTCGCGGCGATTGAGCGGTTGGTTGGCGAGGCTGCTGAGCGCGGAGTGCGCTTTGTCATGCTCCCCGAAGGGGGCGTCGTGATACAGACATTGGGAGGTGCATGATGACAGAGGACGTTCTCACCCCGCATGGTTCACGGCTCTCGCGACGCACGATCCTCAGCGGTGCCGCACTGACGGCGGTCGCCGCGATTCTCTCGGCATGTGGCGGCAGCAGCAACAGCGCGACCGACACGCCGAAGCCCGCTACCACCGGAACAACGGCTCCCGGTGCCCCCGCAACCGGTGGGACCGCGAAGCCTGCGGTCCAGGGGACGCCGGTCGTCGTGGAAGGCAAGAGTGACGGCACGCCGGTCACCGGCGGCTCGCTCACCATCGCCTACAACGATGTGCCGACGCTCGATCCGCGCGTCTCCGGCGCAACGGACTGGTGGCGTGCGGGCTATGCGCTCTTCGACCCGCTGATTTATCAGGAGGCGGGCACCCTCAAGCTCATCCCCGGCCTCGCGCAATCCTGGCAGGCAGCGGACGACGGGAAGTCGTACACCTTCAAGCTCCGGCAGGATGTCAAGTTCCATGACGGCACCCCGTTCAATGCGGACGCCGTCAAGTACACCTTCGACAGCATCATGGACCCGGCGCTCAAATCACTGACCGCGATTGGCTACCTGGGGCCGTACGCGAGTACCGACGTGATCGATCCGTTCACGGTGAAGGTGAACTTCAAGGAGCCATACGCGCCCTTCCTCAACAACCTGACCCACAGCGTGCTCTCGCCCGTCTCCCCGAAGGCGGGGAAGGATTACAACGCCTTCGCGGCCCATCCGGTCGGCACCGGGCCTTTCATGTTCAAGGAGTACAAAGCGCAGGTCTCGATGACCTTCGTGCGCAACCCGGACTATAAGTGGGGCCCCGCGCTCATGCGCAACCAGGGAGCGCCGTATCTCGATCAAGTGACGTACCGTTTCGTGCCCGTCGGCGAGTTCGCGACCAACCTCGGCCTCTTGCAAAACGGCGAGGTACAGATGTCGAACGGTGTCGCACCGCAGGAACTAACGAATGTGCAGAAGGACCCGAAATACCAGACGCTGCTGCCGCTCGTCCCCGGTTCGCCGCAAATCTTCCCCCTGAACCTCCTCAAGCCGCCGACCGATGACCTCAAGGTGCGGCAGGCGCTCTTCTACGCGGTGGACATGCCCGCGATCGTCGATACCCTCTGGTACGGTGGTCGCAAAGCGGCGCGCGGCCCACTCTCCTCGCCGACGCTGGATTACAACCCGGCGGTCGAATCGTATTACGGCTATGACCCGAAGAAGGCGAAGGCGCTTCTCGATGAGGCGGGCTGGAAGCCGGGGCCGGACGGCATCCGCGTCAAGGACGGTCAGCAACTGAAGTTGCTCACGATCGTCACTGCGGGGATCGAGGCGAAGAATGCCGAACTCGCCCAGGCGTATTTCAAGGATATCGGCATCGTCAATCAGGTGGACGCGCAGGAGTACGCCCAGACCGCGACGCGCTTCCTTGCCGGCGAGCACAACATCGCGCGCGTCTACTTCTCGCACACCGACCCCGTCGTGCTGACGACGCTCTACCACTCGAAGAATATCCAGGGAACGAACTTCAACCGGACGATGAAGCCGGACCCGAAGCTGGATGCGATGCTCGACGCCGCGCAGGCGGACCTCAACGCCGAGACACGCAAGCAGAAGTACTTCGATATCCAGACAGTACATCCTGGACAATGCGCTCGCCATCCCGCGGTGGGAGGAGCGCGTCTTCTGGGTGACGAAGGCGAACATCAAGGGCCTGCACTTCCAGCCATTGGGTGGCCCGTGGTTGCAGGATACGTGGATCGCCGCGCAGTAGTCAGGCGGAAAGACGATGGCTTCATTTCTGGTGCAACGCCTGATCCGGTTGGTCGCCGTGCTGTTCGGCGTGTCGCTCCTGACCTTTTCGGTCCTGCATCTCATCCCCGGCGATCCGGTGCGGGTGATGCTCGGCGATAGCATCAGCGGCGCGGCGTCCGGCGATCAGTCGCAATCTGCCTATGACAACCTCCGGCATCAACTGGGGCTGGACCGGCCGTTGCCGGTCCAGTACGCCCGCTATGTCGGAAAGGCGCTCACGGGGGACCTCGGTACCTCGTTCCAAAAGCGGCGTACCGTGATCCACATCATCTGGGACGCGCTGCCGAGCACCATCGCCCTCACCCTCGCGGGGATGGCCGTCGCGATTCTCTTTGGTATCCTCTTCGGCGTCTTCGCGGCCCTTAAGCATCATACGTGGTGGGATACGGGGATCATGGTTGTCTCGCTCATCGGCCTCGCCACGCCCAGTTTCTGGCTCGGCCTCGTTTTGCTGATGATCTTCTCGTTCCGCCTCCACTGGTTTCCGGTGACGAGCGGCTCCGGTGTCGGGGTCGATGGTCCTGCCTGCAATCACGCTCGGGCTCGGCACGGCGGGCACGATTGCCCGGCTCGCCCGCGCGTCGCTCCTCGAAGTGCTGCGCAACGAATACGTCCTCACCGCCCGCGCCAAGGGATTGCACGAGCGGGTCGTCATCGTCCGCCATGCGCTCGCCAATGCGCTGATCCCCGTCGTGACTGTCGTCGGCTTGCAGTTCGGTCAACTCCTGGCGGGCGCGTTCCTCATCGAAGTGGTCTTCGTCCGGCGCGGCATCGGTCGTCTGCTCGTTGATGGGGTGCTCTCGCGCGATTATCCGATCGTGCAAGGGATTGCACTCGTCGCAGGCGTCGGCTACGTCCTGGTCAACTTCCTCGTCGATCTCTCCTATGCGTGGCTCGATCCGCGTATCCGATATGCGTGAGGGGAAGATCATGTCATCGGTCTCGTTGTCTCAGGAGGTGAAGACCGAAGCGGTCTTCACCCGGCCACCGCGCAGTTACACGCGGGATGCAGTGAGCCGCTTGCTCCGCAATCGGAGCGCGGTCGCCGGGGCGATCGTGCTCGGGCTTCTCATTCTGCTGGCGATTGCGGCGCCGATCATCTCATCGTACGATCCCACCGCAGTCGCGCTGCGCACGCGATTGCAGCCACCGAATGCGTCTCACTGGTTCGGGACGGATGAGTTCGGCCGCGATATTCTCACGCGCGTCTTCTATGGTGCGCGCCTTAGCCTACCCGTCGGTCTGATCGCGCTCGCCATTGGCGTCTCACTCGGGACCATCGTCGGCTTAGTCGCAGGGTTCTATGGCCGATGGCTGGATGCGATTCTGATGTGGGCGGTGGATGTGCAACTTGCCTTCCCCGGTTTGCTGCTCGCCCTGCTCGTAGTAGCGGTGCTCGGCGTGGATCTGCGCAATGTGATGATCGCGGTCGGTGTCTCGATGATCCCGCGTTTCGCCCGTCTTGTGCGTGGCACCGTGCTCTCCGCGAAAGAGAATCTCTACGTCGATGCCGCTCGGACGATCGGTGTGCCGGAATACCGCATCCTCGTGCAGCATGTGCTTCCCAATGTCATCTCGCCGGTGATCGTCCTCGCCACGCTCAGTCTCGGTGTGACGATCCTCACGGCGGCGGGTCTCAGTTTCATCGGTCTGGGCGCGAAGCCACCGAGCCCGGAGTGGGGCGCGATGATCGCGGAGGGGAGGCAGTTCCTGCAGCATCAATGGTGGATCGGCACCTTTCCGGGTGTCGCGATCCTGCTGACCGTCATCGCCGTCAATCTGATCGGCGATGGCTTGCGTGACGCACTCGATCCGCGCATGCGTCTGTGATTAAGTGTTCGGTGGCGTAGGCTTCAGCCTGCGGAATGCGTACAGATTGAAGCGTACGCTATCAATCGAGAGGAGATACCTGGCGTGGTGATCGTCAACCCTCGGGTAGAGACAACGGTATCGGCAGACCTGATCGCTGAGCTCGGCAAGATTCCCCCGGCTACGATCGGGCATGTCCTCGATAGCGAGTTCATGGATCCCGGTCTCCGCCCCATTGGCACGAAGTTCTCGTTCGTCGGCCCGGCGGTGACGGTGCGGGTCATCGGCATGGATAGCGCGATCCTGCACTATGCGGTCGATGTCGCGCAACCGGGCGATGTGATCATTGTGGATCGATTGGGCGACAGGCGGTATGCCTGCTGGGGCGGCGGCGTCGCGCTTGCGGCACACACGCGGGGGATCGCGGGCGCAGTGGTCGATGGGATGCTCACCGACCGGGTAGAGATCGAGGAAATGGGGTTCCGTGTCTTCGGGCGCGGGCTTTCGCCCGTCACAACCCGCGGGCCCGGCGTGACGGGGGAACTGAACACGGTCATCCAGTGCGGCGGCGTCACTGTCCATCCCGGCGACATCATCCTCGCCGATGACGACGGCATTCTCGTCCTCGCACCTGAGCGGGTGGCGTCCATTGTCGAGGAGTTCATGCCGCGCGTCCTGCGCGAGCCGGAGATGCACCGCGCCCTGCGTGAGGGCGCGTCCCTTTCGGAACGCAGCGGCGCGAAGGCCCGGATCGACGAAATACTCCGTCGCCAATCAGGCCAATAGGGATTTGAGCGCAGAGAGCGCAGAGGACACAGAGGACAAAGAGAGGAGGAATGAGAAGGGGGAGAATAGGGTGCGGCGAGGCATACGCTCTACTTTCGCATCTTTTCTGTATCTCTCAAGCGTTCTCTGTGTCCTCTGTGTCCTCTGCGCTTGCGTAGTCCAAACGTTGCCGCGTGCTGCGGCGAGAGGGGGATGAGACGATGACAGCCAACACGACCGGGTCCCTCGGAACGATGCGGCTCTCGCGGCGGGGCGTCTTGACGAGCGCTGCGGCGGCGACGATGACCGCGATCCTTGCTGCCTGCGGCAGCAAGGCGAACGATCAGGCGACGGACACCGCCCGCGCCGCACCGGCACAGACGACCCCGGCGGCAGGGGCGGGTTCACCGACCGCTGCCGCCGCTGCATCGAGCGCCACCGCCGCGACTGCCGCACCGGCAGTGCAACCAACGGTTGCTGCCGCATCCGCCGCCGCACCCGCCGCAGGCACACCGAAAAAGGGCGGCACGCTGACGTACGGCCTCTCGGCGGACCCGCCCAACCTCGATCCGCAAGTCTCCAAGGGCGCGGCGGCGCAGACGGTCAAGGAACTCGTCTACAACAACCTGCTGCGCTACTGGCGCGGTGGGAAGATTCAGCCCGATCTCGCCGAGTCGTACGAGATGGTCGATCCGCAGACCTTCCGCTTCAAGCTGCGCTCCGGCGTCACCTGGCACGACGGCTCGCCCTTCACGGCGGACGACGTCAAGTTCTCGTTCGAGCGCATCCTCGACGCGAAGACGGGCGCGGACCGCCGAAGACCGCCCTCAACACGATTGACAAGGTCGTCGTGGACGATCCCCTGACCGTGCGCTTCATGCTCAAGCAGCCGGACGGCGCGTTCATCTACAATATCGCCTTGCCCGCCGCCGCGATTGTCTCGCAAGAAGTTTGTCGAGGGTGGCGGCAATCTCGATAAGACGATGATGGGCACCGGCCCGTACAAGTTCGACAGCCGCGAGCCGGGCGTCAAACTGACGCTCGTCAAGCAACCCGTCGCTATTTCCGCTCCGGCCTGCCGTACCTCGACAAAGTCATCGTTCGTCCCCTACCCGGACGACAACACGCGCGTCAATGCGATGAAGGGTGGCACGGTAACGATCATTGACTACGTGCCCTGGAAGGACATGGACTTCATCGTCAAGAGCACGACATGCAGCTCGTCTCCGCGAGCGAGTCCGCGTACATGTGCCTGATCTACAACACGAAGCAGAAGCCCTTTGACGATCCGAAGGTGCGCCGCGCCCTCGGCTACGCGATTGACCGGCAGAACATCGTGGATACCGTCTTCTTCGGGCGCGGCTGCACGATCACCGGTGGCCTGCTGCCGAGCAATAGCCCCGCGCTACGAGGCGAGCCTGAAGAACACGTACACCTACGACCCCGACAAGGCGAAGTCGCTCCTCAAGGACGCGGGGTACGATGTGAAGAGCCTGCCGCCGCTCAAACTGATGAGCACGAGCACTTACGCCTTCCATCAGGGTGTCGGCGGAAGTGGCGCAGGCGGAGTTCAAGAAGGTCGGGCATCACTACGCGACCTCGATCTCGCCCGAATGGGCGACGGCGGTTGAGCGCGGCAACAAGGGCGATTTCCAGTATCGCGTGCACGGCCTCGCGATGGATACCGTTGACCCCGACTCGCTGACGACCTTCTTCCGCACCGGCTCCGCCTATGGGCAGGCGACGGGCTTCACCGACCCCGAGATCGACAAACTGCTCAGCCAGGGCCGCGCGGAGACTGACCCCGGCAAGCGCAAGGACATCTACGTGCAGATCGAGAAGCGGCTGCTCGATCTGCAACCCTTCACCTATCTCGCGTGGCGCGAGCAGGGCGAGGCGATCCAGAAGAAGCTGAAGGGGTACGAGCACTTCCCCGGCGGCCTCTTCTCGATTTCCGCCGTGACGCTCGAAGAAGCATATCTCGAGTAGCGAGTAGCGAGAACGAGTAACGACGACAGTGCGGCGTCTCGCGACTCGCTACTCGCTACTCCCCAGAGGGGGATAACTATGGGCCGCTATGTCGCGCGGCGGCTGCTGCCAAGTCGGCGCTGCTCGTCTTCGTTGTGGCGAGTATTGTGGCGGTCTTCATTCATTTGCTGCCAGGCGATCCGGCGTACAACATCGTGCCGGAGGGGCAGGCCACGCCCGAACGGATCGCCCTCGTGCGGCAGCAACTGGGGCTTGATCAGCCGATCCTCAGGCAGTATGGGCAATGGATCGGTCACGCGGCGCGCGGCGATCTCGGCGACATCGCTCTTCACCAGCCGGAATGTGACGACGGACCTCGGCAAGCGGATCTCCGCGCACGATTGAACTGACGCTCGTCGCGGTCATCCTCGGTATCGCGCGTCGGTATCCCGCTCGGCCTGGTTGGCGGCGGTCTATCGCAACGGCGTTCCTCGACTGGTTCATCTCGATTACGGGCACCATCGGCGCGGCGACGCCGGTCTTCGTCGTCGGCACGCTGCTGACGCTCGCTTTCGGCGTCAAGCTCCAATGGCTGCCCGCCACGGGTATGTCGTCGTTTGAGGAATCCCGGGCGGGCACATCAAGCGGCTGATTCTGCCCTCCGTGACACTCGCGGTGCTGCTCGTCGCGACGACGCTGCGGATCACCCGCTCCGCCCTGCTCGAAGTGCTCGGCGCGGATTACGTGCGCACGGCGCGGGCAAAAGGGCTTGGCGGAGCCGGTCGTCCTCCGGCGGCACGCCCTGAAGAATGCGCTCCTGCCGGTGATCGCGGTCATCGGCGTGCAACTCGGTAGTCCTGCATCGGCGGGAGCGTGATCGTGGAGTTCATGTTCAACTGGCCGGGCGTCGGCTCGTACCTGATCACCGGCATCAGCCGGCGTGATTACCCCGTCGTGCAAGGCGTCGTGCTCGTGATCGCGGCGCTGTTTATCCTCCTCAACCTGCTCACCGACCTCATGTATGCGCTGGGTCGACCCGCGGGTGTCGTATGGTAACTGAGGGCGGCGAGCACCGCTCGGACGTTCTGGCCCAGCCGCGTTCGGCCCGGCGCACGACCGCGCTCTGGCAGCGCGCCCTGCGGAACCCACGCATCGTCGCTCGGCGGCAGCGGTGCTGCTACTCTTCTTCCTGATGGCGATCTTCGCGCCGGTGATCGCGCCGGGCGATCCCGATCCGGCAGCACCCGCAGCAACGGCTCGCGCCGCCGAGCGCCGTCTATCCGCTCGGCACCGACGAGTTCGGGCGCGATCTCGCTCTCGCGCCTCATCTACGGCAGCCGCGTCTCGCTTGCAGGTCGCCTTCGGCTCGATCGCGCTGGCGCGTCGTGGCGGGGGTCGAGTTTGGGGCTGGTTGGCGGCTACTTCGGGCGGCGCGTGGGAAACGGTGACGATGCGGCTGATGGACGTGCTGCTCGCCTTCCCACCAATCCTGCTCGCCATCGCGGTGGTGGCCTTCCTCGGGCCGGGCGTGCGCAATCTCATCATCGTCATCGGCATCCTCTACACCCCCGCTTCGCGCGGCTCGTCCATGCCAGTACGCTCTCCGAGCGCACGCGCGAATACATCGAGGCGGAGCGCGCGATGGGGGCACGCGCGCCGCGCATCCTCGTGCGCGGGCATTCTGCCGAACATCCTCGCGCCGATTATCGTGCAGGTGTCGCTCTCGCTCGGCTTCGCGATCCTCGTCGAGAGCGGGCTCTCGTTCCTCGGCATCGGCGTCCGCCCACCGAATCCATCGTGGGGACTGATGATCGCGACGGGGCGCGGCTACATGAGCCAGACGATCTGGCCGATCCTCTGGCCCATCGCTCGCGATCTCGCTCATCATCCTCGCCTGCAATATCCTCGGTGACGGACTGCGCGACACGCTCGATCCCGCGCCTGCGGAGATAGGATGAGACTGAGGACTGAGGGTGCACGTATGCGACGGCTCACGGAAGACGATGCGGCCGCGTACGCTAGATCGGTGGGAACACCTCATTGCTATCGTCGTTACTCGTTACTCGTTACTCGGAAAGGGGACAATGACGATGGAAGCACGGTATCTGACATCGCCGGATTATGCGGCGCTCGTGAAGGAGACGGACCTCGCCCTCGTGCCACTCGGCGCGGTGGAGGTCTACGGGCCGCATCTGCCGCTCGGTGCGGACGGCATCGCCACGGAGGAGCTGGCGAAGCGGGTCGCGCGCGGAGGTGCCAGCCATCATCGCGCCGCTGATCCCGATCGGCATGTCGCAATCGCTCTCTACGCATCCCGGCACCCTCTGGGTGGACCGCGACGGCGCTGCACGCCTACGTCAGTGGGCGTGGCGCGCTCGCTCATCCTCAATGGGAGCCGCCGTATCCTCTTCCTCAATGGGCACGCGGGCAATGTGCAGACCGTTGCGGATATCTGCCAGCGACGCTCGAGGCCGAGTTTCAGGAGCAAGGATGTCCGTTGCGCGCAGATCGACTGGTGGCGCTTCATTCAGCCGCTTGTGGACAGACCTCGTGGAGGCGGAAGTGCTGCCGCACGGTCACGCGAGCGAGTTCGGCACGAGCGTGATGCTCGCCATCGCACCGGAGGCCGTCAAGTCCGACCGGCTGCGTGTGCCGCCTGCCGGGAAGGACGCCTACCCCGACTTCATCAAGCCGCGCCTGCGCTTCTCGCTCGGCCCGACCGGGATGGTCGGTGACGCGCGACCCGGCACGGTGGAAAAAGGCGAGGAGACACTACGCCGGGCAACCGCGCGCGTCGTGGAGTTTTTGCGGAGCGAGGATTTCGTATAAGGGCGCTTCAAATTCCTCACCCCCGCCCCCTCTCCATCGCCGACGAAGCCTGTTTGTATCGTGATCTATAGGCGATGGAGAGGGGAGGAGAGAGTTTGAGAGGCGCGCACTGAAATCTCCTTAGCCAGTTTCACGACCGTTTCCCTCCCCTCTCTATCGCCGTACAAACCTGCTATCCACCGTGATCTATAGGCGATGGAGAAGGGGCCGGGGGGTGAGGAACAGCATCACGCGGCATTATCCGTGAGATGCACGAGGCCCTGGTCATCTGATGGTGACGGATAGACGCGGACAATGCGCGGCCCGAGGGTACCGGGGTCGATCACCGCGAACGCCGTCGCCACGCCCACCTGCGGAGCGCCCGCACCCTCACCCGTCGCCGTGGCAAAGTAGTCGCCGCTCGGCAGCCCCGCAGTTTGCACACTGACGGCTCCGCCGCCGTTTGCATCGACACTGACCGGCAAGGTCGCCACGACCGATTGCTGATCAGTGTACATTGTCGAGCGCACCGAGACGACGAAGCGTTGACCGGCCGGGAAGCCATTCAGCGTGATCGTGACCGAAGGGCCACGCTCGACGACAATACGATCAACATTCAGTTGGGGGCCGGAATCATCGGCGGCAGTGACCGGCACGAGGAAACCCCCACAGAAGGTCAAAACGACGATGACAGCGGGCAGGGTGCGTCGTACGCCCCATCGAGACACCGCAAATACCTTCCCCATTCCTTGCCTCCTGCATATCGTACAAATGTCCACACGCAGTATACCCTCTGACACCAAGGGTTGGATCCACTCCCCTGCCCTCTCACACGATGCATACGACCCGCACATCGCCCGCTAGATTGACGGGAGCGCGCTGATCTCCTACGCTCTCGGGAGAGAACTATTCATCGCGCACAACGAAGGAGTGAGGATGTACGCTCCGCATTGGGTCCAGAGGATGGCGACGTCACGGCTCCGCATGACGAGCCTCGTGCTCGTGTTCGTGCTCATCACCGGCAGCATGACGAGTGGTGCGGTGCTCCTGATCGGCAAACAGGCAGAGGGCTGGTTCCTCGTGCCGACGAACCAAAGCGTGCGCTCGGTCGGGCAGGTGACGTTGCTCGATCAGCGCCCGGTGGACATGGCGCTCCGGCCGGACGGCAGGCAACTCGCCGTGATGACGACGAATCTCACCTACCTCCTCAACCCCACGAGCGGAGAGATTACGCAGCAGATCGACAAGCAGGATCGCAATGTCGCGGGCCTCGCCTACAGCCCGGACGGCACGCGCCTCTATTACGCGAAGGGGAAGGACCACAAGATCGGTGTCGCCTCCATCGACAGCGACGGGAAGGCGACCTTCGAGGGAGACATCGACACCGGCGCGAAGACCTGGCCCGCCGGTCTCTCCGTCAGCCCGGACGGTGCGACGCTCTACATCGCACTCTTCGGCACCAACCGTATGGGAATCATCAGTGTCGCCGACAAGAGCGTGAAGAAGACCGTTCCGGTGGGCAGTTCGCCATTTGGGGCGTTCATCTCGCCGGACGGCACGACAGTCTACACGAGCAACTGGGGCGGTCCCCTGCCGCAGCCGGGTGACGCGACAGACCCGCTCTTCCCCGTCAAGGTGGACCCGAACACGGGCGCGTCCGCCGCAGGATCGCTCTCGGTCTACGATGTCGCGGCGGACCAGATGCGCCCGGAGATTGCCGTCGGGCTGCACCCAACCGCGATGGTCTTCGATAAGAGCGGGACACGGCTCTATGTCGCGAACTCGAATGAGGACACGATCTCGGTGCTCGATCTGACGGCGGACCGTGGCGCAAACCCGGAGATCGCGCGCATCTCCGTTCGCCCCAGCGGTCTCCCCTTCGGCTCGATGCCGAACGGCCTCGCCCTCAGCCCGGACGGCGGTACCCTCTACGTCGCCAATGGTGGCAATAATGCGATAGCCGTCGTTGCGCTCGACGCCCGCGCTCGCCCGGTCGGCGGAGATGCGGACGCCATCGCGAACGCGCCCGCGACGAGCACCGTGATGGGGTTCATCCCCACCGAGTGGTACCCGATAGCCGTTACCGTCTCCCCGGACGGTAAGAAGCTCGCGATCGCCAATAACAAGGGCGAAGGCTCGGTCGGCACCTCGCAACGCGCCTTGCCCGCCGGGGGCAAGAGCGTCTTTAGCCTGACCGGCAGCGTCACCTTCGTCGATGTGCCGGATGCGAGCCAACTCGCCACCTATACCGCACAGTGGAGCGAGAATAATCGCTACGATGCCGCCCTGGCAGATTCGCTGCTGCCACCGCGCCTGGACGCCGCGCCGGTGCCGGTGCCCGCGCGAATCGGGGAGCCCTCCGTCTTCAAGCACGTCCTCTATATCATCAAAGAGAACCGCACCTACGATCAGGTCTTTGGCGATATGAGCCAGGGCAACGGCGAGCCGAAACTGGCTCAGTTTCCTCGCAAGGTTTCGCCGAATCACCACGCGCTCGCGGAACGCTTCGGCCTCCTCGACAACTACTACGCCAGTTCGGTGAATAGCGCGGACGGCCACCAGTGGACGGACGAGGCGGTCGCCAATGTCTTCGCCGAGCGCGTCTATGGCTTCTTCCCGTCCAATAACCCGATGGGCATTACCTCCTATGGCAATAGTTCGCTCGACCTCCCGCCCGATTCGCTCTGGAGCAACGCCCTCAATCACCACGTCTCATTGCGCAACTACGGCGAGGACGGCGCGAACACGGTGATGAAGGACGGCCAGGAAGTGCCATCGCAGCGACTCGATTGGGGCGCGATGTATAAGGATTGGAACGAGAAGACCGGCAGCTTTTCGTATACCGCGAATGCGATCACGCCGCCCCTCCTCAGTACGGAAGATCACGCCTACCCCGCCTTCGAGACCGCAATCACGGATCAGATCCGTGCGGATGAATGGCTCCGCGAGTTCGCGGGCTTCGTCGCGTCCGGCAATCTGCCGCAACTGAGCGTTATCTGGCTACCGGACGATCACACCTCCGGCAAGAAATCGAGCGCGCCGACGCCGGAAGCGCAAGTCGCGGATAACGACCTCGCCCTTGGGCGGATGATGGACGCCCTCACCCACAGCCCGTATTGGCAGGACACGGCAGTATTCATCACCGAGGACGACGCGCAGGACGGCGTGGATCACGTCGATGGACATCGCACCGTCGGCATGGTCGTGAGCGCCTACGACAAACAGGGCACGGTGGATAGTACGCTCTACAACCAGACGAGCATGGTCCGCACGATTGAGCAAATTCTCGGCCTCCCGCCGATGAACCAGTTCGACCTCACGGCCCCCCTGATGACGACGATGTTCGGAGAGAGTGCGGACCTTACGCCCTACACCGTGATCCCGAATCAGATCCCGCTCGATACCCTCAACGGGCAGGCGAGCGCCCTGACCGGGCAGGCACGCGAGGATGCAGAAGTCTCCGACACCTTCAATTTCAGCGTCGCGGACGCAACCGACCCCGCGATTCTCAATCCCATCATCTGGCGCGCGACGATGGGCGACCGCCCCTACCCGCACTTCGACTGGGAGAAGCGCGATGCGCGCCACGACGATGATTGAAAACTGTAGGGGCGCACAGCCGTGCGCCTTTTGCCGTAATCGCGCGATGGGGCAGGCAAAGAAAAACGGGCGCACATCTGTGCGCCCCTACCAGGACTAGGATGTCTCGTCGCACCTATATCTCGATGCGTCCCAGCCGCGCGACAGAATAGAGATGCGGCACGTAGAGAACAATTTGAGTGCGTCTCCTCAATCATACTCTACAGCGACACAGCCCGCTTGAGATCGAGGTACGTATCGAGGAGGGCCGCGCTGAGGCGATCGGCGGGGACATCGACGCGCTCGATACCACGCCCGGCGATTGTCGCGAGCAAGAGCGCGCGCTCCCGACCGAGCCGTTCCGCTGCCACGCGCTCGTAGATGGCGGTGGGGTCCGTCGGGGGCTGACTGGCGAGCGCGTTCAACTCCGGGTCACGCAGCGTGACGACCACCACCCGATGATGCGCGGCAGCGGTCGTGAGCATCGGCAGGAGCACACGCGGCGTGGCAGAGTCCGTGAGGTCGGTGAGGAGAATGAGCAGCGAGCGTTGCGGGCGATGGGCGGCAAGGGCGGTGAAGGCAGCGGCGAAATCGGTCGCCGTTGGTTGGGCACGAACCGCATAGAGCGATTCGAGCAAGACACCCTCCTGTCGCGGCCCGGAGGCGGGCGGAATGTACGCCTCGACACGATCCGCGAAGGCCATCAGGCCGAGGCGGTCTCCCTGGCGCGCGCCGATATGCGCGACGAGGAGCGCCGCGTTGACCGCGACATCGAGCTTCGTCAGATCGCCAACCGGCGCGCCCATCAGGCGGCCCGTATCCAAAAGCAGGATGACGTTCCATGCTCGTTCCGCCTCGAAGGTGCGGACAATCGGTTTGCGGCGTCGGGCGGTCGCTTTCCAGTCGATGCGGCGGAATTCGTCGTCCGATGTGTACTCACGCAGACGCTCGAACTCGCTCCCCTCACCGGGACGGCGGGTGCGACGCAGGCCGCTCGTCGTGCGGAGAAAGCGGCGGGCGGCGAGATCGTGCGTGCGGATGGCGCGAATGTTCGGGTAGACCCGGATTGGATCGTCCAGCGTCACAGTGCGCTGCCGCACGACGAGATCGTGTGCGCCGGGAATACGCACGGTGAGCGGGCCAAAGGCGTACTGCCCGCGCTGACCGGGTCGGAGCGTGTAGGCGATCTCGTCCGGCTCGCCACCGGGCGGTAGGATGGCCGTGAAGACGGGGCCGGGCGTCAGCGTGCAGCCCGGCGGTGGCTCCTCACGCACCTGCACGACGAGCGGCACGAGCCGCCCATGCGCGATGCCGATCTTGAGGGTGACGGGATTGCCCGTGCCAACTGACAAACGCGGCTCATGCGCGCGCGATGCGGCGATTGCGGCAGCAGGCGGCACGCTCCGGCTATCCCAGACGATCAATCCCAATGCCAGAAGAAAGAACGCCACTGCTACCCAGACGAGCACCCCGACCCAGATCGCCAGAAAGAGCGGCACCGCCACGACCGCCAGCAGCCCAATCCCCCGCCCCGTTAGCATCGCTCAGATTGGGAGTTGAACCGCAGAGACGCAGAGGACGCAGAGAGGGAAAGAGAGAAGAAGAGAAATAGATGGTTGAGACAAACCCTTTCCCCCTTCTCTTTATCTTCTCTGTGTCCCTCTGCCTCCTCTGCGTCTCTGCGGTTCAAGGCTTCTTCCCGTTGCCGAAGCGGCGCTGCCAGCGTTGTTTGCGGACGCGCCAGAGGCCGCTGAGGTCTTCCGCCGCAGTCCTGACGACGTGCACGCGGCTATCGAGGTCTTCCACCCAGACGACGGGGACTTCGTAAATCCGGTAGCCCCGCTCTTCCGCGAGAAGGAGCAGTTCGGAATCGAAGAACCATGCCTGATTCTCCACCTGTGGCAGAAGTTCCTGCGCGACGGTGCGGCGGATCGCCTTGAAGCCGCACTGTGCATCTGAGAAGCGGTTACGGAACATCAGTTTGATCGTCAGGTTGAGGCAGCGGGAGATGATCTCGCGCTTCCATTGCCGCGTCACCATCGCGCCCCGCAGGAGCCGGGAGCCAATCGCGAGGTCGCTGTGCCCGGTGATGATCGGCGCGACGAGCGGCAGGAAGGATTCGAGGTTCGTAGAGAGATCGACATCCATGTAGGAGACGACATCCGCGTCGCTGGCGAGCCAGGCCGTGCGTAGCGCCCGCCCGCGCCCCTTCTGATCGAGATGGAGGGCGTGCACCCCCGGATATTCTGCCTTCAGGGTTTGGGCAAGTTCCCAGGTGCCGTCGGTAGAGGCGTTATCCGCGACGGTGATCTGCCATTGATAGGGGAAATAGCGAAGAAGATAGGAGCGCAACGTTTCGATGCTCTGCCGCAGGACGTGCTCCTCGTTGTACACCGGGATAATGATCTCCACCCGCACCTGTGACGCGTCGCGCACGTCCGCTGTCATTCATCCCTCCGCTGTCACGAATCTCCGGCGTGCTCGCCAGCGCTTCGCGCATCGACACTCAGTACGCACCCTGCGTGCAGATATCCCCGTCACGGCGGCCGCACGCGGGGACAGGGGGGCATACGTGCATTTTTCTTGCCAGAGAATAGCATACGCCTCGCCAGTAGTCAGTAGTCAGTAGGCAGAGGGGACCGGATTCACTGACTACTGTCTACTGCCTACTGTCTACTTGCGTCGTTCGCCGCTGCTGCGACATCGAGGGCGATGTTTGCGCCGGTGCGGCAGCCGGTGAGGAATTCTTCTCGGTGCCAGCCGGGTTGCCAGGGGTGGAAGAGTTCGTCTGAGGCGACGAGCACTGCGCCGAACCGGACACCGCGCACCTGGGCGACGGCGAGCAGCGCCGCGAGTTCCATCTCAACGGCGAGAATGCCCGCCGCGCCGTATTGCCGAATCTTCCAGTCCATCTCGCGATAGATGGCGTCCGTCGTCCAGATGCGGCCCACTGCGGGCGTCACACCACGCATCTCCGCCGCCGCAACGAGCGCCGCGGTGAGATCGGCATCGGGGAGCGGATCAGCGTCCGGCGGCAGATAGTGATACGAGGTGCCCTCCTCGCGGAGCGCGCCCGTCGGGATGATGATGCCACCGATCGGCGCGTTCGGCGTCAGGCTGCCCGCGATGCCCGCCAGAACGAAGGTCCGCGCGCCACCGGCGATCAAGAGCTCGAAGGTGAGCACGGCCATTGGTGCGCTCACGGGAAGTTGCTGGATGGAAATGGGTGCGCCGCCGAGCGTCCCGGTCCAGGCAGGGGCGGCGACCTGCGTCGAATATCCCTCACCCGCCGGGCGGGCATGGGTTTCGTGGACGAACTGTGCGGCGATCTGCGTCTGGAAGGTGAGCAGCACGGTGGGCTGGACAACATGCCGTGCCGCTTCTTTGCCGAGTTGCTCCCGGCGATAGGCGAGGAACGCGCCCGGCGTGATATGTGCCTCGTCCGTTTCTCCCTCGGGCACCGTGGACCAATCGCGCATCTTCGCCATACCTTTCTACTCGCTCCCCGCGCAAGTGTACTATGCATCGAATGCCTGTCGTTGCGTGACAACGCGTTCTCAGGCGCGTAGGATAGACGCAGGGATCGCCAACCACGTCTACCCAATGCATGAAGCCATCGTGACCAGGAACCAGGAGGTTGGCTATGGCTGATGTCCGCGTCCTCGCGCCGCAGATGGTCGGGCGCCAGTCACCGTTGCGTGCCCTTGAGGAGCACTGGCACGACGCATGTGCAGGCTCCGGTCGGCTCGTCCTGATCTCGGGTGATGCCGGGATCGGCAAGTCATGTCTGGTACGCACCTTTGCGGATCAGGTGCGTACGATGCACACGGTCTCGGTCCTCCAGGGGCAGTGTTACGACGAGGATCCGGCGGTTCCGTATGGCCCATTCGTCGATCTGCTCCACATCGAGATGCGTATGCGCTCCCCCGCGACGACGATGCCGGTGGTCGGCCCGTGGGGCACCGATCTGGCCAGGCTACTGCCGGAGTTGGTCGGTGGAGTCTCGCGCGACAATGCCGACACGGCCCCCCAGTATCAGAAGCGGCGTCTCTTCGACGCGATCTATCGCCTGCTGTTGCCGACGGCGGAGCAAACGTGCCGACTCGTCGTCCTCGAAGACTTGCACTGGGCGGATCAGACCAGTCTGGAATTGGTGCAGTATCTGGCACGCGCCATCCTGCATGATCGTGTGCTCATCCTCGGTACCTATCGCAGTGATGAGTTGTATCATCGGCAGCCGCTGTTGCACCTCATCGCCCAACTCGCCCGCGAGCGACATGAGAATGCGGTGCATCTCCCGCCACTTTCGCGCGATGACTTCGCGTGGATGCTGGAGACAATCCTGGGACGACCGCTGCCCGGTGCGGCAGTGTACGCCTTGCATGACCACACCGGAGGCAACCCCTTCTTCCTTGAGGAGGTGCTCACGGCATTGATCGCGCAGCATGGTCTCGACACCTTTGCCCGGAGCGCTCGGACAGGGAGAGACATGGGCTTGCTGGTGATCCCGCTCTCTCTCAAGGAGAGCATTCTCAGCCGCACAGCGGACCTTGATCTGATGGCGACGACGGTCCTGCGCTATGCAGCGGTGATCGGCCGACGCTTCGACTTCGACCTGCTCCTGCGTCTCACAGGGATCGAAGAGATCGCACTCGTCCAGGCGATTGAGACGCTGGTGGCGCGGCAACTCGTCGCTGAAGATACGGGTGATCCCGAAGATCGCTATGTCTTTCGGCATGCACTCACACGTGAGGCCATCTATCGCGATCTCCTCGGTCGGGAACGACGGCTGAAGCATCGGGCCGTCCTCCAGGCACTGGAGGAGGCGTACGCATCTACCCCCACGCAGGTCGTTGACCAGCTCGCCTATCATAGCCTGCACGCCCGCGAGTTAGAGAAAGCGGCTCGCTATACACGACTGGCCGGTGCGCGGGCGATGCGCATGTCCGCCTACCGAGAGGCCGTGGCGCACTACGAGATGGCGATCGAGTTATTGGAAACGGATGATCCGCATCTCCAGGCTGACGTGTACGATGCGCTGGCTGAGGCCGCGTACCCACTGGGCGATACCGATCTGTACCTGCGCTACTGCCAGGAAGCGCGGCGATGGTACGAACAGGTCGGTGACCGTCGCAAGGTCGGCGATATTTGCCGACGCCTCGGTCGGGTCGCCTGGGAACGCGGTGAGCGGGAAGACGCATTCGCCCATACCCGCACCGCCGTCTCGGTGTTGGAAGCCGAACCGCCGGGGCACGAACTCGCGATGGCCTACAGTGCGCTCTCGCACCTCTGCATGCTCTCGCACCTCCCGCCCGAAAGCATCGCGTGGGGCGAGAAAGCATTGCAGCTGGGCAATGCATTGGGTGCTGATGCGGTGAAAGCACACGCGCTCAATAATATTGGCTGCGCGCTCTTCCAACTGGGAGAGACGGCCCAGGGAATCGCATCGCTGGAACGCAGTCTGGCACTGGCGAAAAGCACCGACCTCACCTTCGACGCGATCCGCGCCTGTCTCAATCTCGGGGACGTGTTGAACGCGTGCGGTGACTTTCGCCGCGCGAGTGACGTGCTTGAGGAGGGGGTGGCGCTCGCCGAACGCGCCGGATGGCAGCCGCACGCAGGCCAGCTTCTGGACGGTTTGGCCGCGGCGAAAATGGAACTGGGCGACTGGGCCCAGGCAGATGCGCTGCTTGATGCGATCATCCGGATGAGCGACAAGGGAACGCCAATCGCGCGCCTGTTCGCGACGCGGACGAAAGCAGATTTACTGCTGCGGCAAGGCCGTTTGGAAGATGCCCGGCGGCTCCTGGAGGAGATCCAACCCCTGTGCGAAACGCAAGGGGAGCTCCAGATGCTCGGCAGGCTACTGCTGACGCTGGCATGTATCGACCTGGCGCGTGGCGACCCGGAACAAGCAGCGGCGGTAATGGATCGCCTCATCGGCATCGCGTTGTCGCTCGGTGTGGGGCTTCTGCTCGGATGGCACGACATGCTTGGCGATGCCGTCGCGGTCTATCTCGCGGCAGGGCGGGATCATGCAGCCCAGGAACAGTTGGCGAACCTGTCGCTGCTCGTCGGACGTGCGGCGACTCCTGCGGCACAGGCCCGGCTCGAAGAGGCGCGGGGTCTGATGGCCGCGCACGAGAATCGCCACGGGGATGCCGCCAAGCACTTCGCGCGCGCCCTCACGCTCTGGTCCGCGATGGTATGCCCGTATCAGGTGGCAACCTCCCACCGACGCCGCGCGGAAAGCCTGCTGCAAGGCGGGGGTGAATCTGCCCGTGAAGAGGCGCTGCAGGCGCTCGCATCGGCGCGCCAAACCTTTGACCGCCTCGGTGCATCGCTGGCGATCGACGCGATCGATCTCGTTATCAAGCGGTATGGCCTGGCAAGACGGATGGCGAAGCGCGGGAGCGCCCGAGAAGAGATACTCACCCCCCGCGAGCGCGAGGTGATCGCCTTGATCGCGCGAGGATGCAGCAACCGTGAGATCGCGCAAGAACTGTTCATCTCACAGAAGACGACGGAGATTCACGTCAGCAATATCCTGAGTAAGCTGGGTGTCTCGTCCCGCGCGCACGCCGCAGCCTATGCCGTCGCGTATCGTCTCACTGAGCGCCCCGACGCGCATTGATCACTCTCCACGAAGCATCGTCCCTCACGCGCGGCACTTCTCGCGCTCTGTAGGGGTGCGCAAGACGCGGTGACCAAAAATAGGGGTCAGGCCCACCGCCGTATAGGGGAACTTCCTGATGCCGCGCCACTCCTCCACGCATACGATGGGTGCGTAGTGAAGCACAACGCAGCGCGCGGAGAGGAGGGACCGATCGGGGAAACAGACACGGCCATCGGTTACTGGTATAGGAGGAACATGCAATGAGGAACAGTTACGCGCATCCCGAGGTGCTGGTCTCTACCGATTGGGTGGAGGAGCACCTGAATCACCCCGCAGTCCGCATTATCGAATCGGACGAAGATGTGCTGCTCTACGACTCCGGCCACATTCCGGGTGCCGTCAAGATTGACTGGCACACCGATGAGCAGGACCAGATCCGCCGCGACTTCATCGACAAGGGGACATTCGAGCGGCTGATGGCGAGCCGTGGTATCGCCAACGATACCACGGTGGTCTTCTATGGCGACAAGAATAACTGGTACGCCTGCTACACATTCTGGCTCTTCACGCTGTACGGTCATCAGGACTGCCGTGTCATGAATGGTGGCCGCGCCATGTGGGAAGCCAATGGCCGACCGCTCGTGCGCGATGTGCCTATGTACCCGGAGACGCGCTACCGCGCACAGGAACCGGATCCATCTATTCGTGCCTTCCGGGATGAGGTGATGCACGAGTATGTGGCGGTGCGAGATGGCCGGGCACTGGTGGATGTGCGCTCGCCACCGGAGTACAAGGGCGAACTCATGGCGATGGCCGGTTACGAGCAGGAAGGGGCGCAGCGGGCCGGGCACATTGCCGGTGCGCGCAGTATCCCCTGGGCCAGAGCGGTGCATGAGGACGGTACATTCAAGAGCGCCGGAGAACTGCGTGCCTTGTACGAAAGTGAAGGGGTGACTCCGGACAAGCGCGTGGTGTCGTACTGCCGCATCGGCGAACGCAGTAGCCATACCTGGTTTGTGCTCACACGGCTGCTTGGCTACCCGCAGGTCAAGAACTACGACGGCTCATGGACAGAGTGGGGGAGTTTGGTCGGCGTGCCGATCGAGCGAGGCGATGCGGTGGCGGTGTAGCGAGCGACGAGATTGTGGTCTCTCGTACGGAGACCCCAGCCCCTCCCCTCAAAGGGAGGGGTGCCTCGCTGCAAGCGCCGTGGTATTCTTCGCACATCGAGGCATCGCAAAGGTCGCCAACTGGCTGATTGAACAGGAGGGGTGCGCATGTATTTCAAGCAGATCCTGAATGAGCGCTGCGGGTGTGCGTCGTACCTGATCGCCTCCCGGCAGACCGGGGATGCCGCAATCGTCGATCCCGCGATCGACACCGAGCAATACGCGGTCCTGCTACGCGAGCGTGGCTTTCGCTTGCAATACGTGATCGATACGCACGTCCACGCCGATCACGTCTCGGGCGCACGGAAGCTGGCAGCGGCACACGGGGCCACCTTGTGTCTCTATGAGTCCGCAAAAGTGACCTACCCCTTCCGTCCCCTCAAAGACGGCGAGGAACTCGCGCTTGGTCAGTTGCGCCTGCGCGTTCTGCACACGCCGGGCCATCGCCCGGAGTTGATCTCGCTTTTAGTCATCAACCCGCTCCGTAGCCCTGAGCCGTCGATGGTGCTCACCGGCGACTCCCTGCTCGTCGGTGACATCGGGCGACCCGACTTCGGGGGCGGCGATCCCGCCGCGCAGTATGGCAGCGTGACGCGCCTGCTCCGCCTGCCGGACTGGGTGGCGGTCTTCCCCGGGCACTTCGAGGGGCCGTGTGGGAAGGGGATGTGCGGTCGCCCCAGTACGACCATCGGCTTCGAGCGTCTTTTCAATCCGCTGGCACGGATGGACTACGATCCCTTCATCGCGACCCTGACCGATGGCATCCCGGCGCGCCCATTGAACATGACCGCGATTGAGGCAACGAACCGGGGGGTGGCGGATCTCTCCTGGGCGATGCTCGACTCCGCGCCGGAGGTCTCTCTTGTCGAGATTGCTGATGTGGAACGCAGGGCATCTGGCACGGTGCTGCTGGACGTGCGCGAACCCGAGGAATACGCGCATGGGCATGTGCCGGGGGCGATGAGCCTGCCACAGGCGGAACTGGCATCGCGGTTAGAGGAAGTGCCGCGGGATCGTGCGGTGCAGGTGATCTGTCAGAGCGGCTATCGCTCGCTCCGGAGCGCGCAGTTTCTGATCCAGATGGGTTACGACAAGATCGCGAACGTCATCGGCGGCACCGCAGCATGGCACGCGAGCGGCAGACCGCTGGAGGTCGGGGACACGAGCATGGATCTCCCACGCATTATCGAGTCGGAGTGGGCACATGCAGGTAGCATGTACGTCATCTGATACGACCTGCCTCTGACGACGGAGCGCATCAGCGTGATGCACTTCGTTCCCGATTAGCTGACGATGAGTGTCCCTTTCATGCCGAGTTGGTCATGGCCCGGCACGGTGCAGGTGTAGGTGTAGGTCCCGGCTTTCAGATCGACCGCGAGCGATACGCTCTATAGTGGACCCCAGAATTCGGACAGTGCGGATACGTCGCGCTTCGTGATGGATCAGATGCATGCGGAAGCAGTTCTCGGCCACTTTCAAGGCGCAGGTCGTCCAGGAACTCCTAAGGGAGGAGAAGTCCATCGCTCAACTCGCCGCCGAGTACGGCGTCCATCCCACCCAACTCGGCAAATGGAAGGCGACCGCCCTCTATGGTTTGCCCAGCCTCTTTGAGGAGCGCTCCGAGGTTGGCGCGCTCAAGACGGCGCACGAGGCGCGACTCACTGCGCTCTACGCCGAGATCGGTCGCCTCACCACGCAGGTCGCCTGGTTGAAAAAAAACTTGGCCTGCCACCTGGATCGGGATGAGCGCCTCGCGTTGGTGGAGCGTGAGCGGTCTGCCCTGCCGCTCACCGTCCAGGCCGACCTCCTGAGCATTAGCCGTTCGAGCCTGTACTACCGCCCCCGTGCTCAGTCACTCGAAGAGGTCGCCCTCAAACATCGGATCGATGCGCTCTACACGCAGTACCCCTTCTATGGCTCGCGGCGGATCACCGCGCAACTGCGCCGCGATGGGATGGCGATCAACCGCAAGGCGGTGCAGCGGCACATGCGGGAGATGGGCATCGCCGGGATCGCGCCGGGGCCAAATCTCAGTCGCCGCGACACCGAACACCGCGTCTATCCCTATCTCTTGCGCGACATCACCAGTACCTACCCTAACCATGTCTGGGGCATCGACGTGACATACGTGCGTTTGCAAGCCGGGTGGCTCTACCTGGTGGCCGTGCTTGATTTGTTCTCGCGCTACGTCGTCAGTCGGGAGCTGGACCAGACCCTCACCCTACCTTTTGTCCTCAGCGCGGTTGAACGGGCGTTGGCGCAAGCCACGCCGGTGATCTGGAACAGCGACCAGGGCAGCCACTTCACCAGCCTCCAGTACCTCGAACTCCTGACCGCAGCAGGCGTGCAGATCAGCATGGACAGCAAGGGTCGGGCGTTGGACAACATCTTCGTCGAGCGGCTGTGGCGGACGGTCAAGTATGAAGAAGTCTACCTGAATGACTACGCAACTCCCCGCGAGGCGCGCCAGGGGCTGAGCGCGTACTTGATGTTCTATAATGAGGGGCGACCGCACCAAGCGCTCGGGTATCGGACGCCCGCCGAGACCTATTTCGCGACGGTGGCAGCGTGATCAGAGTGCATCCTGGGAGCACCGAGCACGACGCGAGGCACGCCATGCGCACCCCATCATCGCCGAACGCCCCCTCCACATTGGTCGGGCGCGACCGTGAACTCGCTCTCCTGCGTGAGCACCTCGTCGACGCCACCGGCGGGCACGGTGGCCTCGTGCTGATCGGTGGCGAGGCGGGCATCGGCAAAACCGCCCTCGCCGAGAGCCTCTGCCGGGAAGCGGAAGCACAGGGCGCCCTGGTAATCGTCGGGCGGTGTTATGACCTCACCGAGACGCCGCCCTACGGCCCGTGGACCGAAATTCGCCGCCCAATTCCCCCCGTCCCCCAGTCTGTCCCCTATGCCCTCCATTCAGTACACCACCGCTCAGAGTCCGCAGCAGTTCTTCGCCGAGGTGCGCGCCTTCTTCGCCGCTGTGGCCGCCCAGTGGGCGATCGTCCTCCTGCTCGACGACCTGCAATGGGCCGACCCCGTCTCGCTCGATTTGTTGCGTTTCCTTTCCCGCTCCCTGGCGCCGCTGCCCCTGCTCGTCCTTGCCACCTATCGCCCCGACGCCCTGGACCGTCATCATCCCTTGTCCGCGCTGCTGCCCGTGCTCGTGCGCGAGTCCCGCGCCGAACGGCTCGATCTCGCTGCGCTCCCGAGCGAGGCGGTGCATGAATTGGTGCGGAGACAATTCCGGCTCCGCGCGCCGGACGAGGAGCGATTGGTGGACTACTTGCTGCGGCGGACGGAGGGGAACGCGCTGTTCGTGGGCGAGCTGCTGCGCACGATCGAGGAACGGGGCATCGTGGCGGCGGGCGGCGCGACGCTCGGCGATTTGGAGGCGACGCCCGTGCCGACGCTGCTGCGGCAAGTCGTGGAAGGGCGGGTGGCGCGGCTGGGCACGGAGATGGAGCGACTGCTCGACATCGCCGCCGTGATCGGGCAGGACGTGCCGCTCGATATCTGGGCGACGGTGGGCGAGGCGGACGAGGCGGCGATCGAGGAGGTTACGGAGCGCGGGCTGGGGGCACGGCTGCTGGTCGAGGAGCGCGGCGGGGAGCGGGTGGCGTTCGCGCATGCTTTGATCCGCGAGTCCCTGTATGAGGGCATCCCGGCGATCCGGCGGCGGCGTATCCATCGGCGGGTGGGCGAGGTGCTGATCGCGAGCGAGGCTCCCCTCCCCGACGCAGTGGCCCACCACTTCCGGCAAGCGGGAGACGCGCGGGCGACGGAATGGCTGGTGAAAGCGGGGTGGCACGCCTATCGCTCCTTCGCGTATCAGACCGCGCGCCTGCGCTTCGGTGAAGCCTTGCCCGTCATCACCGGGGCGGAGCGGGCGACCGTCCTCCTGGCTCTCGCCGCGCTCGATCGCTATCGGGATCAGACCGTGCGGTACGCTGAGGAAGCGGTCGAGGCGGCGCGTGCCGTGGGCGATGAGACCCTGACCGCGTACACAGGGTTCCGTCTCGGTGTCAGCCTCACCTATCGCGGGCGGATTGGGGAGGCCTTGACAACCATGGGGCGGGCGATGGAGACGCTCGATCCCTTGCCCGATGCCGCGCTCCCCGACTTTTCCGCCCTCGGGATCCCCACATTCTCACGCGAGATACGTCAGTCCTACTATTCCTGGGCGCTCGCCTATAGCGGCCGGTGGCGGGAGGCGTTGACGCTCCTGGGGTCGACGCTGGAAGATCCCTGGAAGGGGATCGCCGAGATGGATATCATCGGCAATATCGCGCTCGTGTACGTCGGCATCCTCCTCGGTCGCCCCGACATTATTCGACAGAGCCTCGAGAAGAGTATCGCGGGACTGGCGCGACGCGAAGATGATCTCGGCGTGCTCGCCGGGAGTGAATCCGGCCTCTATCGCGAGTTCCATCCATTCCTCCTCGACAGTCGCGAGGCCCGTCGGCGGTACGACGATCTGGTCGGACGCGCGTCGCGGCGGGTTGAAGCCGCCCTCGGCACCGTGCCGCCGCACCTCAATCGCTGCCCCCTATTGACGACCCAGGGACGGTGGGAGCAGGCATGGGCGCTCTGGGCGCAGCGGCAGGGTGCGGCATATAGCGGGGACGTGGCATGGAATTTCCCCCATATCGGGGCGATGGCGCGGGCACAAGGGCGGCGGGACGAGGCATGGGCATTGGTGTACGAGGGGTTGCCCGACGGCCCGCCGACCGAGCCGGGCACGACGCACTTCACCGCGCTGGATCTCCAATGCCTCGCCGCCCGGCTCGCACTCGACGAGGAGAAGCACGCCGAGGCGCGGCGATGGTTGGAGGCGCACGACCGTTGGCTGGAGTGGGCGGGGCCGGAAGCGCGATGGGGCCGCGCGGACGGGCAGATGGCGTGGGCGACGTACTATCGGGCAACCGGTGAGCGCGAAACCGCGCTCCAGTGTGGGGAGCGGGCACTCGCCGATGCGACCGAGCCGCACCAGCCACTCGCTCTCCTCGCCGCGCATCGCCTCCTCGGCGAACTCGACACCGATACCGGCGCGCACAATGAGGCGAGAAGACATCTTGCGGCCTCCCTCGCCCTCGCCGATGCCTGCGAAGCGCCCTACGAGCGGGCGTTGAGCCTCCTGGCGATGGCCGAGCTGGAGCGGGCGACTGGCGACCGCGACGCGGCCATCGCCCTGCTCGATGCAGTACAGGCCATCTGCGAGCCACTCGGCGCGCAGCCCGCCCTCGCCCGTGTCGCCGCTCTCGCCCGACGCCTGGACACCGTCCCGCCCGTCGCCGTCGCGTATCCGGCCGGACTCTCCGCGCGCGAGGTGGAGGTGCTGCGATTGGTCGCCGAGGGGCTCTCCAACCCCCAGGTCGGCGCGCGCCTCTTCCTCTCCCCCCGCACCGTCGAGCAGCATCTGCGCTCCATCTTCATCAAGACCGGCGTCACCTCCCGCGTCGCCGCCGCCCGCTGGGCCGTCGATCACGCCCTCGTGTAGCCCGCACTCTTACGCGCCCGTACTAAGGGTACTCCCGTAGCGTGCACCCCAACCGCCGTGTCGGGCTGACCACCGCGATTGCGGGAGTCAACCGATGCGGCGTATGCCCCACGGGCCGTAGAGTAGGAGCATACCGAGGCGACAAACGGCAGATGCGAAGGGGTGCGCATGCACATACGCATCTGGCATTGTCGGCACAGCGGTGGAGACGGCGGGAGCGATCGGTGGAGATGAAGGGAGTGTACGATGACAGAAACCATTCAGCATGAGGGGCGTCCGATGCCCGAGGTCATGCTCGGGATGATCACCGGCTACTGGGTCAGCCAGGCCGTCGGCGTCGCCGCCCGCCTCGGCGTCGCCGACCAGCTCGCCGATCGGCCCCGCAGCAGCGACGACCTCGCGCGGGCGGTCGGCGCGGAGCCGCGGGCCCTCCACCGCGTGCTGCGGATGCTCGCGAGCATCGGCGTCTTCAGCCAGCCCGACCCGGGCGTCTTCGCGCTCACCCCGCTGGGGGAGACCCTGCGCTCGGACACCCCCGGCTCGCTGCGCTTCTTCGCGATCGCGGAGACGGCCTTCGGACACTGGGCAGCCGTGGGGCCGGCTGCTCGACAGCGTCAAGACGGGCGCGCCGATGGCGCGGGAGGCGCTCGGGGGGGAGCTCTGGGAGTGGTACGGGGAGAACGCCGAGGAGGCGGGGTTCTTCAGCGCGGCGATGGGCAACCTCTCCGCCCTGGCCGCGCAGCGAGCTCGTGCGGGTTTACGACTGCACCACGGCCCGGACGGTCGCGGACATCGGCGGCGCGCACGGGGTGCTGCTCGCGGCGGCGCTGCGGGCGAACCCGACGGCGCGCGGCATCCTCTTCGACCTGCCCCACGTGATCGCGACGGCGGCGGATGCGCTCGAAGGCGCAGGGCGTGGCGGATCGCTGCGAGTTGGTCGGGGGAGACTTCCTCGCGGCGGTGCCGGCGAGGGCGCGGACCTGCACATCCTCAAGCAGATCGTCCACGACTGGGACGACGAGCACGCGACGCGCATATTGACCAACTGCCATCGCGCCCTGGCGCCGGGCGGGAAGCTGCTGCTGGTGGAGATGGTGGTGCCAGCGGACAACCGGCCGGGCATGGCGCAGGCGATGGACCTGAACATGCTGGTCCTGCTCGGCGGGCGGGAGCGGACGGAGGCGGAATATCGGGACTTGCTGAGAAGCGCAGGCTTCCGACTGGAGCGGGTGATCGCCACGCATTCGCCGTTCCAGGTGATCGAGGCGACCCGAGTCTGAGCGAAGCGGATTGCACGACCGAGCGGCGAAGGGACGATGCGAGTCTGCCGGCGCCGCTCGGCGGCACGTGGCGCAACGTGGACGAATGGACAGAACGCTCCGATGCGACCTGGCGGCTGATCTGGAGGCAGCTCACAGCGGATGTGACCGCCCACTTTTCGTTTGTGCGTAACGTTTTCTCTCCGTTGCGTGGTATCCCGCTCCGCGAATCCCCGCCGCACGAAAGGATGCCGCCATGCGCGTGCTCTTCACCTGCCTCCCTTTCTCCGGCCACTTCTATCCGCTCGTGCCGTTCGCCCGCGCGCTCGCCGCCGGCCACGAGGTCGCCTTCGCCGCGCCCGCGCCCTTCGCCTCGGCCGTGGAGAGTGCTGGCTTCCGCCACTTCCCCGCCGGTATCGCGCCGCGGGCTCCCTACTCTCGGGAGATCTTCACCGATCTGTTGCCTCGGCACACGATCCCCGATCTGCTCGCCCTCGCCGCGACGTGGCCGCCCGACCTGATCGTCCGCGAGAACCTGGAGTACGGCGGGTGCATCGCCGCCGAGCGGCTCGGACTGCCCCACGCGGTGGTCGCCGTCAATGTCGTCAGCGAGTACATCCCCGTCGATCGGCTCGCCGCGCCGTTGGACGCGCTGCGCGCCGCGCACGACCTGCCCCCCGACCCCGAGATGGCGATGCTCTACCGCTACCTCCGGCTCTGCCCCTTCCTGCCTGCCCTGCAGGACCCCGCCCTGCCCGTCGCCCCCACGACCCACTATCTGCGCCCGATGCAGGGGGATCGCTCCGGCCGCGAAGGGCTGCCCGAGTGGGCCGAGCGTTTGCCGGGCCGCCCGGTCGTGTACGTCGGCATGGGCACCACCTTCAATAGGCCGGAGGTCTTCCGGGCGTACATCGCCGGGCTGCGCGACGAGGCGTTGACACTGATTGTCACGGTGGGGCGGGACCAGGACCCGGCGGACTACGGCCCGCAGCCGGAGAACGTGCACATCGAGCGGTACATCCCGCTCTCGCTGCTGCTGGCGCGCTGCGACCTCGCGGTGACGAACGGGGGGTCGGGCACGCTGGTGGCGGCGCTCGGTCAAGGGTTGCCGCTGGTTGTCGTACCGATCGCGGCGGATCACCCGCAGAACGCGGCGCGCTGCAGAGCGCTCGGCTTGGGGAAGGTCGTCACGCCTGCCGATTTGACACCGGAGAGTGCGCGCGATGCGGTGCTGGGGGTGCTGGGCGACCTGACATACCGGCGGAATGCGGAGCGGCTGCGCGACGAGATGGCGGCACTGCCGGGGCCGGAATATGCGGTGGCGCTGCTCGAACGGCTCGCTGCGGAGAGACAACCGCTGCTCACATCGTAAGGAGAGGAGGCAGGCGTTTTACGGCGGTGAATGACGTGGGGGATTTACAGAACTTCGCCGACACAACCGCATCGCAGTATTGGCACAGTGACACTACGGCTAAGCCATCGCAGGGTGTGCCGCCGACAAGTATGAGAGGAGGAGAGGAGCGAGCCAGATGCTCGTCCTCCCTTCTTCGCGTTGGACCATTCGTTGGGAGATGCATCGTTATCTGGAGTCTCAACTGTGGACCTGACCGCGTCCCGCATAAGAAAGACTCATTCCAGTGTCTTGACAAAGGGGTCCACTATACTCTTCCCCTTGTGGATCATCGCGGTTGTCTGCTCAACCCCATTCCCTTTGATGCGAAAATCATGCGCCGAGGAACCGTTATTGGTGACGATGAAGGTGATATGCCCTGCCGGTACCTGGGCCGTGTCGAGCGCAAAGCCGAAATCTTTCGTCGCAACATTGATCGTTGCGCCCGCGCCGCTCGTCGTGCTGCCGCTTACTGCAATCGTCGTGGGTGTAGTGGCTGCACTACTGGTGTCGCTTGATGAACTGCCGCCACACGCTGTGAGCAGCGCGGTGACGAGGGCGATACCGAAAAGAAAGATAGCGGGGATGCGGGTCAGTGTATTCCGCTCCATGAATCGTTCACCTCTTTTGAAAATGTGCGGGAGGGATACCCCACGGCGCGCGGTGGTCGGAAGACGGCGCTGGCTCCCGACCGCACGCCGCCGCAGGGCTTCCATGAATATTCATTCCTTCCGATCAGTCTAGGGAGAGAGATGTTTCAGCGGAAGTGGAGAGGATCACGATTCGGGCATGACATCACAATCCGGGCACAAAAAAAGAGAGGCCCGCAGGCCGCCCCCTACTCCGTCCTCAGTCCCCGACGGGTGCGCGCGGTTACGCAAGCCACAGCACGGTATCGTGCTGCGTCTCGGGCGAGATCATATCAAGGTGATGAATGATACGACGCAGCAAGTCTCCGAAGGGAGGTACGCCCGCATAGATCACGATCCCCGCATGTGATCTCCCTTGAAGTTTCCAATCTCCATCGAGCGGAATGAAGTCCCGGATATTGTTGGTGAGAATTGCCCGTCTATTGTCCGCAGCGTATGCGAGTTGGTCCCAGTCTGGGATGCGCTGATTGCTGCGCCCCGCTGTATGGCAACTCATCGCGTCATAACCGCGTTTGCGCAGTTCAACGGCAAGCGCGGGATTCACGAGCTCATTGGTGTAGAGCTTGACGCCAAGCCCTGCCATTAGTGCGGGTGGGAGAGGAAATCCATGACAGCGCGGTGATTGGTTGCGATATCTTCATCCACGCGGTCGGGGTGATGACGATAGTATGCGAGCGCGGCATCCACCTGAGCGCGGGTGAGTTGCGGAAAGTAGTCCGCGACGGCCTCTGCGTTCCCATACGTACGCAACGCCTCGACAAGCGCGCGCACAGGAATCCGCGTGTTCCCAACGCAAGGAAAGCCACCGCACACTCCCGGTGTCTCTCGGATCATCGTGTCTTCGTCCATAGACGTGCGTCGTGCGGTCGCCATGCGGGTCGCCTCCCCATTCAGTATACTATGCGATGTGATCGATGCCTCACGCACATGAGAAGAGGCGGCCCGCAGGCCGCCCCGTACTCAGCACTCAGCACTCATAACTCAATGGTCAGTCCCCGACGGGTGCGCGCATTGATTCGGGCATCGGCTGGGCGGACTTGACCCCCCTGACCGTCTCGTCCACCTTCGCGGCGGTGCCGGTGATGCCGAGGCGCTCGAACATGACGCGGAACTCCTCCTGAAGGTCGGTCATGATGGCCTGCTTGTTCTCCGCAGGCATATTCCACCACGCCTCTTTGATCCCAGCGGGGCCGAAGCCGCGCTTGCGGGTGGTGTAGTAGAACTGCTCGTCGGTCATGCCCTCTTTGCGCTCCTCCTGCCGGTTCTCGCGCAGCCAGGTATAGACCTGCTCCTTGAGATCGGCGGGCATCGCGGGGTGATCGAAGATCAGGTTCTGGAAGCCGGTCGCGAGATGCACCTCAATCGCGTTCGCCTTGGAGAACTCGTTGAACGCCTCCTTCGGTAGCGTGCTCGCGCCGTGCTGCACCGCGCCACCGATGCCGTACTCCTTCTTCGCCACCTCGGAGAGCTTGCCCAACGTCTCGAAGTCCACGCTCACTTGCTTGACCGTCCCGTCCGGCAGGACGATGCCACCGTGCGAGGTGCCGGTTTGCACGCTGATCTTCGAGATGCCGGTCGCGTTGGGGTCGAGTGTCTTCAGGGCGCGTTCGTAGCCCTGCATGAAGGCGTGCAACTCCTCGACCGTGCTGTTCTTACCGCCGACCTCACCGATCTCGCCGCCTACGGAGACCGTCAGATCGCCGAATTCGAGGCCGCGAATATAGTGGGTGAAGTGCGCGGCGAGCGTGTAATTGACGGTTCTGCTGCTCATCCAGCGACCCCTTATCGAGGTCGACGAGCGTCGAGGTATCAATGTCAATATTGTAGAAGCCCGCCGCCATCTCGCGTTTGATGAGGTCGTGCATCCCGTCGATCTCTTTGTCGGCGTCCTTCGCGTAGCTCTTCGCGTTCACCTGCACATGATCGCCCTGGATGAAGACGGGTCCCTCGTATCCCTCACGAATGCTCGCGGCGAGCACCTGTGCGGCGAACTCCTCCGGCCCCTGCCCGGTATAGCCGAGTTCGGAGCGGGCAATCTCGTAGATGAGCGCCTTCGCGTCGAGCGATTGGGCGGCGCGGCGGGCGGCGCGGGAGGTTTCGTAGGTCATGCCGCGGATATTGCAGGCGGGGACGGTAACATTGGCGAACTCGCCGCGACCGGCGGCCATGTAGTACTCGTGGATCGACGCGGGGAGTACACCGATCTGCTCGCCGATCGCGCGAATCAGCCAGATCGCGGCTTCCTTGACGCCGTTCTGCCCGAAGGCGGCGTTCCAGGCGAGTGTGTCCATCAGTTCGCCCCGTACCGCGCCCCGGTCGTGGACCGCCACGCCGGACCCATCATCATTGACCGCCACCGCAGTGCCGAGCGCGCCAATCAGCCCCGCAACATTTCCGTGAACCTGCATCGTGCTCCTCCTGAAATATACTGGGGAAGCGTTCCCCCCGTCGCAAGAAGTCCATTGCTTCCATCTATGCAGCATAACGCGGGCCATGGGCCGTTGTGGGTCGGGTCCGCACGGCGATTTTAGCATAGGGTCGCCATGGCATTGTCAGGGCTAGAAAATCGGGCATACCGCTGTTCTCACGCTCGTTTCTCCACGGGCCGCCGCTCTAATTGCCCAAATGGCGGGAAGGGGTCGGGGCCGAGGAGGGGCAGGGCGTAGCGGCGGAAGGCATCGGTGACGCCGCGGCCATGGGGTGCGATGAACTCGTCCGGCAGGTTGCGGACGATGTTCGCGATGCCTGCGAGCGGGGTAACGCCATAGCGCACGGTGTAAGGTTCGTCCGCGACGCGCTCGATGGTGACCATCCGGTCGCTCTCGCCCGCAATGGCGCGGCGCACCGCTTCGCGCCCGCACGCTTCCGCTTCGTCGAGGTCAGTCGCAATGGGCATCATGCGGGCGAGCGTGCCCGGTTTATCGTAGCGGGCGCGCAACCCCCGCTCCCGTTCGAGGGTGGCGGCGAGCGCGGCGACCGGGCTGGCGGCATAGGCATGCCCGAAGGGGTCCACATACGTCCCAATCCGCCAATCGGCTTGCCGTCCGGGTCGCGCAGCGTCTCCGGCACGACCGCGACGCACCAGCCGACCCGCGCCACGACCGCCGCGATCTCATCAAGTACCTGCGTCGCGGTCGGCGGGCGCTCCGGCAGGTAGATGAGATGCGGGGCGTCGTCCGGCATCATCCTGCGCGAGGGCGGCGGCGGCGGCGACCCACCCCGCATCCCGCCCCATCACTTCGAGCAGTTTGACGGGGAAGATCGGCAGGGCCGCGGTGTCGTACGCCGTTTCGCGCGCCATCCGCGCCACCGCCCGCGCGACGGAGGCATACCCGGGCGTGTGATCGGTGTGCGGCAAGTCGTTATCGATTGTCTTCGGCACCGTGACGAAATTGATCGCGATGCCCGCCGCGTGCGCCGCGCGATGGAGGCGATGCGCGGTGTCCGCCGAATCGTTGCCGCCAATCGGGCAGACATAGCCAATATTGTGCCGTTGGAGCATGTCGAGTGCGCTGGGCGATGTCGTCGTCTGTCGGTTTGTGGCGGGTGCTGCCGAGCGCGGCGGAGGGCGTATCGCGCACCCGGGCGAGCGTCGCGGCAGACTGACGGCGGAGGTCGATCAGGTCGCCGTCCAGAAGCCCGCGTACCCCGGCCCGCGCCCCGATGATCTCGCCAATTGCGTCATGCGCTATCGCTTCACGGATCACGCCCACCATGCTCGCATTGATGACCGCCGTGACCCCACCGGACTGAAAGACGAGAAGGTTTCGCACGATTTACCTACCCCCAGCCCCCTCCCGCGAGGAGGGGGTGACTCATCAAGACGTGCTGCCCTGATGCATTGGCCGCAGACGTTCAGGAGGTCGACTCCCCCTTCCTCGCGGGAAGGGGGCCGGGGGGTAGGTTCCCCAGGAATCATTCTTGACAAACACAGGCGCGAATGCGATGAATAATCATCCGACCGCAGCCGGGTTTTCCCCGGCGCCGTACAGCATACCGCAGAAGGAGCCGTGCACCATGGCGCAGACCCCGCTCAACCGCCGCCTACGTCCGAAGATCGCCAAAGATGCTTGGGAACTGATCGGCAATACGCCGCTCGTCCAACTGAATTCCGTCGCCGCCGGGTTGCCGGGGCGGGTCGTCGCGAAATTGGAGTCGTTCAATCCCGGCTTCTGTGTCAAGTGCCGCATCGCGGTCGGGATGCTGACGGACGCGGAGGAGCGCGGCATCATCAACAAAGAGACGCTGATCGTTGAGCCGACGAGTGGGAACACCGGCATCGGCCTCGCGTGGGCATCGGCGGCGCGTGGCTATCATCTGATCCTGACGATGCCGGACAGTATGAGCCTGGAGCGGCGGATGCTCCTGCGCGCCTACGGCGCGGAACTGATCCTCACCCCGGCGGCGCAGGGGATGAACGGCGCGGTGGCACGGGCGGAGCAGATCGTCGCGGAGAGACCGAATGCCTGGATGCCGCAGCAGTTCAAGAACCCCGCGAACCCGAAGATTCACCGCGAAACGACGGCGGTAGAGATTTGGGAGGATACCGATGGTGCGGTGGATTTCGTCGTCGGCGGTATCGGCACGGGCGGCACGCTGACCGGCATCGCGGAGGTGCTGAAGCCGCTCAAGCCGGGCTTGCAGATCATCGGCGTCGAGCCGACCGAATCCCCGATCATCGAGCAGCAGTTTGCGGGCGAGCCGATGAACCCCGCCGGGCACAAAATCCAGGGCATCGGCGCGAACTTCATCCCCGATGTGCTCGCCGTAGACATGCTCGATGAGGTGCTCAATGTCTCCGGTGATGAGGCGATCGAGATGATGCGCCGGATCATCCGTGAGGAAGGATTATTGGTCGGTATCTCCTGCGGCGCGGCGGCGGCGGGTGCGGTGAAGATCGCGGCACGACCGGAGAATGCGGGGAAGATGATCGTCGTCGATCTTGCCCGATACCGGCGAGCGCTATCTGAGCACCGTCGCCTTCCAGGACATCCGCGATGAAGCCGCCGCGATGACGGCGGGATAATGAGGAAAAGAAACCTCACCCCCCAGCCCCCTCTCCATCTGCGTGGAGAGGGGGAGCAATCCTTGATATGCCTCGATGTGTGTAATACACCACGGCGCGTCACATGAGGCACCCCTCTCCACGCAGATGGCTCCGTACGAGAGGGGCCGGGGGCTCCGTACGTGAGGTCTCTCTTACCGTGCGTTCATATCGCCGAGGCGGTCTACGTCCTCTTTATCGACTTTCAGGTGCACGCTGTCATCGTCGGCCATTGGGTCGATGAGGTCCACAGGGACGCGGCGTTCCTTCTTGAAGATGCGTCCCTCTTCGAGCACGATGTGCCCGACGCGTCCGGTGTTCACCTCGACCACGACATCCTTCACCGTGCCGATGTGCCCGCCGTTGCTGCCGACTACTTCCTGACCTGCCTTGACGGTCATCGGCATCTCCGCGCCAAGCCGTTCGGCCACAATCGGCACCTCCGCGCCGTCACTGAGGCCCGACGCGGCGATCTTCGTGCGCGGCAATTCGCCGACGAGCATGCCATCCGCATTGACGACCGGCACGCGATCGACATTCGCTGTGTTCATCCGGATCGCGTCATCGATGGTCGCGGTATCCTGCAACACCATCGGTAGCGGCTCGACCGTCAGTTGACCGACGAGCTTTTCCTCGTTCGCCTCGGCGCGTGCGGCGGCAAGGCGGATCAGCCCGATTGGCTTGCCTTCATCCGTGATGATCGCGGTGTGATTGCCTTCCTGCTCCAGCCGCCGCACGACGACGAGTCGAGGGAACGCGCATATCCACTGCCATCAGGGGCGGTTCGACCAGTTCGGTGATTGGTCGGTTGTTCTCTGCTACCATCGTTGTCACTCCTTCTCTACGCGCTACGGGCCGGATTGTGTCCGGGCGAGCGCCGTGGAATATTCCTTCCGCCGGAAAGCAATGCAAATCCGGTGCCACAACAAGCGGACGGAGATTGCATCACTCGCAGGTACGGCGCACCCCTGTGGAGCGGCACAGAACTTGAGAGGGAAGGACGCCGAATGCGGCGATCTTCATTCCGGCACCCTACGAGATGAGGTATCTGTGGGCAGCAGGACGCGTGAGCGCAATAGATCATGGCGGGTCGACCGCCGACGATCTCCATGCGCACGAAGAGGAGGAAGTCGAGTCGCGTAGCGCGCCCCGCCCGCTCGTTGTCTACGAAGTTATTCGGCGTGAGGGCGAGGAGGAGTTGCGGCGCACCTGGTCTGCCCTTGCCTGGTCCGGGCTGGCAGCGGGGCTGTCGATGGGTTTCTCGCTCGTCGCGCAAGGATTGATCCGTGCCAGCCTGCCGGACGCGCCATGGCGACCGCTCATTGTCAACTTCGGTTACAGTGTGGGTTTTCTGATCGTCATCCTTGGTAGGCAGCAGCTCTTTACGGAGAACACGCTCACGCCGATCCTCCCGCTCCTGAATCAGTCCGAGCGGCGCGACGCTTTGGCGGGTGGCGCGGCTTTGGGCAGTCGTCCTGGGGACGAATCTACTCGGGGCACTCACCTTCGCCTGGGTCGTCGGCCATACCGAGGTATTCCGGCCAAACATCCGTGATGCCTTTCGGGCGATCGGCCGCGAGGCGCTTGGAGGGTAGTTTCTGGACGATCCTCATCCGCGCCATCTTCGCGGGTTGGCTGCTCGCGCTGATGGTCTGGCTCCTGCCCGGTGCGGAGACGTCCCGCCCGATGATCGTCATTATTCTGACTTTCCTCGTCGGCCTCGGTGGTTTCGCGCATATCGTTGCCGGTTCGACAGAGATTTTCTATCTTCTGACCACCGGGGCCGCCTCCTGGGGCCGAGGAATGGGCGGCTGGTTGGTGCCGACGCTGATCGGCAACATCATCGGTGGTGTCTCACTCGTTGCCGCGCTCAATCACGCACAGGTGACCTCGGGTGGTGGCGAAGACGATGAAACGGAGCCGGATACGGGATCATCCGCTCACGAGCAATGATGTGCATCGCGCTCGGTGCGCAGTCAGCGTCGCGTATCACGCCGCTTGCCGCCCCAGGGCGCGCGTGCCTACCGCCAGGAGCAGAAGCGCGGCAGCACAAAGGACGAGCGAGATCGAGCGCGATACCGCCGAACCCCGCACCGCGGATCATCACGCCACGCAGCGCATCGACCGCGTAGGTGAGCGGCAGGAGATAGGCGATCTGCTTGAGGACGACGGGCAACATCGCCACCGGCCAGATCACGCCGGACAACAATATCTGCGGCACGATAATCAGCGGAATCAGTTGCACCGCCTGCAACTCGTTCGCGGAGACGGTCGAGAAGACGAGGCCGAGCGCGACGCCGATGACGACGAGCAGCACCTGAATAAGCGAGCACGAGCCGAGATTGCCGCTGTGGTGGATACGCAGCACGCCGACGAGGAAGCCGAGGACGATCACCGATTGCACGACGCCGAAGACGAGGAAGCCGCCGAGGTAGCCGAGGACGGTCTCGGTCGTCGTCGCGGGCGAGGCGCGCAATCGTTCGAGCGTTCCCTGGCTCCGCTCCCGCAACACCCCAACCGCACTGAGGAGATAGGTGAAGAGGATGACAAAGAGACCGAGCAGCGCCGCCGCAAGTGTATCCGTCGTCGTGAACTCCGGCCCGGCGTGGAGATAGGTCGTCGGAACGGGCTGGGCGAGCGGCACACCGACTCCGCTGCGCCGCCACCAAGCGCCGCCTGAAGCAGCCGGGCGGGTTGCTCCGCGCCCGCCGTGCGGCCCGGATCGGAGCCGTCGACGAGCAGCGTCGCGCCGCAGCGCACCCTCTTGCGGGACGACGAGGACGGCATAGACATCGCCATCGCGGATCGCCTGCTCCGGTGATTTCGTGCCGATGTCCTTCAGTTTCGCCCCGCCCGCCGGCAGGGCGACGGCGACACCCGGCGGCACCCCCGGCCCCGTCACCGCGATCTCCAGTGACTGGCTGCCGCTCCGAATCAGCGCCGTCATCAGCCCCATAATGACGACCGGCACAACGAAAACGAGCGCCAGCGAGCGCCGGTCCCGCCGGAACTGCCAGAGAATCCGTAGCGCGATGATGCGTACGCGGTCGAACACGGTCGTACCTCCCTCAGTGACGAGTAGCGAGTAACAAGTAACGAGAACCCGCCCTCGCCACTCTCGCTACTCGCTATCTCGTTACTTTCTCGTATTGCCGCGCAATATGGAGAAACGCTTCTTCGAGAGTTGCCGTCTGTGTCGTTGCCATCAAGTGTTGCGGGGTGTCCTCGGCGATCGTTTTTCCGGCGCGGATCATGCCGAGGCGGTCGCAGCGCACCGCTTCATCGAGATGATGGGTGGAGACGATCAGCGTCGTGCCATCGGCGGCGAGGCGGGCGAAGTAGTCCCAGAAGGCGATCCGCAGTTCTGGGTCGATCCCGACGGTCGGCTCATCGAGGAGCGCGAGACGCGGCTTATGGATCAGCGCGACGGCGAGCGAGACGCGCTGCTTCATCCCGCCGGAGAGCGTACCGACAACCGAGTCCGCCCGGTCGCTGAGGTTGACGAGCGCGAGCAGTTCGTCCATCCGCTCCCGCTGCGCCGGCTTCGGCACACCGAAGAGCGTCGCGAAGAAGCGCAGGTTCTCCGTGACGGTCAGATCGTTGTAGAGCGCCTCCAACTGCGTCATGTAGCCGATCTGTGCCGCGACCTTCCGGCTCGGCATGTGCGCGCCGAGGACGGTCAGTGCCCCGCCCGTCGGCGCGATCAACCCGGCGATTGCGCGGATCAGCGTCGTCTTGCCCGCGCCGTTCGGCCCGATCAGCCCGTACGTCTCGCCCTCATTGACGGTGAGCGTCAGCCCATCGAGCGCGCGCCGCGCCCCGAATTGGAGGACGACATCCGTGCCTCAACCATTGCGACCATCGCGATCCTCCCTTCCGCTCTCGACGGACGGACGAGTGCTCCATCGAGAAAGGTCGTGACGATATGCGCGATCACCGCCTCGATCGGTGGCAGCGACCGCGACCTTGCGAGCGAACATCTCGCGCGTGAGCAGATGGAAGAAGAGTGGGCCGATCAGGGATTGGATGCGCGAGCGCCGGGTGCATTCGGCGGATGCGGCCCGCCGCCATCTGCCGCGTCAGATATCCCCCGACGATCGGCAGCGCGACACCGAGGACATTGCGCGCGAAGCCGCGCCCATCGTCCGGGTTCTGGAATGCTTCGAGCATGATCGTCCGAAAGAGCGTGAAGCGCGGCGTCACGGCGGTGGCAATTGCCGTCAGGACGTGGGTAAGGATGCGTGCGGGCTCCTCGCCCGCCGCTTCGCCCGCGCGTGATGATGCTGCTCGACCGCGCAAAGGGCGCGTAGCGAGCAATGATGGCGGCGAAGATCGCTTCTTTGCTCTCGAAGTGCCAGTAGAAGCCCGCTTTGCTCATCCCCGCCGCCTGGGCGATCTCGTCCACGGTCGCGCCCGCGTAGCCCTGGGCGGCGAAGATGTCCATCGCCGCGTCGAGCAGCGTTTCTCGCCCGTCGCGCGTGTCCAATTGCCCCGGCGCGACCCCGGCATCGCAGGAGCGCCGCCGCACCGCCTCCTTCGACGGGAAGATGCGGTAGAACGTCGCCTTGGAGACGCCCGCCGCCGCCGCCATCGCATCCACGGAGACGGCATCGTAGCCCCGCTCCTCGATCAGCGGCCGGATACGCGCAATGACCGTCTGTTGCCGGACTTCCATTCCCACTTCCTCGATATTGGTGGAGGCGGGCTTATGAACAGTTAACGACTTAATCCGGCAATTGCGGGTGGCGGCGGGCTTCAGCCTGCCGCACCTGGCGCAGGCTGAAGCCCGCCGCCCACCATTACCCAATCAAGTTGTTAATGTTCATTAGCCTGCCAAAGCAAGGGCTGGCAGGCTGAAGCCCGCCGCCACCGCCCTAATGATGCTGCCCGTTGGCCTCAGTGAGTTGCATGTACTGCGGCACATTGACCACCCCAAGGATCTGTCGTACGACGGGTGGTGCCCAGCGCCGCTGGGGATCGCTCAGAATGCGTGGATGCGTCAGAGAGATATTCCTGCGTCGGGTCACGATCGCGCAGCCATCAGCCGCCATTACATTGCGCACCCAGTCGCTCTCTGCGCCGTAGGTGAGGGCGATACGGTAGCCGCGGTCGATGCGAAAGGCGTTGACCGGCGTGCGATAGGTCCGCCCGGAGCGTCGCCCGGTATGGAGCACGATCGCAAACCCCGGCATCCATCCGGCGATGCGGCCAAGCACACGGTTGGTGACGGAACGATTGATCTGTCCAAGCCTGCGTGGGAGCGGCATTGCCGTGCCTCCTGTGTCGCGTCAATGAGAATCGACGGCAGCCCTCATTGACGTTCAGCGTCGATGGTTTCGATACTAAACCAAACTATAGTAAAGTCAAGTATCAATCCGTTTCCACCGCTACGCAGGTGTGCTATCCTGCACCGTTACGTGCTTGGGGAGCGGCTTTCTCTTGCCGCGCGTACGCGGCTGTGGTATATTTTGAAACTGAACAGTAGAGAAAAGCGGCGCGCTTCGCGGGCCGGTTGGATCGAGCGGTATGAAATGCACGAAGGAGGAGTACAGACCGAATGGCGGATGTGCAGCAGAACGGACACAATGCGGATGCGAATGCCCTCGTCATCGAGGATTTGCGCGTCTCGGTGGGGGATCGGCAGATCGTCCGGGGGCTGAATCTGACGTGCGCCCCGGCGAAGTCCACGCGATCATGGGGCCGAACGGCTCCGGCAAGTCCACCCTCGCCAACGCGCTGATGGGCAACCCCGCCTACACGGTGGATGGCGGTCATGCCTGGCTGAAGGGGCAGGACATTCTCGAACTGGAGACGGACGAGCGGGCGCGCCTCGGCCTCTTCCTCGCCTTCCAGTACCCGACGGAGATTCCCGGCGTGCGCGTCGAGGACTTCCTCCGCCTCGCCTACAACTCGACGCACGGCACGGACCTGACGCCGATCGAGTTCCGCATGCAACTCTGGGACACGCTCGGGGAATTGCAGATGGACGCCTCATTCGCCAAGCGGTACGTCAACGAGGGCTTCTCCGGCGGCGAGAAGAAGCGCAACGAGATCGTCCAGATGGCGATCCTCCAGCCGACGATTGCCGTGCTCGATGAGACGGACTCCGGCCTCGACATTGACGCCCTGCGCATCGTCGCGGACGGCGTCAATAAACTGATCGAGCGCGAGGGCGACAAGATGGGCGTGCTGGTGATTACGCACTACCAGCGCCTCCTGAACTACATCAAGCCCGATTTCGTGCATGTGCTCGCCCGTGGCCGGATCATCAAGGAGGGCGGCCCGGAACTGGCGCTCGAACTGGAAGAGAAGGGCTATGGCCCGATGCTCGCCGAACTCGGCGAGGAACTGACGCCCGGAAGAGATCGCCGCCGCCGGCGCGACGGTCTAAGGAGCAACAACCATGAGCGACGAGACGACTCAGGAAATCCGTGAACTGTTGCCGCAGGACGAACTGGCGGCGGATCTCGGCATCGAGAGCTATCAGACGAAGTACGGTTTCCACGACAGCGAGGCGAACTACGCCGTCAAGTTCGAGCAAGGGCCTCAATCACGATGTCGTGGAGCGCATCAGCCAGCTCAAGAAGGAACCGGAGTGGATGCGCGACGATGCGCCACAAGTCCCTCGATTACTTCGAGGCGCGCCCGCTGCCGACATGGGGCGGCGACCTGACCGAGATTGACTTCCAGAACATCCACTACTACATGAGCGCGACGGACAAGAACGCGCGCACCTGGGAGGATGTGCCGGATTACATCCGCAATACCTTCGACAAGCTCGGCATCCCCGAGGCGGAAAAGAACTTCCTCGCCGGTGTCGGCGGTCAGTACGACTCCGAGTCCATCTACCACAATATCTCGATGGACTGGGAGGAGAAGGGCGTCATCTTCTGCGACATGGACACCGCGCTTCGCGAGCACGAGGACCTCGTCAAGGAATATTTCGGCACGATCATCCCGCCGAACGACAACAAGTTCGCCTCGCTCAATACGGCGGTCTGGTCCGGCGGTTCGTTCGTCTATGTGCCGAAGGGCGTCAAGGTGGATTTGCCCTTGCAGGCGTACTTCCGCATCAACGCGGAGAACTCCGGGCAGTTCGAGCGGACGCTGATCATCGCGGACGAAGGCTCGCAGGTCCACTACGTCGAGGGCTGCACCGCGCCGGTCTACGCGACCGAGTCGCTGCATAGCGCCGTCGTGGAGATCATCGTCAAGAAGGGCGCGCGCGTCCGCTACACGACGATCCAGAACTGGTCCTACAATGTCTACAACCTCGTCACGAAGCGCGCCGTCGCCTATCAGGACGCCGTGATGGAGTGGGTGGACGGCAACCTCGGCTCGAAACTGACGATGAAGTACCCCGCCATCTACCTGATGGAGCCGGGCGCGCATGGGGACATCCTCTCCGTCGCCTTCGCGGGCAAGGGGCAGCATCAGGACGCGGGCGGCAAGGTCGTCCATGTCGCGCCGAATACGATCGAGCACGATCCTCTCGAAGTCCATCTCGAAGGACGGCGGGCGGGCCTCGTATCGCGGCCTCCTCAAGGTCTATCCCGGCGCGGAGAACGCGAAGAGCAACGTCCGCTGCGACGCGCTCCTGATGGACGAGGAGAGCCGGACGGACACCTACCCTTACATCGAGATCGAGGAGGAGAAGGTCAACATCGGCCACGAGGCGACCGTCTCGAAGGTCGGTGACGAGCAGATCTTCTACCTGAAGAGCCGCGGCATCTCCGAGGACGAGGCGATCGCGATGATCGTCAACGGCTTCATCGAGCCGATCGTCAAGGAATTGCCGATGGAGTACGCCCTCGAACTCAACCGCCTGATCCAGCTGCAACTGGAAGGCTCGGTCGGGTAACTTTCAGCCTGTGACGACAGGGGCGCGGGCGATCCTTTGTGGTCGCCCGCGTGCGTGAACGGGATGGCGCGATGATTACGAAGCAAGTGGTGACGGCGGAGCAATTCTGGGAGATGCCCGAGATCCCTGGCAAGCGGTTCGAGTTGGTAGACGGAGAGTTGGTCGAGATGCCCACGCCCGGTCCGTTGCATAACTTCGATCGTGGCGTGCTGAACCACTTGCTTTATACGTTTGTCTCCGATCGAATCTTGGGTTCGTCTTCGGTGACAACACAAGTTATCTTCTTCATCGCAAGCCGGATACGTGTCCGCATTCCCGATATTTCATTCATCGCATGGGAGCGCGTCCCGGTAGATGGGCTTCCGGAGGGATATTGGCTCATCCCGCCGGACCTTGCAGTCGAAGTCGTTTCCCCAACGGATCGTGCCGATGATGTCTACGCAAAGCGCGAGAATATCTGGAGTCTGGTGTTCAGCTCGTGTGGGTGCTCTGGCCGAAAGGATCGTGCCGTGAGTGTCCATACAGAGAGCCAAGACCGCGAACTCGGCCCGGACGATATATTGGATGGCGGCGAGGTGCTGCCGGGTTTCACGGTGCGTGTGGGCGAACTTTTCGCGATTCCCACGCGACCATAAGCATATACACGAACACATTCGACATCTGAGGAGGATAGCAGTTGGCAACGGTCATGAATGAGACGACACAGGGCTTCACTCGCGAGGCGGTGGAGGCGCTGTCGGCGGCGCGGCAGGAGCCGGAATGGGTGCTGCAAAAGCGGCTCGACGGCATGGGAGGCGTACGAGCGCATCCCGATGCCGACACTGCGCGACGAGGAATGGCGGCGCACCGACCTCAAGGGCCTGAAGATGGATTCCGTGATCCCCTTCGGCCCCGTGCTCGATGAGCAGGGCATCCCGGCGGAGATCGCGGATGTGCTCGAAAACGCGGAGGAGCGCGGCGGCCTCTTCATTCAGCACGACGCGAGCACGATCCACTCCGAGGTCGCGGAGCGGTTGCGCTCGCAGGGCGTCATCCTCACCGATCTCGCGACGGCGATGCGCGAGCACGAAGACCTCGTGCGCCCGCACTTCATGACCGAGGCCGTCCCGGCGGACACGAGCAAATTTACCGCCCTGCACGGCGCGTTCTGGAGCGGCGGCACATTCGTCTACGTGCCGAAGGGTGTCGTCGTGGATTTGCCGATCCACTCCGTCTATTGGGCGACGACACCCCGCCTCGGCGCCTTCCCGCATACGCTGGTGATCGTGGATGCCGGCGCGTCGCTCAATCTCGTGGACGAGTATGCCTCCGCGCAGAGCGACACGCAGGGCTTCGCCTCTACGGTGGTCGAACTGATCGTGCGGGACGGCGCGCATCTCGAGTACGCGAACTTGCAGCGCTGGAACCGGACGACCTACTCCTTCCACACCCAGCGGCTCGTGCAGGATCGCGACAGCACCGCCCGGACGATCAATGTCGGCCTCGGTGGGCAACTCTCCAAGTACAACATCGACACCGTCTTGCAGGGCGAGGGGACGTACGCGCGTATCCTCAATCTCACCTTCGCGGACAAGCGGCAGATCTTTTCCTACGAGACGTTGCAGGACCATGTGAAGGGGAACAGCGTTTCGGACCTGCTCTTCAAGTTCGGCCTGCGGGATACGGCGCGCACGGTCTATAGCGGCCTGATTCACGTTCGCCCGCACGCGCAGAAGTCGAACGCCTACCAGCGCAACGGCAATCTGCTGCTTTCCGACCATGCCCGTGCCGACTCGATCCCGAAACTGGAGATCGAGGCGAACGATGTGCGCTGCACGCACGGCGCGACGCTCGGTCAGGTGGACGACAATCAGGTCTTCTACCTGATGGCGCGCGGTCTGCCACGCAAGGACGCCGAGCGCTTGATCGCCGAGGGTTTCTTCGCCCAGGTCGAGGACGAAATCCAGATGCCCGCCCTCGCCGACCGCCTGCGCAACGCCATCGACAAGAAACTCGCAGGCACGGGATATTGACGAACCATGTGAACCGCAAAGACGCAAAGGGCACAAAGAGCGCAAAGAGGAGAAAGAGAATTATCTTTTATACCCTTCTTCCTCTTTCGCTTCCTTTGCGTCCTTTGCGTCCTTTGTGCCCTTTGCGGTTCATTTGTTTTCGACTAGGAGGCAGATGTGGCCGAGTATGTGACGGTGGCGCAGGTGGGGGAGATTTCCGAGGGCGGGCGGAAGGTCGTTCCGGTCGGCGAGACGTTCGTGCTGATTGCCAATATCGGCGGCGAGCTTTTCGCTATCGAGGATGTCTGCACCCATGATGGGAACGAACTCGCGGACGGGGTGATCGAGGGCCACACGATTGAATGCTCCCGCCACGGCGCGCGCTTCGACTTCCGCACCGGACGCGGCACCTTCCCCGCCGTCATGCCCGTCGCGACCTATCCCGTCCATATCGAGGGCGACGCGGTGCAGATCGAAGTCAGCGAGTAGGGCGTACGGAGCGCATGACTGAATCTGTCCTGAGTGTCGATCGCGCGATGGCGGCTGATTTTCTCAGCGCACGCTTTGGCGAGGCATCGCGTCTTGAGGTCGCGCCGATAGGTGCGGGTGCCTGGTCGCAGGCATATTCCTTTTCTCATGACGGTCAAGAATACGTGATCCGGTTTGGCGCGCTGCGCGAGGACTTCGAGCGGGACCGGATAGCTGCCGCCTTTTCGAGTGCTGCACTCCCGGTACCGCGCACGCTCGACATTGGCGAGGCATTCGGCGGCTTCTACGCGATCACGGAGCGCGTCTCCGGCGATTTCCTCGATCACGCAGACGGTGCGCAGCTACGGCGTATCCTCCCGGCGCTCTTTGCGGCTCTCGACGCCGCGCGATCGATCGATCTCTCTGCCTCCGCGGGCTACGGCACGGTGGATGGAGACGGCAACGCGCGCTATCCGAGTTGGCAATCGGCACTGTGCGATATCGCGCAGGATCGGGTCGATCAGCGCACCTATGGTTGGCGCGAGCGCCTGCGCGCATCGAACTACGGACTGGATGCGTTCGATACGGTCTACGCCTGCATGGCATCCCTTGTGTCAGCGTGCCCGGAGGACCGGCACATCATCCACAGCGATCTCCTGAACCGGAATGTCTTCATCGCAGGAGATCGTATCACCGGCGTCATCGACTGGGGTTGTCTGATGTATGGCGACTTCCTCTATGACATCGCCTGGCTGACCTTCTGGGCGCCGTGGTATCCCACATGGCACAGCATCGACTTTGAAGCCGAAGCACTCGGCCATGCGCGCGCCATTGGCCTCGATCTTCCCAATGCGGTTACCCGACTCCGTTGTTACGAGCTGCATATCGGGCTGGCCCATTTCGCGTACAACGCCTTCCTGAGCAAGTGGCCGGACTACGAGCAAGTCGTTACCCACACTCTGGCGATTGTGGACGCCGTTACCCAGTCCGCACGTTAGCGCGGTTTCCGGGATGAAATATTCGGTGGAGGCGGGCTTTAGCCTGCTATCCCTTGCTGTAGCAGGCTAAAGCCCGCCTCCACCGTGGCTCTTCGCTACCGGCTCAGAAGCCTGCCTGCTTGTCGCAGATATTGGTGAGCGGCTCGCCCGCGACGAAGCGACGCATATTCTCGCGCACGATTGCCATGCCGCGCTCGCTTGTCTGTGTCGAGGCCGCCGAGCAGTGGGGCGTGAGGATCAGGTTCGGGGCGTCCCAGAGAGGATCGTTCGCCGGGAGCGGTTCGGTATAGGTGACATCGAGGCCCGCGCCCGCCAGTCGCCCTTCCGTAAGCGAAGCGATAAGCGCCGCCTCGTCGATGATCTTGCCACGTGAGATGACGATCAGGTAGGCGTCCTGCTTGATGAGGTCGATGCGGCGCGCGTCCATCATGCCGCGCGTCAGGTGCGTCTGCGGGGTCGCGATCACGACGACATCGGCGATGCCGAGCGCCTCATCGAGGCGGTCAATACCCCAGACGGCTTCGACGCCGGGCGGGGGCGCGACGGTCTGCATATCCACACCGATTACCCGCATCTCGAAGGCCGCGCCGCGCCGCGCGATAGTACTGCCGATCGTGCCCATGCCGACGACGACCATCGTGTTGCCGGTCAACTCACGCATTCTGCCGCGCGTACTCGCCTGCCATGTGTGTGCCCGCTGATTCTCCACGAGCGGCACGAGTTGCCGCGTGAGTGCGAGCAGCATCGCGAAGGCATGTTCGGCGATGCAGCGTCCGTGCGCGCCGCGCATATTGGTGACCGTGACAGTGCTATCCACGAGATCGCGAATGGCTGCCATCGTCTCGATGCCCGCGCCGCTGGAGTGGACCCATTGCAAGCTCGGCCCCGCTGCCTCGAATGTCTCCGCGCCGATCCTGCCGAGGAAGGCATCCGCGCTGCGTATGGCGGCCTTCTCTTCTTCCGCGTTTTCCGGTGTGACGAATTCCACCTGCGGAAACTCCTTGATGAGCGGCATGAACATACGGTTCGGCCGATCGGCACCAATGACGATTTTCACTCTGCTCCCTCCTCATCGCTCTTCGCGCTACGGATGATGTCGTGAGGCACACCGCGATTCTTTCGGCTGACGCACGCCCTGTCAAGAGCCCCATGATGCCGTATGCACCCAGAGAAAATCGTTCTCACGCGAGCAATGGCGTTTCACCGTCGCGTTGCCGTGCCGGGATCGTGGCGATACACTGGGAATCGCCCGATGATCGTCCAGAATTTTTCGTACCAGGAAAGCGGGGAGTCGATGGAGCCTCGAATCGAGCGAGTTCACGGTGAGCCGCAGTGGGACACGCCCGGCCCACAACCGAACGGCTTGCAGGCGACCGACGCGGGCCTCTGGGTGATCGATCAGGACGACCTGAATGTCTACCTCCTCGACTGGCAGGACGGCCATATTCTCCAGCAGTTCCCGACCGAGACGCACCATTCGAGCGGCATCACCTTCGATGGCGAAGCGCTCTGGGTCGCCTCGACCTTCACCCCGATCGCACTCTTCCGGTACGCGCCCGATGGCACCGAGTTGGCGCGGTTGCCGACACCGGGCGCGGGCAAGAGCGGCGCGCATGGCCTCGAATGGATCGACGGCACGCTCTGGGTGACGGTACCGCCCGCCGCGACGACGTATCAACTCGATCCCGCAAGCGGCGCGATCCTCCGCCAGTTCCCCGCGCCCGGAAACCGACCGCACGGCCTCGCCTGGGATGGCGAACTGCTCTGGATCGCGGAGACAACCGACCGCACGATCACCGGGTACACCCTGGACGGGGAGGTGCGCCGCGTGCTGACGATGGATCCCGGCCCCGCGCTCGGCGCGGACCCGCACGGCCTCACCTTTCACAAGGGCACCCTCTGGTACTGCGATGCGGCAACCCGCCTGGTCGGGACGATTGCCTGGTAAGGAGCGACGATGGCGGACGATGCAGTGAGCAACACGCTGGTGCGCACCATCGCGGACGCGGTGGTCATTGGGATCGTCTTTCCCGATCTTGCGAAGACGCTGATCGTTGACACGCGCCGCGACGATACCGATGGCCCGGCAGTGCTCCTGGAAGGGCGAATTGACTCGCCCCAGGACCTGCTTCAGGCGATCCGTCGGCATCGCCCCGCATTCGCAGACCTCAGCCAGTTCACGTACGCGCGCTGGAAAGAGAATATGGCAGCATTTGCCGAGAGCGGGGTGCGTCAGGCGATCATTGATCGCTTGCAGATGCTCGATGCGCCCGAGGCAATCCTTGCCGCGAACGCGGCGTTCGCTACCTTCCGGTGAATCTCCGCGCGTAGGCGCGGCGGGGAATACATCGGTATCGGGTGAGCGCGTACTGCGAATGTAACGGTCGCGGCTGCGTGGTCGTGTCACATTCGGTGGCGCTCATTTGACTATAGTGACAGAGCCGGTCGACGAGGATCGGACGGCCCGCACGCAACGTCCCGTCTCGTGCGCGACCGTACACACGTACCCCTACGAGAGGTGTTCCCGATGACGAACACGACCATAGAGGATGCCGAAACCTTCGATACGTTCCGGCCACTCCTCTTCGCGATCTCCTACCGGATGCTCGGTAGCGTGATGGATGCCGAAGACATCGTGCAGGAGACCTACTTGCAGTGGCAGCGCCGTGGCGACATCGTCGTGGCATCGCCCAAAGCCTTTCTCTCCACCATCGTGACGCGCCAGAGTATCAATCACCTGCACGCGGCGCATACGCAGCGGGAGACCTATCCGGGGCCGTGGTTGCCCGAGCCACTTATCGCGGAGGGGGAACCGGATATCGCCGATACGACGGTGCTCCATGAGTCACTCTCGATGGCCTTCCTCGTCCTGCTCGAAAGCCTCACGCCCGTAGAGCGGGCGATCTTCCTCTTGCACGATGTCTTCGCCTATGACTTCCATGAGATTGCGGGCATCGTGGGCAAGGGCGAGGCGAACTGCCGCCAGATCGCGCGGCGGGCGCGCCAGCAGATCCAGGCGCAACGTCCCCGCTTCGATCCCGACCCGGTGCATCGCGAGCAGCTCATGGAGCAGTTCATCGCCGCAGTCACCGATGGCGACCTCTCCGGCCTGCTCTCGACGCTCGCCAACGACGTGACCCTCTGGACCGACGGGGGCGGGAAGATGACCGCCGCGCTTCGGCCACTCGTTGGCGCGGAGCTGGTCGCGGCGTTCATCCTCGGCATCATGCGGAAGATCCCAAGCACCAACCAACGCACATTGGTGAATGGGCAGCCGGGCCTCACCATCATGACCGAGCGAGGCGCCAGCGTGCTGACACTCGACATCGTGGACGGACAGATCCAGGCGATCCGCGTCGTCGCGAACCCCGACAAGCTGCGTGGGCTGTCCCCTGCATCCGAGCGTCCCCGTTCGCCCTAGCAGCCCGAACCCGATCGGCATCCCACAACCGATGAAGCCATCTGCGACGGGAGCGTTCCCGCCGCCTGATTCGACCTGTGCCATCACAAGGAGCACCGCCATGACCACAACTCCCACGCTTCGCACCGATTCCGTGCCCCGTTCTGCCACTGATGAGGTGACACGCCTCGCGGAGGGTGAGCGGGCACGCGCCTTCCGAACCACGGACCTCACTGGCAACGTCGTCGACCTCACCGGCTATCCGGGCCGACACGTCCTGCTCTCGTTCTTCCGCTTCGCGTCGTGCCCGTACTGCAACCTGCGGGTCCACGGGATGATCGAGCGGTATCCGGCCTACCATAGCGCCGGGGTGGAGATGATCGCGATCTTCGAGTCGCCGCGCGAGACGATGCTGCGGTATGTGGCCGGACGGATGGACGCGCCCTTCCCGCTGATCAGTGACCCGGAGGACCATCTCTATCGGTTGTACGGGTTGGAGAAGTCATGGGGCAATTTCGCGAAGGCGTTCATCAATCCGCGCACCGCCGCCAAGAGCTTTCGCGACGCCGCCATCGCAGGGTTCGGCAAGGGGTTCTGGCCGGGCAAGATCGATGCGGCCCCCCACCGCATGCCAGCAGATTTCCTCATCGGGCCGGATATGGTCGTGCGGAAAGCGTGGTACGGCACGTATCCGGGCGACCATCTGCCGTTTGAAACGATCGAGCCGGAAGCTGTCGGGCGTAGACGGGATCGGATAGCGATCCGCCGTACGGCTGCGGCAGCCGTCGATCCCTGCCGCAGTCGCCCTCATACTGGGTTATGGAGAGAATTGAGAGGAAGAGCATGGCAACAACATCTCCGGTCCCGCGGTTTGTCCGTGTCGCAAATGTAATGACAAGGACCCTGCTGCGCGCGGGCGTCAAACTCACCGGGTTCGGGCGCTACCCCACGTACCTGCTCACGGTACGGGGGCGGAAAAGTGGTGAGCCACGTACCACGCCAATATCCGTCATTGAACTATATGGGAAGCGCTATCTGCTCACTCCCTTTGGCGCGGTCGATTGGGTGCGCAACCTGCGGGCTGCGGGAACGGCCACCCTCACCCGTGGGCGTCGTGATGAGGAGGTCCGTGCAGTCGAACTGCCTGGCGAGGAAGCGGGTATCGTGCTCAAAGCATTTATCGAGACGGGGAACCCGATGAGTCACTACTTTGGCGTCACTACGGAGTCCTCACGCGAGGAGTTTGCGCGTACGACGATCAGCCATCCGGTCTTTCTGTTACAGGGCGTGGCCCCGACTGCTGAGGCGCACGGTCGGTCGCGATGAGGTCCATCAGCAGCCCATCGTGGAAGACGCCATCCAATCCGCGCTCGTACTGCCGCATGATCCCGACGGGTCGGAAGCCGACGGACTCGTAGCACCGGATTGCCCGTGAGTTGGCAGCCGCCGGATCGATAATTAGACGGTGATGGTGTCGTTCATTGAGCAGGAAACGGACGAGCAGTGCGACCGCTTCCGTCCCGAGACCGCGACGTTGCTGCTGACTGGAGAGGTAGATATCGATCCCCGCGTGGCGGTACATCGGGTCGCTCTCCTCATAGTACTGAATACCACCGGCAACGGCGTGGTCAACCTCGATGACGAGGAGGAACGCGCCGTCCTTTCCCTGTAGATCCCCCGCGATGTCTTCCTCGGGATCGGGCTCTCCCCACCAGTGCGTTACCGAGGGCTCCGACAGAATCGCGTGCAGGATCGGGACATCCTCCGGCCTGCCTGGGCGAAGGGTCACGCGCTCCCCGACGAGGAGAGGGAAATCTTCAGGGTGGGGGGCATCGGCGGCGTGCATACACCCTCTCTTTTGTCGCAGTGACCGGGAAATGCTTCTTCAGGTTATCAGGCACCGAGAACTGTTTTGGATCGATTTCAAGAATCATACGGCGATGTTTACCAGCGAGCAACCGATCCATGACCAGAGAACCAATGCACCGCTTGTGGTTGAGAGGGGTGGCGGTTATCCTGCCCACCGTGATCTGTCGTAGGGAGGATGGCGGGATGCAGGTCTTTTTGGAAACCGAGCGATTGCTGCTGCGCCGCTTCACCGAGGACGACGTGGATAATCTCGTCGCCCTTGACAGCGATCCCGACGTCATGCGCTTCCTCACCGGCGGCACACCTACCCCGCGTGACGCGATCCAGAACGACGTCCTGCCCGCGTTCCTTCGGTATTACGAGCGCTTCGAGGGGTTCGGCTTCTGGGCGGCCATCGAGAAATCCAGTGAGGAATTCCTGGGCTGGTTCCACTTTCGCTCGCCGCCAGGCAGCAGCTCGGACGATATTGAGCTTGGTTACCGGCTACGCAAATCCGCATGGGGCAAGGGATACGGCACCGAAGGATCGCGTGCGCTGATCGACAAGGGTTTCACCGAATTCGGCGTACAGCGCGTCTTTGCCTCGACGTATCAGGACAACCTTGCCTCCCGCCGCGTGATGGAGAAGTGCGGCCTGACGCTGGTGCGGACATTCCGCATGACGCCCGCAGAGCTTGAGGCGCATGGTATCTCCCCGGACTCCTACGACCAGTTATGGGAAGGGGACGATGTCGAGTATGCGCTGACGAAGGCCGACTGGGAGCAGCAAACGAAGACCAAATGAAGACAGCGCGACAACCCTTCCTGCGGAGGTGTGCATGGCTCGCAAAAACATCGATCCCTCGCTGCGCCCCGAACCGACAGCATCCGAGAACTGGATCACCGACCTCTTCGTCCGCATCGAGAGCAGGCTGATCTCCGTCGTCGCCCTCTTCTTGATTGCCTTCGTCGCTATCGCCCTCGCTGCAGTCATCAAGGAAGTCAAAGACCCGCTCCTCGACCTGGATTTCGGCACTGCCGCAATCAAGGGAACCGACGCGACGTTCCTGGCGATCATTCTGCTCGAACTACTGCATACCACGCTGAGTCGTGGGCCGATCAGTGAGCAGGTGAGGGAGTTTCTGGCGATCGGTATCACCGCGACGGTGCGGCATGGCTTGGACATCGCGGCGAGCCGAGGGAACGGGCAGCGCGACGTGGTGATCAATCTGGCGATCAACATGGGAGCGGCACTGGTACTGGTGGTGGCGCTGTGGCTGACTCAACACCAGACGCGCGCGGACCAGCAGGTGGTGCAGGATACAGCGTCGGGCGTGGGTGCGGAATGAGGCGGATTTGCCAATGATGCAAGGAGATAGCGATGCGCGCGCTGCGGATCACGGCACCGTTTGCGGCGGCAATTCTCGATTGCCCGGAACCGGACCTGACCGCAGACGGCGTGCGCGTGCGTGCCGTCCGCACCGCGATCAGTGTCGGGACCGAGATGCGCCAGTACCGCGATGAGCGGGTCGCGCAGAACCCGGCGGGCTTTCCGCGCGCGAATGGCTACTCGATGGTCGGGACGGTTGAGGCGGTCGGATCGGCAGTCGTAGGCATCACGGTGGGGCAGCGGGTCTTCGTCCCCATGCCGCACGATGCAATGGTCGTCGTTTCGCAAGATCAGGTTTACCCGATCCCCGACGACGCGCCGGACGAGCAGGCGGTCTTCGCCACGCTCTGCGAGATCGGCCTGCACGCCTTGCGGCGTGGCAACCCCTCGTTCGGGGAGAATGTCGCGATTATCGGGCAGGGGATCATCGGCCTCGCCACCCTCGCCGTTGCCCATGCCTGGGGGCTGCGCACTATCGCGCTCGATCTCGACGAGCGACGACTGAACGTCGCGCGGGCGATGGGGGCGGACCTCGTCATCAACCCACGCGAGGGTGAGTATGAGGCGCGGATTGCCGCCTTCTGCGGTTTGGAGGGCGCAGATCTCGTGGTGGAGGCGGCGTCATCGTGGCGAGCGATCCAGACGGCCTACCAGATCGTGCGGCGGCGTGGCTGTATCTCGGTCGTCGCGCGGCATACCGACATCCCCGATTTCAACCCGATCCAGGACGGCATGATGACGAAAGAAGTGCTTTTCACCACCTCCTACGCGCATCCGGTCATGGATGCGCCGCCGGACCTGCTGCGCTGGACGCGCCCGCGCGATATCCGTCTCGTGCTGGAGATGATCGGCAAGGGACGGATCGATCTGCGCGCGGCGATCAGTCATCGCATCACGCCGGAGGAGATCCCGACGATCTACCAGCGGCTGCATGAAGGGGACGCGACTATCGCCGGTGTCGTCGTGGATTGGACCGAGTAGGACGAACGATATCTGGATGGTGATCGCGCGGATGCTGGCCCCCACCCCCACTGCCCAAAGGGCACCCGCTCCCCCGCCGTGCGGGGAGCGGGGTGACTCATCGCAGCGTCCGTGGCGAGGGTTCGCCGTGCACTCTCCTTATCAAGCTCCCCTCCCCGCACGGCGGGGGAGGGGCCGGGGGGAGGGGCCGGGTGCTCGGCGGGCCAATCTATCACCCTTCGCTCTATGCCCCGCCATGCTCCGCGAGGTAGCGCTGGGCGTCATCTTCGGGGCGATAGCCGAGCTTCTCCATCGTCTCAGTGATGTCCCAATGGCGGTCGCTGTTCGCGCTGATCGCGTAAAAGATGCCGAAGGTCAGGTCCGATTCAATCGCGCGCCAGGTTACCTGCGCGCCATCGCGCGGACTGAGCCACATCCAGTGGGCGATCTCATTGTGCGGTTCCGGCAGGAACCAACCGATGCGCAGGCAGATGACCGAGAGGCCGTGCTGATCGCTGTAGTATCGCCCCAATGCCTCCCCGAATGCCTTCGAGACCCCGTAGAGTGAGTCGGGCCGCACCGGCTGCGGCGCATAGATCGGCCACTCCTGATCGCGATCATACATGCCCATCACATGATTCGTGGAGGCGAAGATGATCTTCCGCACCCCCGCCCGCCGTGCGGCCTCGAAGATATTGTAGGTGCCGATGATGTTGCCGTCCCGCACGCTCTCCCACGTCGCTTGCGTGCTCGAATCCGCCGCCATATGGATGACGGCGTCCATTCCTTCCAGGGCTGGCGCGATCGCATCGTAGTCCGCGATGTCCGCAACGATGTAATCCGTGGCGGGCTTCTCGTCAGGGATCGTGTGGTGATACTGGAGGCGCAATTCGTAGCGCTCCTTCAGTTGCTCCGCGAGAGACTTCCCGATATTGCCCGCCGCGCCGGTAATGAGCACGCGCTTGTTCGTCATGTACGGGAACTCCTTTCCTTCGAGTAGACAGTAGGCAGTAGGCAGTAGTCAGAAGGGAGAGACGCGAGAGGTCGAAGTCAGGATTTCGTACCTCTCTACTGTCTACTGTCTACTGTCTACTGCCTACTTCCCTCTGCCTACTGTCTTCCAGCAGTTGCGTGATGGCATGTGAGGCGTCCGCGAGCATGGTGTGGGCTCTCGTGAGTGCGTCGCGATCCGGAGCAGCGAGGCTGACACGGTCGATATAGTGCTGCACGCGGCGCTCCAATGTACGAAGCGAGGCATCGATGGGGGCGAGGAGGGCATCGGCCTGTTGTGTACCTACATGGTATTTCGGCAAGTCGGTCATGGGCGGGATTCCTTTCCTGATGGCGTCGCGGCACCGCTGGGGCGGTGGCAGCAATCCTATCCGGCGGGACGCGCGGCGCGCAAGAAGAAAGATACCCCTCCCGTATCGGGAGGGGGCCGGGGGTGGGCAAACCTGCCGGTTATTTGAGGAAGAGGACCGAGGCGAGAATGGCGTCGATGTCGGCGCGATGGGTCGTCAGGTTCGTTGCAGCGAACTGGAACTCGGTGCCGCCGTGATTGACTTCCCAGAGCGTCCCGACCTGGGGCGTCGCTGCGGGAGTCGCTTTCGGGACGCTGGTATATGCGAAGGTCTTCGCCGGTTCCTTGCCGATCCGCAGATCGGTCACGGGGCCATCCTTATAGGCGAGCGTCGTGTGCGTGCGATGATTATTGAGGACGTCCTGCACCTCTTGATCGAGGGTGCCGAACGCCGGGTCGTAGAGATCGAGAAAGAGGATTGCGCCGTCCGGCCCATCGAGTTCGAGAACGTTATGTTCGGCGGTTTTGTCCTGCGTGACGGTCCACCCGGCGGGCACTTGCAATCGCACGCGACCCTTCGTGTCGGTCCAACTCGTCGTGAGCGCCGTCGAAGCGACGATGGCATCAAGCGTCGGGCGATTCGCGCCAATGTTATAGGCAAAGAAGATGAACTCCCGGTTGTCGTGGTTGATGATCCACCACGCGCCTCTCCCCCGCGCGGTCAGGTTATTCTTCGGGGCGTAGGTGTAGGTGAGCAGTTGGGCAGGTTCACCCGCGATGCGTGTATCAGTGACGACGACATCGGAATAGGCGACCGTCGTGTCGTTCGCCTGATTGCGGCGGATGATCTGGGTTTCGTCGGCGAGACTCCCCTGCTGAGGGTCAGAGAGATTGATATAGAGCGCGGTGCCATCCCGGCTGTCGAGCGCGAGAGCGGTGCGCGGATCGTTCACCGAACGATTCACGGTCCATGTGCTGGGATAGCGGACGCTGATCAGCCCGTTCGGGTCGGCCCAGGGTACCGTGTTCACCGGCACAGTGGTTGGTGGAATCGTGGTTGGTGGCACGGTCGTCGGTGGTACGAAGGTGGGCGGAATCGCTGTCCGTACTGCGGTCGGGGAGGGGACGTTCGTTGCCGGTGCCGCAGTTGGCGGCAGGGTGGTCGGAACGACCGGGATCGTCGGGACCGCAGTCGGCAGGGGTGTTGGCGGGTCTGAGGGGCCAGGCCGCAGCGCGAAATACACGCCGATGCCCAGAACGACAACCACGAGGATGCCCACGATCGTACGGATCGCGCCGCGCCGTGGGGATGCGTCCGGGTCCGGATTCGGGAGGGGTGGAGCGGGTGGCAAAACAGGTGGCGGCGCACTCGTCAACTGCCGGAGATCGTGCACGACGGCTGCGGCGGTCTGGTAGCGGGCGTCGGCGTCGTGCGGAAGCAATCGATCGACGATGGCAACGAGTTGACCGGAAAGGTCTGGTCGTACCGCGTGCAGCGGCTGGCAATGGGGCCGATAGGGCTGCCCGGCGAGCATCTCAAAGAGGACAAGGCCGAGGCTGTAGAGATCGCTCCGGTGATCGAGGTTCCCCTGCCCCGCTGCCTGCTCGGGGCTCATGTAGAGCGGCGTACCGGGGTGCGCGCCGCCGGTCAGCGTCGTTTGCGCGTCGCCCGCGACCAGCGCAATGCCGAAGTCGGTCAGTTTCGCGACGCCGCGTCGCGTGAGCATGATGTTGGCGGGCTTGATGTCCCGATGCACGATCTCGTGTTCGTGTACTGCGTCGAGGGCGCTCGCGATGTCGAGGGCGATGGCGACCGCGCGTTCCACCGGCAACGCGCCAGTCTTCGTCAGCAGTTCGCGCAGATTCGTCCCGTCCACATACTCCATCACGAGGTAGTTATTCGCCGTGTGATCGACATACAGATCGTACACCGTCACGATGTTCGGGTGTTGCGCGCCGCGCGCTGCGCGGGCCTCGCGCTGGAAGCGGGCGAGGAAGCGATCGTAGGTCGGGTGGGCGGTGGTATTGCGGTTGGCGAGGAGTTCTTTGATCGCAACATTGCTGTGCAGACGGTTATCGAAGGCGAGGTAGACGCGCCCGAACGCGCCTTCGCCGATCACTCGCTCGATCCGATAGCGGTCGGAAACGAGCGTTGTCGGTATCGTTGCTGCGGAGAGCGGCAGGATGGTCTGGTCCGCATCGGGATTGGATGGGCTCGTTGGCAAGGTCTCCATCATGGCTTCCCCTCCTCGCGACGCCGGGGCATTCATCCCGGTGCTCTCCCCTGGTGATCTGAAAAGGGGACGTCGTGCCATGCAAAAATGTTCCCCCGAGAAGGAGAAACCGGCGGCGCGGGGCAAAGCAAAGCCGTGGGCACCTATGCCGATGGCTCAACGCAGGACCTGACCAACCAGGTGACCTACACATCGGACAATACGGCGGTGGCAAAGGTCGATGCGAGCGGCAAGGTCACGGCAGGTCCGCAACCCGGCACGGCAACGATCACCGTGACGGGCATCGTCCTACCGGGGCAGCGACCGACGGGTGCAAGCGTGGGCAGCCCGGCTGCACCACCGGGAGCGGTGACCGGGCGGTAAGTGCGACCAGACTGCAGACGGTTCCTCAGCGATGGGGAGCCTTTTCGTTGGCGATCCGCTCCTGCAAGCCGACCGGTGACATCCCCTGAGTGGATGCACAATCGGAGGGGTTTGCGAGTGCGGGAGAGTCCCGGGCGGTGAATGGAGGAGTGAATGGCGAGGAAGTGTCATCTCTGGGCTTCGTGGAGCGGGGGCCGAGGCAGCGTGCTTGAACCGAGCGCATCGGCCCTCCACCTTAATGGGCCGAGGATAAAAGAGGACATTTATAGAAGTTTTTGCTTGACACATGCATCGGAACATCCATACTTATTGCGCGGACTCTCTACGCACAATTGCGCAGATGGTTGGCCTGGAGATAGCGATGACAATCGGGGTGGAGTGAAGGGGATCGAGCGATGCTGATATGTGGCGGGGCGTCCATGCGGCGGTGGTGGATGGTTGGGGCGCTCTTAGCGCTGGTGGCGTTTAACGCTCTGCCGGTGGGGGCGGCATCCCCGCCGAAACCCGGAGGACCGTTCGGGATCAATGGCGGGCCGCCCTCGCCCAAGGCGGTTTCGACTATCAAGCCCGCACCGAAGCGCAATGTCACGGCGGCGGCCGCATTGGCAGCGACGGGAAAGACCTACGCCTCCACGCAGATAATCAACGATCCGAATAACGCGGTGGGCGAGTATTTCGGTACGCCCGTGACCCTCAGTAAGGACAACCAGGTCGCCGTCATCAGCGCGACGCAGACATCTGCTCCGGGCACGGTATACGTCTACACGCGGGACAATGCGACTGGGCAGTGGGTCAATCCGCAGGCGCTCCCACCACCTACGCCGAACGATCTCGGCAACTATTACCAGTTCGGCTTCTCCACGGCGATCAACAACGATCCTGCCAATCGCACCATTATCGTCGGTACCAGAGGCGGAAGTGGCAACTTCGGCGCGCCGGGCGCGGCCTATGTCTACGTCCTGAGCGGTGGAGTATGGATCTTTCAGCAGGAGTTAAGCCTACTCTCACGAACATTGAGCCATCGGCGGAGGATGCTTTCGGCTGGTCCGTCGCGCTCAGTAGCGACGGCAATACCGCGCTCGTCGGCGCACCGAACACGAACGTTGGCGGCGCAGTGAGCGAGGGCGTGGCATACACCTACACCCGTAGCGGCATTGTCTGGACCCCGCAACAACGTTTCTCTGATAATACCGCTGCGGCGAACGACTCTTTTGGTGGATCGGTAGCGCTGAGCGATGATGGTAACACCGCCCTGATTGGCGCGTATGGAAAGAGCAGCTACCAGGGAGAGGCCTATGTCTACACGGGGAGCGGCGGCACCTTCAATCTTGCCAGCGAGAAGAATCTCACACCGGGTGACGGAGGTGGCGGTGACGATTTCGGCTGGTCCCTCTCACTTTCTGGGGATGGAAAGACCGCGCTGATTGGCGCGTTTAATCACGTCGGCCCCGGGCCAAGCAATCCGAATGGCTATCAGACGGGGTCGGCATATGTATTCACGAATGTAGGCGGGACGTGGGGACCGCCGCTAGAACTCAACGAATCGTTTAATACGGCATATGACCTGTATGGCTATCGCGTGGCGATCTCCGAAAATGGCGCCACGATCGTTGTCGGGGCGGCAACCTTCGGTGATCACACGATTCCAGGCGCCGGTGTCGACGGCCAAGGTGCGGCGTGGGTCTACGTGTTGAGTGGTGGCACCTTTGTGGCCCAGGGCCAGCAGCCGATCTTCGCCCCCGATGGCGCCAGTGGGGATAACTTCGGGGTTGCCGTCGCACTCTCCCAGGATGGCAGGCACGTCCTGATCGGGGGCTCCACGCATACGGTGGGGGCGGACGCCAATCAGGGGGAGGCCTATGACTTTACCCTGAGCCCCGACCTCGCACCCGTCGGCCCGGCGCTCCCCGGCGGGACGGTCGGCACGGCGTATAGCCAGCAGTTCACGGCGACGAATGGTGCGGGTGCGCCGTATAGCTATGCCACCGCTCTCACCGGAGCGCCCCCGGCTGGTGTGATCGACGGGCCGGCTCCCGGCCTGACGATAAACACCAGCAGCGGCCTCTTCTCGGGCACGCCGACGACAGCGGGAAGCTACACGTTCCTCGTCACGGCGACTGACAAAGCGGGCGGCGCGACGACGCAGACGTATACGCTGATCATCGCCCCCGGCGCGACGACGACGACGGTGACGAACCTCACCGTTCCCTATAGCACTACTGCGCAGTCTCTCACCCTGACCGCCGCCGTGGCGTCCTCCCCGCCCGGCGTGACGGTCAATGAGGGGTCCATCACCTTCGCGGTAACTCAGGGGGCGACTGCCATCGGTGCGCCTGTCGCTAACGTGCCAGTGGTGGGCGGTAGTGCCAGCACGAACTACAGCCTACCAGCAGGTACCGCGGTGGGGAGCTACATTCTGACGGCAACCTACATGCCGGCCACCAGCAATCCGAACTTCATGACGAGCGTGAGCACGGGTGGGACGCTGACGGTAACCGCCGACGCGACGACAACCACCGTGGCGAACGCGACGGCGCCCTTCTTGGCGACGGTACAGAACGTCTCCCTGACGGCGACGATCTCCTCGACCACGCCGGTCAACGAGGGCACCGTCACCTTCACGGTCAGCCAGGGCGCGACGACGATTGGCGCGCCAGTCACCTCAGGCACGGTGTCGAGCGGAGTGGCGACGGCGAGCTATGCGTTGCCGGCGAACCAGCCGGGCGGGGCGTACACGATCACGGCGATCTACAATCCTGGGGCGGACTTCGTCGGAAGCACGAACACCGGCACGCTGACAATCGGGGCTGGGGTGATCGCGGTCGGACCGGCGACCCTGCCGAACGGGACGGTCGGGGTGGCGTACAGCCAGACGATCACGGCGACGGGGGGAAGCGCGACGGGCTATCATTTCGCGGTGACCTCCGGGGCGCTGCCGGCGGGGCTGACACTGAATAACGGGACGGGGGCGATCACGGGGACGCCGACGGCGGCGGGGCTATCCACTTTCACCGTTACGGTGACGGATAGCGCCTCGAACATGGGCAGCCAGCAGTACGCGGTGACGATCGCCGCAGGTACGTTGACTCTGACGGGGCTCGCAGTGAGCGCGCCAGGTAGCATGGGGAATCCGCCGACGCTCAGGGCGGGTCAGCAGGCACAACTCATCGCCACCGCAACGCTCAGCGATGGCTCGACGCCGGACGTGACGAACCAGGTGCAATGGAGTTCGAGCGCGCCGACGGTGCTAAGCGTGGATGCAAGCGGCAAGGTGACCGGACTGAGCGGTGGGACCGCGACGATCACCGCGAGCTACACGCTCAATGGTGTGACGAAGACTGTGAGCATCGTGGTGACGGTGACGCCCCCGACGCTGACAGGTATCATCCCACCGGGGCAGCGACCGACGGGTGCGGGGGTGAGCAGCCCGGCTGCACCACCGGCACCGGATAGCCGGGGCAGCGGCGCTCCGACTGCGCCACCGGGAGCGATTACTGGGCGCTAATCACGGACCAGGCTGTACACGGCTCCTCAGCGATGGGGAGCCGGTTTCGTTAGCGATATCCACATGGGCGTGGTGGCGTTCCGAGGCGTGATTACGCGACTCGACGGTGCGATAGTGCGCGATCTGCCATGCGGGGCGCTGAAGTTCGTGGTGGTGGACGTGTAAGTCTGCAATGTCAAGGAACAAACTCCCAACGGGATCTCATTCGGCTTCCAGCGCAATGAGCACCGCGCCGCCGGTGACGCGGTCCCCTGGCGCGGCGTGTACCTGCCGCACGCGGGCCGGGCCGGGTGCGGCGATGGTGTGCTCCATTTTCATCGCTTCCAGCACGATGAGCGGTTGTCGTGCCTGCACCTGATCCCCCGGTTGGACGAGGACGCGCGTCACGATCCCGGTGAGGGGCGCTTTGAGATCGCCCCCGCCGTCACGTGGTCCGGCGCCGCTGCCCGCGATCTGCTCCGGGCTCGGTAGGGCCGCGCGACGGATCGGATAGGTTCGACCCTGCCAGGTGATCGTGAAGGCGTCGCGGTCGGTGGTCTCTTCCTGCATCGTGAAGGCGAGCACCGTTGCGCCTCGTCGGAGGAGGAGACGAGCACGGGAGAGGCGCGTGATGGTGACTTCACTTCCCGGCCCGCTCTCTCCTTGATGGAGAAGGGGGGATTCTGCGCCCGTCTGCACCCGCCACAGGTCATTCTCCCAATGTTCGGCATGGATGGTGTAGCGCGCGTCGTTGCTCTCGTAGGTGCCATGCATCTGGGCGCTCCCAAAGCGGAGCGGGCCAACACTCTGCCAGGGATTCGTCACGCCGGGTTCGGTGATTGTATGGCGGGTTGCCTCATAGCCCGCGATGGCGAGGAGAATTTCGGCGGGCAGGGCGGGCGATGCCGTGTCGGATGCCGGATGCCAGTGCTCGGAGAGAAAGCCGGTGTGTGTCTCCCCGGCGCGGAAGGCAGCGGTGGCGATGATGGCGCGCAGTTGGGGAAGGTTGGTGACGACGCCCACGATCCGGTAGCCCGCGAGGGCGTCCGCCATCCGTGCAATCGCCTCGTCCCGCGTTGCGCCGTGTGTGATGACCTTCGCCAGCAGCGGATCGTAATAGGGCGTGATGGTCCCACCTTGATAGAGCGAGCCATCAATCCGCAGGCCCGGCACATCCGGCGTGGCGAGCGCCGTGACCGTGCCGGTTTGCGGCAGATATTCCTGCTCCGGGTCTTCGGCGTAGACGCGGCACTCGATGGCGTGCCCGGTGATCGTGATATCGTCCTGAGTGAAGGGGAGCGGCTTTCCCGCCGCGACTTCCACCTGCAAGCGGACGAGATCGAGGCCCGTCACCCCTTCGGTGATGGGATGCTCGACTTGCAGACGCGTATTCATCTCCAGAAAGTAGAACGATCCCTCGGCATCGAGCAGGAACTCGACGGTCCCCGCGTTCACATATCCCGCCGCTCGTGCTGCCGCAATCGCCGTATCGCCCAGCCGCTGCCGGAGTGCAGGGGTGACCGCAGGTGAGGGGGATTCCTCGACGACCTTCTGATGCCGTCGTTGGATGGAACATTCGCGCTCCCCTAACGAGAGGACCGTGCCGTGGCTGTCCGCGAAGACTTGTACCTCGACGTGGCGCGGGCGGACAATCAACCGCTCGATCATCACCCGGTCGTCCCCAAAGGCGCGATGAGCGGTGCGCCGGGCGGCGGCGAGGGCTTCCGCGAACGCCGCTTCCTCGTGGACTTCGCGCATTCCCATCCCGCCGCCGCCCGCGACCGCCTTGATGAGGAGCGGGAAGCCGATACGCGCCGCTGCATCGTGGAGGGTGGTATCGGCTTGATCGTCGCCGGTGTAGCCGGGCACGGTCGGCACGCCCGCCGCCTCGATCAATCGCTTCGCGCCCGCTTTGTCGCCCATCTGCGCGGATCGCGGCGGGTGGCGGGCCAATGAAGACGAGTCCCGCATCGGCGATGGCCTGCGCGAAGGTGGCATTCTCCGAGAGGAAGCCGTAGCCGGGATGGATCGCTTCGGCACCGCTCTGCCGCGCCGCATCGAGCACGGCGGGGATATTCAGGTAACTTTCCAGCGCCGGGGCGGGGCCGATCAGGTACGCTTCGTCCGCAACCTGGACATGCAACGCCGTCCGGTCCGCCTCCGAGTAGACGGCGACGACGCCAATGCCCATCGCCCGCAGCGTCCGCGCGATCCGGACGGCGATCTCTCCCCGATTGGCGATCAACACTTTACGAAACATTGTTTGCCCTAACCCCCCAACCCCCTTCCCCACGGGGGAAGGGGGAGTCAGAAACCGGGGAGAACCGCAAAGACGCAAAGGACGCAAAGAGCACAAAGAGGAGAGAAAGATAAGAATCATTTCCCTTCTTTGCGTCCATTGTGCTCTTTGCGTCTTTGCGGTTCATACCCGGTTTCCTCTAATCGTTTTCCGGTGACCAGGCAGGGGGGCGGTGGTCGAGGAAGGCGCGCAGGCCCTCCTGGCCTTCGGGGCTGGTACGAAGGCGGGCGATGAGGGAGGCGGTGTAGGCGTGTTGCTCGCCGGGAGTCATGCCAGGGAGTTCCTGGATCATTTCCTTGGCGGCAGCGAGGGCGTGCGGGCCGCCGTGCAGCAGCATCTCCACCTGGCGGGCAACGGCGGCGTCCAGTTCTTCGGCGGGGACGACGGTGTGGACGAGGCCGATTTCGCGGGCACGCGCCGCGTCGAAGCGCGCGGCGGTGAGGAAGAGGGCGCGCGCGTGCGATGCGCCGATTTTCCGCAGGACGAAGGGGCCAATCGTCGCGGGGACGATGCCGAGGCGGACTTCGGAAAAGGAGAATTGCGCGCTCTCGACGGCAACCGCGATGTCGCAGCAGGCGATCAGCCCACCGCCGCCACCGAAGGCCGCTCCGTTCACGCGCGCGATGACGGGTTTCGGGCAGCGGTCGATCGTCGCGAACATCGCCGCGACCGCGCGGGCATCTCGCTCATTCTCATCCACCGTAAACGCTGCGGCCTGATGCATCCATGCAATGTCCGCGCCCGCACTGAAGACCGTTCCCGTGCCCGTCAGGACGATCACCCGCACCGCATCGTCCGTTGCGAGCGCGGTGAAGCACGCCTGCATCTGGGCGATCAGTTCGGCATTGAGCGCGTTGCGGACCGCCGGTCGATCCAGTGTGACGGTCGCGACACGGTCGGTGCGGGTGACGGTGAGCATAGAACCCCCTGAGACGGAGAGAGTGAGGGTGTGGCGATACGCCGCACACGCCGGGCGAATCGAGGTAGCTATGCGCGATCCTACCACCGAATATGGGTCAGTGTCGCACCCTGTCACACGGGCGGCGAGGGTGGTGTTAAGCGAGGGATACAGCGGGTTCGGTGGCTGTGAGCGGTTTGAGATAGAGGTCCGCGAGGGCGTCCGCGACGGCGTCATAGGAGCGACGGGGAGTGAGGACTTCAAAGGCGATCATCGATCCCATCAGTGCGCCCGCCGTGATTTCCGGGTCGAGATCGGCGCGGAAGACCCCGTCGCGAACGCCGCGCGCCACGAGTGCCGCGATTTCCCCGATAATCTGCTCGCCGAACGCTTTCTTGCTCATGCCCTGGTCCGCGCAGAGTTTATTGAAGCGGGAGTCGTGCATCGCGGTGAAAAGCGACCGGGACTGTTGATGAATCTCCCCGGCAGCGGAGAGGAAGGCGCGGAGTGCGGCCTGTGCATCGGGTAGGGCAGCGGCGGCATGGAAATGGGCGATGGCGTCTGCGAAGGTATGGGCAAGGACGGCGCGCAGAAGATCATCGCGGTTCGTGAAGTGGCGGTAGAGCGTGCCCACTGCGACGCCTGCCCGCGCCGCGATCTCGCGCATTTCGACATCGAATCCCTGCGCGGCAAACATCGTCCGCGCCGCGTCGATGATTCGGGCGTGATTGGCCGTGGTGTCCGCCCGCTCGCGCTTTCCTGCTGTCGCCGTTACTGACGTGACCATTTCGTCATCGATCCCCTCTTGACTGAACATGAATTCACGTTCATAATGGCCGGCGGTGGCGTGAAACGGAACTCACGTTCACATCGTACACCCGTTCCGTGACCGGTACAAGGCGCGACCCTTGACGAAAGGATTTACTGCATGACGCCCTCACGCTCTCTCTTCTTCGATCGCTGGCCGCGCTTCGTGGCGCGCCATCCGTGGCGGGTATTGCTCGGCGCGCTGCTTCTGCTCGTCATGCTCGGCGGCGTTTCCCAGGCCGCCGGGGGCAAGTTCGTGGATAGCTTCTCGATCCCCGGTACGGAGGCGCAGAAGGCGATCGACTTGCTGAAGAACCGCTTCCCGCAGCAATCCGGTGATACCTCCACCCTCGTCGTCAAGGCACCCGCAGGGTTGAACACGCCCGCCGTGCGCACGCGGGTGGAGACACTGATTACCCAGGCAAAGGCGCTTCCCGAAGTCGTCGGCGTGTCGTCCCCGTACGCATGGCCCCGGCTCCATCTCGAAGGATGGGACGATCGCTCGGATCAGCGTGCAGTACGCCAGGCAGGCGATTGATGTCAGTAAAGAGAGCGCGCAGGCGCTGAAGGACTTCCAGGTACGATCCTCCGCGCCACCGGACTTTCAGGTTGAGGTCGGCGGGCAGGTGATTCAGGTCGCGGACCGGCAGCCGCCGGGGCAATCGGAGATTTACGGTGTCTCTGCCGCGATCATTATCCTCCTGCTCGTCTTCGGTTCCGTCGTCGCGATGGGACTCCCCATCGTCACGGCGCTGGTGGCGCTGGTTGCGAGCTTCATGTCTGTGGCGATCCTCGCCGCCTTTGTCGATTTCCCCTCCTTCACCACCGCGTTCGCCGCGATGATCGGTCTCGGCGTCGGTATTGATTACGCCTTGCTGATCGTCACCCGGTTTCGGCAGGGAATCCACAGTGGGAAACCCGTCGCCGATGCGGTCGTCACAGCGATGGCGACAGCAGGGCGTACGGTGCTCTTCGCGGGCACTACCGTCATTGTCGCGATGCTCGGGCTCTGGCTGGTCGGCATTCCGTTCGTTTCCTATCTTGGCACATCAGCGGCGCTCGTCGTCTTGTTCGCCGTCCTCGTCGCCAACACCGTGCTGCCCGCGATTCTTGCCCTGGTTGGCACGCGGATCGACAAACTGAAGATTCCCGGCATCTCCCCGACGGTCGAAACTGGCAAGGGCATTGGTTTCCAGTTGGCGCGCTTCTCCGGTCGGTTCTCGGTCCCGGTCGCCATTGTCGCGGCGCTGCTCGTCCTCTCCTTCGCGCTGCCGCTGCTCCATCTCGACCTCGGCTCGTCGGATGCGGGCTCGAACCCACCAGCCAGTACGACGCGCCGCTCCTACGACCTCCTGACGGAAGGCTTCGGCCCCGGTTTCAACGGCCCGATCATCATCGTGGCGTCGATCGACAACCCGAGCGCGGTCGCGGCAGTGCAGGGGCTGCCGGATCGCCTGCGCACCGTTCCCGGTGTCGCGAGCGTCGCCCCGGCGCAGTTCAATCAGGACAAGAGCGCGGCGACGATCATCGTCATTCCGACGACCTCCCCGCAGGCGAAGGAGACGAAAGACACTCATCCATCAGTTGCGCAAGGATGCCGCCGCGGGACTCGACGGCGCGCCCGCGAAGACCTATCTCAGCGGCGCGACCGCGACCTTCATCGACCTCGGCGATAAGATCGCCTCGCGCCTGCCGATCTTCTTCGCGGCGGTGATCGGCCTCAGTTTCCTCCTCCTCATGGCGGTCTTCCGCTCGGTCCTCATCCCGATCAAGGCGGCAGCGATGAATCTGCTCGCGGTCGGGGCGTCGATGGGTGTCCTCGTCGCAGTCTTCCAGTGGGGCTGGCTGGGGGGCCTGTTTGGGGTCAGCCGCACAGGGCCGATTGAGTCCTTCCTGCCAATGATGCTCTTCGCGATTCTCTTCGGCCTCTCGATGGATTACGAGGTCTTCCTCGTCAGCCGCATCCATGAGGAGCATCTGCACGGGTACCGCAACAGCGAAGCGGTCGAGCGCGGTGTTTCGCTGACGATGCGCCTGATTTCCGCCGCAGCAGCGATCATGTGTTGCGTCTTCATCAGCTTCGCCTTCGGCGATCAGCGCGTTATCAAGGAATTCGGTATCGGCCTCGCCTCGGCGATCTTCATCGACGCCTTCATCATCCGGCTCTTCCTCGTTCCCTCACTCATGCACCTCTTTGGAGAGGCGAACTGGTGGTTCCCACGCTGGCTGGATCGTGTGATCCCGAACATCAGCATCGAGGGTCCATCCACCCCGGTCGCCGCGCCCGCCGGGCACGCGCCGTGGCTCACCCCGCAACTCGTGCCGGAACCCGTCGCCATTGGCGCGGACCACGGTCACGAGCAATGAGTGGCGAGCAATGAGCGGGTGCTCATGGCAGTAGCAATGAGTAACGAAAATGGCAGGCCCTACGCCTGCCATTTTCAATTTGCGGTGTTGCGCGCCAGGCGACCGGTTCTCAGTGATTCCGGCCAATGAGATACGTCACGAGGACGAGGATCGTCGTGGCGGCGGAGACGAGGGTGAGGTTCACCGCCTGCTCGCGGCCACTGAAGCGCTTGCGGACGAAACCATGCTCCATGCCGACCGGGATCAGTATGACGAGGGCAAAAATGTAGTGATACACCTTGTTGCGGTGGCCGCTGGAGAGCAGCCCGATGCCGAGCAGATACTGGATGAGGAGGAAAAGCGAGGCGACGTAGGAGACGTACTTCCCGGCCGGGATCGTCCGCCCCGCGATGCCGATGGCGTAAATGATCGTCGCCGCGAGGAACAACACGAAGACTGCGGTACCCACGAACGAGTGAATTCCGACCATGCGCTACTCCCTCTCACATCAATCTCCCGGCGTACACCGTCGGACGCCGATTCTGGTGACGCTAGTGTAGCAGAGTAACGAGTAACGAGTAGCGAGTAGCGAGTAACGAGAAGGAACGACTCTCTCGTTACTCGTTACTCGTTACTCGTTACTATCGAGAGGTGGGTGGTGGGGGTGGGGGCAAAAGGGGCGGCGGGGGGCCGGACGATGTGGCGGGTGAGGGGGCGGTGCGTGAAGCGGGCGCGGGAATGGATGCGGCGGGGGCGGTGGTCCCCGTGCGTGTGGTCGGCAAGGTGATAGAGAGGTAGGCATTGGTCATTGTCTGGCTCTGACCATCGGGGTTCGTGACGATCACATCGACCGTGCCTGCTTCGTGCGCGGGCGTCAGGACGACGATTTCACTACTCGTGACGGAGAGGACCGTCGCCGCGAGGCCACCGAAGGCCACGGTCGCGCCCGGTTGGAAGGAGGTGCCGCGAATTTGCACGGTGATGCCCCCGGCTGACGATCCCGACGATGGCGTAATCGCCGTCGCTTGCGGCGGCGGTGGCGTAATCGTCAGGCGAAGGATGGCGGTGATCGTGGCATCGGCATTCGCGACCGCGATCGAGACGCCCCCCGGATTGAGGAGGTTCGGGGCGGCGATGGTGGCCGTCACCTGCGTGTCGGTGATCGTGAGGATGGGCTGTGGCGTTCCATTCCACAAGAGCGACGCGCCCGGCCGGAAATCGGTGCCGGTGACGGTGAGGGTGAACGCCGCGCTGCCTGCCGTCACACTGTTAGGCGTTAGACCGGTCGCGGTGGGCGGTGCCCCGTTGGCTGCGACGGCGGCCATCGCATTGATCCGCCCGAACTGCCAACTCGCGCCGGTGCCATTGATGTGATCGGCGGTGCCCTCCATCCGCTGCACGATCATCTGCGCACTCGATCCCCATCCGGTCGACCAGAGGAGGGCCGCCAGCCCCGCGACGTGCGGTGCGGCCATCGAGGTGCCGCTGAGATAGGCGTAGGCGCTGCCGTCGTTCTGCGGAAGGTTCGGGTTGACGGTGGAATAAATGGACGAACCGGGCGCGGCGAGCTGCACCCACCCACCGTAGTTCGAGAACGCCGATCGCGCGTCATTGCCGTCGGTGCTTGCGACGGCGACGACGTGGGTGCAATCGGCGGGCTGCATCGGCGCGATACCGTTACTGTTCCCTGCCGCCGCAACGATCACGACATTCTTGCCCCACGCATAGTTAATGGCGTCCTGAAAGGTCTGTGAGCACGCCCCCGACGCCCCGAGACTCATGTTGATGACCTTCGCGCCCGTATCCGCTGCCCAACGGATGCCATCGGCGATCACCGACTGATAGCCGATGCCGGTGTCGGTGAGGATTTTGCCATTGAGCAGTTTCGTATCGTATCCCAACCCCGCAACGCCGGTGCCGTTGTTCGTCACTGCGCTGGCGATCCCGGCGACATGAGTGCCGTGATCGCAGCGATCGTCCGTTCCGCTCGCACTCCCCGTGAAATCGTGCGCCGCGACGACCTTTCCGGCGAGGTCGGGGTGGGCGTCGTAGATGCCGCAATCGAGGATGGCGATTTTGATGTTCCCCACGCCGTGCGTAATTCCCCAGGCACCGGGTGCCTGGACCTTGCTCATCCCATACTGGTTGTCGAAGTACTGGTCATTGGGGAGATCGAGCGCGTGGACGACGTAGTCCGGTTCCGCATACTGGACGCGTGGATCCGTGAGGTACGATTGGATGGCGCTCTCCAAAGAGGGCGCGCCGCTCACATCGACCGCCTGCGCCGCGTCACTCACGCGCCGCACAGGGGTAACGCTCACCACCCCCTGGCTCGCCACCGCTTGTGTGACGGCATCTTTCTCTGTATCGCTAACGTCAGCCCGAAAGCCGACGATGATCCGGTTCGCGACGGCCTCGCGCCCGTCCGCAGTGCGCGTGAGGGCGGGCGTGCCTGCCGTGTCGGGGCCGGAGCGCTCGGCCGTCGGCACATCGCCCGAGGTGGGCGATCCTGCCGCCGCCGCGCGCAGCGGGGTCAGATCGGCGAGGAGCATGAAAAGGCTCGCCGCGAGAAGCACGCCGACAAGCGAGATGCGCAGTCCCGATAGTCGCCAGATATTTCTTTGCCCCACGCGCCCCTACCCACTTTCGCTACAAGCGTACACTATTGACATTAAATAGATGACATAACCTATCACCTATTTATAGATAACGATATAAGTTTCGACAATGTGACGGCTCGCGCACACGAAAAAACGGGGGCCATCATCGGCCACCCGTTTTCTAAGGACTGAGGACTGAGGACAACGTGCGAAGCGTTGGGCTCCCCTCTCCATCGCCGAACGGAACTCGACTTTCCGTGATCTCTAAGCGATGGCTCCGACGAGAGGGGTCGGGGGTGAGGAAAGAACGAAGGACTAAGGACTGACGGGCATCGGGCGCACGCTGTGCGCCCCTACTTCTGGCTGCCTACTGTCTGCTTACCGCCTACTGCCCGCCAGGGGCTCGTCGTCAGGATCGTGCGCACCTCCTCCGGGTGGGCGGCGATGAAGCGGAGTTCGTCCGGGAGGAGCGGTTTCTGGTTGTGGCCGTTCGCGACCTGGACGAGTTCGAGGACTGCCGCTGCCTCTGCATTGTCCGCGAAGCTGACGCCGAGTTGATCGTAGACGTACTTGAAGCCCGCGAGGCCGCCGTATTCGCCGGTCGTGATGACCCGCCCGGTCGGCACTTCCTCCACTTCGGGGCGGCCCAGCAGTTCGTAATCGTAGAGTTCGTAGTTATGCCGGTCCTTCAGCGCCCCATCGGCGTGGATGCCGCTCTCGTGGGCGAAGGCGTTCGCCCCGATGCCGACCTGACGGATCGGAACGGGCAGCCCGTAGCTGCGGGCGACATAGTTACCCATCGCCCATGCCCATGAGAGGTCGAGTTCCTCCCCCAACGTATATCCCTGGAGGCCGTTCGCGTACGTGATGGCGAGGATGCAGGAGAGGAGATCGGCCTGCCCGGCGCGCTCCCCGTTGCCGTTCACGGTGGCGTTGATATAGGCGTCCACACCGGCATCGACCGCCGCCTGCGCCGCGTAGACGCTGTTCGCGTTCGCCATCCCCAGGTCGTCGTGGCAGTGGGGTTCGATGGGAAGCCCCACCGCCTCCGCCAGTTGGGTGATGCGCTCGTAGATCGTGCGCGGCGAGTCGAAGCCGAGCGTGTCGCAATAGCGGAAGCGGTCTGCGCCCGCCTCCTTCGCTGCCTGCGCGAAGGCGATCAACTGCCCGATCTCCGTGCGGCTCGCATCCTCCGCATTGACGCCAATCGTCTGGACGCCGCCCTCCTTCGCTGCTGCGACGGCATCGACCATCTCGCGGATCACCGCCGCGCGGTCGAACTTGCCCCGGAACTTCAGTTCGAGCATCAGGTCGGAGGTACTCATCGAGAGGTTGAGATGGGTGCAGCCAACGGCGACCGCCTTCTCGACATCGCCCCGCAACGCGCGCACCCATCCTTCGAGGATCATCCCCCCGAACACACCCTGTGCCCCCAGCGCGAGGTTGCCCCGAAGGTAATGGTATTCGTGATCGCTGAAGGGGAAGCCGAACTCCGATTGATAGACACCGAGCCGAGAGAGATACCAGTTCACCATTGTCTTCTGGAACTTGGAGAGTTTGATCCGCGACGTCTGCACGCCATCCCGATTGGTGACATCGATGAAATGAATCCGGGCCATCCGACCAACTCCTTGTGGGCCTTGGCTGGCGTGCGCCGCTAGAGTCCGGCGCGCCTTCCGCAACCCGTGAAAAATGAGCGCGAAACGCATCGAGGCTGCCTTTCGCGTGCGACCGCCAAGGGTCGCGCAGGCATTCTCCCGCCGTGCGGAAATCGTTGTCAATCAGCGCCTATGCTTGATACGGGAAGACTGACAACACCGCCATCACTCATTTGCTGCAAAGATAGTTGCGACGTCCATATATTCTGTCGTGGCGATATTGTCGGGCTACATCGAACCGTGCCGGTTCGTTGAGTTAAAACACTTGCACATTTCGAGACAGTACCGTTATACTGTTACTGCGTCACGAAATACATCTGGAACGTACGCTTTTCGTTCATTGTTAAGCGATGGTTCAAAAGCCGTACGAGGTCCGAGTATCGTGATGCGCGCTTTGGGATGGTCGCGGGGTCTGAAGAGGGGGTTTACCTGAATGAGAAAACTGAGTGCGGTATTCACTGGCTTCATGTTGATTTTAGCGCTTGCGCTCGTCGGCATCACGCCGGTCGGCGCGGCGAACACGACGGTGACGATCACCCATGCGAATATGCAGGGGTGGGCATTCGAGGACGAGACGAATCCTAATCCCAGCGGGATTGCCTCGGGCGGTCTGGTCAATGGGCCTGCGGGTGGCCTTGGCACCGGCAGCGCCCACTTCATCCTCAGCGCCTCGACCGCTGGTGAGCTCGTCGCCACATCGCAGTTCGCCGGTCTGGCGCTCAGCACACTGACAACGCTGAAATTCGATACCTATACCCTGAGTGCAGGGAAGACCGCGGGGCTCGGTTTCGATATCGACTACGACCCCACGGCGTCGTGTGCCAGCCTCACAATACGGCCCGACTGCTATCAGGGGAGACTCAACTTTATTCCTGCCCTCTATAGCGTGATCCAGCCGATCCAGACGGGTACATGGCAGACCTGGGATACGATGGCTGCTGGCGCGGCGAATTGGTACGGCAGTCGCCCACCGATTGGTGCGACGCAGTGCATCCAGTCCAACCCCTGCACCTTCGCGACGATGATCGCGACCTACCCAAACGCGAAAGTGATGACCAGGTCCGGTACGGGCCAGTTTGGCGTCAAGGCCGGCTCCGGCTATTCGAGCTTTGACGGCAACACGGACAGGATCGTCGTTGGCACCGCCAGCAACACGACCACATTCGATTTCGAGCTTGGTGGGGCAACCGCGACGCTGCACGTCAACCCCAATGGCGATGACATCGTTTGCAACGGCAGCGCGAATGTGGCGGTCTCCAATGCGTCCTTCCCGAACTGCGCCTACAAAACGATCAATGGTGCCCTGATCAACGCGCTTGCGGGCGATACGCTCCTCGTGCACGCAGGGACGTACACCGAGCAGGTGAACATCACGAAGAGCCTCACCCTAACGGGTGACGGCGCGGCGACGACCACAATCCAAGCGCCGGGATCCCTCGCGAATGATGCCTTCGGCAACAAAACGATCGTGGAATTCACGGGCGCTGTCACGGACACGATGTCCGGCTTCACGATCAATGGGCCTGGCCCGACAGGATGCGGAAGCATTAATGAGGGCATTATCGTCACTGCCGGGGCGAATCTCACACTGAGTGCGACCACCATTAGCGCGATACGCGATCAGCCGCTCTCAGGTTGCCAAAATGGTGAGAGCATCCGTATCGGCACGACGCCCAACGGCGCTGCCTCCACCGGGACGCTGACCGCGACGGGTGTCACGGTCGTGGACTTCCAGAAGAATGGCATCACCTTCAAGGGTGCAGGCACGACGGGAAGCGTCACCGGCTCCACAATCACCGGTGCAGGCGCGACCCCCGCGATCGCGCAAAATGGTATCCAGATCAGTAACGGCGCGACTGCCACCGTCACGAGCAATCAAATCAGCAACTTCATGTGCAATCACCCATCCTGTGGCGCGAATCCGCTCAGTGACACACAGGACGCCGCCGTTCTCATCCTCGGCAGTGGCGCGGGGGTCGTGGTCCAGGGGAATGCGATTACGAATAGCGATATCGGCATCTACAGTAACGGCCCCGGCGTGCAGATCACCGGCAATACGCTGACGAACAACCGCTACGAGGGTATGCTGTTCGATGAGGGCACGGCTACCGCGTCGGGCAACAGCATCACCGGCGGAAACATCGGTGTCGAAGTCGTATCCTACGGCGGCAATAGTGGAAACTCGCAGGTGACGTTCAACAACAACGTCGTCACGGGCGCGACCGTTGCCGGTATCCAGTTGCAGGACGACACGACGTCGGATGCCTTTGTTCCGGTAATCACAGGCAGCAGCAACAAAATCAGCGGCAATGCAGCGGGCGTCAATAATACGACCGCAGGCAACACGCCACCGGGTACGGCGAACCTCACGAAGAACTGGTGGGGCCAGCCCACCGGGCCAACAATCGCTGCGAACCCCGGCGGTACAGGTGATAGTGCCAGCAGTGGCGTTGCCTTCGCCCCGTGGTGCGGCAATAGCGCCTGCACGATCTTCTACGGTGTCGCGACCAAGCTCGTCTTCACGACGCAGCCCGCAGGCACAAGCGCGAACGCGCCGCTCACGACCCAGCCGGTCGTCCAGGCGCAGGATGCCGACGGCAATCTTGGCTTCAACTTCAGTGGTCCCGTCGCACTCGCCTTTGGCACGAACCCGAGTGCTGCCACACTGGGTGGCACGAACCCCGTGAATGCCGTTCACGGCGTCGCGACATTCAGTGGTATCTCCGTGAGCGTCCCCGGTGCCGGATACACACTGACGGCATTCGCCAGTGGCCTGACTTCGGCGACGAGCAGCCCATTCACGGTAGGGTTGCCGGTGCCGACAATCGTCAGCCTCAGCATTTCGGCGGGTAATGTCGCCGGTGGCACGCCGGTCACGATCACCGGGACGAACTTCGCAGCGGGGGATGTGGTCACCTTCGATGGCCTTCAGGCCACGAATGTCCAGGTCCTCAGCAGCACCCAGATTTCCGTCAAGACTCCGGCGCACCCCGCGACCGGTCAGATCGAGGTGAAAGTCGTCAATACTGAAGGACATGGGTCGTCGCTGCCGATCGGGTTCAACTACGTGAACACGCCGCCCCCACCGCCACCGTCGGCTGGGTCGGACGTCGCGAATCCGTTTGGGAGTGGCCCGGCACCGCCTCCGACTGGATCGGGGAATCACCAGACAACCCCATCGGGCAGTCCGGTCGTTCCGCCACCGACGGGGCATCAGCCGGGATAGTCGGGTAATCGCCTATCGATGACCAAGAGATTGCATGGACAGCGGCCCCCTTCCCAGATCAGGAAGGGGGCCGCTGCGTTGTCTCTCGCCTCACTCAGCGCGGGAACGCTCCATATAGGCGTCGCGGAACCAGGGATGGATCACGCCGAGCGTCGCGCGTTGCTCCCAGAGATACTGAAGGTAGACGAGCGCCGCCGCATCGAGCGAGCGCGACAGCGCGGCGAGGAGATCATCCAAATACGGTGGGGTGCCGGGCTGATCCCAGGCGATCTTATCCGCCACGAAAACGACCGTGTCGAGCGGCGTCGCCCCGGCCTTGAGGGTCGTATGGCAGCCAACCGCGCTGAGGACTGCATCGTCCCGCTCTCCGAAGAATGCTCGCGCGAGCGCGGCAGAGAGTTTCTGATGAACGATCATTGGGAAGGCCACTTCTTCCGGCAGCACCGCGATACCGAGCCTACGCGCCGCAGCGATGCGTTCCCTAGTGGGGATCACCGCGCTGACATCGTGGAACCAGCCCGCGCGCTCCGCACCTGCGGCGTCCGCACCGACGAGGGTCGCGATCCGGCGCGCCTCCTGAGCGACCGTCGCGACATGGGCCGCCGTGTTTGGACAACTATGATGGATGAGGAACGCCGGGACATCGCGGCGCACATCCCCCGTGAATGTCAGGCCATCCTTCAGCCCGGTGAGGAGCGTACCCGCATCATCCATGCGTATCCGTCCAACCGTAACTCTCGAACCAGCGCCCCGCTCGCTCGTTATCGAGCGCCCGCCGTACGTAAGGGACGACGTTCTCGGGTAGCTGATCGCGGAGGAACCAGGCCAGAGCGTCGCATTTGTCCGGTTCCCGGTTCTCGATTTCGCCTGCCCAGTGGGAGGCGACGAGAAAGAAGTCGATCCGCTCGTCCTCCGCTCTCCGGTGCATCACCCCGACGACTGCCAGGTCCGCAGGCGCGATGACGATGCCCACCTCTTCGCGCGCCTCGCGGATGGCGGCGGCCGTCACTTCCTCATCGCCGTCGAGATGCCCGGCGACGACGCTGTAGTTGCCATCCTCATAGCCGGTATTGAACCGCCGCAGGAGCAGCACGCAGTCATCCTTGAGGAGAAAGAGATGGACGGCGGAGAGGAGCCGAAACCGCTCACTCATCGGCGGATGCCGCATCGCCGCTTTCCGGCTCCGATACGACGATCTTGCTGTCCGGCGCGGAGCGTTCCTTGATGACGATCCACTGCACACCCGTGTCGGGATCGATCCACGTCAGCCGGTGTCGTTCTCCCGGCTGGACCATCACCACCATCTCCGCCGCGAGCGGCACGTCGCATCCCTCCACGCAGAGCATCGCCCGACCGGAGAGCACGACGTAGTATTCGTGATAGTTATGGTAATGGTATGCCTCACCCGCCGGGATCGCGCGCACGATGCCGGTGACGATGAGTTCCAGCGGTGACCCGTTCCAGTGCCCGCACCGCCACGGGCTTTCCGACGCTCCGTAAATCCGCACACACGTTCCTTGCTACTAGCGACAAAGCTTTATGACAATAGGTGTTGCTCCGCGCCCGCGAGTAGGGCGCGCAGGCGGTCGGTGCGGAGATGATAATAGAGGCGGTGCTCATCGCGGCGAATAGTGACGAGATCGAGCTTCTTCAGACCATTGAGGTGATGCGAGACGGTCGCGATACTCAGGCCGAGCAGTTCCGCCAGTTCCTGCCCATAACGTGGCGCGTCGACGAGGAATTGGATGAGCGCCCAGCGTGCCGGGTCCGCGAGGAGGCGGTAGACATCCTGATAGGTCTCCGGTGGCGCGATCACCGGTCCGAGGTTCGTCGGTACATCCGATTGCTCCACATGCGTTACCTCGTCCGCCCCGTACGCGACGAAGAGCGTGCCTTCTGCATCGCACTGTGTGACCATCCGCCCGTTGCCGAGGAACGTGGAAGGCCAGAAGAGGGCATGAGTCGTCTCATCCGACCAGATCGCGAACGGTGCCCACGCGGCGGCGAAGCGCTCCGGATCGCGCGCGAACTCCCGCCGCGTACGCGTATTCGCCGCCGTATCGGACGTGCGCAATTCCGGGAGGAGCGGCAGAATCACCGTTGGCAAGAGGTCGTGGAGGAGACTGAGGAGCCGTTCCCGCGTTTCCGCAGGCTGCGCGATGCGCGCAAGCAATTGCTCCGGGTCCGACGGCACCGAGGAAAGGTAGTGCTGGATATAGTGCTGTGCCCAGGCAGGATCGGCGGCCAATGAGAGCCAGACCCCACGACCACGCGGTGCATCCACGGCGAGCTCCCCCGCCGCATAGACAAGATGCGCGACGATCTGATCGTCCGACAGCGCGCCCAGTGCGGTCAAAAGGGCTCCCGGATCAGCGCTCTCTGCCAGGGTCGCAATCAGTGCGATGAGTAAGTCGGGCACAAACGGCGCGCGAAACTGCTCCGTGACGGCGCGGGCCTGGCTGACCGTCAGTTGGTCTTTGAGCGCCGCGAGGCGCTTTCCCCCGCGGGCGCTGCGCTCATGCCCATTCGCAATCAGCCAGAGCGCGAGCACGCAATCAGCCAGCGGCAGCGACCGGAAGGAGAGCCGCGCATCCCACCCCATATTCTCATCTGGCAGTACGAAGCGACTCACCGAAACCTCAAGATGAGCACTGAGGACCGAGAAGCCATTTCCATTCCTCACCCCCGGCCCCTCTCCATCGCCCGGAGATCATAGTATGAATCAGGTTTGTACAGCGATGGAGAGGGGAGCGGTAGGGGCGCATAGCGTGCGCCCGCTCAGACCTTAGTCCTTCGGCTAGGCGGTCACGAGTTCCGGTACGGCGGCGATCACATCGGAGACGATGTCGTCCGACGTAATGCGCTCCGCTTCTCCTTCAAAGTTCAAAATGATGCGGTGCCGGAGGGCCGGGTACGCGACGACGCGGACATCCTCATGCGCCACCGCCAACCGCTCGGAGAGGAGGGCGCGAATCTTTGCTGCGAGGATCATCGACTGCGCGCCACGTGGACTGGAGCCATAGCGCACGAAGCGGCGCACACTCTCCGGCGCGCCGGGTTGCTCCGGATGGGTCGCGAGGAGGAGTTGCACTGCGTAGTCGTTGATGTGGCTGGCGACGGGTACCTCGCGCGCCAGATCGCCCATGCGGATCATGTCAATGCCCGTCGCGACGGTGTTTACCTCAGGCGTGAAGCCTCCCGTCGTGCGGCGCAGAATCTCGCTCAGTTCCTCAGCGCGCGGGAAGCCGACGACGAGCTTGAACATGAAGCGGTCGAGTTGCGCTTCGGGGAGGGGATACGTCCCCTCCATCTCCAGGGGGTTCTGCGTCGCGAGGACGAAGAAGGGGCGGTTGATCGGATAGATCGTGTTCGCCACCGTGACGGTGCGTTCCTGCATCGCTTCGAGGAGGGCGGATTGCGTCTTCGGCGTAGCGCGGTTGATCTCGTCCGCGAGGATCATATTCGCGAAGACGGGGCCGGGCTGGAACTGGAAGGTCCGCCGCCCCGCCTCGTTCTCCGCGAGGATGTTCGTGCCCGTAATGTCGGCGGGCATGAGGTCCGGCGTGAACTGGATGCGACTGAACTGGAGATCGAGCGCGTCCGCGAAGGTGCGGATGAGCATCGTCTTACCGAGGCCGGGGACGCCTTCGAGGAGCGCGTGCCCCCCGGCGATCATGCAGGTGAGCACCGCCCGCACGACCTCCGCCTGCCCGACCATCAGATTCGCGACCTCCGCTTCGAGGCGGAAGGCGATTTCGCGGAACTGCTCCGGGGTGAGCATCGGCGGTGGCTCGGGGTTATAGGGAGTCGGCTGGTTGCTGTAAAAATACGACACGCAGTTACCTCAATTTCAACGATGCGGCACCCACAAGTGGCCCGTGATGAGTGATCTGCCCGCTAGTATACCAGCGCCCGCCTCCCCGCGCCTTCTCAATCTTGTCCCCCCTTCCCTGTGGGGAAGGGGGCCAGGGGGGTTAGGGCCGCATCTTCACCATCACGGCGTAATTGAGGTGCAGGTAATGGTTCTCCATCACATACGCGACGTGCCAGCCGTGGCGTAGGTAGAATCGCTGCGCGGAGCCGTCCTGCCGTGTATGCAGCGAGAACTTATGTGCGCCGTGCGTCGTGCCCCATTGCTCGAAGGCCGCCAATAGTTGTGCGCCGAGGCCGCTATTCCGTTCACCCGCCGCAACCATCAGTTCGCTGAGGTGCGCGACGCCCGCATCGATGCTGCACGTCGCGACGCCGATCAATGTGCCCTCTCGCTCCGCAGTGATCGCGCACCGCGCACTCGTCCACGGTTCCGGGTCGAGTGACAACCACTGCGCGTCGAGGAACGGTCGCACGCGCGCATCGTGCGCCCCTTCATCTATCCTGATCTCCATTATCAGTCACGCTCCTTTCTGTGCGCTGTGCGGCGAGTATACTGCCGCCTATGGAATCGTTACGACCTGTGCAACTAACCGTCTCCGTTGTCATTCCCGCTTACAACGAGGCGCGGGTGATCGCCCGCTGCCTCGGCTCGTTGCTCGACCAGACGCATCGCCCGCACGAGGTGATCGTCGTGGATGACGGCTCGACGGATGAGACGCAGGCGATTGCGCGCGGCTTCGGCGGCGTGACGCTCCTCACACAGTCACACGAGGGGAGCGGTGCGGCGCGGAACCGGGGTGCGCAGGCCGCGACGGGCGACATTCTCTGCTTCCTCGATGCGGACATGCGTTTCGCGCGCGACTTCCTCTCCCGCCTCATCGCGCCGATTGCGGCGGGTGCGGCAATCGGCACCTTTCACGCGGTGGAGTACGTCGCGAACCCGCAGGAGCGATGGGCGCGGCTCTGGAACATCAATCAGCGCCTGCCGATCACTCGCAAGCTGCCGGACGACTACCCGGAGCGGCAAGCCGTCTTCCGCGCCATCCGCCGCGATGCCTTCCTCGCCGCAGGCGGCTTCCGCGCCGGTGGCTACGACGATGACCTGTCGCTGGCCGAACGGCTCGGCACGCTGGCGGTCGCCGCCCCCGGCGCGATCTGCTACCACACGAACCCGGCGCGTCTGCGCGAAATCTACGGTCAGGCCCGCTGGATCGGCGCGAGCGACGCGATCCCGCAGAGCGCAGGGGAGTTCTGGCGCTACTGCCCCCTCAACCCGCGCGGCAAGCAGTGGCGCTCCCTCACCCACCCCGGCCAGCGTGCCCTGCCCCTCTTCCGCCTCATCTACGGCGCAGGCATCTGCGCCGGTATCTTCCGTGCCCGCCGTGGCCGCAAAGCGAAGTGATGCGCGATGAACCACGAAGACACGAAGGACACGAAGTATCGAATGGAAGAAGTGGATGCTGATGAAGTATTGCCATGGTGCTTCCTCCCGACAAGGGGACATATACGGAAACCATTGCGAGATAGCACACGCCCCATTGTGCCAACAGCAGACTCTTTCAAGTTCAGCAACCCGGCAGAAATGCTCCATGCACGTATTCATCCATGTGAACGAGCGATCGATGCATTCCGTTTCTCGCGCGGCCTGTATGTTTGCCGGATGCGATTGTATGGTCGGATCATGTCCAAGCACTATGTGCTGAAGAGGCCGACAGAAACAATTACGGACCTCTATGCAGATAGTGTTGAGATAATATGGGCAGCCGATGCGACACGCATCCTGCAGCTATTTACCCTTGATCTTGCGGAGCGCGCGCTGTATTCATCTATTGCCCAACAAACAACAATCGGAGGAACATGGACAAGAATCGCGATAAGCCTTGCGATCAACCGCGAATGGATCAATCGCATGGTGACCTATAAGGAATTTCAACTCGCAAATCTTTTCTTGTCAGATACCGCAGAAGCGATGTGGAAAGAGGCGCGAGAAACCGGGCAGGAAGCGCCTTTGGGTTCACATGATTTGGCGGCCCTCATATTCAATGCGGCGCACCCGATGATACATCAATTTCCCTTCTGGTCAGTGAAAAAAGGGCTCGCGCAAGCAGCCGACATGTACATGTACTCCGAGAGCCTCATGCAAGATATGCGAAGGGGTGAACTGAATACCGAACTCGAACGGCGGCTGACGGAAGCGTTCGAGGATACAGCGTCGGGGTGATGGGCGATTCGTAGGGGCGGTCACGCCGAGATACAACCGTCCATTTTGGCAGGCAGGGAAGACAAAACGCGCGGCACGATGTGATGCGGTGCCGCGTCGTTAAGCGCGAGGTCGCGGTAGGTGAGACGCGGTCAATCTCCCTCAGTAGCGCACGAGAATCTCGTCCAGTGGCTTCTTTACGAGGGCGTGCCGGGGAACGGTCGCATCGTCGGCGGGGTAGCCAACGGGGAGGACGACGTAGGCGCGCTCGTTGCGGGGCCGCCCAAGCACCTCCGCGAGGAAGGCCATTGGGCTGGGCGTGTGCGTGAGGGCGACCAACCCGGCGTGGGTGATGCTGGCGAGGAAGAAGCCGACGGCGATCCCCACCGATTCCTGCATGTAGTAATGCTTGAACTGCCGCTGGGTGCCATCCGGCATCTGCTCCAACCCATAGGCGTGGCCGAAGACGACGACAGTATACGGCGCTTCAGTCAGATGCGCCTTACGGAAATCCGTACCGAGGGGGGCGAGGGCGGCGCGCCACTCTGGGGAAATGTGGTGCGCGTAGAAATCGTGCTCCTCATCCTCCGCCGCGTCGCGCAGGCGCTGCTTTAGCGCGGGATCGGAGATGATGGCAAAGGTCCACGGCTGGCAGTTCGCCCCCGAAGGTGCCGTGCCCGCCGCCGCAATGGCGTTCTCGATCAGTTCGTACGGAACCGGATCGGACGAGAACATCCGCACACTGCGGCGCTGGCGCATCGTCGCTAAGTACGCGCGGGAACGCGCCAGACTCTCCGCCACCGGCAGCCGTTCAAATTCGAGCGGCACCGGCTGATACGACGCATCTTCTCCGTCTCTCACATCTCCTCCTCAATGGTGAAAGCGATTGAACCGCAGAGGCGCAGAGAACGCGGAGATTGAAGAAGGGAAGGAGAGACTCGAGCACAGAGGACGCAGAGACCACGGAGACCACAGAGAAAAGAAAAGAAATTGCATTTCTCTGTGCGCTCTGTGGTCTCCGTGGTCTCTGTGGTCAAACCTTTCTTCTCTCCTCTCTGCGTCCTCTGTGTCCTCTGTGTTCTCTGCGCTTCTCCCCGGTTTCCGCGTCACGCGCCGAGGGCGTAGGATTCGCGGCGGGGGTCGGCACCACCGACGCGCGTGCCGGTCTCGGGATCGACGATGATCGCGCAGACGCTGCACGCCGCGCCGCTCCAATCCTCCCACGCATTGACGACGTGACCGCGCCGCGCCAGTTCGTCGCGCACCGCGGCGGGGATACGCCCCTCGATGTTGAGCAGGCCGGGGTGGTAGCCGTGCGGCCAGAATGAGTTCGGGAAGGATTCGCTGATGATGCGCGGCTGCTCGATCGCCTGCTGCGGGTTCATGTCGAACTCGGTGCAGTTGAGGAAGACTTGCAGCATCGCCTGCGTCTGTCCATCGCCGCCGGGGCAACCGAAGGGCATGTATAGTTCGCCCTCGCGTAATGCCAATGCTGGATTCGGCGTCAGGCGCGGGCGCTTGCCCGGTTGCAGCGACGAGGCGTGGTGTGGATCGAGCCACGACTGCGACCCGCGTGTGGACATCGCGAAGCCGAGGCCCGGGACGAGCGGGCCGGAGAGCGCGCTGTCGCTCGGCGTGGCGGAGAAGGCGTTGCCGTCCTTGTCCACGACGCAGCAGTAGGCGGTGTCCGGCCCCGGCGGTGCGGCGACCAGTTCGGGCCGGTACGGCGTCACGTCGAGATGCGCGGTATCCGTCGCCATGAAGGGGCGCGGGTCACCGAAGGGGGGCATCTCCGCCCAGGCGCGGGACGGGTCGATCTGCGCGCGCCGTGTCGCGGCATATCCCGGCGAAAGGAGCGCGTCCATCGGCACATTGACGAAGTCGGGATCGCCGTAGAACTTGTCGCGGTCGGCGAAGGCGAGGTTGAGCGCTTCCGCGACGACATGCAGGTAGTCGGCGCTATTGTGTCCGAGGGCGCGGAGATCGTAGCCCGCGAGGATCGCGAGCGCCTGCGGCAGCGCCGGGCCCTGCGACCACGGCCCGCAGGCATAGACAGTGTAGTTGTGATACGGCACGCTCACGGGCGCTTCCTCACCGACGCGGAAGCGTGCCAGATCGTCGCCGGTGAGCAGGCCACCCTCTGCGGCGCTGAAGCGGGCCATCTCCTCGGCGATTTCGCCCTCGTAGAAGAGCCGCCGCGCCGCTTCCATCCCCGCCTCCCGATTCGCCGCGCCGCGCTCTGCGGCGATCAGTCGCGTGAAGGTCCGCGCCAGATCGGGCTGCCGCCAGACCTCACGCACGCGCGGCGCGCGCCCATTCGGCAGGAAGGTCGGCGCGGAGGAGGGCCATGCGGCCACACGCTCCGCATCCGCCGCGAACTCACTTGCCAGCCGGGGGTAGACCGGGAAGCCATGTTCCGCGAGATGGAGCGCGGGCGCGGCGACCTCGGCGAAGGTCATCGTGCCGTAGCGCGCGAGGGCGTGCAGCCAGGCCCCGGCAGCGGCGGGCGTGACGGTGCGCGGGATACCGGCGGGCATATCGCCGTCGTAGTGCTCTTTGAACCAGGCGATGGACGCCTTCGCGGGCCAGCGCCCAAGCCCGCTGATCGTGCCGACCTGCCGGTTCTTCGCCTCATAGACCATGATCGGGGCGACACCGCCGATATTGGTGAGGATCGGTTCGAGCACATTGATGCAGAGGCCCGCCGCGACCCCCGCATCGGTCGCGTTGCCGCCCGCTTTGAGGATTTCCATCCCGGCGGTCGTCGCCAGATAGTGCGTCGAGGAAACCGCCTGCTCCGCGCCCATAATCGCGGGCCGGTGGGCATGATGCCACGTAACCATCGCGTTGCCTCCTCTGGGTTTTCGTTCTCCATGCCTGAGATTCGAGGGTTGCCAATGATGCCATGATACCATGTCGGCACACCTTTATTTCTGCGAGGAGGTTACCTTGCAAGATACACGCTACAGTTGGCAACGATACGTCATTCCATCAGACAAGCAACCACTGCTTACGTCCGAGGGGTATCTTGACCCACCGTACGGACCATATTCTCAGTCGGACATGAAGAAGGACGTCGATCTCGTCTCTATTCCATGCGTCATATTGCTTGGCGAAATGGGTATCGGTAAGTCTGCGGTAATGACGACGCTACGAGATGAAACAGAGCGCCAAGGGAGACAAACCCTTGCTATTAACCTTCGCCCGTATACAAACGAGCAATTGCTTCAGGACGAGTTGTTTCGCTCACCGCAATTCGCATATTGGCAAGCAAGTACCGATCACCTGCATATCTTCCTCGATGGATTTGATGAGTGTCCGACACGCATCCCTGCGTTAGGGGCCTTGATCGCTGATAATCTCGCATCTCTTTCAACGGAATCGTTAGCTCGATTATCTATTCGAATTCGCGTGCAGAGCAGTCGAATGGAAGGCAAGCCAACTCGAAAAGCAATTGACACAGTTGTGGCGAGACAAGCATCCTCTGGTCTATACGGTCACGCCACTCAGTGAAGAAGATATCCTTGCTGCGGCAACACACCGATTCTCCGATCCGTCGACCTTCATGGAAGGAATCCGCATACGTCGTTGCGGACCGCTTGCGGCACGCCCTATGACATTGCGCCTACTTCTTGATGTTTATGAGGAACAGGGGACTTTCCCCAAAAGCCAGAAGGAATTATACGAGCAAGCCTGTCTTCTCTTGTGCGAGAAAGAGGAATCCCAAAGCGATCATCATTTGGATGGGGAGGTCCGTTTGCAAATTGCGTCCCACATTGCGGCTGTCATGCTACTCACCAATGTGGTTACGGTCATTGACCAACCCAGCACGTTCGGGTTGTTGGATGGCGAGATATCGATACGGCAATTGACTAGTGATAGCAAGCGCGTCGCACGCCAGACATTATCTGTCACGCGGGACGAGATTAAAGAAGCCTTGAATACGGGCTTGTTTTCTCCGTTAGATGCTTCTCGGTTCACATGGTTTCACCGCTCCATCGCTGAGTATCTCACTGCACGCTATCTCGCAAAATCCGCCATGCCTCAACAGCAGATCATGCAACTACTCCAGCATCCTGCCGATCCAGCACACAGGATCGTGCCGCATTTTCACGCAGTTGCGGCGTGGTACACGAGTTTTGAACGCGATGCCTTTCAGTATCTCTCAGAGAATGATCCAGATGTCTTACTTAATGCTGATCTTGGTGTGGCTAGCTCGGAGGAACGATCTGGTCTTGTCGATGCTCTCATCGCGTCAGCAGAAAAGATGGGATGGCAAAGACTGAATGCAACTTCGATTCTTCGTAATCTCGCATTTCCTGGCATCGCTGAGCGCCTTGCTTCCGTTATCCGCGATGACAGTTCTTCACGCGACGCTCGTTGGCTGGCTATCGACATCGCGAAGGCGGTCGATTGCGTTCCAGGGACAGAAGGGTCGCTTCTTTCAGTCATTCTCGATCCTATCCAAGAAATGGTTTTACGTGTGCATTGTGCGTATGTCGTGGCGTCCAATGGCACGGACCACGCAAAACAGCAACTCGTACCGCTTGCGCTGGTTCCGAACGTTGACGACTCACAAGACGAACTCAAAGGATGCGCGTTGCGCGCTGCGTGGCCAGATGCGCTATCCACCGAACAGTTATTCCAGGCACTGACGCCAGTCAAGGACCCTAATCTGTTTGGTGCCTATAGCTTCTTCCTCGATCAGCTAGCGAAAGATCTTCACTTCGAAGATGGAGATGTGCTCCTGGCATTGCGTTGGGCGATGAGTAACCGCGCGTTTCGCTTCGGCGACATTATTGAGGCGATCAAGCGTCGTGCGTGGGCAGTGATGGAGCAGCCATTGGTGGCGGAAACCTATGCGCAACTTGCAGTAAGCGAAATTCATCAAATGTCCCATCTCGAACATGGTGGAGATGATGAACAGTTCATAGCCCTTGTCGCTGGGAAGCGTAATGGTCGGCGTGCAGTTGTTCAACATCTCGTCAGCCTGTTGCAAACTCCTCCAAACGCAGTAACATGGATATTACATGGTCGACCGTCTCTCCTCGATTTCGACGATTTTGACTGGCTCCTCGACCGTCTGTCCGAGAGTGATTTCAGGGACCAAAGCTCGTGGATTGCCTTGGTTCAGCAAATGACGTATTTCGGCGTAACGGCGATGATCGAGACGATCTTCGAGCGATGCGAGACCCTCCCAGCATTGCGCGATGCCTTTCCCTTCTCTACTGATCTCACAAATCCCGATATACAGAAGGTTCGCGCGGACTGGTATGAGTCCGAGAGATTGCGAAAAGAACTCGATCAGAGATTGGCAGAACGCGAGCGACTGAAACCGGACATCGCCCGAGGAATCGCGACACTCCTTGATCGTATCGAAGGCGGCGACTACGAGCGATATTGGAGCCTAGATTCTCTACTCGCCACAACTGATGGCAATGCTCGTACATTAGGATGTGACTTTCGGCGCTTGTCTCCGTGGAATGAGTCGGATGAATCGACTCGTTCTCGCATCCTCGACGCAGCCCATAGGTATGTTCTTGGGTACGACGATCATGCCATAGAAGGATGGCTTGGTACCAACACTATCGACTGGCGAGCAATCGCGGGCTTTCGTGCCTTGTATCTCCTCTGGGAAGAGCGTCGCCAAACTGTCACTAACCTTGAGAGCGAGGTTTGGCATCGCTGGGCGGCGGCGGTCGTCGGTTGCCCTTTCAATGCCGAGGGTGAGATGCGTTCCACTATTCAAGACTTGTTCTCCTTGGCCTATCGAAACACGCCCGATCAGATGGTCGCAGCATTGGAAAAGCAAATCACGTACGAGGTTGGAAACGGCTATATACCAGTCATTGAGCACCTCGCTAAATGCTGGGACGAACGTTTGGAGCAATATGCTTTAGCTCATGCCCTTGATGTCTCGACACCCACTGGATGCGTTGATCAAATGCTAGAACAACTCTATATGTATCGTCCCGAGACGACCGAGCATGTCTTGTGTGCACTCGTCCGCGTGCCGCCGCCCGTAGAAGATGGGGAGCGGCAGCAAATGAAGATCGCCTCGCGACTTCTCCTCGCGCGTTCTCCGTCTGTCTGGTCAGATGTATTTCGGGCGATACAAATGGACGACGCATTTGCTCGTGCACTTGTTGAAGACCTCGCATCGTATGGCCACAACGCTACTCTGGCTCTTCCGGAGAATGCACTTGCCGATCTCTATATCTGGCTTGCGACGCATTATCCCCACCGCGAGGACCCCAACGAACCTGGTGCTCACTTCGTGGGCATACGTGAGCGGATCGCTACTTGGCGCGATGTCATGCTACAAAATCTAGCCAACCTCGAGAGTGTTGCCTCCTATGAGGCCATTCGTCATATCACCGAGTCGTTGCCCGACCTTCCATGGTTGCGTCACTATCTGTGGCGAGCCGAGTTCGCTACACTCAATCATACGTGGAGACCCTTGCTGCCCGAAGATCTGCTTACCTACTTCATGGATGCCCAATCGCGTATCGTCCGCAGCGCGGAACAACTCATGAATGTGCTTATAGAGTCGTTAGAGCGACTCAATAAGAAAATGCAGACGAGAACACCCCTTGCACAATTCCTTTGGCATCCAGATGGCGAGAATACATGGCGACCTCAAATAGAGGCGTACTTGTCTGATTTTATTCGTTCACACCTCGACTATGACATCATTGCTCAGAAAGTCATCATTAATCGAGAAGTAGAGATCATGCGCGGAAGCGATCGTCTCGACATCACCGTTGATGCGATTGCGCTGGGTGACCGGGATGAGCAGCGACAGGTGACAGTCATTATCGAAGTGAAGGGGAGTTGGAATGAGCAATTGTTCACGTCTATGCGTGATCAACTAGTCCAGCGCTACCTTACTCACAATGACTCCGACGCAGGAATCTATGCTGTCGGCTGGTATCAGTGCGCACAATGGAAAGGAAATCGCTATCGCACGGAGACGCTCGAAGGCACACGTACGAAATTGACGCAACAAGCGAACGAACTCTCGAAAGAGGGGAAAATGGTACGAGCAGTTGTGCTCGATGCACGATTTCCTTCCAGCAGTGCAACAGATTAGCGACGCTCATTGTCGAATGCGATAGGCGGAGGACGAATAAATGGTTGCGACCCGTCCAAGCGCAGTGTAAGATGCGCGCAAGGAGATTGACGGTGCCACAGATGTTCGATCAAAGCCACTGGCTCTCGTGGAAGAGCTCGCAAACGCACAGGTTCGCCGCATAACCCATCCGGTGCATTCGGAGTTATGCGGCGGGAACCACGCACACCGCCACCGCGCATCTTGGCGCGGGTATCGTGTGTGCTTGCTCCTGCCATTTATGGAGGAGCAGATCATCATGGCAATCGAACGTTCGTCATCCCACACGGCCCTTAATCCAACCACGAAGACACGAAGAAAGGATACGAGCACAGAGGACACAGAGATCGCAGAGAGCACAGAGAAGAGAAAAGAAGAATCTCTCTGTGTTCTCTGCGGTCTCTGTGTCCTCTGCGCTCGGGTTCTCTCTTTGGGCGCGCTTGGCGTCTTCGTGGTTCATCTCCCCATCAAGGGGGGTGCGTCATGCTGATTGCGCGCGTCGATAAGATCGGCCTCACGTACGGCACGCGGCGCATCTTCGATGGGCTGGAACTGACGCTCAACGATGGTGAGAAGATCGGCCTCGTCGGGCCGAATGGCGCGGGGAAGTCGAGCCTCTTGCGCATCCTCGCGGGTGTGGACACACCAACCGAGGGCACCTGTGTCCTCCGCAACGGTATCCGCGTCGCTTTTTTGCCGCAGGAGTACGCCGAGCAGACGATCCCCCCCGCCATCGATGAGGTAATCGGTGGGCGGGCGGATTTGCTGGCGATGGAGGCGGAGCTTGAGGAGGTCGAAGCCGCACTCGCGGACCCCGCCTGTGCGACTGACATGGACGCGATGGGCCGCATATTGGAGCGGCAGGCGACGATCCTCGAACGATACGAGGCGGGCGGCGGACCGCGCTTCCGGGGCGATGCGCGCGATCTGCTCATCCGCCTCGGCTTGCCGCCGGAGTCGCACACGCAGTCGGTCGCGCTGCTCAGTGGCGGGCAGCGGAAGATGGTCGGCCTCGCCCGCTGTCTGATCGCCAGGCCGGATATCCTCCTGCTCGACGAGCCCGATAACCATCTCGATCTGCCCGGTAAGGCCATGCTCGAAGAGGTGATCCGCAGCTATCACGGCACGCTCATCCTCATCTCGCACGACCGCTACCTGCTCGATGACACCGTCACGCAGATCGCCGAACTCGCCGATGGTCGCCTGACTCTCTATCAGGGCAACTATTCCAGCTACATGACGCAGCGCGAACTCGCCCTCCTTCGGCAGCAGCAGAGTTACGTCGCCCAGCAGAAGGAGATCAAACACCTCGAAGAGGCGATCGCCCGCTTCACGCTCTGGGCGAGCATGGTGCTCGATGAGCGGCACAAGAAGCAGGCGATGAATAAGCAGCGGCAGATCGACCGGATGGACAAGGTCGAGCGACCTGTCCTCGAACGGCGCAAGATGGGTCTCCATTTCCGCTCCGGCGAGCGCGGCGGTCAGAAGGTGATCGAGGCGCGTCATCTCTCCCGCGCCTTCGGCGATGAGATCGTGCTGGCGGACCTCAACTTCACCGTCTGGCGCGGCGAGCGCGTCGGCGTTGTTGGGCGGAATGGCGCGGGGAAGTCGGTTCTCGTCCAGATGTTGCGCGGGCAGGACGCCCCCAGCGAGGGCGAAATCTGGGTCGGGCCGTCGATTCGGATCGGTCACTACGCCCAGCAGCACGATGTCCTCGATCCGACCGAGACGCCGATTGCCTGCATTCGCGCCGTCAAGCCGATGACCGAGGAGACCGCGATGGGCATTCTCGGTCGCTTCCTCTTCGTCTACAAACAGGCGAAGGAGCCCATCGCCAACCTGAGCGGGGGTGAGAAGAGCCGCCTGCAACTGGCCCGCCTGATGATCGGCGGCGCGAACTGCCTCCTCCTCGATGAGCCGACGAACCACCTCGACATCGCCTCGACGGAGGTGCTGGAAGAGGCGATCAATGCCTTCGACGGCACCGTGCTGACGATCTCGCACGATCGCTACTTTCTCGACCGCATCTGTAGCCGCATCTACGAGATCGAGGACGGCGAACTGACCGAATACCCCGGTGGCTACAGCGAATATGCGGAGCAGAAAGCCCGATTGCTCGCCCCCACCCCCGACCCCTCCCCCGCCGTGCGGGAGAGGGGAGTGCAGAAGGCAAAGGGAGCCGTACGCCGTTGAATCAGTATCTCCCCCTCTCCATCGCCGTACGAAATTGATCGATACCATGATCTCAGGGCGATGGAGAGGGGGCAGGGGGTGAGGTACACTACGCCCATGATGACAAACACATCCCAAAACTCAACGAGCACGGCGGAATCCCCGCTTTCCGCCCTGCCCCTCCTGCCGACGCATGTGGACCCGCAGGCGACGGACTTTCAGGAGAATGCGGCGATCATGCGCGCGCTCGTTGCGGAACTGCGCGCGCGGTTGCGGCAGGTGGCGAACGGTGGGGGCGACGACGCAATCGCACGGCATCGATCGCGCGGCAAGCTGTTGGCGCGGGAGCGGATCGACCGCCTCGTGGACCCCGGCACCCCCTTCCTCGAACTCAGCCCCCTCGCGGCATGGGAGATGTACGACAACGACGCGCCCGCGGCGGGGATCGTCACGGGCATCGGTGTGGTCTGTGGGCGGGAAGTCCTCATCATCGCCAACGATGCGACCGTGAAGGGCGGCACCTATTACCCGCTGACCGTCAAGAAGCACCTGCGGGCGCAGGAGATCGCCGCGCAGAACCGCCTGCCGTGCATCTACCTCGTCGATTCCGGTGGGGCCTTCCTGCCGCTGCAAGCCGATGTTTTCCCGGACCGCGATCATTTCGGGCGCATCTTCTACAATCAGGCGCAACTCTCCGCCGCCGGTATCCCGCAGATCGCCGCTGTGATGGGCTCGTGCACGGCGGGCGGCGCGTACGTCCCCGCGATGAGCGATGAGACGATCATCGTACGCGGCACCGGCACGATCTTTCTCGGTGGTCCGCCCCTCGTCAAGGCGGCGACCGGCGAGGAAGTGACCGCCGAAGAACTCGGCGGCGCGGAGGTGCACACGACGATGTCCGGGGTTGCGGACCATTACGCGCTCAGCGACGATCATGCCCTCTCGATCTGCCGCGCCATCATCGCCAACCTGCAAGGGACGAAGCAGCTTCCGTGGTCTGTACTTCCTCCGGAACCCCCACAGTACGACCCCGCCGAACTGGGCGGCATCGTGCCGAGCGATGCGCGCACGGGGTTCGATGTCCACGAAGTGATCGCACGCATCGTGGACGGTAGCCGCTTCCAGCCCTTCAAGGCGCGCTACGGCGAAACGCTCGTCTGCGGCTTCGCGCGCCTCTTCGGCTACCCAATCGGCATCGTCGCGAACAATGGCATCCTCTTCGCCGAGAGCGCGCAGAAGGGGGCGCATTTCATCGAGTTGTGCGCCAAGCGGAAGATTCCGCTCGTCTTCTTGCAGAACATCACCGGCTTTATGGTCGGCAAGCAGTACGAGAACGCGGGCATCGCGCGGGATGGCGCGAAAATGGTGATGGCGGTCGCGAATGCGGCGGTGCCGAAGTTCACGGTCGTGATCGGCGGGTCGTTCGGTGCGGGCAACTACGCGATGTGTGGCCGCGCCTACGCGCCGCGACAACTCTGGATGTGGCCGAACGCGCGCATCTCCGTGATGGGCGGCCAGCAGGCGGCGAACGTCCTCGCGACGATCCGCGAGGACAATCTGCGCGCGCAGAACAAGACGATGACGCCGGACGAGCGCGCGTCATTCATGCGCCCGACCCTCGACACCTACGAGCGCGAGGGCAACCCCTATTTCAGCACCGCCCGCCTCTGGGACGACGGCATCATCGACCCGGCGGACACCCGCCTCGTCCTCGGCCTCGGCCTCGCCGCTTCGCTCAATGCCCCGATCCCCGAAACCACCTGGGGCATCTTCCGCATGTAGCGTATTGGTGCCGCGATGATACAATGTAGCCACGTAGATTATGCAGATACGCCTCATAGAGTGGAAGCATCACAATGGTTCGTCAGTTGACCGAGAACGAAACAGACAGTCTGATTGCGCGACATATCGGCCCACATCCATCCAATCGCGGGACGGATGAGTATTGGCTGAAAGAGTCGGGTATCCCGGTATGGGCCATCATCGGCAGCATGCAGGCAAATCGTCATGATGCCGACGATGTTGCGACGCTCTACCATATAAGCCGTGAAGAGGTAGAGGCGGCCTGGGCCTTCTATCTGCGCCACCGTGCGGTAATCGAAAATCGTCTCGCGCAGAATGATGCGGCTTGATGGCCGCGTTCTATCTCGATGAAGATACGCCTGAAGCACTTGCACAATTGCTTGCACACGCCGGTCACACGGCAACCACCACGACCCACGCGACTCGCAAAGGGACTCAAGACTACGAGCAACTCTGGTTCGCGGCGACGCGAGGGTGGATATTTCTGACATTGAATCGGAAGGATTACACCCTGCTGCACGGCGCATGGTAGCATTGGGGTGTCACCCGACCGCACGCCGGTATTATTGTCCTCCACCATATGGCGAAGGAAGAATTGGCTTTCGTAGCTGAAGATGTGAGCCATCTCGTGCTACACACAGAAGAGTTCTTCGCGAGACAGGCTCTTGAGGGTGAGCCATCACCAACGGTTAATCCTGGGATCTCAGTCGCGAATCACCTGTTCCGCAGGTGGAAAAACGGGGTATGGGATTACCTGGGATAACGACATGACATCGCTAGAACATATCTCAAAACCCTCGACGCGGTACTATCGGGGCATGAGAGACCTGTCTGACGCTCAATGGAACATCCTTCAACCGCTCCTCCCGCCTCGCAAACGGATCGGTCGCCCGCGTGCTGATGACCGCCGCACCCTCAATGCGATCCTTTACGTCCTGCGCACGGGATGCGCCTGGGCCGACCTCCCGGCGAAGTACGGCGACGACTCCACCGCCCATCGCCGGTTGCAGCGCTGGCAGGCCGAGGGCGCGTGGCAGCGCATCCATCGGACGCTCCTCGGCATGCTGGAGCGGATGAAACGCATCGACTGGTCGGCGGGCTTGCTGGACGGGAGTTTCGTCCCGGCAAAAAGGGGGGCGATGCGGTTGGCCTGACCGGCAAGGGAAAAGGTAGCCGCCTGATGCTCGCCACCGACGCCAATGGTCTGCCGTTCGGCCTGCTCACATTCAGCGCGGGTGTCGGCGAGGTGCGCATGGCGGAGGCGACTCTCGCGATGATCAACGTGCCGCAGAAGAAGGGAAAGGCGAGATCCCGCCCGCACCAGTTGATCGCCGACAAGGGCTACGACAGCGGCCCGCTGCGTCGGTCGCTCCACCGGCGCGGCATCCGCTCCTGCATCCCGCCGAAGCGCCGTCCAAAGAACTGGAAGCCACGCCAGGGACGCCCGGTCAAGCAGTACACCGAGGAATACCGGCACCGGTGGCCGGTGGAACGCACCTTTGCATGGCTGGGGCACCAGCGGCGGCTCCTCGTCCGGCACGAATACAGGGCTGAGAACTTCCACGCCTTCTATACGCTCGCGTGCATCCGCATCGCGCTCATGGCTCTCCTGCGGTGAACGCGACGCACGCCCCGGTCATACCACCGCGACGCGGGGCGATTAGCGTGCTGTGGCGGCCAGCCGCTCGTCGAGTTCGGGCATCATCACGATCCCCTCCTGATCGTTGCCCCCCGAGTGCGCCACCACCGCCTGGCACGGTCGGTCGCCCGCGTTCTCCGGCGCGTGCGGCACGTTCGCCGGGATGTAGAGATACTCCCCCGCCACGATCCGCACCTGTTGCTCGCACCGCTCGCCGAACCAGATCACCAGTTCACCGTCAATGATGTAAGCCACCGTCTCGATCCCCTCGTGGTAATGCACCTTGGCGCGCGCCCCCGGCGGGACGGTCAGGCTGGTCAGGCAGACGGCGCGCGCGCCGACAGTCTCGCTGGAGATGCCGGTGTTGTAGGTCAGCCCTTGCTTACCGAGGTAATCGCCGCTTGGGCCGATGACACGCACGCTCTCACCGCTCAATGTCGCCATTGCCTTCCTCCTCTCGTCCGCATCCGCGGCTCCCCGCTACCAATCGGTGGAACGGTGTGATTGTAGCGAGGTGCCGGGAAAGAGGCAATACGATGGAGTTCACCCCTCTATCACCGGTGTTTTGAGATATATTCTACAAACTGTCTCAAAACTGTTGAGCGGCTCTGTTGCTCTTCTTCACCACCGGCCGCCTCCCCTCTGACAGCCGGCGCTGACGACCTACAATGCGGATGGACCAGCCGAGATACGCCATTGGGGAGGTGAGACACCGTGGATGAGACCGCTGCCTTCCTCGCGGAGGTATTGCCGCAGCTGCAGGAGGCCGACACCGCGCTGCACGACGGCGACGCCCGCCGCCGGATCGCCATGTGGTCGCACCGCGAGCCGGTGAGCGTCTTCGGCGCCGCGGCCACCAAGAGCGGCTGGGGGGAGATCCGTCCCGCGTTCGAATGGCTCGCCACGAACTTCTCGGACTGCGCGTCCTTCGCGATCGAGGTGATCGCGGCGGGCGCCAGCGGCGACCTCGCCTACATCGCGGCGGTGGAGCGCACCACGGCCGCGGTGGGCGGGGGGCCGCCGGGCCCGTTCGCGCTGCGGGTGACGACGGTCTTCCGGCGCGAGGAGGGCGCGTGGAAGGTCGCGCACCGGCACGCCGACCCGATCGCCGGCGGACGAGCCGCTGCACCTGCGGCGCCTCGCGCACGAGGCGGGGGTGAGCGACACACCGCCTCAGAACCCCTGATCGGGGAGGATCGGGGGTATGAGAGACCTCACCGACGCCCAGTGGGCGATCCTCCAACCGCTGCTTCCGCCGCGCAATCGCGCCGGTCGCCCGCGTGCCGACGACCGGCGCACCCTCGATGCCATACTGTATGTCCTGCGCACCGGCTGCGCGTGGCGCGATCTCCCGGAGCAGTATGGAGATGATTCCACCGCCCACCGGCGCCTGCAACGCTGGCAAGCGGAAGGTGTCTGGCAACGCGTCCACCGCACGCTCCTCGGGATGTTGGAGCGCTTGAAGCGCATCGACTGGTCTTCGGGCTTGCTGGACGGCTCCTTCGTCCCGGCCAAAAGGGGGGCGACGCGGTCGGGCTGACCGGCAAAGGGAAAGGCAGCCGCCTCATGCTCGCGACGGATGCCAACGGCCTGCCCCTCGGGATGCTGACGATGAGCGCGGGCGTCGGGGAGGTGCGCATGGCGGAGGCGACGCTGGCGACGATCAGCGTGCCGCAGAAGAAGGGCAAGCCGAAATCCCGACCCCGGCAACTGATCGCGGACAAGGGGTACGACAGCCGGAAATTGCGCCAGTCGCTGCACCAACGCGGCATCCGCCCCTGCATCCCGCCGAAACGCCGACCCAAGAACTGGAAGCCGCGCCAGGGGCGTCCCGTCAAGCAGTACACCGCGGAATACCGGCGGCGCTGGCCGGTGGAACGGACGTTTGCGTGGTTGGGGCACCAGCGACGGCTGCTGGTGCGCCATGAGCACAAGGCTGACAACTTCCACACCTTCTATACGCTCGCGTGCATCCGCATCGCGCTCAGCGCGATGCTCCGGTGAGCGCCTTGTTCACCCGCCCGCTGGCACCACCTCAGTGTCGTACCGGGCGAGTAACCCGGCCCAGGTCTCCCGACTCGGCACTCCTCCCGCCTCCCGGAATGCCGCCGCCAGGTCGCGGAAGTACTGCTCGAACCCGGCGGGATGGACGATGTCGAGGAAGGTGACCGGGCGGTCGCTGCGGTTGGTGAAGGTGTGGACGACACCGCGCGGCAGGTAGGCATAGCCACCGCGACCAACGGTGAGACTCTGCTCCCCGACCCGCACGATGAGCTCGCCGTCCAGGACGTAGAACTCCTCGTCGATCGCGCGGTGGAAGTGGGCGGGGGGGCCGGGGAAGCCGGGGGGAACGACCGTCTCGATCACCGAGTGGCTGCCGCCGGAGTCGGCGGAGACGAGCTTGAAAACGACCGTCGACTCGGGGAGGGCTGGTGATTCCCCCTCACCGAGCGAGAGGACGAATCCGCGCGGGGTCTGCGACATCGCTCGCCTCCATTGCTGTGTTGCGCTGCTCGCGTCGGGTATCGTGCCCGGTATTCTTGCACGACGGGTCGATCACGACAACACCATCGGGGGTTTTGAGACAGGTTGTAGCTCTCAACACCTTTCTCTCGCAATCACCTGGCGCATGGCACCTTAATCCCCGAAGCGACCGGCGCCGGTGGTCGTGTTCAGGAGCCATTCCTGCGCGTTGAAGGGCGGCACACCGTCGGGGCGTGGGATCGGACGCCAGTGGCCGTCCGGGCCGAGTTGGCGTGCGCGGTCGGTGTCGCGCAGGAACGTCTCCAAGAGGTCATCGCGGATATGGGCGCGGATTGCCGGGTCCTCGACCGGAAAGAGCACCTCGACGCGCCGGTCGAGGTTGCGCGGGTGGAGGTCCGCACTGCCGCAGTAAATCTCGTCTGCGCCGCCGTTGCCGAAGAGATAGATCCGGTGGTGCTCCAGGAACCGCCCGAGGATACCGATCACCCGGATATTCTCGGAGAGGCCCGGCACTCCCGGCACAAGCGAGCAGGTCGTGCGGCAGATGATGTCGATCTTCACGCCCGCCTGCGATGCGCGATAGAGCGTTTCGATGATCCGCACATCCACGAGATGATTGGTCTTGAACAGGAGGCGACCCTTTGGCCCGAGCGCGGTCTCTCGCTCAATCAGTTCCGTGATGCGTCGCCGCAGATTGACGGGTGCCACCAGGAGCTTGCGGTACTCCCGCTGGTCCGAGTACCCCGTCAGGTAGTTGAAGAGATCGGAGACATCCGCGCCGATCTCCTCATTCGCAGTGAGCAGGCCGAGGTCGGTATAGATGCGGGCGGTACCGGCATTGTAGTTGCCGGTGCCGAGATGGACGTAGCGACGGATACCGTCCTGCTCACGCCGCACGATCAGTGCGACCTTGCAATGCACCTTCAGGCCCATCATCCCATACGCGACATGCACGCCTTTACTTTCCAGTGCGCGCGCCCATTCAATATTGTTCTCCTCATCGAAGCGCGCTTTCAGTTCGACAAGCACCGCCACCTGCGTATCCTCGTCCCGCGCTTCCGCCAACGCCTCGACAATGGGGCTGTCCTTGCCGACGCGGTAAAGGGTCTGCTTGATCGCCCGAACATTCGGGTCCGTACTGCCGGACTTGATGAAATCCACGATCGGCGCGAATGAATCGTACGGGTGATGGAGGAGAATATCTCCCTGACGGATCGTCGCGTAGGGATCAATGCCGTCGCGAAGGGCGGGCGGTGTCTGGGGTATGAAGGGCGGATCTTTCAGGTCTGGCCGGTCGATGCGATGGAGTTGCCAGAGATCGCTTAAGTTGAGATAGCCATTGATGGTATATGCCTCGGAGGGGTGAACATCCATCTTCTCCATCAGCCAGTTGCGGATCGATTCCGGCATCGTCGCGTCCACCACGAGCCGCACGACGAACCCGAACCCCCGCCGTTCCAATTGCTCCTCAAGCGTCGCGAGCAAGTCCTCCGCTTCGAGTTCCTTGATCTCGATGTCCGCGTCACGAGTGACATGGAAGGGGTAGGCGGCGACGATCTCCTTGCCGGGAAAGAGCGTCGAGAGGTTCGCCGTCACGACTTCCTCCAGCCACGCGAAAGCGCGGGGCCGGTGGATACCGGAGGCGTCCCGCATCGGCGCGGTCGGCGGCACGGGGATGAAGCGGGGGAGGGATTGCGGGATCTTGATGCGCGCGATGTGCTCGCCCGCGTCATCGCGCACGACGGCGAGGAGATTCAAGCTGCGGTTCGAGATATGGGGGAAGGGATGCCCGGAATCGACGGCGAGCGGTGTCAGAATGGGGAAGATCTCGCGCAGGAAATACTCGGCGGCGGCGTCGCGCTGGTTGGCGTTGAGCGTGGAGTAGGGAAGCAGATGAATATCGTTCTCCGCCAGCGCGGGGATCAGGACATCATGCAGATAGTGGCACTGCGCCTCCATCAGCTCAAAGACGATCTTATGAATCTCGTGCAGCGATTCGCGTGGTGTCATGCCGTCGGGTTGGATCTCCGCAGAGTTCGCCGCGACCTGTTGCTTGAGACCGGCGACGCGCACCATGAAGAACTCATCGAGGTTCGTGCTGAGGACGGCGAGAAACTTCAGGCGTTCGAGGAGGGGGGTCGTCTCATCGTGCGCCTGCTCGAACACGCGCCACTGGAACGCGAGCAGGGAGAGCTCCTTATTGATGTACCATTCCGGTGCGCTCAGATCCTCGACCAGCGGAGGGGCAGCAGTCGTCGTCTTCGTCCGCGCAGGCACCGCCTCGCTCGCCATCCTCGGTGCGGCTGGGCGCCGGACGAAGCGACCGTTACTGTCCCGAACCCGTACAATTGTTCCCGCCATGATCTCTTCCCCCTTTACGGCCTGACGCTCGTACGGTATCCATCGGCTCGCGTACTGTCAACGGTTGAGCCGTAAGGAAAAACGATGGAATTCTGTGCATCCGTGGCGTCGGAACTCGCATGATAGACTGAACGTGGGTGTGAAGGACGCGATGACAAGGAGAAAAAGAGATGCAGCAACCCCCTCAATCCCCCACGATCGATCAACGCGCCACCTCGACGGCGTTCGAAATCCCCGGCTTTAAGATCCGCTACAACCTCGGCGTCGTGCGCGGCGTCACCGTGCGCTCGCGCTCGATCGGCGGCCAGATTGGAGCCGCTTTTCAGACGCTGAAAGGCGGCAACATCACGCTGCTCACCGAACTCGCCGAGCAGGCACGGCAGGAGGCATATCAGATCATGTCCGCCCATGCTCTCCAACTCGGCGGGAACGCCATTATCGGTATCCGGTATGACAGCTCCGAGGTGATGGAGAACGCGACCGAAGTGATCGCCTACGGCACCGCCGTCTGGGGGGAGTGGGAGCAGCAATGAGTAGCGAGCAATGAGTACCCGAATCCACATGCACGCAGGTATCCTGAACCCCTCACTGCTCATTGCTGTAGGAGCGAAGCGACGATGGTCACGGTTCTGTCGGACATCCCAACCGCCCACGGCGGCACATCCCACGTCACGATCCACGACCTGCCGATTCCGGGGAATATCGTCTGGTACGCGGCGGATGTCGTGTTGCCGTCCGGCGAGCATGTCGCGTGGCGGTTCGGCTATACCCACCACCACGCGCGCACGGAGGCGGATATCGGTCACGCGATCACACCGGAGACCTTCACGCGGTTCATCCGCGAGATCGTGACGCAGCGTCTGCAGCACGAGCCGCTACGCGATTACTCCGATCTCGTCTTTGGCGAGAATCGACCGCTCCCACCGCGTGCCTTCGGCCTGCCCGATGGCGAATTGCGCGATTACACCGATCCCGCATTCGATACGCCGCTTATGCAGGACTTGGCAGAAGAGTATTACGGGATGTTGGCTGGATACGGTACGCCTTGGACGCTGGAAGATTTCCGGCGCTTTCGGGACGAAGTCTCCCGCGAAGCGGAGCGGGAGATGGATGAGGAAGACGGCGAAGTGATATCCAGCGATGGATGATCTCACTGTCGTCGATACACATCCGCTTGCCTGGTACGTCGATGGAGCGCCCGCACTTTCGCGGACCGCATCCCTACATATCAACGACGCATTCAGTGGGAAGCGCCGCATGTTGCTTCCTATTATCGTACTTGTAGAGCTTGTCGGTGTTGTTGCGAAGCGGCGCATGCGATTCGGCCGCGAAGCGTTTGTCGACCGATTGCCTCAAACGGGATTCCAACTGATTCCATTTGATGAGACGATCCTTCGGCAGTTTTATCGCTTGCCGACAACGCTGGAGATTCACGATCGTATCATCGTAGCGACCGCGCTCGTATACAATGCGTCGGTAGTGACGAAGGACGAGAAGATCGTCGCACGTGCCACCGTGCCGGTGGTCTGGTAGTTGGAGGGAACGGCAATGGCGTACGAAGTCACACTCATTCCCGGAGACGGGATCGGGCCGGAAGTTGTCGAGGCGGCGCGGCGCGTGCTGGATGCGACGGGCGTCGGCTTCACCTGGCACACGGCGGATGCCGGATTGGACGCCTTAGAGAAGTATGGTGACACGCTTCCCGAGGCGACCGTCGAGAGTATTCGCAAGACGAAGCTCGGCCTGAAGGGCCCGATCACCACGCCGATCGGTACCGGGTTCCGCTCCGTCAATGTCGGGCTCAGGCAGGCCCTCAACCTCTATGCGAATGTCCGTCCGGCGCGCATCTTTCCCGGTGTCCGCACGCGGTACGACAATGTGGACATCGTCGTCGTGCGCGAGAACACGGAAGACCTCTATGCGGGCGTTGAGTTCGACACCGGCACGGAGGACGCCCGCAAGGTGATCGAGGCGATCAACCCGCTCACGAAGCGGAAGCTCGCCGCCTCCTCGGCGATCTCGATCAAGATGATCACGCCCGAAGCTTCCCGCCGCATCGTCAAGTACGCCTTCGACTACGCGCGCGAGAACAATCGTCGCCTCGTCACCGCCGTCCACAAGGCGAACATCATGAAGTTCACGGACGGCCTCTTCCTCCACGTCGCTGAGGAAGTGGCGAAGGAATACCCGGACATCGAGTTCAACGATCGCATCGTGGACAACGTCTGCATGCAGCTTGTGCAGCGCCCCGAGGAGTACGATGTCCTCGTGCTGCCGAACCTGTACGGTGACATCGTCTCAGACCTCGTGACGGGTCTCGTCGGTGGCCTCGGTATATCGCCGGGTGCGAACATCGGCGATGGCGTCGCCTGCTTCGAGCCGATTCACGGCAGCGCGCCGAAATATACCGGCCAGAACAAGGCGAACCCGACGGCGGAAATCCTCTCCGGGGTGATGATGCTCCATCACATCGGCGAGCACGCGGCGGGCGAGCGTGTCGAGCGGGCCGTCCGCCGCGTCATTGAGGAAGGTACCGCCGTCACCTACGATTTCAAGCCGAACCGCGACGACCCAACCGCCGTTGGCACCTCCCAGATGGCGGACGCGATCATCGCCGCGATGGGCTGATCCACCTTCGTGCTTCACGACCCCCTTCTTTTTCAGAAGGGGGTCGTTCCTTTTTAGAGCGCTTTGCGAAATTACTGAGCCGAGAGATGCTGGGTGGCGGCGGGCTTTAGCCTGCCGCAGCAAGGGATGGCAGGCTGAAGCCCGCCACCACTGGGAATTTTCGCAGGGCCGGGGTGAGGAATATCAAAGAACAGCGAGACCGTTTGCGCCCGCAGGGAGCACCCGTCGCGTCACGCCCAGGTCCGCGAGGCTACCGCCCGGTAGGACCCGATAGCCGTTGATCGATCCCCCACCGGAGTTGAGGACGTAAACGTAGCGGTTGTCGCTGCTGAAGGCGATGTCGAAGGGCTTCTCACCCGTCCGCGCGGCGATATTTCCCCCGTTGAGTAGCGTCAGACGCCCTCCGGTATCGATGCGACAGGCGCTGAGTGAGTTGCTGAGCGCGTTGACGAAGTAGGCGTACTCCCCACTGCGGTCAATCGCGACCCAGCACGGCGCGGTCTGCCGGTTCGCCACCGCGCCACCGATGGGGTTCACCGTACCTGATGAGGAGACCGCGAACGCACTGGCGGAACCGCTTCCCTCCGCGTCATTGACCGCATTCGCACAGACGAGGATGCCTCGGCTATTGAAGGCGAGACCGAACGGTGTCTGGCCGGTCGCGGCATGGGAGACCGGGTTGTTCGCGAGGCCGTTACTCTTGAGCGTGTAGGTAAGGATGCGGTTCGTCGCCTTCTCCGAGACCGCAAGGAGATTGCCGCTCGGGTTGAACAGTACCTGGCCGGGGTTGACCGCGCCGTTTGTGCTCAGCGCGCGCGTGGAATCGGGCAGGGGTGAGAGTCGGTTGTTGGTGCCAATGACGAAGGCGGTGATGTTGCCGTTGCCCGGTGCCTGGCGGTTGTAGTTGAGGACGTAGACGACCTTGCCGTACACCGTCACGCTGATCGGTCGCGGGCCGCGTGAGGCGATGCGATCCACCAGCGTCAGCCCCTGCGACGTGACCGTGAAGGTGGAGATGTCCCCGCTGCCTGCATTGACCGCGAAGAGCAGGCGACCATCCTGGCTGAGGGCCAGCGAACCTTGCGAATCGAGCGCCGCGCCATCATCCGTCTCGCCGATGCCCGTCCCGCCCGTGCGAAATGATCCCACAGGTGAGAGATTGCCGTTCGCGAAGCGGGTATACATAATCACGGCGTTGGGGCCATTGGCATTCGTCATCGCGAAGAGCGCGCCACCTTGCCCTGCCGATTCTATCGCGGACGTATTGCCGCCTGCGGGGGCAGCGGTCGCATCACTGGTGAGCGCCGCGTCTGCGGGCAGGGAGGCCGGCGGGGCAGCGTTGACGGGCAAGGGTATTTCGGTGGGCTTCGGTGCCCCACCACAGGCGGCGAGGAGCGCCACCGCCGCACTCCCTGCCGCTCCGCGCAGAAATACGCGCCGCGAGAGTGTCCCGATTCCCTCACGCCCACCTTGCATAGACATCACACGGCTCCTTTTAATCTCTCAGCAAATATCGGAGACCCCGGTGCTCGTTCTGCGCAAATGGCGTCGCGGGCATTCACTATCCCGAACGTGTGAACAATATCGAGAGTTCCACGATTTCGCCCTGCCCAAGCGAACCCTGTCCAGATGGTCCGCCCCGATCTTTGGGGCTGATGCCTGTACGCAATGTCTCAACGGAATTCGTGATTACCTGCTTGACGTGGCTGGTACACTTATAGGTCCGGTGCGCCGCGTGCGGCGGCGTTTGTCATGCCCTCATACAGCCTACGAGGGGGTTTTCGTGCGCCTCTATTATGAAGTCGCGCTCCGTTCCTTCCGACGCTGGACGGCCTATCGCGCCGCGACCTTCTCCGGCATCGTGACCAACAGCTTCTTCGGCTGCATCCGCGCACTCATCTTCATCGCGCTCTACCACTCGCGCGGTGAGATCGCGGGGTACGATCAGACCGACGCCATCACCTTTGTCTGCCTCGGGCAGGGGATGCTCATGGTGCTCTATTTATGGGGCTGGTGGGAGGTCGCGGATACGATCAAGACGGGAAGCGTCGTGACGGACCTCTCGCGCCCGTACGACTACTACGCCTACTGGCTCGCGCGGGACATGGGGCGCGCGGTCTATCACCTGCTCTTCCGGGGCGTTTCCTCCTTCGTGGTGATTGCGCTGATCTTCGGCGTTCGTCTGCCGGTATCGCTGGCGCAGTGGCTCCTCTTCGCGCTCAGTCTCATCCTGGCGACGGTCACATCGTTCGCCTTTCGGTTCATTCTCAATATCAGCGCGTTCTGGCTGCTCGATGTGCGCGGCGTGGGTGGTGCCGCGACGATTGCGGCGACGCTCTTCTCCGGCTTTGAGGTGCCCCTCGTCTACTTCCCTGCCTGGCTACGGACGATCAGCGATCTCCTCCCCTTCCGTGGCATGATGCAGACCCCGGCGGACCTCTTTCTCAGTCATCTCGTCGGTCGCGATGCCTTCGTCGCGCTCGCCGTGCAAGGGGTCTGGTGCGCCGCGCTCATCCTGGCCGGTCGGGCAATGGTCGTCGCCGCCACGCGTAAGGTCGTCGTCCAAGGCGGATAACGAGTACTGAGTACTGAGAAACGGGGCCACGATGAATGAGGAAAAGGCACCAGAGAGTGTGACGATAATCGCGGAGCGCCAGGGACTCCCGGCGCAGTACTCAGTACTGCGAACGGAGTTCGCCCTCTATTTTCGCTTCATCGGGGCACGCATGCGGGCGCAGATGCAGTACAAGGTCTCCTTCATCGTGGATGTGATCAGCCGCTTTCTCGTTAATGGCCTCGAACTTGCTGCAATCTTTATCCTCTTTCACCAGTTCTCCTCGCTCGGTGGCTGGAGTGTCGGGGAAGTGGCCTTCCTCTATGCGCTCGTCACGATCTCGTTCGCGTTTCATGAGGTGGTCGCGCAGAGTTTCGAGGATTTCAGCCTCACCGTGCGGCAGGGGGAGTTCGACCGTATTTTGCTCCGGCCCATCACGCCGCTCGTGCAGGTGCTCGCCTCGGACTTCCAACTCAAGCGCCTTGGCCGCGCGCTAACCGGCGTTGTCGCGCTCGTCCTTGCGCTCGCGCGGGTAGACATCACCTGGACGCTTGGTAAGGCGCTCTACCTCCCGGTCGTTATCCTCAGCGGCGTGTTGCTCTTTGCCGCCATCGACCTGATCGGCGGCACGCTCTGCTTCTGGACAATCGAGCGGACGGAAGTGATGAACGTCTTCACCTACGGGGGCGTCTTCATGTCCAGCTATCCGCTCTCGATCTATCAGGCGTGGATTCGCCGCACCTTCACGTTCCTCATCCCGCTCGCCTTTGTCGCCTACTATCCCGGTCTTTATTTTCTTGGCCGCACGGACCCGCTCGGCCTGCCGTCGTACGTCTCATTCCTCACCCCCGCCGTGACCCTCGCCTTCTGCGCGGTCGCCCTCGCGTTCTGGGAATGGGGCCTGCGGCACTACCAGAGCACAGGGAGTTGAGAAGTAACGAGTAACGAGTAGCGAGTAACGAGAGGTGGCGTGGGGCGTATGTATCGCTCGTTACTCGCTACTCGTTACTCGTTACTCCAAAGAAGGGAGTTGATCGCATGGATGCGTCAGTGATTGTGGCGGATCGGTTGGAAAAGACGTACCAGGCACCGATCAAGCAGAAGGGTGGGGCGCTGCGGGCGCTGGTTTCGCGTGGGACGCGGGAGGTGCGCGCGGTGGACCGCATCTCGTTCACGATCGCGCCGGGGGAGATGGTCGGCTATGTCGGGCCGAACGGCGCGGGCAAGAGCACGACGATCAAGATGCTCACGGGCATCCTCGTGCCGAGTGGCGGGCAGGTGCGCGTCGCGGGGCTGGACCCGACGCGGCAGCGGCGCACGCTCGCCGCCCGGATCGGCGTCGTCTTCGGGCAGCGGACGCAACTCTGGTGGGACTTGCCACTCATCGAGTCGCTGGAACTCCTGCGCTACGTCTATCACGTCCCCGCCGCACGCTTCGCGGAAAACCTCGATGCATTCCGGGATGTGCTCGGGCTCGATGAGTTCCTTCAGACGCCGGTGCGCCAACTCTCACTTGGCCAGCGGATGCGTGGTGATCTCGCGGCGGCGCTTCTCCATGACCCCGCGATCCTCTATCTCGATGAGCCGACGATTGGGCTCGATGTCGTTGCGAAGGGGCGCATCCGCGAGTTCCTCCTGGAGATCAACCGGGAGCGCGATGTGACCGTTCTCCTCACGACGCACGATATGGCGGACATCGCCCATCTGTGCCCCCGCATGATGATTATCGACCACGGTCATTTGCTGTACGATGGCAGCGTGGCGGCGATCCGGGATCGCTTCGGCACCGAGCGGACACTGGTCGTCGATCTCGAAACCGACGCACCGGGGATGCTCGTGGGGCTCCCTGCCGAAGAGATTCGGGCGGATGGCTTGCGTCGCTGGCTCCGTTTCCGCCGTGCTGAGGTGACGGCGGCGGAACTGATCGCAGCCGTCTCCGCCCGCTACCCGATCCGCGATCTGACGATCGAGGAACCGGAAATCGAGGACATCGTGCGCCGGATCTATCAAGAAGGAATGAGCGACGGGCAATGAGCAACGAGCAATGAGCAATGAGTGACCAGATTTGTGCAACCTACCGACTATTCCTGAAGGAGTCTGGATGCCCTATCCGACACAGCATGTCGCGGTGACGTTGCCCCTCATCGCGGCAGTGCCCGCGCGGTATCGCGTGCCGGTCTTCATCGGTGGGGTGCTGATCGATGTCGATCACTTTCTCGATGTGGGGATGCATCGGGCGGGGCGGGCGCAGGATCGTACGTTTGTGCTTTTCCACGGCCTCGATGTGATCGCGGCGGTCGCGCTCGTCGCGGCGTGGCGAAAGAGCCCGACCCTCGGCGCGGTCGCGCTCGGTATGGCGCTGCACCACGCGATGGATTACGCCGCAGAGCGCAACTGGGTGAAAGTCGCCCTCCTCTGGCGCATCAAACGCCGCTTCTACGCCCCCCGCGATCGCCGTGGCTGGGAGTATCGCTCTCCGCTTACTTGGCTCTGAACAAACCGAATGAACCGCAAAGGCGCAGAGGACGCAAAGAACGCAAAGAGGGAAGGATTATGCTTCCTCTCTTCTTTGCGACCTTCGTGCTCTTTGCGCCTTTGCGGTTCATTCGGCTTCCTCTTTACGCCGGGAGCCAGGGGCGGTGTTGTGGGGGCTGGAGGTAGCCCTGGCGGCCGGTGTCTCGGACCTGATAGAGATGGCCGTCGATTGTCGTGACATAGAGGGTGCGGAGGTCCGCGTCGCCGAAGGTGCAGTTGGTGGGGCGACCAGCAGGGACGGGGTGCTCTTCCCGTACCGTGCCATCAGGTGCGAAGACCGCGACGCGACAGCCCGGCCCGCCCAGTTCCCAACCGCAGGTAGCGACGATGTTCCCCTCGGTGTCGAAGCACATGCCGTCGATGCCCCGGTTTGCGCCGAAGTCGTGCAGCACCGTGTGCGGGCCGAGCGTGCCATCTTCCTGAATCGGGTAGCCGCGCAACTCGCGCTTCGCGGTTTCGACATAGTCGCTTTGTGCGACATAGAGGGTGCGTTCGTCCGGTGCGATGAGCAGACCGTTCGGGCGCGTGGTGTCCGTCGTCATCCGCTCGACCGTCCACGGTACGGAGCCATCGCGCGGCGGTGTAATGCGGTAGACGGAGTCGTGATCGAGTTCGCGGCCCTCTTGCGCGCCGTAGCGCGGGTCGGTGAACCAGATGCGCCCCTGGCTATCGAGCGCGAGATCGTTCGGGGCATTGAACCGCTTTCCCTCGAATTGGCTGATGAGGATCGTCTTTGCGCCGCTTGTGTCGTAGCTGGCGATGCTGCCACTGCCGCTCTCGCAGGCGAGGAGGCGGCCATCCGGCGCGAGGAGGAGACCATTCGTCCCGTTCGTGTCGGTGTACACAGTCTTCAGCGTTTGGGCGGCGGGATCCCAGCGGAGGATGCGGTTCTGGTGGATCGCGGTGAAGAAGAGGCCGCTGCCGTCCCACGCTGGTCCTTCCGTGATCGTCATCGGCCCCGCGAGTAGTTCAAACGTCCACGCCATCTTGGATTCCCTCCTCGGTATCATCGTCACACATGGGCGTGAGCATAGCAGAGAGTCGTTCAGGGTTCGAGATAAAACGCCCCCTTTTCGCGCCTCGAACCCTCTTGCCATCATCCAGAGAAGATTTTTGAGCGTAGACACTGGTAGGCATGGGCCAGTACACTCATGCCTATGCGGCTTCACTCAAGGAGGTACCCTGTGGCGACTACGGTCTCACCCCCGCCTGCACCAACGACAGACGAGAACCCCGAGGTCCAATCGCTCGTCGCTTCCTGGTACGCAGGCACGATCGGGCGGCGCGAGTTCTTAATGCGCGGGACGGTGGCCCTCGGCACACTTGCTGCGGCGACGACGCTCCTCGAAGCGTGCGGTGGCAAAGGGGCAACTGCGACACCCTTCGCGACTTCCGCTCCCACAAGTGCCCCTACCACCGCTGCGACGCGTGCTGCGGGGTCCGCAGCCGCGCCAGTAGCCAGCCCGAGTGCTGCTAGTCCGAGTGCTGCCAGCCCTGCCGCTGCAACGACCGCCGCGAGTAGTACGAGCGGTTCGCCCGCTGCCGCAACGGCAGCCCCCCCAGGAACGACTGCCGCCGGTGCGAGTGCGCCCGCAGGCACCCGCCCTGCCGGATCGGCCGCCGCGTCCTCCACGACGACCTCGGGTTCCGCCGTGGCCGCGCAGCCTGCCGGGACGCCCGTTGCGACCGGGGTCGCAGTGGACGCCGTGAACGCGAAAATGGTCCAGTTCAAGAGCGGCACGGCGGACATCATCGCCTATGAAGCCCGCCCAAAGACGGGCACCGGCCCCTTCCCGGCAGTGATCGTCATTCATGAGAATGTGGGTCTGACCGACCACATCAAGGACGTGACGCGCCGCCTCGCGAAGGAAGGCTATGTTGGCCTTGGCATCGACTTCCTCTCCCGTGATGGTGGCACGATGGCCTTCAGCGCGCCACAGGACGCGACGGCGGCTATTGGCAAAATCCCTGATGAACAGATGATCGGTGACGTCAATGCAGCGATTACCTATCTTACCGGCAGCGGAGTTGGCGCGCCGAAGGTCGGTGTGGTTGGCTTCTGCCTGGGTGGCCGCTGGACGCTCGTCTCGTCGGAAAAGGCGAAGGGTTTGAGTGCCGCCGTTGCCTTCTACGGCCCGATGACGGGCGGTACCGGCCCGACGAGTACGGTTGATGTCATCAAAGAAGCGGCGACCCTTACCTGCCCCTTGATGGGCAACTACGGTGCGCTCGATGCCCTCTCGAAGGCGATCCCGGCTTTTCAGGATGCGGCGAAGCCCTCCGGCAAGCCATTAGATTTCAAGGTCTATGAAAATACCGGCCATGCCTTCAACAACGACACCCGCCCCTTCGTCAACAACCTGGGCTACGTTGCCTCCTCCGCAATGGACGCATGGACGCGCACCCTCGGCTGGTTCAAGAAGTATCTGGCCTGATTCGCCTAACCCCCCGTGCCCCCTTCTCTAAAAGGAAGGGGGTGTCTCATTTGCGATGCCGTGGTGATGTTGAAAGATCAGTGCGCCGTGATCGGGTTTCCCCTTCCCTTTAGGGAGGGGACAGGGGGTAGGGGCATCAGAGCAGATAAAGGACGCCGAAGAGGATGATCCAGACGGCGTCAACGAAGTGCCAGTACATCGTGGCTGCTTCGACGGCGAAGTGATGGTGCTGTGTGAAGTTGCCGCGCAGCGAGCGGATGAGGCAGATCAGCATGATAATGATGCCGACGAACACATGCAGGCCGTGGAAGCCCGTCAGCGTGAAGAAGGTTGAGCCGAAGGTGCCGCTCTTGATCGAGAATGGCGCGTGCGTGTACTCCCATGCTTGCCCGCCAATGAAGATCGAGCCGAGGATGATCGGCGAGGATCAGGCCAATCTGCATTCCCTTGCGGTCGCCCCGGCGGATCGCGAGGTGCGCGCCGTGCATCGGGATGGCGCTGGATGAGCAGGATCGCGGTGTTGATCGTCGGCAGGAGGAGTTCGAGCGGTTCGATCCCCTCCGGCGGCCACTGCCCGGCACGGACGCGCAGATAGAGATAGCCGATGATCAGGTTCGCGAAGAAGATCACTTCGGACGCGATCATCGCGAGCACGCCCCACCATGCGATGCTTCGTCCCTGCCCCGCGACTTCCGGCTGCGCGAGCGGCGCGCGGGTGACGTCCTGCTGTGCCGCTCGTGAGATTACCATGCGTCCTTTGTCCTCTCTCGTCTCGGTAAGCGATGCGTTCGGCGGGCGTGACGCTCGTTTTCGTGACGGGGCCGGCAGGCGTCGTGTCGACATTGCCGCGATCCCGCACCTGCTGCTCGGTCAGGCTGAGGACGATCGCGCCATCTTCGATATGGTCAATCGCGGAGCGCGCGAGATAGCCGTAGCGCGTCGGGATCCAGCCCTGCTTGACGAGCGGCGAATCCGTCCGATGCCTGCGTGAGCCGCCCGACGAGCCGCCCATCGCTCGTGATGACCCGTGCGCCCGGCACCAGCTTCGCTTCCGCGTCGCCACCACCGATCACGGCGATGACCGGTGAGCGGCGTGCGGCACGCTCTCGCTCCCTTCGAGCGCCCCACGCGATCATCACGACCAGCACCAGGACTGCGCCGATCGCCGGTGATGACGAGCGTGGTCACGAAGCCCGCCATCATGATCGTGATGCAAGCGGCGAGCACGATCGGCCAGTAACTGGGCGGCGGGATGTGGATGTGCTCGTGCTCCTCATGCTCCCCGTCATGGCCGTGCCCGTGCGCGTCGTCATCGAGCGAGCGCCATGTTCCGTCTCTTCTCATCCATCTGTCCATCGTGCTCCGCACTCTGCACGGTCATTGCCCTCCAAGAGCGTGCTGAGGGTCGGGAACTTGCGTAGTCACTCAGTCCTCAGTCCTCAGTCCTTCGTCCTAGTGTTCGCCGCGCATCCAGTCCTGATCATCGGGATGCTTCTGGTCCCAGAGCGGGCGGCGCGAGCGCACGACCGGCGTCTTGATGAAGTTGTACTCCGGCGGCGGTGAGGAGGTCGCCCATTCGAGCGTCCAGGCATCCCACGGGTCCGCACCCGCGCGCTCACCGCTACGGAAGGAGACGACGAGGTTGATGATGAAGATCAGCGATGCCAGCGGCGATCGTGAACGCGCCAATCGAGGCGATGAGGTTATAGAGGTTCCAGCCCAGCCCCTCATGGTAGGTCCACTGGCGGCGCGGCATCCCCAGGAGGCCGAGCATGTGCATCGGGAAGAAGGTCAGGTTCAGGCCGATGAAGACGAGCCAGAAGTTCCAGAGGCCCAGTCTTCTCACTCATCATCCGCCCGGTCACCTTCGGGAACCAGTAATAGAGCGCGGCGAGGATGCCGAGCGCCGTGCCGCCGAAGAAGACGTAATGGATATGCGCGACGACATAGTAGGTGTCCGTGATCTGCCAGTCGAAAGGCACGACCGCGAGTGAGACACCGCTGAGGCCGCCAATCGGGAACATCGTCAGGAAGGCGACCGCAAAGAGGAGCGGCGTTTTCGTGATGATGCTGCCGCCCCAGAGCGTCGCCGTCCAGTTGAAGACCTTGACGGCGGTGGGGATGGCGATCAGCGTCGTTGAGGAGGCGAAGAAGGCGAGGGCGACATCCGGCAGCCCCGTCGCGAACATATGGTGGACCCAGACGACGAACGAGAGGAAGCCAATCGCCACCGAGGACCAGGCGATGAAGATGTAGCCGAAAATCGGCTTGCGCGAGAAGACCGGCAGGATCTCGGAGATGATGCCGAAGACGGGCAGGATGAGAATGTAGACCTCCGGGTGGCCGAACGCCCAGAAGAGGTGCTGCCAGAGGAGCGGATCACCGCCGCTTTCCGCCTTGAAGAAGCTCGTGCCGAGGTGGCGGTCGAAGAGGAGGAAGATCGCCGCAGTCGTCAGGCTCGGCAGCGCGAAGAGGAGGAGGAAATTCTGCACCAGCGTCGTCCAGACGAAGAGCGGCAGCGTGTTGAAGCGCATCCCGGGGCAGCGCATCTTCAGCGTCGTGATGATGACGTTGATCGAACCGGCGAGGGAGGAGATGCCGAGCATGGTCAGCCCGACAGCCCAGAAGTCCATGTTGTGACCGGGGCTGTAGGCCGGCTCCGTTAGGGGCGCGTAGGCGAACCAGCCGGCATTCGGCGCACCACCGAAGAAGAAGCTGCCGTTGAGGAAGATGCCACCAAAGAGCAGCATCCAGAAGCCGAAGGCATTGAGCCGCGGGAAGGCCATATCCCGCGCGCCGATCATCAGCGGGATGAAATAGTTCGCGAAGCCCGCCAGGACCGGGATGATGAAGAGGAAGATCATCGTCGTGGCGTGCATCGTGTAGACCTGGTCGTACTGCGTTGGGTAGAGCACTTTGCCGTCCGGCGTCGCGAGTTGGGCGCGGATCAGCAGCGCCTCGATACCACCGACGATGAAGTAGATGACACCGACGGAAGGTGTACATGATGCCGATCTTCTTGTGATCAACCGTCGTCATCCAGTCCCAGATCACCGCCCCGCGCTCTTGCGCGGTGCGTAGGTGCGGTTCGGGGAGCGACGGAGATGCCTGGTGTTGTTACGGTCGCCATACGCAAGACTCCCTAGCGTCGTGTCTGTCCAGTTATTTGAGGCTTTGCAGATAGGCCACGATCTTTTTTATCGTGTCGTCGTCATAGGCGGGGATGACCATCTTGTTCTCGGGCTTGACGTCCTGCGTATTGTGGATCCAGCGGGTAAGGTTCGCGTGTTGTTCTCCAGCGTGCCTGCCGCGATGTATTCGCGGCTGCCGATGTGCGTCAGGTTCGGGCCGACCTTCGCTTTGAGGTTCGTGCCGTCAATCGCGTGGCAGGCGATGCAGGTGACACCAGCGTTCCCGACGAGATCGCGGCCTTCGGCGGCCAGGCCCGTCTGGTTGGAGATCGCCGGTTGCTGTTGCTGCTTTACCCACGCATCGAACTGCGCGCGCGGTTCCGCGACGACGATGAAGTTCATATTCGCGTGCTCAGGCCCGCAGAACTCGGTGCATTCACCGCGATAGGTTGCCGGTTTGTCCGCCGTGATCCAGAGGGTGTTGTCGTGACCGGGGATGACATCGCGCTTGCCCTGGAGGGAGGGCACCCAGAAGCCGTGGATAACATCGACGGAGCGGAGATCGAGATGGACCGGCTCACCCACAGGGATGTGCAGTTCGTTCCCCGTGACGATATTCATTCCCTGATACTCGAACTCCCACCACCACTGATGCCCCGTCGCCGTCACGCGCATCTTGTCACCCGACGGTTCGGAGATGTTGACCATCGTGGTCAGCGTCAGCACGAGTAGGACGACGAGCACCATCGCGGGGGCAATCGTCCAGGCAATTTCGATCCGGGTATTGCCGCTGATCTGCCTGGGGTCGGGGTCGCCCGGTTTGCGACGGAAGCGGATGAGCGAGATGATCACCAGCCCGGCGACGAGCGTTTCGATGGCGACAGACATCCAGAACATGATCCACCAGAGGCGGTTGACCGTGTGTGAGGGATCACTGGCCGGGTTGAGGGGAGAGTGGTTCCCGCCCCAACTGCACGCAGAGAGGAGGGTGGGCAGGATCACCGCGAAAATGAGAAGCAGAGAGGTGCGTCGGCCATTTCGGGACTTCGAACGGGATCCGCTCATCTGTGATGTCTCCCCCTCATCGCGCCATTGCGAAGGGCTTCATGCTAACACACGACGGTCATCAGCGTCGATGACAGACCTCGATGCAGGCTTCTCTCCGTTCCTCGTGGCAAAGCGGCGGAGCGAGACCGTGTGCGAGACGTAGACTATTGAATGCATGATAGGAACGTCGCGCGGTGGTGTCAAGGAAGTGTCGCAGCGAGTGGGAGATCGTAGACGCAGATCGTCGCTCCACCCTCATTGTGACGGTAAGAGGACCGGGTAGCCGCCGCCCATCGGGGCGACGAGGTGCCATGCGCTCGGCATCTCGCCCACTGTGACCTCGATGAGGGCGGGCGCATCCGACGCCAGTGCCTCCGTGAGGGCACCGCGCAGCCCGTCCGGCGACGCGACGCGCGTGCCCCGCACGCCGAACGCCTCCGCGAGCGCAACGAAGTCCGGGTTGACGAGATCGGAGGCGATGGCGTGCCCATTGAACATCTGCCGTTGCGTCCGCAGGACATTGCCGTAGGCGTTGTCGTTGAAGACCACAGCGACGACGTTGAGGCCATGCAGCCGCATCGTCGCCAGTTCCTCGACCTGATAGAGGAAGCCGCCGTCGCCCATCACGGCGACTACCTTGCGATCCGGCCTGCCGACCTGCGCGCCGAGAGCGGTGCCGAAGCCGGAGCCGAGTGTGCCCTGATACCCCGGACCGATGAAGGTGCGCGGCTCGTAGACCGGGTAGCCGAGTGTCATAACGTACGTCACCTGTGTCAGGTCCGCGACGACCACGCCGTCATCCGGCAGCGCGGCGCGGATCGCGTCGTAATATGCCACCTGCGGCTGGATCGGGTCGAGCAATTCCATCCCTTGCTCTTTGCGCGCCCGCAGTTCCACTTCGCGCGATGGCCGCCGCGTCCCGTCGAGCGCGTCACGCAAGGCACCGAGCGCCGGTTTCGCGTCGCCCACGATGCTGACCGTCGGCTCCCCATGCAGGGAAATCTCTTCCGGATCAACGTCAATACGGATCACCCGCGCGCCCGGTGGCAAGCCCCAACCGCGCGCGGGGATCCAGAATCGCGTGCCGACTGCCAGCACGACGTCCGCCTCCGCGACGAGTTTCATGCCGGAGAGACCCGTATGCGCGAGGTGACTGCGATCCGAGATCGCGCCCCGCCCGTCGGTGGTCATGACGACCGGCGCTTGCAGCATCTCCGCCACGGCGCGCAACTCGTCCCACGCCTCGGCAAGGAGGACGCCGCCGCCACTACAGATCACCGGATGCTCCGCGCGCCGCAGCAATTCCGCCGCTTGCCGCAGCAGTTCGGGATCGCCCGCGCTCCGTTCAATCGGTGCCGGATCGCGCAGCGTCACCTCGCTCGTCGCCATGAGCATATCCGGCGGCACCTCAATCGCGACGGGTCGTGGCCGCCCGGAGCGCAACTGCCGGAACGCCTCATGGACCACGCCGGGCACGTCGGCAGGCGTCGTGGGGCGGCCCGTCCATTTCGTCACTGAGCCGAGCACCTCGCGCTGCCGGGGGATCTCGTGCAGCATCCCGTAGCCCCGGTCAATCGCCGCCGTGGGCACCTGCCCCGCCACACAGAGCACCGGCGATGAGCAGGCGTAGGCGGTAGCGAGCGCGGCACCCGCGTTTAATACGCCGGGGCCGGGAACGACCATGCACGCGCCGATCTTGCCGCTCGCCCGTGCGAAACCGTCCGCCATGTATCCGGTCGCCTGCTCATGCCGGACTTGATAGACGGTGAGGTGGTCGCGGGCCTCGTAGAGCGCGTCAAATGCCCAGTCCAGCTGCACGCCGGGGAGCGCGAAGAGCGTGTCCAGCCCTTCCCGCACGAGTGATTGCACCAACGCCTGTCCGCCGGTCAGTTGTGCCATCCGTAGCCCTCGTTTCTGCTCCGTCGTCCGGCCAACCGCGCCGGGCATTCGTTTCCAGTGATGTGATAGGGTGACGCTGGCGGCATCGTGAGCGACCGACACGGGGATGTCAACAACACCCCAGCGGGGCTATACTCCGGAAGGGATCGAGGGTGCAGGGGCTGAGGGCCGAGCGAAGGACGCCCGATCCCGCCCACCGCCCGGATGATGAGGGCCTTGGTATGTCGCTGTCTTCTCACCGTTCCGCACGCGGATTGCGCCGCTGGCCGCTCTATCTCCTCGTCGCGCTCATAGCGCTCCTGCCGACGACGGTTTCCGCGCATGGGGGCGGCGGTGGGCCGCTCTCCTTCCAGTTCAACCCGCTTATCTGGCTCTCGCTCATCCTGATTGGGGCCGCCTATTTCTATGGGACGGGAATCATCGAGCAGCGCGAGCCGGAGGCGGTGACACCGCGGCATCTCTGGTTCTTTCTCAGTGGTTTGTTCGTGATCTTCGTCGCTCTTCAGTCGCCGATCGATACCTTTGCGGACAATGCTTTCTGGGTCCATATGATCCAGCATCTGCTGCTCATCCTCGCCGCGCCGCCGCTCTTGCTCCTTGGCACCCCTGCCGCCTTCCTCCGCCCGCTGACGAAGAAGCCCGCACTCTTTGCGGTCTTCCGCGCGCTCGTTAATCCCGGTGCCGCGTGGCTGCTCTCCACCGGTACATTCCTGATCTGGCATATCCCCTCCCTCTATGATGCGGCAGTGCTCGACGCGCGAATCCATGCCCTGGAGCATCTCTCTTTCCTGCTGACGGCGATCCTCTTCTGGTGGCCGGTTTACAGCCCGCTATCGGAGTTGCCGCGCCTCTCCCGCGCCAATCAGGTGCTCTATCTCGCGCTCAGTTGCCAGCCGAATGTCGTCCTCGGCGCGGTGCTCGTCTTTGCGCCGCATTCCTTCTATGGAATTTATGCCGGTGCATTGCAACTGAATAACATCAATCCGCTCGCGGATCAGCAGATCGGTGGCGCGATCATGTGGGTGCCGGGGAATATCGTCTACCTCGCCATCATGAGCAAGCTCTTCTTCGATTGGTTCAATGAGAAGGAGGGGAGCAGTAGTCAGTAGTAGTGCGGTAGTCAGTAGTCAGCGGGGTGTGATGCGAGTTGGGGGGGGCGAGTGCCGGATCGTCGTTGATCGCCCACTGGATGCACCCTGACCTGACGGGAGGAACGCCGTGGTTCAAACGCATCGTGCGGTCCTGACGCACCGCAGACTGCTCCTGTTCAAGTGGCTCATGATCTTCATCCCTCCCGTGACGGTCGCGGTGGGTCACATCCTGCTGGAACACGCGGTGGGTCGCCGCCTGGTGGGGCACAAAGTGGGCGGACTCGCAGAGACCCTGTTCGTGACTTCGCTCGTGACATTTCTGGCCCTGGTGCTGGCCTACATTTTTGTCGAGACAGTGTTCAGAGCCCTACGGAGACTCCAATCTGAGGCATTGGCCCGCGAGCAGGACATCCTGACCATGAACGCCGTGATGCAGGAGCGGGAGCGATTGAGCAGGGAACTCCACGATGGTGTGGCGCAGCTCGTCGCGCATCTGCTCTTGCGCCTGGACACCATCAAGGAACTGGTGGAGGCCGACCGATCACAGGAGGCGGAAGCAGAGCTCGAGCGCTTACACGGGGTTGCCGCCGCCATCTACGAGGATATCGGGGAGTCCATCGCCGGGCTCCGTACTAACGTGACGGAACGGGGGGTGATCTGTGCCCTCCAGGACTACGTGGACCAGTTTGAAGAGCGGCACCAGATTCCCACGAGCCTTCGAGCGGACGACGCGGCCGACCAGTTTCCACCGCTCGCAGCGCTCCAGCTTTTCAGGCTCATCCAGGAAGCCCTGACTAATGTGCGCAAGCACGCCGCAGCACGGGAGGCCACGGTCACACTCATCTCCGATGGGTCGGGGCACCTGACGGTCGTCATCGCCGACGATGGGCGGGGTTTTATCCCTGGCCCCCCGAGGAATGGCACGGCGCGACCGCTGGGCCTGACGAGTATGCGGGAGCAGGTCGAGACCCTCGGCGGCACCTTCCAGTGCATAGCCAGCCCGGTTCGGGCACCCAGGTGACTGCTACTATTCCCATTCCACAAACGAGAAGGGAGAACGGGCATGCCGCCCTTGCGACTCCTGCTCGTTGATGACCATGCGCTCTTTCGCGAGGGGCTCATCGCCCTCCTCTCCTATCAGGACGATTTCATCGTCGTTGGCGAGGCCGAGGACGTCGCGGCGCATGGCTGCCCGGATACTGGAAGAGATTCAGGGCCAGAATGAGCCCTTCGGGCCGGAGGAAGCGCTCACTGCCCGAGAGATGGAAGTGCTGGAGTTGGTGGTGGCGCGCCTCTCGAACGCTGAGATCGCCGCGCGTCTGGTGATCAGTGAGCACACGGTCAAGAATCACATGAAGAGCATCCTCTCCAAACTCCACCTCCGCAATCGACACCAGGCAGCCGCCTATGGCGTCGCCCGTGGCTGGCTGCCTCGCCCCAGGTGGCGTGGGTAGCACGCTCCTCTCCCTCCCGTCTCGCAAAAATAGCCCTCTTCTTCTCTCCGCTGCCTACTACGGGTCATGTCGTGCGGACTGCTGCCACCTATACTTGATGCGAGTACTCGATGCGAGCGTCAACGCGGACAATTGTTACGACGCGCGACACCAGAGGAGGAGACGTACATGGCTGACTTGACCCTCTCCCCTGACACGACCGACGATACCGACGGAGGACCCGACCGCGCCTCAACCACCCGCACACGACCCCGCACACCCCATTGGGTGAAAGTGATTGGGATCACCCTTCTCGTCCTGATCTTGATGCTTGTCATCATGATGCTCTTCGGCGGTAACCACGGCCCCGGTCGCCACATCTCTTCCCGCATCACCGAATTCGGCATGCAGGCGTTGGCGTGGGGAATAGAACCGCGATGACCGTCACCCCCCGCTTCCGCCAGTTCGTGTTCACCGCGACTATGACCCCCCGCCTGCGCAAGTTCGCACTCATCGTCCATGTCACTACCTCGGTTGGCTGGCTTGGCGCGGTCGCTGGCTTCATCCCGCTCGCCGTCGTCGTTCTGACCACTCAAGATGCACAGATGATGCGCGCTGCCTATCGCATGATGGAGTTGGTCGCACGATTCATCATCTTCCCATTGTGCTTCGCTGCGCTGCTCAGCGGGGTTGTCTCGTCACTGGGCACTTCGTGGGGTTTGTTCCGGTACTACTGGGTCGTGGTGAAACTCCTGATGAACCTCTTTGCCACCATCGTCTTGCTGATCTACGCGCAGTCACTTGACTACCTCGTCGGCATAGCGGCCAAGAGGGCATCATCCGGCGGCGATCTCAGCGGGCTGAGGAGCGATGTCTCGGTGGTCCACGCCGGTGCCACGGTACTGTTGTTGCTCGTGGCCACGGCGCTGTCGGTGTATAAGCCACGGGGCATGACCCCGTACGGATGGCGGAAGCAGCAGGCACAGCGCACGGGTCGGCAGGTGTCGAGGCAGCGATCCCCGCGCGACCTCGACCGAGTCGAACCCCGTCCTGACCTGAGCGTGCTGAGGTGACGACGCGCATACGCACAGGGTCACCCCGCAGGCGACGCAACCCCCACCAGCGCTCAGTAAAGTAGGAGAGTTACGCATATGAGTACCCTCGAAGTTCCCGGCGCGCGGCTCTTCTATGAGACCCACGGCAGCGGCCCGCTCCTGCTCATGATTCCGGGTGCCACCGGCGACGCCAACGCTTTCAAAAAGGTGACGGAACATCTGGCGACACAGTGTACCGTTGTCACCTACGACCGCCGCGGCTTTTCCCGAAGTCAACTCGATGGACCGCAGGATTACGAGCATCGGCTCGAAACGGACGCCGATGATGTCCGTCACCTCATTGAGCATGTGAGCGACGCGCCCGCGACCCTCTTCGGCAGTAGCTCCGGGGCGATCGTGGCCCTGGCAGTTCTCACGCGGCACCCCTCCGTGGTCCAGACGCTCGTCGCGTTCGAGCCAGCGGCCGTGCGCATCCTGCCCGATGGGCAGCAGTGGGTGGACTTCTTCTTCGGGCTGTATGATCGCTACCGCGCATGTGGGATCGAACCGGCGCTCAAGGAGTTTCGCGAGCACACATTCGCGGAGTCAGACTGGCCGGTCATGGCCCGTGCGCGGGAGGCTCAGTACAGCGAGTACGCGCGTGCCAACGCCACCTACTGGTTCGAGCACGAACTGCGCCAATATCCGGCGGTTGCCCTCGATCTCGACGCGCTCAAAGCGCACGCCGATCGGATCGTGCCGGTGGCCGGGCGCGAGTCGCGCGGTCATCTCTGCTATGCGGTGAGCCAGGAACTGCGGAAGAGACTCGGTCGGGACGTGATCGAACTACCCGGCGGCCATGTCGGGTATGTGACCCATGCCGCCGAGTTCGCCACGGGTTTGTTCAGGCTCCTGCACCAGACACATACCCGCCGCAAGGAATCTCTGGCAGGCAGACATCGGAAAGGTGTCCATACTCGCTGATAATGCTCGTCGGATGAAAAACGCGCGTGCAGGCATTCACAGAACTTCGGGGTACCGTTGCCCACTCCATCCGGCGGGTTGACAGCCGATAGCGATAGGGGCACACTTTTCGCTGTGAGGGGATGCGACGCTGCATCCCGGTCGCATCCGTAAACGTCACGTTTGGGGATCTGTTGGTCAATGAGGACCGACACCACACCAGCCATGCGGTTTGCTGGTCACGGAGGGAAGTCATGGACATTTGCCACACGCCGGTGCGCGCGCCTTGCCGCAGCCGGTTGTTGCCGTGCCGCCGCGAGCGGGTGTGCGGATGAGTACGCTCATGCCCCGCACTGCGCGCGAGCGCGAGACCGGCAGGCAGGCGCGCCGCTTCCCGATCAGCTTCCCCGTTCTCGCCGTCGTGACGCTCGGCACTGCCTGGGCAGAGATCTTCTGGGGTGGCGTCGTCCGTCTGAGTAAGAGCGGTCTCGGCTGCGCGGATAACTGGCCGCTCTGCAATGGCAAGGTCTACCCCTTCTGGGAGCAGCCCGTCCTCATCGAGTATATCCATCGCCTGATCGCGGTGCTGATCAGTGTCCTCGTCGTGGCGCTCCTCGTCGTGATCTGGCGATCACCGGCGCGCCGAAAGAACCGCTGGCTGCTCGGCCCGGCGCTCCTCGCTACGGGCCTGTTCTTCGTCCAGGCGCTACTCGGTGCGATTGTCGTCTGGTTCGATCTCAAGTCCGGCCTCGTCATGGCGCACCTCGCCACTTCGATGCTCCTGCTCGCCTCGCTGGCGGTCATCGCCGTCAACGCCTTTCCCCGCCCGATGCCAGAGATCGGCACTCGGTCAGTCGGTTTCGCGCGCTTCCCATTCCTTGCCCTCGGCGCGGCGCTCTTCGCCTATGGTGTGCTGCTCAGTGGCGCGTACACAACCAGTGAGCACGCGGGCGCGGCGTGTACGACCTGGCCCTTGTGCAATGGCCGACTGGTGCCGATGAATGGCACGCTCTTTCCGACCGCCGTGCAGATGACGCATCGTTTGTTCGCCTACACGCTCGCGCTTGCCCTCGGCCTGCTATTCCTTCAAGCCCGGCGGAACAGACGCGCTTATCCGCTCTTCACGCGGCTGGTTGGGGTTGCCTGTGGGCTGGTCATCCTTCAGATCACGATCGGCGTCGTGCAGGTGGTCAATCTGTTGCCCGGCTGGCTCGTCTCGCTCCATATCGGCACGGCTGCCGCACTATTTGGCACCCTCGTCGTGATCACCGGGCTGGCCTTCCGCGCGCGCGGTGCCACGGTGACGCGCGGTGTCGATGATGGCTCCGGCGAGGAAACGGGGGCGGTCGCTCCGGCCCGCGCGGAGCGAGAGCCGTCGATGGCGGCGCTCTATTTCAGCATCACCCGCCCGCGCGTCATCCCGCTACTGCTCGTGACGACGCTCTGCGCGATGCTCGTCGCCTCCAATCACGCGCCGGGGTTCGGTCGGATCGTCGTGACCCTCCTTGCCGGGGCGCTGATGGCGGGTGGGGCGCACGCGATCAATGCCTACATCGACCGCGACATCGACCAGCAGATGAAGCGCACCCGCACTCGTCCGGTCGTGACCGGGGCGGTCTCGCCGGGTAACGCGCTGCGCTTCGGTATCGCTCTCGGCGCAATCGGCTTCGTGCTCTACCTCGTCTTCGTCAATCTTCTGAGCGCCTTGCTCGGCCTCGCGGGGCTCTTGTTCTATGTCTACGTCTATTCGCTCTGGCTCAAGCGGCGCACGGTGCAGAACATCGTCATCGGGGGCGCGGCGGGGGCCTTTCCGCCCCTCGTCGGCTGGGCGGCGGTGACGAATCACCTCTCATTTGCCGCGCTCGTGCTCTTCGCGATAATCTTCCTCTGGACGCCGCCACATTTCTGGGCACTCGCCATCCTCATTCGGCGGGATTACGAGGGGGTCGGCATCCCGATGCTTCCCGCCGTCATCGGGGAGGAGCGGACCGCGCGCCATATCGCCGTCTACACGGTCGGGCTGATCGCGGTGACACTCCTCCTAGCCATCGGGCAGGTGATGGGGACGCTCTACATCGCCGTCGCGCTGCTCCTTGGGGCGGGCTTCCTTTACTACGTCGCGCGGTTACTGCGGGAGACGAACAAGGCGTCGGCGAAGCGCGTCTTCGTCTACTCGAACCTCTATCTCGCGCTCCTCTTCCTCGGGATGGTTGTGGACCATGCGCTGCGCTAGGCAGGCTCGCCTAACCCCCCGGCCCCCTTCCCTAAAAGGAAGGGGGAGGGGAGTGAGGTAGCGATATGGCCTCATCGAATGCCCCCGCTGCCACGGTTGATCGTGAGGCGCGCAAGCAGTACCTCTCCATCGCGGTACTCGGTCTCGGTATCTTCATGGCCGCGCTCGACCTGACGATTGTCGCCCCCGCCTTTCCCGCCCTGGAAAAGAGCTTCAATGTCTCGGCGCGGGCGATTGCCTGGGTGATCGGCATGTATGCGCTTTTCAATGTCCTCAGTCAGCCGACGATGGCGAAGCTGGCGGACCGCTACGGTCGCCGCGCGGTCTATCTCGCGGATATCGCCTGCTTCGGCTTTGGCTCGTTTCTCGCCTTCCTCTCGCCGAACTTCGGTGTCTTTCTGCTCGCGCGCGCCATTCAGGGCATCGGTGCGGGCGGCATCTTCCCCACGGCGAACGCGATCATCGGCGATACCTTCCCGAAGGAGCGACGCGGCCTCGCCTATGGCGTCACGGGTTCGCTCTGGGGCATGGCGGCGATCATCGGGCCGAACCTCGGCGGCGTGCTGACGCAACACGCTTCATGGCACTGGCTCTTTATTATCAACCTGCCGCTCGCCGTGCTCGTCTTCATCCTCGGTATGCGCGTCCTGCCCGATGTGCGCCCCGGCAAGCGCGGGCCGCTCGACATCCGCGGGCTGATCTACCTGACGCTCTCACTCATTGGTCTGATGGGTGCCCTCAATGAGGTGCGGGGCGACGACTTCTTGCACAGCCTCGTCTCGCAGAGCGTCCTCTTCTCCTTCTTCGCCTTCCTTTGGTTCGGATACCTCTTTCTCTATACCGAGCGGCGCGCGGAATCGCCGGTGATCCCCATTGCCCTTTTCCGGCATCGTGATCTGCGCATTGCCGATGGCCTCGCCGTGATCGCGGGTATCGTGGAATCGAGCCTCGTCTTCATGCCGACGCTCGCGGTGATCGTGCTTGGGTTCAGCACCGAGAAATCGGGCTATTTCCTCACGCCCGCCGCCCTGACGCTCGGTTTCGCGACCCCGGCCGTTGGGGTGATGCTGGACCGTTACGGCCCGCGTCCGGTGCTCGTCATCGGCACGTTAATTACCGCGTTCGGTCTCTTCATGCTCGGTGCCCTCGTCAATAGCACCGGGACCTTCCTCCTTGCACTGATCGTCGGCGGTATTGGCCTCTCATCGCTCTTAGGCACGCCACTCCGGTACCTGACCGCGAACGCGGTCGGCACGGACGAACGCGCGACAGGGATGGCGGTCCTCTCGATCAGTACGAATGTGGGTATCGCGGTCGGCTCCGCGCTCACGGGGGCGATCATCTCGTCGCAGCACGCGAGCCATCCGGTCGCTTCCATCCATCGGGCGTATATCGTGCTCGGCTTCATCACGCTCCTCGCTGTGCCCATTGCGGCGCAAATCCACCGGCGCACCCCCGAACAGACCGCTACGGTCCTCGCCGCTGTCGCTGAGCGCAAGGAGCGCCGCGCCGCCCGCCGCGCCGCGAAATCCGCGCCTGCCACGAGCGGGGACGACTGACGACGGGGGATTTGAACCACAGAGAGCACAGAGAAAGATATAGGAGAAAAGATACGCACCTGGTCTATTCGCGTCTTTTCTCTCTATTTCCTCTGTGCTCTCTGTGTTCTCTGCGTCCTCTGCGCTTCAATCCTCGCCCGGCGTGTCAGTGAATGTCGGCGCGTGGCTTCCCTCAGATGGCTGGGGCGGATAGCCCCAGGTGAGGTGCTGAACCGCGCGCTCAAGTTCTGCGATGCGGTGCTCGGTGGCGCCCGCACGGTGGTATTGCTCCTGATGCCAGTTCGGTGGTGGCAGGCTGTGGACGAGTCGGTCGAGATTACTGACGGCTTGCTCCAGTGCGGCGATACGTTCCTCATCTACACGTCGCGCTTCGGGCGCAGAATTGGGTTGCTGTGTGTCATCCATGAGATGCACGATGATCTGCTCCAGCGCCGCGATCCGTGCGTCGTAGTCCGGTAGCGTGCCGCTTGATGCGGATGCCGCGTGCGCGGCGTCCAGGGTGCCGGGTGGCGGGCCGAACGGCTGGGATCGCGCGGCGGAAAACGGACGATCCGGTGCATCGGATGGGGCGAAAGCGGGCGGAGAAGGGTCATATCCCCCGTGTCCGGTCGGCGTGTGCGCAGTCGCGGTCGCGAAGGCTGGCATCTCGGCAATACCATTTGCACTCGTCGAAGGTGTCGCGGGGGCGGGCGCGGTCTGGTTCGCGTTCTGCTGTTTCAGGCTCTGCCGAGGGAGGAGCAGCGCAACAATCGTCGCCGCGATGGTGCCGAAGGTGAGCAGCTTGAAGACATCGCTCACCGCGTCCGTCCCGGCGACGAGGGCGAGGTTCGCGGGGGGGCGCGCGCTGGCAACCGTCGCCGCCTGAACGATGTTGCTCGCGTGGAGCGTCGTTCGCTGCACGAGGATCGTCGTCACGAGCGCGGTACCGATCGAGGAGAAAATCTGCGCGGCGGCATTGTAGAGCGAGTTCGCTTTCGGCAGCGCGCGACCGGTGATCGAGCCAATCGCGACGGTTTGGAGGGGGAGGTTCGACCAGCCAAAGCCGATACCGCGTAGGAAGAGAATCGGGACGAAGAACATCGTGCCGCTATCCGGCTTGATTCTGATGAGCCAGATCGTTGCGCCGGTAAGGATGATGAGCCCGGCGACGGTGAGCGCGCGCGGGCCGATGCGGTCATAGAGGCGGCTACCGGCCTGGATGCCGATGATCGCGCCGATCCCCTGCGCCATCAGGATCAGGCCGGTATGGACCGCGCTCCTGCCTTGATACTGCTGGAGGAAGATCGGGATGAGCAGGAAGCTGCCGAAGACGATGCCCCGCACAACCCAGGTGACGACGGAGGCGATCCGAAAATCCCGCGTGACGAAGAGCCGGAGGTCGAGCACCGGGTCCGTGACGACGAACAGTTCCAGATAGGCAAAGAGGGCGAGCAGGAGCACGCCCGCCGCAAGCAGGACCCAGACGAGCCAGTATCCCCAACCATTGATGACGCCGCTCGGATTCGCCGCCGTGATCGAGCCGCTCTTTGTCTGGCTGACGAGCACGAAGGAATAGACGACGAGCACGACGCCGACGATCGAGAGCACGAGGCCGCTGTAGTCGAACCCGGCGCGTGCGGTGCCCGGTGCGGTAACGGCCTTCTCGTCCGGTCGGACGATCCGTGCGATCAGGATGAGGGCGATGATGCCAATGGGGATGTTGATGAAGAAGACGCCCGGCCACTTGATGCCGCTATCGACGATCAGCCCCCCGACGGTCGGGCCAAGCGCGGGAGCGAAGAGGACGGGAACGGCAATGACCGCCGAGCTTGCCGCCCGCTCTTCCGGCGGGAAGGCACCGAAGGCGATCGATGCGGCGAGCGGGAAGAGCATACCGCCGCCGATCCCTTGCAGGGCACGGAAGGCGATCAAGAGATTCAGGCCGTTCGGGCCGCTGCTAATCTCCCGCGAGAGGCCGCAGAGGAGGCTGCTGATCGTGAAAATGGTGAGCGCGATCATGAAGACGCGTTTGATGCCGAAGCGGTTCCCGAAATAACCGGTCGCGGGAATCACCGCCGCCTGCGCGAGGATATAGCCGGTCACCACCCATTGCACACTGTTGATCGTCGTCTTGAAGTCGCGCTCCATCGCGACAATCGCGACGTTGACGATGGTCGAGTCCAGCACAACCATGAAAAGCGCGAGGGCGGCGGTCAGCGCGACCGCGTATTTGTATTGTATCTTCACCCGGCGATCCCCTTTCGATCTGTTGGTCAGTGGGCGAGTGGTGCGGGTTGGCGCTCCGGCGTTTCGGCGGGATGATTCGCATCGTGCGGTGCGGCTCCATTCACGGTATGCGGCGTGGGGTCACTGCGCAGATAGGTGAGGACCATCGCATAGGCGTGCTCCGGTGGTATCTCGATACCGAGCGTGGCGCGCCCGAACATCGATCCGAGGATGAGCGTCTGGATGAGCGTCGCGGCGATCTCCGGGTCGTCGACGCGGATACGCCCCGCAGCGCTATCCCGCGCGAGGGTGGTCGCCAGACGGCCACGCGCGTCACGGAAGAGTTCTTTCAGGCGCGCGGCCATATCGGGATTGACCGCCGCCTGAGCCATGAGATGGAGAAAGAGCAGGGTCATCTGCGTGCGCCCCTGCCGCGCCGCCTCATTGCACATGATATACGCCAGTTTCTCCTCGATGGTGCACTCTTCCGGTAGCCCCGGTTCCAGATTCTCACGGAAGCGCTGCACCGCCCGCTCGAAGACGGCAAGGAGCAGATCGTTCTTGTCCTTGAAGTGGTAGGTGAGCACACGATTGGAGACACCCGCCGCGCGGCAAATCTCCGCGAACGTTGTATGTTCCCATCCTTGCCGCGCGACGAGTGGCTCCATCGCATCGAGAATTTGCTCGCGCCGCATGGCATGAATATCAAGCCGTGACATCAAAATACCCTTCCCCAGACGGGAGTAGAAAATCCATTTTGGGAGTATACACTCCCATTCTTGCCTCTGTCAAGCGAAATCGATTGCCGCAGAGTGCAACTTGACATATTAGACAAGCGTCTAAATACAGTATCAAATGCCACAATACCCGAAAGTATCAATGATTCTCTAGACAAGAACAAACACCATAGGGTATACTATGTCCGTGGGCGTACGTTCGTTCGTAGGCAATTTTGGACTGCACGGGAAGGGGGGGCCTATCGCGGCGATGAGGTGCGCTTTTTGTTTACTCTGTAGTCACAGCATCCATCCTTCTCGTGCACACACGAAAACCTCCCTCACAGCACGACGGTACGCTCTACAATCTGGAACTTTTGGGGATGAGTAAGGGGACTTCTACAATGCGGACTGATCAGTCACGACCGCATGCCATGTGGTGGAACACACGAGTGCAAAGCATTCTCGTGCGTCTCACCGTCGTGGCATTGCTCTGTAGCTTCTTCACCACGCTCGTACCGGATACCACCGCGTTGGCAGCGCCACCTGCGGCTCCCGGGGCACGCACCGATACCTCTACCGCGACGACACCATCCACGGCCCCGGGCACGCGCTCTTCGGCCACGTCGCAGTCTGATCCGAATGCTGCGGCAACTGTCACCGTGAGCCCCGGCGTAGGGCCGATCGCGGGCGGACAGACGGTGACGATTATCACCGGGACACTCCTCGGCCTCGGGCTCGGGTGCTGCCCAGCGTTACCTTCGGCGGCGCACCAGCGACAGGCTGCTCAATCCTTTCTGTGGGTGTGGGAACGACGAACCTTAGCTGCGTGACACCCGCGCACGCGGTAGGTCTCGTCAATGTCGAAGTGAAGCCCATACTCGGGATACTCTTTGACTACGTAGGCACGAATGCCTATGAGTACAAGACGGGCACGTTCGTCAACAGCGGGCCGGTCACAGTCAATCCAAATCACGGATCGACAGCGGGCGGCACCGTCGTGACGATCACCATCCCGAGCATGCTCGGTCTCGTCGGGCTCTCGCTCTTGCCGACCGTTACCTTCGGTGGCACGGCGGCGACGGCCTGCGACCCGATCGCCGCACAACTCGGTTCTCCCACTGTCTCCTTCAACTGCACCACCGGCGCGCACGCTGCGGGGCTGGTTGATGTGACGGTAACCAGTACACTGGGGCTCGTCAATGTTACCGGCACCGGCGCGTATACCTACGACGCGGGCGGCGGCCCGGCGGGGGGCAACGTCACGGTGAACCCGAACAAGGGACCGACGACCGGTGGGCAGACGGTATCGATCACCATCCCGGCGCTCCTCGGGCTCGGGCTCGGGCTGCTGCCGAGTGTGACGTTCGATGGCATCGCGGCAACGGGTTGCTCGCTCATTACGGCGATCCCGCTCTCCACCAATGCCTCCTTCACCTGCGTGACGCCCGCGCACGCGCTTGGCTTCGTCAATGTGGATGTGACGAATGGCGTGCTCTTCCACTACACGGGCACCAATGCCTACGAGTACGCGGCAGGCCCGTTCATCAATAGTGGGCTCATTCTCTCCCCGAACCACGGGCCGACTTCAGGCGGGACCGCAGTAACGGTAACCATCCCGGCTACCGGCCTCGTTGGCAGCCTCATCGGGCTCTCGCTCTTGCCGAGCGCCAGCTTCGGGGGCGCGGCGGCAACCTGCACGCCAGTCTCGGTGGCTCTCCTTTCTACCACCGTCTCCTTCGTCTGCACCACGTCCGCACATGCGGCGGGGTTGGTTGACGTGACGGTCACCGATACGCTCGGCCTCATCAACGTCACGGCACCGAGTGCGTACCTTTATGAGGGCGGCGGCCCGGCGACGGGTGGGAATGTCAAGGTGGTCCCGGGTCAGGGACCGATCGAAGGCGGGACGCCGGTGACGATCACCATCCCGGCCATTCTCGGTGTCGGCGCAGTGCCCTCCGCGACGTTCGACGGCTTGCCGGCGACGGCTTGCTCGGTCCTCACGCTGGACCTTGGCGGCAATACAGCTTCCTTCGGCTGCAAGACGCCCGCGCACGCGGCAGGCTTCGTCAATGTCGAAGTGAAGAATGCCCTGCTCTTTGACTACACCGGCGTCAATGCCTATCAGTACACGACCGGGCCGATCATCACGACCGGGCCACTGACGGTCAGCCCGAACCACGGGCCGACAGCAGGTGGAACTGTGGTGACGATCACCATCCCGAGCGCCGCGGGTCTCGTCGGACTCTTGCTGACACCCACCGCGAAGTTCGATGGCCTGGCTGCAACAGGCTGCTCGACGATCTCCGCGTCGGTCGGCTCTCCGACGGTCTCCTTCACCTGCTCGACCCCCGCACACGCGGCGGGACCGGTGACGGTGGTGGTGACCGACGCCACGAACCTCATCAATGTCACGGCACCGAATGCTTACACCTATGACCCGCCTGGTGGCCCTGTGGGCCCGGCGACGGGCGGACAGGTCGGCGTCGTCCCGAACCAGGGGCCGACTGCAGGTAACCAGTTGGTGACGATCACGATCCCGAGCGTGGCGGGGTTAGTGGGGATCACCCTCACGCCCACCGTTACCTTCGCGGGTAACGCGGCGACCGCCTGCACGCCGATCGCGGCGACCGTCGCTTCCGGCAACGTCTCCTTCACTTGCCGTACGCCTGCTCATGCCGCAGGCTTCGTCAATGTCGAGGTCAAAGACGCGGCGGGCACCATCTTTGACTATGTCGGCATCAACGTCTACGAGTACACCGATGGCAATGGCGGTGGCGGTGGTGGTGGTGGCGGTGGCGGTCCTCCGCCGAGCGTCAGCGGCCTCGTCTTCTTCCCCCTCGCTAAGCCCGATCCGCGTCCTCGATACCCGCGCTGACCATATCGCCTGCATCACGCCCAGCGCGCATATCAACAACGCGGCGATCACCGTCCAGGCGGTCTCTGCCTGCACGACCATCCCTTCCTCGGCCGTCGCCATCACCGGCAACGCCACCGTCGACTCTCGCTTCCCTGGTGCGGGCTCCGGCTTCATCACCCTCTATTCCAGTGGCAACCTGCCGTTGGCCTCTAACCTCAACTACACTCCCAATGTCGCCGTGCCCAATGCCTTTACCGTCTCCCTCGCCTCCAATGGCAGCTTCCAGGCGTATGCCCTCTCCACCACCGACCTGATCATCGACATCAGTGGCTACTATGCCCTGCCCAGTGCGGGTGGTCTCTACTTCCATCCTCTCGTCAACCCCGTGCGCCTCTTCGACTCGCGCACCGGCAACTACCAGGCCTGCATCCTGCCCAAGGCACCGATGCCCGCCAAGAGTGCCCTCACCGTCCAAGCCGCTGGCTCCTGCACCGGCATCCCGCTCGGTGCCCTGGCGGTGGCCGGTAACGGCACGATCGACAACCGGGTACAGCAAGCTCCCGATGGCTTCGTCACCTTCTATCCGAGTGGCCAGGGTCTGCCCTTGGCCAGCAACCTGAACTACGTGCCGAACCAGGCCGTGCCCGAACCAGTTCATCATTGGTCTGAACAATGGCAGCTTCAATGCCTATGCGACGACGGGGACCGATCTGGTGATCGATGTGACGGGGTACTTCGACACGACACCGGGCTTCACGTACACGGCGCTGTTGAATCCGGTGCGGTTGTTGGACACGCGGGGAGGCAACTTCACGGCGTGTGTGACGACGAAGGCACCGTTGGCGGCGCACAGTTCGTTCAACCTGACGGCACAACCGAACTGCACAGGGATCACGAACACGACGAAGGCAGTGATTGGCAACGGGACAGTGGTGAACAGTGCCACGGGACCGGCCGGGTTCGTGACGTTCTATCCTGGTGGACAGAGTCTGCCGTTGGCGAGCAACCTGAACTACGTGGAAGGACAGACGGTACCGAACTCGTTCATCGTGGGCTTGGGGGCAGATGGCAGCTTCAATGCCTATGTCACCACCACGATTGATCTCGTCATCGATGTCAGCGGGTACTTCGCCTAAGAAGATAACCCAAGGGCATTCATGAGCAGACAGATGTGCAGAGGAGGGACGGGGCAAGCCCCGTCCCTCCTTCTTGTTGCCTGCCCTATACTAAAGCGATTAATTGCTCGGTGGAGGCAAGCGTCTCGCTTGCTTGATGCGCAAGCGGGACGCTTGCCTCTCCTTGCCGTAAAGAAGGATATGACCGATTTGCCTGACGATCTCCGGACTCTCGTTCGCGCACCACTGCGTACTCCCTCACCGCTGCAACGCTATTACCCCGGATACGTGCGTCACGTGGTCCACGATGACCTCGTCCTGATTGCTGATGGAGGAACTGGCCCCGATTTCAATTGCGTGGCAGTGCTTGGCCCCCTATCGCCCGCGCAGGTCTTCACGCGCGCCGATGCCTTCTTCGCTGGCACCGGATACAGTGTCCTCATCGAGTCGGAGGTGGCGCAACCGATGGAAGATGCCCTCCGGGCAGCGGGCTGGCACCTGGACGAAGAGGAACCGGCGCTGGTGCTCACCCCCATCCCTGTGCCTCTGCCTGCCCCACTGACCAACCTCACGATTCGTCCCGTGACGACCGAGACCGGGTTCGCGGATTTCATCGGCGTCACCAAGACCCCCTCACGCTATGTCCCCTCGCTCGCTGCTGCGACGGACCCCGCAGTTACCCTGCTCGTTGGCTACCGCGATGGCGCGCCCGTCGCGACCGCGCGCATCGCCTGTTATGGTGCGGTTGCCGAGGTCACCGGCGTTGTCACTGTGCCCGCCATTCGGCGGCAGGGCATCGGCACTGCGATGACCTGGGCCGCCATCGAGGAAAGCGTGCGGCGGGGTTGCACAGCGATCACGCTCACCGCCTCCACGATGGGCTATCCCGTCTATCTGCGCATGGGCTTCGTGCCGGTCTGTACGTATCGGACCTATCTGCCTCCAGCCTCGGAATAAAGAGCCGAGTAGCTCAGTAGTCAGTAGTCAGTAGTCAGAAAGGGAACAGACCCACGGGCTACGGGCTACTTCTCACTCGCATGTGCGCCCCCTGATATGCTATCGTCGGAAAACGCGCGATGGGGCGGATGATGGGTTGTGGAAGGAGAACGGGCATGGTCACCAGGCGACAGTTTCTCTCCGGGGCGGCAGCAGCAGCAGGGTCGGCCATCCTCGCGGCATGTGGGGGGAGCAAAGCGACAGATACCCCCGTGCCGACGAAAGCGAGCAGTGCGGTCGCGCCAACTGCGGGCAGCGCGGCAACTGCCCCTGCGGCGACTGCTGCCCCGGCGCAGCCTTCGGCAAGCGCCACCTCCGTGTCTGCCTCTGCCGCTGCGGGGAACGCGACCGCAGCGCCGTCGGCGGGTGCCGCCGCTGCCTCGCCCGCTGGGAGCGCGACCGCCACGAGCGGCAAGGTGAAGGCGCAGATCGATACGGCGGGCATCAAGAAGGGCGGCACGATCATCGTCGGGACGGGGGGTGATGTGACCGCCTTTAACCCGGTGACGGAAGGAAATGTCGTCACGAACAGCTTCATGCCACTCCTCTTCGACCCCCTCGTCTTCCCCGACCCCGACACGATGCAGCCCACCCCGAACCTCGCCACCAAGTGGGAGGTATCGCCGGACGGCAAGACCTACACCTTCACCCTCAAACAGGGCGTGAAGTGGCACGACGGGCAGCCCTTCACCGCCGATGATGTCAAGTTCAGCTACGATCTCTACATGACTCCTGAGAGCGGTTCGACTCGCGCGGCGGGATTGAGCCAGAACATCGCCTCGGTCGCGGTGAAGGACCCGCAAACCGTCGTCTTCACCCTCAAGGATGTCGTCGCCTCCTTCATGACGATCGATGTCATGTACGGCATCATCCCGAAGCATATCCTCGGCACGATTGCCCCGAAGGACTTCAAAGCGAGCGAGTTCAGCACCGGCAAGCCGGTCGGCACCGGGCCGTTCAAGTTCAAGCTGCAAAAGCTCGGGGACCGCGTCGAGTTGACGGCCAATCCCGACTACCACCGGGGCGCGCCCGCGCTCGATGGCTACATCTATAAGGTCGTCAAGGATACCAATGTCACCCTGCAGCAGTTGAAGACGGGCGAACTCGACTACGCGAGTCTCTCGGCGGAACTGGCCGACGAGGCGAAGAAGCAGGCGAACCTCAACGTCGTCGATTACGACACCTTTACCATGCTGATCTTTGGCTACAATGTCGACCCCGCGAAAGGCCCGGCGATCTTCCAGGATGTCAAGGTGCGGCAGGCGCTCTGCTATGTCCATGATCGTGCGACGATTGCCCAGAAAGTCTACAGCGGCTATGCGTCGGTCGCGGTCGGGACCGAAGCGCCGGTTACCTGGGCGTACCAGCCCGACAAGATCACGATGAAATACCCGTACGACCCGAAAATGGCCGAGTCGCATTCTCGATGAAGCGGGCTGGAAGAAAGGGATCGGACGGTATCCGGGCGAAAGACGGCAAGAAGCTCTCGTTCACGCTCTATACCGTCAGCGGCAGCACCGCGACCGCGAGCCACGCGCAGGTGGTGCAGGAGGCGCTCAAGAACATCGGCGTCGAGATGAAGTTGCAGTTCGAGGAGGGCGCGCTCGTCGTTGCCCGCGCGCAGAAGTCGTTCGACTACGATATGTTCTTCTTCGGCCTCACCACCATCCCCGGAACCGGACCAGACTCGCTACTGGGCCTCGAACCAGCACGGACCGGGCGCGAACTACTACGGCTACAATAATCCGAAGGCGGATGAGCTTCTGATGCAAGGCGTGCGGACGCTCGATCAAGAGAAGCGGAAGGCGATCTACGTCGATGTGCAGAACCTGATCGTTTCCGATATGCCCGGTTTCGTCTCGCACTTCCTCAAGGGCGTCGGTGCGATCAATAAGCGGGTGAAGAATCTCGTCCCGAACGCGGTGAATACGAACTTCAATGCGCATCAATGGTACGTCACTGATGGGAAATGAGCCTCGTGTGCAGCACGATACCCCGCGCACGCCGCCGGGATGGGAAGCCCATGCCGATACACTCATCCGGCTCGCCAGTGCGGATGGGAGTGCGCTCGCCTGGTTCGTGCCGCAGTATGGCGCGAACGGTGTCGCCTTCATGGTGCGCGCAGAGGAGGGATGGATACCGGTGCTGCACAACGACGGGCCGGACGCACTCGCGGCCCGTCCATCCCGCTTTGGTTGCCCGATCCTCTTTCCCTTCCCCGGTCACATGATGGCGTTTCAGTATCAGTGGGGTGGCGAGACGTTCGCGATCCCACGCAGAGGTTCCACAGCACCGAGCTTCACCCACGGCTTCGCGCATACTCATGCATGGCAGGTGACCGAGGTCGCACCGGATCGCGTGACCGCAACGTTCGTCACGCCCGACGATCTGGACCCCGATCAGCGCGCGGGCTATCCCTTCGCGATCCGCCTCACCCAAACTGGTGCGCTGGTGGGAAAGAGTCTGCGGATCAGCCTGCGCGCAACGAACGAGGGTGCGGTGCCCGCACCTGTTGGTTTGGGGATGCATCCTTACTTCGCAGTGCGCGCCTTCGGTGGGGATCGCACCCGCGTGCGGGTGCAGCTCCCCGGGCGGCAGGAGCATGTGCTTGCCGCTTCCGTACCAACGGGTGAGAAGTGCCCGGTCACGAACGCCGAGGTCACTGTTTCGCCGCTGGGCGAGACGGACATCGTCGCGCGGACGGACCTCGCGCCGCCCTCCCGCGCGATCCTTAGCGGTGGCCCGCACGGGTATGCGGTCACCTTTGCCTTCATCGAGGGGGTGCGCGATGTGGTCTATTTCACGCCCACCGATCAGCCATCGATCTCCATCGAGCCGCACACCTGCGCCCCCGGTGCTGCGTCCCAGCCGGAGGGGCATCCCGATGGACTCGTGCCACTCGATCCGGGTGCGAGCCGCGTGATGACCGTCGAAATTGCCCTGCACACCACGCCCGCGTAGAGAAAGGGCAGCGCATGTATCGTTCGGAGAAATATCCCACAGACCCGGCGGCGGTCGCGGCATTTGTCGCCGGGCAGCGGCACGGCTACCTGATCGCCACCCCACCCGGCGGTTTCCCGCAGGTGAGCCTGCTGCCGTTCGTGAAGGAGGGCGACACCATCGAACTGCACTGCGTGCAGGAAGACGCGACCTTCGCCGCCGTCCAGGCGAACCCGCAGGTCACCTTTTTCGTCTCGGATTTTCTCGCCGCCTCCCGTCACGAATGGGTGGATCCGGCGGACGCGGCGCGTGCTACCCTCAACTTCCGCGCCGTCTCCTTCGCCTGTGAAGCGACCACCTCAACGGACCCGAACGATGTCGCTGCCGCCCTCGCCCGGCTGCTCGCGGCGTACGAGCCGGGCGCGGCCTACGAACCGATCGTGGACGGCGATTTCTACGGCCCGCGCATCCGGCGGCTGGCGACGATGCGGTTGCGTATCCTCGAAACCGATGCGAAGTTCAAAGTCGGCCCCGCCGCGCCAGTGGAAGTGAAACGCCAGGTCGTCGCGGGCCTTCGCGCGCGAGGCGAAGCCGGCGATGGTCGCGCCGCCGATGTTATCGAGGCCACGCTGCCGCCGCAAGGTGAAACCGATTGAACCGCATGCCGCCCAAAGGGCACCCGGCAGCGGACGCAGAGAGGGAGAGGGATTCGAGCACAGAGGACACAGAGATCACAGAGAGAATCCTTTATTCCTCTTCTCTGTGACCTCTGTGATCTCTGTGTCCTCTGTGCGCTCTGTGTTAAGACCTCTCTGCGATTCAATCGGTTTGGTACGGAAAAGGGCAAATGGAAAGGAATCATTATGGCGGACTGGTCGGTTGGTGTATCGCTCCCGGAGGAGGTGCTCGCGCGGCGGACGGCGCTGCCGCTCAAAGTCGCGCCGGTGACGTTGACCGGATCGTTCGTCCGGCTCGCGCCGCTCGACCTCGCCCGTGATGTGGACGCACTCTTTGCCGTCTCGAATGGGCAGTCGGCCACATTGGGAGATCGTTCGATCCCGGCGTATGACCCGGAGACAATTGTCTGGCGATACCTGGCGGCGGGGCCATTCGCGGATGCGGAGGCGATGCGGGCAGCGCTGCGCCCGCAGGTGGATGCGCCGAACGGCCTCTGCCTCTGTGTCTTCGATGTGCCGACCGGGCAGCCGATCGGTGCGGTCAACTTTATGACGAATATGCCGGAGCACCTCAAAATCGAACTCGGCAATATCTGGTACAGCCCGCTCGTACAGCGGACGAAGGTGAGCCTCGAATCGACCTACCTGATGCTCGGGCACGCCTTCCGCCTCGGCTACCGGCGCGTCGAGTGGAAGTGCGACAGCCTCAACGAACGCTCGCGTCGCTCTGCCTTGCGGATGGGCTTCCAGTTCGAGGGTATCCAGGAGGCGCATTACATCGTCAAGGGGCGCAACCGCGATACCGCCTGGTTTCGCATCCTCGATCACGAGTGGCCCGCCGTACAGGCGCGTCTGGAAGCAATGCTCAGGGCGTAAACAATCGCATGTCGAGCGGTCGGTGTGTGCCGGTATGCGGCCGTCACAGGTGTCGAAGTGTGGCGGCGACCTCCGCGAACGCTCTTCCTGTGTCGAGCGCCGCGCGAAAACGTTGGTCTTGGCTCTCCAGATGCTCCGCGCGCGCCAGCGCTTCCTGCATATGCTGCGCCGGAACCACGACGATGCCCGTCTGATCAGCGATCACATAATCGCCCCGCGACACGCCGACCCCGCCCAGGTACACCGGCTCATTGATATTGATGACGCGCACGCGCTGCTTGCCCGATACCGGCGTGACATGCCTGCTCGCTACCCAGAGGGCGGTGGGCTCGATCTCTTCGAGGTCGCGGCATCCGCCGTCTATCAGCACCCCCGCGATCCCTCGCGCCCGCGCCGCCTGTGCCGCCAGCCCGCCCAATGTCGAGACTGCGGCACCGCCCATATCAATGACGAGCACGTCGCCCGCCCCTGCTGCTTGCAGTATCCTGCCGACCGCGAACGCATCGACCGGGTAGGCACCGAGCGATCCCACTTCTTCATGGACCGTGACCGCGCGCCCGGCGATACGCTCCGATCCACTGCGCACCGAAATCCCTTCGACGACTCCCCGGATGCCTAATTGATCGAGCGCATCGCTCCAGGTGCTGGTCGCAATGCGCCGCGCACGGGCATGCACGAGGTCGTCGGTCGCTGACGAATCCATTGCGGTACTCCTTCCCGATATCGCTCGTATCGTCCGCTACTGCGGTGGCTGGATGGGGGGTGCGCCGGGCGGATAGCGCCACTGGAAGTAATGCAAGCCCACGTTGCCCATCTCCACCTGAAAGGGGGGGACGTTCGCCGCGTTGAAGGTCAGGACGCGCCGCTCGAAGACCTGCACGACGATCTCCTTCGGCAGCCCGCTCACGACGAGGGCCGCGCGGAAGGGCTCGGAGATCGCGAGCCCGATGGTGGCGACGCCCGCACGGTTACGATAGTTGGCGAAGACCGAGGCGACATTGTGCTGCGTCTCATTGTCGTAGCCGGAGAGCGTCACCCCGGCGGCGGGAGAGCCCTGCACGATGTCTCCCGTGGCGGCGACGATGGTGGTGACCGCTTCGCCCGTCTTCACCGGGGCGGGGGCGAGGATACCGCTCGCGCGACCACTGAGTGTCGCGTAGGTTGGCCCCACATTGCTCAGATCACCGGCGATCGGGATATTCGGCGGCGGCTTGCTGACAAAGGTCGTGTCGCCCATCTGCACGCGCCCACGGATCATTTCGACGGGAAGCAGCCCGTTCGTGACGAGGCCGGGCGGCTCTACCCACTCCATCCGCCCCTTGTCGAAGTATTGCACGATGCGCTGCCCGGCGGGTGCGTCCTTGTAATACTCGCTCCGACCACCATCGGAGGTCGAGAGCGGCCCCCAGAAGTTCGTCGTGATTGCCTCACCGCGCACCCACTGCGTCTGGAACGCGGCAGTCGCGAACGATGCCGCGCCTGCCGGAAAGGTCGTCAGGCTGACGAGCAAGAGCACGACACCCCCGATGATGCATCCTCGTCGCATGTCTCTCTCTCCATCCGGGCTACGAGCGAGCGGTGTCAGGACCAGTCGTGACCCGCTGCATCCGCAGCGTCACGGTTCCTGATGCGTGGAGCATCATACGCCATTTGGCGCAGTGCAGTCGCCAGAATGTAAAAAGAGATGGCGAAGCCGAGGAAGAGGAGATGCAGCACAATGCTCCAGATGAGGACGAGCCGGACATTCCCCGCGATGGACGGTACGCTGCTCGCTCCCGGACCATCGGCGAGTTGCAGGATTTGCGTCGCGATCACGTCCATATTCTGGGAGACCCCTTGCACCTCCTGCGCGATAGTGCGGAGATTGCCGCCATTTGCCGCCAGTGATTGGGTCGTCTGGTCAATTTCTGTCGCGACCATCCGCAGTTGCACCGCTTGCTTGCGGAAATTCTCGTCCACACCGGCGAGCGGGCGCGTATTCGTGATCGGGATCGTGAAGTTGATGACCTTCGCCGTCTCTTCCAATGTCCCGGCGGTATCGCGGATCGTGCGGGAGACCTGGGTGAGCGAGATCGTCGCGCTATCGACCGTTGCCGCCCCCTGCGTGCTCGCATCGGTCACGCTCCGCAGTGTCTGGGCGGATTGAGCGGCGGTTTGACCCATTAGGCGCAGTTGTGTCTGCGTCGCGCCCTCGGTACGATCGACCTGCCGGTAGGCATAGATCGAGATCCCCCCGCCGATCAGCGCGATCACCCCTGCGACGACCGTAAAGACGCGCACCCCATCCAGCAAACGGCGGATGAAGCGCCGTGGTATGTGCGGACCGCCCTCGGACTCTCGGAATCTGTCCATTCTCCTCCAGCCGTTTCACTCGTCGCACGCCGTGGGCCGAGAATTTCTGCGCGCCACTTTACTGGATTGACTGCGACCGCGTTACTCTACACTCCATCATACCTTCCTCAGCCCAATCCCCCATATAACTGATGACGAGTATAGATGGAGCAGGATCGACCTCACCCCCGACCCCTGAACCATCGCGTGGAGAGAGGGTGCCCACTGCCAGTGCCGTGGCGTTTCTCGAACACCGTGGCCTATAGAGGGTTGCTCCCCCTCTCCGCTTGACGGAGAGGGGGTTGGGGGGGTGAGGTTTCCCACAACGGAGGAACAGACCATGTCAACGAAATCGAACAAAGCACTGATTCGGCAATGGATAGAAACCGGGCTGAACGCTGGCGAGTTTGCGTGCGTCGATTACTTCTTGCGCCCGCGTACGTTTCCCCTGGCATCCATGGCAGAGTCGCGCTCATACAGGCGCTTCGTCGGATGCGGGACGCCTTTCCCGATCTCACGGTGCGCGTCGAAGACCTGATCGCCGAGCAGGACAAGGTCGTGGCGCGGTTGGCATACTCCGGTACGCATCGCGGGCCGTTCATGCAGCGGCAGCCCACCGGTAGGCATCTCGACTGGGCGGGAGTAGCCATCTATCGTATCGCGGGTGGCGTGATCGTCGAAGAATGGGCGATCTGGGATCAGTTCTTCATCCTGCAACTGGACGGAATCGGGTAGGATAGGTGCGGTGCCCGCACGCTGTGAGGAGGGACGACATCGTATGCAGAGCCCCGCGACACCGCCCGAGGAAGCGCCACTCCCGCTGCCGGAGGAGCAGGCAGCGACCGACCCGCATCCCCCCTCGCTCAAGGCATTATTCCTGACCTGGCTGCGGATCGGCGCGTTCTCCTTCGGGGGTGGGGCGGCGACGCTCTTCCTGATGCGTCGCGAGTTCGTCCAGCGCTACCGCTGGCTCACGGGCGATCAGTATAACGAGGCATTTGCGCTCTCCAAACTGACACCGGGCACGAACATCATCGCCCAGTCCATCGTCATGGGCCGGATGATGGCGGGGGCAGGTGGCGTGGTCGTCTCGCTCGCAGGGTTGCTCGCACCCGCGTTTCTGATCACGACGCTCCTCGCTGCCTTCATTACGATCGTGCAGGGCAACCGGGTGGCGGGGGCGGTGCTCGCGGGGATCGTCCCCGCGACGGGTGGCCTGACTTTCGCCATCGTCGTGCAGATGGGAGGAGGTCAACTCGGCGTGGGCTGGGATCGCGTGCGGGGGATCATCGTGATGCTCGTCTGCGGCGCACTCGTCGGCCTCCTGCATGTGCCTGTTCCGGTCATCCTCCTGTCGATGGGGGCAATCGGCGCGCTCTTCCCGCGTATCTTCGCGATGCAACCGCCCGCCCCCGCGCCGAAATCGACAACGGAACCCGCGCCCGTGCCGGAAGAGACACGGCGCGCATGAATAGCCTGACCCTCTTCTGGGAGTTCCTCAAGGCGGGCTTGCTCTCCTTTGGGGGTTTGGGCAGTCTGCCGATCCTCGTCCAGAGCCTCACGCATACGCATGGCTGGGCGACCGAGGCGCAGTTCGGGCAGGCGCTGGCGGTCGGGCGTATCAGTCCGGGGCCGAACGGGCTGTACGTCATCGCGCTCGGCTATTTGATCGAGGGCGTTCCCGGTGCGGGTGTGGCGGCGGTCGCGAATGTCATCCCCTCGCTGCTGGTGTTGCCGCTCTCCGCGCTCCATCGCCGGGTGGCGCGGAACCCGCGTGTGATCGGCGCAATGCGGATGATCGGTCTCGCCGTCGTTGGCATCCTCTTCTGGACGGCCTTCTCCATCGTTCGGGGCGCGGCGACGGGCATCGCGGACTGGCTGATCGCCCTCGCCGCGCCGATCATCGTCATCCTGCGCCCGAAGTGGAACCCCGTCTTCATCCTCCTCGGCGCGGGCATCGTCGGCTTGCTGGTACATTACTAATTGGAGGGGACGATTGAACTGCAGAGGACGCAGAGGACACGGAGAAGAAAAGAATCAAAAGGCCCTCTCTGTGTTCTCTGTGCTCTCTGTGTCTCTCTGTGCGTCGCGTTTTCCTTCGTAAACGATTCGAGAGATGGGAAGGAGTGGGCAATGGAGAGTGATGCACGGGATGCACTGATTAAGAAGCTGGAGCGGGCGGTTGAGGATCAGAAGCATACGATGGATGTGCTCTCGCGGCAGATCGACGATCTGATGTTCTATCAGCGGCTCGGCGACATTGCGGAAATCGAACTCGTCTCGTTTACCGGCCCGCCGCCGCGCAACAACCCGAACCCGACCGCGCAAGGGGCCGGGAACCCGCTCGTTTTGCGCGCATATGTCTTCATTCCGCGCGATCTGGACCGGAGCGGGAAGCACCCGCTCATCGTGCAGGTGCATGGCGGTATCCACGCGAACTTCGGCTCCGGCGCGTCGAATGTCCTACGCGAGTTAGTCACCCAAGGCTATACCGTCATCGCGCCGGAGTATCGGGGTAGTACCGGCTACGGCCGCGACTTCTACGAGGAGATCGATTACGGCGGACTGGAAACCGAGGACAGCTACGCGGCGCGTAACTTCGCGATCGAGGCGTACCCATTCCTCGATGCCATGCGGGTCGGCATCATCGGTTGGAGCCACGGTGGGATGCATACCCTCCTCAATATCTTCGATCATCCGGACGACTATGCGGCGGCGTACGCGGCGGTGCCCGTCAGCGATCTCGTCGCGCGGATGGGATACAAGGGGCAGGGGTATCGCGATCAGATGTCTGCGGAATACCACATCGGCAAGACCGCCCAGGAAGATGTCGCGGAGTATCGCCGCCGCTCCCCCTCGTGGCAGGCGCATCGTTACGCGGGCACGCCCCTCCTCATCCACACGACGACGAACGATGAGGATGTCAATGTGCTGGAAGTCGAGCGGATGATTCAGGCGCTCAAGGCGGAAGGAAAGGCCGACTCCTTCCAGTATCAGATTTACGAAAACGCGCCCGGTGGGCATATCTTCAACCGACTCGATACGCCGCTCGCCCGCGCATCCCGGCGTGACGCATGGCGCTTCCTCGCGTCGCACCTCAAGCCGATCAAGCCGGTCTCCTAATGTCAGTGGCGCGGCAACCCGGCAGGTAGGGGCGCACCGCCGTGCGCCCGGTGTTTATGCAAAGGGATCAATCAGTCTGCAATTCGCTCTCGTTCTCGGGAATACCGATCGGCGACAATCCATTGAAAATGAGCGAAACCCGAAGCGATCGCTTCGGGTCAATAATCTCACGCTTTCCGTCGCGTCGCTTAGTTACGAAAACGAGTTTGCAAACCCGTGTCCCTCCCCTCTCCATCGCCGTACGAACCCCTCCTATTCCTCGATCTATACGCGATGGCTCCATACGAGAGGGGGCAGGGGGTGAGGAATTGAACGAAAGGGGCCACAACCATGCACATCCTCGCGATTTCCGGCAGCCTGCGTGCCACTGCCACGATCTCGACCCTCCTGCGTGCGACGATCGCGCTCGCTCCCGCGCAGATGGCGTTTACGATCTATGACGGTCTGGGCGATCTGCCCCATTTCTCCCCCGATCTCACTGACAGCCCATCAGAAGCGGTCTCGACACTGCGGCAGATGGTCCAGGAAGCCGACGGGGTACTGATCTGCACGCCGGAGTATGCCTACAGTATGCCGGGTGCGCTGAAGAACATGTTCGAATGGACCGTCTCGTCCGGCGACTTCGTGGGCAAGCCGGTTGCCGCACTCGGCGCCTCTCCCTATCCCACCGGCGGGGAGCGGGGGCTTGCATCGCTGGTGGTGACGCTGACAGCGGTCTCCGCAGCGATTGTCGAGGGTGCGACCCTCACTGTCCCGCTCGTCCGCACGAAGATGGACGGGAATGGAAACATCACGGACGAAGCGACCGCGCAAGCCCTCCGGTCCGTTCTCGATGCATTGGCGCAGGCAGTCACGCGGCATCATGATGAGGAAGAATCACCGATTCGCATGTAACCAGACACGTACAACCGAGAGGGCGCGCACGCGATTGAGCAGTCGCCATGCGCGCCGTCGCCAGCGGTTGCGGCGCAGCGTCTCTCCCCATACCTGATCGATAAGCAGACGTTCGGTGTGCGTCACACCGGGTGTCTTCCGAAAGACCTCATCCGGCATGTCTCACCCTCCCTTGCCATGCGCGAGATCCGCAAACTCGTGACGGACTACCCCTTGCAAATCTGCCGATATTCGGTATTCTCTGATGTACGTACGTGCCGTACGTGCGAGTATAGCAGACAGTGGGGTGCGCTGCACGCCGTTCGTCGTTCGTGGGTCATGCCGGATTCGGAAGGGGAGAGGGATCATGCGGATAGGAAAGACGCGCGTACTACGAACGGCCCTGTACGCGACCGTTTTGGCGACCTTGGTGACGGCGATCATCCTGCCACGCGTCGCGGCGGACAATCCGCTCTTCCGCGTGCGGGTCTTGATGGCGGTGCCGGACAACGCCGGGGTCGATGTCTGGATCGATGATGTGCAGTTGGCGGCCAATGCGCAGTTCAAAACCGTCACCGCATATGCCCAACGGCAGGATGGCGACTACGAACTGAGCGTCTACCCGGCAGGCCGGAAGACGCAATCGGCGGCGTACGTCTACAAGCGGGTCGTCAAGTTCCGCTCGCCGAAGGACTATACGGTCGTCGTGATGGGCAGGCAATCGGATGCCTCGATCGATGCATCGGTAGAGATCGACCGCAATACGCTCGATGGCTCCACGAATGCGAAAGTACGTTTCGGGAACTACATTCCCGGTACGAGCACCCTTACCCTTGCGGTGGCGGTCTCGAACACGATCCTCGGTAATGCGAAAGCGCGTGAGACGGCCGAATACGTCGCGATCACCACCGGCACCTACTCCCTGATCCTCAACGACGGCAACGGCAATCTCATCACCCGGATGGACAACGTCACGCTCGGTCCGAATACGACCGTGAGCGTCTTTGCGGTCGGTCTCAGCGGTGGGACGCCCGCACCGTCACTCGTCGTCACCACTGACGCGGCGGTCGACCGCTCCCGTCGTCCCTGTGGCACCTGGGGCACTGCCCCCCGCCCCGACGCCCACCTCCGCAGCGAGTGCATCACTTCGGCAGGCGTTCCTGCCCGTCCCATCCGTCGCGAACACGAGCACAAAGGTCTTCTACACCGCGACGGGCCACACGCTTGGCGGCGTCTTCAAGACCTACTGGGAGGAGCATGGCGGGTTGGAGCAGTTCGGCTACCCGATCACCGAGGAGTATCAGGAAGCCTCGCTGACCGACGGGAAGATCTACACGACGCAGTATTTCGAGCGTGCGCGCTTCGAGTATCACCCGGAGAACAAGGGGACGCAGTACGAAGTTTTGCAGGGCCTTCTCGGTCGTGAGATGTTCAAGTTGCTCGGTGTGGGGTAGCGCGGTCTTTCCTCACCCCCGGCCCCTCTCCATCGCCGCACAAGCCTATCTCTACCTCAATCTACGGGCGATAGAGAGGGGCCGGGGGTGAGGAAGAGATAGGTGCGCTTCGCCCATGATCTCTTTAGCGGATTAAGTTGGCACGGTTCATCAGCCTGTTCTCTCAATCCTTGTCTATCAATCCGTCCGGCGCGATCAGGGTAGATGGAGCAGGCTTGGGGTGAGGGTGGCGATGGTTTCCGCTCCTGCGACGTCTGCCGCGCACGTTTGGGGCGTTTCATTGACGGCGAACTGGAAGACATCGTTGCGGGCGTAATGGCCGATTACATCGAAATCGAACTTGCTTTCCGCGATGACGCTCTGCGCGAGTTCGGCGTACAAGATGCCCTCCGCGCCGTAGAGCGGCCCCGCGATGCAGTGCCCGAGGGGGGAAATGATCGCGCTGCCGCCCCGACAAAGCTCCTCCGGCATAGCGGCGAGGTCCTCGATCCCTTCGAGATCGGCGGGATACATCGCTTTCGTGACGTACTGATTGCAGCCGAGGACATAGCAGCGCCCTTCGAGGGCGATATGCTGGAGCGTCGCCTGCCAGGTGTCGCGGGCGTCGGCGGTGGGGGCGAGATAGAGTTCGACGCCCTTGCGGTACATCGCCATCCGCGCGAGCGGCATGTAGTTCTCCCAGCAGATCAGGCCACCCACCTTGCCGATCTCGGTATCGAAGACGGGCAGCGTACTGCCGTCCCCCTCGCCCCAGATCAGGCGTTCCCCGGCGGTCGGCTTCAGTTTGCGGTGCGTGCCGAGTAGGTGCCCGTCCGGTCCGAAATAGAGAAGCGTGCAGTAGAGCGTGCCGCCGCTCACCCGGTCCCGCTCGATGACGCCGACCGCGAGGTAGACGCCCGATTCACGCGCGGCACGGCCCAGTTCGTCGGTCGCGGCACTCGGCACCTCGACGGCGTTCGCGTTGTAGCGTGCCCAGGTGCGCCGCCCCGCCTCCGTCCGGTTGCCGACGACGACCCCGAAGCTGAGACCGCGCGGATAGGCGGGCACGAACGCTTCCGGGAAGAGGACGAGCCGCGCGCCATTCGCCGCCGCCTCGCGTGTCAGGTGCGCGACCTTCGCGATCGTCGCCTCCCGTTCCATGATGATCGGCGCGGCCTGCACGACCGCAACAGTGACATTCGTCCATCGCTCGCTCATGGTGTTCCCCTCCTCTCTCACTGCGCGCTCAATCGGTGCTGGAAGCGACAACCGGGTCCGGGCGGATAACACCACTCGCGGCCTCGTCGGGCGGTTCTTCCTCCTCAAGTTCCATCGGCACGCGCCCGGTATGGACATCCCACATATAGGCGGTAATGACGACAAGCCCGGAGGCGATCGGCAACGAGAGGATGGCACCTGCGAAGCCGAGCAGCCTGCCACCGATGATCACGGCGAGAAAGACAGCGAGCGGCGGTAGCGAGAGGGCCTGGCCGTAGACATTCGGGAAGAGGATATTGTTCTCCAGCCAGATGTAGATGCTCATCAGCACGACGACGATGATCGCTGCCGGTACAGAGACAGTGAGTGCCGCGAGGGTGAGGGGGATGATAATGACGAAGATTCCGATCACTGGCACGACATCGCCGAGTGCGGCGATGATCGCCAGCGGAACCGGGTTCGGTACCCGGAGGATGAGCATCATCACGAAGGTGAAGACGGCGATGAGCGCGGAGGTAGTCACCTGGCCGCGAATATAGCCCCCGACGACATCCTGCAGGTTGGCGAGAATATAGCGCGCATGATGATGGAATTTGCGGGGCAGTCGCTCATAGAGTGCCTTGTCGATGCGGCGCGCGTCGAGGATGAGATAGGTCGTAATGATGAGGATCGTCCCGGCGGTAGCGAGGAAGCCCGCGACTGCCGAACTCGCACTCAGCACGCGGTTGGCAAGATTGGAGGGGATGCTGATCTGATCGAGTTGCTTGCTGAAGGTGTCGCCCAACCCATGCTTTTGCAGTTGCTCTCGCGCACCCGCCACGATATCCGGGAGGTTGGTAAGGAAACTCGTCACTTGGTCGATCAGCGGTGGTACGACGAGGATGCCGATCACCGCGATGACCGTCGCGATGAGCAACATCACCGCCAGTACCGCCATGCCGCGCGGCAGGCCGGATCGCTCGATGCGATCAACAATCGGTTCTAATGTGGCGAGGAAGATCATGCTGACGAGGATGAGCAACACGACATCGAAGAGCTTGGTGATAACGAACCATGCCGCAAGCGCGATCAACGCGAATATCACGAGGGTCCGAAGCCGGAGATGGATCGTCACCATACGGTTTCCTCCTGTATCTGTGGAGGCATTGTACCGCACGGAGAGGCAAGACGTGTGCCGTGGGAAACCTCACCCTCCAGCCCCCTCTCGTACGGAGCCATCGCGTGGAGAGGGGGAGCGACCTTCGCGAGATCACAATGTATGGGGAACGCCACGGCACGTGCAGTGAGGCCCCCCCTCTCCGGAGCTTGCGAAGGGGAGGGGCCGGGGGCTCCGTACGAGGGGATATCCTACGGTACGCGCGGGGGGGTTGCGCGCTCGGGCGTCGGAACGTTGGCGTGGGCGGCATACGGGCTCGGTATGTCTTGCTGGGCCGCCGCACCCGTGGAGCGTGCTTTATCAGGAGCAGGTGTCAGTGGGTTCGTCTGCCGCCAGCGGAGAATATCTTCGGTATGCTCCGGGTAGTGGTCGTACGTCGCACCGCGTAGCCAATCCGCGCGCACTTCGGACCGTCCATCCAGCATCTCGACAAGCGCCTTGTGCGCGGAAAGCGCCCGGTTGCGCGCTTCGTTCACCGGCAGGTTCTTGTCCGCCTCGTAGTTGAGGTCATTGAACTTCTGATCGTGGATGGGCCATTCCGGTTCGTCGCCGCGCATGATTTGCATGACGACGCGCGTCGTCTCCCGATCCCAGGCGGCGATGTGCGCGAGGATATCCTTGACGGACCACGTGCCGGACACGCCCGACGTGCTCATCTGCGATTCGGGGATGCCGCGGACGCTGTCCATGAGCGCGCGCCACGTCTTGTCCATATCGCGCAGCACGCGCTCCTTCTCACGGGCGCGCTCGCGCTGCCGCATCCGCTCCTGAGTCGCCTGGGCTGTCGTCGTGGTTGCGGTCATCGCCTTTTGCTCCTGTCGCTCGCCGCCGTGCCATCATTGGCCTGTAGTGTACCAGAATCAGCCCCCGGCGCGTGCTACACTCCGCACATGCGCGATAGAACCATTCCCGGCTTCCCGCCTGCCTTTATCGCTGCGGTTCGCTCTCATCATGCGGGGATGGTGGCGGCGGATGACGTGCTCCTTCGGGACGCCAATCTCCGCGTCCTTACGGGCGGGAGGAATAACGGCGCGTATGCCTTCCAACAGGAGGGCCGAACCTACTGCCTCAAATGTTACAAGGTGGATGGGCGGCAGCGTGTCGAGACGGAATGGCGCACGCTCAATGCCCTCGCGGAGTGTGGCTACACCCCTGCGCCCCTGCCGCTCGCATACGACCCCGACGCGCGCGTGCCAATCGTCATCATGGAATTCGTCTCCGGGGAAGGGCTGGGTGGGCGGTTGAATCCTGTGCAACTGGCCGCGCTCGAAGCTGCGACGCAGTCGCTTCACGCGATCACCCCGAGCACCCTGCGCCATCCGCTCCGGCACGCTGAGGGCGATGCGCCCTCGATTCTCCGGCGCGTGCGCGAGGGCGAGCAGACCATCGCGGCGTATCTTCCTGATGCCGAATGTCATGTCGCGGCGCGGCTTTGGCGGGCGTGGCTTCGTGGGCCGGATCCCGCACTTCTCCTCGAATCGGCAGATGCGGTCTTCTCTCGTAGCGATCCAAACCTTGCCAACTGCCTCTGGGATGGAGAGCGATTGCGTATGATCGACTTCGAGTATGCCGGTTGGAGTGATCGTGCCGTCGATCTCGCCGATCTCGTCGAGCATCCCGCGTCGTTCGCCACGCCGGAAGATACGTGGGCAGAATTCGTCGCGCGATTTGACCTCTCGGCGATGGAGGAGCGACGCTATGTTGCCGCCCGGCGCATGTTCGCGCTTTTCTTCCTCATGAGGTTCTGGCCACAAGAGGGAGGGCATTCCGATGACCGATTTTCTGCCCAGTATGCACATGTCGCAACGCTGCTGAAACCCCTTAGAGGGTAAACACCAGCCTCCCCGACGGATAGCACGTGTCACGACGTATCTGATCGCTTCTGCGTTAATTGGACCTATAATTATTCGTAAATTGGTCCTTTATTATGGTCCAATTGTGGGTATTCTGAAGAGAGAAAATGCGTTCTCTTTCGGGTTGCGCCATAAGAGGAGGATCAATGACCCTATCGCCTATGCTTGCCGGTGTCCACGATTTCGACTTCCTTTTCGGTTCCTGGCAGGTCGTCAATGAGCGGTTGAAATCGCGTCTGACCGGCTCGGATGAATGGGAGACGTTCACGGCCACCCAGGAATGTCAGCCGATTCTCGGGGGCGCGGGGAATGTCGATCGTATGACGGCAACGTGGCGTGGCGTGGCGTTCGAGGGTGTCTCGCTGCGGGTGTTCAATCCCACGACGGACGAGTGGAGCATCTACTGGGTGGATACGGTCACCCACGAATTACAGCCGCCGGTGGTCGGGAAATTCGTCAACGGGCTGGGTCTGTTCTACGGCGACGATCAGCACGCGGGTAAGCCGGTGGTCGCCCGCTTCATCTGGTCTGACATCACCGCCGACGCGGCGCGGTGGGAGCAAGCCTTTTCCGAAGATCACGGGAAGACTTGGGAGACGAACTGGATCATGACATTTACCCGACGGCGGGCAGCGTAACCTACGGAGGCAATAGAAAATGGCAGTGAATGCACGCGCGGTCTCTCTCAGTGATCTCGGCAATGTCCCGATGACCTATGTGCACGAATGGCGCGTCGCGCATCCCGAGGAAGCGCTCGTGCTGCCGAATACGATCTTCAAGTGGTATCACGTTCACCGCGAGGGCGTGACGATCCCTGCCGCGATGGATGCGGAGGCGAGGACGATTCTTACGGAGGCGATGGCGTCCGGTGCATGGACCCCCTCGTACGGGCTGAACTTCGCGCTCATCCATCTCAGCACCACCCATGCCTTCCTGATCGCCGGTGTCTGGCGGGGGCATCAGGAGCTATGGGAGCGGCTCTATGCCAGGGAACTTGCCACGTCGGAGCCTTTTACTCGCATCACGCCCAATGAAGAAGATGGGCCCGCCGCGTGTGTCTGGGAGTTCGGTGTCATTGTCCATGAGCGGATGGCCTGGCATCGCTACCTCTTCTCCGGACGCACCGAAGCAGATAAGCAAGCGTGGCTCGCGGACACCTATACAGGTCAGGTCTGATCGCGCGCATGACGGGCCCGTTTCACAGATGAAGCCGTAATGCGATCATCGCGGACTGCTGAAATCCCTGTCGTTCATAGAAGCGGATCGCCCCCGCATTGGTCTGGTCAGTGAGGAGGGTGATTCGCGCGCAATGATGGGCGCGGGCGTAGTCGATAGCGTACTGAAGCAGGCGGGAGCCGAGCCCACTGCCGCGCCAGTCCGGATGCACGATCATGTCTTCCAGCCAGCAGACAGGTTCACCCTCCGCCGTACTCACGGTGAACAGGAGCGCCACCATCCCGATCACCGTGCTCTCTGATCGCGCCGCGAAGATGCACCCCGTCGTGGGTGCGGTAAGAATCTGCTGCAAACCCCGCACCTGTCGGTCCCGATCGGGCGTGAAGTCCGCTTCCTGCGCGAAGAGGATTGCGAGCAAGTCGGCGAGGTGCGGGATATCGTCAATCGTCGCCGGTTCGATGGTTTCCATCTGTGCCCCCTACAGAGGTAGCCGCCAATAATGGCGGACGAGAGAGGGAAAAGAAAACACTGATTCTCTGACACAATTGACAGAGAACCGCCCCTTGCGTCCTGGCGAACTGTCATCTCATGCTGGCACATTAAGGCCAGTATAGGGGGCTGGCAATCCGTGGACGGACGAAGAGACATCTCGGAAATCACAAACGCGTAGCTATCATCGACGGCTTCTGGTCTGGCAATACAATGGGAATGATGCAAACAGAAATCGGGTAACGTACAAATCGAGGGCGCGCGCGTTTTGCGTGCAGGGAGTCGGTGACAGGTCGCGAGACCTGTCATCAGCATTGTGTGGCACATACCGGGCAGTGGATGCCAGACCTAGCCACGACCTATCCGGCACCTATTTGCTGTCAGCGTGGCGAACCGCTAGTATCCCCCGTCGGGACTCGATATAACGTTATCACCGCTCCGCTCATTCGTGGGGAAGCAATGCCTGCGCGTCTGCGCCCGCGCCTCGAACCAACCGACGACTGGCAGCAACTCCAACTGCTCTCCCAGTTCCCCCAGCAGCTCACCTATGAGTTGATTCGTCCGGTTGTCCTCTTCGGCCATTCCCCGCGGAGCGTGCGCAGCAGACCGGTGCCGCGGCGCGCACGCTCTATCGGCAGGCGGCGCGGTTCACGAAGGATGGGATGACCAGCCTGTTTGCGCCGCAGGTCGAGAGACATCGCCGGGTGCCTGCTGCGGTCCGGGACGCGATCTGTGCACTCAAGGCGGAGCATCCGCCGCTCAACTGATACCGCAATCAGTCATGGGTATCCAGCCCCGTACGATCGAGCGCTGCTCGGAGCTGGCTGAGCCACTCCGTGCCCAGCTGGCGCCCATTTGGGAATTGGTCGCCTCGATCCCAGCGCCACGTTGTGATCATCGCCAGCACGAGGATCCGGCACTCGCGCAGCAAGTCTTGATTGACACCCGGATAGTGCTCGCTGACTGCTTCGGGCGCATGGGCGAGGTCGAATTCGACCGGCCCACGGCAACACGTCTCGAAGTCGATGAAGAGCAGCCCGTTCTTCGTGGTGAGCACGTTACCCGGGTGCGGCTCACCGTGCAGGAGCTGCTCAGCGGCGCCACGGTCGCCGATCACGCGTCTCAGGCTTCGGAGCGTGTCGCCGAGGAACTCCCGGTCCGCGTCGGCGAGCGCCGGCGTGTGGTCGCGGCTCGCAACGAGTTGTTGAGCCTGCTCAACGCGATCCATGAAGTGCGGCGTCGGGATATCGAGCGTGCGCATGCCGGCATGCAACCGCGCGAGCGCACGGGCGTAGTCGGCTGGTGAGACCGCTCGCGGTGTCGCAGGTTCGTAGTAGGTCCACAGCGTGACCACGAAGCCATCACGCTCATAGACGCGTGGGTCCACGCGACGCTCAAGAGTAGCCACAGGGCACCCGGATGCGGCGAGCCGCTGAGCAAGCTCGACTTCGAACTGTGACATCTGAAGCGCCACAGGTGCCACCCGGGCAAGTACGTCACAAGGCAGCAGACGCAGAGTGAGCTTGTTCGAGTCATGGAGAACGATCGCGTCGTCGACGGTCAGGTCAAGTGATGCGGCGGTCGACATGGCCGCAGCCATCGCACGCGGGACCTCTGACGCCTGCATTGTCGCCTGGCTCCTCTCCCCATCATTTGCGGTTATACCTCTTCTGCGGTGTCCTCATCGTTGCGAGTGGATGCATCATACCAAGTTGCTGGAGTCGCGCTAACGGCGATGGATGTCGTGCCGAGCGGCGAGCGATGCCCACCAGCCGGGGGAGAGGTGGGCGTATTCCTGTTCGAGGATGCTCATGATGAGGTCGCTCTGCCACGCATCGGCCACCCACGCGCCCTCCCGCTCGATCCCCTCGCGCACAAAGCCGCATTTCTCGTAGCAGGCGATCGCCCGTGTATTGAAGGTGAACACGCGCAGGTCGACCCGGTGCAGGCGCAGCGTCTCGAACGCGTGGCGGAGGGCGAGTCGCGTCGCCGCCGTCCCGATGCCGCAGCCCCATGTCGCCGGGTCGTACAGCCCGACCGCGTACTCGGCCCGTCGGTTGTGCTCTTGCAGGTCCTTGAAGCGGGCGAACCCGACGCAGCGCCCTTCGATCGCGACGATCCAGCGGATCGGGTCGGCGCGGAATAGGTCGTACCAGCGGTCGACTTCGTCGGGCGTCAACGAGGAGGAGTGGCGCGGGTCGTCGCCGTCGAGCCTGACGAACTCTGGGTGGCGGCCGTAGGCAAGCCGGGCCTTTTTGTCCTCGAGGCGCGGTGGCCGCAACGTGACGAACCCATCTTCAAGAGTCGGTTGCGGTCGGGTCACATCGTCATACTCCGAGCCCATCGGCGGTTCCCTTCATCTGTCCGTGACGAAAAGCCGCGGGTTGCGCTGCGCCCCAGCCACCACCCTATCCGTCATCGATGCGATCGGAATGTGTACTCCCTCCTCTGACGCAGCGTGGCCAAGGTTACCGCAAATATGTGCCGGATAGGTCGCGGCTAGGTCTGGTGTATGCCACCGATCAACAGTCTCACACCGTGAAGGTGACCGTGACGGCACTGAAGGAACCGCTCGGTGTCGTGAAGGTGATGGTGCCGCTATAGGTACCGGGAGAGAGACCGGCGCGGTTGATCGCCAGATTGACCGGCACATTGCCACTGGCGGGCACCGTGCCGCTGGCAGGTGAACCGGAAAGCCAGGTCGTACTCGACTTGGTCGTAAAGCCGATGGGCGCAGAGCCGGGATTGGAGAGGGTCACCGAGCTGGTCGTGCCCTGGCCGCCGAGATTGATGCTCGCCTTGTCGATGGTGATCGCGCCGCCCGATGTGGGCGTCGTCGCTCCTGTGGTTGCAGCAGCACCCTTCGTTGCGGTCGCTGCTGCCGTGGTCGGTTTCGCGATGGTAGCAGTGGCGGTCGGAGCCGTACGTGTCGCGGTTGCTGCCTTGGTTGGCACGGCCGTGTCGGTGGGAATCGGTGTCACGCGCGGCGTCGGCGTCTCCACGGGGATTGGCGTCACCTTCGCGATCGGCGTGTCGATCGGCGTGCTCGCGGGCGCGGAGTCGGTCGCCGACGGTGTACCCGCTATCGTCGGGAGACCGGTTGTCGGGAGAGCGACGGTGGGGTTAGTGACGCTTTCCACCGGTGCGGTCGTACCGGGTGGACGTGGTGCCGTTGTCGGGGAGGGGATAGGTGTCGTGGTGCCAATCGTTGCAGCGAGGGCGGTCGCGGTCGCAAGGGCGGGTGAGAGGGCGGTTGAGGGGATCGTTGCGGTCGGTGTGCCCCCGACGGTCGCCGTCACACTCACCGTCGGCGTCGAATCGCCGCGCGCGAGGAAAATGACGAGTGCGCCGACGACGAGAATTAGCGCACCACCGAGGAGGCCGAGGAGCGCGAGCGGCCCCATCGCGCGGTTCGTGCGGCGCGGGGGCGTGTAGACCGGCTCATCCCGCATTACCCGCTGGCGGACGGGAATATCGAGCGCGCGCGTGCCGTAATGTTCTTCCTGCGCCGGTTCCTGCTCGCCGTACTGCCACGCATCGGCGGTGGGGGTCACGCCGGTCGGTGCTTCCGTGCCGTAGTGGTAGGTGGGTTCTTCGGGGATGGCGGTGGTCGGCATCTCCGCCGGTACATCAATCGCGGTCGTCGGTTCATCGACGAGCAGCAACCACGGCACCGCGTCCGCAATCGCTTCGTCCGCGAGTGCCGGGGGCGGATCGATTGGGCGGAGGGCGGCGTAGACGGTCAGCGGCGGCGGTACGGCGCGGAGCATCTGCTGCGCGGCCGGTGACTGCTCCGCGTACTCCTCGATGGACGCGCGCGCTTCCGGCGTCAGGCGCGTGATATTAAGCTCCCCGAGGAGCGCATCGAGGTCCGGGTCGCGCGGGCGGCCAAAGCGAATGAGAAAGAGCGCGCGACTCGCCGCCTCCACGGCCGGTACGAGCCGCTGAAGCCGGTCCGTCGCTTCGCGCTCGGTGATACCGAGGACACTCGCCGCCTCTCCCACCACCATCGCCTCCCGCGAGTGGAGATGCAGGAGGGCATGTTGCTCGACGGGTAAGGCGCTGATCGCCCGCCAGACCGCGCGGGTCATATCATCGAGCCCGTCTTCCGGCGCGACGGGGGGCAGTAAGGTGGGGTCGGGCAGGATATAGATCGCGGGGTCTGCGGTTGCCGCGCTCGCATCTTTGGGGAGCGCGGTGTAGGCGCGTGCGAAGAGCCAGGCGCGGGCAGAGGGCCACTGGTCCGCGCTGGCCGCGCTCATCGCCGCTTGCGACGCGACCTGCCGCACCAAGGCATTCGCCGTCTCATCCCGGCCGGTGAGGCGATCGAGGAAATCGTAGAGGGCGGGGGTGAGTGTGCGGAAGTTGGTCGCGAATGCCTCGGGGGTCGTCTGTGGTGGCGCGCTCGCGGTGCCCTGCCAGCGCCGCAAGGGCCGAGCGTCGCCCCGTTCCTTGTCACGCTGATCGCGCGTCTGATCCACCCGTGTATCCCCTTTAGCGCCGCACTTCCTCCTCACACGGTACCACGCGCACGGGGTGTACGTCCACCCAACGGGGAGTCGAAAGTAACGAGTAACGAGTAATGAGTAATGAGTGGGACGGCTCCAATTTCGTTACTCGTTACTCGATACTCATTACTCGATACTGATCGGACGCGCTTCGGCGGTGATCGCTTCCTGTCGCTCGACGCGTGCGATCCACTGCTTCGGGTTCCGCAGTTCGGTGAGGGTCGGGAGCTTCTCGGGCCCTTGCCAGACTTTGAGGGCGAACTGATGGCTACGCTCGCGTACGACCGCGTCGATGAACTGCTCGCCGAGGCGATACTGCTCCATCTTCATTTCCAGCCCCGTCAGCTTGATGAAGAGCGCTTCCGCCTGGCTGCGCTGCTTCTGGCGTGACTCGAAGGCCCGCTGCATCGCGTTGAGCGAGGGAAGCACCTGCTTGCCGACGACATTCATCACATGGTTCGAATATCCCTCGATGACGGACATGAGCGCCTGCATCTCATCGAAGAGTTGCTTCTGCTCGGGCGTCATCACCATCTCCATCAGGCTCTTGCCGCTCCCACCCTGCTCGCGCAGCCGCCGGACGAAGGTGTTAAGGCCGCCTTGCAGGTTGCGCAGGTCGTTCGTGACGAGGGTGATGTACCGCTCCAGAAGTGTATTGAAGTACGGGCGCACCCAGGGGAAGGCTTCGAACTCGAAGGCGTGCGTTGTTTCGTGGAGGGCGAGCCAGAGCCGGAACTCGTGGCCGTCCACCCCCATCACTTCCGTCGCCGCCGCGATATTCGGCTCGACGTAGTACAACCGGCCGGACGCGACGGGCTCCTTACCGAGCAGCGCAAGGTCGTATTGCCCGAGCACACGTCGCGCCAAGTAGCCGAGGAGGAGCCCTACCTCCGCTGAGAGGATCGTCTGGTTGATGCCACTGACGACCGCGACGGCGGTGGGGGATTTGAGGTTGCGCGCGGTATTGAGGCCCTCAAGTGGAGCGAATAGCTGCTGGAAGGCACGGATATTCGCGTCGATCCAATCCGTGCGGTTGAAAACATGGACGCTCTCCAGCGGCGTCGGCAGCGTCGTGCCGGTGTACTCGGCGATGAGCGGGACGCAGCGCGCGACGAGGCTGCGATAGTATTCCGTCAGACTTGCCGGGAAGCTCTCAGCATCGGTGGTGCGGTTCATCGCCAGCGCGACCGAACGCGCACGATCCCAGTTGATGAGTGCGGGTGTCTCGCCAGTGCGGACGAACTCGCGTCCCTTCGCGTTCGCCCAGACCGCGAGTGCGCCGACTGCGGCGGCGGAGGCGACGAGCAGCTTCTTATCGAATGGGCGCGCACCATTGCCGTTGCTGTTCGTCGGTGCGCTCGTCTCGGTTGATTCGGATGTTGCCATACCAGTGAATCGCTTTCTCTCCAACAGAAGGGTTGGGTGGATGAAAAAATTAGGTGGGTCATCAATGCGCCACCGCGCGATTGACCTGCACCGATGATACTCCCGCATGGTATCTGCGACGATGGCGGGCGTCAAACCGCACGCAGCAATGAGCAATGAGGAGGGAGCTTTCCTTTCCTCACCCCCGGCCCCTCTCCATCGCCCGAAAGCCTCGGTACGAAACAGGTTTGTACGGCGATGGAGAGGGGAGACGATCCATTTCGTATACTCAGCACTCAGCACTCAGCACTTCGTCAGGATCGGGGGCCGTTGGGGCCGCGCGGGTCGTAGACGCCGTAGGGCTGGTCGCCGCCCCACGGCCCCTGCCGGGGCATCGGGATATTGACGGGCAGGAAGAAGCCGATCACCCCCGCCACCACCCCGGTCGCTATTGCGACAATCCAGAGCGGGTGATGCCGGAAGACGAGCGGGACGACGACAAAGGTGGAGGCGAAGAGCCAGAAGCAGAAACCGGCCTGCGTCAGGCGGGCGCGGCGGCGCATCTTCTCCCACAGTATCCGCTGGCGTGGGTCAATATCGAAATCTGGTGAAAGCGGCGAGTTCTTATCGCGCATCGATCATTTCCTTATCTCAATCAGGAGCAGCACACAAAGGAGCATACGTGAGGGAGGCCGGATATGCAACGCACGGAGAGGGCGCGGGAGGATGATTCCCCGCGCCCTCTCCGTGCGTTGGCGTCTCGTTAGCTGAAATAGCCCGCGATATCGATCACGATGTCCACGCCCGTCGAGGCGATTGTGTTGAATGTCCCGTCGCTCGCCAGGCCGACGACGAAGGCATTCGGCACGACCTGACCCGGTACATAGTTCAGGTTCGAGGCAAGGGGCGGGTCGACCGCCATTCGGGTAGAAGGTCGACAAATCCGGGCGCACCTGCCGCGCTATTGATGACGGTGCCGTTACCGATGAAGGCGCTAGCAGCAGCGGGAACCCCGGTGCAGGTAGTACGGGTATTGAGGGTGAGAGGAGTATTGGCCGTGAGGGGCTTACCGGGAGCATTGCATGCCGATTGCCCGGCGCGGGTATCAACGAGTCGCACGGGCGCAGCGAGTGAGGTGTAGGTAAATCCGTTGAAGCCATTCACCCCGTAATACCCCGTGATGTCGATGACAAAGTCGACTCCCGTCGTCGCGTAGAGATTGAAACTCGCATTGTTGCCCAGGCCGACCGTAAAGGCGTTCGGGGCAACCTGACCGGGCACGTAGTTGAGGTTCGACGCCAGTGGTAAGGATGCTCCACCGGGGTAGAGCGTCGCGAATCCGGCGGGTGCCCTCGTCGTACTGTTGACGACAGTCGCATTGCCGACGACCGCAATGGCGCCGCGCGGGACCGATACACAGTCCGAATCAAGCACGAGATTCAGCGCAACGCCCGGTGTGAGGGCTTTACCCGGCTTGATGCAGGCATTCTGGCCGACGCGCGTGTCGAGCAGCCGAATGGGGGCATCGAGTGGATGGAAGTAGAGACCACCGTTTCCCGGTGGGGCATAGTAGCCGGTGATATCGACGACGAAATTGATCGCGCTCGTCGCATAGACATTGAACTTACCGTCGCTGCCGAGCCCCACGGTGAAGGCATTTGGTACGACATCGCCCGGCACAAAGTTGAGGTTTGACGCCGTCGGCAGATTCGCACCGCTGGGGTAAAGGGTCACGAAGCCCGCCGGTGCATTGGCGGTGTTGACCACGGTCGCGTTGCCAACAATCGCCAGAGCATCGTTCGGCAATCCCGTGCAGACGATCCGCACATTCAAGGCGAGAGGCGTCTTCACTCCCAGTGGCACGCCTGGCTTGTAGCACCCCGATTGGCCTGCGCGTGTGTCAAGCAACCGAACAGGAGTGGGGAGCGGATAGAACTGCAAGTTTGATGTGATCGCGGCAGTCGGTGGATTCGTTGGCGGTGTGAGTGTGATTGGATTCGTGGCGAACTGGATCAGCGCCGCGCCTGTTTGTTGCTGTGCTGCTACGAAGGCCGGATCCGTCAACGACTCCGGGAAAACTCCTCCACCGAGTGCCGCCACCGCTGCGGCATCTGCCGTTATGAGCTGCATGGCAATCAATCTCTGATCTGCCGGACTGATGCCAAGCTGTGTGAGACCCTGTGCCATCTCAGCAGACAGGCCGTTACTGGCGATGCTCGACTCGAGATCTATTACGTCAGCCTCGGTGAATGTAGCCGAGACGCTAGCCGTTTGTACGGAGGCACCACTGGCTTGCAGGGCACTCTTGAGGTTGGCATACAACCCTGGCTCGGCGTTGATCGCCGTCCCCATCTGCCCCGCGAACTGTTGGGCAGCCTGCAATTGCTTATTCTGATTCGTCAGGTCGTTCGCGTCATGTGCTCCTTGTGCTCGGTTCACCGCAGTCAGGACGGCGTTCCCATAGCCCATGATTTTCTCTTCATTTGTCCACAGGGCGTTGAACGCAGCAGCTTCCTGCGGTGTCAGCGACCCGTGCGCGACGAGTGGCTGCTGGGAGAGCGTCGGGAAGGTGGGTTGTGCGATCACGGTGTAATTCGGATCTGACGGATCGAGTGCGATGAGATTCGCGGTTATGGCAACGCCGGTCGCGACATACGAACCGACCTCCAGTGCCAATCCAGCCTCGGGTTGAGGACCAACGACAAACTTCGCGGCGACTTTCAGCGTCAGGGCCTGGCTGGCTTGATATCCCGCGTATCCCTTGAGCAACGTCTTCGTCGTAGGGGACAGCGGTCGGATGAGCGGGGAGTTGATATGGATGACCAGCGTCGCGGCATCGTCAGCGATGAGCTCATCGTTCGGGTATTGCACGCACGCCGTGATCGCTCCCGCACTCTTCGCCGTGGCCGTATACGAGGAGAATCCACCCCAGCTATTGAAGTTCGTAGGCGGGAGGCCCGGTACGACGACAACGACACCTTCACCTTCACCCGTCTCGTCGGCGTCGCCGGAGGTCAGATAAATCTGGATGTCGACGGTGTCGCCAAGGGCGACAGTGGCGAGTGGGGCCGCGCAATCGGTGCCGACCGCGACGCTCACGTCTGCGGGCCGGACGATACTCGCACTACTGACGGATGATACGCCGGCGGGCGCATGGAACGGCGGTGTTCCGAGAATTGTGTTCTTGATCGACTCCGCCGTTTCGGCGAGGTTCGACGCGGTCTCAGTCTTGATGTGTTTCACTTGCGTGTTCACGTCTTTGATGAACGCGGTCAATGCAACGCCTGCAGCGCCTTTCTTGTCGCTCGCCGCTGCATCAGCAGCAGTCTGAAGATGCGCCTTTAGTTGCGTCCCCAACGTCGCGCTGTCGATGCCGCCGCTTGCCACGGCGGCGTCAACACTCTGGATGAGGCCACGAAGCTGATCGGCAGGCGACGCTTGTGTTCGCGCCGCAGGCGGGGTCGGCGCGGCGGCGGCGGTTGCTGCCATGGTCAGGACGAAGGCGAGCGTCGTTACGAAACACAGCGTGCGAGAAGGCACCTGGGGAACGTTTCTCAGTCCCATGGATTTCCTCCCGTCAACGAATGCGAGTAATGCGGAACGACGGATCAGTCGATGGCCTCTCCCAGTACGCATCTCAAACCCCCTTGTCCTACCTGTCGGCAGTAACTCATAGCGTCACGATGGTCATACCCCCTTTCTGTACTATGTGGAACCGGCTGCGATCTTCCGCGTCACGAAAGGGTGTTTGTACGTGTGTGATTCTCCAGCATACCAAATCGTGCAGGACCGTGCGGCGATGGCTGCTCTCGCCGCACGGTTGCAGGAGACGGGCGCTCAGGTCACACGGCCTCTGCGGAACCCAAACGCGACCGTCCGCTCATCTGTTAGCTAAAGTAACCCGCGATATCGATCACGATGTCCACGCCCGTCGAGGCGATCGTGTTGAATGTCCCGTCGCTCGCCAAGCCGACGACGAAGGCATTCGGCACGACCTGACCCGATACGTAGTTCAGGTTGGATGCGACAGGTGCGTCGGCACCGTTTGGGTAGAAGGTCACATATCCAGGACCGACACCAGTATCGTTGACGACCGTTCCGTTACCTATTACGGCGCCTGCAGCGGCAGGAATCCCTGTGCATGTGGTGCGCGCATTGAGTGCCAAGGGACCGTTTGCCGTAAGTGGCTTGCCGGGCTTGTTGCATCCAGTCCCGCCTGGTCGTGTGTCGAGAAGTCGTACTGGTGCTGCGAGCGATGTATAGGTGAGGCCATTCGCGCCTTGCGTATCATAGTACCCTGTAATATCCACGACGGCATCAATCCCGGTTGTCGCGTAGAGGTTGAAGCTCCTGTCCGTTCCCAGCCCGACCGTGAAGGCATTCGGTATCACCTGCCCCGACACGTAGTTTAGATTCGAGGCGAGAGGTAGTGGCACGCCACCGGGATAGAGGGTGACGAATCCCGGTGGCGTGTTCTGCGTGTTGTTAATCACAGTCGCATTCCCGACGACTGCAATGGCGCCGCGCGGTACGCCAACACAGGTGGGATCGGTGACAAGATTCAAGGCCGTTTTCGCTTTCAAGGGCGTCGCCGGAGTATTACAAGCCTTCGCACCGGAGCGCGTATCGAGCAAGCGCACGGGCGCTGCCAACGGATGGAAGAAGAGCCCACCACTTCCCGGCGGCGCATAATAGCCCGTGATATCGACAACAAAGTCGATCGCACCGGTTGCGTAGATCTTGAACGCGCCGTCGCCGCCGAGCCCGACGGTGAAGGCGTTTGGTACGACGTCGCCCGGTACATAGTTGAGATTCGATGCAGTTGGCAAGGTCGCACTGCTAGGAAAGAGCGTGACGAAACCTGGTGGCGCATTGGTCGCGTTATTGACAACGGTCGCGTTACCCACGATCGCAAGCGCCTCATTCGGTAATCCCGTGCAGACGATCCGTACATTGAGACTCAGATTTTTATTTGCCCCGAGAGGTGTGCCTGGCTTGTAGCACGCGGACTGACCGGCGCGCGTATCCAGCAGCCGAACCGGCGCAGACAGCGGAAAGAACTGCAGATTGGAGGTGATTGGCGGGGTGGGTGGATTCGTCGGTAGTATCAGCGTGATCGGGTTGGTGGCGAACTGCATTAATGTGGTAGCCGCTTGCTGCTGCGCCGACACAAATGTCGGATCGGTGAGCGCCTCCGGAAAGCTTCCGCCACCGAGTTTTGCTACTGCCGCCGTATCCTGTGCCAGAAGTTGCATCGCGATCTGTCCCTGCTGAACGGGGCTGATACCAAGGTCCGTCAGAGCCTGCGTAATCGTTGGCGGCAGGCCGTTGGTGGAGATGCCTGCCTCGAAGTCCATGACATTCGATTCATCGAATGTGAACGAGGCGGCCTTAATCGATTGCAGCGAGATACCACCGGCGTTCAATGCACTTTTGAGATTGGCATAAAGCCCCGGCTCAGCGTTGATTGCCGATGACATGTTTGCTGCGAACTGCTGCGCGGCCTGCAGTTGCTTGTTCTGATTTATCATGTCGTTCGCGTCGTGCGCGCCCTGCGCCCGGTTGACCGATACTTGAATGGCGTTTCCATAGCCAATAATCGCCTCTTCGTTTGTCCAGAGGGCATTGAATGCGTTGGCCTCTGCCTGATCCAACGCCCCATGTGCGTGGAGCGGTTGTTGCGAAACCTTTGCAAATGTGGGCTGCACGATGACTGTGTAGTTTGGGTCCGATGGATCGAGCGCGATACCGCCCGCAATGGCGCTCACCGCTGACGCAACACCTGCACCGAGGGCACAAGCCGCGGAGACCTCAGGTTGCGGCACCGAGGTGACAGCCGCAGCAATCACCAGGGTGGCCGATGCGGCAGATTGATAGACGGCATAGACAGCAAATGCCTTTTTTACCGTGTCCGTAATCGGCCGAATTGCCGGCGAGTTGATGTGGATGTCGATCTCAGCCGCATGGTCTAGGCCCAGCAACTCACCGTTTGGGATATCTAAACAGGCGGTGATTGTCCCCTCCGCCTTTACGGTGAGATCGTATGATGAAACACCGCCATATGTCGCGAAGGATGCTGGAGGGACACCGGGTGCGTAGATGAAGACCGCCTCGCCCTCACCTGCTTCGTCAGCATCGTTGGTACTCAGCCAAATCTGCATATTGACCACGTCGCCTAGTTTGACATTCGCGACGGGGGCAGGAACGCTGCAATCATTCGTGATCAGCACCCCGTTGTCAGCGGGCCGAATCCCGCTCGAACTGCCGTGCGATGGCGATGGAATCTGGAATGGCGGCGTACCAAGGAGCGTCTGCTTGGTTAATTCAGCCGCCTCAGTCATCTTGCCGGCCGCCCCACTCTTTATATGTTTCGCTTGCGTGTTCACGTCCTTGATGAACGCAGTCAATGCAACGCCTGCAGCGCCTTTCTTGCCGCTCGCCGCTGCATCGGCAGCAGTCTGAAGGTGTGCCTTGAGTTGCGCCCCTAACGTCGCGCTGTCGATCTCCCCGCTCGCCACCGCGGCGTCAACACTCTGAATGAGGGTGCGAATCTGATCGGCGGGTGACGCCTGAGTTCGCGCTGCGGGAGCGGTTGGCGGTGCGGCCATGGTGGGTATCGTCATAGCCAGGACGAGTGTGAGCATCATCACGATTGACCACATGCGAGAAGGGGTATGCAGGCTGTATTGCAGCCCCATGGATCGCCTCCTGTCAACGAATGCGCGTCGTGCGCAACGACGCAGCGGTCGGTCCTCTCTCCCTGTGTGCATCTGAGTCCCCCCTTGTCCTTCTTGTCGGCAGCAGCCCACAGCGTCCCGATGGCCTCTCGCCCCTGATCCATTCCTGTGACATGCGGAACCGGTGTCTCATCTTCCGTGCCACGAAATGGTGTTTCAAGTGTGTGATCTCACCGCATTCCAAACCACGAAGAATTCACCAAATTGGTCACAGAACTGGTCACGTAACTGATCGTGAGGAGGAGAGCATCGATGCTGCATGGAGCGGTGCCCGTTGTGTCCGCAGCCTGCGAGACCTTGCGAATAATTGCGGTGCGTGCAACAATGGTGGCTGACCGAATTGGCGTGAGAGTACGGAACCAGCCAACGGGGTCTTGGGGCATGACTGATCGCCTTCCACTTCCGACAAGTATGCGACGTGTTGAGACCGGGAGGGAGCGTGCAGCAGCGCCGCTCATCCTCGGTGACCTTGTGCGCCGCTTTCGTCTTGCGGCGGGGCTGACGCAGGAAGAACTGGCGGAGCGCTCGACACTCAGTGCCCGTGCCGTCAGTGACCTCGAACGCGGTCTCCGGCACCGACCTCAGCGCGAGACGCTCCGCCTGCTTGCGGACGCCCTCGCTCTGACCGACGACGCCCGTGCTGCACTGGAACAGGCAGCACGGACGCACCAGATGCCGGTGGCCCATCTGGTGCCGCACACGCTGGTGCCACACAATCTGCCCGCGCCGGTTACGCCGCTCGTCGGGCGGGAGCGTGAGTTCGCCGCTATCGGTGCATTGGTGCGGCAACCAACCGTGCGGCTCGTGACCGTAACGGGGCTTGGCGGGGTGGGCAAAACCCGTCTCGTTCTCGAACTTGGGGCGCATCTTCTCAATGATTTCCCGGATGGCGTCTTTTTCATCCCGCTCGCCGCGATCCGTGACCCGGAGCGCGTGCTCTTCGCAATCGCGCAAGGGTTGGGACTCAAGGAGGAGGGCCAGAAGGGGCTGCGAGAGACGGTCATTACCTCCCTCGGGCGCAAGCGACTCCTTCTCGTACTGGACAACTTCGAGCAGGTCATCCCCGCCGCGATCCTCGTTGCGGATCTGCTGGCAACCTGTAGCCAACTAAGTGTGCTCGTGACGAGTCGCGCCGCTCTCCATATCCGCGGTGAACACGAATGGCCAGTATCGCCGCTGGCCCTCCCTGCGATGCATGAGGGCGACGATCTGACGATGATTGAAGCAGCCCCGGCGGTCGAACTCTTCCTGCAGCGCGCCGAGGCGGTGCGGCCTGATTTCACCCTCACGGCAGGAAACGCGAGTGCAGTCGCGGCGATCTGTCGCCATCTGGACGGCTTGCCGCTGGCGATTGAACTGGCCGCAGCGCGGATCAAGGTCCTCACACCCGCTGAACTCCGTGCGCGGCTCGAACGCCGATTGCCGTTGCTCACCGGGGGGGCATACGATCTCCCCGCGCGGCAGCAGACGATGCGCGACACGATTGCCTGGAGTTACGAACTGCTTCATGCCGGTGAGCAGCGGCTTTTTCGGTCGCTCGGAGTCTTCGTCGGTGGGTGGACGCTCGATGGAGCGGAAGCTGTGGTGGATGGGCTACGTGATGGCGCGGTACTTTCGGGCTTGACCTCACTGATCGATCAGAGCCTCGTTCAGGTCGAGACGCACGGGCAAACGACGCGCTACACGATGCTGGAGACGATCCGCGAGTACGCGTGGGAGCGAGTGATCGAGAGTGGCGAGTCAGAGGGCGTGCAAAGGCGTCATCTTGCCTATTTCACCGCATTGGCCGCCGAGGCTGCATCGGCAATCGCTGGTTCACAACAGGTGCCGTGGCTTGAGCGTTTGGAAGCGGAGCATGGCAACGTGCGGGCAGCGCTCGGGTGGGTCCGCGAGCGGAATGATGGTGCAACGGGGCTGCGGTTGGCGGGGATGCTGGCCCCATTCTGGAACCGGCGGGGATATTTGCAGGAGGGGCGTGCGTGGCTTGAGGAGATGCTCTCCCTCACGGCAGACGACGCAGATGATGCGGAGCGCGAAGCCGCACGTGCAGAGGCGTATCAGAGTCTCGGCCTCCTTGCGACGGCGCAGAGCGATTTCCCTCGCGCAATCGCCGCCTACGAGGACGCCCTTGCGCTCTGGCAGCAGCAGGAGAATTCGCAGGGAATTGCGCAGACTCTCACGAATTTAGGGATGATCGCCTACTATCACAGTGACTATACGCGTGCCCGCGCGCTCCATGAAGAAGCGCTTGCCATCGCTCGCGCGACGGGCGATACGGTGGGCATGTCGACCGCACTGAACAACCTGGCGACCATCGCCCTCGACCAGGCCGATTATGCCCGCGCGACGGAACTCTATGAGGAGAGTTTGCAGCACCGACGCGAAGAGCGGGGATCGGCTCGCCATTGCTACCACGGTGAATAATCTCGCGCTGATCGCGACGCGCGTCGGCGATTTCTCCCGCGCGTGGGCGCTCTTTGATGAGAGCCTCGCGCTTCGGCAGCAGATTGGCTATCCCTGGGGCATCGCGGACTCGTACAACCACATGGGCAATCTCGCACACGATCAGGGTGACTTTGCGCGCGCGGTCGCATTACACACGCAAAGCCTCTCCATTCGCCGGGAACTCGGCGAGAAACGGGGCATTGCTGCGTCGCTCAACAACCTCGCGAGCGTCGCGCGGGATCAAGGGGAGATGGAGCGCGCGACAACGCTCTGGGAAGAGAGCCTGGCGCTCTATCGCGAGATCGGACACGCGCGCGGTACGGCCGTTTGCTTGCAGGGGTTAGGGTCTCTCGCCCGAATGCGAGGCGATTTCGCGACCGCAACAACCCTCCTGACGGAAAGCCTGACCCTTGCCCACACGCTCGTTGCCCGGCCGGAGATTGCCCTGTGTCTCGAAGAGTTCGCCGCCCTCGCAGGCGCGCAGCATCAGTTTGTGCGCGCGGCACGCCTGCTCGGGGCAATGACCGCCTTACGCGCTGCCATCAATGCACCGCTTCCCGTACCACGCCGTGCCGCGTGCGATGAACGGATTGCCGCGATCCGCGCCGCTCTGGGAGAGAAAGCCTTTCTGGCGGCATGGGAAGTCGGGCGAGGGCTCTCTCTCGACGATGCGATCGCTGTGGCATTCAATGGCGATCACGCGGAGTCCTCTGCATATATCCACTCCCACGATTTTCCTCAACGTGATTGACAGTGACCACTTGCCCATGTAGAATGAGTGCCGCTCAGTTGTGCCTGGGTAAGAAGGGGAGACGGAATGGTGGAGACGACAGCGAATGGCACCGCGCGGCGCGTGCAGAGTGAGGCGGTGCGGCGCGAGCAAATCCTCACCGCGATGCGGCAGTTGATAGGGGAGCAGGGATACGACCGGACGACAACCGCGCAGATCGCCCGGCGTGCGGGGGTTTCCGAGGGGACGATCTATAACTATTTCTCTTCCAAGGGCGCAATCGTCAAGGCGCTCGCCGAGCAGGCGCAAAAGATGACGATGGAACGGGCATTCGCGCGGGCGGTACCGGGCCTTCAGGGCGCTGCACTCATCCGTGCGATGCTCGAAGGCAGTTTCGAGGCCGCGCATGAGAATGCGGACCTTTGGCGGGCATTCGCGCTCAATGTCGATTTTCAGGATCCCGAACTTCCCCGGCCGCATTTGCACCACCGCAGAAGCGGACGTCGAATCGCTCGCGGGGCTTCAGTCATTTCTTCAAGGGCAGCAGGAAACCGGCTTGATCCCACGCAGTGTCGATATACCGGTAATGACCCGCCTCATCTGGGGGACCGTCAATCAGGCGATGGATGATTGCATCGTCGGCGGGCATGTGGAGCACGAAGCGGCATACATCGACCTGATGGTCCGCATGTTCAGTCGCGCGCTCTATATCGAGTGACCCCGTACCAAAGGACAGGGTGCGAACAGTCCGATTGAGGGATTCGCGCGCGGCGGGAGGAATGTAGGATACGCAGTGAACAGGGAGTCCTCCACCCCATCATATGAGTGAGTCTCACTTATAGAATCCGACAAAATATCTCTCGGGTTGGAAACGGCGAAAGGAAAGGACGACGGATGACGGATACGCGCTCCTTGGAAGCGATTCCCCTCATTGAGATCCCGGAGGGCTATCTCAGCAAGATCGGGCCCTTCCTCGCATCGATGTACGAGCAGCACGGGCCGATCTTCCGCTCGGATCAGAACGGCCACAATGTCATCTTCCTTGCCGGGCCGGAGGCGAACCGCTTTGTCCTCCTCAGCGACCGGCTGAAATTCTCTAATTACATCGGCTGGACGAAGATTTTCGGGGTTGAGGACTCGTTCGGTAACGGCCTCCTCTCGATGGACGGCCCGGAGCATGACGCCCACCGGAAGATGATGAACCCGGCCTTCGCGATCACCTACATGGACCGCTACCTGCCGATCATGCAGCGGATTATCCGCGAGCGGATCGACGGCTGGGCGGCGCAGGGTGAAGTGGATGTCTATGAGGAAGCGCGCAAGATCACCTTCGACGTCGCCGCCGAAGCGCTCGCGGGCCTGAAGCCTGGGCCGGAGGTCGATCAGTTCCGTGAGTTGTACCTGGCGATGCTCCGGCTCGGCCCGCAGATGAGCAGTTGGGAAGAGTTCTACGCCGAGCAGGCGCGGCTGAAAGGTGAGTTGTACGATCTCCTGCGACCGAAGATCGCCGCGCGCCGCCTCCACCCCACGGATGATGTGCTCGGGATGCTCGTGCAGGCGCGCGACCCGGACGGAAACGCCCTCAGCGACGAGCAGTTGATCGCGCACACGAACATCCTTCTCGTCGCGGGGCACGAGACCTCGACGAGTATGAGCGCATGGCTCCTCTATCTCCTCACTCAGCATCCCGATTACCTCCAGCGCGTGCGCGACGAGCAGGCCGCGCTCGTCCCGGAAGGTACTGACGCATCGCTTGAGGCGATTCAGCGCATGAAGGTGCTGGAAAACGCCTTGATGGAGGCGGAGCGGCTCTATCCACCTGTCCAGTACGGTCCGCGCGGCGTCGCGGCGGATTTCGACTTCCACGGCTACCATGTCCCGGCGGGATCGCACATTTTCTATGCCATTGCCGCCTCGCACCTGCTGCCCAGTGTCTTCGCGGAGCCGACGCGCTTCGACCCGGATCGCTTCGCCCCGCCGCGTGAGGAACAGCGCAAGACCCCGTATGCCCTCGTCGGCTTCGGCGGCGGGCCGCGCATCTGTATCGGCATCAACTTCGCGAAGGTGGAGATCAAGGCGATGGTCTCACAAATCCTCCGCCAATACACCTTCGCACTGGCACCGAATCAAGAGGTTGCGTTGTTTGGGGTGATCAGCAGGCCGCGGGATGGCGTCCGGATGCGCATCCATGAGCGCGTTCCTGCTCCGGTATTCGCGTGAACGAGCGATGAGCGATGAGCCATGAGCCATGAGAAAGGATTGAGTCCGATGTCCACACTGTATGCCAATGCCTCTGCCGTCATCGATGCATCGCCCGAGGCGATCTACGGCCTGCTCGCCGATTACCGGACCGGGCACCCACAGATCCTGCCGCAGCGGTCTTTCGGCGACTTGATTATCGAGGAAGGCGGTTACGGTGCGGGGACGGTCTTCCGCGTCACCACACGCGCCGGGCGTATAGAGCAGAAGTGGCGGATGATCGTGAGTGAACCGGAGCCGGGCCGCGTACTGGTCGATACCGATATGGCACCGACATCCACACTTACAACGACCTTCAGCGTCATGCCGGTCGCGGACGGGCAGCAGGCGCGCGTCGAGATCGCGACCAAATGGGAGTCACGCGCGGGCATCGCCGGCCTGATGGAGCGACTCTTCTATCCGTCGGGGATGCGGCGCATTTTCCAGCAGGAGTTGCGCCAGCTCGCCTCCGTCATTGCCGCGCGCAGGGGCACCCCGGCGGCGTCCGTCGCGTAATCGCCCTAACCCCCCCAACCCTCTTCCCCACCGGGGAAGGGGGAGCCTGAAACGAACCTACGAGACACCAAGAAACACATTTCTTGATAGCCCGGCTCAACGACGCGCTGGGGAGGAGAAGCAACGATGTTTACACGTTGGGGTCAGTTCGTTTTTCGTCACCGCTGGGCGGTCCTCGTCACTTCGCTGATCGTGCTCGTGCTCGTGGTGCCGCTCGCCGGGAAGGCGAACAGCGCTCTGATCAGCGGCGGTTGGTTCAACCGCAATGCCGAGTCGTCCCGCGTGCAGGATGAGGCGGCGGCCCGTTTCGCGCAGGGCAAATCGTCACTGATCACGATCTTTCAGGCCAATGACGGCCGCAACGCGACGGACCCGGCAGTCGCGCAGGCAGTGGACCAATCGCTGATGCCGCTCACGAGCGATCCGCGCGTGGCGGGGATCGTCACTTACGCCCAGACGCAGGATTCCCGCTTCCTCAGCACAGACGGCACGCGGCAGTACGCGCTCGTCAACCTCGTCGCGGACGATGATGGCGCGACCGATCAAGTCGTGGCGCTGCAAAATAGCATCCACACGAACGCGAGAGCACAGGGCCTGACGGCGCAGGTGACGGGCACACCCGCACTGAACAAGACGATCAGTGAGGTGAGCCAGAAGGACCTCGAACGCGCCGAGTCGGTAACCCTGCCGATCACGCTCCTCATCCTTTTCCTCGTCTTCGGCTCGCTCGTCGCCGCCTTCCTGCCGCTCACGGTAGCGGCCTTCGCGATCATGTCCAGCCTCGCGGGCGTCTTTGTCTTCGCGCAGTTCACGGATATGAGCATCTTCGTGGTGAATATCATCACGATGCTCGGCCTCGCTCTCGCGATTGACTACTCGCTCTTCATCGTCAACCGCTACAGGGAAGAACTGCGCGCCGGGCGGGATCGCGAAGCGGCGATCAGCCGGACGCTTGCGACGGCAGGCAAGGCGGTCGTCGTCTCCGGGGTGACGGTCGCGATTGGCCTCTCCAGCCTGATGCTCTTCCCCTTCCCCGCGCTCCGCTCGATGGGGATGGGCGGCGCGCTCCTTGTGCTCCTCTCGCTCGCCTTCGCGATGACGGCGCTCCCGGCGATTCTCAGCCTGCTCGGCACACGGGTGAACCGGCTCGCGCTGCGGCGCACCGTCAACCCGAACGCGGGCAAGGGCTGGGAGCGATTCGCGCGCGGGGTGATGCGCCGCCCCGTGATCGTCGTCGTGCCGGTGCTCGCGCTCTTGATCGGCGTCGGCCTGCCCTTCTTCCATGTCAATCTCGCCAATAGCAGCCCGACGACGCTCCTCCCTTCCGGCCACGAGAGCCGCGATGCCTATGCCGCGCTCGTCAGCGATTTCCTGAAGGGTGAGACAACACCGACGGTGGTCATCCTGAAGGATCAGACCGGCGGCAACCCGCTCGCGGTGGAGAAGATCCCCGCACTCTTTGCGTACACGAACGCGCTCGCCGCCATCCCGCAGGTCGGTCATGTCGATGGTCCGACGACCTGGCAGCCGGGTCTGAGCGTCGCGCAGTGGCAGGCATTCTACAGCGGCCCGCAGGCGAAAGACCCGAAAATGCTGCCGATGATCGGCCAGTTCGTGCAGGGTGACACCGTGCGCATCACGGTCATTACTCCGGCGGAGGCGACCTCCGACAGCGCGCAGCGCATCGTCCGTGCCGTGCGAGATACGCCGGCCCCGGCGGGCATGACGGTGCAGGTCGGTGGTGCGGCGGCGCAGGAGATCGACATCGTGCATGACATCCGCACGACCGCCCCCTTCGCGATCCTGCTCGTCATGCTCGTGACGATGGCGGTCCTCTTTCTCACCTTCGGCTCAGTTTTCCTGCCCCTCAAGGCGGCCTTCGTCTCACTGATCTCGCTCACCGCCTCGTACGGCGCGCTCGTCTGGATTTTCCAGGAAGGCCACGGCGCAGGCATCCTCAACTTCACGGCGGACGGCACGACCTCCGCGACAGTGCCGATCTTCATGTTCGCGATCCTCTTCGGCCTCTCGATGGACTACGAAGTGCTGATGCTCTCGCGCATTCAGGAGGAGTATCAGAAGACCGGCAATAACACCGAAGCGATCGCGACCGGCCTCGCCTCGACGGCCCGCGTCATCACCGGGGCGGCGAGCATCATGGTCGTCGTCTTCGGTGGCTTTGCGCTCGCCGATGTCGTTTTCATCAAGGCGCTCGGTGTTGGCCTCGCCATTGCCGTGGCGGTGGACGCGACGATTGTGCGCGTCCTTCTCGTCCCGGCGATCATGCGACTCCTGGGCAAGTGGAACTGGTGGGCACCGCAGTCAGTCTCGGGCCTGACACGGCGGCTCGGCCTCGGCGAACATGCGCTGGTGGACGCGCACCTCGCGCCCGCGCGCCCGTACAGCCACGCGGCGAATGGCGTGCCCGTCCGCATCGAAGTCGAATCGGACTGACCGCACCACGATTGCGACGCAAGAAAGGGGAGTGCGAAATGCCCTCCCCTTTCTCATTGCCGCACATTGTTTCCCGGATTTGTGTAGCGGCAACCTCCGTGGTTGCCTCCCCTCTCCATCGCCGACGAAACCTGTTCTTATCGTGATCTCCTGGCGATGGAGAGGGGGCAGGGGGTGAGGAAAGTGCCTTAAAAGTGTAAGACCCCGATAGCCTCTGCTCCATTTCCGAATCCCACGGCCTTGCGGCTACGGTATCCGGCTGGTTGCTTCGGTCATCGGGACCTTACAATGATGAATATACAGACTGTTCGGACATTTGTCAAGGGGTTTGCGCGAGCAATTTTCGGGGGGTTCCTGCGCGCCCGTTGATTCGCCTACCCGACGCGATAGTGCGCCACCTTCTCCTCATCCAATTCGACCCCCAAACCCGGTCGTTCGGTGGGGCGGGCGCTGCCTCCGACGATGGGGAGCGGTTCGGTGAGGATATCGCCCTCGTAGAAGAAGCGGCTAATAATGTCGCAGGGGAACTCCTCCGCCCCAATCCCCGGCGTCGCCATTGCCAGGTGGATCATCGCCGCATTCGCCACGCCCAGTTCGAGGTTGCTCCCGATCGTGCAGGTCAGCCCGGCTGCCTCCGCGACCGCCGCCACTTTCCGGGCGGGGCCGATGCCGCCCCCTTTGCCGATGTAGACGGAGAGGACATCCGCCGCCCCGGCGCGGATAACCGCCATCGCGTCCTGGAGGGTATAGACGCTCTCGTCCGCCATTATCGGGACGCGCACCTGCGCGCGCACATCCGCCAGCCAGGCGACATCGCTTTCCGGCACCGGCTGTTCGGCGAAGTAGATAGTGAACTCTTCCAATCGCCGGATCGTCTGGATCGCCGTGCGGACGGACCAGCCGCCGTTCGCATCCACACCGAGCCGCACATCGGGGCCGACCGCCTCGCGTACCGCCCGCACCCGTGCGATATCCCCCTCCGGCTCGATCCCCACCTTCACCTTCATCGTGCGGAACCCCTGCTCCACTGCCCAGACGGCGATTTCCGCTGCCCGCTCCGGCGCGAGGCCGGAGACCGAATACTTCGTCGGCACGAACTCCCGCACCGGGCCACCGAGCAGGCGGTAGACCGGCAGCCCCACCGACTTGCCGAGCAGGTCCCAGAGCGCGATCTCCAACCCTGACTTCGTGAAGGGGTTGTTGGCGACGCCGGTGCGGAGTTTCGCGGTCAGGCGCTCGACATGCGTCGGGTCCTCGCCAATCAGGAGGGGCGCGAGATATTCCTTGATCAGATGCGCGGCGGTCACCTGATCCTCGCCACTCCAACCGGGAGTGCAGGAGACCTCGCCCAACCCGGTCAACCCCTCGTCCGTCTGAATGCGGACGAGGAGAAACGGGGAGGTGAGGTGATAGCCGCGCCCGCCGCGCGTCGCCCGCTGCGGATTGATCGGTACCTGGATCGGGATCGTTTCGACCGTCGTGACCTTCATCTGCTCCGCTCCCTCCGTTCAGCGATCATCGGTGCTGTGGTCAATCTTCTCTGAGAAAGCGGTCGATGACATTGGCCGTGACTAGCGAGATATGCGCGTCCACCAAGAGTGAGGCCGGATAGGTGATCGAGCCGACGGAGAAGACCTCCCCACCACTCTCGGGAACGGAGTAGTAGACCATCTCCGCGCCGCCCTCGTCGGGGTTGGTGCCCTTCGCAAGGAGTACTGTGCTCGGTGGCGAGAATTCGCTCATTTTGTCCGTCTCATGGCCGGACGCGCCGCCGTGGCAGCGCTCGTGCTGGCTCTCCTTGCCGAAGAGATCGCCATCTTTGAGGCCCGTCCCCGCGAAAACCCAGTGCGCCGCATTGCGCACCGCGTAGGGCGCGGCGGTCATGATCCCCGTGTGCGTCATCACGACGCCGAGCAGGTTGGCCTCGCTCTCGAGGGTCCGGTGGAAACGGCTTTCGAGATAGACGTCCGGGTCGTTCGGGTCGATCATCCCGAGCCCGTCGCCCCCGAGTGCGCGATACGTCTTGAAGCGCATCGTCGCGTCATCGAGGAACTCGATCTCGCAATTGAGGCCATTGCCCCCGAGATACATCAGCCGTCCCGCCCCGCTCGATAGACCCACGCCTTCACGCGCTCATACATCGGGCGGGACCAGTATTCCGGGTGCGTGCTGATGATCAAAATGCGATAGGCGTCGAGGTCGAGGAGCCCGGTGTGCAATTGGTGATCGGCATAGAGATCGTAGGTGTATCCCTGTCGCTCCAACCAGGCGAGCAGGCGCCACTCCGCCGGGGCGACATGATTGGCTTGCCGCCCGGCGATCATGTCAGTCGCTTCCGTCCCTTCCGGTACGACATTGTGCGGCTCGGGGCGCTCGATCGAGAGCGGTGGATATGCCTCGTCCGGGAAGCCCCACTCGCTGAATACGCTCTCGTCTCGATAGCGCAAGAGTTCCTGACGTGCATTGACGGTCGGTGTATCGGGCAGGCCGCTGCTGTGGATGTAGTTGCTGCGACCGCCGAAGTTGTTGTAGGCATTCCAGTTATTGGTCGACGCAAGTACGGCAATCGGTGCTTGCGGGCTCGCGGGGGCGACGACCCAGGGGAAGGAGAAGAAGGCACCGGACTCTCCCTTGGCATGGAAGTAATAGAGGCCGGAGCGCTCCGGCGCGGCCGCGAACTGCGTGCGATCGGGGCTGCCGTAACCGATCTTGTTCCACGCCACGCCGGTTTGGGTGTAATCCCCGTCCGGGGTGATCTGCATTACCGCGCGTGGACCGTGCTCATCGTGCCAACCGAGGAGCTGCACGAACTCCTTTCGCTCGCCGTAGCGCCAGAGACTCAGTTGATACGGCTCCGTGGCGTGTACGCGGAACTCCGACTGCTCGCCGGAGCGCGCCCATTTCGGCCAGGCGTAGCCAAGGATGCGGTCCGACAGGAGCCGGAACTGATACGGGCGACCCGTTCCCACCTCCATCTGCACGTATTTGTTGCCGAACCCTGGCTTGACGAGCGTGACCCGGTATGGCCCCGGCGCGAGATCCGCCAGAACCGCGCCGCGTGGCGTCGAGCGCACCACTGCGACGGTTTCTCCCTCACGGTCGAACTCCACCAGTACATCCGCCAGCGCGACATAACGTTCGTCACTCACGTACCCAACAAGCATCCTGCCGCTCCCCCTTCTTGGCACTTGGCACTTCGCACTCCGCAAGCTCAGGCAGCGCAACGCGCCGCTAGTGAACGAGATGCATCACCCCAATCGCGTCTGGCCCCATTATCATGAAACAGTGTTCTATGTTATTGGCCTCTTAGGTGAAAGTCAAGGGTCAATCTGCATGGTGTCGGTGTTCTATGACTCTGTCCGGGTGAACGGTGCACGGCGTTTGCAGAGCGGGAGGGGATAGACTAGAATGAGCGTAGAAGCAGGTCGCGAGCAATCGCGCGGGTGATACCGCAGATGCGGACACACACCATCCTTCTCCTCGCTTCTTGTATGTGGTCGGCACACAGCTACGCCGGCCAACGATCAATGCGGCCCCACCGAATCCCCAGGCGGCACGGGCCTGCGTAACTGCACGCAGGAGGGACCCATGCGCTCGCGATATTCACTCTTGATGGCGCTGTTGATGCTCTTTGTCGTGGCCTGTGGCGGTCGCTCGATTCAGGCACCGACCGCGCCCGCTTCAATCGTGCCTGCACCGTCCGCCAACGGCGCGCCCGCCATTTTGACCTCGACGGCCACACCGAACGGTTCGCCAACAGCGTCGACCACCATCCTCGCTGCCGAGACGCAAACGCCGAGCGCATCTGCGGCCGTGGCGAGTATCACCCCGATAGCTGGGCAATCGGTCGCGCGGACGGCCACACCATCGGCGCGTAGCGCGAGCAGCGTAACCCTGACGCAACCACCGGCTGCCACGGCGCGGGTATCAAGTGCATCAACCGCGACGAAAACGGCCAGGGTGACCGACCTCCCCGGCACCGCGCCGCAACAATCGTTGGGGACAACGGGCGATGGACTTGTGCTGCTCAATCTCCGCTCGGGCAAGAACGACGGCTTCACGCGGCTCGTCTTCGACCTCACGAAGCAGGATGGCAGCGCCGCCCCACTGCCCCGCACGCGGCTCTGGACGCAGGGGGGCACGGTGATTATCGCCTTCGGGGGGGTGCGGGACGATGTCTACGCGCAGTCGCTCGGTAGCGGCGAACAACCGATCAATCTCGGTGCCGTCCAGTCCGTCTATCGTATCCCCGTGCGTGACGATTCGTCGGCGGCGTACGCGATAGCGATCCAGCCCGGTGCCAAAGCGACGCTCAGTTCCGCGACGCTGCCGACGCGCGTCATTGTCGATATTGCCGATAAATGAGTCGTGAACATGGGGGTTTTGAGTGTTTTGCGGAATATCCGCTACGCAAATGCGCTTCTCTGTGGTAGACTGTCCGTACAGTCTGGGGACGAGCTTTTTTCCCGGCGTGGGACGCGGAAGGAGACGGCGATGACCGAGACGTTTGATTCCCTGACGGGAATGCCGTTAGATCATCCGCAAGAGGCGTGCGGCGTGTTCGGGGTCGTTGCCCCCGGTCTCGATGTTGCCCGGATCACCTATTTCGGCCTCTACGCGCTCCAGCATCGTGGGCAGGAGAGCGCCGGGATCGCCACCGCGAGCGGCGAATTCGGCACGGACCTCCGTATTCATACCCGTATGGGTCTCGTTGCCACGGCGTTCGATGAAGCGATCTTGCAATCCCTCACCGGGGAGCTTGCCATCGGGCACACGCGCTATTCGACGACGGGATCGAGCGTCGCGTGCAATGCGGGCCCGGTGCTGGTGGAGAGCGATCTCGGTCCGATTGCGATCTCACACAACGGCAACTTGACGAACGCCGCGATCCTCCGCGCGCATCTTGAGGAGCGGGGCGAGCGGTTCGAGACCTCGACCGATTCCGAAGTGCTCGCCCGCGTCATCGCCCGTGCCCCCGGCGCAACGGTCGGTGATCGCCTGCGGAGCGCGATGGAGGAGTTCGAGGGTGCCTACAGCCTCGCCGTCCTGAGCGCGACCGAACTCTATGCGGTGCGTGACCCGCTCGGGTTGCGGCCCCTCTCCCTTGGTCGCCTTGAGAGCGGCTGGATCGTCGCGTCGGAGACGTGCGCGCTTGCCACGACGGGCGCGGCCTTCGTGCGCGATGTCGCGCCCGGTGAAGTTGTCCGCATCACGGCGGCGGCCGGGCCGGAAAGCCTCTCGCAGAAGCCGGGCAAGCGGGACGCGCTCTGCGTTTTCGAGTTGATCTACTTCGCACGACCGGACAGCATGATGGGTGGCGACCGTATCCATCTTCTGCGGCAACGGATGGGCGCGGAGTTGGCGATGGAGCACCCGGCGGACGCGGACATCGTCGTGCCGCTCCCGGATAGCGCCATCCCCGCCGGCATCGGTTACGCGATGGCGAGTGGCATCCCGTACGCCGAGGCGCTCATCAAGAACCGCTATATCGGCCGCACCTTCATCCAACCCGATCAGCATCTGCGCGAGGTCGGTATCGCCCTGAAGTTCAATCCGTTGCCGGAAGTGCTGGAAGGTAAGCGCGTCGTCCTGGTGGATGATACGATCGTCCGTGGCACGACGAGTCGCCCGATCGTGCAGTTGCTGCGGGATGCGGGCGCGCGCGAGGTGCATATGCGGGTGCATGCGCCGCCGATCCTCTGGCCCTGCTTCATGGGGGTGGATTTCGCCTCTCGCAGTGAGTTGATCGCGGCACGTCTGGAAGCCGATGTGGCAGCGATCGGTCGGCAGATCGGCGTCGATTCGCTCGCCTACCTCTCACTCGACGGTCTCTTCCGCGCCATTGGGCAATCACGCGACGGCTTCTGTACCGCCTGCCTGACGGGCGAATACCCGGTCCCGCTCTATGAGGACGCGAGTAAGTTCGCCTTGGAGCGCCCGCTCTCCGGTGTCCTGAGCCAGGCGGCGGGCTAGCCCCGCGTCGCATGGAATCGACCTGGCACCGCCTCCGCGCGCACCCCGATCTCCTGCCCTCCTATCTCATGCGCGCGCGGATCATCAAGGCGATCCGCGCATTCTTCGATGCACAAGGATTTACGGAAGTCGAAACCCCCCTCCTCGTTGCCGCGCCCGGCATGGAACCCTACCTTGAGGTTTTCGAGACGCGCCTGACGACCGCTCTGGGCCGGACGCAGCGGGCATTCCTCACCACCTCGCCCGAGTACGCGATGAAGAAGCTCCTCGTTGCGGGGTTGCCGCGCATCTATCAGGTCTGCAAATCGTTCCGCAATGGTGAGGAAATCAGTCGCGGCCACAACCCGGAATTTACGATCCTGGAGTGGTATCGGGCAGATGCCGACTACCGCGCAATCATGGCGGACTGCGAGCAGCTTTTCCTTGCCCTCTGGCGCGCCTGTTATCCCGATGCGGAGGCGACGGCGAAACCGGCCTTGCGTGTCGGTGATACATGGATCGATCTCTCACCGCCGTGGGAGCGCCTCTCGGTCCGCGAGGCGTTCGCGCGCTATGCCGCCGTGGACCTCGATACGGTGGTAACGGACGCCGAGATGCGCGCCAGCCTGGCCGCGCGCGGCTATCAGGTCTCCGACGCGACGACGTGGGAGCAGGGCTATCATCAGCTCTTCCTGAACGAGATCGAACCGCGCATCGGCAGACCCTCTCCCACCATCCTCTACGATTACCCGGCGTCAATGGCCGCGCTGGCCCGCCGCAAGCCGGACGACCCGCTCTACGCCGAGCGGTTCGAGTTCTACATCGCGGGCATCGAACTAGGCAACGCTTTCAGCGAACTCACAGACGCAGCGGAGCAATTGGCCCGCTTAGAGGCAGAGCACGCGGAGCGCGCCGCGCTCGGCAAGACACCCTATGCGGTCGATCCGGACTTCATTCGCGCCTTGCAGATCGGGATGCCGCCTGCCGGTGGGATCGCGGTTGGTGTCGACCGGATCGTCATGCTCTTCGCCGGAGTGGAGACGATTCAGGAGACCCTCTGGTTTCCGGCGCATGAACTGTTCGGGGAGTAGCCATCGTCCGCCGCGCGTTGTGTATACTGAAGGATAACAGGATGATTATCCCGCTTTCGCCGCGCCCGGCGGGCGGGTGAAAATGCGAAGGAGGCACTATGGCACTCATCTCAACATCGGAATTCAAGCGCGGCACGACGGTTATCTTCCAGGGGCAGCCGCATCAGATGGTGGAAGTCGATTTTGTCAACCCTGGGAAGGGTTCAGCCTTCTATCGTACAAAGATGAAGGGCCTACGCACGGGGCGTGTCGTGGATTTCACCTTCAAGTCCGGCGACACGATCGAAGATTACGCGATCCGCAATGAGGACATGCAGTACCTCTATCAGGAGGGCGAAGATTACTACTTCATGAACCAGAGCACATTCGAGCAAGTCTCCGTGCCGCGGGAAATCCTCGGTACCATCGCGAATTTCCTCCGGGAAGGTGAGACCTACGAACTGCTCGTGCATGAGGCCGAAGGCGTCGGCATCCGCCCACCGAAGCGGGCCATCGTCACGGTGACCGAGGCGGAAATCGCCGCGCGTGGCAACACCGTCCAGGGTGTGAACAAGGCCGTTTCCGTCGATACCGGCGCGACCGTGCAGGTGCCCGCGTTCGTCAAGGAAGGCGACCGCATCGCCGTCAACCCGGAGACCGGCGAATACATCGAGCGCGTTAACGACTGATACGTGGGGAGCCTCACCCCCGGCCCCTCTCCATCGCGTGGCGAGGGGTGCCTCATGCGAATTGCCGTGGCGTTCTTCATATATCGAGGTATATCGAAGGTCGCTCCCCCTCTCCATCTTCGTGGAGAGGGGGTTGGGCAGTGAGGTCATTAGCTCGTTGACAGAAAATCTCGCCCTCGGCTACACTTGCGTTCGGTCCGATGACCGTTGGCGGATGGTGCAATGGTAGCACAGAGGACTTTGGATCCTTTGATCTAGGTTCGAATCCTAGTCCGCCAGCCACCCCGGATGCGCCGCGGAGCGCGCGACGCTCCCCCCGCGATTGGAATGCGCCGGGTGCCTCCCACAACCGCCGCACCGACTGAAGCAGATACCGCCTCGCTCGCTGTTGTCATTCTCGCCGCGGGTGAGGGCACCCGGATGCGGTCAAGCCTCCCGAAGCCGCTCCATACCATAGGTGGTCGCACCCTCGTCGAGTATGCGCTCCGTTCCGCCGCGCACCTCGCGGCGCGGCGCACGGTGATCGTGATTGGGCATGGGGGCGAGCAGGTCCGGGCGCGACTCGGCGACGGTTATACCTACGCGGAGCAGGTACCGCAACGGGGAACTGCCCACGCGGTTGAAGTCGCGATGCCACATATCCCTGAAGGGATTGAGGCGGTGCTCGTCCTCTTCTGTGATACGCCGCTCCTGACGGATGACACGGTGCGCGCGCTGTACCAGACCCATATCACCGAACGCGCGACGGTGACGCTGCTCACTGCTCGCATTGCGGACGCGGGCCGGTATGGCAGGATTGTCCGTACCGACGGCCGCATCACCGCGATTGTCGAGGCAAAGATGGCGACGCCGGAACAACTCGCCATCAATGAGATCAATAGCGGCGTCTGCTGCTTCGATGCCCAATGGCTGCGCGCGAACCTGCCCCATGTTGAGACGAACAGTATCAACGAGCGGTACCTCACCGATCTTGTCGCACTGGCGCTTCGTACGGAAGACTCTCCGGACGAATGGCCTGTTGCCTCGGTCACGACTTCCGCGATCGAGGCGATGGGCATCAATGACCGCGTGCAACTCGCGGAGGCGGAAGCGGTCGTGCGCGCCCGGACGCTGCGGCACCTGATGCTGGCGGGCGTGACGATCCGCGACCCCGCGACAACCTACATCGATGATAGCGTGACCATCGGCAGCGACACGACGATAGAGCCGGGCTGCATCCTTCGCGGTGCAACGGCGATTGGCACGGGGTGCGTGATCGGCCCGTACACAACGGTGCAGTCGAGCATGATTGGCGATCGCTGCCGCGTCGTCTCATCCGCGCTCGAATATGCCACGATGGAGAGTGCGACGGATTGTGGCCCCTTCAGCCATCTGCGCGCGGGCGCGGTCATCCGTACGGGCGCGCACATCGGCAACTTCGCGGAGATCAAAGAAGCGACCATCGGCGCGGGCACCGCCGTCGGGCACTTTTCCTATCTCGGTGACGCGACCATCGGCGCGCACGCGAATATCGCCGCCGGGACGATCACGGCGAATTACGACGGGACGCCGGTCAAGAAACGCACCGAGGTCGGCGACAATGCGTCTATCGGCTGCGGCACGATTTTTCGCGCGCCGGTGCGCGTCGGTGATGGTGCAGAGACAGGTGCGGGGGCGGTTATCACGCACGATGTGCCGGATGGCGTGCTCGTCGTCGGCGTTCCGGCGCGCCCGATGCAACGGAGAGCGGCACGATCCATGTCTGCGGATGAGGAGTAAGGATGGAAGGGCGGCTCCAGGTCTTTTCCGCGAACGCGAATCGACCGCTCGCTGAGGCGATTGTCAACGATCTCGGTATCCCGCTCGGTCGCGCGCTCGTGGGTGCGTTCCGCAATGGGGAAACGCGCGTCAAGATCGAAGAGAATGTGCGTGGCTCGGATGTCTTCGTCGTGCAGCCGATGTGTACGCCGGTCAATCAGCATCTGATGGACCTACTCATCACGATTGACGCGATGCGCCGCTCGTCCGCCGGGCGGATCACGGCGGTCATTCCCTATTACGCGTATGCGAAGCAAGAGAAGAAGACCGCCGGGCGCGAGCCGATTTCCGCGAAGCTCGTCGCCAATTTGCTCGTTACTGCGGGTGTGGACCGCATTCTGACGGTCGATCTTCATGCCCCAGCGATTGAGGGGTTCTTCGATATTCCCGTCGATCACCTGCGGGCCGCGCCCATTCTGGCGAACTATATCCGTCGCGAGGGCTTCCAGGACATCGTCGTCGTCAGCCCGGATGCGGGCGGCGTGGCGCGGGCGGACGACTTCCGCAGCCGCATCGGCGGCGGGCTGGCGATTTTCTCCAAGATGCGCCACGCGCCGGATACCGCAGCGATGCTCGATATGGTCGGTGAGGTCTCGGGCAAAGTCGCGATCATCGTTGACGATATGATCTCGACGGGCGGTACACTCATCGAAGCGGCGCATCAGCTCCACGAGCGCGGCGCGACCGCCGTCTATGCGGCGGCGGTGCATGGCGTGTTCGCGGACGGCGCGCTCCCGCAGATCGCGCAGTCTCCGATCGAGAAGCTCTGGGTCACTGATACCCTTGAGATCGATACGGCGGTCGCGGTGGAATCGCGCGTATCGGTGCTCAGCGTCGCGCCGCTCCTGGCGCAGGCGATCCAGCGCATCCATAAAGACCTCTCGGTCAGTAGCCTGTTCGATTAGCGGTAAGGGTGTGGTGTGATGAGTAGCGGGGACTGGATACGTTTGGCGGTGGCGCTCTTTTCGGTGAGCGTCATCGCCTTTTCTACTGCGGTGCTGATCGGTTTCACCGCATCGTCGAACACCCGGATCACCGAACTGGCGACCCAGGGGAGTGGCCGCGCGCGGACAGTGGAAAGCCTGCTCGACCGCTCCCATCATCTCCAGGCGACGATGATCTTTCTCGATACGTCGGCAGTCGCGCTGGCGAGCGCGTTGGTCACGAGTGAGGTCGTCGGCCATCTGCCAGCGTGGGGGGTGGCGCTCGTCATCTTCGCGACGATCGTGGCGATGCTCGTGCTGGGGCGGGCGGTGCCGCGTGCCATCGCGCTCCGCCTCCCGGACGATGTTGCGCTCTCCTGCGCGCGGCTGGCGCGCTTCGCGGTGATCGTGCTCTCGCCAGTCACGACGATCATTAATGGCATCGCGTCCGTCATCATCCGGCTCTTGCGCGTTCCCGCTCCCTCCCTCAATTCCGCCCTCGCGACGGAGGAAGAGCTCATCCAACTCGTGCGCGATGAGGCGGGAGATAACCGGATCGAGGAGGGAGAAGTCGATCTCGTCAACAGTATCTTCCGCTTCACCGATACGACGGTGCGGGATGTGATGGTGCCGCGCGTCGATATGGTCGGTATCCCGCGCCAGACCACGGTGCGAGACGCGGCGGCGGTGGCGCTCGATGTGGGGCATTCCCGCCTGCCCGTCTACGATGGCAGCCTCGACCGCATTGTCGGGGTGGTCTATGCGAAGGACTTGCTTCGCTTCGTCGGGCGCGCGAATGCCAATGCCTCGGTCGTCGCGGTGATGCGTCCGCCGCTCTATGTGCCGGAGGGGAAGGGTGTCCCGGAGCTACTGCGGGAGTTACAGGCACGGCGCGTCCATATGGCAGTCGTCGTGGACGAGTACGGCGGTACGGCAGGTCTCGTGACCATCGAGGATATCCTGGAGGAAATCGTCGGCGAGATTCAGGACGAATACGACACTGAACCGCCGCTCGTCGAGAACCTTGAGGATGGCGCGTATGTCATCGACGCGCGGATGGAAGTGGGCGATTTCGAGCAACTGATGGAGGTCCATTGGGCGGACGAGGAGCAAGAGCGCGAACCGCTCGCGGGCTTCATCTACGATCGTCTCGGCCATATCCCCACCGCCGGTGAAGAATTATGGGTCAATGATGTGAAGTTTACCGTGCTGGAGATGGACAATCAGCGTCTCGCGAAAGTCCGCGCCGAACGAATGCCGGAAGAAGCGGCCTCTGCATCGGCACGCGACACGACGGAAATGAATGACCTGTTGGGCCAGCTTTGACGGTGGCGCGCGTGCCCGGCTGGACACTCTCTCACTACGAAATCGTGGATTCCACCCAACACGTCGCTACGGAGCTGATCGCGCAGGGTGCCCCCCATCGCAGCGTCGTCGTTGCCGAGCGGCAAACGGCGGGCATCGGGCGCAAGGGCGATCCCTGGCATGATCTCCCCGCCGCTTCATTGCTCACGACGCTGATTCTGCGGCCTGTGCGCGCCGCCGCAATCGCAACCTATGCGATGATCGCAGCGCTCGCGGTCGTCGCGGCGATCCGTGACCGCGCGCACCTTTCCGCAGGCGTGAAATGGCCGAATGACATACTCATCGGCGATCGCAAAGTGGCGGGCATCCTCGGTGACGCGACGTGGCGGGGGGAGCGCATCGAGGCGATCCGGCTCGGCATCGGCATCAACGTCGGCGGTGATCGCGCCCGCTATCAGCACGCAGGAGCACCGAACGCGACGAGTATCACCGCCGAGGCAGGCCATGACATCGATCGTGAGGCAGTCTTGCATTCGCTGTTGGACCACTTCGCGCGCTTAGAAGATCAACTGAATGCCGGTGATGATGCAGCGATCATCGCGGCGTGGCGCAATGCAGTCGTTACGGTTGGCGCGCCGGTCGTCGTCACCTGCCGGGACGGTCGCGTGCTCCACGGTACGGCAACGGCGGTGACGGACGATGGCGATCTTGTGCTGACCGCGAACACGGCAGTAATTGTCCTGCGGGCAACGGAGGTCAGTTCCGTCCGTCCGGGCGTCTGATTTACCCGATTTTTCCGGTGGTGGCGGGCTTCAGCCTGCCAATCCTCGCTGTGACAGGCTGAAGCCCGCCACCACCCTTATGCACAGATTTACCTTGACCGAGGCGCGCGCCGGTGGCTATACTCCGCAGGCACTTGGGCTACCGATCTTTCTGCCCACAGGAATCACGGACACTACCCCAGGGGAAATAATGGCACTGCAAGCATCCACGAGTGTACTCCTCAGCGCATGTCGGACGCCCTTCGGAAAGCTCGGCGGGGCAATCGCGAGCTTCTCGGCGGTCGATCTCGGCGCGCTCGTCATCCGCACCGCCATCGAACGCGCCGGAATCAGCGGCGCGGATGTCCAGCATGTCATCATGGGCATGGTCGTGCAGGCAGGTGCGGGCCAGATTCCCTCCCGGCAGGCAACCTTTAAGGCGGGACTGAGCCGCGAGGTGACGAGCGACACCATTAACCGCGTCTGTGCCAGCGGGATGCGGGCGATCACCCTCGCGGACGCCCTGATCCGCGCCGGTGAGTACGACGTGATCGTGGCGGGTGGGATGGAGAGCATGTCGAATGCGCCGTACCTCCTGCCCCAGGCGCGCTTCGGCTACCGGATGGGGAACGGCGTTCTCATCGACGCGATGCAGTATGACGGGTTGCGATGTGGCGTGGGTGATGTCGTGATGGGGCAATATGGCGACGAGGTCGCCGCCGAAGAGAAGATCACCCGCAAGGAGCAGGACGCCTTTGCCCTGCGCTCTCATCGACGCGCTGTTGCCGCAATAGATAAGGGCATCTTCGATGAGGAGATCGTGCCAGTCGAGATTATCGACCGGCGGGGCATGATTACCCGCATCTCGCGCGACGAGGCACCTCGCCCCGATACCTCTGCTGCCGCCTTGGCGAAGCTCTCGCCCGTCTTCCATCCCTCCGGCACCGTCACAGCGGGGAACGCCCCCGGTGTGAACGATGGCGCTGCTGCGGTGGTCGTGGCATCGGCAGCATGGGCCGCCGCGCATGGGCGGCAACCCCTCGCGCGCATCGTCACGAGCGCGACCGCCGCCTGGGACGTGCCGTATCTCGCGTATAGCCCCGCGATGGCGGCGGCGAAGGCGCTCGAACGGGCGGACCTCTCAATTGACGATATCGACGCCGTCGAGATCAACGAAGCCTTCGCCAGTGTCCCGATCATCAGTGGTCGACGCCTCGGCGTGGACACCGAACGGCTGAATGTGAACGGTGGGGCGATTGCCCTTGGGCATCCGATTGGTGCTTCCGGTGCGCGGCTCGTCGGCACGCTCGCGCTCCAGTTGCGGCGGTCCGGTGGGGGCTTAGGGCTGGCGGCGATCTGTTCGGGGGGGGCGCAGGGTGATGCGATTATCCTTGAGGTGCGCGGATGAGTGAACGAGCGATGTACGGCGCGATCTACCCGTATCGTGGTGTCTGGCCGACCATTGCGCCGAGCGCCTACATCGCGCCCGGCGCGGTCATTATCGGCAATGTGACGATTGGCGAAGAGTGCGTCATCCTCACGGGCGCAGTCTTGCGCGGGGACGCGGACGCTATCGTCGTCGAGCGCGGCGCGAATGTACAGGACAACGCCACCGTCCACGCCGACCTCGGCTCGCCAACGCGGATCGGTGAACAGTGCGTTATCGGGCACAACGCCATCATTCACGGCTGCACAATCGAGGCAACCTGCCTGATCGGGATGCATGCGACCGTCCTGAACAATGCGGTCGTCGGGTCCGGTTCTATCGTCGGCGCGAACGCCCTTCTCCCGGAAGGTACGCACGTTCCGGCGCAGACAATGATGCTCGGCGTCCCCGCGAAAGCGCGACGCGAGGTGACGGAGGAAGAGGTTGCGGGCATCCGACGCGCCGCAGAAGACTATGTCCGCCGCGCCCATGACTATCTCGCCAGCGGTATGGGCCGCGTCGCTGACGTGCTCCGCGCCGCCGCGCAGACGATAGACACATAGCAAGCCGGATCGGCGCAGAGCACACAGAGGACGCAGAGGACGCAGAGAGGAAAAGAGAAAGAGAGATTCGAGCACAGAGACCACAGAGAACACAGAGGTCACAGAGAAGGGGAAAAACTACTCTCTGTGTACTCTGTGATCTCTGCGCCCTCTGTGTTAAGACCTCTCCTTTTCTCTCTGCGTCCTCTGCGCCTTTGTGGTTCAATCGATTTCGCCCGCATCCATCTTTGGCGCGCTGATCCCGGTGAAAGCGTGTGCGGTTTCTGCTTCTCCCTCGACATCGGTGGGGATCGGGAGATTGAAGAGGGCGTACATCTCGCGCACGAAACGCTCCGGTTCGACATACTCGATCGTGTAGTCCGTTGCGGGCGCGAAGGGCGAGGTCGGCAGGACGATGCGTATCCAGCCCTCATCGACGCCGCGCAGATGTAGCCCGTCCATCTGCTTGACGAATTTGGGGAGGGAAACCGGCGGGGTCAGCAGTTGATAGAACTGCTGATCGCGTTCGTTCTGCGACCAGAGCGCGTGGATCAACTGGCGGTGCCGTGTCTGCGCTTCGGAGCGCTCCTCTACCCCGCCCGACGCGATAAACCCCTTGATCATCCCACCGAAGCGGCCCACGGGCAGCACATCATCGTGTCCGTTTGGGCAGATGCCCGCGTGGATACGGCTTTTCGGATAGGTTCTACGACACGTCTGACACCAATAATACGAAGCCATTTATCCCTTTGCTATTCTCGATACCGCACAGGCCCCTTGGATGCGCCTGTGATACCATTATCGCACGATGCCGCACGACTGATGCCGACCTTGCGTGTCGCGGCTCATATGAATGCATGGGAGGCGGTCTCTTTGCCCGCACGTATCCACTGGAACGCGGTCCTTGTTGGGTTCTTTGTCACGGCGGTCGGCAGTCTGGTGGTCGCGCCGCTGCTGGCGCAGATCGGCCTGCAGGTGAATGCCGGGCCGGTCGATATGCTAACGATGCTCTCTCTCCTGCTCGGTGGCTTCGTGGCCGGTCGCCTCGGTCGCGATGTGGAGGGTATGCAAGGGGCAGTCGTTGCGATCCTCTATATCACCTTCATCTGGCTCGGTAAGCAAGCCATCGATGAGATCCACATCGCGAACATTTCCGGGCTCAAGGCGCTCGGCAAACTCGATTCGTGGAGCAACTTCGGCAAGGATTTCTTCTTTTTCATCGCGGGCGCGCTCGGTGGCCTCTGGGCCACCCCCTTCAACGAGCGCGAGCGGAGCCGCGACACCGTCCGCCTTCGCACCCTGACGACGACCCACCGCCGCCCGCGCCCCATCGCAACGGACGAACCGGCACCGGCATCAGAGGATGTGTCTGTCAGTTAGCGTGTCGCGAGGGCCTGCGGTTCAGGGATCGGGCGACCGTGTTGCATGGCTGAGGCAATCGCCAGCGCGATTACATGTCGAAGCGTGGCCTCCGCCTTTTCGTGCGTATCCTCCGCTGCCACCAGCCACGGGAACTCCGCGACCTCAGCGACGTATCCGCTCTCATTATCATGATATACCGTGATCTGATAGGGTTTCCTTGCCATCTCCCATGCCTCTGGCGGGATCTCGATCTGTCGCGTTTCCCCGCTCATGGTATCACCTCTCATTCCGTTTCCTGATCGGTGTCGCGGCGGTCGGCCTCGTCAATCGCCGCGATTGCTTTTCCGACATAGATAGGTTTGACATGCGTTGCGCCTCCATGTGGCTTCGGAACATTCGTCACGATGTCACCATGCCGCCTGTGGGAATACACGACGTGATGTGCATCAGCATCGCCATCGAAATCGTGTGCCCGGAGGACTGCATCCAAATCATCGAAGCGGACTTGCCTGGTGTTGCGTCGAATCGCCGCTTCCCGCTTTTCCCGCCTCGCCATCACCGTATCTCCTAGTGTACCACCCCTCATCTCCACTGCCACGATACGCGATCATTCGATGCAGGGCTTATGCGTTCTCGCCGCAGGGGATGCCGAGGAAGGCAAGCGCAGCAAAGGTATCCCCACTATAGAAGCGTAAACGTTCAGCAATCCGTCGCCACCCTGCCCGATGCAGGAGACTGACCACCGTATCGCGCAGGATCGCCATGATGCTCGGTCCATTCCCCTTGTGAATCAAACTGCGATCCTCGCCCAGCGTCACGTCCTTGACATAGTGCAGGCCATTCTCGATCTGCCAGTGTCCACGCACCAATGCGAGTACGCGCGCCGCGTCTGCCACTGCCGGTGGCAGGCTGGTGATGCCGTACCGTACCGCTTCATGTCGTTCTCCACTCTCCCACCACGTTCGCTCAACCATGAAGACCTGTGCCAGTCCCGGCCAGGCGAGATACCCTTTCAACTCCTTTGAGGCGACGAGGTGACGCACCTCGATACGTCCATGTCCCTTGTCCATCGTCGTCACTGCACGCATGTCCCACGGCGGCAAGCTTGCTGCACGCAGCGCGGCATCAGCGCGCGAGGCGAAGAGAGTGGTGATCGCACGGAGCAGGGTCGCCCGGTTTTCTTTGACGATCACCAAATAGTCACCCTTCATCGCGACGACACGAGCGCACAGATCGTCATCGCAGTAGAGCGCGTCTCCCGTTAGCACCCGACCACGCCAGTCGAGAGCGGCGAGCAGCGTCAGTGCGGCAGCGAGTTCCCCTTCGGCTTTCTCCCCGCAGTGATCGAGGGGCACTTGTGCGGCAACGATGCCGTGCTCGTGCAGCACCGCACTGAGCATATGAATGGGATAGTCGGCATGGGCGGTGCAGGCGAGTCGACCGCGTTGCGCTTTGCCATCAAAGGCGATCCCCTCGCTGCCACGTGGGCGCGGCATATCGTCGGGTGCAGGCGGGGCAAAGCACCGCGTGAGCGCAGCGGCGAAGGGGAAGGGATCGAGTTTACGAAACAGGCGCTGGAGGGTCGTTTGATGCGGGGTGCGCGCATCAGGGAAGCCAAGGGCAGCCAGCACGGCAGGCGATTGGCGCTTGCCCCACTGCGCGATGGCGAGAAGCGAGAGATGATTGGCGAGCAGGGCAGTGACTGCGAGGGCGAGGATGGCGGCGAGGGGAAAGCGACGACCGTGGGGGCGACGCGGGTCGGGAAGGGTGGCGAAGGCGGCGAGGAGATCGATTGGGAGGGGAGCGGGAAGGGTGGGCACAATTGCCGTAGGTGCAGGTGACGACATAGACTGCATCGGGCGCTCCTTTGTGGTTGATTCTCGCTTTAGACACGAAAATCGTAGCAAAGGAGCGTTCATTCTGCCTCTCTCAGCACTTCTTCCTGAGAACGCATCAGCCCTGCATTCGATGTGAGCAAAAAGGCGGTCTCGCATCGTGCGAGGCCGCCTTTCTTCTGTTCGCTGTTCGCGGTTAGTCGCCGTGCTTGTCGTAGCCGCCGGTGAAGCGCTGGATGAGCCAGATCAGGGCGATCCCGACGACGACCATGCCAAACATCAGCGGCAACTCGACCGTGATATTCGCTTCCCATGCCGCGAGTGTTGTCAATGCACCGATCATCTGTCGCTCCTCATTTTCGATACGGTCAGGCGATGCCGTCCGGCTTCACAGCCACCCATGATCCATCCTGCGCGACGAGTGCAGCGGGGGCTGAGGGGGCGTCCGCGACGGTGTTCGCAGCGGCGGCGCTCCCGACCTTCAGAGTCACTTTCATGCCGAGTTGTTCGTGTCCGGGGACATTGCAGATCACCGTGTAGGTGCCCTCTTTGAGGTCCACCTTGAGTTCGGTCGTCTTGCCTGCGTCGATGGTATCGCTGGCCTTGTTCATCTCTTTGACATCGAGGTTATGCGGCGTTGGCCCCTCGTTCTTGATCTTGAAGGTCACGGTGCCCGGTTTGACCAGTGAGGTATCGAGCGTGATCGCGTAGTCCTTGAGGGTCGCATTGACGGTCAGGCCATCACCAATGATCTGTGCGGGCGCGCCAGCCGCTGCGGGCGCGCTTGCCCCGGCGGCGGGTGCAGCCGCACTCGGATTCTGCACCCCACTTGGAATCGGATTACCGGCAGCGAGCGCCGGATTGCCGCCAATACCACCGGTGTTAATGGCGAGGCTCGGTGGCGGCGGTGTGCCGTTGTGCGCCTGATACGCGTTGACGACTGCCTCGGTCTTGCTCCAGTCGCCATATTCGATCATCGCGACCAGCGCGCCGATCTGCTCCTCATTCAGCGGGCCACCGTTCATGATCGCCCATGCCGGCATGTAGGTGCCGGGGCGTCCATTGGTGAGGGTGCGTGTCAGGTACTCCGTGCGCTGCGTTGCTTGCGCTTCGGAGGTGGGGCGATTGGCGGGATAGTCGAGCTTGAGACCGACACCGCCTTGCCCACGATTGCCGTGACAGACGGCGCAGTTCGCCGCGAACAGTTGTTGCCCGCGCTCAATCTGTTCGGCGCGCACGCGCTCATCCGATTGGGCGCGACCCGTATCGTTCGTCAGCAGATAGACCAGGACGAGCAGCACACCGACGATTAACATCAGGACTACCGTGGCTGCTTGTCGTTCCGCGCGACTGAGCATTTGCTACTCCTCGACTCCGTTGTCGTTCACGCTTATGCGAGTTTCGTCGTCTGGTCCGGTGAATACGCTTGCCGCGTCGTCACTTTGCTTGTGTCCACGATCACCGCACCATTTTCCACGGTGATCGGGAAATAGTCGAGGGGATGCGTGGCCGGACCATGGATGAGATCACCCGTCTTGCCGTTATACAGCGACCCGTGGCATGGGCACTGAATGTTCCCTTCGAGCGCGGCGCTCGGCGCAGGCACCGTGCAGCCGAGATGCACGCACTTCCAGTAAACCGCGATGGCGGAATCATCGGTGGCAGGCAACAGGTAGAAACGCCCTTCCGAGTTGCGCACAAACTTCTGACCGGCAAGGAGGGTCTTCACATCCTGAACCGTGCCCGCGTTTACCTTCACGCCGAAGCCGACGATCTTGTTCGGATACATCGTTTTGTACGTCGCAACGGCGCTCACCGCCGTGAACGCACCGAGCACCGCCATCAAGCCGTACCGGGTGAACTTCCGCCGTGATGTTTGGTGTTCCAGCACGGGAAGCCGATCCCGTGTCTGGGGGAGCTGTGATGACGCCTGCATACGTGCACTGTCCTTCCTCTAAGCGCGCCGTTGCGCTTAGCCCCTAGCCGACCGGTGGTGGATTTGGCAACAATATATCGGGCAAATTCCACGGCCACACGAGATGCTGGCTCTCACCACGGAACCCGGTGCCAATGATCGCGAGGAGCCAGTAGGAAACCGCAAAGGCCGTGAACAGCGCAATGACCAACTCGCGTGTGGTTGGTTTCCAGGCGGCGAGGGTGGTGATGATGAGGATGCCGATGAAGAACAGGATCAGCACGCCGGGAATCACCCAGGATCGAATCAGTGTCGCCCGGTTATCATCGACGAGCGGCAAAATCTCGAACTGTGTGCGAGCGAGCGTCTGCGTCGGCCCCCAGTAGGTATTGTCCCAGAAGACCAGCCCGACCTCGACAATCGTTGTGTAGAGGGCTGCGTAGATGCAGATCTGCTTGCCTTTGGTCGTCGGGAAGTAGCGACCAACGCCCGTTGGATCGCGGTCAAAGTAGGGGATCGCCGCGACGAGCGTCAGCGCGACACCCGGCAAGACGACGCCTGCGAGAGCGACATTCATGTGCAGCAAGAGTTCTTGCAGGTTCAGGAAGTACCACGGTGCCTTCGATGGGTTTGGCGTCTGTGCCGGGTTGGCGAGGCTCTCCAAGGGAGAGCGCACGGCGACCGAAACGACGGTCAGCACGACGAGGAAGACCGCGGCTGCCACTGCCTCGATTACGACGAGATGAGGCCAGACGAGGACTTCATCGCGCTCCGGCGCTTCCGAGCGGGCGTAGCGATCACCCTTGACGAGATCGAGGAGTTTTTGGGTCTTCTGCGCGTCCGGCGTGAGAGCAGTCCGCGCTGGTACGTTTCCAGCAGTCATTGCGAAATCCTCTCTTACCCTACAGGGGGGCCGAAATGTTGCCATCCTTGCGGATGCGCCAGAAGTGGACGACCATGAGAAGCGCCGCAACCAGTGGCAAGCCAACGACATGCAGGGTATAGAAGCGAATCAGTGCCCCCTGGCCAATCGTCGGCCCACCGATCAGGAGGTACTGCACCTTCTGGCCGAGGAGCGGCGTCGCGGCGGCGATGTTCGTGCCCACCGTGACTGCCCAGAGCGCCAACTGATCCCACGGCAGCAGGTAGCCGGTGAAGGAGAGCAGGAAGGTGACGGTCAGGAGACCAACGCCGATCACCCAGTTGAACTCGCGCGGCGGCTTATACGAGCCTGTATAGAAAACGCGCATCATATGGAGGAAGACCGAGATCACCATCGCGTGCGCGGCGTATCGGTGCATATTGCGTAAGAGGATACCGAACGAAACGGTCGTGTCGAGGTCGCGGACATTCTGGTATGCCTGATCGACCGAAGGCACGTAGTAGAACATCAAAAGGGCACCGGTGACGGTGAGGACGAGGAAGAAGAAGAAGGAAAGCCCACCGAGGCAGAAGGTGTAGGTCACGCGGAGGGCGTGCCGCTTCAGCCGTACGGGGTGGAGATGCAGGAAAACATTGCTGACCACGATCAGCGCAGCATTGCGCTCGGTATCAGGGTACCCATGGCGGAAGAAGGACTTCCAAATCTGCGAGTTCGTGATCCGACTGCCGATCGACTGTTCTTGTCTCACGCTGTGCTCCTCCAGATAACCAGCCCGCTCTCATCTCCCAGCAACATCGATGGTGATTGAGAAAACGAGCCTTCGCCGTCGCGAGTGTGACTTTTCTCTGGTGCGCGCAACCGACACTGGCTGCGGCGGCACGGAATGGTGAGTAGTCTGGTTGCTTGCCTCCTCCACCTGACGTGGTATTCGTGGCCGGTATCCATCATGAAACGTCAAGCGTCCGCCTCATCAGGGACGGTAACGGTAGTTTGCCACCGCCCTGTAGCGCCGTCAAGTATTCCCGCTTCAATCAACCTCACCCCCGGCCCCTCTCCATCAAGTGGAGAGGGGTGACTCATCTGAAGCGTCGTGGCATTCTATGGTCTCTCGAAGGTCGCTCCCCTTCTCCACACCGATGAAGAGGGGGTTGGGGGGTGAGGTTGAGCGAGAACGTATAAACCCTAGCTTGTAAGGAAATATCTTGACATACTTTAGCCCGTTATCGTATCTTTCTGTAACGTTCAATTTCGGGGGGATGGGGGGGAAGACCGATGGATCGCTCGGTACGTGTGCGAGTCTTGCGGCGCTTTGGTTGTGTGTTGCTTCTCGCAGCGCTGCTCGCGCCCGTCCTGCCCGCCCAAGTCGTGCGCGCGGCTGCGGTTTCCGTATCCATCCAGACCGATGTTGTCAGCGGCTGTGCCAATAATGGTATCGCACCGTGCTCGCTCCGCGACGCGGTGGTCTACGCGAACGCACATCCGGGCACAGTGATCAACGTCCCTGCTGGTACGTATACACTGACTATCCCTGCTACCTGCCCCAGCAACGACGCCATCTGCGGCGATCTCAACCTCACGGCGAACGTGACGATCACCGGCGCGGGCGCGGCGAGCACGATCATCCAAGCGAGCGCGACCGACAGCAGCACGGGGATTGATCGCGTCTTCCGCGTGGACAGCGGCACGGCCACGATCAGCGGCATGACGGTACGCAACGGCAAGCCGAGCGATGGCGGCAATGGCGGCGGCATCTTCCTGACGGCCAACGGCCTACTGACGCTCAATAATGTGACGGTCAGTGGCAACGAAGGCACGGGCTACGGCGGCGGCATCTTTGCGGACAACACGCTGACGATCACGGACAGCACGATCAGCGGCAACATGACGACCGGTAATGCCGGAGGAATCGGTCAGGGCGGCGGCACGCTGACATTGGCGAATGGCGTCGTGAGCAACAACACATCCGCCAATGATGGAGGTGGCCTTGGAATTTTCAATGCGAGCGCCGGGAGCATCGCGAATAGCACGATCAGCGGCAATCGGGCGAATCAAAACCTCAGGGGTGGTGGTCTTTTCCTCTCGACCAGTGGCATTGCGACACTCACGAGCGACACCATCGCCAGAAACAGCGCCTTTAACGGCGGCGGCATACGGATACAGGGCGGGACCGTCAACCTCCGGAATACGATCATCGCGAGTAACAGCGGATTCGTCGCAGATGTCGGTGGCTCGATCGTGAGCCAGGGATACAACCTGGTCGGTAGTACGTTCGGCAGTAGCGGCTTCGGCGGCACCGACCTGCTGAATGTCAACGCGCAACTTGGTCCACTCCAGTACAACGGTGGCTCGACCCAGACGGTGGCGCCCGCCCTCAACTCCTCCGCCGTGGATGCCATCCCGGCAGCCAACTGCGCCGTCACCACCGATCAGCGCGGCACCCCGCGCCCGCAGGGGACGAGCTGCGACATCGGCGCCGTCGAACTCATCGCCCTACCCCTCGCCCTCAACAATGCCTCTGGCACCGCTGGCGCTACCGTCACCTTCTCGGGGAGCAATTTCCGCACCGGCCTTGCCCTGAAGATTGCCAGTGTCTCCGCGACGATTGGGAGCGTCGCGGCAGACGGCAACACCTTCACGGCCACCGTCCCCTCCCCGCATGCGAGTGGCAACGTCTCCATGATCGTGACGAATCCCGATCTCACGACCGCGAGCGCCACGTTCACCTACACCGGCGCGAACCTGACGAGTATCGCCATCGCCCCGACGAACCCGAGCATCGCGAAGGGGACGACGCAGCAGTTCACCGCCATGGGCACATACAGCGACAGCACGACCGCCGACATCACCAGCGCAGTGACGTGGCAGAGTGTGACCGGCAGTGTCGCGACGATTGATAATACCGCAGGCAATAATGGTGTCGCCACGGGCGTGGGCACCGGCAGCACGACGATCAAGGCGAGCCTGAGCGCCGTGACAAGCAACAATGCCACCCTCACGGTGACGGGGGCCGTTCTGACGAGCATCGCGGTCACCCCCGCGAACCTCCAGATCGCCAAGGGGACGACGCAGCAGTTCGCCGCCACCGGCACGTTCTCCGACGGCTCCCACCAGGACCTGACGGCGAGTGTGACGTGGGCATCGGGTGCGACGGGCGTCGCGACCGTTTCCGATACCGCTGGAACCAAGGGCTTGGCGACGGGCGTCAGCCCCGGCACCGTGACGATCACCGCGACGAGCGGTGCCGTGAGCGGCGGCACGAGTCTCGCCGTCACCGACGCTACCCTGACGAGTATCGCGGTGGCGCCGGCGAGCGCAAACATCGCGAACGGGACGAACCAGCAGTTCACCGCCACCGGCACCTATTCGGACGCAAGCACCGCGACCATCACCTCCAGCGTCCTGTGGCAATCGAGCGACCCGACGAAGGCCACCATCAATGCGGGGGGCCAGGCCACTGGCATCGCGACTGGGAGCACCACGATCACCGCCACGCTGAACGGTGTGACGAGCAACAATGCTTCCCTCACCGTCACCGCTGCGATCCTGACAAGCATCGCGGTCACACCAACGAGTCCGGTGATTGCCAATGGGACGACCCGGCAGTTCACCGCCACGGGCACATTCAGCGACGGTACGCCGCAGGACCTTACGACCGATCCTTCCGTGACCTGGCAATCAGATACGCCGGGTGTCGCCACCATCTCTTCGATCGGTGCGACGAAGGGGCAGGCGACCGCAGTGGCCCCCGGCACGGCGCAGATCATCGCCACCCGCAACGGCGTATCCAGCGGCACGACACTGACGGTGACGAATGCCTCACTGACGAGCATCGCCGTCACTCCGGCGAATCCCAGCATCGTGAAGGGCGCGACCCAGCAGTTCACCGCTCTTGGCACCTTCAGCGATGCCTCGACCGCTGATCTGACGAGCAGCGTGACCTGGGTGTCGAGCAATCAAGGCATGGCGACGATCAGCAATGCGGTGGGCAGTCACGGCGTCGCGACCGCAGTCGTCGCTGGCACGACGACGATCACCGCCACCCAGGGCGGTGTGACGAGCAATAGCGCGGCGCTCACCGTGCCGAAGACCCTGCAAAGCATCGCCATCACGCCCGCGAATCTGAACATACGGGTGGGAGCGACCGTCCAGTTGACCGCTACGGGGACGTACTCCGATACCACCACGCAGGACCTGACCGCGCAGGTGCAGTGGAGCGGGAGTGACGGGAACGTGGCGAGCGTGGACGCAGGCGGGAAGGTGATGGGGCAGTCGCCGGGCACGGTGACGATCAAGGCGATGTTGAGCGGGGTGACGGGGCAGACGCAGGTGACGGTGATCTCGCCCACGGTGATCGGGATAATCCCGGTGCCTGCGCCGCGCCCGGCGGATGTTGCGGGTGGCGGTGGTTCGCCCGCGCCCATCCCGAAGGGGCGCTAATTGACGATACAGGACGTATGCGTTCTCCATAATGGGGATATGGTATCCAGGGGGATGCGTTCTCGCTGTTCTCTCCCACCCCAGCCCCTATCCGCTTCGATGAGGGGCTGGGGGTGGGCCTTCTGTGCCGCTACCGCCCTTCCGTCAAGCGGAGCGCCGGGAAGAGGATGACATCGCGAATCGACGGTTGATTGGTGAAGAACATTACCATCCGGTCGATACCGACGCCGAGGCCGCCGGTCGGTGGCATCCCCAGCATGAGCGCGAGCACGAAATCTTCATCGACGGGCATCGCTTCGTCGTCACCCTGCGCCCTCTGGCGCGCCTGTTCCTCGAAGCGGGCCAGTTGGTCGAGTGGGTCGTTCAGTTCGGTGTAGGCGTTGCCGAGTTCCAACCCGGCGACGAACGGTTGGAATCGCTCGACGACATCGGGATCACCCGGCTTCCGCTTTGCGAGCGGTGAGAGCTCGACGGGATAGTCAATGAGAAAGGTCGGTTCGATCAGCGAGGGCCGCACAAACGTCTTCAAGAGTTCGTCGATGATCCGTGCGCGCACCATCTCATCCGGCACATCCGCGCCTGCCGCGCGCGCGCGCTGTCGCAACTCGTCCGCATCGGTGATCGCGGCGTAATCGATCCCGCACGCACGCTGGATCGCATCGCGCAGCGAAACGCGCGGCCAGGGCGGGGTAAGATCGACGGTGTGCTCGCCGAAGGTCACGGTCGTCGTGCCGAGCACGGTCGTCGCGACGTGATTGAACACGCCCTCGACAATGTCCATCATCGCGTGGTAATCCGCGAATGCCTGATAGCATTCCATCATCGTGAACTCGGGGTTGTGCTGGCGGTCGAAACCCTCGTTGCGGAAGTCCTTGCAAATCTCGTAGACCCGCTCCAACCCGCCGACAATCAACCGCTTCAGGTATAACTCGTCCGCGATGCGCAGGTAGAAGTCCTGATCGTAGGTGTTGTGATGGGTGATGAAAGGGCGCGCCGCTGCACCGCCGTATTGGGGCTGAAGCGTCGGCGTCTCGACTTCGAGGAAGCCGCGACTGTCCATGAACTCGCGCGTTGCCCGGAGGATCCGCGATCGCAACACCGCGACCGTGCGGGACTCCTCATTACTGATGAGATCGAGGTGGCGGTAGCGATATTTCTTTTCGATGTTTTCGAGGCCGTGCCACTTCTCCGGGGGCGGCGAGAGGGCCTTGGCGATGATCGCAATCGCATCGACATCGATGGAAACCTCGCCTGTCCGCGTGCGAATGAGTGTACCGCTGGCTTGCACCCAGTCACCGAGATCGAAGATCGTCGTGACAGCCTCGAACTGCGCGGGGCCGAGATTATTCAGTTGGAGAAAGAGTTGCAGTTCACCACTGCCGTCGCGGATACGGAGAAAGGCGATTTTGCCGAGGTCGCGCTTGAAGACGACACGACCGACGACCGTGTGTCGCTCGCCGGTGCGCGCCTCAAACTCCGCGACCGCCGCCGCATTCGTGATCGTGCGCTCACTACGCAGGGGATACGGATCAAGGCCCGCATCCCGCAATGTTTGCAGCTTGGCAATCCTGGTCTGCTGGAGGTCGTCAAACTCCACGTTCAGTCTACCCGGACGATGGTATAGGTCATTTCGCCTGCCGGTGCCTGCACTGCGACGCTCTCGCCGCTGCGCTTGCCCATCAGGGCGGCACCGACCAGCGATTCGCTGCTGATCTTGCCGGTGCGCGAGTTCGCTTCGGCGGAGCCAACGATCACCCAGGCCAGTTCGTCGCCCAACTCGTCGCGGACGACGATATGCGAGCCGAGATGGATCGTGCCGTCGCCCGTACCGTTGGAATCGGGGATCAGCGCGGCATGGCGCAGCATATTCTCGATCTCGCGCGTGCGGGCATCGATCTGCGCGAGTTCATCCTTCGCCTCTTCGAGCGAGCCGCTGTCGTCCGCGTCGCCATCGGACTGCGCGTCATGGACGCGATCGATCACACTGGGGCGGCGCACCTGCAAGAGTTCCTGAAGTTCGGCTTCGAGGGCTCGCTTGCCGTCCGCAGTCAGATAGACTGTCTCGCTACTCATTGGTTCTCTCCCAATTCCCTTCCTCGACATGCAGCATGCGCCCGCCATCGAAAACACCGAGAGAGCCTCGTAAGGCTCTCCGACGTCGTGACCGAGGGCGAGCATAGATGATGTCCCTGCAAAACCGCGCCACGCGGGAGCGTGTGGTACCTGGTGCAATACGGAAGTGCTTTGGTGGGCGCGACAGGACTCGAACCTGTGACCTTTCGGATGTGAACCGAACGCTCTAACCGGCTGAGCTACGCACCCGTGTGCAGGGAGTCTAGCATATCACCCTGCGTCAAACAACCCCCGTTTTCTGACATCCATTCTCCGGTGGAGGCGGGCTTCAACCTGACAGACCACGAGGCAGGTTGAAGCCCGCCTCCACCCATCTTTTCTCATCTTTACGCGATCAGGGCGACACACTCCACCTCGACAAGGGCATCAAGAGGCAGTTTTGCGACCTGCACTGTGCTCCGCGCCGGTTTGTTTTCGCTGAAATACTCCGCGTACACCTCATTGAAGGCGGGGAAGTCGGCCATATCGGCGAGGAAGCAGGTCGTCTTGAGCACCTTCGCCGTCGATGATCCCGCAGCTTCAAGGACCGCCGTCAGATTATCCAGCACCCGTTTTGCCTGCACGCGAATGTCGCCCTCGACGAGTTTTCCCGTCGCCGGGTCGAGCGGGATCTGACCGGCGGTGAAGACGAGATCACCATGCGTGATCGCTTGCGAGTAGGGGCCGATGGCCTTCGGTGCCTTGTCCGTTTGAACGATGTCCACGCGCAGTTCCCTTCCTCATGAACGCCTATCTCTCGTGACGGGAGGGTAGCATCCGCGCCGCCTGCGGTCAATCGTCGGTTCTGACCTAACCCCCCAACCCCCTTCCCTATACTGCCCAGAGGGCACCCGAAGGGGGAGCCGGAGTTCGACATCTCCGGATTGGGGAGGGGCGGCATCGGTCGGGTATACTGCGCGGATGCGTGGAACCGTCAGTGTGGTCATCGTCAGCTATAATGGGCGTACCCTCCTCGAACCCTGCTTGCGCGCGTTGTTCGCGGGCACGCGCCTGCCCGATGAAGTGATCGTCGTCGATAACGCCTCGACGGATGGAACGATCCCCTGGCTCGCTAAGACATATCCCTCTGTGCGGGTGATCGCGGCTGCAATGAATCTCGGGTTTGCCTCGGCGAACAATCGCGGTATCGTCGCGTCCACAGGCGACTATCTATTCACGCTCAATAACGACACCGAGGTTGCGCCGGAGGTGGTGGAGCGCCTCACGACCGCGCTCGATAGCGGCGATGCACGGCTGGGTGCGGCGATGAGCACGATGGTTTTTCAGCATCACCCCACTGTTGTCGCGTCGATGGGATTGGAAGTGCTCGCGAACGGCGTTGTCCGTGATGTGGGGGTTGGGGAGGCGAGTGATCCAGGGGTGCCATCGTATCCCGTCTTTGGGCCAAGCGCGGGTGCCGCCTTGTATCGGCGGGTGGCGCTGGACGATGTTGGCTTCTTCGATCCCGCCTTCTTCATGTATTTGGAAGACGCCGATCTCGCGTGGCGGCTCCGATTGCGGCGATGGGAGACGATCGTCCTGCCGAATGCGCGCGTCACACACGCGGTCTCCCGCACTGCGGGGTATGGTTCCCCCCGCAAAGCGTATTATCTGGCGCGGAATCGATGGTGGTGTCTCTTGAAGAACCTGCCCTCTCCGCTCTTACGCGAGCACGCCGGGTCGATTGCGCGCTACGATGCGGCAGCGGCGGCGTTTGCCTTCGCCACGGCGGACCGTGCCAGCCTCACTGGTCGGTGGGACGCGCTCTCCGAACGGGCAACGATCCGCCGTGCCCGACGATCCGTGCAGGCACGAAGAACGGCGTCGCTCGATGAACTACGGGCATGGATACTCCCCGCCCCGCCGCTCGTCGCGACCCTGCAAGAGCGGCACGTGATGACGCAGATGATCGAAGAGAGTTGATCCGGGAGTGGAGGCGCCCGGTGGAGTTGCACCACCAAGTGCTACCCCGCCTTGCGGGCGAGGCCCTTCTACTCGGGCAGGGCGCCATACCGTACCGAAGCGGGAGTGTGCCACAGTGGGCCACCGCCGTCAAGAGCCGATCTGCGTCCGCGATGTGTAAAGGAGAGGTGAAGCAGGATATGATGCGACTAGCATCCGCGTAACGGACAATCGCAGGTTTGCGGTGTCTGGTCTGCTGGTTTCTGGCCCCCCTTCCCCCGTGGGGAAGGGGGTTGGGGGGGTAGGGCGAACAGCGGTAGTATGGCTATGACGCATACGAGAGGGAGCGCGATGGACGCAGACGGTATCCTCGTCTTTGGCGGCTCCGGGAGCCCGCAACTGACACGCGGGATTTGCGACTATCTCCAGGTGGAGCCGGGCAAAGGGGAAGTCCTGCGCTTTTCGGAGGGCAATCTCTTTCCCCGCATCCTGGAAAACGTCCGGGGCCGCAACATCTACGTCGTCCAATCGACTTCCTACCCCGCGAACGACAACTTCATGGAACTGCTCTTCTGGATCGATGCATTCAAGCGCGCCAGTGCGGCCTCCGTTACCGCGATCGTGCCCTACTTCAGCTACGCGAAGGGGGACAAGAAGGATGAACCGCGCGTGTCTATCCGGGCGCGGGTCTGTGCCGATGCCATCGAGGCGGCGGGCGCGGACCGAATGGTGATGATGGACTTACATGCCCCGCAGATTCAGGGCTTCTTCCACGTCCCGGTGGACGATCTCTATGCCTTGCCCGTGCTCTGCGAGGCGGTGAAGCGCAAGGAGCTTCCGGACCTGATCGTCGTCTCACCGGATGCGGGGTTTGCCAAGAAGGCGCGCCGCTATGCATCGTATCTCGGCACCTCACTGGCGGTCGGCGATAAGCTGCGGATGGGCAATGAAGAGCGCATTGAAGCGGTCGAAATCATCGGCAACGTGGCGGGCAAGACCGCGCTCATTGTGGACGATTTCACTATTTCCGGCGGGACGCTCATTGCAGTGGCCGAGAAACTGGTCGAGGTCGGGGCGAAGGAGGTCTATGTCGCTATCACGCACGGCGTCTTCGCGCCGGGATCGATGGAGCGTATCGACGCGAGCCCGATCCGCCGTATCCTCATCACGGACACCGTCGAGACACAGCCAGTGGCGCTCTCAGCCAAGATCGAGGTCGTCTCTGTCGCGCCACTGTTCGGCGAGGCGATTCGGCGCATCCACAATCGGGAGAGTATCAGCGTCCTCTTCCCGACGTGAAACGATCTCAATCGAGGTACGAGAGGATGTCTCTCCGCTCCATATAACCCGCCGATCCCTCAACAGGCTGAAAGCCGAACTGCGCGTAGAGTCCGTGCGCATCCCGCGTCACGAGCGACCATCGGCGCAACCCCTGGAGATCGGGGTGCGCGACAATCGACGCGATCAGCCATTTGCCGAGACCGCGTCCCTGATAGGCGTTGAGGATATAGACATCGGCGAGATAGGCATACGTCGCGCGGTCGGTGATCACCCGTGCGAAGCCGATCTGCCTTTCGCCATCGAACATACCGAAGCAGAGGGAGTGTCGCGATCGACTGTATGACCAGTTCGTATGAAATCCCCGCTGCCCAGTACGACCGCGTCAGATAGGCATGGATCGCCCGCACATCGAACGTGAGCGGATCGGTGCTGATTTGAAACTCGGTCTCGTGTGTCTCATTGATCGCACATTGTCTCGCCCAACTTCCGTGCCGAGTAGTGGAGCGCACTGACAGGGAGGCAGCAACGACCATTCGAGAAAGAAAACCGCCCATCCAAAGGGATGGGCGATGAGGAGAGGATCATGGTAGCGGGGGTGGGATTCGAACCCACGACCTTTGGGTTATGAGCCCAACGAGCTGCCGCTGCTCCACCCCGCGACGGAGAGAGTACGCGGTACTCGAGGACGGGTGAGGACGAGAGCGGTGCTGCACAGGGGGGTGCCGCGCGCAAGGGCCGCGCTTCCCAGGGAGTTGCCCCCCCAGTACTCTGCCAGCGCTGGCGGAGGGCACGACCGGGTTCGGGATGGGTCCGGGTGGAGCACCGCCGCGTTCGCTCACGCCCGGCACCCCCCCGTCCACCAGGGGTCGTCGCCGCGCCAGGCGTGGCGTGCCCCCGACGATCGTCCATCGCTGCGAAGCAGGGGACGGAATCGGATGTGCACGCGCACCGGCCGAGGGCGACGTGGGCCACCCCCATGGCGCGCATAAGGAGGACCGCCCGCGCCCATGCGCACCGCTCCGCTCCGACGGTTGCCCGCCTTCCACGCGCGGCCGCTCAACCCGGTGGTCTGCCGGGGGGCTTACCCTGCTCAAGGCAGGGAGCGAACGGTCATCTCCCGGTGGGGTTCCCACTTAGATGCGCTCAGCGGTTCTCCCATCCCGACGTAGCTACCCGGCGGTGCTGCTTTGGCAACAACCGGCACACCAGCGGTCGGTCCAGCCCGGTCCTCTCGTACTAGGGCCAGCGCCGGTCACCAATCGTACGCCCACGGCGGATAGAGACCGAACTGTCTCACGACGTTCTGAACCCAGCTCGCGTACCGCTTTAATGGGCGAACAGCCCAACCCTTGGGACCTTCTCCAGCCCCAGGATGCGACGAGCCGACATCGAGGTGCCAAACCTTGCCGTCGATGTGAACTCTTGGGCAAGATCAGCCTGTTATCCCCGAGGTAGCTTTTATCCGGTAAGCCACGGCCCTTCCACTCGGAACCGTGGGATCACTTGGCCCGACTTTCGTCCCTGCTCGGCCTGTCTGTCTCGCAGTCAAGCCCCCTTCGTGCCCATACACGCTCCGGCCGGTTACCATTCGGCCTGAGGGGACCATTGGGCGCCTCCGTTACCGTTTGGGAGGCGACCGCCCCAGTCAAACTCCCCACCAGCCCCTGTCCCCACGCCGGCTGACGGCCGTGGGTGAGGGCGGCAACGCCGCAAGAGTGGTATTTCACCGCCGGCTCCCCCCGATCTGGCGACCGGGGTTCCCTGCCTCCCACCTATCCTACACATGCGGCGACACCGCCCCAGGACAAGCTAGAGTAAAGCTCTACGGGGTCTTTTTGTCCTGCCGCGGGTACCCTGCATCTTCACAGGGCCTTCAATTTCGCCGGGTCCCTCGTTGAGACAGCGCCCAGATCGTGATGCCTTTCGTGCGGGTCGGAACTTACCCGACAAGGAATTTCGCTACCTTAGGACCGTTATAGTTACGGCCGCCGTTCACCGGGGCTTCGGTTCGGGGCTCGCACCCCTCCCGTTAACCTTCCGGCACTGGGCAGGCATCAGCCCGTATACGTCGGCTCTTCGCCTTCGCACAGACCTGTGTTTTTGGTAAACAGTCGCCTGGGCCTGGTCACTGCGGCCGGCTCGCGCCGGCACCCCTTCTCCCGAAGTTACGGGGTCAAATTGCCGAGTTCCTTAACGAGGGTTCTCCCGTCCACCTTGGTATCCTCTACCAGCCCACCTGTGTCGGTCTGCGGTACGGGCGCCGCCCGGCTCGCTAGAGGCTTTTCTGGGCACCACGGGCCTCTCCCGCTTGCGGGTCACGTGTGACCCCCTCGCACTCCCGTCTCGGATCCTGTCCGGGGATTTGCCGCCGGACCTCCTGCACGGTTGGACGACTCGCGTCGCCGGGATAGCCTCGGTGCGTCCCCCCATCGCTCAAACGCCGGGTCGGCGGTGCGGGAATCTTAACCCGCTGTCCATCGCCTACGCCTCGCGGCCTCGGCTTAGGCCCGACTCACCCAGAGTGGATCAGCCTTGCTCTGGAACCCTTGGGCATTCGGTGCGCGGGATTCTCACCCGCGTCGCGCTACTCATACCGGCATTCTCCCTTGCCGCCGCTCCAACGCTGGCTCGCGCCGCGGCTTCGCCGCTGACGGCAATGCTCCCCTACCGCGCACAACGACCGAAGTCGCCGTGCACCCGTGGCGTCGGTACCGTGCTTGAGCCCCCTTGGATTGTCCGCGCCGCGACACATTCGACCAGTGAGCTATTACGCACTCTTTCAAGGATGGCTGCTTCTAAGCCAACCTCCTGGTTGTCACCGCGTCGCGACAACGTTCCCCACTTAGCACGGATTTAGGGACCTTAGCCGACGGTCTGGGCTGTTTCCCTCTCGACGACGAATCTTAGCACCCGCCGTCTCACTGCGGGGTGACGCTCGCCGGCATTCACGGTTTGGTTTGGGTTGGTAAGCGGTAAGCCCCCGCGCCAATCCAGCGCCCTACCTCCGGCGAAGCCAAACCCCCGCGCTGCACCTAAATGCATTTCGGGGAGAACCAGCTATCTCCGGGTTCGTTTGGCATTTCACCCCTATCCACAAGTCCTCCGAGCCTTTTGCAATAGACACCGGTTCGGCCCTCCACGCGGTCTTACCCGCGCTTCAGCCTGCCCATGGATAGCTCACTCGGTTTCGGGTCGATTCCCGGCGACTGATCGCCCTATTCAGACTCGCTTTCGCTGCGGCTCCGGGTACTGCTCCTTAGCCTCGCCACCAAGAATCACTCGCCGGTCCGTTCTACAAAAAGTACGCCGTC
>CAVXPY010000004.1:0-112667 GCA_963763655.1 uncultured Chloroflexia bacterium
CCTATTCTCCAAGAGGGCGATGAGGGATGCAGTGGCGCGCATCAAGAAGTAGGCAAAGAAATCGGAGGCTGCGGCAATCGCGCAGGTATTCCAGTGCTGGGCACCATCGATTGTCAGTATCGGTCACGGTGCAGAGAATTTCTGTGCCGTGACCAATAGCCTGACTTAGAGTGTCACTTCGATGTCAGTGCCTCGCGTATAGGTAGCGAGGGACCAGTGGCCCTCAAGAGGTCGGGAGGATCCGTGTGGGCGGTGCCATTGTGCGGCCCGGTGCTCTGCGCACCGCTGCCTCATCTATCGCTGACGCCGGCCGCTCAACGCGCTGCCGACTCGGTGCTGCGAGCGGGTCCTCGCTCGCCGTTTGCTCGCGCACGATGAAGACGATTGCACCGAATACACAGACAAAGAGGACGGCAAACAGGCTCATGTAACTGGCCATCAGAAGATACGTTGCGCGATCCGACATGGCACGCTCTCCCTTTCTCCTCCGGACGACGACGAAACGCCGAAGTACGCACAATCGCTTCCCGCGTGATCGGCGGGCGCATCGGAGTCAGCAGCGACGTAGCGGGAGGTTCATCAGCGAACCGGGGGCTTGCGGAGCACCGCAAGGAGCAGGCTGCCAGTACGTCATCGTCTGGCATCGATCGGTGGGACCACTACCGCGAGGATCATCGCCCATTTGCGGCAGCGCGATGTGGGTGACCGGCCCTCACGTGCGATCCCGCGAGCACCGAGGCGGACTCGGCGGGTACCCTGGTGGGAGGTAATGATGACAGTGTACCATAGCAGTCTATCAGCGAGAGAATGGCTTACGCATTCGCTTTTGGCTCTTTCGTGGTTGGCAGCCAGCGACCGAGGAACCGCGCGACATCGGCGCTCCACGTCGCGATGCCGGTCGTGAAGAGGCCGTGTCCATCCATCGGAGTCGTGCCGTTCGGTGCGTAGATGCGCGCCTCATGCGGTTTGCCCAAGCCGTGCCAGTTCCGCCCCGAGCACATAGGTCGGCGCGAGGCTGAAATCGTTCTGCGCCTGGATGAGAAAGAGCGGCGTCGTCGTCCGGCGGACCGCATCGAGGAGCGCGGCTTGGAGCGCGGGGGCGCGCTCCCACGTCATCGCGGCGGCAGCGAAGTTGATCGCGGCCCGAAAGCGATCCGTTCGCCCAACGGCGAGGAGCGTCATGATGCCGCCGAATGAGACGCCGGTGACGCCGATGCGTGTGGCGTCCACACCGGGCTGCACGCCAAGCCAGTCGAGCGCGGCCAGTACGTCGTCGTTTTCCTGAAGAAGGGCGTCCACGATCTGCCGACCCCACGCGGGGCTCGCCTTCGGCGGCGGTGAGATGCGAACGCCAGTGCGGCCCCGGATTTTCATGGTAGCCGCGTCGCACCGGGAGGAAGGCCGCGTAGCCGAGTCGGTTGATTTCCTCCACGACTGCGCGCACCGTCGGGCGAAACCCGCCGCTGCCGTGATTGACGATCAGCGCTGGTTTGGGGCCATCGCCCGCTGGCACAAACCAATAGCCCGCGAGGTCACGACCCGCGCTTGGATACCGGATCGCCCACGGCGCGAGCGTACGCAGATCCGCATCGGGCATTTGCCCCCTCCTTGTCCTTGCGTAACATAAAACTGTGTACCACGTCGTGCACAGACACCTTTTCCTTCGCCAGTGCGTATGTTACACTCACCGTAGCGGACGAAGAAACAATCCACACACAGCCCTCACTGTTGCGCAACGGAACCGCCATTCGAGATCGGACTCCAATGGCGTCGTCAGTGGCATCATCAGGAGGATAACGATGAGCGATGACGCGAAAGTTGCCGCACTTGCGCGTGCGGTGCTGTCCGGTCAGATCACCCGGCGTGCGATGCTGCGGCGGGCCGCCGCGCTCGGCGTATCGGCGTCGGGGATCGCCGCGCTCCTCGCTGCCTGTGGCGGCGGTTCTACCGCCACGAACCCACCCGCAGCCGCGACGACGGCTGCGAGCACGACGCCTGCGGGTACCACAGCGAGTAGCACGACCGCCGCAAAGGTAGCGGGCAAACCGGGTGGTGAACTCACCTTCGGCCTGAATCTCGAACCGGACAATCTCGACTCGGCGGTCACGCCGTTCGCCGTCTCCCACACCGTAATGATGAACATCTACGATCCGCTCGTCTGGCGCGGCAAGGACGGCAAGTTCTATCCCGGGCTCGCGGAGCGCTGGGAAACCAGCGCCGACGGCATCACCTACACCTTCTTCCTGCGCAAGGGCGTCAAGTTCCATGACGGCACGCCCTTCACCGCCGATGCGGTGAAGGTTCAGTTCGACCGCACGGCCGACCCGGCCACGAAGTCCGGCTTCGCCGCGAATCTGCTCGGCCCCTACGACCACACCGAGATCGTGGACGACTTCACCGCGAAGGTGGTGTTCAAGGCCCCGTTCGCCCCCTTCCTGGACGGCGCCAGCCAGGCGTTCCTCGGTATCTGCTCCCCGACCGCGGTCAAGAAGGACCCGAAGGCGTATCTGCGCAATCCGGTCGGCACGGGCTTCATGAAGTTCGCCGAGTGGGTGGACGAAGGATCATATCACGCTGGTGCGCAACCCGGACTACAACTGGGCCCCGCCCTTCTTCGATCACACCGGCGCGGCGTATCTCGACAAGGTGACGATCCGCTTCTACCCCGATGATCCGACGCGGCTCGCCACGCTGGAATCCGGCGACGTGCAGATGATCCAGATCGTGCCGCCGAGCGATGTGAAGCGCATCAAGAGTGACAGCAAGTATCATCTCGATCTGCTCTACAACCCCGGCGTGCCGACCATCCTCCAGATGAACACAACCAAGCCGCCCCTCGACGACCCGATCGTCCGCCAGGCATTCATTACGGCGACCGACCGCAAGACGCTCGTTGATACCGGCACCTTCGGGACGGGAAAGATGGCCTTTGGGCCCCTCAATGACGGAACGCCCGATTACTCCAAGGCAGTCGAATCCTATCTACGCCTTCGATCTCGAGAAGGCGAAGGGGATGCTCCAGCAGGCGGGTTGGGTGGCGGGGTCCGATGGCATCCGCGCCAAGAACGGGCAGAAGCTGAGCGTCAGTTGGATCGTCTCACCCTCCTCCGCGTCCTATGACGAACTCTATCAAGCCCAACTGCGCAGCCTGGGTGTGGACGTGCAACTGAGCCGACAAACAACCGCCGCCTTGTTCGATGCGATGGTCAAGGGGACCATCAATATGGGCCTGGTTGGCTGGGTGAGCAGCGACCCGGTGATCCTCACCAATCTCTTCCACAGCAAGAACGCCGCGAGCGGGTATGACTGGTCCAAGTTCAAGAGCCCCGGAATTGGACGGCCTCCTGGATAATGGCGAGCGGACGGTGGACGATGCGAAGCGGGCGGACATCTACGCGCAGGCACAAAAGACGATCATGGATAATGCCCTCTGCGTGCCACTCTTCTCCACCGCGAACACCTATGCCTACCAGAGCAAATACAAGGGCATCAAGGAGGATTTCCGCAACTACGCCTGGCTCTATGATGCGTCTATCGGCTAGGGGATAGCGCGCCGGGAGGGATCCGCCGCATGACGCGATACATCACCACCCGCCTGCTCTCGACTATCCCGGTGCTCCTGATCGTCTCGGTGCTCGTCTTCCTCATGATTCACCTCGTTCCCGGCGACCCGGTGCAGATCATGCTGGGCGAGTCCGGGGCGTCCGGGGAGCAGGTCGAGCGCATCCGCACGCAGCTCGGGCTCGATAAGCCATTGCCCGTGCAGTACGGCCAGTTCATCAAGCAGGTAGTGACCGGGCAGGTGCGCTCGATCCGCACCCAGCAGCCGGTGGTGCGGCAGTTCTGGCGGCTCTTTCCGAATACCCTGCAATTGACCATCGCCTCGTTGGTGTTGGCGGCCGCCTTCGGCATCGTCATCGGCATCGTCGCCGCGACCCATCAGCACACATGGGTGGACACGATCTCGATGGCCGGAAGCTTCCTGGGTGTCTCGGTGCCAAATTTCTGGCTGGCGCTCCTGCTCATCTACTTCTTTGCCGTCCGGCTCGGCTGGTTGCCCGCAACCGGCGCGGGCACGCCGCAGCAGTTGATCCTGCCGTCCATCGTGCTCGCGCTCCAGCAGATCGCGCTGATTGCCCGGCTGGTGCGCGCCCACATGGTTGAAGTGCTTCAGGAGGAATACATCAAAACCGCCCGCGCCAAGGGCTTGCGCGAGCGAACCGTGCTCTGGGGCCATGCCTTGCGCAATGCCTTCTTGCCGGTCATCACGCTTCTCGGTCTCAACTTCGGCTATCTTCTCAGCGGCACCGTGATCATCGAAACGGTCTTCGCCCGCCCGGGCATCGGGCGGTACATCGTGGACGGCATTCTTCAGAAAGATTTCCCGCTCGTGCAGGCGTCCGTCCTCATGACTGCGACGATCTACCTCTTCGTCAATCTCCTTACCGATCTCTCGTACGCACTGATTGATCCGCGCGTCTCGCATTAGGGAGAGTCAGTATGGCAGAGCGGACGGTAGAACAGAGCGCGACGCCCGTTCCGGTGGTGGGCTCTGACCTGTCACCGGTGGCGACCGCGCGACGGATGCGGCGTGCCGTCGTCCTGCGGCGACTGCTGCGTCATCGGGGCGCGGTGGCCGGTGGGGTTCTCCTGGCGTTCCTGGTGCTGATCGCCCTGCTCGCTCCCTTGATCGCACCCTACGATCCCATCGCGGTCTCACGGACCACGCTGAAACCGCCGAGCGCACAGCACCTGATGGGGACCGACAATATCGGGCGGGACATCCTCAGCCGCGTCATTTACGGCACGCGCATTTCTTTATGGATGGGGTTTATCGCCGTCGGTATCGCCGCCGTGTTCGGCACCGCAATCGGCGTGGTCGCCGGGACGTACGGCAAGGTGGTCGATAATATCCTCATGCGCTTTATCGATGCCCTGATGGCCTTTCCCGGCATCCTGCTCGCGCTCACCATCGCGGCAGTACTCGGCCCCGGCATCGTCAACGCGATGGTAGCGGTGGGTGTCGCATCCATCCCGACCTTTGCGCGCCTGGTCCGTTCCGCAGTGTTGCAGGTCAAGGAGACGCCGTATATCGAGGCGGCGCGGGCGATTGGCTGCGGGGACGGGCAACTGATCCGTCGGCATATCCTGCCCAATGTGCTCACGCCCGTCCTCGTGCTGGCCACGCTCGGCATCGCGGGCGCGATCCTCGTCGGCGCATCGCTCAGTTTCCTCGGCCTCGGCGCGCAGCCGCCCGCCGCTGAATGGGGCGCGATGCTCAGTCAGGGGCGACAGTTCATGCGTACCGCGTGGTGGATTATGGCCTTCCCCGGCCTGGCGATCACGGTCACCGTGATGGCGGCCAATCTCGTCGGCGACGGCCTGCGCGATGCGCTCGATCCGCGGTTGAAATATTAGTCGGAAGGAGCTGCATATGCGGGCAAAGATTCGGGATACCGAGTTGTATTTTGACGTGGACGGCGCCGGGCTTGTGCCCGATGGACCGCACATGCGGGAACGTCCGGTCGCCTTCCTCGTCCACGGCGGGCCGGGGGGCGATCACAGCGGCTTCAAAGGCTCCATGCAGCCACTCACCGACCGGATGCAACTCGTCTATTTCGATCACCGGGGTCAGGGACGATCCGCACGCGGCCCGCGCGAGACCTACACGATGGAGAACAATGTCGAAGATATGGAAGCGCTCCGGCGCTATCTCGGGTTGGAGAAGATCGTCGTCATCGGTCAGTCCTATGGCGGTTTCGTCGCCCTCTCGTACGCGACCCGCTATCCGGAGAACGTCTCCCATCTCATCGCCGTCGTCACCGCGCCCGATTACCGGTTCCTCGCACGCGCGCAGCAGATTCTTGCGGAGCGCGGCACGGAGGAGCAGAAGCGGGTTGCGGAGAAGTTATGGGCCGGAACCTTCGCGGATGAGGAAGAGTTGCGCGAGTATTTCGATGTAATGGGGCCGATGTATGCGCGGAAATTCGATGCGGAAAAGGCAAAAGAGCGGCGCGGCAGGCAGATCGTCTCGGCGGACGCGATCAATGAAGGCTTTGGCGGCTTTCTGCGCACCTACGATGTGACCGATCAGTTGCAGAGGATCACCTGCCCTACCCTCGTCATTGCGGGGCGACACGATTGGATCTGCCCACCGGAGTGGTCGGAGTTGATCGCCAGCAAGATTCCCCAGGCGGATTTGCGCATCTTCGAGGAGAGCGGCCACTCGGTTGGGGGCGATGAAACGGAAGCGTTTCTCGACACCATTCGTGGCTTCCTCGTCTACCACACGGCGCGATCTACTGCGTGAGCGTGACAAGGAGCATCTGATGCCACACTACGAGACAATCGTTCCCTATGACGCGGAGAGCCGCGCGGCCTGGCAGGAACTCGATTTTCCCATCGCGGAGTACGAGAAGCGCATCGCCCAGGCGCGCGCCCTGATGCGGCGGGATGGGTTGGATGCCATCCTCGCCTTCGGCAGCGGTGTCAATGCCGCGAATGTCCGCTACCTCTCGGGCTACGAGCCGTCGTACGGTGATAATGTCGTCGTCCTGCCGCGTGAGGGCGATCCGATGCTCAGCACGAACTGGATCATGCATGGCGAGCCGATGCATACCTCGATCTGGATGACGTGGTTCAACGATGTCCGGCCCGGCGAGCGGGCAGGCATGGCGCGCAGCCCGGTCGCGACGGTGGAGCGGCAGGTGGCGGAGCGGCTCTCGGAAAGCGGCCTGCTCGGCGGGCGGATCGGGCTCGCGGGGCTGGATGCCGCGTCCGCCTCCTTCATGGAGCGCATCAAAGAGCACCTCTCGGATGCCGCCTGGGTGCCCGCAGACGGGCTCCTGTTGGAGATGCGCGCGATCAAGAGCCCGGCGGAAATCGCGGTGATGCGCGAGGCGGCGCAGATTTCCGGCGAGATGAATCGCGTCGCGGTGGAGCACTGCCGCCCCGGCGTTACCGAGTGGACCGTGGCGGGGGAGGCGCATCGCGTCTGCTTCGCGCGGGGCGGCGAACTCTCGTTCCCGAGCGCGGTCACCGCCGGGCCGCGCGCCGGGTTGAAGCACTGCGCACCGACGAGCCGCCCGATGGAAGCGGGCGATATGGTCTTCATCGACATGGCGGCGCGGTTCAAAGGCTACTACGCTGATGTATCGCGCTGCACCGTCGTCGGTACGCCGAACACCGCGCAACAGAAGATGCTCGATACCGCGTATGAGATGTTCCAGGCGGTCGTCGCGGCAATCAAGCCCGGCGTCTACGTGCCCGATCTGCACGCGATCGCCACCGGCATCGCGCGCAAGGCGGGCTACGGCCCCGAGATCATGCCGAAGGGGTTCGGGCACGGTCTCGGCACCTCCCTCTTCGAGCGACCGGACGTGCGGCTCGTCAGCGAGACGGTCTTGCAGCCGGGGATGATCTTCGCGCTCGAACCGATGCTCGTGCGGCACAATTTCGGTACGGCGGTGGTGGAGGAGACCGTGCTCGTCACGGAGGACGGCTGCGAGTTGATGTCCGGCACGCCGCTCGTCACATGGTGAGGCAGGCGATGGACGATGCATTGCTCCCGGCAATCCGCGCCGCCGCCGACCGGAGCCGCGAGACGATTGTGCGTGACCTGCAAGAGTTGGTGCGGCTCCCAAGCCACAGCCCCGCCGCCGGTGGTCCCGGCGAGGGCGCGGTGCAGGAGTATCTGGCCGCCGCCTACACGGGTTTGGGATGTCGGATCACGCGGTGGGAGCCGGATGTCGCCACCCTCCACACGCGGTTTCCGACCATGCGGCAATCGGTGCAGGCAGCGGACTTCGTCGATCGCCCGAACCTCGTTGCCCTCCTACCGGGCGCGGAGCCGGACGCGGACGACCGCACGGCGGGGATCATCCTCAACAGCCACGCAGATACCGTGCCGCCCGGACCGGCCGACGCATGGCCCTGTCCGCCTCTGGAGGGTGTCATCGCGGACGGGCGCATCTATGGGCTGGGCGCGGCGGATGCGAAGGGGTGCCTCGTGACCTACCTCGGGGCGCTCCGCATCCTCGCTGCCGCCGGTCTCCGTTTACAACGTAGCGTGCTGGTGCAGTCGGTTGTGGATGAGGAGATGGGGGGCGCGGGCGCACTCGCCTGTGTCGAGCGGGGATACCGCGCGCCGGTGGCGCTCATCGGCGAACCGACCGATCTTCGCATCAGCCCCGCCTCGCGCGGTTCATACACCTTCTCGATGACGGTCGCGGGGAAGAAATCGCACCCCGGCTCGCCGTGGCGCGGCGTCAACGCGGTGGACAAGGCGCTTCTCTGCATCGAGGCGCTACGGGCGATGCAGCGGCGGCTCGACCGCGAGCGGATGCACCCCTTCTGGGCACCGCTGCCCCTCGGTCATGTCTGGAATCTCATGGCGATCAATACGGGCCCGAGCACCCGCGCGATTCCCGACCAATGCATCGTCACCGTTGGTGCGGGTGCCGTGGCGGGTGAGGACGCTGAGACGATCCGCGCCTTCGTCGCGGAGGCGCTGGCGGGCGTCGTGGCCGCCGACCCCTGGCTGACCGCGCATCCCCCCGAAATCGTCTGGACGGGTCTCCAGATGGATGCCGCCGCGACCGATCCCGATCATCCCGCGATTGTCGGGATGATTGCGGCGGGCCGGTCGCTCGGACTCGACACCGGAGTGCCCGCCGCCTTCTCTGCCGCATCGGATGGTCGTCATCTCGCAAACTTCGGCGGCGTGCCGTGCATCAACTTCGGACCGGGCGATATTGGCCTCTGCCATAGCCCGCGTGAGTCGCTCCCGGTGGACGAACTGATCGCCGGAGCGACGTGGGTCGCGCTCTTCCTCGCCCACTCGCTCGGCGTCGCGTCGTAAAACGGAGCCTCGTATGATTGTCGTGCAGAATCACTACTTTGCCGCACCGGGCCAACGCGACCTGGTCCTCGCGACGCGGCGTGCGGCGAACGCCTGTCGGGTGCGTCTCGGGCTACCGGAAGGGCGGACACTCGTCCTCGCGCGGGGGTCGTATCAGGTGCCGGATGTGATCTGGCAGATCGAGTTTCCCGACCTCGCCGCATGGGAAGCGGACCTGGCGATTCTGGCGGCGAGCGCGGAGTTTACCCAGATCCGCGCGGTGCAATCCTCGTACCTGCGGCACTTCGAGCGGTGCGCGTACGAGGTGTGAGTGGAGGAGTGAAGGAGTGGAGGCAAGCGTCCCGCTTGCTTGACCTGCAAGCGGGACGCTTGCCTCCACGGGTGCATTGCTATTCGTCTTCATCCGGTGGCCGCAATGCCTTCCGTCTCTCCATCGCGAGGTATTCCCGTCGCGACCGCATGACAATGAAAAGCCCGCCGACGATGAACGCGATGAGGGCGACGACGATGGCAACAATAAATCCCCACCCCGCACTGCTGCCGGTACTGCCATGCACATCCACTGCCGCGATGAAGAATCCCATCGCCCGCCCTCCTCTTGCCAGACATGATCTGCATCACTGCGGGACGTATACCATACAGAGAAGAGCGCACCAAATCTGCGTAACGGCGGGCAAACGATGGCGTCGATGGGACCAGTGAGATGCTATACTCGACGCGCCGACCGATGACCGAACCACCGACGAACCAGGAGGGATAGATGGACGACTTTGGTATCTTGAACCCCCGCTTTGTGCAGCGTGTCAAAGATGGCCTGGAGCGCTCTGTCGGAGAAGTGAAGCGGACTGCCGCCCCTCTCCTGAACGAGGCGGAACGTCTCTTCGAAGAGGTCTTTCACGCGCCCGCGAACAGGCCGGGTACGCCGCTTGACGGCTTCGACTGGCAGTGGGTATCTGACGACGAGGAGGCACTACGCGAGCGGTTGGAGCGGACGATCGTGGACCTGACGATGGTGCAGCGGCACACCATCATCCTCGACGACCCCGGCAGCAACACGGCGAGCTTCGTCGTGCGGGTGGTACTGACAGACCATACAACCTGGCAGGCGCGGGTGCCGGTGACAGCGGTCGGACAGGCAACCGAGGCGGAATTACGGCTGTGGGCATTGCGACTTGCCGGCAAGGTACGACCGTAAGGAAAGGTAGGTGGTGCCGCAGGTGGGGGTCGAACCCACACGGGTATTACCCAGCGGAGTTTAAGTCCGCCGCGTCTGCCATTCCGCCACTGCGGCACAGTGAGGATGTGGGGCATTAGCCCCATCGATACTCTATCACAAATACCTGTGCGCACAATGGGGAAGTAGGCAGTAGACAGTAGTCAGTAGTCACAGGGGAAGAGAACACACCCTCTCGTCATTGCCTACTGTCTACTGGTACTGCTTACTTCCCCCGTCGACTTGTGTGGTGCCCAGCTATCCACTAGACTGCCGCAGGCCGCGCGCCGAAGAAGAGGCGTGCGTATCGTGGTGGGGAGAGCCTTTGTCATGAAAGAGGTATGATGAGCGCGGTATCCAAAGCACCTCGATTGCTCTCCGTCATCGTTCCTGTCTATGATGAGCGTGAGACGCTCGCCGAGATTGTCGGGCGCATCCGGGCCGTCGATCTCGCTGTCCTCAATCTGCGGCTCGAAATCCTCCTTGTCGATGACGGCTCAACGGACGGGACACGCGACCTTCTGCCCGGTCTCGCGGAGCTTCCTAGTGTGCGTATCTTCCTCCACCCGCGCAACCGCGGCAAGGGTGCGGCAGTGCGGACCGGTATCGAGGCTGCCCGTGGCGATATCCTCCTGGTGCAGGACGCCGACCTTGAGTACGACCCGCGTGATTACCCCGTCCTCCTGCGGCCCATCCTCGAAGGGCGCAGTGACGCGGTCTATGGCTCCCGGTTCCTGGGGGAGCATAAGGCGATGTACTTCTGGCACCAGCTCGGTAATAAGCTCCTGACGACGCTGACGAATATCCTCTACGATACGACGCTGACCGACATGGAGACGTGCTACAAGGTCTTCACGCGGGAGGTCGCGCGGTCGTTCACGCTCAAGCAAAATGGCTGGGGGTTCGACCCGGAAATTACCGCGAAAATCCTCAAGAAGCGCGACCGCCGCATCTACGAGGTGCCGATCTCCTATAACGGGCGCGCCTTCAGCGAGGGGAAGAAGATCAGTTGGCGGGACGCGCTCGTGATCTCGGTTGCGCTGCTGCGCTACCGGTTCGTGGACTGACCGCGCGGTGATCCCGATAGGGTGGAGGACCGATGCAGCGAACGACCCTCGCGGCGCTGACGCCAGAGCAACTCGCGGACGCATTCAATGTCGTGTATACGGACTACGTCACCGCCTTCGTCGTCGATGCAGGGTGGGCGGAATACTATGTGGCGACGAAGGACATCATTCCCGCTGCGTCGCCGCTCTGGCTCGATGATACCGGTGCAGTGATCGGGCTCGCCGCCCTCGGCGTGCGTGGGGAGCGTGGCTGGGTCGGTGGGTTCGGCGTCGCTCCCGCGCATCGCGGTACGGGCATGAGTCATGCGCTCATCGACGCACTCCTCGAAAGCGCGCGGCAGCATGGGCTCTCGGCGGTATCGCTGGAAGTGCTCGTGAATAACCCGCGCGCGATTCGCACCTACGAGCGGGCAGGCTTCGTGCGGCGGCGGGATCTCCGTATCTTTCAGTGGGATACGCCGATAGTAGCGACGAATGACGTAGTGCCCGCCGATCCGGCGGCGCTCCTGGTACATCGAGCGCGCATCGGTGCATTACCGCCGTGGCAGCGGGAACCGCTGAGCCTCCGGGGCATGATCGGGCTTGAAGGTTTCGCGCTCGGTGCGCCGACTACGCCGGAGGCATTCGTGCTCTATCGGGCGACGGAACGTGCGGTTGTCGTGGTCGATGTTGCCGCAACGGAACCTGCCGCCGTCGCGCCGCTCCTTGGGGCGATTATGGACCGCCATCCCGGTATCGCGCTGCACCTGACGAATGAACCGGAAGAGAGCGTCGTCTGCGGCGTACTGGATGCGCTGGGCGCGCCGGAAGTGCTGCGCCAGCATGAGATGGTTTTCCGTTAATCATCCCGTGCTAGGAGAGGCAACTCGTCCTGACGACGTATGCAGTGCCTGCCTTTGAAAGGAGCGATTATCCGCGGCCATTTGCGATTTCAGCTTCGCGATTGCGCGCCGCTGCTGTGTTCTCCGCCATCCACATCGGTCCGTACAGCGCGGTGTTCGGTCTCTCCTTCTCGTGATCGATGTTGAATCCATAGCGCGTATTTACGGTCCCCGTAAGATTAAAGAAGGACTTCAGGCTTCTCCCGAGGCGCTTGATGAACGAAAGCATGTGTGTCCCTTTCCTTCATGCCGCTCGCACTCACCATGAATTGCGTAATGATGATCGGGAGCATTCGACCTCTAGACAGGTGTCACTGCAAGCTCGTGTTGCACGAACGCCAATAGCCACGCAGCAAGGGTGCCGGGAATCATTTCCTCTGTTGCCAACGTGACGAGTTCACACAGGAGCCGATAGACGGCGCGATCCATTGCTGCTGGCGCAGAAAAGTCGAGAAGCGTGAGGAATCGATCCCGCGCGGGCGCGGTAATCGTCCGATCCAATACCACATACTCGCTGGTCATCAGTTTGCGCATCGAAGACTCTGCACTCTGTGTACGGGCATTGAGGAGCACAACGACAGCGTCCGCCAAGGCCGCCGCGAAGCGCCATGCGGTCAGCACTTGCCCCCGCTTGCGTGCTTTGACGTAGCGGGTAGCACCGAGCATTTGCCCGAGGACGAAGTGCGCGCGCGTGCCCAGTGGCGGTGCAAACGGTGCGGATTGCACGGTTGGTACTGCGGCGGAGGGACTCGCTTGTTCCCAGAGCTTGATCGCCCAAGAGCCCTCGCCCTCTCTCCAGCGGTCACGATCGGAGATGTCGGTCAAGCCGAAGTCGATCTTGTGATACGGGCTGGTATCCGCGAACAGCAGAGTGGCAGCCCATGTCCCCCACGCGATGTCCATGCACCATTCGAGCGCGAGGGGATGGAGATGACCGAGAAGGGATACACACGCAGCACGACTCGCAACCGGATCCGCCGTGATTACTTGCACATCGAGGTCAGAATAGCCGTCGCCCCGGCCCTCAGCGCGCGAACCGAAGAGATAGAGCGCAGTCGCGCCAGGCAACGCCCGCAATCCATCCGTGAGGGTCTGCTGCAACCCATCAAGTTGTTGCGAAAGCAGCGATTCATCGCCTGTCGTCGCCATCAGAGGTTATCGGACGGGTTGCCGGGCACGATATGAGACGCAGTGTGGATCATGTCAGGCAAACCCGCCACGATGTGAAGCATCGGCTAACGCACCGCCACCGGTGCCAGGACTGCGCGCACCTGTTCGAGCACGATCGCTGCTTCGTCCGATTCGATGAGCGATTGGGGGTTGAGCGCGATCGCGTCGGTATCAACGGTGCCGACCGCGACGCATGGCGTGCCCTGATAGAGCGCCGCGACGACCTCGTTGCGTGTCATGGGAAACGGATGCGTCGAGACGGACGATGGCGCGGGCGTGCGGCTGACCCGCCTCGCTCGGGTAGCCGCGCTCGACGGTGATCCCCGGCAGATCGCGCAGCCCGGCGATCCACTGCTGCACGGTCGCTTCGTAGCGCGCAAGGGTCGCTTCCTCATCCTGCGCGAGTGACCACTCGACAGCGGCAAGCACGCCCATCATCTCTTCCTTGCCGACCTTCATCGGGCGACCGAGGCTGTGGTTCGGGCTGCTATTCTTGCGGCAGGCGGCGACAATGTCCCGCCGACCGAGCACGAGACCGGAGGATTGCGGCCCGCGGAGTCCCTTGCCGCCGCTGATGATCGCGATGTCTGCGCCCATCTCCGTCGTGAAATGCCAGAGGTTACTGATCGGCGGAAGTTGCGCCGCCGCATCGACGAGGACCGGCACGCCGTGGCGTGTGCGCGATGGCGACGACGTCCGCCAGAGGAAGCGCCCCCTGCGCGTAGTGCGCGCCCGCGAACCAGAGCACGCAGGCGGTGCGCGGAGTGATCGCTGCTTCGAGTTCCCACGGCTGGGTCGAATGTGGCCATGCCGATCTCGACGAGCGTCGCGCCGGTCTGCCGCGCCGCGAAGTCGTAGCCATTGCGGTGCGCGCGGTGAATGATCACCTCGTTTTTCCCGCTCGTCAGGTACGGGAAGCGGTCGATTGCTGCGGGGTCCTCGCCCGCGATGCAGGCGGCGACGGCGATGGCGATGCCCGCCGCCGCGCCGCTGGAGACGAAACAGGCGTCGTTGCGAGTGAGGGCGGCGATCCGCTCGCCCACCCGCTCGTGCAAGAGGGGCAAATCGACGTGTGTTTCCGCCGCCTCTGCCATCGCCGCGACGACAGAGGGCGGCATGACCGAGCCACCGAGACGCGTCAGGGTGGCCGCTGCATTGATAACGCGCCGGATACCGAGATCGTCGTACCTGCTCATCCGCTCACTCCCTTCGAAGGACTGAGGACTAAGCGACTAAGTGACTCGGCTCCGCTCCTTGCTCAGTCCTTAGTCCTCTATTGGCCATAGACGCGGCTTCGGCTCCTTGCCGAGTTGCCGTGCCATCCATGCATCCTGCCAGTCGTGGTCGGTCGCGCCCTCATGGGTGACTGGATAGTGCTCTACCGGCCCGCCGAGTGCGCCCGCCAGTGGCTCCAACCACTCCGGCCCGTTGATCGCGCCCGCATCGCCGGTGATGAGTAACGATGTCGCCTGTACCCGCTCGGCGTGGTTGATCGGGTCGAGGTAGGCGAGTGTGGCCGCGACCGCCTCACGTCGTTCCGGATAGGTGCGGAGGTAATCGTTGATCTCCTCCAGCGGATAGGCGCTCGGAGCGGCCCGCCGCTTCGAGCATCCGGTAGAACATGAGCCCGCCTGCCTGGATCGCGGAGAACTGCGGTCGCCGCGCGGCGATCAAGAGCGCGAGGTCGTCGCCCGTGACGCCGACATGACTCGCATCGAGTTCGGGGCGCGAAAGCAGGAACTCCGCGCCGCGCAGGCAGTCCGCGACGATGCTGCGATAGATCGTAGGTCGCGGGGCGGTCGATGCCCATTGTGAGGAGACCGGGATAGGATGCTGCAAATGGCTGATCCGCCAGCCGTTGCCCCCGATGCATGAGCGTCAGGGTCGCGTATCGCTCGCGGTCGTCGTAGTGCGGGACGTGATTGACGCTGCCGTAGCGTGGCGTGTTCATCAGGCCGGGGAATGGCCCATCCCCGACCGGCACGCTGTAGTAGCCGAAGATGCGGTACGGCCCGATGCTCGTCAGCCGCACATTATAGACGGTCGCGAATGCGGTAGAGCGCAGCGCGTTACGCTCCATCTCCACCGCCATCGGATACCGCGCCAGTTCGACGTCCACCCCATCCCAGTACGCATCGAAATCCGCCGGTCGTTCTCCCATCAATTCACCTCATTTGTCTAACCAAATGAACCGCAGAGACACAAAGAGCGCAAAGAACGCAAAGAGGGGGGAGAAAGAATGATCCCTTTCATCTCTTCTTTGCGCCCTTTGTGTCCTTTGTGTCTTTGCGGTTCATTTGCTTTCATCCTACCGTTGGCTCTGCGCGGAGGGTGTAGGCGGCGGGTTTGAGTTGGGCGGCGAGGAAGGCTTCGACGTGCCGCATCTCCCAGTAGACGCCGGAGTCGTGCGCGCAGCGTGGGGTGGCGTGGATCTCCTTCGGGCAGGTCATGGCATTGTAGAGGGCGTACCCCGTCTCCGGCGGGCAGACATCGTCCGCGAGGCCGACGTAGACGAACATCGGGCACTTGATCATCGGCGAGAAGTTGATGCCGTCGAAGTAGTTGAAGGTGGCGCGCACCGCCTCGGCGCGATCCGGGTAGAGGCGCAGATAATCGTTGATCTCCTCGTACGGCCACGAATGCGTGAGGTGTGCGGCGTCCATGAAGCCGCAGAGATAGGGCGCACCCGCCGCCCCGACTTTGATCACATCGCTGCGGAGCGCGGCGGTCGTGATCGTCAGCGCACCGCCCTGGCTGCTACCGTGCACGCCGATGCGGATCTTGTCCACTTCCGGGCGGGTGAGGACGAAATCGACGGCGCGGGCGGCGTCGATATAGAAGCCGCGATAGCTGTAGGTGTAGCGATCTACCGCGTTGTTCATCAGCAGGCCGGGGTAGCCAGGGTTGAACTGGTGGTTCGAGCGCAGTTTGCCCCGCGGCGCGACACCGACCGCCGCATAGCCCATCTTCGCCCACGACTTTGGCAGGGTCGGCTCGGAGACATAGCCGGGGACGAGGAGGAGCGCGGGATAGGGTGGCGGCAGGTACGATTCCTTCGGCACGCAATACCATCCGGCGATGCGCACATGATCGAGGCTGTCATAGTGAATCTCGTAGACATCCACTTCGTCGGTCGAGCGCATCGGCACATGGACCATCGTCGGGTTCAGGGGAATTTCACCCACCTCCGCCATGATCGCCGCCCAGAACGCGTCGAAATCCGCTGGTCGCACCGTGGTCGTCCCATACTGTTCCGCTGGCTTCCGTGCTACTACCATTGCCCCTCCTTAACCCTGTCAACCGACTGTCTAACCGCTTGAACCGCAAAGACACAAAGAGCGCAAAGGACGCAAAGATTGATAAGAACGGAAAAGCGAGAGCCCTATCATCCTTTCTCTTCTTTGTGTCCTTTGCGTCCTTTGCGTCTTTGTGGTTCAGATGTTTTCGACCTCTCACCGCAAGAGGTAGGGATCGAGTGCGTCGCGCAGGCCGTCGCCGATGAAGTTGATGGAGAGGACGGCGAGGGCAATCATAATGCCCGGCGGGATCCAGAGCCAGGGCTGCGATTCGAGCACCGTGAGCGATTGGGCATCGGTCAGCATGTTCCCCCAACTCGCCGTCGGCGGCTGCACGCCGAGGCCAAGGAAACAGAGCCCCGCTTCGAGCAAGAATCGCCTGGGCGATCCCGAAGGTCGCCGCCACGATGACCGGCGCGAGGGCGTTCGGGAGGAGATGCTTGAAGATAATGCGGCTATTCGGCGCGCCGACCGTCCGGCTGGCGACGATGAAATCGCGCTCCCTGAGCGATAAGAAGAGGCCGCGCAGGATACGCGCCATGGGCGGCCACCCCAGCAGACCGATGACGAGCATGACATTGTAGATGCTCGGGCCGAGGATCGAGACGACGGTGATGATGATGATGAGCGACGGGAATGAGAGGACGATGTCCGCGAAGCGCATGATGACGGAATCGATCCAGCCGCCGTAGTATCCGGCGAGCGCGCCGAGCACGAGGCCGATGATCGTATAGATGCCCACCGCGACGAGGCCGACCGAGAGCGAGACGCGCCCGGCATAGATCAGGCGCGCAAAGACATCGCGCCCGGAAGAGTCGCCGCCAAGCCAGTGCGCGGACGATCGGCGGCTTGCGGATCAGGCTCAGCGTCGTGTGGTAGGGGTCGTTATGCGCGACGATCGGGGCGAAAATCGCGCAGAATGTGAGGATCGATCGAGGATGACAAGCCCGACCATCGCCACCCGATGTCGCCGGAATCGCTGCCAGACGCCGGTCCGCTTGCGCGGTGCGGCGCTCGCGAAGGCGAGGGCGGTCGTTGACGCGGGCGTTATCCCTCCCTGCGTCGTCTCCGATGCGCTACTCATGGATATTCCCCGTCTCAGTAGTCGGTAGTCGGTAGTCAGTAGTCAGTTCGGCCCACCATTTGCATCATGATTACCTCACTTCCCACACATTTTCGTGCATCGATTCTTTATACTCCGGTCCCTGACTACCGACTACTGACTACTGGCTACCCGCTCACGTGTACTTGATGCGCGGATCGATAACCGCGTAGAGAAGATCCGCGATCAGATTGCTTGTGAGGATCATCAGGGCGGTGATCAGATTGATCGCCATAATCACCGGGTAATCGCGACCCTTCACCGCCGTGATCGCCAGGGTACCCATGCCGGGCCACTGGAAGATCTGCTCGATAATGACCGTGCCACCGAGCAAGAGCGGCAGGGTGAGCGCGACGACCGTCACGAGCGGGATGAGCGCATTGCGGAGGGCGTGGCGGTAGATGACCACCCGCTCCGGCAGACCCTTCGCGCGGGCCACATTGACGTAATCCTGCCGGATCACTTCGAGCATACTGGAACGGACGTAGCGGATCAGCGGCGCGGCCTGCGCGAGCCCAAGCACGAACGCGGGCAAGATCACGTGGCGGAGTGAATCACCGATGATGTGCGGGCTGCCGACCGTTGCGAGGCCGGAGGTCGGCAGCCAGCCGAGTTTGAGCGAGAAGATATAGATGCCCGCGAGGCCGAGGAAGAACGACGGCACGGAGATCGCCGCGAACCCCGCGATCGTGACGATGTAATCCAGAATCGAATATTGCCGTGAGCGCGGAGATCACCCCGACGGGAACAGAAATGAGCAAGCGCGAGAGCAGCGCCGTGCCCATCAGGCGGAGCGTCGGCCAGAGCCGCTCGCGGATCTTCTTCGGCAATCGGCTGGCGATCCTGCGCGGAGTAGCCGAGGTTCCCGCGCGCGACCTCCTTCATCCAGAGCGACATAGCGAACCGGCAGCGGTTTGTTCAGCCCCAACTGCTCGCGCTGTTGCGCGACCCAGTCCGGCCCGAGCGATGCGGCTGCCTCCGGGCTGATGAGCGCCGTCACCGGATCGCCGGGCGCGAGATTGACGATGATGTACGTCGCCAGCGTGATCCCGATCAGCACCGGGATACTGATGACGAAACCGCCGTAACAGATATTGCCCCAACGCTCACTCCGTTCGCGAGTAGTCAGTAGTCGGTAGTCAGTAGACAGTGGTCGGAACGAATCTGAATCCTCTGACTACTGTCTACTGACTACTTACTTCGTTACCGTCCATTCCTCGGCATTCCAGACCTGATGGGTCGCGTAACTCGGCGGTTTGAACCCTTGCAGGCGCTTATTGTAGGCGAAGATCGAGTTCGGCGACCAGAGGAGAATCCACGGCGCGTCGTCGTTCATGATCTGCGCGGCCTGGGTGTAGATCTGCTTGCGTTGCGCCAGATCACCGATCGTCCGGCCTTGTTTGAAGAGTTCGTCCACCTTCGGGTTGCTGTAGTGCGAGTAGTTGCCGCCCGCCGGTGTGAAGTTGGCGGTCTCGAAATACTTCGCGGAGACGTTCGGGTCCTGCGCGTAGACGCCACCGTTGATAATCGCGAGGTCGAAGTCACTTTCCGTGGTGGTTCTCCGGGTATATTCGGTCGTATCGGAAGGCTGCAAATCGATGCCGACCCCGACGTCCTTAAGTTGTTGCTGGATGATCGCCAGGTACGCATCGACCTGTGGATCGCCGCCAATATAGGAGACGCGCATACTTCTTGCTCGCGTCCCAGTTCGCCTCCTTCAGGAGTTGCTTGGCCTTATCCGGATTGAAGGCATAGTCGTTCAGGCCGGGGATCGTGCCCATCCAGTCCGGCCCGATGATCGTCGTGTTGATGACCCGCGCCTCGCCGCCGAGGACCGCCTTGACGATCCCCACGCGGTCGAGCGCGTACGTCATCGCCTGCCGCACCCGCTTATCCTGGAAGGCCGGCCGTTGCAAGATTCGGCACGAGTTTCGAGGTGCTCGGGCTGGGAACGCTGACGACCGTCAGGAGTGGATTCTTCTTCAGCCGGTCAAGCTCCTGCGACCGGCACCGGCCCCATCAGGTCCAACTCGCCCTTTCTCCAACTGCGCGATCGCGACGCTGGTCGAGAGGATCTTCAGGAAGATCTTGTCCAGTTTCGCCTTCGGGCCGCCGGTGTAGGCGTCGTTGCGCTGGAGTTCGACGTACTGATCCGTCGCGTATGCTGCCGAACTTGAATGCGCCGGCCGTCACGGTCGGATTCAAGGCGAAGGGATGCTTCTGCAACTGGTCCGGGGCCACATCCTTGAGCACATGCTCCGGGAGGATGCCCATGCCGGCGAAATCCCCGAGGGTCGAAAGCCAGGTCGAATCGGGCGTCTTCAGCACCATCTTGACGGTGTAGTCGTCCGGCGCGGTCAGGCCGGTGATCGTGTCCGCCTTCTGATCGCCGTACTCGGTTGCGCCGTCGATCTGCAAGAGCCGACCCCGCCAGTAGCTCCCCGTCCGCTTATCCACCGCCCGGTTGATGGTGAAGATGACATCTTTCGCGGTGAGCGGCTGGCCATCGGTCCAGACATTTTTGCGCAGATGGAAGGTATAGGTCTTGACGTCGGGAGAGACATCGATCGTCTCCGCGATGTCGGGGACCGACTCGAGTTTGTCGTTGACCTTGACCAGGGCGCCGAAGAGGAGTTGTTCGGTGCCCTGGTCCGCGCCGACGGAGGTGAAGAGCGGTTGGAAGGTGACCGGCTTCGCATAGAGCATGCTCACCTGACCGCCGGATGCCGCAGTGGCGCGGCGGAGAGCGGCGGGCACACCGCTCGCGGCAGCGGTGGGCGACGCAGCCGCGCTGGGGCTGCGCTACTCACCGCGACGGCCGGAGAAGCGGCGCTTGCCGTTGGGGGGGCGCTCGTCGCCGGGGCGGCCGCCGACGATGCCGCGGTGCGGTCGTCGGCTTGGGCGCGCTCGTCGCGGTGGGCGCGGTCGTACTGCCGCACGCCGCGAGCACTGCAGCCGACCGCCGCCGCGCTCGCCGCCGCGAGGAACCGCCGCCGTGTCCATGTCCCGCGCTGCTCATCGGTCGCCATCGTCGCTCACTCCGTTCGCAGTAGCCGGTAGCCAGTGACAGGAGCCGGAACCACGGGCTACCGGCTTCTGACTACTGACTACTCGTCTACTTCGTCACCGTCCACTCCTCGGCATTCCAGACCTGATGGGTCGCGTAGCTCGGTGGCTTGAACCCTTGCTAGCCGCTTGTTATAGACATGCACCGAGTTCGGCGACCAGAGGAAGATCCACGGCAGCTCATCGTTGAGGATCACGCGCGAGATCGGTGTAGATCTTCTTGCGCTGCGTCTTGTCAATCGTCGCGCGACCTTGCTTGAAGAGGTCGTCCACCTTCGGGTTGCTGTAGTGGCCGTAGTTCGCGCCCGCCGGTATCCAGGCGATCGTCTCGAAGTACTTGGCGGAGACGTTCGGGTCCGTGCGGAAGACGCCGCCGCCGACGAGATCGACGTCGAAGTCGCCCGCCTGCGTCGCGGTCGCGCGGGTGAAGATGCGGCGGTTCAGTTCCGGCCCGTCCGCCGTCTGCAAGTCGAGTGGTGATGCCGACATCCTTGAACTGCTGCTGCAAGACCGGGACGAGCGCATCGTTGATCTTGTTGCCCGGTCGTATAGGGGAGGGCGAGCTTCTGCGCGCTGTTCCAGTTCGCGTCCTTCAGCAGTTGCTTCGCCTTGTTCGGGTCGTACTTGTACGCATTCAGCCCCTCCGGCGTGCCCATCCAGTCCGGCCCGATGATCGTCGAATTGACGACCGTCGCCTCGCCCTTGAGGATTTCCTTGACGATCCCCTCGCGGTCGATCGCGTACGCCATCGCTTGCCGCACGCGCTTGTCCTTGAAGTACGGCTTGTCGAAGTTGAGGGCGAGGAACGAGACGCTCGGCGAGGGGACGCTGACGACGGTCAGGTTCGGGTTCTTGCGCAGCCGGTCCGCCTCCGTGACGGAGATCTGCATCAGGTCGATCTCGCCCTTGTCGATCTGCGCGATGGCGGTATCCTCCTGCGTGATCACTTTGCAGAAGATCTTGTCCAGCTTCGCCTTCGGCCCGCCGGTGTAGGTCGTCGTTCCGCTTGATCGCCAGGTACTGATCCGCCTTCCACTCATCGAAGACGAACGCGCCCGCAGAGGGGGTCGGCGCGAAGGCAAAGGGTGCTTTCTGCATCTGATCCGGTGCGCTGTGCCTTCGAGAATATGCTTCGGGAGGATGCTGAGGCCCGCGAAGTCACCGATCGTGATCAGCCACGTCGAGTCCGGGACCGTCAGCGTCATCTTGACGGTGTAATCGTCCGGCGCTTCGAGGCCCTTGATCGTGTCCGCCTTCTGGTCGCCGTACTCGGTCGCGCCGTCGATGGCGAGGAGTCGGGCGCGCCAGTAGCTGCCGGAGCGCTTATCGACCGCCCGCTCGATAGGTGAAGACGACATCCGCCGAGGTGAGCGGATGGCCGTCCGAGAAGGTGAGCCCCTTCTTGAGCGTGAAGGTGTACACCTTCGCGTCCGGGGAGACATCGATCTTCTCCGCGAGGTCGGGGATCGCTTCCAGTTTGTCCGTCATCCGCACGAGCGCGCCGAACATCTGCCGCTCCGACTCCCTGCTCGACGCCGGAGCTGGAGAAGAGCGGGTGGATCGTGACGGGTTTCGACCCAGAACATACTTGATCTGACCGCCGGTCGCTCCGGTGGATGCGGCGGGTGATCGGCGCGCTGCGGACTGGCGCAGTGGCTGGAGCAGCCGCGGCAGCGGAGCGGCCGCACTTGCCGCCGGGGAGGTCGCCGGTGCAGCGGCGGGTGGCGCGCTGTCGCAGGAGCGGCGGCCGCCGATGCTTGCGGACGGCGGTCGGTGGTCGGCTTCGGTGCGGTCGTCGCGGTCGGTGTCGTCGACCCGCCGCATGCCGCAAGCACCGCGCCCGCTGCCGCCGCACTCGCCGCTGCGAGGAATCGCCGCCGTGTCCACATGCGTCTGTCGCTCACTGATCGCCATTGGGAATATCCTCCCCACATTGACGAGCGCCCGTGCACAATCGCCCGGTTCTGCTATCCCGTGGCAGTAGCGTATCACAAGTAACGAGTAACGAGTAGCGAGTGGACAATCCTCATTGCCTCATCGTTACTCGTCACTCGTTACTCGCTACTCGTTACTTCGTCACGCTCCATTCCTCGGCATTCCACATGAAGCTATTGGCGTAGGATGGCGGCTTGAATCCCTGCAATCGCTTATTGTACGCATGGATCGCGTTCGGCGAGAAGAGGAAGATCCACGGGCATTCCTCGTTCAGGACTTTCGCCAGATTGGTGTAGATCGTCTTGCGCTGGGCCTTATCCGGCGTGGCGCGGCCCTGCTTGAGCAGATCATCCACCTGCGGGTTCGTGTAGTGGCCGTAATTGCCGCCCGCCGGGCACGAACGATGACGTCTCGAAGTACTTGGCGGAGACGTTCGGATCCGCACGGAAGACGCCGCCGTCTACCTCCGCGATGTCGAAGTCGCCAGTCGTCGTTGGCGTCGCACCCGTGACGACGCGCTTGGTGTACTCGGTGCCGTCCAGTTGCGTGAGATCGACATTGATGCCGACATCCTTGAGTTGCTGCTGGGCGATCGGCAGCCAGGCGTCGTTGAGCTTGGTGCCGGGGACATAGATCAGATTGAACTTGGCGCTGCTGTTGAAGTTCGCGTCCTTCAGTAATTGCTTCGCCTTGTTCGGATCGAAGGCATACTGATTCAGCCCCTCCGGGATGCCCATCCAGTCCGGCCCGATGATCGTCGAGTTGACGACCGTTCCTTCGCCATTCAGCACCTGCTTGACGATCCCCGCGCGGTCGATCGCGTACATCATCGCCTGCCGCACGCGCTTGTCCTTGAGGGCGTTGTCGCGGCCGAAGTTGAAGGCGAGGAAGGTGACGCTCGGCGAGGGTGTACTGGTGACGGTGAGGTTCGGGTTCTTGCGTAGACGGTCCACCTCGCTGACCGGGATTGCCGCCATCAGGTCGGCTTCGCCCGAGTCGAGTTGCGCGAGGCCGACATCCTGCTGCGAGATCGCCTTGAAGAAGATCGTGTCCAATTTCGCTTTCGGCCCGCCCGCGTACGTCTCATTGCGCTTGACTTGAAGATACTGGTCAGCTTTCCAATCGGCGAAGACGAACGCGCCGCCCGATGGGGTCGGTGCAAACGCGAAGGGGGTCTTCGCCATCTGGTCGGGCGGCGTGCTTTCCAGTACGGACTTCGGCAGGATACTGAGCCCTGCGAAGTCACCGATGGTGATGAGCCATGTCGAGTCCGGGATCGATCAGGGTCATCTTGACCGTGTTCGCATCCGGCGTTTCAAGACCCTTGATCTTGTCCGTCTTCTGATCGCCGAATTCCGCCGCCCCGTCAATAGCGAGCAGCCGACCACGCCAGTAACTGCCCGTCCGCTTGTCAACAGCGCGCTCAATCGTGAAGGCGACATCAGCGGAGGTGAGCGGCTTGCCGTCGGAGAAGACGAGCCCCTTCTTGAGGGTGAAGGTGTACGTTTTCGCGTCAGCCGAGATCTCGATCTTCTCGGCGAGGTCCGGCACCGGTTCGAGTTTGTCATTGATGCGGACGAGCGCGCCGAACATCTGCCGCTCGACACCCTGCTCGATGCCTGCCGTCGAGAAGAGCGGGATGGATCGTCGCGGGCTTCGTCCAGACCACATTCAGTTGCCCGCCCGTCGCGCCGGTGGATGCGGCGGCTGTCGGCGCGGTGATCACGGTCGTGCCGCCGCTCGCTGCCGGGGCTGTCGTCCCTGCGGCGGCAGGAGTGCTCGCCGCCGCCGATGTTGGTGAAACGGCAGACGACCGCTGCGGTCGTTGGCGCTGCCGCAGCGGGGGAGGCTGCCGTTGTCGCTGCTGAGGCTGCGGGTGATGCGGCTGCTGCGGGCTTCGTGGCCGCAACCGTTGCTGCGGTCGTGGCAGTCGGCGCACTGCTGCCACCGCAGGCCGCGAGGATCGCGCTCCCAGCCGCTGCCGCGATGCCCGCGAGGAAGCCGCGCCTGCTCAAATTCTTCGTTGATCGTGTGCCGTCGTGTCCTCATCGCTCATGTCGTCCCTACTCCTCTACTTCCCTGCACCCACCTATCAACTACCGAATGTGTCTGACCATCTCATCCCGCTTGCTCTTGCTCATTCGACCCCGCATACGCGTTCCACTGCCTCCATATCGAGTTCGACACCCAACCCCGGCCCCTGCGGGACGAGGACATGCCCCTCCGCGAAACGCAGCGGCTCCGTGATGCAGTCGTCTACACGCAGGGTTTCGCCACAGATGTCGCTCGTCAGTGTCATCGATTTGCAGGCGGCGCAAATGTGCGCGTATGCCGCCTCCGAGATGCCGAGGCCAACGCCGGAGCCGTGCCACGTCGGGATGCCCGCCGCCTCAGCCATCGCCGCCAGTTTGTACGTGTTGACGAGCGGCCCACCGATATTGAGCCAGTCGCACGCCTCGCGTTTCATCGCCTCGAAAACATCCGTCGCGTTATTGAGATGGAGCGCGATAGGAATGGAGAGTTTCTGCCGCGCCAAGCACATACCAGTCGAGATTCTTGTGGTTGAACGGACTTTCAAAGCACTCGACATTGTGCAGGCCGTGCTCGCGCATCCGCTCGACGAGTTCAAAGAGGCGATACGGCTGATAGAAGCGCTGATTTGGGTCAATGTTGATGCGCAGATCATCGCCGACTGCCGCACGGATCGCTTCCAGCCGCTCGATCACCGGATCGTCTGCCGTCGCCTTCATCTTCAGGACGCGATAGCCCTGCGCGACGGCCTGCTTCGCCGTCTCCGCCGCGTCTTCCGGCGTCATCCGCCCGGAGCAGCGGGAGACGGGCACACGATCCCGATATGCGCCGCCGAAGAGGCGATAGAGTGGGACATTGAGCGCCTTGCCCATCAGATCGTAGAGAGCCATCTCGTACGCCCTCGTAGATGGACGGGTTCGCGAACCACATCGTTTCGAGCGGCAGTTCCTGCATATTGAATGACCAGAGATCGCGCCCCTCGAAGAATCCCGCAACCTGCCGGACGGCGTGATGCGGGATGCCTTTCGGCACCTCGCCGAGGCCGATCAGCCCCTCGTCCGTATGCAGGCGGATGAGGACAATCGGGAAATCCGGCCAATGGAGGCGTACCCATGTGCCACCATAGACATACCCTTCCGGGTTGAAGTGCGGGCTGTGCCATGCTCCCTCATGCAGCGGGACGATCACAGTGAGCGTCTCGACGCGGGTGATTTTCATGCGAACCACGCTCCGGCGGTCGCGTGAAAATCCTCGATGGCGGCGGCGACTTCGCGGACGCAGACATCGAGAAGACGCTGCGCCCCATTCGGCGGTGCGCGTTGCGCGCGTCGTCGCTCGTGCCGGACGAGCCGAGCGAGTTGTGCGGCGGCGTGATCGTGCCGCGCATCCCGCCCGGCCAGACCGAGCCCGTCCATCTGATTCTCCATCGGCACGGGGATCGCGTCCGCATGCACGAGGTCCGGGCGGAGTGCCATCATCAGGGCCGTCTCGAAATGCCCGGCATGACCGGGGAGCGTGCCGAGTTTCGTGTGCGCCTCGATACCGATGAGTCCGTCCCACGCGAGCGACCAGTACGAGGCCGCGCCAATCGCGAGATGTTTCAGCAAACCCTCCTCACGCGCGACGAGGCGGACGAGTTCGTCGTTGCCGCCGTGCCCATTGAGGAGGTAGACGCGCCGTGCCCCCATCCGCGCGAGGCTATCGAGGAGGTCACGCAAGACGCGCTGAAGGTCTGGCTGCCGAGCGACATCACGCCGGGGAAGGGGAAATGATGCTGCGACGCGCCATAGCAAACGGTCGGCGCAACAAGGATGGGCACTGAAGCGGCTCCGCTACTCCCCGGCTGACCGCCTCGACGATGCAGGTATCCGTGATGATTGGCAGGTGTGGCCCGTGCTGCTCGATCGCAGCGGAGGGCACAATGACTGTCGCATCCGGCACCAGCCGGCCTGCTTCGTACGCGTGTCAGTTCCGCCAGGAGATGCGTCACCGGTCTGTATCCTTCCCGCATGGAGATACGGTCATCGGCAGTTGCAGCACGGTACAGCGGTTGGCTGCACCGGTGACTCGAGCGGCTCGGCACTGTGCGAAGTCGCGAAACAGGGTTCCATGTCACTATAGGAAACCGATCATGCCCTGTCAAGCAACTGCCGCACGAGAGGATACAGGTGCCTTTGTGCGGCTGGACAACCATTCGTCACACATCAAAGCGCGAGTAGTCCGCCGCCAACCACACAATGGGGCAACAAACGAGGCCAGGCATAATCCCGTCTGGGATAATAATCATTAGGTCACCTCTATATCAACCATCACAAAGCCCAACACTTTTCCGTTCTAATGGGCACGACAGAGCATCGAGTGAGGACGGGCGTCCGCAGCGTGGCCGTTGTCGTAGGGATGCACCGACCGAGTATAGGGGAGCTCGGTCGGCATGGTCTGGAGAATGGGGATTGGCATACTTGTATCGTTCAGGGAAGAAAAGGGGAAGCGATGAAACGACAGTTCGGACTCGTCACTGTGCTCGTCCTGATCGCCACATTCGCCTTCGGCAGCGCCGGGACTGTCGGCGCGGCGGCGACGACAGCATTACACGACCGAAAACACGCGGATCGGACCGATTCCGGCACATCCGGCAAGATTGGGCCAGGTGAACTTTGTTCGACGCGACGACACCAGCGGCGGGCCAGATCGTCGAAAAGTTCAACGAAGGGCACCTTCACGACGAAGGCGGGATACGATGCCGCGGGTGCGTGCCCCCAGATCCGTCACTGATAATGAGCCATATAGTAAGCGGTGGGGACACGGGCAAATTCCGGGGCGATCCTTGACTATCATTGCCCGAGCGGGGCATACAATCGCGACGCATCGGATGCACCACGTTCGATATGTCACCACACTGAAAACGGTGATCGCTACGTCCTCGGAGCGGGGCGACCACGACGGTAATACGTTGGCTTCACGGATAATTCTGGTCGAGCAGACGTTCACCGAGTGGAAGAATGCATCCGCAGATCGCGGCGGCAATCACGGGGACATCTACACGAGTTAGGAACATCACGGTAAATGAACGAAAGCCGCCTGGGACCCAAATGCAGGCTCGGCTCCGGCGGCTTTCGTTCATATAATCCCGTGGACTGGAACTGAATAAACGGGGTCTGTTACTGCACGATGATTCGCTCGGTGCACTGCCAAAATCAGTTTGCGGGGAGGTTGCACCGATGCGTAGGGGCGCGGCTCGACAAGCAGTGGCAATGCCACTGCAAACCACTATACGTCGGCATAAAATCTTGCTCAGACCAACGTATCATCGAGGCATCGATAGAGTCACTCCCACAACAACGAATCATCTCAATCTTCTCCCTTCATGCGATCCGCTTCTTGACAAGGGCGGGAAACGCCATAAGATGGAAAGCAGTTTCACGATAATGGGATAGGCGAAAGGGTGTGGGCGATGAGTGGCGACTATCAGGTGCGTGCGTTGGCGCGTGGGCTGGCGATTCTCACATCCTTCACGCTCACGCACCCGGAGCAATCGCTGACGGCGATCAGCACGCGGCTGGGGCTGGCGAAGGGGACGGCAGTCCGGCTCCTGACCGTCCTGGAGGAGCATGGGTTTGTCGAGCGTGCGGCATCGGAGCGGTATCGCCTCGGTGTGCGGCTCTTCGAGCTTGGGAGTATCTACGAGCAGACCTTCTCGATTGAGCAAGCCGCGCGCCCCGCCCTCGAACAACTGGCGCGCGAGTGCCAGCAGACCGCGAATCTCGGTATTCTCAATCAGGGGCAGGTGGTCCACATCGCGGTCGTGCCACCGCAGCGCCCGATCCATTTCGCGGGGCAACTCGGCGCACGCGAACTCGTGCATTGCACCGGCCTCGGCAAAGCGTTGATCGCCGATTGTTCCCCGGAGAGTATTCAGGCGATTGTCGATGAGCACGGGTTGCCAAGCCGTACCCCGAAGACGATCGCGACCATTGAGACGCTGCACGACCGGCTCGCGGTCGTTCGCGAACATGGCTACGCGACCGACGAGGAGGAGTCCTTTCCCGGCCTCAGTTGCGTCGCTGCCCCGATCCGGGATGCGACCGGCGCGACCGTCGCGGCCCTCAGTGTCTCCGGCACGACCGCCGAGTTCGCAGCGACGGATTACGCCGCCGCCGTCCTCTCCGCCGCCGCCACCGTCTCTCTGCTCCTCGGCAACGGCGTACGCGCCGCCCCGGCGGAAGCAAGGACTGAGGACTGAGCGGGCGCACGCTGTGCGCCCCTACGACTCCCCTCTCCATCGCTGACGAAACCTGTCACTACCTCGATCTCTGGGCGATGGCTCCGTACGAGAGGGGCCGGGGGTGAGGAACACGGAAGGGAAATGTGCGATGACGAATGAGCAGGAACAGGATCGGGAACTCTTCGACTTCATGCAGCGCGAATTCTACGTCTCCGTCGTGTCGGATGTCCTCGATGGCCTCGGCTATCGCGCGCAGGCGATGGACGCGACCATCCGACCGATCTACAAAGACGCGGTCGTGGTGGGGCGCGCGCATACCGTCCTCTCGACCGATGTCTACCAGATGCCCACCGATCCCTACAGTGCGGAAATCGCCGCGATTGACAGCCTGAAGCCGAACGATGTCCTCGTCGCCGCGACGAACCACTCGACGCGCACCTGTTTCTGGGGTGAACTGCTCTCGACTACATCGCGGGCGCGGGGCGCGCGGGGCGCGATCATCGACGGTCATGTACGGGACGCGCGCCGTATCGAACAGATGGGGTTCCCCGTGTTTGCGACCGGATTGCGGCCAATCGACTCCGCCGGGCGCGGCCTCGTCATCGCGCATGGCACGCCGATCATCTGCGGCGGCGTGCTCGTCAATCCCGGCGACATCGTCTTCGGCGATCTCGACGGCCTCGTCGTTATCCCGCAGGCGGTGGAAACGGAAGCAATCGCCCGCGCCCGCGAGAAAGTCGCAGGCGAAGATCGCGCCCGCCACGACCTCGAACGCGGCGACCTCCTGCGCGATGTCTACGACCGCTATGGAGTGCTCTGAGAAGTAACGAGTAACGAGTAGCGAGTAACGAGATGACCCGCCGCCGTATCCGCTCGTTACTTGTTACTCGCTACTCGTTACTGGAGGAAACCGATGATTATTGATGTCCACACCCATACGCCCCGCTATCGGGACGCGGTTCCGGCAGAGATCGCGGGGCAGGTCAATACGAAATGGAGCACCGGCAAGGCGATCGCGATGGTCCTACACCTGGGATGACTATCTCGCCGCGCTCGCACCGGTGGACCGCGCGATTTGCTTCAACATCGCTGCGGACCCGCGCGGTCTCTACGAGGTGGACGAGCCATACATCGTGCCCGTCCCCGCCGTGAACGATGAGACGGCAGCGTTCGTCCATGCCTACCCGGAGAAGTTCATCGGCTTCGTCACCGTCCATCCGCACGATCCTCACGCGATCGAGGAGATCGAGCGCGGTACGCAAGACCTCGGACTGCGGGGAATCAAGCTCGCCCCCAACTACCAGAATGTCGATCCACTCGGCGACGAGGCGTTCCGTGTCTATCGATACGCCCAAGCACACCGGCTGCCGATCCTCTTCCATCAGGGCACCTCGCCGGTGCGCTTCGCGGACATCGATAACGCGCACCCCGACATATGGACCGCATCGCGATGGCCTTCCCGGATTTGACGGTCATCATGGCGCATATCGGCCACCCGTGGCAGCTCGATTGTATCGCCGTCGTCCGCAAACACCCGAATGTCTGGGCGGATGTCTCCGGCTCGGTGCTCCGCCCCTGGGGGCACTACAACGCGATGCGGCACGCGACCGAATGGGGCGTGTTCGATAAATTGCTCTTCGGCTCGGATTTCCCCGCCTCCACACCGGACGAGACGATGGCGCGGCTCCGCGACGTGAATAGCGTGATCCGGGGGACCGCGCTGCCGCCCGTACCGGAGGAGAAGATCGAGGAGATCATTCACCGTGACAGCCTGGCGTTGCTCGGTCTCGCGTAGGATCGGGTGCGAAAATCCTTGACAGCGCGAAGCGTAGAGACGGTACGATCATGGAATCTGGTTCCATGATCCTAATTCGATAGCGGCGGCATGCTCCGGCATCGGAGAGGAAGTCGAAAGTAAGACATGGCAAGAACGCCATGACGTCTGCTTGTCCCTGCTCCTTGCTACTTGACGGTACTCGTTACTCGTTACTCGTTGAAGGAGGTGGCGACATGGTGCGTTCGATCGATGCGCGGCAGGCCATGCTTTCACGCCGACGGATTGCTGATCGGCGCTGCCGCGTCGGCGGGCGTGGCGTTGCTCGCCGCGTGCGGTGGGAGCAGTGCGACCGATACGCCTGCCGCGAAGCCGACCACCGCAGCCGCGACTACCGGTGCCGCGCCCGCCGCAACGAGCGGCTGCCGCGCCTGCGGCCACTGCCGCGGGGGGACCACGACACCGGTCCGGCGACTGCCGCAACGGGCGGTTCGCCCGTCGCTGCCGCCTCTCCGGCGACCACCGGCGCGGCGACGACGGGTGCGCCCGCGACGCTGCCCGGCAAGCAGGGCGGCAAACTCGTCTGGGCGCTCGAGACGCGACCCGGTGAATCTGATCCCGTACGGTGGCGTCTCGACCTCCAACATGTGGGGCAAGGAGTTCATCTACGATTCGCTCCTCGCGTGGGACAAAGACCTGAAGGTGATCCCCGGCGCTCGCGGAATCGTATGAGCAGCCGGACGACAAGACCTACGTCTTCCATCTGCGCAAGGGCGTCAAGTTCCACGATGGCAAGGAACTGGACGCGGAGGACGTGCAGTACTCCTTCGACAAGATGCAAGGAGCCGCCCGCGCCCGGCATCAAGTGGCAGTGGTTCGCCTATACGGCATCGAGGTGGTGGACAAGATACACCGCGAAGCTGACGCTGCCCAAGGCCGGACCCGACCGTGCCCGGCATCCTCGCCTGGTCGCGCTACACGCCGATTATCGCGAAGGGCGACCTTCGAGAAGATCAATGTCAACAGCCAGGCAATCGGCACGGGGCCGTACAAACTGGTCGAGTTCGTGCCGAATGACCGCGTCGTTCTGACGCGCAACCCGGACTTCTGGCGACCGGGCCTGCCCTATCTCGATGACATCACCCTGAAGGTGCTGCCGGACGAGCAGTCCCGCCTCGCCGCGCTCCGCTCCGGGCCGATCGACGGTGGCACCTTCTCGAGCGACACCGTGCAGACGGTGAAGAATGATAAGTCGCTGAGTGCTGCTCAGCGGCCTCGTCTCCGCGCCGAAGGTCATCCAGTTCACGATCAAGGCGGACAAGAAGCCGTGGAACGATGTCCGCGTCCGCCAGGCGATCAATATGGCCGTCGATCGCCAGACGATCATCGACAATGTCTTCGGCGGCAATGCCGAACTCTCCGGGCCGGTGCCGCCGGGCTACGGCGACTGGTTCATCCCGACGAGCGACCTGGCGAGCAAGTATTACAAGCAGGACCTCGCGGGCGCGAAGAAACTGATGGCGGATGCCGGTTTCGGGCAGGGTTTCCCCGTCACGCTTCAGGCGATCTCCGCGCCGCGCTACTACACGCAGATTGCCGAGATCATCCGCGAGCAACTGAAGGCAATCGGGATCGATGTGACGGTGCAGCCGCTGGAGATCGGCACCTTCGCCAAGAATAACGGCGATGGCACCTACGACTGGCAATCCACCGGGCGGGGAATGCGCGGCGACATCAGCGGCTTCGTCAACGACTTCAATAAGGGCACCGGCAACTACCCGAAGTGGTTCGACGGGCGGCTACGACAATCGCGGAACTCGACCAACTCTATACGACCGGCCTCGTGACGACCGATCAGGCGAAGCGCAAGCCGATGTACACGCGCATCCAGGAGATCATCCTCACCGAGGTGCCGAACCTGTACACTGTGCAGGACAAGAAGTTCCAGATCGTCCGCAGCCGCGTGAAGAACATGTACGTCTCGTTCACGGACTTCAACACGGGCCTGCGCGAAGCCTGGGTCGAGGGGTAGGGGGAGTACCGGCGTGGGCAAGTACATCCTGCGTCGTCTCCTGCTGCTCATCCCGACCCTGATCGGGATGAGCTGCTCATCTTCCTCATGCTGCGCCTCCTGCCCGGCGATGTCGTGGACATCCTGCTCGGCGGCGACCAGCAGGCGGACAGCGCCACCAAAGCAGGCGCTCCGCAAATCCCTCGGTCTCACCGACCCGCTGCCCGTCCAGTATGTGCGCTGGGTCGGCCACCTCCTCCGCGGCGACCTCGGTACCTCGATCCGTAGCGGCCAGCCCGTCTCGCGCGCTCCTCCTGCACGCGCTGCCGGTCACGCTCGAACTCGCCACCCTCGCGGTCATCATCGCGACGCTCGTCGCGATCCCGCTCGGCGTCCTCTCCGCCGTCAAGCGGGACACGCCTCTCGACTTCGGCGCGCGCGTACGCGGGCTGATCGGTCTGTCGCTGCCGAACTTCTGGCTCGCGACGCTCGCCCTCCTCTTCACCTCGAAGGGTTCCACTGGATCCCGCCGATCAACTACATCAATCCCCTCACCGATCCAGTTGGCAACCTCAACAGATGCTCCTGCCTGCCGTGCCATCGCGGTGCGGCTGATGGCGATCGTCATGCGGATGACCCGCACGACGATGCTCGAAGTGCTCAACCAGGACTACATCCGCACCGCGCGGGCGAAGGGGCTGCGCGATCGAGTGGTCGTCTATCGCCACGCGCTGCGGAATGCCCTGATCCCCGTCATCACCGTGATCGGCTTCCAGTTGGGCGCGCTCATCGGGCGGGTCGGCGATCATGGAGGTGATCTTCGGGCTCAATGGCCTCGGCAATACCTGTTGCAGGCGATCTTCAACCGGGACTACCCGCTGGTGCAGGTCGCGGCGCTCTTCCTGGCGACGGTCTTTGTCGTCATCAACTGGTGGTGGACCTGTTGTACGCCTACCTCGATCCAAGGATTCGGCAAGGATGAGTTCGAAGACCCTCGCCACCCCCTCCCCCACCACTGCCGCATTGCCTGCCGGTCGCACCGCCCGGCGTTGGTGGCGCCTCCCCCCCAAGTGGCGTAACCCGATTGGCTTGATCGGCTTCGCGATCATCCTCGCCACCGCTCCTCGTCGCTCTCGCTGCGCCGCTCTTTGCCCCCTACTCTCCCTCCGAGCAGCGCTCCAAGCGGCTCCTCGGGCTCAGTCGCGCGCACCTGATGGGTACCGATGAGCTCGGGCGCGACACATTCTCGCGCATCATCTACGGCTCGCGCGTCTCCTTGCAGGTCGGCATCGTCGCCGTGACGATTGCCCTCGTGGTCGGCACGGCGCTCGGGGTGGTGACGGGCTACTACGGCGGGCGGGTGGACACGATCATCATGCGCTTCGTCGACATCATGTTCGCCTTTCCGGGCTTGATCCTGGCGATCGTGATCGCCGGGCTGTTGGGACCGAGCAGACGGAATGCGATGATCGCGATCGGGGTGGTGTACGCGCCGGCGTTCGCACGGGTGATCCGGGGATCGGTGTTGGGGGTGATGGGGGAGGCGTACCTGGAAGCGGGGCGCGTGGTGGGGGCACGCAGTGGGTGGTTGATCCGGCGGTACGTGCTGCCGAACATCCTAGCGCCGCTGTTGGTGCTGACGTCGGTGTATTTGAGCACAGCGATCCTGAGCGAGGCAGCGCTCTCGTTTCTGGGGTTAGGAGCGCAGCCACCGGAGCCGTCGTGGGGAGGGATGCTGAACATCGCGCGGACGTACATGGAGATATCGCCGTGGATGGCGATGTTTCCCGGGGGAGCGATCATGGTGGTGGTGCTGGGGTTCAACTTCCTGGGCGATGGGCTGCGCGACATCCTCGATCCCCGGCTACGTGAGAATGGTTAGCGGATGAAGATCCAGGAGATCGAGGCGCTTCCAATCAGCGCGGGTGCGGCCTATGACTACGCGATCATCGTCGTGCTCATTCGCACCGATGAGGGGCTGACGGGGATCGGGGAAGCGAGTCTCGCGGGTCGCGGGCGAGGCGTGCTCGGGATCATCGACCACTTCCGCGACCTTCTGATCGGGCAGGACCCAGCGAAGATCGAGCACTGGTGGAGCGAGATGGTGCGCGGCACCTTCTGGTCGACCGGGCAAGTAATCATGAGTGCGGTCGCGGGCATCGATATGGCGCTCTGGGACCTCAAAGGGAAGCGGCTTGGTGCGCCCGTCTATGATCTACTCGGTGGGCCAACGCGCGAGAAGGTGCGCGTCTATCGTCACCTCGCGGGGGAGGTCGCGGAGGAACTGGTGGAGGATGCCTTGCGCTGGCGCGAGCGCGGGTTCACCGCACTCCGCTTCTGCCCGCTCGCCGCCCTGGACCATCATTCCCTCAACAACTGGGACCCGCAGGCGTCCATCGCGGCGACGATTAAAGGTGCGGAGGCACTGCGCCTCGCGGTCGGTGAGGGGGTAGACCTGCTCTTCGACGCGCATACGATGTTCAGCCCGGCCGAATCGGCCTATCTCGGTCATGCGCTCGAACCCTATCGTCTCTACTTCTACGAAGACCCAATCCGGCCACTGAATGCACACGCGATGAAACTGGTGCGTGAAAAGGTGAACCTGCCGATAGCGACGGGCGAGCAGTTCGCGCACAAGTGGGAGTTCCAACCGCTCGATCGAGGGCGAATTTGGTCGATTATCTGCGCATCGACATGGCCCATGCTGGCGGCATCACCGAGGCGAAGAAAATTCTCGCTTCCGGGGAGATGCACGGGCAGCGCTCCGCCCTGCATCACGCGAGTTCACCGATCAATGGCACGGCCTGCCTGCATGTCGATATGGCGGTGCCGAACTTCGGCATTCAGGAGTGGATGGAGGTCGAACCGCTCTACGAACTCTTCCCAAACGCACCCCGCGCACAGGCAGGGCTACGTCACGCCGCCGCACTGGCCCCGGATTCGGCCTGGAATTCGACGAAGCGGAGGCACGTAACCGCCCCTCCCGCGATACCGAACTGCCGCACCGCTACTGGCCGGATCGGCAGCGTCGGACGACTATCTAAGTCTAGTACCGAGTGCTGCGTACTGAGAGATATTCAGCCCGCGGTCTCTCGCCAAACGAGCCTGAAGCGCTATCGCGCATCTGTGGGCGATGGAGAGGGGTTGGGGGTGAGGCAAGGATGAAGATCACCGCCATTCGTCCGGTGATCGTCAACGCGCAGATGCGCAACTGGATCTTCGTCAAGGTCGAGACGGACGAAGGAATCACCGGATGGGGCGAGGCGTCGCTGGAATGGAAGACGCGGGGCGTCGTCGGCTGCATCGAGGATTTGGCGCCCTTCGTGATCGGCCTAGACCCGCGCCGGATCGAGCATCTCTATCAGGTGATGTTCCGGCAGCCGTTCTTCCGCTCCGGCGTCGTCGGGATGTCCGCGATCAGCGGCATCGAGCAGGCGTGCTGGGACATCTTCGGTAAGTCGGTCGGCCTGCCCGTCTATCAACTGCTTGGCGGCGCGGTGCGGGACCGGATTCGCATGTACGACCATCTCGGCGGCGGCGAGATGCAGAGCCTGTATATGCAAGACACCGAGGCGCGATGGCCGCCCGCGCCCGCGAATCGGTCGATGCGGGGTACACCGCGCTCAAGGCGCTCGTCGTGCCGCGCAGCGGTCCGCTGGAGGGCAAGGCGGCGATTGCCCGCTCCGCGCGGCTGATGGAGGCGATTCGGCGTGAGGTCGGCGACGAGATCGATATCATGGTGGACTTCCACGGGCGCACCCTGCCGGAGATGGCGGTGCTCTACGGCGAAGCGCTCGCGCCGTACCGTCCCTACTTCATCGAGGAACCCTGCCTGCCGGACAGCGTGGACGGCCTCCTGCATGTCTCCCGCGCGCTGACGATCCCGATCGCGTCCGGCGAGCGATTGGTGACGCGCTATCCAGTTCCGCGAAATGCTCGAAAAGCGCGCGGTGGCGATCATCCAGCCGGATCTCTGCCACTGCGGCGGCCTCTGGGAGGCGCGGAAGATCGCGGCGATGGCGGAGACGTACTACATCTCCCTCGCGCCGCACAACCCGCTCGGCCCGATCGCGACCGTCGCGGCGATCCATTTCGGCAATGGCGACGCCGAACTTCCTCATCCAGGAGGCGATCCGCGCCGATGTGCCGTGGCGCGAGCACGTCGTCTCCTCCCCGCTCACATCAAGGACGGCTTCGCGACACTCGCCGACGCGCCGGGCCTCGGCGTCGAGGTGAACGAGACAGAGGCAGCGAAGCATCCCTTCGCGCAGGAAGTGCTCATGCGCTACTTCCACGACGACACCGCAGTGGCGGACTGGTAAACTGGGCGAGGAGAAACCGAATGAACCGCAAAGACACAGAGACACAGAGGTCGCAAAGACGGGAAGAAGTAAAGAAGAAAATCTGATCTTCTTTGCGTTCTCTGCGTCCTCTGTGTCTCTGCGGTTCAATCGGTTTCCGTGATCATAGGAGGAGTCACTCAGGATGAGATGAGTCGCAGTTTCAGGCGGGGGTGGGGCGGGTGAGTATCACGCCGCCGCTCTCGGCGCCGCACGCGAGTTGGGGCGCGCAGGTGCATGTCTTTCCCGACGGGGTCGAAACGGACCTCTGGGCGACGGTGCTGGTCGTCACCGATGGCGTCACGATGGCGGCATTCGTGGACCTCGATCTCGTCATCGTCTCCCGCGCGGAGAGCGACGCGATCCGCGCGGCGGTGGGGAAGGTACTCAATATCCCGCTCGTCGCAGGTGCGCTGTTCGGTGACGCACAACCACGCCGGGCCACCGCCGAGCGCGTGGGACTGGACCGAGGGCGCGGGTGCCCTTCATGACTACTATGGCGCGTTGCCCGCACAGGCAAGTGATGCGGCGCGGCTCGCCCTCCAAGAGCTTCGCCCGGCGCGCGTTGCGGTGGGGTCCGGCGCGAGCAATGTCGCCGTGAATCGCCGGGAGAGCGGGCCGGACGGGCGCACACTGACCGGGACGAATCCGGATGGTCTGATCGATCCGCAGGTCTTCGTCGTCCGCATCGATAGCGCCGAGGGTGACCACCTGGCGGCGATTGTCGGCTACACGATGCATCCGACGACGATGGGGCCGACCAACCGCCTCGTCAGTGCAGACTGGCCGGGTCATTTGAAGCGCACCGTCGAATCGCTGACGGGTGCGACGTGCCTCTACGTCCAGGGGGCGACGGGTAACATCGGTCCCGGCCCCGACGGCTACACCGATGATGTCCGGGTCGTGAAGCGGCTCGGTACGGTGGTGGGCTGCGAGGCGGCGCGCGTCTACCTCGATCTGCGGCTCCCGGCGGTGCGCTATGAACATGAGCGTGTCTGGGAATCGGGCGCGCCGCTCGGCAAATGGCACGCGATACTATTGCCGGAGCAGGAACCGATCGTGCAGGTGGTGTCGCGGCAGGTACATCTGCCGGTGAAGCCGCTGCCAACGCTCGCGGAGGCACAGGCGGACGTCCATGATGCGGTCGGTCATCTGAACGCACTCAAAGGGCGTGGCGCACCGGCGGATGAGATCGAGGCCGCGACCTTCGTTGCCAAACGCGCGAACATGACCTATTTCCGTGTGGAGACCTTCGGGGAGCGCGCGACCTTCCCGATAGAACTGCACCTCTTGCAGATCGGTCCGGCAGTCCTCGCCGGGACGGAGTGCGAGCCTTTCGCGGAAATCGGCATGGCGGTCAAGGCTGAATCGCCCTTTCCACACACCTGGTTCGGCGGCTACACCGGCGGTTGGTTCGGCTATGTGCCGATGCCGGATGCCTACCCGCAAGGCGGCTACGAAGTGAACACGTCCCCCTATACGCCCGAGGCCGCCGCGACACTCGCCGTCGAGACCTCTGCCGCGTTACGCGACCTCGCATCGGTGCAATAGTGGGTTGGCCCCGGTGGAGGCGGGCTTTAGCCTGCCATCCCTTGCGATGGCAGGCTAAAGCCCGCCTCCACCGGGGATTTTGACAGGGCCAGTGATTGCGAAAACGCTCTAATGCGAGGAGGAAGAATGACGCGCGCAGTACCGTCAAAGAACACCCGTTGCCGCTTCGGTATCGCCGTCCGCGATGTGACCGGGCCGGTCGGTATCTACATGCGATGGTGGGGAGCGGCAACGCATGATGTCGCGGATATCGTCCACCGACCGAGCATGGCGACTGCGGCAGTGATCGCGCCGCTTGAAGGGGCGGGGCCGGAACTGACGCTCATTACTCTCGATTACTGCTCCTTCCAGAACCCGGACGATGAGCGCACGCTGCGGCGGACGGTGCGCGAGCGCACGGGCGTCACCGAGGAAACGCTGTTACTTACGCTCTCGCACGCGCACTCGACCGTCAATGCCGGGTCGCAGATTGCGGACAAGCCGGGTGGTGATCTCGGCCCTGCCTATCGGGCGCGGCTTGCCGATGAGATTACCGCAGCGATCCTCGATGCGCGGCAACAACTCGCGCCCGCCTGGATCACCTACGGGCAGGGACGGTGCGCCCTCGCGGTGAATCGAGATTACTGGGATGAGGCAGCGGCGCGCTGGGCGTGCGGCTACAACCCCGACCAGCCGACCGATGACACCGTGCTCGTCGCGCGGGTGACGAGCGACGATGGCAGCGTGCGGGCAACGCTCTTCAACTATGCCTGCCACCCGACGACCCTCGCCTGGGACAATCACGCGCTCTCGCCCGATTACGTCGGTGCCGCGCGGGAAGTATTGGAGCGGGCCTTCGGTGCGCCCGCGCTCTTCATGCAGGGAGCGTCCGGCGATACTGGGCCACGCGAGGGCTACGTCGGTGACACCGCTGTGGCGGATCGGAACGGTCGCCAACTCGGCTACGCCGCCGCCAGCGCAATCGAAGCGATCCCGCCTGCCGCGACGACCTTCACCTATACCGGCATCGTCACCTCCGGTGCGGACATCGGCACCTGGGCATACCAACCGAGCGATGCGGATGCGTTGCGTGCCGCCGCTCAACTGCGTGTGCAGACCGGCGGGTCGGCGATCGGATCAAGCCGCTCCCGTCCGCCGCAGAGTTGCAGGCGAAACTCGCGGTAGCGACCGACCGCGCCGAAGGGGAGAAACTGCATCGCCGCCTCAACCTGCGGCGTCGCCCTCGGTGAAAGCGAGACCCATGTGATGCCGCTTCTGGTTCTGGCGACTTGGCGACGCCGTGGTCGTCGGCGTCACTGAGGAGGCGTACGTCTGTCTTTCAGCAAGACCTTCGGCAGGCATTCCCCGATACGCCGATCTTCGTCCTCGGCGTGACGAACGGATCGCTCGGCTATCTCTGCCCGCGCGAGTATCTACGGTACCGGCCGGTATCAGGAGATCCAATCCCCCTATATGCCCGGTTGCCTCGAAGCGGCACTTGAGACCGCGAAGCAGGGCGTTGCCGCCGTCCTCGCGGATTGATCGCCCTTGGTGACGGCATACCGCCCAAAGGGCACCCACCGTGCGTGCCCCACGATGCATAAGGAGGAGAACCAATGTCTGACGTGACCCCGGCACCGGCAACCGATCCCGAAGCCGTCCGGCAGCAGTATCGCTACGAACTGCTGACGTGGCCGGAGATCAATGAGGCGGTGCGGCAGGAAAAAGTCATCGTCCTGCCGGTCGGCTCGGTGGAGCAGCACGGCTGGCATCTGCCGCTCGATGTGGATTTCCGGCTCGCCTCGTCCGTCTGCCTCGGTGCCGGTGCGCGCGCTCCCGCCGAGATGCTCGTGATGCCGCCAGTCAACTATGGCTACTGCCATCATGTGATGGACTTCCCCGGCACGATCAACATCGAGCCGAGCGACCTTTGTCCGCTTCCTGCTCGACATCACGCGCTCCGTCGCCTATCACGGCTTCAAGCGGATCATCCTCGTCAATGGGCATGGCTCGAATCATCCACTGGTCGAGCAGGTCGGGCGGCAAACGAATCTCCAGACGGACGCCGTCTGCTGCACGCTCTCCTGGTGGCAACTGATCGCGGAGAAGTGGAACACGGAGATCCGTACTTCCGTCATGCCGGGGGGATGCGCGCACGCCTGCGAATTGGAAACCTCGATGTACATGCATCTGAACGGCGAAGGGGTCCGCACCGACCGCATCAAGGGCGCGCTGCCGGACTATATGACGAAGGTGCCGGATGGCGAGAAATGGCAGTGGGTCGACCTGACGCTCGGGCGGCGGCCCGATCGACATTGTCGGCTGGACCTCGCAGTACTCGGAAACCGGATCGTTCGGTGAACCGGAGAAGGCGACCGAGGAGAAGGGCCGCCGCGTCTTCGACGCATGCGACCGAGCAACTGGTCGAGCTGGTCCGCTGGTTCAAGGCCCGCCCCGCCATGCCCCGCCGCGAGCACCACGCCACCCCCCCAACCTTCGCGCTCCCATTCGACTTTTGACAAACCGGAACGGGCGCAGAGGACGCAGAGAACGCAGAGAGCACAGAGAAGGAAGGAGATGAGAAACAAAGGTTGAGGTGCTCTTTTCTTTCTTCTCTATTCCTCTCATTTCCTCTGCGTACTCTGTGTCCTCTGCGTTCTCTGCGCTTCGCATTCGTTAAGGAGGCTGGTGATGAAGATTACGGATGTGCGGGTGGTGTATGTGTCGTCTGCCGCAGATCACCGCGCGGGCGGACGGGACGCAGGACGCGATTCTCGTCAAGGTCGAGACGGATGCGGGGATCACGGGGATCGGGGAGGTGGATTCGTCGCCGCCGGTCGCGAAGGCGGCGATCGAAGCGCCGCAGTCGCACTGCGATCTCCTCCGGCTTGCGCGAACTCGTCGTCGGCGAGAACCCGTTCGAGTACGAGAAAATCTGGCAGAAGATGTACATGGGGTCGCGCTACCACGGGCGGCGCGGCGCGGTGATCCACGCGATGAGCGGGATTGACCTCGCGCTTGTGGGACATCATGGGCAAGGCGCTGAAGATGCCCGTGTATCAACTGCTCGGCGGTGGCTTTCGCACGAAGCTGCGCGCCTATGCGAGTACCCTCTTCGGTGATTCCCTTCAGTCCACGGCGGACCGCGCGAAGTGGTGCGTCGATCAGGGCTTCACCGCCGTCAAGTTCGGCTGGGACCCGCTCGGGCAGGACCTCGACTACGACGAAGCGCTCGTCGCGGCGATCCGCGAGGCGGTCGGCCCGAAGGTGGACGTACTGATTGACGCGGGCCACGCCTACAACACAAAAACGGCGATCCAGATGGCGGACCGTTTCGCGCGGTACAACATCTACTGGTTCGAGGAGGCGCTCTTCCCGGACAACATCGACGGCTACGCCCAACTGGCGCAGGCGAGTCCCTTACGTATCGCGGCGGGCGAGGCGGAGAGCAACCGGCATTCCTATCTCGATCTGATGGAGCGCGGCAAGATTGATGTCGTGCAGATTGACGTGACGCGCGTCGGCGGGCTGACGGAGGCGAAGAAGATCGCCTTCGCCGCCTTCGACCGGGGGCGCGAGGTCGTCAACCACTCCTTCACGACGGACATCAATATCGCCGCCTCGCTCGCCCTCCTCGCCACCGTGCCGGAGGCGCATTTCCTCGAATATTGCGTCGAGGATTCCCCGCTCCGGCAACAACTGACGCGCAACGCCGATCACGGTCGTGGATGGCTATGCCGCTGTTCCCGATGCCCCCGGCCTCGGCGTCGAACTCGATGAATCGGTCGTCGAACGCTTCGCAGTGAAATTGTGATGATGGCGTAGGGCGCACCCCTTGTGGGTGCCCTCCGCGGCTTGGGGACCCACAAGTCTGCGGAGGGCACCCACAAGGGGTGCGCCCTACAGGGTAGGAAGGGGAATGAAATGATCCTCAACATCACGCCGATTAATCGACCTCGATTGGGACAGCCCCGGAAGGCGGCTCTATCATGTGCCCGTTCACGATGGATGGCGCATGGGGGCGCGTGCGTGTGCCGCTCTGCGTCATCTGCGGGCCGCGACCGGGGAAGACGATTGTCGCGATTGGCGGCACGCACGGCGACGAGTACGAGGGGCCGGTGGGCCTCAAGAACCTGATCGGCACGCTGAATCCGGCGGAGGTCGTCGCGGGGCGGTTGATCGTCATCCCGGTGCTCAATGTGCCCGCGTTTCAGGCGGCGCAGCGCCATTCCCCGCAGGACGGCGCGAACATGAACCGCGTCTTTCCCGGCGACGCGAACGGCACGATCACCCAGCGCATCGCTCACTTCATCACGGACGAAGTGCTCTCCCGCGCGGACGTAGTGATCGACATTCACGCAGCGGGATCGACCTTCGAGATCGTGCGTTCGTCCTCCTTCCACCATATCGCGGACCCCGCGATGTTCGCACAGTACCGCGAGACGGCGCTGCTCTTCGGCATGCCGTTCGTGATGGTCTACACGAGCGGGATGGGTACTGCCCTCCTGACTGAGGAGGCCGAAAAGATGGGTAAGATCACGATCGGCGGTGAGTTCGGCTTCGGTGCATCGACCGACCTCGATGGTGTGCGTTGGGCGCATCACGGCGTGCGTAATGTCATGCGGCACAACGGCCTCCTCACCAGCCCGATAGAGAACCTCGTCCCCGCCTGGGTGGATCGTCAGCGGGTCGTCGCGCAGACCGACATCGACCGCTACATCACCGCGCCCGTCAGTGGCATCAGCGAGCCACTTGTGCCGCTCGGCTCTTTCGTCCGCGCCGGAACGCCCGTCGCGCGGCTGCACGATTTCGACCGCTTCGATGAACCCGGCGTGGAGATTTGCGCCGACGAGGACGGCTACGTGCTCGTGCGCCGCTTCCGCGCGGAGACCTGGCAGGGCGATGTCGTGATGGTGATCGGCCAGGATGTGCCGGAGTAAATGGCTTGCCCTAACCCCCCAACCCCCTTCCCCACGGGGAAGGGGGAGTGAAACGGCTATGCAAACGCCCCATCGGCTTGCTATGCTGAGATGCAGAGCGAACACACTGACGATATTGGGGATCGGGCGATCGGATAACGGATGCCACGTGCTTCACTGACGATTCGGGCGACGAAAACACTGCATGACCTCGTCCCTGCCGTACTGGCGGTGCCCGCCTATCTGCGTCTCTGGCGTTCCAGCCTCCTCTACTACCATGCCTATCACTTCGAGATCGTCACGGCGGGCTGGGTCGTGCTCGTCAAGACGGGATCGCCCATCGCGGTCGGGACGGTGGGCTTCTGCCGCACGATCCCGATGTTCGTCTTCGGGCTCATCCTCGGCGCGGCGGCAGATCGCTTCCGGCGTACCGATGTCCTCCTCGCGGTCCAGATCGTCGGCGTCGTTGCGGCGGCGAGTCTCGCAACGCTCTTTTCGACCGGGGCGGTGCAGTTGTGGCATATCTACGCGATTACCGCGCTCCTCGGCTGCGCGTGGGCGACCGATTTCTCGACCCGCCGCGCCCTGATCTCCGAACTGCATGAGCGGGACCGGATCGTCAATGCGCTCTCGCTCGAATCGATGTCCATGCAGGGGAACAAGATTCTCGCGACCCTGCTCAGTGGTATCTTCCTCGCGGTCGGTGGCGCAACGCTCTGCTACTGGTGGATGACGGCGGTGTACGCGCTCAATCTCGTGGCGATTCTGCGGTTGCGGCACTTTCTCGGTGCGACGCAGGAACGGCAATCGCCGCACGGCGTCCGGCTCGCGCAGCTCGTCAAGGGCGGTTTCTCGGTCGCGATCCAGACGCCGGTCGTGCTCGGCGTGCTGCTCATCACCGTCGTCATGAACCTGCTCGTCTTCCCCTATCAGCAAATGATCCCGGTGATCGCGCGCGACCTCCTCGAATGTTGGGCCGAAGCAGTTGGGGCTACTCGCCGGGGCAGACGGGATCGGCGCGATCATCGTCGGTGCGACGCTCATGCGGCGGGCGCGTGTCTCCCGGCAGGGGATACTTTTCCTCATCGGTGCGTTCGGCACGAGTTGTCTGGTGATCGTCCTCGTGCTCTCGCGCCTGTTTGCCTTCTCCTACGGGATGCAGATCGTACTTGGTATCTGCTCCGGCATGTTCGGCGCGATGCAGCCCGTGCTCATCCTCAACATGGTCGAAGTCCAGATGCGCGCCCGCGCGATGGGCATGCTCGCGATGGCAATCGGCGTTGGCCCCTTCGGTATCCTCCTCACCGGCGTACTCAGTGCCACGATTGGCCCGATGTGGACGATCACCGGTATGTCCGTCACCGCCCTCGCCCTCATGGTCGCCGTCGTCCTCCGCAACCGCATCCTCCTGCGGGCCTGACTGTCAGAGGAGAGAGGGCATATTCGGTCACGCGCTCGGTGGATCAGGAGCATGAAAGGAATGGCGTGAGTAATTTCCCCAGATTCACGCTAAACAGGAAAATGCGCGGTCCATTGCATCCGCACAGAGGAGATTGCGCTGTTTCAGCACATTTCACCTTGACCCTATGGATCATCGGTGGTTAACTTGCGCCGAACACTCTGTTCACCTGCACAAACTCAGACAACGAAGGAGGCTTACATGGCGGGCTCATCGCGGGACGCAGGGTCAATGGCGGGTCCTTCATCGCTGGATATTCGGCTGAACCGACGGAAGTTCCTCCGCACTGCGGCGACCGTGGGCGCTGCGGGCGTTGCTCGGGGCGTTGCTCAATGCCTGTGGTTCGTCATCGAGCACGACGGCGCCGGCGACGACTGCGGCAACCAAGGCCCCTGTGGCGGCGAGCGCCGCTCCGGCGACAAGTGCTGCCCCGGCGGCGACTACGTGCCCCGGCAGCCGCTGCCACGAGCGCACCGGCGGTGGCAACGACCGGTGCGGCGAGCGCGGCGGCGCCGAGTACGGTGGCGAGTAATGCCGCTGCCCCCTGCGGGAACGGTGACGATCCCGCTGATCAGCAACCCGACACCGAACCCGATCGTCCTCCCCGGTGGGCTCTCGTCGATCCTCCTGGATAAGAATCTCTTCGGGCAACTCGTGCGGCCCGACGCGAATGCGCGGCGCTCCCGTCACCCGATCTCGCCACGAAGTGGGATATTTCCCCGGATGGCAAGACGTACACGTTCTCGCTGCGCCCGGGCGTGAAGTGGCACAACGGCGACCCCTTCACCGCCGACGATGTCAAGTTCACCTTCGACTCTGATGCTAGGACAAGAAGTCGAACGCGGCCTTCATCAACAACCTCGGCCCGTTCACGGGTGCGGATATCGTTGATCCGATGACCGTGCGGCTCAATCTGTCCGCGCCGTATGCGCCGTTGCTCACGCAGCTCGCCTACAACATCATGATCGATGCCGAAGAAGGTCCTGCAGAGGGCAGGACATCAACAAGCCGGTCAATTTCATCCAGAACCCGGTCGGCACCGGCCCCTACAAGTGGAAGGAGTTCGTCTCCGGCGATCACGTGACGCTCGTCGCGAACCCGGATTACTGGGACGGGGCGCCGAAGATCGGCACGGTCGTCTACAAGATCCTGCCGGACCTGAACACGCAGGTCGCGCAGCTGCGTGCGGGCCAGGTGGATATCGTCATGCTCGAGCCATCGCAGGTGGATGCGCTCCAGAACGTCCCGAATGTCGTCATCAACGCGGCGAACCAGACGAACTACCAATACCTCTCGGTGAGCAACAGCAACCCGCTCTTCACGGATAAGCGCGTCCGGCAGGCGCTGTCCTATGCGCTCGACCGCCCGACGATGGTGAAGTCAGTCCTGCGCGGCAAGGGCACGATCGCGAACGGGCCGATCTCGCCGCCGATGGGTGGGCGTACCCGCAGGATCAGCAGCCATTCCCGTTCGACACGAAAAAGGCGCAGGACTTGCTCACCCAGGCGGGCTGGCAGATGCAGGGCGGCAAGCTGATGAAGGACGGCCAGCCGTTCAAGTTCGCCATCATGCTCGATGTCGGCAACCCGACCCGCAAGGACTTCGCGCTCGTCGCCCAGCAGACGTACCAGAAACTCGGCATGGACGTCTCGATCGACTCGCAGGAGTTCAACAAGTGGTACGACCGCTCCGGCAAGGGCGACTATGACATGTACGTCTCGTACTGGATCACGCCGGCCGACCCGGATGCCCTCTACAATGGCTACTCCGCCGACAACTCCGACCACTACAAGAACCCGACCGTGGATGATCTCTTCGCGCAGGGAAAGGTGACCACCTCGCCAGAGCCCGCAAGCCGATCTACGCCAAGTTGCAGCAGACACTGTACGACGATCAGCCGGACATCTTCATGACCTACCCGCCGGAATACCGCGCGTTCAGCAAGCGGCTCCAGGGATACAGCGGACATCGGCATCCGCGACGCGCTGTACTACACCTATAAGTGGACGCTGGGCGGGGCGTAGATCGGTGGAAGGATCAGAGGGTCGCGATGGGCAGATACATCGTCAGCCGCCTGATACAGGCGGCTGTGGTCCTCGTACTCGTGACGGTGATCACGTTCGCGCTGATTCACCTCGCGCCGGGCGGGCCATCCGCAGTCCTGACCGATGCGAAGTTGCCGCCCGAGCAGATCGCGCAGCAGCGCGCGAATCTCGGCCTGGATAAGCCGGTCTACGTGCAGTACTTCAAGTGGGCCGGCGGCCTCCTGCACGGCGACTTCGGCATCTCGTACACGGATCAGCGCACCGTTCTCAGTGAGATCGGCCAGCGGCTGCCGAACACGCTGATTCTGGCGGGGACAGCCTTCGTGCTCGCGCTCCTCGTCGCGATCCCCGTCGGCATCTACACCGCGCAGCGGGCGCGATCCGTGCCGGATCATGTCGTCAGCGGGCTCAGCTTCCTCGGCCTGTCCACACCCGGTCTTCTGGTTCGGCATCGTACTGATCATCATCTTCTCCGTCCGGTTGCACTGGTTGCCGGCGTCCGGGATGCGGACGATCAATGCAGCCGAATTCGCTGCCGGACCTGCTCAAGCATCTCCTCATGCCTGCGCATCGTCCTGGCGATGCCGACGATGGCGCAGTTCAGCCGCTTCGTGCGGGCGAGCGTGCTGGAAACGCTCAATCAGGACTACGTGCGCACGGCGCGGGCGAAGGGGCTGGCTCGCTCGCATCGTCACGTACCGCCATGTCCTGCGCAATGCGCTGATGCCGGTCATCACGATCATCGGGTTGACATTGCCGGTGGTGGTGACGGGCGCGGCGATCACCGAGAGCGTCTTCGGCTGGCCGGGCATGGGCCGGCTCGCCGTGGATGCGGCGTTCACCCGGGATTATCCGGTGATTATGGGCGTCACCGTTCTCGTTGCTGCCGCAGTGATCCTCATCAACCTGCTCACGGATCTCGTTGTATATGGTGATTGACCCGCGAGTGAGGCTGCGATGACGACAACCACCACGCCGACCGCAACCTCGCTCTCCGAGGCGGCGGCAATCGCCGGCGCGCAGCGCAGTCCGGGCGGTATTTCCTGCGCCGCATGATCTGCACTATCGCCCCGGCTTCGTCTCCTTTCATCGTCCTCATCCTGCTCTATCTGCTCGCGTTCGTCGGGCCGCTCATCTACCGCACGTCGCCGAACGAGATCGATCTCTTGAATCTCCTCGGTCGCCCGAGCGCCGATCATCTCCTCGGCACGGATGAAAATGGCCGCGATATTCTGGCCCGCCTGCTCTATGGCGGGCACGTCTCGCTCATCGTCGGCCTGATCGCGGTGGTCATCGCCGACACCGTCGGCGTGCTCTTCGGCGCGTTCGCGGGCTACTTCGGCAAGGTGACCGATGCGGTACTCATGCGGATCACGGATGCGCTGCTGGCGATCCCGAGTTTCTTCCTCCTGCTCGTCGTGCTCTCGCTCTTCGGACCGAGCCTCACGAAGCTGGAGATCGCCATCGGCCTGACGAGCTGGATGGCGATTGCCCGGCTCGTGCGCAGCGAGTTCCTGCGCTACAAGGAGACGGAGTTCGTGCAGGCGGCGAAGGCGATGGGCGCGTCGGACTTGCGCGTCATTTTCCGCCATATCCTGCCGCAGGCGGTCTCGCCGGTGATCGTCGCGAGCAGCGTGCTCGTCGGCGGCGCGATCATCGCGGAGTCTGCGCTCATCGTACCTCGGGCTCGGCGTGCAGCCGCCGCAGGCAAGCTGGGGCAACATGCTCACCGGCGCGCAGAACTTCGTCTTCACCGAACCGGCGCTCGCCATCTATCCCGGCGTGCTGATCGTCATCACGGTCGCGCATTCAACTACTTCGGTGAGGGACTTACGCATCGCCTTCAATGTGTCGGAATGAAGTGCACGCGCGGGATTTCCGGCGGAGCAGGACATTCCAGAGGACCGAACCGGAGCAGGCAATGGAAAGCCTGCTTTCCTCGGTGCAATCTGCGTCCTCTGCGCCCTCTGCGTTCACTCACTCCCCATGCGGGTGCCTTGGCAGTATTGGCATCTGAATATCAGGAGGGATCGCGATGAGCGGTATCGGATACGCGCGAGCGTGCGTTGCGGACGCGGTCTCACTGGAAGATCTGAAGCGGGATAACGCGGAGATTGCCAAAGGCGTGCGCCTCTCCGGCAGCCCGGCGGAGGCGGAGGCGTTCGCCTACATCGCCGACCGCTGCCGCTCCTTCGGCATGGAGGTGCACGAGTATGCCGTCGATGCCTACGTCAGCCTGCCGGGTGCGGCCTCGCTCGCGGTCGTCTCGCCCGAGAGCGCGCGATATCGCCTGCATCACCCATTCCTTCTCCGTCGCGACGGGGCCGGAAGGGCTCGACCGGGCCACTCATCTACGTCGGCAAGGGGACGGCGGCGGCCGACTACGCGGGCAAGGACGTGCGCGGCGCGATCGTGCTCGACGGACGGTCTGGCGAGCCCCGGCGCTGCGCTGGCGGCGGACCGGGCGGGTGCGGTGGGGATGATCTGCGTCAACCCGGCGGGGCTGCACGAGATGATTATCTCGCCCGTCTGGGGCACCCCGACGCCGGAGACCGCGCCCTATCTCCCGAAGGTCGCCGCCGTCTCGATCCGCAAGGAGGAGGGCGACGACGCTCAAGGCGCTCCTGGAACGCGGGCCGGTCACCGTGCGTCTGCAGACGGACGGTCGAGACCGGATGGCGGCCGATCCCCGCGCTCACCGCCGACATTCCCGGCGCGATCGAAGATCGCTATGTCATGCTCAGTGGGCATGTGGATTCGTGGCACTACGGGGCGATGGACAATGCGAGCGCCGACGCGACGATGCTCGAAGTCGGCCGCATCCTCAGCGAGCACGAGGGCGAATTGCGGCGCGGGTTGCGGCTCGCCTTCTGGTCCGGCCACTCGCATGCGCGATACGGTGCATCGGCGTGGTACGCGGACAACTTCTTCGCGGACCTGTACGAGCACTGCGTCTGCCACGTCAATGCGGAATCCACCGGCGGGCGAGGGGCATCGAACGTCTCGACGCCGGGCAACATGGCCGAAACGTGGCAGATCGCGGCCGGTGTCGTGCGCGATCTCCTCGGGGAGCCGATGACCTATCACCGGCAGGGCCGCAGCCACGACCAATCCTTCACCGGGGTCGGGCGTGCCGTCCGTCCTCTGCGGCTTCTCCGGCCCCGGCGAGGGCGGGGCGGCGTGGTGGTGGCACACGCCGGACGATACGCTGGACAAGATCGACGACGCGTACCTCGTGCGGGATACGCAGGTCTATCTGCTCACCTGCTGGCGGCTCTGCACCGCGCCGGTGCTCCCCTTCGATTTCACCGAGACGGCCAAGGAACTGCGCGACCGGCTGCATACATTGCAGGAGGCCGCCGGTGGCCGCTTCGATCTTGCGCCCGGTGATCGCGGAAGCGGACGCGCTTCACGCCGACGCGGAGCGGCTTAATGCGCGGTTGCGGCGACCGGCGATGATGCCGCACGTGCGGAACGCCTCAACAGCGCAATCATGGCGGTGGCGCACGCCCTCATCCCGGTCACGTACACGAAGGCCGGGCCATACGAGGTCGATCTCGCGCTCGGCAGTCCGGTGCTGCCGGGTCTCACGTCGGTGGCAGACCTCGGAGCGATGGACCCGGCGAGCAGCGATGCCGGTTTCTTGCGCACGCGTCTCGTGCGGGAGCGGAATCGGGTGTGGCACGCGATCGCCACGGCTCGGCAGGCGATCGCGCGGGTAGTATAGGCTCCGTTGCCTCGCCTCCCGTGTTAGGATGCGCCTATTCGTTCTTTGGGGTGTGTGAAGGAGGAGAAGAGAGATGCCGGATCGTCTCAGTCTGACCGTTGATCGCAATGTCCCGGTGCCGATGCGCGATGGGACGATCCTCTTTGTCGATGTCTATCGGCCTTCCGGGCCGGGGCCCGTATCCGACACTCCTACAACGCACTCCGTACGACAAGAGAACCGGTGCGACCGCCCCCGTTCATCCTGCGCGCCGCGTCGAGTGGCTATGCGGTCGTCGTGCAGGATGTACGCGGGCCGGTTCGAGTCCGAGGGGCGATTTTTATGCCTTCGTCAACGAGCGGCAGGACGGCTACGACACGCTCGAATGGCTCGTCGCGCAGCCGTGGTGCGATGGCAATGTCGGCATGTTCGGCGCAGTCATATGTCGGATTGACGCAGTGGCAGGCGGCGATGAGCGGCCATCCCGCGTTCAAGGCGATTGTCCCGACGGTCACAGCCGCCGATTACCATGCGGGGTGGGCATATCAAGGCGGCGCATTCGAACTCTCGCTTCAATCTCTCATGGACGATGACCAACCTCGCCACCAATACCGTCGCCCGAAGCGATGAAGGAGGATCCGGCCGTCGAGGAGACCTTCCAGCGGCTGCTCGATGGGGTGGACGACCTCACCGAGGGGTTCGCGCATTTGCCGCTCGCGGGCCATCCCATCCTCGCGGAGTATGCGCCCTACTACGACGACTGGGTGAATCACCCGGCCTACGACGATTACTGGGCCAGCCTCGATGTCTCGGCACAGCACGATACCCTCAATGTCGCGGCGCTCAATATCGGCGGCTGGTACGACATCTTCCTCAAGGGCACGATCGACAACTTCACCGGGATGCGCGCGCAAGCGCCCCGCCGCGGTGCGGGACCGGCAGCACTTGCTCCTCGCCGCCTGGAATCACAGCGGCATGTCGCGCGGCAACCCAATCGGCGCGCACGACTTCGGCATGCGCGCCACTGGCGGCGTGATCGATGTCGGACGGCATCCAACTGCGCTGGTTCGACCGCTGGCTGCGTGAGATCGAGAATGGCGTCGATAGCGAGCCGCCCGTCCGCCTCTTCGTGATGGGACGAACCAGTGGCGGCAGCGAGCAGGAATGGCCGCTCGCGCGCACCGAGTGGCAGGAGTGGTTTCTCCACAGTGGCGGCAAGGCGAATACGCCTGCATGGCGATGGCGCGCTGAGCCGTGAATCGCCCGCCTCCGAGCCGCCGGACACCTACGTCTACAATCCGCGCAACCCGGTGCCGACGATGGGCGGTGGCCTCTGCTGCAGCGCCGTCTTCAGCCAGGGCGGCGCGTACGATCAGCGAGCCGTCGAGGCGCGCGAGGATGTGCTCGTCTACACCACGCCGCCGCTCGATCAGCCGGTGGAGGTGACCGGGCCGGTGAAACTGATCCTCTGCGCCAGTTCGAGCGCGCCGGATACGGACTGGACGGCGAAACTGGTGGATGTCGCACCCTGTGGCTACGCGCGCAACCTGACCGACGGCATCCTGCGCGCGCGCTATCGCCATTCGATGCGTGAAGGAACGCCGATCACGCCCGGCGAGGTGGTCGAGTACGAGGTGGACCTCTGGGCGACGAGCAACACCTTCCTGGCCGGCCACCGCATTCGGCTGGAAGTCTCCAGCAGCAACTTCCCGCGCTTCGACCGCAACCCGAACACGGGCGAACTACCTGGCCGCTCCACGGAGATGGTGAGTGCCTTGCAGACGGTCTTTCATTCATCGAAGTATTCGTCGCGCCTCATCTTGCCGGTCATCCCGGCAGAGTGACACATTCAGGAGGCAGTCTGCGGCTCGGTATTTGTCAGTGCCGCCCGGAGGATGTTCGTTTTCCAGATAGGTAAGCCACAACCGAAGAAATGCTTCTGATCCAGCGTCCAGATGGAGGTGTTGGTCGCCAGCGCCAGCGCCGCCGTGTGCCAGTCATCAGGATCGTCGGGAATGCGCAATCGCGCTCCTTGCTCAAAATGGGCATAGAATGATTCGGGAATTATCACACAGCGAGAAGCAAAAACGTCTATAAACGACTCTCGTACTTCATCTGCGATGTCCGATGCAACTCGTCTACTCCGCACCCAACTCTCGATCCTGCGAGCGAGTACGTACGTCGCCTCGCTCCAGGTATATTCGGCGATATAGAGCATTTCAAGGATGGGATGCAGAAGGAGCGATTGGGCCACTCCTGTCTCACTGTCTGCCTCGCTCAAGAGGATATTTGCATCAATCGTCAGATTCATCTTCATCCCGTTCAAACATAAACGCCTCCGCAAGCTCCTCGCGAGTAATATCACTCTCACGTAGTAGCCGCTCAATAGCGGTATGGAACCGCTCAAGTGCTTTCGCAGCCTTCTCACGATCCACAGGCGCGACGGGGAGATAGATACCGAGCACCTGACCGTGCCGCTCGATGACGATTGGCTCGCTGCCTTTCAACTTCTCGGCGAGGTCACCGCGCAGTTCGCGGACGCCGACGTGTTTGAGTGCCATCTGGTCCCTCCGAAATGTGTACACAATACCTGTGTACACAATACGTCGGCGCGACCCGTTTGGCAAGGGGCCACGGTCTGGAAGTCTGACCGAGTTGATGAGAGGATAGGCACCATGACGGCAGTTATTCCATAGGAAGGGAAGCGACACTATGGCGATCCGCATTGTCACGGGGGGCATCGCGCAGGAGACGAACACATTTCAGTGGGAGCCGACGGCGCTCTCCGATTTCCAGAAGGGGTCGAGCGGCATCGTGCGCGGCGCGGACCTCATCGCGATGGAGGGGACGGGGACGATCTACGGTGGGATCGTCGCCGAGGCCAAACGGCAAGGCGTCGAACTGATCCCGACGACCTACGGTCACGCGGTCCCTGGCGGGCGTGTCTCGCGCGAGGCGTTCGAGACGATGCGCGATGAAATCCTCGCCGGTATCCGGGCGGCGCTGCCGGTGGATGGGGTGCTGCTCGGTATTCACGGCGCGATGGCCCTGGAGCACAACGACGATGGCGAGGGGCCACTGATACCGCGGTACGGGAACTCGTCGGGCCGGATGTGCCGATTGTCGCGCCGCTCGATCTCCATACGAACCTCTCCGAGGAGATGATGGCGGAGGCGACCGCCTTCGTTGGCTACAAGGAGTACCCGCATATCGACACACCCGAAACTGGCGCGCGAGCGATGCAAATCCTTGTGGGCGCGATCAAGGGTGAGATCACGCCGACGATGGCGCATGTGCGTTTGCCGCTGATCGCGCCGAATCAGTCGATGGTGACGACATGGCAATCGCCGCTGAAGATCGCGATCGATCGGGCACGGGAATCGAACACGAACCGGGCGTCGTCGCAGCAACGGTGCTTGGCGGCTTCCCTTTCTCCGATACGCCCTTTGCGGGCGTAGCGACGATTGTCGTGACGGACAATGACGCCGCGCTCGCGCAAGCGATACGCGAACGAACTCGCCGCGCATCTGCTGGGAGCGGCGCGCGGATTTCACGATCCACCCGACACCGGTCGAGGATGCGATTGCCGAGGCGATGGCGGGAGCGCCGGGCAGCGTCTATGTGCTCGCGGATATCTCGGACTCGGGTGCGAGCGGCACGGCAGGCGATGGGACACCCGTCTTGCGCGGACTCCTTGCGGCGAAAGCGCGGTCGGCAGCAGTCGCGCAAATCATGGATCGGGAGGCGGTCGCGGCCTGCATCACTGCGGGCGTCGGCAGTACCGTGACGCTCAATGTTGGTGGCAAGCACGACGGCTTGCACGGCGAGCCGGTTGAGGTGACGGGGATGGTGCGCCTGATCCACGAGGGCCGGTTCCCAATCGCCGGGCCAATGGGTGCGGGCACATTCGCCAGCCGTGGGCGGACCGTCGTCTGGAAATCGATGGGCCGGGCGGGATCGAACTGCAACTGACCGAACTGCGCGGGCACCCGCACGACCTCAACTTCTTCCGCGCCTTCGGCATCGAGCCGACCGAGCGGCGCATCCTCGTCCTCAAAAGCGCCGCGCACTTCCGCGCCGCCTTCGAGCCGATCGCGACCAAGGTGATCGAGGTGGACGGGCCCGGCATCAGCAGCCCGGACCTCGCACGGCTTCCCGTACCAGCGTCTCCGCCGCCCGATCTACCCGCTTGACCCGGATGTGCGCTGGTCGCCGGAGTAAAAAGAAGCCGGTTCGAGCCGTTGCGTCTCCTCGGCGTTGGCGATGACGGCATCCCACGAGTAATGCATCGGCAGGAGTTGCTGCGTGCTCCAGGCGATGTGCTGATCCGCGTAATGTGGGCTGCCGGGATGACCCGAGGAGCCGAGTGGCACGACCCAACCGCTCTTCTCCCAATCCGCGCAGTCGAAGCAGTAGCGATTGACGGAGAGCCCGGTCACCGTGAAATCGCCCGCACCGAGGCCGCTGTAGCTGCCGCACTGTGGCGTGTCGCCATCCCCGCCGACACCGACAGATGGCGGATCGAGGAGTGACGCATACTCCGGGAAGGTCGCGGAAAGAGTGTGCTGCGGGTTCGTCCGGTGAATGTTGCTCCACTGCCAGTCTGTGAGGTCCGTGCCGCAGTGGGTTTCGAGCCAATCCGTCGCTCGCTGGAGTGCCGTCGCGAGGACGGATGCCCAGGTCTCCCCTGCGGGGAGGAGCGTGGTGTCGTTTACCTGCATGAGGGCGAGGAGGGTCGCGCGCAAACGGGCGGCGAGCGGGAGCGCCTGTGCGATAGGGGAAGCCGTCGGTGTGCCTGCCAGGGCGGTGAGCGGTGCGCCTTCGAGCACCCGGCCAATCGTCTGCTCGCGCCAGACGGCATAGATCGCGGCGGGCACACTCTCCGGCCCCATTACGCCGTCCCATGCCTGGAGCGCTGCTTTCGCCGCTGCCGAGCGTTCATCCAGTGGTTCGACCTGATCGAGCATCGCCACGAAAATGCGGCTCGGGATGGAGCGCTTCTCGGCGTGGATCGAGGCCATTGTCTCAATCGTCGCGCCGGTCGTCTCGCGCAGGCGTTCCGTGAGCCGCTGGGCGCGGTAGGGCGGGGCGAAGTCGAGACAGATCGGGTAGGGATAATCGTCATCGACGATACGGTTATTGGCGGTGGCGAAGAAACCCGCTGCGGGGTTCGTCATGCGGGGCAAATCCTCGTGCGGGATGCGACCCTGCCATTCGTGCGCGCCGGTCCAACCGGGAACGGGCAGCCAGAAGTTCGCCGCGCTCCGCAGGGGGATCTCCCCGCGTGTCAGATAGCCGATGGTGCCGTGGCGATCCGCCATGAGCAGGTTATTGCAGGGGTCCACCCAGTCGCGCATTTTCGCGTCCAGGTCCTCGACACTGGTCGCGCGGAGCATCGGCAAGAACGTACCGAACCCGGCATTCGGGCCGGTCGTCGCGCTGTACCGCATCGCCAGCGCGTATCCTTCGGACGGATCACCGACGGCGATCGGGCCATGCCGTGTGACCGTGACATCGACCGGAACGGGTTCCTCGCCGCGCACCTGCACCGTCTCGTGATACCGCTCCGCCGTGTGCCACTCACCCTTGTATTCGTAGCGGGTCGGGTCATCGGGCGCGAACTTCTCGACGTAGAGGTCCTGGTAATCGGCGGAGGCGTGCGTGATGCACCACGCGACGTCGGCATTGTGTGCGAAATGCGGAAAGGCGGGCACGCCACCGAACGAGAAACCGATCACGTCGAACTCGGGGCAGATGAGGTGATTCTGGTAGTACACGTTCGGCGTATCGAGGGCGCGGTGCGAATCGCCACAGAGAAGCGGTTTGCCCGAGGCGGTGCGGGTGCCGTGAACGACCCAGCTATTGCTGCCGGTGCCGGTATCCCATGCGCCCGCCATCGCGTCGGCGGCGGCCTGAAGCTCGTCCGCGCCATCGGGCACATGGGTGTAGTCCATGTCGGGCGGGACGATCAGCGGACCGGGCACCGACGCACCTGCCCGGAGCGTGCGTAGCAGTTCCGGCCCACCGGCGCGCAGTTGCCGCACGCGCCAGAGCTTTTGCCCCCAGACGCCCATCAGCACATGCCGTACTTTATAGACGGCGGCGCACTGCCAGGCTTCCCACCGCTCGGGTGTCGTCTCGGTCAGATGGAATTCGATTGGGAGGACGGTGGTGGTCTCGATGAAGGCGTTGATGCCCGCCGTGTACGCATCGAACATTGCCCGTGTGTCGGGATCGAAGGCGGCGTAATCGTCCTGCGCGCTCGCGCCGAGACGGAGGCGACGCATCAGGAGATCGTGCTCCACGCCGGTCGGCCCCGCCACTTCCGCCCACCGACCGAGCGCGCGGCGGCGGTCGTACTCCATCTGCCAAAGCCGGTCCTGCGCGTGGACGTAGCCCTGCGCGAAGAATGCATCATCCCGCGACCCGGCGCGGATATGGGGGATGCCGAGCGAGTCCCGCACGACTTCCACCGATTCTTCAAGGCCCGCGAGACGCATCGTGCCGGTATGGTCCGGCACGGCTGCCCGTAAATCACGCTCCTCGATACGCATCGCCACGGTTTTCCTCCTCTCCATCCCCACCCAATTGCCGCGCTTGACCGGCACGATAGCACAGCGCACCGAGTGGCGATAGTTCCGGCTCCACTCGCGTCAACTTCCTCCTTCATGCAAAGCAGGGGATATGCGTTTCCTTGCCGTCCAGGTCGCCTCACGCGCAACCATCGCGCGGGTTGTCCGTTTCTCTATCAAGACCAGAACTATATGACTTCGAAACAATATGACTGATGAATCTTCGTTCGCACACGGGCATCTCTTTGGGCTTTGCCATCGCCTGGCACGGCGTCGTTCCACGCTTTCGCCGTGGTGCGGGTAGGATCGTTTGGCGAGATCGGAAAGGAGGGGGGATCGCGGTCATTGGAGGATTGGCACTTGCTTCCACGATGGAAAAGGGGGGTCGTATGAACGTCCGAGTGTGGCGCGTCCTGTTACCGATGCTCCTCGTTGGCGCATTTACCTTCTTACCAGGCCCAGATACGGGCACCGTGCAGGCACTGGATTACAATCAACTCAACAAAGTGCAGAAGCGGATCCTCTCCGGCTACGCCGAACTCCACCTCAATGAGAACTCCCCGGCCAAGGCAAGCGTGAGGCCGGGGAACTTTACGCCCACAAGTGATGATGGCTGCCCGCAGCGTCTGCGGGGCGATGTCAAGATCAACCAGAACTGCCTGAATCTCAGCGACCCGGATTTGCAGGGCCGTGCGCAGGCGAACAACGAGACCGCGATCGCGCAGGATCCGCGCCATCCCGATCACCTGCTGGCCAGCTACAACGACTACCGGCGCGGCGATGGCAACTGCTACGGGGCGTACAGCGTCGACGGCGGGAAGAGTTGGACGGATACGACGGTCCCGATGGGCTTCACCCGCGGCACCGCCTTCGGTGCCGCCCGCCAGTATTGGGAGGCCGGCGGGGATACCGCTGTCGCGTGGGACACGAAGGGCAACGCCTATTTCCAGTGCCAGGTTTTCCAGCGCGGCAAGCCGACGACCCCGGATCCGGACCAATCGAGCGCGGTGTACGTCTTCCGCTCCACGGGCAACTTCGGCGCCTCCTGGAACTTCCCGGGACGGTCGGTGATCGAGCACAATGACATCGTCGGCGCGGGCAACGTCCTCGAGGACAAGCCGTATATGACCGTGGATAACCACGTTGGCAGCCCGTTCCAGGATCGTGTCTACGTGACCTATACCGAGTTCGCGGCGGATGGCAGCGCCTATATCTACGAGTCGCATTCCCAGGATTACGGCGAGAGTTTTAGCCCGCGGGTACTCGTCAGTGCGAACAGCACGCTTTGCACGAACACCTTCGGCGCTGGCACCCCGAACGGCAACTGTAACGAGAACCAGGACTCGCAGCCCTTCACCGGCCCGGATGGCGCGCTCTACGTCGCCTTCGCCAACTTCAACAATCCGCTGAAGGACGCGAATGACAATCACAATCAGATGCTCCTCGCCAGGTCCGCGGACGGCGGGCAGACGTTCGGCGCTCCGGTCAAGGTGGCGGACTATTACGAGTTGCCGGACTGCGCCACCTATCAGGGTGGGAAGGACCCCGGTCGCGCGTGCGTCCCAGAGAAGGGGGGCAGCACCAACTCGTTCTTCCGCGCGTCGAACTACCCCGTGGGCGCGGTCAATCCGCACGACGCGCAAAAAGTGCTCATCACCTTCGGCTCGTACATCAATGTGCATTCACGCGAGGCGAATGGGTGCGCGCCCGCCGGTCTCGATCCGACGTTCGGGACGAACCTGTATACCGGCGTGAAGACTCCGGGTGCCTGCAACAACGACATCCTGTTGAGTGCCTCGAATGATGGCGGCAAGACATTCACGGGGGCGACGACCGATCCCCGAGACCTGACGAGCGTGACCCCGGACCGTGGGCAGGCGACCACGGATCAGTGGTGGCAGTGGGCCGTCTTTACGAGGAGTGGCAGGCTCGCGGTCTCGTACTACGACCGGCAATATGGCGATGACGAGACGACGGGATTTTCGGACATGAGCCTCTCCGGTTCGGACGATGGCGCGGCGTTCGGCGTGCGGCGGGTGACCGGGGCGTCCATGCCGCCGCCGACGCAGTTCAGCGGTGTCTTCTTCGGCGACTACACCGGGCTCACCGCCGTTGACGACGCGCATCCGATCTGGATGGATACCCGCAATCCGGACCTCTTCGTCTGCCCCGGCAGCTCGCCTCCGGCGGTCTGCACCGGGAGTGCCAGCAACGCCAGTATGGCGAATGATCAGGATATCTTCACGTTGTCGGTGGAAGTTCCTGGTCGATAGGAGACAGATCCCGCACCGGATGGAGCGCGGCGACCTGAAAGGGTCGCCGCGCCTCGCGCTCGTCGTGGGCGGTCTCCTGCCACGAGGAGCGCGACCTTCATAAGGAGCGACCCTCCGCATGGATCACGCCGGAGAAGAAGGCGAAGTTCTGCCGGTGCCATGCATCGTCCGGGCAGATTTCCAGTGCATTCCGTGTCCAGCGCAGCGCGTCTGCGGTGCGCCCCACATGATGCAGCGCGTTCGTGTAATAGATGATCCAGTTGTAGCGATAGTCGAGTGGGTTCGTGAAGAGGAGCGTGTCGGGAGTGGACATCGTGCGCCCCAGGTCCGTCCAGTGGATGACCTTGGGCCACGCTTCGAGGTAGTAGTACGTCTCCGCCAGGCCGAAATAGGCGTCCGGCCAGTGCGGGTGGATTCGCAGTGCCCGGAAGTCGGCGTCAAGGGCGCGCGCGTACTCGGCCTGGGCGCGGCAGAGATCGGCGACCTGCACCTGCGCGATGTACCGCTCGTCATCCCAGTGGGCAACGCGAAGATAGTGCTCCAGCGTCTCGATGGCATGTGCGTAATCGCCGTTATCCGCGTATTCGCGCCCGAGATAGAAGAGGAGGCGCGGTGATGGCAACCCCTCGCTTGCCGCATATTCTGCCTGGAGGATCGAGAGATTGCGCCCCGAAGGTTCCGAAGTCTCTGTGGATGCATGGGGTTCCGGGTGGTGCGCGACCGTGACGTCCGCGCTCTGTAGGATGGTCCGTGGCTCCTGTGCGACGAGCACTTCGTGTACCTGACCGACCCAGCGAAATACGCCATCATTGCGGACGCAGCGCTCCCGCCATGACTCGCTACGCACATTCCCCCACGCATCTCGGTCGAGGATGTACCGCCAATAGTACCCCCCCACATGCGCGGGTGCCGTCTCCACGAGTGCCCGGATGCGCTCGGCGTGATGGACGACATCGTCCGCATCCACCCACATCACCCAGTCACTCGTCGCCTGATCGAAGGCGAACTGGCGCGCGGCGGCGAAGTCCTGGTCCCAGGTGAAATCGAACACCTTCTCGCTGTAGTCGTGTGCGATCGCTTTCGTGCGGTCATCGGAACCGGTATCGACGATGATGATCTCATCGACATGATCCCGAAGTGTATCCAGGCAGCGGGCAAGTGTCCGTTCTTCATTCTTGACAATCAGTGCGACAGAGACGGTCATCATTCCTCCCTGAGCGGGTATGTGAGAGATTTGTGCCAGCAACGAGCAAAGGAGCACGGAATGTGCCGTAATCATAGCAGTGCCGGGTGTTTCCTATCTCATCTTGTATTGCGTGGACAAGTGTCGTCATTAGCGTGAGAGATGGTACACTACGCGCGACGAGAATCATGGCGTTTCGCACGGTTGATGTGGCACAGGGGGGTGGCATGGGGGACGAAACTTCTGAACCACGTACAGGGATGTCACGGCGGAACCTCCTCAGGGGCGCATTGAAGACGGGCGTCTATGTTGCACCGGTACTTGCCTCTGCGGCGGCTGCTTCTGCGGTCGGGGCGGCATCACCGGCACCGACCGGCATTGTTGGCCCGCCTGGACAGGCGACCGGAGCAACCGGGGCGGTCGGGGCAACTGGCGCAACCGGCGCAACCGGCGCAACGGGGCCAGCCGGGACAGGCGCGGGTATACCGGGGCCGACCGGGCCGACAGGCGCCACGGGTGCGACGGGTGCAACCGGACCGGCCGGTGTAGGCACGAGTATACCGGGACCGACCGGGCCGACCGGTGCAACGGGAGCGGTCGGCGCAATCGGGCCAACCGGACTGATGGGACCCACGGGTCCGCCCGGACCGACTGGAGCAACCGGCGTAGGCGGCACCGGGATCCCGGGACCGACCGGATCGACGGGAACCACAGGTGCTACGGGTGCGACCGGTGCGCTGGGACTGACCGGACCAACGGGCGCGACCGGGGCCACAGGTGCGACGGGACCGACCGGACCAACGGGCGCAACGGGCGCAACGGGCCCGCCTGGAACATTCCTACTAGGGTGACCGGCCGGATGAGCATACTCGAAGATTGTGCGTGACGCCTGCCATTGCTGTGGGAGGGAGACGCGTGACGGCAACCGCCATCTTCATCCCCACCTATGCGCGCCCACATCGTATCCCGATGATCGTCGCGAATACGCGGGAGTGCACGGAGGGCGCGTATCGCCTCTCCTTCATTGTGGAGGAGCGCGACACACCGACGCGCGCGGCGATTGATGCGGCGGGCGAGCGGGCCATCGTCAATACGGGGCGGACGACCTACGCGAGTGCGATCAACAGTGCCTATCACGCCACCGACGAGCCGTACTTTTTCTGCGGCGCAGATGATCTGCGCTTTCATGCTGGCTGGCTCACGCACGCACTGGCGGCGATGACCGATGGCATCGCTGTCGTTGGCGTGAACGACCTGGGGCATCCGGACGTCCTCGCGGGGGAGACCGCGACTTTCTTCCTCGTGCGCCGCCTCTATATCGAGCGCTACTCGGGGGTGATTGATGCACGCGATACGGTGCTGCACGACTACGATCATAACTTTCCCGATACGGAGTTCGTCGCGACCGCGCGGATGCGCGGGCATTACCGCTATTGCCCCGAGGCGGTCGTTGAGCATTTGCATCCCCGCTGGGGGAAAGCACCCGATGATCCAACCTATGAGAAAGGGAGAGCGCATCTCGATGAGGATGCACGGCGCTACCGACAGCGCAAATACCTGTGGGAAAGCCGCTGATACGCGGCGTCCATCACCCCTGCGATACTCTGTATGGGCGGCGGACTAATGGGAAATGTGCTCATTGCGCTGGGCGGATTGATCGCACTCGGCCTCTCCTCTGGCTGGCGTTTGGGGTGCGCGGGGAAACCGCGCATCTACGCGAGCGGATCGCGATGCTCGAACAGCGACCCGTGGAAGAATATGCAGCGGTGCCAATCGAGGTGGTTGCCGAGGGGTTGCCCGTCGGTGTTCCCGCACCCACCTTCGCGCTCGCGGACCTTGAGGGTAAGAATGTCACGCTTGCCGAACTCTGCGCGGTGGGGTTGCCCGTTCTTCTCGTTTTCTGGAAGCCGCACAGCCAGGCATGCACCGAACTGCTGGCGGATATTGCCCGCTGGCAGGGCGATCACGCACGCACAGTGACGGTCGCGCTGATTTGCTGCGACACCGTTGAAGAAAGCCGCCTGCCGCTCGCGGAAGAGCAGGTGACGCGCGTACTCTTCGAGGGGCAAAGCGAGATCGGGCAGGCGTACCATGTCTGGGCGGTGCCGAGCGCGGTGCTCGTTCATACCGGTGGGGCGATTGGCAGCGCCCTCGCGGTCGGTGCCGATGCGGTTCGAGAACTGGCGACGAACTTCTTCGCGATTCCCGCACCCCTATCGGCAGCGCCAGTGGGGATGCCCTTCTGGTTGCGGGGCGAGCGGCTGCGCAAGAACCGCTACGTCCATGACGAACTGCTACGCGACGGCAGCATGGTGCTCTATCACGCCTGGCGAAAGCAGATCATGACACTCAATGCTACCGGGGCGCTGATCTGGGAATGCTGCGATGGCGAGCACGACCTCGCGATGATCGTCAGTGAAGTCCGCGAAATCTTCCCCACCGCGCCCAATATCGAAGGAGACACGACCGCTCTCGTGCGGCAGCTCTACGAGAACCGCATGATCAATCCGGCGCGCTCGTGAGCGGCGCTAGCGCCGCCGCTCGGCAAGGCCATCACCGATCAGGCTGAAGGTGACGCCGACGATGAGGATCGCGATACCGGGAAGGGTCGGCATCCACCACGCCTGGGTAAGGAACTGCCGCCCCTCGGCGATCATCGCGCCCCATTCCGGTGCGGGTGGCTGCGGGCCAAGGCCGAGGAAACTCAGGGTCGCGCCCGTGAGGATCGCCTGCACCATGCCCGTGAAGACGTAGATGAGCGAGGGTGCGATCACATTCGGCAAGAGGTGCGTGAAGATCACCCGTCTGTTCGTGCAGCCGACCGTTTTCGCTGCTTGAATGTATTCGAGGTTGCGCGCGATCAGCGTTTCGCCGCGCACCAGCCGACAATAGGTGATCCAGCCGAAGATGCCGACCGCGATATAGAGGTTCCGCAGCCCCGGCCCGAGGAGCGTCATGAGGGCGATGACGAGGACGAGGAAGGGAAACGCGAGCAGGACATCGACGACCCGCATGACGACCGCTTCCGTTTTGCCGCCGAGGTAGCCTGCCGTGACGCCGAGGAGGCTGCCCGCGAGGAACGGGAAGATCACCGAGAAGAAGCCGATCTGCAGGTCCAGCCGCGTGCTGAAGATGATCCGGCTGAGTTCGTCACGCCCGTAGTTGTCCGTACCGAGGAGATGGCCGGCGCTGAAGGGTTTTGAAAGCGCTGCGCCGAGGTCCTGCTTGATCGGGTCATAGGGTGCAAGGAGCGGTGCGAAGAGTGCGATGAGCAGGATGGCCGCGAGCAGGACTAATCCGACGAGCAGTGTGCCGCGGATGTTCCATCGCTCCAGAAGCGAGATCGGTCGCACTGGCCGCGCCGCAGTCGCGATGCCGGTTGGTTGACTTGTCAGAACCGTTTCACTCATAGGTCACCCGTGGGTCGAGGAACGAATAGGACAGATCGACAATCAGGTTCACCACAATGACGAGCGTCGCCGTAATGACGGTGATTGCCTGCACAACCGGATAGTCGCGCGCCGTGATGGACTGAAACAAGAGTTGCCCGATACCGGGGATCGCGAAGACTGTCTCGACCACCACCGCCCCGCCGACGAGCGCGCTGAATTGCAAGCCGAAGATGCTCACCGTGGAGACCATCGCATTCCGTAACACGTGCCCGACGAGGATCGCGCGATAGCCGAGCCCCTTTGCCCGTGCGGTGCGGACGAAATCAGAATCCAGCGTGTTGATGATCGCGCTTCGGAGGTTGCGGATCAACACGGCGGAAAGCTGCAACGCGAGCGTGAACGCAGGCAGAAAGAGGTGGCGGACGTGGTCCGGGAAGGTGTCGCCGTATCCGGCCACCGGGAAGATGTGGAGCCGGAGGCTGAAGAGGAGAATGAGCAAGATGGCCAGCCAGAAACTCGGCGTCGTCAGTGCGAAGAGGAAGCCCGCGCGGATCACGTGATCGGAGACCTTGTCCTTGTGGGTGGCCGCCCAGATGCCGATGGGGAGGGTGATGATCGTCGTGAGGAGCATCGCAAAGCCTGCCAGGAAGAGCGTGATCGGGATCCGCCGCAGCACGAGGTTCTTGACGGGTTGCCGATAGAGGAGAGACATACCGAGGTCCCCCCGTGGGAGACCGGAGACATAGTCCCAATACTGCTGGGGCAGCGGTTTGTTCAGGCCAAGCTGCTGCCGCAGGTCGGCCGCCTTTTGCTCGGTGGCCCGGTCTCCCAAAATGAGGAAGGCCGGGTCACCGGGGATGAGATGGATCATGCTGAAGATGATCAATGTCACCCCGAAGAGGACGAAGATCATCAGCAGTAGCCGTTTGCGGATATACGCCGCGCGCCCCAACTTACTTGTTTACCTTCACGTCTTCGAAGCGGTAATACGAGAGACCGTCAATGAAGAAGCCATCGACGTACTTCTGATACGCGCCCGTCTCGGGTGGATAGGAGATCATGACCATCGGCGCGGCATCGACATAGATTTTCTGAATCTCTGCGTAGGCGGCCTCGCGCTTCTTCGCGTCCTGTTCAAGGTCCGCCTTGGAGATCTTATCGTTCAGGTCCGGGTTATTGTAGTGCGTCCAACCCGCCCAGGGCGAGGCACCGCCCCGGATGATGTAGTTCGTGACCTCCGTTGGGTCGTTCATGTCGTTCGTCCAGCCGCCCGGCCACATCGTCAGCTTGCCGTCGCGGTAACTCTGGCGCAGCACGCTGCTTTCCAGTTGCTGGATGTTGAGGGTGACGCCGATCTTCGACCACTGATCCTTGGCAATCGTCGCGATCGCCTGGTGGATACTATTGCCGGAGGAGATCGTCAAATCGAGCGGGAAACCACTCGGCGAAGAGGACGCCGCCATCAGTTGCTTTGCCTTATCGAGATTGAACGGGTAGCCGGGCAGCGTTTTGTCATAGTACGTGCCGGGAGGGAGGGGGGAGTTCATGAGCGTCCCCTGCCCGAAGTAGACGGCCTTGATGATCGCGTCTTTATCGAGCGCGTAGTTCAGCGCCTGGCGCACCTTCACGTCATCGAGCGGCTTCTTCTCGACATTCATGAGGAGGGTACTCATCTGCTGGATGACATACGTCTGTGCCTTGATGTTGCCCGCTGCATTCAGCGTCTGGATCTGGCTGAAGGGAACGAAGTCGATCACGTCCACCTCGGCACCCTGGAGCTTGAGGATGCGCGTGTTGTCGTCCGCGACGTACTCGACGCGGACTTCATCGAGGCTCGGCGTGCTCTTCCAGTAGTTCGGGTTCCGTTTGAGGACGACCGGATCGCCCTTCTTCCAGCCATCGATCGAGTACGCACCCGTTCCTCTCGTCTTGTACGAGTCGTAGCCATCCTTGTCGCTGTCCGTCGCGGCCTGCGCGGGCATGATGCCAGCAGAGAACATGGCAAGCTCGGAGAGGAGCGGCGCATGTGGCTGGTTCAGGGTCATCTTGATCGTCTTGGCGTCCGGCGCCTGGATGTCCTTGATCGCCTTGTAGTTGTCCTTCCAGACGCTCTTCGCGCCCTGCGCGCATTGCATGAGTGAGACGCGCACATCCTCCGCCGTCATCGGCGTGCCATCGGAGAACTTGACGCCTTCCTTGATGGCAAATGTCCACGTCAGGCCATCGGCGCTCGGCTCCCACTTCGTCGCGAGGGCGGGTTCCACACCCAGACCGTCTTTCGTGGTCCGCAGCAGCGTGTCGTAGACATTGACGGAGATGAAGAGGGCCGGGTTGTCATCGATCTGCCACGGGATCAGCGGGGAGAACATCTCGGTGCGCCGCGCCATCTTCAAAGTCTTGCCCTTGCCACCGGCAGCGGCGGCGGTCGTTGGTGCGGCTGCGGAACCGCTCGTCGCGGGGGCGGCAGTCGCGGCAGCGGCGGGTGCACTCGTCGCTCCGGCGGGCTTCGGGGTGTCGGTCGCGGCACTACTGCCCCCACAGGCAGCGAGGATCGCAGCCCCGGCGGCGGCAGTCACCCCCGTGAGGAAATGGCGGCGACTGAGCGCGCGCTTCAGCTTCGGCTCTCCATCATGGTTGGGTGCGGTGCGGTCGTATTTCATGGTTCTCCCATCCCTTCGTGATACGGTCGTTCCACTGGCGCGCGGTCGTCCATCGCTCGCGCTCCGATCAAGGAGTCCCTTCCGCGATCCTCGCGCTGCCGGTGGTGCGGTGGCGGGGAGAAAACCTGAGCCAACCGGACCAACCAAGACGTTGCAACTGGTTCGTGGAGTTTAGCATAGCGTATCACTGTCGCCCCGACAAGGGGCTCGTGCCCAAACTTCTGCGGTCAAATCCGTATTCCTTCCTGAAAAACTGCGGTGATCTGTATGAGGCGACGAAGCTTCGCAGCCAGATCACGCCGCGACCCCGATACCCATGAGCAGGCCATTCGCGAGCACTGCGGGGTTGATCGTCAGGAAAAGGACTCGCCCCGTGACTGGTGCGACAATCGTTTCCAACTCCTCACCGAAGAGCGAGCCAACAGTGCCGATCTGCTGCCCTTCCTGCACCTCAGCATTGACGGCGACCGAGGGATAGAACATCCCCGCGTTCTTCGTGTAGAGCCACTCGAAGGCAGTTAGGACGGTCGGCGCCGGTGCGTCCGGAACGGTCTTCTCAGTCATGCCGAGATGGGCGAGGACGCGGGCGATACCGTCCAGGAGCAGATCGACGGCCTCCTGCTGCAGTTGCCCGACCCCGCCCGCTTCGGCGAGAAACCCGGTGATGCCGCGCTCGGCGGCGGCGACGAAGCTCGACGAGCCTTTCGCCCGCTGGATCGGTCGGTTCACCGTCAGGAGGTAGGGGAGACCGAAGACCTTTGCTAACGCTTTCGAGGCGGCATCGACCGGCTCGCCCCCACCGCGGCAGATGCTGAAGGGTACGAGCGCCTCGGGGATGTCGCCACCGTGCAGATCGATATAGGCATCGGCATGGACGATGAATTCATTGACGAGCGCGTGCGTCATCTGCTCGCTGTAACTGCCGTTCGGGTCGCCGGGGAAGACGCGGTTCGGATTGACATTGTCGATCGGGCAGACGAACATGCTGCGCTTCCAGAAGGCGGGCAGGTTCAGCACGGGCATGAGGATGACCGTGCCCGCGAGTGCCGCCGGGTCGAGTTGTCTGCCGAGGCGGATGACCGTCTCGACCGCCGGGTACTCGCCGCCATGAACGCCCGCATTGATAAAGAGCACGGGGCCTGGTTTCGCGCCGGTGATCGTCGTTACCGGGCGTGGTTCGTCCGCAAGCAGTGCGCCCGGAAGGGTGACGAGGTGGCGCTGTGTTGTCCCCGGTTCGAGCGGGCCGAGGATCGGGATGACGGGTGGGTGCGTGGTTGGCATCGTTTCGTTTCCTTTCTGTCATACGCGGCAGGCTGAAGCCCGCCGCCACCGGTGGCAGAGGCTTCAGCCTGTGCCAGAGACTACCGATGTGCGTTGTCAAGGTTGGTCAGATCGTCGGGAGTCCCGATGTCTGCGCGATGAATGCTTCCAGGAGGTTTGCAAGATTCTGTGCTGCCCGATTGAGGATTTCGTTGCCGACTTCCGGCGTGGCGTGGCGCGTATCGCCCATCGAACCATTGTGGGTGAGTTCATCGTAGTATGCGCCCGCCACGCCGCCGTAGGCGCGGAGTTGGGCGGCGAACGCTGCCACATCGCTGTTCGTCCCCGGCGCGCAGAAGGCGTCGGGCTTGGCGTAGTCCGGCGCTTCGGCGTAGACGACCGCCGCCTCATCACCGCCCCCATGCCCCATCGCACCTTCCGGCATGAGGAGCGCCGCCTGCTCGCCGATGAAGCCGTAGCCGTAGAGACCGATGACCCGTGTGCCGCTTACGCGCTGCCGCAGGGTATCGACGGCCGTCGTGATCGCCGCCGTGTTCCCGCCGTGGCCGTTGACGATGGCGATGCGCGGGAAGCCGTGCTGCGCGAGCGACGCACAGATTTCGATGAGGAGCGTCGCGAGCGTTTCGGGCGTCAGCGTGATCGTGCCGGGAAAATGCATGTGGTGCCACGAGACGCCGAACGGGACGGCGGGCGCGACGGCCGCGCGATTGCCGAGGAGCGCCGCCGCGCGCCGACACAAGCCGTCCGCCGAGATCGTGTCCGTCGCCATCGCGATACCCGGCCCATGCTGCTCGTGCGCCCCGACGGGCAGGAGGACGATTTCGTTCGTCGTCAGGAGATCGCGTGTCTCCGGCCAGGAACGCTGCGCGAGGAGAATCGGTGCAGGCATGGCTCATTCCCTTTCTCTGTGAAGGCGAGGAGTTGATCGCGGTGTTGCCGGGCGACGTACTTCCGGCATAATGGCAGCCATCGCACCGCGCGTCTCCCGTGTGCGGTCGCACTATAGGGTGAACGTGTGGTGGGGAGCAAGAGAATGCCCTAACCCCCCGGCCCCCTTCCCTGTGGGGAAGGGGGAGTGAGCTCTGCAAGGTCGGGGTGTTCGGGAATCGCCTCAATCTCGTAGTGAGTCACCCCTTCCCTTTAGGGAGGGGGCCGGGGGGTAGGTAAAAGAGGAGAAAAGCCCGATGACCGATTCCGAAGCAAAGTCGCCTACGATGGACACGGGGATGGCGATTGAGGAGATCGCGACCTATCCGCTCCCGGGGATGGCGATGCCCGGCGACTTCGCATTCAGTCCCGATGATCGCCTGATCACCTTCCTCCACAGCGCGGAGGAGAGTCTTTCCCGCCAGTTATACGCGCGCGATGCCGAGACGGGCACGCAGCGGTTGCTCGTTGCGCCGCCGGGCGGAGGCACGACGGAAGAGAATGTCTCGCTCGAAGAGGCGCTCCGGCGCGAGCGGCAGCGACAGCGCGCGGTTGGGGTCACGCAGTATGCCTGGGCACAGCACGCGAACCGCATCCTCGTTCCGTTGCAGGGCGCGTTGTATGTCCAGGATGGCGCGGATGCGCCGCTGCGGGAAGTGCTCCCAAGTAGCGCGCATCCCGCAATCGATCCGCAGATCGCACCGGATGGCGCATGGGTCGCCTTCGTGCAGGATGCGGAACTGGTCATCGTTTCAGCGGAGGGCGGCGAACCGCGTCAACTGACCGCGGGGGCACGCGGCACCGGCAAGACGCACGGTCTCGCGGAGTACATCGCACAGGAGGAGATGGGGCGGGCGCACGGTTTCTGGTGGTCGCCCGATAGCCGGTCACTCGCTTTCACCCAGGTCGATGAAACCCATATCCCGATCTATCGCATCACACATCAGGGCAAGGATGCGACGGGCGAGGGCGCGCAGGAGGATCATCGCTATCCCTTCGCCGGGATGCCGAACGCGAAGGTGCGGCTGGGTGTCGTCTCGATCGCGGGCGGGGAGCCGGTCTGGATGGATCTCGGCCCGGAGGAGGATCAGTACCTTGCCCGCGTCAACTGGTTCCCGGACGGCACGCTGACGGCGCAGATCGAGAATCGGGAGCAGACGACGCTCGACTTCGTCCGCTTCGACGTGCGGACCGGCGCGCGAACTCTCCTGCTACGTGAAACGAACGATGTCTGGATCAACCTCCATTCACTGCTCCGATCCCTCAAAAGCGAAGGCGGCTTCATCTGGGCCTCGGAACGGACGGGTTTCCAGCATCTCTATCGCTACGACCGGGACGGCACCGTGCGCAATACGATCACGCAGGGCGCGTGGATGGTGGACGATATCGTTGGTGTGGATGAGGAGCAGGGGCAGGTCTATTTCACCGGCACACTCGACGGGCCGACCGAGCGCCATCTCTACGCGGCCTCACTCGATGGCGGCGCACCCCGGCGTATCACCGAGGCGGCGGGTATGCACACCGTCGTGATCGATCACGCATCGCGGCGGTTTGTTGACCTCCATCACGCCATCGATACGCCGCCGACCGTGACGCTGCGCGCGCTTGCGGATGGCGCACTGGTGCGAACGATCTTCGACACGCCGGACCCGCGTGTCGCGCGATTGGCGCTCGTGCCGCCCGCACTGGTGACGCTCCCGAGTCGTGACGGCGAGACATTGCACGCCGCGATCTATCGCCCGCCCGCCAAGTTCGGCGCGGGGCCGTTCCCGACCGTGGTCAGTGTCTATGGTGGCCCGCACGCCCAGCGCGTGCAGCACAGTTGGGGTATGACCGTCGATCTGCGCGCGCAATATCTCTCGCGGCTCGGCTTCCTCGTCTTTGTGCTCGATAACCGGGGCAGCGCGCGGCGCGGACTCGCCTTCGAGGGCTGGATCAAGCACAACATGGGGGACATCGAAGTGCGCGACCAGGTCGATGGCGTCCGCTGGCTCGTCGCGCAGGGGCTTGCGGATCCTGCGCGCGTCGGCATCTATGGCTGGAGCTACGGCGGCTATATGTCGCTGATGAGTCTTGCGCGCGCCAGTGATACCTTCAATGTCGCGGTCGCGGGGGCACCGGTCACACATTACGATGGCTACGATACGCACTACACCGAGCGGTATATGGGCACGCCGGAATCGAACCCCGATGGGTATCGTGAGGGCAGTGTCATGCAGCATGTCGACACGATGACTGGAAAACTGCTCATTATCCACGGGTTGATCGATGAGAACGTCCATTTCCGCCATACTGCGCGGCTCATTAACGCCCTCATTCGCGCCCGCAAGCCGTATGATCTGCTCCTATTCCCGGACGAACGCCATATGCCGCGCAAACAGGAGGATCGTGTCTTCATGGAGGAACAGATTCGCGATTACTTCCTGCGAAATCTGTAGCCTGAGTGCTACGACGTGATGGGTCGCCAGAAGGGCGCGCGCTGTCGTTGTCGTTCGAGCATTGCCGGGTCGAACAGTGGAAGTTCGTGGCCGAGCGGCTGCGGCGGGCGATGCGCGTAGCCAATCGCTGCATAGACGCGCGGATGCGTGTAGTAGCCCCGGTAGGTGTGGTCGACGAGCGCGGCGAAAAAGGACGTGAAGGCGCGTTCGGTCGCCTCAAGCACCGTATCCTGTTGATCGTCACCCAGGGCAACGAAAGCGCGCGCGAACTGGCGACTGCTCGCGATGTCGATCGCCGTCAGACCGTCCGCGAAGAGGCGACGGAGCGCGGGATAGGCGGCGAGCACCTTCTCAATCGTGGTCGCGACACCGAGATCGCCCGCGCCCGGAATATCGCTTCCTTCGGGGATGATGCGGTTCAGAACGGCAGTCAGCAGCGCCGTTTGCGCGTCATCGAGGATGTGTGGCGCGATGGTTGATGGTTCGTGTGGAGTCACGGCGGCAGCGGCTTGTGGCCCGGCAACCGTCGTTTCGTCCGCAGATGGCTGATCCGGTTCGTCTCTCTGCATTTCTCGCCCCTTGGCCTTCGATTATTCCCATGTAGCGGCAGGCCCCCGTGCCTGCCCATAGATGCCTATTGACCGCGTTCGGCAGGCCCCCGTGCCTGCCGAACGCGGTCAATAGCCTAGGTTTCCTCGCTCGCGCTGGACGTAGTCGGCGGTGCGGAGGGCGAGCGCCTGGATCGTCGTCGTTGGGTTGCCGACGGCGCTCGTCACGAAAATGCTGCCATCGACGATGAAGAGGTTCTCGACATCGTGCGCGCGCCCCCAGCGATCGACGACCGCGTTTGTCGGGTCTTCGCCCATGCGGCAGGTGCCGAGCAGATGCCAGCCAGAAGGACGCAGTGGGTTCGAGGCGAGTACCGCCGTCGCGCCCGCCGCTTCCAACACCTCGCGACCGCGCGCGATGCCATGCGCGAGCATCTTCTCGCTATTCTCGCTGAGACGGTAGCGGACGAGCGGCGCGGGGATGCCGTGCGCATCCACGAGATCGGGATCGAGCGTCACGTCGTTGATCGCTTCCGGCAGGTCCTCGCCCATCACGCCCATGTAGGCCATGTGGCCGAACCGTTCGGCAAAGGTCTGATGGTGCGCCTTGCCCCACGGCACGCGCTGCGCCGCGAGACCGCCCATCGCCGTGTTCACGGGGCCGGACTGCCGCACAACCTGTAACTGGTAGCCGCGCAGGAAATCGTTGCGGGGGTCGGTCTCATAGAACTCGTGGCTGAGGATGCACGAGCCAATCGTGCCCTTCATGCCTTCTAGTTCGTGCGGGAAGACGCCACCGACCGAGGCAAAGCAGTGGAACATCAGGTTCTTGCCGACCAGGCCGTTGCGGTTGGCGAGGCCATCCGGGAAGTGACGGGAGCGGGAGTTCAATAGCAAGCGCGGCGTGCCGACGCCATTGCAGGCGACGATGACAAGGGGAGCGGTCTGTTCCTGGAGTTGCCCCGCCGCGTCATAATAGAGCGCGCCGCGTGCGCGACCGCGCGCATCCACCGTGATCTCGCGGACACGACAGCGCGTGCGGAGTTCCACGCCGCGTTTGAGCGCCAGCGGCCAGTAGGTGACGTCCGCGCTGGAACGCGCGCCGGTCGGGCAGCCGAGATCGCAGGGGCCACAGAGGTTGCACGCCTGACGGCCCTCGCCATACGGCGTCGTGACAATCGCGGCATCGGAGGGCCACCAATGCCAGCCGAGTTTCTCGAAGCCGCGCGCCATCGTCTCACCGAGGGGGCCGATGGGCAGGGGCGGCGTCTGTCGCGGCGCGCGGGGCGGTTGCGCCGGGTCTCCCGCGAGGCCGGACACGCCGATCATTCGGTCATTGAAGTCGTAGTATGGTTCAAGTTCTTCGTACGTCAGCGGCCAGTCGTCCGCGACACCGTCCAGCGAGCGCACGCGGAAGTCCGAGGGATGGAAGCGCGGGAAGTGCGCGCTCCAGTGAATCGTGCTGCCACCGACGGCATTGAACATCAGCGGTGTGTAGGTCGATGCCGCGCTATTGACGGGGTAATCCTCCGGGCGCTGGCGCACATTCGGGTCCGGGTTGAAATCGGTGAGGCGGCGCAGTTCCCAGTCGTCGTCGTAGTGGGGGAGCGATTGCGGGTCGATCCAGTCGCCCTGATCGAGACAGACGACGCGAAACCCGGCATTGGCGAGGCTCCACGCCACCGCCGCGCCCGATGCCCCCGCGCCGATAATGAGTACCTCCGGGTCTGTCCAGTGCGGCATGGGTCCACGGTCGGGGTAATACGCATTCATTCGCACCATCCTTCTGTGCCAGGGACCTTATACCGCGTATATCCATGATGGAGAGAGTGTATCGGGGCCTATTATACGCACAGAAACAGAGTGCCGCGTGGTTATGCAAGCCCTTGCCGGGTTGCGTCCTCCCAACTCAAAACATCGCCTTCGGGCAGATCGGATACGCCGAGGCGCTTGAGGATATGCAGCGCTTCGCTGCGGTGCTGCATGCTGTGGGTAATGAGGTGGGCGATTGCGCCGCCGAAGCTCTTCTCGCGCGGCGGATCATCCAGCACATCGGTGAAGCAGGCATCGTAGCGCCCTGCATCGCGCACCCGGTGCGCCAAGACGGCGAACTCTGGTGCGACGGCATCGAGGCGGGCAAGGAACCCGGTGATGGATTCTGCCGCTGTTCCGGGCTCGGCACGCGGGCGCACCGGGCGCTCGTAGAGCAGGTCCGTCCAGCCCTCCATGTTGCGGATGATGTGGGCGAACGTCCGCCGCAGCGTTTCGTGGCCGATATCGAAGGGGCGATCGAGTTGTTCGTCCGTGAGATCGCGGCTGAGGAGCAAGAGTTGCCGCGTCGTCCAGGCATCGTGTGCCAGCAAACGGTCGAGGAGATCCATCCGATCCTCCGCTTCAGTGTCCGGTGAAGGTCGGTCGGGCCTTCTCCAGAAATGCCTCGTAGAAGAGGCGATGATCCTCGCCCATCAGGAGGAGCGCTTGCGCCTGTGCCTCGGCCTCAATGGCGGTGTGGAGGTCCATATTCCATTCGTTCGTGACCATCCGCTTCGTCATCGAGAGGGCGAGCGTCGGGCCCTTCGCCAGCCGCTCCGCCCACTGGTAGGCGACAGGAAGAAGCTCCTCCGGCGGCAGCACACGGTTGACGAGGCCGTACCGCTCTGCCGTTCGCGCGTCGATGCTGTCCCCGAACATGAGCAGTTCCAATGCGCGCCCCTGCCCGACGAGGCGGGGAAGCAAATAGGCCGCGCCCATATCCGCACCCGTCAGACCGACGCGCGTGAAGAGGAAGGCGATGCGCGCGTGCGCGGCGGCGAGGCGGAAATCGGCGGCGAGGGCGATCACCGCGCCCGCCCCGGCCGTCGTGCCATTGAGGGCGGCGATAATCGGCTTGTCCAGCAACCGCATATTGGCGACGACCGCGCCCGTCATGCGGGTGAAGTCGAGATGCGCTTTCATATCCCGTTTCAGGAGTTCGCCGATGATCTCGTGGACATCCCCGCCTGAGCAGAAACCTTCCCCACTCCCCGTAAGAACGAGCACTTTCACCGCATCGTCGTAGCGGAGCGCTTCGAGAAGGTCGCGGAACTGCGCGTAGATCGCGAAGGTGAGCGCATTCAGCACCGCCGGGCGGTCGAAGGTGACGGTGGCGATGCCATCGTTGACGCTGTAGGTGAAATCGTAGTCCATCTGGCCCTCCGGTACGATTCGTTACGCTCCTGGTGGGGTGAATAGGCAGAGATCGGCGCGTCCGCCCGCGAGGAGCGTGTTCGCCTGCCCGGTGGTCGTCGTGTAGGCCGTGGTGAGGGTGGGGATGCCCGCCTCGTTGCGGAGGGCATCGCTGTATGCCGCGAACGCCTCGAAATCGTAGACGGGCTGCGCATCAATCGTCGTCTGCCCGGCCTGCACCGTAATGAGATCGCAACCATGCTCCTTCAGTACGCGCGCGATGGTTACCGTGTCCGCGACCGCATTGCCGCCCTTCGCCCAATCCGTCGCGGAGAGGGCGACGGCAAGCGGCCGTTCGGACGGCCACGCGGCGCGCACGGCATCGAAGACCGCGAGCGGGAAGCGCAGTCGATGCTCCGGGGAGACGCCGTAATCGTCATCTCGCCGGTTGGTCAGGGGTGAGAGGAAACTGGCGAGCAGGTAGCCATGCGCCATGTTCAATTGCAGCAGATCGAACCCTGCCGCCGCGCCCTCTTTCGTCGCCGCGACGAATGCCGCGCAGACCTTCTCCATATCGGTGTTTGTCATCGCCTTCGGCGTCTGACTCGTGCGGCTATACGGGATCGCGGATGGCGCGATCAGTGGCCAGTTTCCGTCACGGAGCGGCTTGTCTAATCCCTCGGCGCGGGATCGGGTCGAACCTCTGCGCCCGGCGTGATTGAGGTGCAGGCCGATTTTCGCTGCCGATCCCTCATGCGCCGCATGCACGATCTGCTTCCCATGCCGTAGCGTGGTCGGGCCGGTAGAGCCCCACATCGCCGGGGGTGATGCGCCCGCCTGCGGAAACTGCGACGGGTTCGGTGAGCACGAGCCCTGCGCCACCGCTGCGCGCGGCGAAGAAGTTGGGCCGCAAGATGATCGCCGTCGGTAGCCCGTCGACCGCATCGTAGGTGGCAACGGGCGCGAGCACGAGACGATTCGGAGCGTCATATCCCGCAAGCGGAGGGGTGTGAAGACAGCAGGTGGGGAGACGAGCGGCGGTGCGACAGGCGTCTCGCCCGTCGCTTCGCGTGCGTGGGTCTGAAACCACTGTTCGACCGCGTTGACGAAGTACGGGTCGCGCTGCCGGAGGCTGTCGTAGGTGATGCGGCCACTGCGCGTGAGGAGGTTGAAGGCGAACTGCACGGTGCGAAGTGGCGGTAGCGCGGGACGTTCTCGAAATAGCGCTGGCTCTCCGCCGCCGCGCGCTGGATCGCCTCGACGCGCGGTTTGCGACCGAGTGCGTAAAGCCGCAGCGCGGTCGGCAGGTCGGCGTGCTGCGTGAAGGCGGTGGCGAGGGCGATGGCGTCTTCCATCGCCAGTCTTCGTCCCGGAGCCGATCGAGAAATGCGCCGTATGCGCCGCGTCACCGAGCAGGACGATATTCTCGTGGGACCAGCGCGCATTCTTCAGCGTGAGGAACTTCAGCCAGTGCGAGCGATTCGAGTGGAGATGCCGCCCTGCGAGATGGTCGCGCGAAAAGCGCCTCGCAGAAGGCGACGCTCGCCGCCTCGTCGGTCTCGGTCAGGCCCGCGCGCTGCCAGGTCTCCTCCGCGCACTCGACGATGAACGTGCCCATCGTCGCATCGAAGGGGTAGGCGTGGACCTGAAAGAGGCCGTACTCGCTCTCCTGGAAGATGAAGGTGAAGGCATCGTAGACCTTGTCCGTGCCGAACCAGATGAAGCGCGTCTTTCCCATCTCCGTCTCGCGGCCGGAAGGCTTCGGCGTGTTCGGAGGCGCGTCGCGCTGTTCACGCCGTCCGCCGCGATCAGCAGATCGGCATCGCGGCGAGCGTATCCGGATCGTCAATCGTCGTATCAAAATGGAGGCGGACGCCGAGCGCGGCGCAGCGCTGTTGGAGAATATCGAGCAGATGGCGGCGCGCGATGCCCGCGAAGGTATGCCCCTCGCAGCGGATCAGTTCGCCCTTGACATGAACGTCAATCGCGTCCCAGAGCACGAAGGCGTCGGTGATCTCGCGGTAGGTCGTCGGGTCCGCCTCGCGCAGTTCGGTGAGCGTGCGGTCCGAGAAGACGACGCCCCACCATACGTCGCGCCCTCCGGGTTCCGCTCGTGAATGGCGATCTCCCAATCGGGATGCCCCTGCTTCAAGCAGCAGACTGGCATACAACCCCGCCGGCCCGCCCCCAGCACATTGACCTTCATCCGCGCGCCCCTCGGATGAAACCATTTGAACCACAAAGACACAAAGGACACAAAGAACGCAAAGAAAGTAAGAAGATGTGAAGAGACGGTTTTATCTGATTGCGTAGGTTGATGACTCATCTTCCTATCTTCCCTCTCTCTTGATCCTTCTCTGCGTCCTCTGCGTCTCTGCGCTACGTCGTTCTCATCCCAGGACGTCCGCGAGGCGGGTGAGTTGGTCGAGGTGCGCGGTGGTGGGGAAGAGGACGAGATGATCGCAGCCTGCCTCCGCGTAGCCCCGGATGAACTGGACGATGGATTGCGGCGTCGTGAGCAGCCCGGCGGCGATCCGTTCCGCGAAGGGGCCGGTGAAGGCGTAGTAATCGAGCAGGTAGCGCGTGCCTGCCTCCGCTTCCGTCGCACCGAGCGCGTAATAGCCCATCGCCCAGAGGCGCGGCTGGCCCGGTCGGCCCGCGTCGATCCAGGCGGCGCGGGCTTTGTCGGCGGCGAGCGCGAAGGCGCGTGGCGGGCCACCACCGTGGATATAGCCGTCCGCATAGCGCGCGGCGCGGGCATAGGCGCTGTCGTTCAGGCCGCCGACGAGCAGTTCCGGGCCGCCCGGCTGCGCGGGGCGCGGGCCGAACCGCGTCATCCTCCCATTGCGCGCGGAGGGCGGCCAGTTGCTCGCTCAGGCGGCGACCGCGCGTCGTGGTACTCCACGCCCGCGGCATCGTAGTCGTCCTTGCGCGCGCCGAGGGCGATGCCGAGCGTCAGGCGACCGCCCGAGAGCGCATCCACCGTCGCCGCGGCTTTGGCGAGGAGGGCGTCGTTCTGCACCGGGCCGATCATCACCGTCGTCGCGAGGCGGATACGGGTCGTCAGCGCGGCGGCGGCGGCGAGCGTCGTCAGCGCGTCGTAACTGTCGTAGACGAGGCGGTCGAAGACGCCGAGGCTGGCGAACGGCCCACGATCCGCCGCGCACGCCCATTCGCGCAGCAGATCACCCGTCGCGCCCTTCAGCGTATTCGGCAACCCAATCCCGACATCCATCGCCGGCCCCCTTCCTTCAGCCACTCATAGACCGCAGAGACACAGAGGACACAAAGAGAAACAGTGAACGATTCTGGTTGTCTCGGATCTCTCTGCTCCCTCTCGCGTTTACGGGTCTCGGTGGTTCAATCGGTGCCAGGCTGGCGGAGGCGGAAGCGTTGCAGTTTGCCGGTTTCGGTGTACGGGAGGGCGGTGACGAACTCGATGGCGCGCGGGATACTTGTAGGGTGCGATCTCCGCTTTGACGAAGTCCTGCAACTCCGTGACCGTTTCCGGCGTCGCGTCTGCCGGGTCACGCAAGCACGACGAAGGCGGTGACGAGTTGGCCGCGTGCCGGCGTCCGGCAGACCGACGACCGCGCACTCCTGCACCTTCGGATGCTCCCGCAGGACATTCTCGATTCCGGCCCGGCGATGTTGTAGCCGGAGGAGATAATCATGTCGTCCGCGCGCGCCTGGTACCAGAAATAGCCCTCCGCGTCCATCACGGTACATATCGCCGGTGAGGTTCCAGCCGTTTTGTACATAGGCGCGCTGCCGCTCGGGGTCCGCGAGGTAGCGGCAGCCCGTCGGGCCACGCACGGCGAGCCGCCCGACCGTGCCCGGTGGCAGGGGATTGCCGTCGTCGTCCACGATGCGCGCCTCATAGCCGGGAACGGGCTTGCCGGTCGCGCCGGGGCGAATGTCGTCGCCTGCAGCGGAGATGAAGATGTGCAGCATTTCCGTCGCGCCGATGCCGTCAATCAGTTGTGATGCCCGTCGCATCCAGCCATGCGTGGTAGGTCGGCAAGGGCAGCGTTTCGCCCGCCGAGACGCATTTCCGGAGCGAACGAGATGTCGTAGTCACCGACTATGCCGGTGAGGCGGCGGTACATCGTCGGCGCGGTGAAGAGGGTCGTGACCTGGTAGTGCTGGATCGCGTCGAGCAGCCCGTTTGGGCTGGGCTGCTCGATCAGCACGGTGGATGCGCCGACGCGGAAGGGGAAGAGGACCAGCCCACCGAGCGCGAAGGTGAAACCGAGCGGCGGCGTGCCGCAGAAGACATCGTCCGCTCGTCGGTTGGAGGATCTGCGCGGAGAAGCAGTCACAGATCGCGAGCACATCGCGATGGAAGTGCATCGTCCCCTTTGCCTGCCCGGTCGAGCCGGAGGTGAAGGCGATCAGCGCCACATCATCGCTCGCGGTCGCGACATTCGCGAACTGTGCCGGCTTGCCCGCGCTCAGGGCTTCGAGCGTTCCGGGCTGATCTCCCGCGTGGAAGAGGCAGACGTGCGGCGTCGAGGCCGCTCGTCGCTCTGGCGCACCTGCTCCGCCGCTGTCGTGCATCTCGTCCGCGAACCGCCCATCGCAGAGGGCGACGGTGACACGCGCCTTCGTCAGTACATAGGTCAGTTCGCGCGTGCGCGAGAGTGGCATCGTCGTCACGGCGATCGCGCCCGCCTTGAGGACGGCGAACCAGCAGGCGACCATCATCGGATTATTCGGGCCGCGCAGGAGCACGCGATTGCCGGGCACGACGCCGAGATCATCGACGAGGATATGCGCGATGCGGTTCGTCTCCGCCAAAAGCGCGCGATAGGTGATCGTCTGCCCCGCGAAATGGAGGGCGGGCCGGTCGCCGTGCGCTCCGGTCGCGATCACATCGAGGAGTGCGGCGGCGCAGTTCAATTGGGCCGGGTAGACGAGCGGAGCATCGAACACGGGCCAGTCCGCGACTGGCGGAAGATTGTCCCGCGCGAAAGTATCGACGTGGCCAGTTGACCCGAACTGCGACGCCATCACACTATCCCTTCCTCCCATTCCCACATCCGCCCTTCGCACGCCGCTCTCACGCACGCGGTGTATCCTGCTCACCCTCGATGCCGTATGGTGCGGCAGATCGCGGATTTGTCAAGCACCCTTCCCACCAAGCGCCGTGTGCCCCATGATACGGAAGGACTGAGTGCTGAGTGCTGAGTGGGATGGCTCCCCACTCCATCGCCGTGCAGACCTGTTGCTACTGTGGTCTATTGGCGATGGAGAGGGGTCGGGGGTGAGGAAAGTAAAATGGACATCGTGCAACCACCCGATTGGCCGGAGCCGCGGGGCTACGCGAATGGCGTTGTTGCGGAAGGGCGTATCGTTTTCGTCGCGGGGCAGATCGGCTGGAACGCGGCGGGAGTCTTCGAGACGGATGACTTCGTCGAGCAGGTACGGCAGGCCCTCTTGAATGTTGTCGCGGTGCTCGCTGCGGCGGGCGCGACGCCGGATCGGATCGCGCGGATGACCTGGTACATCACTGACAAGGCGGAGTATCGCGCCGCCCTGGCGGCGATCGGGCGCGTCTACCGCGAGGTGATCGGCCCGCACTATCCAGCGATGACGCTCGTGCAGGTCGCTGCACTCCTGGAGGATCGCGCGAAAGTCGAGATCGAAGCGACTGCGGTGATCCCCACGTAGCGCGATCGTGCCGGGGAATGCGCTGTCACCGCGCACATGGATCCGTTTCAAAACGAAGGAAAGAGGAACCACCAAGGCACCAAGAACACGAAGAACACCAAGAGAGAAATAAAGTATTCTCCTTGGTGCCCTTGGTGTTCTTGGTGCCTTGGTGGTAAAGAACCCGCTCTGAAGCTGTCCAAAGGGTCAGGCAACAAACTGTCCCGAAGATGGGATGCAACCTGTACCGAGAGCCGAAGTGCCGTACCGCCCGATGCCGCAATACTGAGCGCAGGTGTATCGGGGGGTATCGTCATGGAGGGCCGCGATGGAAGGCGTCGTTGTTGCAACGCCGGAGATGGTCTGGGTTGAGCGGGCACGCAGCGGGGATACCGTCGCGTTCGAGACGTTGCTCCGCCGCTACGAGCGGCAGATTTACGGGTACATCTACCAGATGATTGGCGGCGATGCCGCCGAAGCTGAAGACCTCACGCAGGAGACGTTCATCAAGGCATACCGCGCGCTGCCGCGCACTGCGGATATCCTCTATGTTTCTGCCTGGCTACATCGGATTGCCGCCAATACCTGTCGGGATGAGTTGCGACGACGGCGGCGGACCCGCTGCGAATCGTGGGACCCGACCGTGCACGAATCCCTCGTGCGCAATGGTGCGGCGGATGGACCGGAATCATTGATGATCCAAAAGGAGGCGGACGAGCGCGTGCGGGGCGTCCTCAGTCGGATGCGACCGCGTAACCGTCAGGCGCTTGTGCTGCGCGAGTATGCGGGCCTCTCGTGCGAAGAGATCGGGGCGATCATGGGCGTCTCGCATAAGGCGGTAAAATCGACGCTCTTCCGGGCGCGCGAGGAGTTCCGCCAGTGCGTCGCCGTCCCGGCGTAGGATCGTCTATTCCAGCCAGCCGCGCCCGCGCAGCACTTCACTGCCAAGGAGCCCAAGGGCGACTTCTCCCGCACGCCCGGCATTCTCGGGATGGTACTCGAAGCGATTGCGCTCGAAATACTGCACCTGATAGGTCTTGCCATCCGTTGCGCTTTTCTCATTGAACGGCTCGCTGATCGGGAAGCCAAAGATCGCTAACCCGCCGTACGCATCCCAGTAGGTCTTGAAGAGCGCATTCAGGGTATGACCGACTTCTGGGAAGTAGCGGCGGGTCGCGCTGTCCGTAACGGCAGCCACCGGCTTGAACGGCTGCTCGCTCGTTCGGTCGCGCGTGACAAGCGTGCCGAGGCGACCGAGGACGACCGAGCCGTCTTTCTCAGGATGCAACTCGAACCGCGCCCGCTCGAAATACTGCATGGTATAGCGCTTCCCGTCGTCGGGGTTTTTCTCCTGGAACGACTCGGTGATCGGGAAGCCGAAGCGCTCGCTGCCGCCATTCGCTTCCCAGTAGGTGCGGAATGCTCCGGCGAGGTTGTGTTTCGTTTCTGCGATGTAGCGACTCTCCTTGGCGGGGTCGGCCTTGACGGGGTCGGCGGGGTTCGGGACGACGGTCAGTGTCATGGGATCGTTCGTAGCGAGTGCACCGTATCCTTCGCGGAGCAGGGTCGCGACGAAGAGTGTCTTCTGGGGTGTCCGCAGGCGCACGTAGACGGGCACGGTGACGGTTTCACCGGGGTCGATCGCCCGCCCGATCCCCCATCGATACGGCAGGTCATCCCGCTTTGCCGCAGGACCAATGGCGATGCGGAGGGCGCCTTTTGGTGCGGGCTCTTTCTTCGCGTACGTCTCATCCTCGGCATAGAGGAGAGTGGGCGCGGGTTTTCCATCCGGGAGCGCGGTCGTGCCACTGTTCTTGATCGTACATCGCACGGTGAGGAGTTCGCCACTGTAGAAGGTCGTCGCAGACCATGCGACGCCTTGAAGGACCGCCTGCACACTCTCGGTGGGTGCTGCCTGCGCCGTCCTGGGCAGCGCGGTCGGCGAGGTGTTCGAGGCGTCCGCTGGGTTGGCGGCGAGCGGGTCCGTGTGCGGGTCGCCCGTCCAGAGTGCGAGGCCCTTGATCTCGCGCCGGAGATTGTTCAGGGTGAGGTAGAACCGATTTCCCGGGCAATCGGTCATCGTCAGGGCGCGGTGCCCGCTGATGTTCCAGACATTCTCCCGATCGACGAAGAAACTCTTGCCCAAGGGATCGAGATCGCCCGCCTTCGCTCGAATCAGCGCCTTGAGCGCCGCCCGCGCGCCATCCGTGATCGTGTGATTGACATAGGTGCCGAGCATGGAAATGCCCATGCTGCCGTTGTTGTAGCCGTAGGTATGGCCGCCAACGACGCCGCTGCCACCATAGCGCCCCTCGTAGATCGTGCCGTTCGGATCGATGAGGTAGTTGTAGCCGATGTCTCCCCAACCGCGCGCGACGGCATGGTACTGATAGATGGCACGAACGGTCGCGCTCGGCGTCGGGTCCGGATCATCGGTCACGGTGTGGTGGATGACGACTTTCTGGATCGGGCGATACTCCGGCGGCCAGATTTCCTTGTTCTTCTTGTCGAAGCGCAATCGCTCGTCCGCCCCCCACCCACTGCGCGGAATGATCTTCACTGTCGCGCCGGATACCGCTTGCGCCTCCACGGGGGCGAGACCGTCATCAATCGTGTTGACCGCCGTGAGGACGAAGGCCTGCAGCGTTGGGAGGGCATTTGCCCGGTTGGCGGTCGCCTCGATACGGTATTGGAGTTGCGACGCGGGCGAGACAATGACAAGGTCGCGGGAGGTTTCCCGATCGGCGTCATCCCGCGCATGGTCATCACTGTGCAGATGTATCCAGTCTCCCCACTCCGCTCCCTCCGCACGGGTGCGGATGAAGAAATCGAGCGAGCTATCGGGCGGAAGATCGCAATCCCACCACGATTCGAGGGCGTTGAACGGGAAATCGCAGCGGAGTGGCGGCGAGATGATCGGGGAATCAGTGAGGGAAATATCGCGCTGCTCCCATGCGGAGCGGAGGGCGTACGGCTCCGCATCGACTGCGGACGGTGTGGCGAATAGACCGGAAACGGTGGTCCCGATGAGCATACGGCTACTGAGACGCATAAGCGCCCGCCGCGTAATGCGTTGTTCAAACCCCATGCGAGTCGACTCTCCCGCTCGGTCGGCGTGCAACGGGTGACGCCAACCTCAGACGACACGTACGCGATGAACGTACATAAGACATAACTCTCTGTCAAGGTGTCGTGTCGGGGGAACCTCTCCCCTAATGAACATTAACAACTTGATTAGGTCTGGTGGGCGCGGGCTTTAGCCTGCGCCAGGTGCGGCAGCTGAAGCCCGCCGCCACCCGCAATTACCCGATTGAGTGGTTAAGGTTCATAAAGGGAGGGGGGGCCTCGCTGCAAGGGCCGTGGCGTTCCATCAACGCCGTGCCTTCAAGCGGGTCACTCTCCCTTCCTATTAGGGGAAGGCAGGTGCCCTTTGGGCGGATGGGGAGGGTAGGCTTCTAGCGTGGCAATGATTGTCTCGTGTAGGGTGTGATGATGGGCAGGCGCTCGGTATTCGCCGTGTGTGCGTGCTCGCGGGCGAATGCGACCGCTTTGCTCCAGTCCTCGTACCGGCCGAGGATCGTATCGTCATCCGCGTGGAGAACGAACCCGCCACCGCGTGACCGGAGGTTGTATCGCTTCCCACTGATGGTGAAATGCCAGTATCGGCTATCATAGGGATCGACGGTCAAGCGCACACCCGACACGTAATGAAGCAATCGCGGCATCGCAGAGTCCCTTTCTGTTCCCTTTTTCGTTCGTTGCGGTGTGCAGGTCCCGGAGGGTGCGGAGAATGCATATATTCATAAAACGACGGAGACGGGCTACGGTTGCGCCCAAAACACGCGCGATGTAGGCGAGGAATTCCACCCTTCGCACGGTCGACCGGTGTCGAGAAAGTTGCTATCGTTCCCTCATCGGGTTGCACGAAGGGTGGTTACCGGTGGCAGTGATGGAATGCAGGGAGCCATAGACAGGGAAAGGGGGCGCACGATGGCGGGGTTGGACATCGTTCTTCGCGGGGGGCAGATCATCAATGCGGGGTCGGTGGCAACGGCGGATGTCGGGATCGCGGACGGCGTGGTCGTGCAGATCGGTGGCGATCTGACTGCGGCGCGGGAAGTGGACGCGAGCGGGCAATTGCTTCTTCCCGGTGGTATCGACGCGCATGTGCATCTCTCCTCCCCACCGGGCAATCGGAGTGACGGCCCGCGTTGGGTGGATGACTTCACGAGTGGTTCGCGCGCCGCACTCGCGGGCGGCGTGACCACGCTCGGCAACATGACCTTTCTCGCGCCGGGCGAGATGCCGCTCGCTGGCCTGGCTCGTGAGGCGTCGCTGATCCGGGAGCAGGCCATCGCCGATTTCTTCTGCCATCCCGTCCTGGGCGAGATCACTCCGGCGGTCCTCGATGAGATCCCGCGTTTGCTCGGCACGGGCTGCAACACGATCAAGTATTTCATGTCCACCGCCGCGTTCGATCCGCAGATCGCCGGGTATGTCGAGGCGACGCGGCGGGCCGGTGCGAGCGACCTCCTCACCCTCATTCACTGCGAGGACTACGCATTGATGGCCGATGCGGCGACGCAACTTGCCGCAGCAGGCCGCACGGCGCTGCGCTACTACGGGGAGAGTCGCCCCGTGATCTCTGAAGTCGTGGCGACCCAGCGCGCCATCGCCATCGCCGAGGCGACGGGCGCACCCGTCTACATCGTCCATCTCTCATGCGAACGCGCGCTCGCCCTCTGTGCCGACGCGCAGGCGCGCGGCTGCCCGTCTATGTCGAGACGCGACCGCTCTATTTGCACCTGACCGAGGAGCGATTGGCGGAAGCGGACGGCGCGAAGTACATCGGCCAGCCGCCGCTGCGCGAGCAGGGGACGTGGATGCGCTCTGGGCGGGTATCCAGCAGGGCGTCCTCAATACGGTCTGCACGGACCACGCGCCCTGGTCGCTCGCGGCCAAGCTCGACCCGACCCTGACAGTCACCAAGTTGCGCCCCGGCGTCGAGAATCTCCAGACGATGCTGCCGATGCTCTACTCGGAAGGGGTGCGGACGGGCCGGATCTCGCTCAGTCGCTTCGTCGAGGTCACCGCGACGAATGCCGCGAAACTCTTCGGCCTGTATCCCCGGAAGGGGGCGATTGCCGTCGGCAGCGACGCAGACATCGTCGTCTTTGATCCGGACCGGACGCGCACCGTCGACGATCCATGCTGCAATCGAATGCCGATTACTCCGTCTATGAAGGCTGGTCTGTCACGGGATGGCCAACGATGACGCTACGGCGCGGCGAGATCGTCTTCCAGGACGATGCCATCCTCGGCGCGCCAGGCAGTGGCCTCGTCGTTGATCGCCAGGCGACGCAACCGTTGTAAGAGCGCATGATGTAGGCCCGCTGCAAAACGACGGAAAGATGAACCACCAAGGCACCAAGAACACTAAGGGCACCAAGGGGGAATACATTATTGCTCTCTTGGTGTTCTTGGTGCCTTGGTGGTGAGAAAAACACGCTAGCCGAGTAGCGGCAGGACTTCCTCCCCGAGCACGCGCAGGCCGTCGAAGTCGTCCACGACGAGGAACTGCGCCATGATCTCCTCGACGCCCGCCGTCGCCGAATGCCCGGATCTGCGCCGCCACCTCCTCGCGGCGTGCCGACGATCCAGCGCGGGCGGACCGGTCGAGCAGTTCCTGTGTGGAGAGACCGGCGTTCGCCGGGTTGCGGCGCGGGCCGCGCAAACGCGCCTCGTACTCCGCGTCGTTGCGCCCGCAGATGATCGCCTTCATCATCGTCCGCTTCACATCGCCCGGGGATCGCGTCCTGCCTTGACGATCAGAGCCATCGAGGGGGGCGTTGCGCTCGCGCATCTCCTCCGCCGCAGCCGGCGGCGTTCCAGATATCCGCATAGCGCGCGACGAGCGGGAGGGTGCGCTGCGGCCCGCTGCCGCCGATCATCACCGGCGTATGGCGTTGCGGGTGCGGCAGCAGCGTCGCCTCGTGCAGATGGTAGAACTCCCATCGAAGGTCTGCGGCGTATCGCTGCGGATGAGGCGGGTGATCACTTCTGTCGCCTCGGTGAGGCGGTCCATCCGCTCCGGGATCTCGCCGAGCGGGTAGCCGAACATCGTGTGCTCGCGCTGATTCCAGCCCGCGCCGATGCCGAGGACGAACCGGCCACCGGAGAGGTCGTCAATCGCCATCGCCTGCCGCGCGAGCATGACGGGATCGCGCCACGAGACGGGCGCAACGAGCGTGCCCAGTTCGATCCGCTGCTGTGGCTGGCGGCGTAGGTCATCGCCGTCATCACTTCCAGTGAGTCATAATCGGGCGGCGCGGGATTGGCGAAGTGGTCGCAGCAATAGAGCCCCGCGAAGCCCAGCGCCTCGACCTCGCGCACCAGCGGCTGCCAGATCGGCCACGTCAGTCCCTGCGCGCCCTCGATCTGCACGGAAATCTGTACCACGCGCTGCTCCTTTCGCCATATGCCGCCGCGCCGCAATCGCGGGCGAGTGCGGCAATCCTATCGCATGACACCCTCCGCGTATATTTCGCCGCAGTATGCATCTCACCAATTTCTCATTCTGCGCGCCCTGTTCTCTCAGACATGAACACTACCTTGAGGGTGTATCGGAAATGGTCCGGTATCAGAGCTATCCGGGATTCGATCCCACAAGGAACCAGGAGCAAAGAAGATGAAGCGTTCTGTCAAGCATTCCATCGCGGCGGCGGTGCTTGGGCTCGGCCTCGCCGGTGGGGTTGTCGCGGCACAAACGCCGATCACGACGCCCGCAACCGGCACTGCCCCGACGACTCAAGCACCGAACGGTACGACGCCAGGTAACCAAGGGCCCGGTCAGGGCGGGCCGATGATAGGGCACCGCGGTGGCGGACCCGATGGCGGACCCGGTGGCGGGCGAGGGATGCAAGCGCCGACGACAGATTCGGTCACCAAAGAGATCGCGAGCCTGACGACGAGCCTGACGAGCATCAAGGCGGACCGCGATTTCGCCAACGGCAAGATGGATGTGACGACGGTCAGCGTCCTCATTGACAAGGCAACCGCCTTGCAGACGCAAGCGCAAAGCGCGTTGACCGCCAACAATCTGACCCAGGCGAGTGGCTACGTCCATGCAGCGCAGAGCGCCCTGCGGAGCGCGGATGATTTGATCGTCGCGAGCATCGGAACGACGGGGCTGCCCTCCGCCGCGAACCGGCCCGCGCGCCCCACGAATGCCAATGCCACGACACCGACCGCCGATCAGCAAAAGGCGCGTGCAAGCAACGAACTGGCACGTGCCTATCAGGGCATTGTGAGTGCGACGAACACCGTGAAGGCGAACAGCGCGGCGGCAGGTGACGCCTCGTTCTACATCACGACCGGGCAAGCCCTCTACAAGCAGGCGTATGACCTCTACAACGCGGGGAAGTACGATCAGGCGAGCCAGACCGTCCGCGCTGCGGAGAGCGTCGCGCGTATTGCCGATGAACTCCTTCGCGCCGCAGGTGTCGCACCGTCCGGACCGACGGTGGTGCCCGTCCCGGCACCGAACTTCTAATATCTGACAATTTCCACCTCCCGAGCACCGAGGGTTCCCCACCCTCGGTGCTCTTGTGTGATCGATGGTTCTCATCGAGTTCTCATTTTCGCGCCTGTGACCTCTCATTTCCCTCTCCTATCCTGAGAGAAAGAGACGAGACCCACACTGGACACGCAGGAGCATTCGCGATGACTGGAATCCCCACCCAATTGATTACGGAGCATCTCTCCCGTGATCCGGCGCTACTGCGCGAAGCACGGCGGCGGTTGACCGTACAGGATCGCCCTGCGGGGCTGCGTGACCAGATCGAGTTCGCCCTGCGACGAGGGCAACGCGCCAATTACGTTGCAATTCATAATGCGCGGATGATCCGCACCCACCCGCAACTCGGTGCCCTGCGCCGGGCGCTCGTGCAGTGGGCGGCGCAGCACGCGCCCGCCGATGTGGGTGGCTTCCCGGCACTATTGGCCTGGGCACTCGCACAGGTGGAGTGGGCAGAGGTGGTCCACTGCGTGACGATGGCGGCGCAGCACCGTGCGTGTCGTCCCATCATCGCTCGTCCCGTGGGGGCGCTCCGACACTCATGAGAATGACTATCGCGCGGGAGCGCGGCAATCCGTATCATCGACGGGGTAGAATGGTTGGGAAAGCGAGGGAGAGATGACGACACCGGAATCGCAGGCGGCGGCGCTGACCGTTCTGCTCGTCGAGGACGAGGAGACGATTATCGAGTTCCTGACGATGGGGCTCACCTACGAGGGGTTCGCCGTCCACGCGGTGCGGGACGGGCGGGAGGCGATGCCGACCTTCGAGCGGGTGCGACCCCATCTCGTCCTGCTCGATCTCATGCTGCCCGGCGTCGATGGGGTGACGATCTGCCGCACGCTCCGCGCCCGCAGCGATGTGCCGATCATCATGCTCACGGCGCGTGGCGAGGTTGAGGATCGTATCGCGGGGCTGGATAGCGGCGCGGACGACTACCTGCCGAAACCGTTCCGGTTCGCGGAACTGATGGCGCGCATCCGTGCCGTCCTGCGGCGGCACCAGATCGTGGCGGGCAGCGTCCTGAGGTGGGCGAATCTGCGGCTGGACCGGAACATGCGCGAGGTGACGGACGATGGTGCGGCGGTCGAGCCTGACGCCGCGCGAGTTCGATCTGCTCGAATGCTTCATGCTCCATCCGCGCCAGGTGCTGACGCGCGATGCGATCCTCAATCGCGTCTGGGGCTACGATCAGGCGGTGGACACGAACGTCGTCGATGTCTACGTCCGCTATTTGCGCGCCAAACTCAATGACGACCGGCACGAGCGGATCGAGGCGGTGCGCGGCGTCGGATACACCTTCCGGTCATGAAGGGGATGCTGCGCTATCGGCATCGCTCGCTGCGCGCGAAGCTGATCGCGCTGACGGCGTCGGTGCTGATGAGCGTGATGGTCGCTCTTCGGGGTGGTCCTCTATGTCGGTATCGGGCGGGTCTTGCTCGATAACACCGCGCAAAATCTCCGCGACTCGGCCGGGAGCGCGATCAACGAGCGGCTGAGTGGGCAACGGTCGCCGGGGCCGCCGCGCAATCAGCCGTTCTTGCCCGTCCCCGATTCCGCGCAGGCGGCGAATCGGCGGTCAAGGCACTCTGCCCGCCGGGCAAGATGAGGCGCGACCCCTCAACGAGCTTGCCCGCTCGCTCACGACGCGCGATACCGCTGCCCTGACGACGAATACGGCGGGCGCGCCCATCGGTGACGGCCCGACACTCGTGGGAATCACGACGGTACGGGCACCGCTCCTCGACCCCGCGACCTATGCATCGGTCGCTGCCACGAACCAGGAGCGGCACTTCCGTTATCAGACGGCGGACGGGCCGGTGCTTGTGGCGCTTGTCCCGCTCGTGCGGCAGACGGGCGCGGCGCGGCAGACGGTTGGCGTCCTCGAACTGAGCACCTCGCTCCAGAGCATTGATGACTTCCTCGCGCGGTTGCGCCTCCTGCTCCTGATCGGGACATTGCTGGCCGTCCTGGCGACGGTCTTCCTGACGGTGCCGCTCGTCACCAGCCTGCTTCATCCACTGCGCCGGATGGCGGGGACGAGCCGGGCAATCGCTGCGGGTGATCTCAGCCGCCGTGTCCCCGTCCCCGCGAGCGGTGATGAGTTAGCGGACCTTGCCCAGGCATTCAATGAGATGGTCGGCAAGCTGGAAGCGGCCTTCGCGACACAGCGTCGTTTCGTCGCGGACGCCTCGCACGAGCTACGCTCCCCGCTGGCGGCGCTGGGCGGCGGGGTCGAGATGCTCGCAATGGGCGCGGATCAGGCGGATCCCGTGGCACGCGCCCGGCTCCTGCGGCTGATGGAGTCGGAAGTAGCGCGCATGGGACGTCTCGTGGACGACTTGCTCACGCTCACACGTTTCGATGCCAACCCGCTCGGCACGCTCGGACGCGCTCCCGTGGATATGCGTCTCCTTGCGGAGGAGGTGGTTGAGGTGACGCGCCTCCTCGCGCCGGACCGGGAGATCGTGCTGCACGCTCCCACCCAGACGCGCGTCATCGTATCGGGGGATGCGGACCGGCTGCGGCAGGCGCTCCTCAATCTCTGTGCAAATGCGCGCGCCTACACCCCTCCCGGTGGCACGATCACGCTCGGTGTGCAGTCAGAGGGGGAAAATGCGGTGTTGAGCGTCGCGGACACCGGGGAAGGAATCGCGCTGGAAGACTTGCCACGTGTCTGGGATCGCTTTTACCGCACCGATCCGGCGCGGGCGCGACAGACCGGTCAGGGCGGCCTCGGCCTCGGCCTGGCGATTGTCCAGGCGATCGTGAAGGCGCACGGTGGCACTGTGGCGATGCGCAGCACCCAAGGTGAAGGAACGATCGTCACCGTGACACTCCCCGGCGCGACTACAATCCCACACGCGCAACGGGAGACACACCGCAGCACGATCCTCGAGAGCGTTTGAGAAAACCTCATACTCTTTCATTGTTCAAACGAAAAATACCGAGAAGGAACCGTAAGATGCCCGTACAACAGGTCACACCAACGAACCGCTTCCCGAGTGGGGATTATCGTGATCTGGTCGAGTTGCGTCTCACACCAGAAGATCTCGCCATGCAGTATCACCTCCGATTTGCCCATCATGTGGATGGACTGGATAGGTACCGCCTCGCTGCTATTCCGCTCGATGATGACGCACAGACGTGGTTGCTGAAGTACGATGGTGATCGTCGTGGTGGCACGCTCATACGAGTGGATGCAGGCATAGATCTGACGCGGGCAAAGCGACTCCTCAAGGAAAAGCTCGATCTGCGTGAGTCCGATTTCGTTTGGGTTTCCCCCGCCGTGCGGACATCTCTGCTGGCCTGACACGACCCGCCGATCGGCGAAGTTGCCCGACTACGCGGAAGCCTCGATACAAACCACATTTCTTATCGAAATTCAGTTCCAAGGTCGCCTAATCGAATTGAGGCAGATTCCCCAATGCCTGGGTTTTGACCTCTCAAGCACATGTGGGTAACTTTCTCAACAGACCTTTTATCGCGATTGCTCGTCATCATTCATCGGTCAGATACCGGAGAAGGGGGTTGCTGACACCACCCACCATCGGAGGAATGACGATGAACGACATACTGATTGTCGCTCACATTCCATCGCGATACTCTAGACAAAATAGCGACGATAGTCTATTCTATGCTCGACGAATCATGTTGTATTATATGTAATTTTATTTCACAGCATGGTGTTTGTCACTGTCATGAAAGGGTCGTGGGGGATTGATAGTTCCCTATGCTTGCGACTCTCACCATTTTTGCGAGAAGGGCTGCGAACGTGCCTGTCGATCACCTACACACTCCTACGGCCTCGTGCGAACCGCGCGGTCATCATACGTTCATGCATTTCATGGTGGCGGTATTGCTCTGGGGGATGCTTGCCTCCCTCATGCCGGTTGATTTCGCGGCGGCAGCGCCCCCACCGGGGCGCTCGGGAACCACCACCCCAACGACGCCAGTGACGCAACCGACGGGACGCGCGGCGACTAATGCATCGTCGCCCCCCACTGCCTCTGCCGCCAACGTGGTGGTGAACCCAAGTAGCGGATCGACGAACGGCGCAGAGACGGTGCAAATCACCATTCCGACCGTCCTCGGTCTCATCGGTCTCTCGATAGTCCCCACGGTCACCTTTGGCGGCACTGCGGCGACGGGTTGCACGGCGGTGACTGCGGTGCTGGGGCATCCGACGGTCTCCTTTACCTGCATCACGCCCGCGCACGCGGCGGGCCTCGTCAATGTCGAGGCGAAGGTCGTCCTCGGGTTGCCAATCGTTGACTACACGAGCGCCGCCTTCACCTATATCGTCAGCGGGCCACCGGCACCATCGGGGGCAGTGACGGTGAACCCGACACACGGGCCTGCCTCTGGTGGGCAGACCGTGACGATCACGGTGTCGAGCCTTGCGAGCGTCCTCGGCGTGGGGTTGTTGCCGAATGTCCTCTTCGACACAAGTGCGGCTACGGGCTGTGGCCTGGTGACGGCCTCAGTGGGCAATGCGGTGACCTTCACCTGTGTGACTCCCGCACATACGGCCGGGGCGGTCAACGTCCATGTCACGGTTGGGCTCTTGTTCACCTCGAACGGCACGAATGCCTATACCTATGACGCTGCCGGTGGTGGCGGGCCGGTGACAGTCGGCAACGTGACGGTCAGCCCGAATCAGGGTCCGACGGTGGGCGGCCAGACCGTCACGATCACCGTCCCGAGCTTCGCGGGTATTGTTGGCCTTTCGCTGCTACCCATCGCGACCTTCGGTGGTACGGCGGCGACGGGCTGTTCGACAATCACCGCAACCGTGGCAACAGGAACCGTCTCTTTCACCTGCATCACGCCCGCACACAGTGCGGGGAGCGTCACGGTGGAGGTGAAAAACGGCCTGCTCTTCGATTACACGAGCACAAATGCCTACACCTATCTCGCCGGGCCACTCGTAACCAGTGGGGCGGTCACCGTCAGCCCGAATCACGGCGCGGCGTCGGGTGGCGATACGGTGACGATCACCGTGCCGAGTGCGCTGGGGCTGGTCGGGCTCGGGATCGTGCCCAGTGCGAGCTTCGGCGGTGTGGCTGCCACCGATTGCGCACCCATCTCCGTGAGTACCGGCTCCACCATCTCCTTCACCTGTGTGACGCCCGCGCATGTCGCCAGTCTCGTTGACGTGGCGGTGACCGATGCGCTCGGCCTGCTCAATGTTACCGGGACTGGAGCCTACACCTATGACGCCGGGGGCGGGGGTGGGCCGGCGACCGGTGGCAATGTCACCGTCGATCCATCGCAGGGTCCAACCGTAGGCGGGCAGACGGTGACGATTACTATCCCGAGCATTGCCGGGCTCATTGGCCTTTCGCTCTTGCCCATCGTGACCTTCGGCAATGCGGCGGCGACGGGCTGTTCAACTATCGAGGCCACGGTGGCGACGGGGACGGTCTCGTTTACCTGCACGACGCCCGCACATGTGGTGGGGCTCGTGAATGTGGAAGTGAAGAACGCCAGCGGGCTGCTGTTCGACTACACAGGCGTCAATGTCTACGAGTATCTCTCAGGGCCGCTCGTGACGAGCGGAGCCGTGACCGTGACGCCGAATCACGGCTCCGCTGCGGGTGGCGACACCGTGACGATCACCATCCCGAGCGCCACCGGATTAGGCGGTCTGACGTTTCTGCCAGTGGTGAGCTTCGGCACGGCGGGCAACACGGTCGCGGCGACCGGATGCAGCCCGATCGCGGCGAGCATCGGCGCTCCGACGCTCTCCTTTACCTGTACGACGCCCGCACACGCGGCGGGCCTTGTCGATGTCAAGGTGACTGACGCTCTCAATCTGCTCAACATCACCGGGGCTGGTGCCTATACCTACGACGTGAGTGGACCGGCAACCGGCGGCAGCGTCACGGTTAGCCCAAATCAGGGACCGGTCGCCGGTGGTCAAACCGTGACAATCACGATCCCGGCCCTCCTCGGCGTCGGCGCGCTCCCGAGCGTGAAGTTCGATACCGCAGCGGCGACGAACTGTTCGATTATCACACTGGACGTTGGCGGCACGACGGCCTCCTTCACCTGCACGACGCCCGCGCACGTTGCCGGTTTCGTCAACGTAGAAGTGAGGAACGCCCTGATTCTTGACTACACCGGCACGAATGCCTATCAGTACATGACGGGTCCGTTCGTCAATAGCGGATCGGTGACCGTGAACCCGAATCATGGACCGGTGGTGGGGAACACCCCGGTGACGATCACGATCCCGAGCACGCTTGGCCTCGTCGGTTTCTCGCTCACTCCCACGGTCACGTTCGGTGGTGCGACTGCGACGGGCTGCTCCCCCGTATCAGCGACACTTGGCTCCCTCACGGTCTCATTCACCTGTACGACGCCCACCCATCTCGCAGGTCTGGTGGATGTTGCTATTACCAGCACACTGGGGCTGATCGATATCACGGGTACGGGGGCCTACACCTACGACGCGAGCGGACCAGTTACCGGTGGAAGCGTCACTGTCAGTCCCAATCAGGGACCGGTCGCCGGTGGACAAACAGTCACAATCACCATCCCCGCAACGCTCGGCGTGGGGGCGACACCCAGTGTGAAGTTTGACACGGCAGCAGCGACGAACTGCACCGTCATCACGCTCGACGTGGGCGGCACGACGGCCTCCTTCACCTGCACGACACCCGCGCACCCCGCTGGCATTGTGAATGTGGAGGTGATTGATGCGCTGATTTTTGACTACACCGGGGTAAACGCCTACGAGTACAAGACGGGTCCGTTTATCACGAGTGGGCCGGTTACGGTCACCCCGAATCATGGGCCGATCGCGGGCAATACCCCGGTGACAATCACGATCCCGAGTGCCCCCGGTCTTGTCGGCCTCTCGCTGACGCCGACCGTCACCTTCGGGGGGGCGACCGCGACGGGTTGTTCGGCAATCGTTGCAGTACTCAACTCGCCCACCGTCTCGTTCACCTGTGTCACGCCTGCTCATGCATCGGGTCTGGTGGACGTCGTCATTACCAGCACGTTAGGGCTGATCAATGTCACAGGAAGCGGTGTATACACCTACGATGCGATTGGACCGGCGACGGGTGGGAATGTCACCGTCGATCCGAATCAAGGGCCAACCATAGGCGGGCAAACGGTGACGATCACCATCCCGACCACCACTATCGTCGTGGGGGCTTCGCTCACACCGACAGTGACCTTCGGGAGCACGGCAGCGACCGGCTGCACCCTGATCGCCCTGAGCGTGGCCGCTCCGACGGTCTCCTTCACCTGCCTCACCCCGCCGCACGCGGTTGGCCCGGTGAATGTGGAAGTGAAGAATGCCGCCCTCTTCGATTACACGGGCCAGAATGTCTACGAATACGTGCAGGGGCCGCTCGTGACGAGTGGATCCGTGACGGTGACCCCCAATCATGGACCGACCGTGGGCGGCGATCTGGTAACGATCACCATCCCCAGCACGCTCGGCATCGTTGGCTTCTCACTGACGCCGGCCGTCACCTTTGGGGGCGCGACTGCGACGAACTGCTCGCCGGTGGCCGCAACCCTTGGCTCCCTGACCGTCTCCTTCACCTGCAAGACACCGGCCCACGCGGCAGGGCTCGTGAATGTCGTCGTGACCGATGCGCTCAACCTCATCAACGTCACCGGCGCGGGCGCGTACACCTACGATACGGTGGGACCGGCGACAAGCGGAAATGTCACAGTCAGCCCTGGGAAGGGGCCGACCGTTGGTGGCCAGCAGGTGACGATTACTATCCCGGCGCTCCTTGGCGTCGGAGCGGTGCCCGCTGTCAAGTTCGATACGGCGGCAGCAACGAACTGCTCGGTCATTACGCTGGATATGGGCGGAACGACCGCCTCCTCCACCTGCAAGACGCCCGCGCACACGGCGGGTCTGGTCAATGTGGAAGTGACGAACGGCGCGATCTTCGACTACACGGGTGTCAATGTCTACGAATATCAGCAAGTGCCGCTCGTCACGAGTGGATCGGTGAGCGTGAACCCAAATCATGGGCCGATCGCGGGCAATCAGACGGTGACGATCACCGTGCCGAGCGTTGTGGGACTCGTCGGTTTCACCCTCGCACCGAGCGCGCGCTTCGGCAGCACAGCAGCCACGAACTGCTCCCCGGTGTCGGCAGCGGCTGGCTCCGCCACGATCTCATTCACCTGCGTAACGCCCGCACACACCGAGGGACCCGTGACTGTAACAGTGACGGATGCCTTGAACCTCATCAATGTCACGGGGCCGAATGCCTACACCTATGATGCGAATACGAGTGCGGGCGGTCCGGTGACGGGTGCAAATGTGACGTTGAACCCGAACAAGGGGTCAGTCGCAGGCGGGGATACCGTGACGATCACGATCCCGAGTATCGCGGGTATCGTCGGGATCACCCTCACGCCTGTGGTCACCTTTGCCGGTAACCCCGCCACCGCCTGCACCGCCATCTCGGCGACGGTCGCCACTGGCAACGTTTCCTTCACCTGCCGCACCCCCGCCCATCCCGCGGGCTTCGTCAATGTTGAGGTCAAGGACGCGGCGGGGACGATCTTTGACTACGTCGGCATCAACGTCTACGAGTACACCGATGGCGGTGGTGCAACCAATCAACCGCCGAGTGTCAGTGGCCTTGTCCTCTATCCCCTTCCTAAACCGATCCGATTGCTCGACACTCGTGTCGGTCTCCCTGCCTGTATCACGCCGGGCGCACATATCAACAATTCCTCCATCCTGATTCAGGCAGTCTCTGGCTGCACCGGTATCCCCTCCACCGCCGTCGCCATCACCGGCAACGCCACCGTCGACTCCCGCTTCGCCGGTGCCAGCTCCGGCTTCATCACCCTCTATTCCAGTGGCAACCTGCCCCTGGCCTCTAACCTCAACTACACTCCCAATGTCGCCGTGCCCAATGCCTTTACCGTCTCCCTCGCCTCCAATGGCAGCTTCCAGGCGTATGCCCTCTCCACCACCGACCTGATCATCGACATCAGTGGCTACTATGCCCTGCCCAGTGCGGGTGGTCTCTACTTCCATCCTCTCGTCAACCCCGTGCGCCTCTTCGACTCGCGCACCGGCAACTACCAGGCCTGCATCCTGCCCAAGGCACCGATGCCCGCCAAGAGTGCCCTCACCGTCCAAGCCGCTGGCTCCTGCACCGGCATCCCGCTCAGTGCCTTGGCGGTGGCCGGTAACGGCACGATCGACAACCGGGTACAGCAAGCTCCCGATGGCTTCGTCACCTTCTATCCGAGTGGGCAGTCGCTGCCGCTGGCCAGTAACCTCAACTACGTGCCGAACCAGGCCGTCCCGAACCAGTTCATCATTGGTCTGAACAATGGCAGCTTCAATGCCTATGCGACGACGGGGACCGATCTGGTGATCGATGTGACGGGGTACTTCGACACGACGCCTGGGTTCACGTACACGGCGCTGTTGAATCCGGTGCGGTTGTTGGACACGCGGGGAGGCAACTTCACGGCGTGTGTGACGACGAAGGCACCGCTGGCGGCGCACAGTTCGTTCAACCTGACGGCACAACCGAACTGCACAGGGATCACGAACACGACGAAGGCAGTGATTGGCAACGGGACAGTGGTGAACAGTGCCACGGGACCGGCCGGGTTCGTGACGTTCTATCCTGGTGGCCAGAGTCTGCCGTTGGCGAGCAACCTGAACTACGTGGAAGGACAGACGGTACCGAACTCATTCATCGTGGGCTTGGGGGCAGATGGCAGCTTCAATGCCTATGTCACCACCGGGACCGATCTGATCGTCGACGTGAGTGGATTCTTTGCCTGATCGGATTCACGAAAAGAGAGCGACGGAGCGTCGGTCATACGCCCTGTCGCTCTGATCGCTCCCTCTCGCAAGGATCGTGGGGACGAATCTACTTCGTTTTCCAGAGTTTCCAGGTATCCCAGTATTGCCACATGGCGTTCGGCTGGTATCCCTGGATGTTCTTCTTGACGAGGATCAGATCACGCGGGAAGCCGAGCCAGAAGGCGGGCATATCGTCCGCGATGATTTCCTGGAACCGCCCGAGGAGGTCTTTCTGCTTGGTCAGATCCGGCTCGCGGATGATCTGCTGGAGGAGGTTGTCCGCTTCCTCGTTCTTCCAGCCGCCGAAGTTGCGCCCCTGCTTGTTCTTGCGCACATCGTACTCGCTGGCGTAGTACGTGAGATCGGAGAAGCCCGCGAACAGGATGCGGCTCGTGAAGTAGAGATCATAGTCGAGAGATCGTCTGCCAGCGCTCCTTGAGCGCGGCGGTTTCCAGCGTCTGGATGTGCATGTGGACGCCGAGTTTCTTCCAGTCCTCCTGCATCGAAACGGCGATCTTGTCGACCGGGTACTCTGGCTGGTCGAGGTGATGGCGACGAACTTGACGATCTTGCCGTTCTTATCGAGCAGGTTGCCCGGCGCTGTCCTTCTTGTAGCCTGCGGCTGCGAGCATACTCTGCGCCTTCGCCTGATCGTAGTCGGGGTTTTTCAGGTTCGTGTTATAGGCCCAGGGGAAGGCGATGGAGCCGATCTTCGTCTCGTCCACGAACCCCTTGAAGATAGCCTGCGCATATCCCTTGCGATCAATGCCGACCGAGAGCGCCTGCCGGACTGGCTTGTCCTTGAGGAAGTCCGGCGTGTCCGACTTCGGGTTCTGGAAGTTGATCCACGCACTCATGAACGCGAGCGCGTACGCGCTGTAGACGAGACCGTCCTGATTTTGACCTGATCGAGGTCGTTCGCCGTCACCGGCCAGAGCAGGTCGGTCTCGTTGTTGAGCCAGGAGGTCGATCTGCGCGCTGGACTTTTCCACGTCCTTGAAGATCATTTTGGCGAAATGCGGCTTGCCCTGGAAGTACGTCGGGTTGACCTCGTACTCGATGTTCGGTGGCGCGGCACCCGGAATCGCACTTCGATCTGCTTCCACGGCGCCGGTGCCGATCAGCATTGTGTTCGCGTAATCGTAACCCTTCAGGGTCTTCGCGCCCTTCTCTCCCTTGCCCGATTCCCAGTACTCAATGAACTGCTTTTTCTGGATGATGAACTGGTTGGAGGCATTGAGGATCCAGTCGCCGGAGTTGTCATCGAGATCGAACCGGATCGTGTTGGCATCAATGACGACGGGGTCTTTCTTCATCAACGGGAAGAAGCGCGCGACGCCGCTGTCCGGATCGTCGCGGTAGGTGATCATCGAGAAGGCGACATCGTCCGCCGTGAGTGGTGTGCCATCGTGCCATTTGATGTCCTTGCGCAGCGCGAAGGTGTAGCGTCTTGCCATCCGCCGAAACGTCCCACTTCTCGGCCAGCCAGGGTTTCGGGTCGAGGGTGTATTCGTCGATCCAGACGAGGGGGTCATAGACGAAGGTGTAAGGGCGAGTAACTGATTGAGCGCTGTCGGGTTGAGATCGCTGAAAGTCGTCGTTCCCCGCGGATAATCGTCAGCGTGTCCGTGCTGTCGGTCGGTGTGCCCGTCGTATTTCGGACGTGGATCGGTGATGAGGGTCAATTTGCCGATCGTCTGATTCGCCGCTTGCGGGGTCGTGGCACTACTCGGCGGCCTGCGTCGGGCTGGTGGCGGGGGCAGTCGCGCCGGTCGTCGCTTGCGCGGCGCCCAGCGGTCGGCGCGTGACGACATTTCGGTGGGGCGGTCGGGTTCGGCGCGACGAGATTGGCGGTCGCCGTCGGCGCGGCAGTGGGTGCTGGCGTCGTGCTGCCGCAGGCAGCGAGGAGCGCGCCGAGCGAGAACGCGCCACCGACCTGCAAGAGACGGCGGCGGGCAAGTTGCGCATTTTGGAGCATCCGGGCGCGCGCGCGCACCAGGTCAGGTCTCCTCGGCAGGGCCTTCGCGTCGCGTCAATCGGCTGTGTATCCCTGATACTCATCAGACATCTCCTTTATTCACAGGAGTTGGCCTTGTGCTACTCCCGTCGGCTTCCACACCCGGCAAACCGTTGCCGCCTCAATTCAGTTGCCCAACCTCCTCTCCCTTTCTCGCGGAGGAAAACGTCGTCATCGGCATCGCGTCGCGCCGCTACCGTTTCTGGTGCGGGTCGAGCGCGTCACGCAGTCCGTCGCCGAGCAGATTGACGCAAAGCACGGTAATCAGGATAAGCATACCGGGGAAAACGGCGAGAAATGGCGATCGGATGAGATAGCGTTGCGCCTCGGTGAGCATGTTGCCCCAACTCGGTGTCGGGCGGGTGGATGCCGAGGCCAAGGAAACTGATCGTCGCCTCGGCGATCAGGTTGGTGGCGAGGATCAGGGTGGCGGTGACGACAATCGGCGCGACCGCGTTGGGCAGGATATGCACGAAGATGATCCGCGGGTTCGAGGCACCGGAGGCGCGCGCCGCCTCGACGAACTCGCGATGCTTGAGCGCGACGAACTCGCCGCGCACGAGCCGCGCCAGCATGCGGCCAGCCGAACAGCCCGAGAATCAGGATGATACTCGTCGCGGAGGGTGGTGCACTGCGGCGGCGAGGATGAGCAGCAGCAGAAAGGGCAGCGTCAGGATCAGCTCGATGAAGCGGTCAATGATCGCGTCCGGCCAGCCCCCCGCGTAGCCCGCGATCATGCCGAGCAGGACACCGAGAACGTCATTGACGATCGTCGCAATGAACGAGATACCGAGCGAGGTGCGCCCGCCATAGATCGCGCGCACGAAGGCATCGCGCCCGAACTCGTCGCGCCCGAAAGGACGTCGCGGGGCCGGGGGCGCGAACGTGGCGTTGCGAACCTGCGCAGTGACTCTGTCGCGGGGATCACAGCGGACCGACGATGACGATGAGTCCCAAGCGACAAGAACGACCACGAGCGCGCGACCGCCAGCCGGTTCCCGGTAAACCGTCGCCAGATCGAAGGTGCCGCGCGGCGCACACCGCCCGTGCCGATGGCGCTGGCAGCCTCCGCCGAGAGGGCCTTAATTGCCGTCTGGTCACTCACGCTCGTTCCCGCAGCGCTGCGCGCGCATGGTCAGCTCGATTCCATCATCCCTCCCCGTGCAGGTACGCCGATCACGACATTGATGCGCGGGTCAACGATGCGGTAGCCGATATCGGCGAGCAGATTGCCGATGAATAATCGCCGCGCCGGACATCAACGTGAGTGCGAGGACGACCGGCGTATCGCGCTTGCCCGCCGACGTCACGATCAGCTGCCCCAGCCCGTTCCAACTGAAAACCTGCTCCGTGACGATCGCACCGGCGACGAGATCGGGTAGGCTCAGGCCGAGCAGGGTAATGAGCGGCATCAGCGCGTTGCGGAAGGCGTGGCGGGAAAGGCACCGCGCGCGCCGCCAGCCCCTTGGCGTGGGCGGTGCGGATGTAATCCTGACGCAGCACTTCGAGCATGGAGGAGCGAATGTAGCGCGACCACCCCGCGGTCCGGATGAGCGTCAGCGTGAGCACCGGCAGGACGAGATGCTTGAGGTGATCGCCGACTGAGGCGGGTTGCCCAATCGTTTGCGCGCCCTGGGTCGGCAGCCAATGGAGCTGGACGGCGAAGAGCAGGATCAGCATAAAGGCAAGGAAAAACGAGGGAAAGGCGATGCCGATGAAGGACGAGCACCGTCACCACATTATCGATCAGTGAGTATTGCCGCACCGCCGCGATGATGCCAATCGGGATCGCGAGCAGGAGCGAGAAGAGGATGGAGAGGCCGAGGATTTCGGCGGTGCGCGGCAGCTGCTGCTTGATGATCGTCGCGACGGGTTGCTGCTGGATGATCGAGTTGCCGAAACGCAACCGTGCCCAGTTGCCCGCGAGGTGGGCATACTGCCGGTACCACGGGAGGTCGAGCCCCATCTCGTGGCGGAAGCGCTGCACATCTTCTCGTTGGCGCGCTGATTGATGGCGAAATCCGCCGCGTCACCGGGCGCAAGATAGACCATCAGGAAGACAACGATGGAGAGCAAGCGCGAGCAAGATCACGCCTTGCGCCGAGACGTCGAGCGATGAAGGCTCCCACGGATCCGCTCCTCCCTGCCAGTCGTCCATCTCCGGCAAACACGTTACGTGGCGCACCTCGGTCGCAGTTCTCAAGGGCACGCGTGCGGGCTGAACGGCCAACTCAACTTCCCGTCGGAAGGGGATTGTTCATGCAGTATCAGGCGTCGGCGACATCGTGACGCTCCGTCAAACGCCCCTGTCCGCCCGGAGGGGCCGAGGGAGTTGCGTGTGCAGACGCTCTTAGCGCCATGCCGGTCTCGCGCTCGGCGATGTCAGGCTGTCATCGAGAATGGCGACGATGCGGTCGATTTCCTCGCGCGTCACGACCAGCGGCGGCGCGATATGGATCACGTCCCAGACGCGACTGAGGAGGCGGCGCTCGGTCACCAACTCATTGAGCCGCTTGGTGAACACGCTGTCCCGGCCCCACTTTTCTTTGTCTCCCGGTCTTTGACCAGTTCGATCGCGCAGAGCAGCCCCAGCCCGCGCACATCACCGACCGAGGGATGCGTCTCCATGAGTGACCGCAGGCCGTCGAGCAGATACGTGCCCATCGCGGCGGCGTTCTCCACCAGCCCCTCGCGCTTCATGATCTCGATATTCTTGATCGCCGCCGCCGCCGCGACTGCCTGCCCGCCGAAGGTCAGGAGGTGGTTGAAGGCGTTTTCGTCCTGCATGAAGACCTCGAAGACACTCGGGCGCACAACTGCCGCCGCGATCGGCGCATAGCCGCTGGAAAGCCCCTTCGCCATCGTCATGATGTCGGGCACGACGCCGAAATGCTCGGTCGCGAACCATTTGCCGGTCCGGCCAAAGCCGTTGATGACCTCGTCCATGATGAGCAGGACGCCGTGCCGGTCGCAGATCTCGCGCAGCATCTGCCAGTATTTCGGCGACGGGATCTGGACCCCGTTGGCGGAGGAGATCGGCTCGCCGATCACCGCCGCGACCGTCTCCGGCCCCTGGAAGATGATCTCCTGCTCCACCCATTTGGCGCACATGATATCGCCCGCCTCGCCTTCGAGATCGAAGTCGTTGCGGTAATGGTTCGGTGAGGGCACATGCACGACCCCGGCCATTAGCGGGCCGAAGAAGCGCTCGACCTGCGGGCGGTTGCCGGTCGTCAGGCTCATCGCACCGAAGGTCGCGCCGTGATACGAGCCGCGCCGGGCGATCAATTTGTACCGCTTCGGGAAGCCGCGCAGCACCTGCACTTGCTTGGCGATCTTCAGGGCGGACTCGACCGCCTCCGAACCGCCCGAGCAGAAGAAAGACGCGATCCAGATCGCCGGGGGTCAGTTCCGCGATCATCTCGGAGAGCTGGACGGCGGGAACGGAGGTATAGGAGGCGGCGGAGACGTAGGCGAGTTTGCCCGCTTGCTCGGCCATCGCGTCGCCGATCTCGCGCCGCCCGTGCCCCGCATTGACGACCCAGAGCCCGGCGATACCGTCGATCCACTCGTTACCGTGGACATCGTAGAGCATGCACCCCTTACCGCGTTCGAAGACACGCAAGCCGCGCTTCTCCGCCAGTTCGATATAGTTTGCGGAGTGGATCCAGACATGATCGAGCGCTTTCTGCTCGACGGGATCATCGTACGCGGTGGCATGAGCCGCCACGATTTCGTCCGTTGGGTGCTGTGTGGATTTCACAACCATGCGATGCACTCCTTTGTATTGAGCCCGTATCGGCCTGCGATTCGAGACCTATCATCGCGCACCGTCGCGGCTGCCGCAAGGCGGCGGGGATCCCCTTCCTTTTAGGGAAGGGGGTTGGGGGGTGAGGTTGAAGCCCTGCTACGCACTTTGGCGGACACAAGGTATGATCTCCGCAGCAGAGTGCGTGTGTGGCGTCACGAAGGTGAGGAGGGCGACGTGGCATCGACCGATCGGTTCGCAGAGGCAGAGTTCGCGGAGAACCCCGAACCACGGTGCGCCGTGGTACTGCTGCTCGACACATCCGGCTCGATGCAGGGAGCGCCGATTGATGAGTTGAACGCGGGGCTCCGCGACCTCTCAGAGACCCTCAAGGAGGACAAGCTCGCCTCGCTGCGGGTCGAACTGGCGGTTGTCGCCTTCGGTGGTCGCGCCCGCGCGCTCGATGTGCGCGCCGGTGCGGGGCGCGAGATTCCGCTCAATGCCACCGAGGCGTTCGTCGGCGCGCTCGATTTCGTGCCGCCGATGCTCGAAGCGCACGGTGAAACGCCGATGGGTGAGGCCGTCCGGCAGGGACTCACGCTGGTGAGACAGCGCAAGGAGATGTACCGCCAGCACGGCCTCGACTACTTCCGCCCCTGGATCTTCCTCATCACGGATGGCAACCCGACCGATTTCGGCTGGGAGGCCGCCGCCGATGAAGTCCAGGAGGAGGAGCGGCGCAAGGGCGTCTCCTTCTATGTCGTCGGGGTCGAGAATGCGGACCTCGCCCGCCTCGCGCGCTTCTCGTCGCAGCGTCAGCCGGTGCGCCTGAAAGGGCTCGCCTTTCAGGAGCTTTTCCAGTGGCTTTCCAAGAGCCTGCAATCGGTTGCCCAATCGCGCCCCGGCGAGCAGGCCGCCCTCCCCGCCGTTGGTTGGGCGGTCGCGGATACCTCCCATTGACCGTGCAATCCGGCGATCCTGCGCCACCCGCCCCTGCCTGGCGCGTCGTCGGCGCGTCCGTCATCGGTACTGCGCACACGCGCGCGGGAATGCCGTGTCAGGACGCCCATCGTTGGCTGGTGCTGCCGGACGGGTCGCTCGTCATCACTGTCGCGGATGGCGCAGGGAGTGCGGCCCGCGCGGACGAGGGGGCGCATCTCGCCGTCGATGCCGCCATTGCCGCGCTCACGGACCTTCTACAAGAGGGCCTTCCCACTGATGAGACGACCTGGAGCGCGGTCGCGATAGAGGCGTTCGGTGCCGCGCACGCCGCCATCGACACGCACGCCGAAGGCATGCACACGACGATCCGCGACTACGCGACGACCCTGACGATTGTCGTGGCGACGGATGGGCAACTCGTCGTGGGCCAGATTGGCGATGGCCTGGCGGTCGCGGAAGGCGACGATGGCGAGATGTTCGTCGCGGTCTCCCCGCAGCGCGGGGAGTACGCCAACGAGGTGGCCTTGCTGACGATGCCCGAGGCGGTCGAAAACGTGGCGGTCGCCCTCTTCACGACGCCAGTCCGGGCGGTCGCGGTGACGACGGACGGGCTGCTCCGCCTCGCGGTGCGTCTGCCGTCGTATGCGCCGCATGTGCCCTTCTTCCGTCCGCTCTTCGCGTTCCTTAAAGAGACGACGGACGCGGTAACCGCCGACCGCGCGTTGGCCGCCTTCCTCGCCTCCGAGCGGATCGCGCAGCGGACCGACGACGACAAGACGCTCGTCCTCGCCGTGCGTGTGGCGGATGAAGGGGTGGGGACGGGCGACCTGCCACAGCCGTTGCCGACGGAGGCACCCAACGCCGGGTAGAACTGCATGAACGTCTATGATTCGCGCAACCGCCCCCTCACGCTCGGTCGCCGGATCGGTGGCGGTGGGGAGGGTGATGTCTATGCCCTCGCCAGTAGCGTGGCATCGGTGGCGAAAATCTATACGAAACCGACCGCCGAGGCAGGGGAAAAGCTCGCGCGGATGATCGACCGCCCGCCGAGTGGGCGAATGGGCGCGAATGGGCATGTCAACCTCGCCTGGCCCTCTGAGCTGCTCTCCGCGCGCGGTCGCGGCGGCACGCCCATCGGTTTCCTGATGCCCCACGTCGCGGGCGCGGTGCCCCTCCTCGAAGTTTTCAACCCACGGCTGCGCGCCCGAACCCTGCCCAACTTCGACCGCCGCTACCTCGTCCGCACTGCCCGCAATCTCGCCGCAGTCCTCGCGACACTGCACCAGGCCGGGTACGTCGTAGGCGATGTCAACGAGAGCAACATCCTCGTCACGCCCTCCGCGCTGGTGAGCTTCATCGACTGCGACTCCTTTCAGGTGCAGGCGACGCGCGCGGGGCGTGTCGTCACCTATCCCTGCCCGGTCGGCAAGCTGGAATACACGGCCCCGGAGTTGCAGGGGAAGGTCTTCAGCCAGGAGGTGCGGCACGCGGAGGCGGACCGCTTCGCGCTCGGCGTCTTGATCTTTCAGCTCCTAATGGAAGGTCGGCATCCGTTCAGCGGGACGTGGACCGGGTCGGGGGAGCCACCCTCGGTCGAGGAGAAGATCCGCCGCGGGTGCTTCCCCTACGCCGATACACCGACGTGCCCCATCGTGCCACCGCCGAACGCCCCCGCCCTCGCGACGCTCTCGCCCGTCGTGGCGGACCTCGTGCGGCGCTGCTTCATTGACGGGCATCGCCAGCCGTCACGTCGCCCGGCACCGGAGACCTGGCGCGACACACTGGCGGACGCCGAGCGGTCGATACCTTCTGCGGTGCTCACGATCCCATCGACCACCCGACCGCCGGAGCGTGCCTCCGATCGATCCGCCATCCCGCCGACTGTGGGCGAGCGTGCGCCGAGTCGCCCGCCCAGGCCACCATCCCGGCGTACCCGCGCGACCGTGAAGAAGAGGCCCGCCTCGCGTACGAGTACGCCCGCGCGCCGCCCACGCGGGAAGATCACACGCGAAATGCTGACGATGCTCGCGACAGTGGTCGTCATGGTGGCCGCGATTGCCGGGGGGGCATGGTGGTTTGTCCAGCACTACGACCTGCCCTTCGCCGGTTCGGCGGAAGTGCCGCCTGCGGACAGCGCACGCCCCACGACGAATACGCCCCGGCCCACGACGGGCGCAAATGTGGTCGCACCGAACGCCTGCACCCCGGCGACCGAGGCCGCCGCCGCACGACGCGCAGCCTCCGCAGCGCGGCCCGCCTCTGCCACTCTCGCCGGGTCGTGGGTCGCGTTTGTTCCCACTCTGCACCTTCGCTTCTTTGGCATGCCGTGGTGGGACGAACTGCCCACCACATCGGGCGGCACGCGGTATGTGGCAGGCACCGTGCCCGGTGTGGTGGACTTCGACCGCCTCGACCTCATCCGTGTGCCGGGTGCGGGCGGGGCCGTGACGGCGGCGACCTGGCAGGCGGAGTTCGACGCCTACACGCACCGCGCATTGGCGAATAGCGGCACCGTGATCAACGCTACCCCCATCACGAACGCTGTGGTGACGGGCCGCCCGCGCCTCGAGCGGGCCGCAGGCTACGATGGCTACATCGGGCAGTTCCACTTTACCGGGGAGAATGCCCAGATTGTTGATGCGACATTGTGGGTTGGGCAGGTGGGCTGTGACCGCATCGTGATGATCTTCGCCGGGGTGCCCGCGCGAGACCGACAGATCGATCAGGCAGTCACGCAGGTGCTGGGGACGATCGACTTCAACGCGCGCTGATGGGGAAGGACTGAGGACTGAGGACTGAGTCTTCCGGCTACTGCCTACTGTCTACTGCCTACTGGCGAAGAGATTCAGCATGATTTCAGGATTGATTCATGCAGCGCTCATCTCGCCACGCAATAATCATTTTCGACGGGCCGGGGCGATTGGTGGTAACGGGCGAACGGAAATCAGGAAGCCGCACCCACCTGCCACACAACCGGAGCCATGAGTCACTTTCGACCCGTCGCTTCTTTTGCATCACACTCCTTCCTCCTCCCCATTCCTTGCGGCGGTTCCCCAACCGCCGCTCTTTTGTGCCCGTATTCTCCTCGCCATGCAGACAAGTGCATCGTATGCTACAGCGACGATGCGATGATGGGGGGCGGCAGTGGTATGGCAGGTAAGCGGCGGGCGCGACAATCAGGGCAGGGAATGACCCCGCTGTTCGACCTGGCATCCCTCGCCCGTCGCGACGACGGACGTGCCGATACCGCGCGACCGGGCGATACGAAGGCAGGGAAGGCACTGGAGGGAGCGCCCATCGCCGCGCCGGTGCCGGTTGAATACACGGTGCGCGGCGTCTTCCGCTCCGGCGACAACGAGCGCACCCACACCGTCCAGGCAGTCGGCATGAGTAGCCAACTGGACGCCGACGCCACGCGCTTCGTCGTGTACCTGCGCCGGGAAGGGTTCCAGTTCCCCGAGGGGCGCGCCACCCTCATCACCCTCCTCGCCGTCAGTGGCGCGGACGGCACGCCGATCACCCTCAACCACCCTGAGGAGGATAGTGCGCGTTAGGCGAAGGTCGCTTTGGTGAACTGCTCGCGGAAGGCGCGGCACCAGATATCGGCGGCGTCGTATTGCGCGGGGTCGAAATCGGCGGGAAGCTCGTAGTTCTGGTTACCCTTGTTCCCCTTCAAACCACCGAGATCAAGGCTCCTGCCATCCGGGCCGAGGAGCCGCACCCGCAGGTCCGGGCCGTTCGTCACACTGAAATTTTCCAGGCGCAGGATGTAGGTGCCATCCACTTGCTTGAAGATCGTCGCGGTGCCGGAGCCATTTTCATGGACCTTGACGAAGTCGCCCGCCTTGATCGCGACGGGGCCGGTGGCGACGGGGACGCTCGTTGGTGCCGTCGTTGCCGTTGGTGCAGTCGTCGCGGTGGGCGCTTGTGCGGGTCTGATCGTCGGCGCTTGCGCGGCGGCAGCGGGCACTGTCGTTGGCGCGAGCGTGGTGGCAATCGGTGCCTTGGTCGGGGTCACTTGCGGGATGGCGGTCGCAGCCGGTTGCGCGACCGTCACCGCAGTCTGCGCGGGCACCGTCGTTGGGAAGTCCTCGTTGACGGTTTTGCTCGTGCGGGGCTGGATGACGAGGAACCAGAGCGCCACGATTGCCCCGAGCGGCAGTAGTGTCAGCTTGAAAAAGTGCTTGCGCCAGAAGGGTCGCGCATCGCGCGGACGTGCATTGGGCGATTGTGGTGGCCGGGTCGTTGTCTCCATTATGTATTTCTCCCTCATCTACCGTTTCCTTGCAACATAGTACACTCAAAACGGCAGACATTTCCCGAACGTTCCAATGACGGAATGCTTACGGGTGCCCGGCGGGTTGGGGGTTAGGGGAGGGGTTGCATCACGAAGGTATGATGCGTGCGGGTGGAAACGATGGATGGGAGTTTGTCATGCGGGGTTGCTTGATCTTTCTCACGGCGCTCGTCGTCGGCGCGGTGCTCGCCCTTGGGGGCGTCTATTTCTTCATTACGCGGCCCGCGCCCACGCAGGTCGCCGTCACGCGCGTCCCGGTGAGCACTGCGGCAGCGGCATCGTTCGATTCAAAGGTCGGTCAGATTGTTGCCGCGCCGCGTAATACGTCCGTCACCATCGATCTGACCAACGAGGAATTGACTTCGAAGTTTGCCCAGACCGTCGTTGAGGAGCGCGCATCGATCGGCGCGGACATTCAGAACCCGCAAGTCGCCGTGCATGACGGGCGTGTGTATGCCGGGGGCAAGGCGAAGAGCGACGATTTTCCCGTGCGGGTGGATCTCGTGGTCATCGCGGTGCCGACCGCCGAGAATGGCAAACTGAAGCTTCGCGTCGAGCATGTCGATAGTGGTCGTTTCCCGCTGCCGGGCAGCATCACCGACCAGATCGTCACCACCGTCCAGAACGATGCCCTCATCAATGACAGCTTGCCCATCTTCGTCGACCGCGTCGAAGTCCTGGACGGCAAACTACGCCTCACCGGAAGAGCCAAATAAGTAACAAGTAACGAGTATCGAGTAACGAGAAGGGGGCACGGTCTCCTCTCGTTACTCGATACTCGTTACTTGTTACTCCCTGCTACCTCCACCAGCCGCCGTCGCGGATCAGGTCGTTGCCGAGTAATCCTTCGAGGACGGGGAGTGGGTTGTCTTTGAATTCGGGGTGATATTCCAGGCGTGTGCGCTCGAAATATTGCACGGTGTAGAGCTTGCCGTCGTCCGCGTTCTTCTCGACCATCGGTTCACTGATTGGGAACCCGAAGACCGGCAAGCCGCCCCCCTGTTTCCAGAACTGAAGGAACGGCCCCACCAGTGTATGCTGCGTCTCCGTGAAATACGCCCCGGCAAAGGGCGGTGGGCCGGGCGTCGGTGTCTCCGTCGTTTTGCTCGGCGTAGCGTTCGATGTGGTCGTCGATTTCGGTGTTGGTGTGGGTGTCGGTGTCGGTGGAGGCGTTGGCGTCGCGGGCGGTCGGGTCGGTGCATCGGGTGATGGGAAGTAAACATCCGATGCGAGCTGTGGTTGTGGCACGGTCGGGAAGGTGCGCGTGCGCGTCGTGACATTGCCGAGCAAGGTCAGCAGGACCTCGTTTGGCGTGCCAGCAAATTCATCGTGGAACTCGAACCGTGCCCGCTCGAAGATCTGTACGATGCGCCCGGCGGAGGTGTAGACACTCGTGCGCGGCAGGCCAAATCGCTCGATGCCGCCGTTGCGTTCCCAATAGAGGCGGAATGCCCCCGCAAGCCAGTGCTTCGTATCGGGAAACCATTTCGCGTCCGACGCGGTCGGCTTGTTCGGGTCTTCCGATGCGGTGGGGAGCGCGGACGGGCGGGCGAGGGTGGCATAGGCGCGCAGTGCGTCCTTGCGGGGCCACGGCTCGCCGGGATGATCGCCATCGCGCCGGAAGGCAAACAACCCCCAGCGCGTCTGCTGATTGCCCTGTTCGGCGATCGTGAAATCCTCCAGCTTGAACCAGAAGGCGCGTTCAACGATGTCGCGCATCTTCAGGAGGCCGGTCAATGTATCCGTGAGGAAGGCAGATTGCTTCGCCTCCTCATCCGTCACCGGGATGATGCCTGAATCGGGTACCGAGGGTGCCGCGGCTTGCTCACCGAACTCCGTCACCCAGATCTTCTTGAATCCCTCGCCCGCCTGCTCCATCACCTTATGCATGTCCCGCACATGGCCGGGAATGTCCGCCGCCTTCAACTCGTACGGGTGGTCGGCGACGACATCCCACGGCGCGCCGCCGCCGCGCCCCCTAAGCACGGGCGAGGTATACAGTTGGCGCAGGTAGGGAATGTCGTAGTTATCGGGGTAGGCCCCGGCGGTGTTGATGAGGCCCCCAAGCACGACGGGCACGCTCGGGCTGATGCTCTTCAGGCGTGGATAGACGAGCGACATGATCGACGCCATGCGGTCCGGGAAGATGCGCTGCTGCGCGCCCTTCGTGATGAAATCGAGTTGCGAGTTCTGGTTCGGCTCGTTGATAATTTCCCATGCCTGCACGTAGCCCGCATAGTGCCCCGCGATCTCCGCCGCGCGGTCCGCGAACCCGCGGATGAAGGGATTGGAGCCGTCACCCCGGTCGCTGGGGTCGTTCACCTTGCTGAGAATGTATGTGTAGTTCGTGTCCCGTACGATGCCGTATGAGAGGACGCCGAGCACATTCATATTGTAGCGGCGCACCAGATCGGTGAGAAACCAGTCGTACTTGTCGTACCGCATCTGGCCTGGTCCGCTGACATCACCGTACTCGGCGAAGAACTCAACGCGCACCCATTTCGCGCCGGAGGCGGCCATCTCCTTCACAATGTTCTCCAGGACGGCCCGATTGACATCGTTATTGAAGTGAATAGTGTCGGTGTTCCATTCATAGTACGGGTCGCGCCCAACGACGCCGAAGAAGCCGTCACGGTCGGGGTAGGGGTCCGTGAGAGTCGATGGGGCAGCCGAGAGAGAGGTGTGCGTGTGAGAGACACCTGGATACAGGGTCAGGAGCAGTAACAAAGCGCAGGTCACGCGAATACGTAACCCGCAATTGGCCCCGACGCGCATACTCTCGCCCCTCCCCGTACAATCGATGCCCAACACCAGCGCGCCGCAGCCCCACACCGCCGCATGTTTTCTGTATCGCGCTCCCTGCACGTACAGTTACGCTGTGTGTGGATTGTCTACGGATCACACGCGAAATGCAAACTGTTACACTGTATGGGAAGGAGACAGTAGGCAGTAGGCAGAATCCTTCGTTCTTCTGCAAGGAAGCGTGCTCCCGGTCGCATGGGACCGAAGACGTCAGATATCTCGCTGACTACTGACTACTGGCTACTGGCTACGGGCTACTTCCCTTGAGGGGTCAACGATGGTGAGCGGCAATGTTTCCTTGATCGAGACGACGGATACGGCGGCGTTGGGGCGAGAGGCGCTCCTCCAAAAGATTGCCCGATTGGATGCGCTGCACCGCATTCATCGCGCTGCCGCTTCCACGCTCGAGATGAGTCCGATGCTGGCAGCAGTCGTCGCCACCGTCGCGGATGTGATGCAGAGCGACGCGTGCAGCGTCTTTCTCCACGACGCGGAGCGGAGTCGCCTCGTGCTTTCTGGCGCGGTTGGTGTGCCGGAGGAGGCCGTTGGCCGTTTCACGCTCCGCCTCGGCGAGGGTATTACCGGCCTTGCGGCAGCGCAACACGCGACCATCGCCACGTCCGATACGGCGACGCACCCGGCATCGGTGGGGGCAGTGATGCCGGGTGGCGCGCATCTGCGGGGGCAGGTTTCCATACCGATATCCCTGTCGGTCGTTGGCCCGTTGATCGGCGTCCTCGATCTGCA
>CAVXPY010000005.1:0-112752 GCA_963763655.1 uncultured Chloroflexia bacterium
CGACACCGGCCATGCGTATTCGCCAGAGAGCCGCAGTGCCTCCCGGCTTGTCGTCAGCACTTTCACGCGGGGAGCGGCGACAAGTAGTTCCACAATTAGGGGTGCGGCCTGGATAAGATGCTCGAAGTTGTCGAGCAGCAAGAGAAGTTGCTTGTCACACAAGTCATCGATGAGTCGCTCGCGCAGAGGGCGTCGGCTCGCATCTCGGATACCGAGCGCCTGGGCAATCGTGGCGGAAACGAGATGCACGTCACGTATCGAGGCGAGGGGAATGAAGCAGACACCGTCCGCGAAATGACCGCCTATCTCTATCGCGACGCGCAAGGCCAGACGGGTTTTACCGATCCCGCCGGGGCCGGTGAGCGTGAGCAGGCGTACGTCCGCACGGTGGAGGTGCCCGCGAACGGCCGCCACGTCCCGCGCGCGGCCGAGCAGGGGAGTCAGGGGAGCGGGCAGATGATGCGGTCGATCGCTGTCTGTGGGATGGAGAGCGGAGAAGGGCACCTGACCGCGCGCTGCGGCAGCGAAAGCGGCGCGCTCCTCTGCGGAGAGGTGCAGAGCATCAGCAAGCAGGCGTATGGTCTCAGCGCGTGATCGGCGGTTGAGGCCGCGTTCGAGATCGCTAATGCTCCGCGCGCTGACGCTGGCTCGCTCTGCGAGTTGCTCCTGGGTCAGACCACTCGCGGCGCGATAACGCCGCAGCAATGCGCCGATGGAAACATGAAGATCCGTGGTCGCCATGCCTCGTCCCTGTTCTTGCCGTGCAGAGTTGTATGCCGTCGCTCCCCATTGTACACCGGCAGTGATGACGTTCGTCCGTATCTGCCCGCATGCGGCATTGCCAGCCATCCCCATGTGACCCAAATTGTGACCGAAATTGTGAGTTTTTCGTGGAGATTCCGCGCCATGCGATGGATACTGCCTGTGAGCATGATGTGTCAAAACGTGCCCCGGGGTGTTGGTCGCCACCCTGCTTTCCGCATCGCACGGGAGGTATACAATGTATCGCCAATTGTTTCACGTCCCGCCTCGTACCGCGCGGCGCTGGCTGCTCGTGCTGTTTCTTTTTGCCCTCCTCCCGACGCTGCCCGCCGTCGTCCGCGGCGCGGCGACGCTCATGGTGGATACCCAGCGCGGCGTGGATCGGGCCGATTGCGGCACGCAGAGCACGCCGTGCAAGACGATCGCATACACCATCGCGAAGCGCACAGGCGACGGCGACCGCCTCGTTGTCGAGGCCGGGGTGTACGCTGAGCGCATCGTCATCGATAAGTCCGTGACCATTCTCGGGACGACGCGGGATGGACTGACGAGGCCAACGGTACTCGAGGGTGTCGGGACGGATCGCATCATCACGGTACAGGCGGGAGCAACGGTGACGATCGATAATGTTGTCATCCAGAACGGCAAGTCGACGGCGGAGGGGGCGGGCATCTCCAACGCGGGCAACTTGACGCTGACCAACAGCGCGGTACAGAACAACGCCCTCGGCAAGTTCGGCCACGAACATTGCGATCCCTGTGTCGGCGGGGGGATCTCGAATCGCGGGACTCTGCACCTGCGCTTTGTCACCGTCAGCGGCAACTCCGCCAACGGCGGATTCTCCGGGAACAACTCTCCGACAAAACCTTTGCCAAACACACTCGACAGCGGCGGCGGGATATACAACTGGGCATCAGCGAATCTGACCGTCGAGATCTCCACAATCAGCGGGAATACCGCTTCGATCAACGGGGGCGGGATTTACGTCGATGGCGGGACGGTCCTCATCTCGACCAGTACGATCAGCGGCAATTCGGCGAGCGGCATTGGCGGGGTCAGCGGCAGTTCCCTGACCAAAATTACCAATAGCACGATCGCGTTCAACTCGTCGGGCATTTACGGCCCGATGACCATCCTGCATAGCATTGTGGCACAGAGCACTGCGGGGCCAAATTGCGCAGGAAATCCCGCCTCGACCGATTACAACCTCGACGACGGTGCAACCTGGAGCTTTAACCAACCCCACGACCGCTCTCACGCCGACCCAAAGCTCGTCGCCCTCGCCGAGAACCCGACGGGACCAATCGCCCAGAACGCGGGGGAGCGCTACACCGCCACCCACGCGCTGCTGCCCGGCAGCGCGGCAATCGACGCGGGCGGCCAACTCGACGGCAGCGGCTGCGGTGACCGCGATCAGCGCGGCTTCACGCGCCCGCAAGGTCTGGCCTGCGATATCGGCGCCTTCGAGTACGTTCCGCCCGCAGGCTCTTCCTCCGCCAGTGGCACGGTCGCCGGGACGGCGACTGCGGCGGGGGCTACCGGAACGACTGCACCGTCGACAGGAGCCGCCGCGCCTCCTGGTACACCGCTGGCGACGAGCGCGATGGGCTCGGCTCCCGCGACCGGCAGCACAACCGCCGCGGGTGTCTGTACGCCGCTCGCGCTGAACAGTCCGTTTGCCTTCCCCGGCTTCCAGAGCCAGTGGCAGCAGGGTGAGCACATCGCCCCGAATTTCTGGGGTCCGACGATCACTGGCGGGGTGCAGGAACAGTACGCCGAATCTCCCGGTGGGCAGCGCGCCGCGCAGTACTTCGACAAGGGCCGCATGGAACTGACGAACCCGGCCAGTGGCATTGTCACCAACGGCCTGCTCGCCAATGAACTGATCTACGGTCAACTGCAAACGGGGGACGGCACGTTCCAGTCCCGCGCCGCCGCGACGATTCCGATTGCCGGTGACCCCGACAACGCGGGACCGACCTACGCCGCCCTCGGCAGCACGGCCGCCGCGCTCCTCGCCGCGACGCCTGCGCAGACTGGCAGCGCGGTGACAACGGTCGTCGCCGCCAACGGGTCGATCACGCTGGGACCCGGAGGCGCGGGGGGCGGCCCGACGTCCTTGACGATCTACGACGGCATCACGCAGCACAATGTGCCGCAGGCGTTCGCGCAGTACCGGGACAAGGTCGGGCTGCTGACGATCGGCTACGCGAAGAGCGAGCCGTTCCTGGCGACGGTGAAGGTGGCGGGCGCGCAGCGCCAGGTGATGGTGCAGGTCTTCGAGCGACGGGTGCTGACGTACACGGCAGACAATCCGGACGCGTTCAAGGTGGAGATGGGCAATATCGGCCAGCACTACTACAAATGGCGCTACTGTGCGCCGTGACCGATCCCGGCAGCGCATCACTGAGACGGAGGGCGGCCATGCGCAAGTACTTGTCGCGCTCCTGCATCGATCATTTCCAGCCTGCCATACCGCTCAATAGTGACTCATTCCACTTCCGAACTGACGAGCCCGCCACGTGCGAAGTTCGCCCCCATTATGTGGAAACCTCGCCATCTGACGTGACGCCGGTGACATTGAGGATGCCGCTCATGACGACGAGGGTGACGCTCCACTGTGCGGTCTCGTTCGCGGGGACGGTGAGGACATTCTCGCGCGCGACAGCGGTGGAGAGATGCTCGGAAATGCCGGTCGCCGGTTCAATGGCGACGTGGGTATAACCTCCCCACGCCCCCCGATTCAACCAGAGACCGAGCATCGGGACGGTGAAGGCGAAGCCGACGACGAAGCCCGCCAGGGTATCGTGCAGCGCGGCCCACCGTTCGGTCATCGGGCCGATATAGACCTTCGTCGCGGCGGGCGCACCGTCCCGGTTCAGTTGTACCCCCGCGAGGTCCAATCCATTACTTGTCGGCCAGGTCGTCGGCGCGTATTCGTGCAGGGGGCTCATGCCGCTCACCGAGCCGACTTCCCCCGTGGTCACCTCCGGTGGCAGGATAATGCGCATCCCCTGCTGCCACTTCATCAGGGGGTGGAGCGCCCAGAGACAGGGCGCAGGGGCGTCACCCGTGTTCGTGAGGGCATACTCCAACCGCACTGCGGAGTCGTTGATGAAGGTGATGCGCCGCGTGAAGCGGAAGGGTGAGCGGCGGAGCGAGACCGTCGTTTCGATGCTGGCGCGACCCGTCCGCGCCTCCCACGGCACGGTCCACGCCTCACCGTGGTCCGGCAACTCGTGCCCCGCGAAGGTATCCGCCCAGATATTTGGCAGGCATTCATCGATGCCGACCGCCGGATGATCGGCATAGGGCATCGCATAGGTCGGTGGCGGCAGAGCGCGCAGACCGGGGGGCGACCAGAGCACCTCCCGGCCACTCGGCAGATGGATGAGCGAGGCGATGCGCGCCCCCTGATCGGGGAGGACGACGACGCGCACCAGGTCGTTCTCCATCGCAATGGCGCGCGTCCGTGCCCATCGCTCCTCGGTGATTCGTACCGCCATCCGCCGCTCCCCTCTCTCCACCCCTGGCAAACCACCCGGATATACTAGCATCTGCCGCGCATCACACACTACGACACTCGGCAGGATCATCCCGAAGAACGACGCGCCCTTGTCCGTAGCGAAGTGCGCTGAAACCGCTGATGAAGGTCGTAGCGCAGAGGACGCAGAGAGCGCAGAGAAGAGAAAATTAGGATTTCCTCTGTGGTATCTGTGTCCTCTGTGTTCAAACCTTTCTCTTCTCTGCGCTCTCTGCGTCCTCTGCGGTTCAATCGTCTCCCTTCGTGTAGAATAGCGTGATGAATTACGCCGGGTGGGTGCGGTGGCGGATGAATCTCATCTCTTGAAGGAGTTTGTGGGTGAGCGTAGGGATACACACCGGATCGCCAGAAGCAACACACCGCGCGTATCGCGGCTATACCGCGTGTGGCGACCTGCGCGCGGCGCACGCGGGCGGGCGGGCCACGCTGCGCGGTTGGGTCAACCGGCGGCGCGACCACGGCGGCCTGATCTTCATCGACCTGCGGGATCGCTACGGGATCACCCAGTGCACGATCAATCCCGCGAACGCGCCCGACGCGCACGCGGTGGCCGAGGAGGCCCGCGCCGAGTACGTGCTGGAAGTGACGGGCGAAGTCGTCCGCCGCCCCGCCGGTGCCGAGAACCCGCACATCGCGACGGGCGCGATCGAGGTGCTTGTCGATGGCGTGAAGATTCTCAACGCCGCCAAGACGCCGCCCTTCGTGATCGCCGAGGGCGCGGAGCATGGCGACGTAGACGAATCGCTGCGCCTCACCTATCGCTACCTCGACCTCCGCCGCCGCCCGATGACCGAGCGCATCATCCTGCGGCACACCGTCGTCAAGTTCATGCGGGACTGGCTCTCGGCGCGCGGTTTTCTGGAGATCGAGACGCCGATGCTCATCAAGGCGACGCCCGAAGGCGCGCGGGACTTCCTCGTGCCGAGCCGCGTCCACCCCGGCGAGTTCTACGCCCTGCCACAATCGCCGCAGCAACTGAAGCAGATCCTGATGATCGCAGGGATGGATCGCTATTTCCAGATCGCCCGCTGTATGCGCGATGAGGATCAGCGGGCCGACCGGCAACTGGAGTTCACGCAACTCGATCTCGAAATGTCCTTCGTCTCGATGGAAGACGTGCTCAATTTGGCGGAGGATCTCTATACCGAACTCACCGAGACGGTCACCGATATGCGCGTCCTGTTCAAGCCGTGGCCGCGCCTCAGCTACACGGACAGCATGGAGCGCTACGGCAACGACAAGCCGGACCTCCGCTTCGGCATGGAACTGAGGGATGTCTCAGACCTCGTCGGCACGAGCCAGTTCGGTGTCTTCGCTAACACGGTGGCGGGTGGCGGCGCGGTGCGCGGTATCTGCCTCCCCGGTCAGGGCACGATGACCCGCAAGGAGATCGACGCCTTGATCGCGCTCGCGCAGGGCTTCGGCGCGAAGGGGCTGGCGTACTTCATCGTCGAGGAGCAGGAGGGCGCACCCGCCGCCCGCTCGCCCATCGCCAAGTTCTTCTCGCCCGCGGAGCAGCGCGCCATCTTCGACCGCTTCGACGCAAAGCCGGGCGATCTGATCGCCTTCATCGCGGACGAGCGCACGCGGGCGGGTGACGTGCTCTCCCGCCTCCGGCAGCATTTCGGGCAGGCGCTCGGCCTCGCGGACCCGAACGTGATGGCCTTCGCGTGGCTCCTCGAACAGCCCTTTGTCGAGTGGAACAGCGATGAGAACCGCTGGGACGCCGTCCATCACCCATTCGTGATGCCCTTCGAGGAGGACATCCCCCTCATGGCGACCGATCCCGGCGCGATGCGCGCGCAGCAGTACGACCTCGTCGCGAACGGCTTCGAATTGGGGAGCGGCAGCATCCGCATCGCCCAGCGGGAGCTCCAAGAGCAGGTCTTCCGGCTCCTCAATCTCGAAGAAGAGGAGCTACAGACGAAGTTCGGTGGCTTCCTGCGCGCCTTCGAGTATGGCGCGCCACCGCACGGTGGCATCGCTCCCGGCATCGACCGCCTCATCATGCTCTACGCGCGCGAGGAGAATATCCGCGAGGTGATCGCCTTCCCAAAGAACCAGAGTTTCCAGGACCTGATGCTCGGTGCCCCCTCCACCGTCTCCCCACGCCAACTCACCGACCTCCACATCAGCGTCCTGGCGGACGAGGACTGAGTGGAGGCCGGATCTCTCCGTAGTCCTCGTCCGTCAGAGGATGCAGAGAGGGATTATGAAAGAGCGAGAGGGTGTTAGGCCAGCATGGACGCCCGCACGGCAGGGGAAACCCAAACGAATTCGGACTCATGCAGGTTAAGCGTTTCCTTGAGAAGTTGCTTTGCCCGCGTCGGATCGATACCTGCATCTACTCGTACGAGTGTGCCGCCGCTGCGATCACCGCGATACTTCATCAGCCATGCCTGTGCAACCTCATCCAGCATAATGGCAGCGAGGTGGTAGGTATCGAGACCATCTACATAGTGATCGAAGCGGAGACCATATCTGCGGCTGAGATCTTCGGGGGTGAGACGCAACTCGACCAGATCACGATAATCCCCACTCGGGAAGCGGTTCGTTGGTGTGACCTGTTGTACGGGCATCTTACGATTCCTTCTGAGTATTTTTCGTTACCACGATCCGAATCTTGGCGAACCCATCTTCCACGACTACCCCGTCACGGGGACCGGACCATTCCGGGACTCGCGGATGACTGCCAGGATTAGGTAGAACGTCGGTCGTGAACTCAATACCACTATCTTCGTCGGGAAGCGGCCCGGCATACGCTTGTACTTTGGGAGTATCGCTCCCCTGTCGCTTCCTCCCCCAAAGTTCGCCGCTTGCTTCCTGCCTTGCCGCGTCATCCGCTGTCTGCGTTGGTGACTGTAATCGGTGATATTCGCGTGCATGATAGACACCGGTAACCCTGGGCACCAGACCTTCCTATCATTCTACCAAACTGCACCACCGATATGAGCGTTCTCTGTACCTCTGCGGTTAATCGCTTTCGACCGCTACGCCGTCCAGGAAAGGCCGGAGCGGGCGTCGATGCCTTTTTCGTCGGTCAGTTTGTCGGCTTTGCCGAAGTTGGCGGCGGTGAGGGGCGTGCCCGGTGCGGCGGGGGTGACATCCATCACGTAAAGATTGAACTGCGCGCCCTCCACAGAACTGAGGAAGGCGAGTTTTTTGCCGTCCGGCGACCAGACGGGGGAGCGGGCCGCACCGTTTGTCGTGATCTGCACCTGATTCTTGCCGTCCCGACCCATGACGAAGAGATCGTTGATGCGATAGTCCGGGCGACCTGCGTACACGATGGATTGACCGTCCGGTGAGAACGCCGGATCGTACGCGCCCCACGGCATCTCGGTGAGTTCCGCATATTTTCTCGTCGCGATATCGAGGAGATAAATTTGTGTCTGCCGGTTGGCATAGTTGTCGGGCTGCGCCCAGAGACCGACAAAGGCCATCACGTTGCCGTCCGCTGCGAGAGCAGTGTTATCGATATGGAAATTGATCTGCGAGCTTGCGGGGCTGAAGGTCTGTGTCGCAGCGATGACATGCAGGTTCTGGAGCGTGGGTGCCTCATCGGGCTTCTCGAATATCCACGGGCGCATCGCCCCCGTCGTATTCCCCTTCGCACTGGCAAAGGTGATGTTGTTCCCGCCCTGTGACCATGCCAGCCCCGCGACAATCGCGCTATCCGCAACGTACTGACCCTCGGCGTTCACGTTGTTGTTATGGGCGATACCGCTCTTGAACTTCGTGATCTGGCGCGGGTTATTCGTGTCCGCGACGCCAACGATCCAGAGGTCCGAGTAGATACCGCGATCCCCGGCCCGCACATAGGCGATCTGCGTGCCGTCCGGCGACCACCGGGGGTATTGCAAGGCGTACTCGCCCTCCACCTTCGCGAGGATTTTCCGGGGCTTGCTGGCATTTTCGATGAGGTAGATGCCGTCGTCCTTGCCGCCGTTATCGACCGTCTGTGCCTTGGCGAAGAGGATGCGGCCATCCGCTTTCGAGGCGGCTGTATTGCGCCGCGGCGCGATCTCTGACGGCGACGGTGGCGCTGATGGCACACCACACGCCGCGAGCGCAGCCGATACCGCCGCCGCTGCCGAAAGCTTCAATGCCTGTCGTCGTGAAAGCAACCTACCTACCCCCCGGCCCCCTCCCTAAAGGGAAGGGGTGACTCACTATGAATATCGAGGCGTTCCTCCAAAGGCCATCGCTTTGTGATGGCCTACTCCCCCTTCCTTTTAGGGAAGGGGGCCGGGGGGTTAGGGCAATCCCATGTATCCCCGTGCCCGGAGCGCGTCGCGGGCGACTGCGGCTTCGTCCCACGGCAGCGCCTCAGCGCCAATAATAATCGAGTTCTCATGCCCCTTACCAACGAGGGCGACGGTATCGCCGGGTGCGGCCCAATCGAAGGCCGCGCGGATCGCGGTCCTGCGATCCGCGATGCACTGATACTGTGCACCCTCGCGCCAGCCAAGCCGCGCCGCCCCTGCCGCGATCTCCCGCAGGATTTCCTCGGCATCCTCGAAACGCGGGTCCTCGTTCGTGAAGATCGCGTAATCCGCGTGCCGCGCGGCGCTCTCGCCCTGCATCGGGCGTTTCGCCGCATCACGCTCCCCCGCGCTCCCGAAGACTACCAAAAGTCTACCCTGCGTCGTCCGTCGAAGCAACTCAAAGAGCGCCTCACAGGCGGCGGGAGTGTGCGCGAAATCGACGATCACGGCGAAGGGCTGGCCCATCGCGATCCGCTCCAGGTGGCCCGTGACATCGCGGAACGCGCCCAACCCGGCGGCAATCGTTTCCGCACTGATCCCCTCTGCATGGCCGACCGCCGCCGCCGCCAATGCGTTGAGAACGTTGTACGCACCGAGCGTGTGGAGTTGCACCGTGGCCGCACCGCCCGGTACCTGCAAGGTGAAAGCCGTCTCCTCCGGCAGTTCCGTTGTATCGAGTGCGGTGATCGGTGTGGGGCGACCGATGCCGTAATGGAGCGCAGTCGCATCGGGCGCGGCGGTGAGAAAGTCATCGGCATGGGGGTCGTCCGCATTGACGATAGCCCAACGGCGCGTGCCGCGCTCCGGTGCGAGTTGGAGCCGGGCGAAGAGGACACGCTTCGCGGCAAGATAGGCCGCGAAGGTCTGATGATATTCCAGATGGTCATGGGAGATATTCGTGAAGACGGCGATGTCCACGGGCAGCGCATCGAGACGGTGCATGGCGAGGCCGTGCGAGGTGGCCTCCAAAACGGCGTGGCTGCACCCCGCCGCCACTGCCTGCCGCAGGAAACGCTGGACATGGAGCGATTCGGGCGTCGTCTGGTGGTTGGGGTTCGGCCAGCGATCCGATCCGAGCTTCATCTCCACCGTGCCGAGCAAGGCGCTCTGCATCCCCGCTGCATCGAGCACGCAAGTGATCATCGTCGTCGTCGTCGTTTTCCCATTTGTCCCGGTGACGCCGATCACGGTGAGATCGTTCGCGGGATGGTCGTACCAGTTCGCGGCAATCATCGCCAGCGCGGCCCGCGTGTCCGGCACGATGATCTGCACGCGGATGCCTTCGGGGAGCGGTGCTGCTTCCTCGACGAGCGCCGCGACTGCCCCCCGGCGTGCCGCCTCCGCGATGAACCGATGCCCGTCCGCATAGCCGCCGCGCAGCGCAACGAAGAGGCCACCCGGCGTGATGAGGCGCGAATCGTAGGCGACATCGGTGATCGTGCAGGAGGCATCGCCCACGACCTGCGCGCCGTCGAGATCCGCGAGGAGCGCCTGGAGCGGGCGCGGTGGCATCGTCGCGTCCGGCGGCCCGCTCAACCGAGCATCCCCCGCTGTTTTTCGATAGCCCGAAGCGCGAGCGGCGCGATCAAGGGGCGGTACGCGCGCACGAAGATACCGGGATAGCTGATTACCTCCCCGCCGAACCCCTGCTTGAAGCGATAGACCCCCCAGAGCCCATCACGGACATTCTGCTGCTCGCCCTGCACGGCGTCCGGTGGCGCGTCGGTCGGTGGGATTCCCCAGAGGTCGTAGTGCGTGCAGCCCGCATCGCGCGCCCATTGGAGGGCGGCGTACTGGAGCGCGTAGGTGGGCATATGCTCGCGATGGCTGTCGCTCGATGCCCCCGCGAGGTAGATCGCCGTCGGCCCGCCGCGCAGGAGGATCGCTGCCGCCACCACCGCGCCGTCATACTCCGCGCAAAGGAGCGCGCCCCGGTCGGGTGCGGGGAAGAAGTGCAGCAGGTCCGCGTAGTATTCCCGCGTGTGGACGCCAAAGGCGTCGCGCGTCGCGGTCGTTTGCAGGAGGGCCCAGAAAGCGGGCAGATCGTCCACATTCCCCTGCCGGACGGTCACACCCCGCTTCGCGGCGAGACGAACGTTGTAGCGCGTCTTCTGCTTCATCGCGGCGAGCAGGGCATTGTCATCGCGGTCGCAGCGCACGGTGATCGTTCGCAAGGGCTGCACGGAGAGATCGGACGGGGTGAGATGGTGCGCGGCGCGGTCGAAATCCGCAGGAAGCGGTGCATCCGGCTCGATCAGCGCGAGCGCCACTCCTTCCCTCTTGCACAGCGCATCGAGGGCGCGAAAGCAGGCCGCGACCGCGACCGGGTCGCGCCAATCCACCGCCGGGCCACGCGGCACATAGCCAATCGTGACACTGAGCTTCCGCCGCAGAAGCATCTGGACGGCAAACCCGTCGCCCGCCTCGCGCGCCACCGCCCAACCATGCTGCTCCTTGAATGCACCCCACGCAGCGTACTGAAGCACACTTGCCTGCGCGGTGTCCGCGAATACCTCATAGTCCGTTTGAGAGGAGGCAGACAAGGCAGCTTCTCTCGCGGCGGTCAGTGCCATTTATGCATACTCGTAGAGCGGCACCAAGTGTGCGGGCTGTGCGCGCTGCTTCAATAGTGTTTCGATCTTACGTACGGTTTCCGGTTTCAGCAATACATCACCACATTCCGTGCAGATCTCAGCGGGAACATGATCGACCACGACCAGTTCTCCGTGGTAGCGGACGGTAGGGGCAATCAACCGTTCTTCATATACTCTCGGATACCTGGTCAGACAATCCATCTCACTATCCACTCACGTCGGGCGGGTGCGGTTGAGGGCGTAGGTGCCGAGGGCGTCGCGCGCGGCGGCGGGCACCTCACCATTTGAGGGCTGCGGTGCGCTGCTGTTGCGGAAGATCTCGGGAATCGTGCTGATCTCGGTAAACTGGTCCGCCATCGCGATCAACTCGCTTGAGGTGCTGGCACCGAAGCCGACGATCTCGACCCGCACGCCCTTCTGCTGCACGACCTCGACGAGCCGCTTGAAGTCACCATCCCCGGTGACGAGCACGAGCACATCGAAGTTATCGGACATCATGTAGGCGTCCAGCGTCATCTCCACATCGAGGTCCGCCTTGATGCGACCACTCTCATGCTTCTGAATATCCTTGCAAACGACGCGGTAGCCATTCGCGCTGAGGAAGTCCACGAAGCGGCGCTGGCTGCCGTTCTCCGGATCGATCCCTGTGTATGCGCTGGCACGAATCAGGTGGCGGTTGCGGGTGACATGTTCGAGGAGGCGGATATAGTTCACCTCCACCCCCATGCTCCGGGCGGAATAAAAGAGATTCGATACATCGATAAAGACGCCGACATTGACGCTCATCGCGCGCAACTCCTCTGTAATAAGTAACGAGTAACGAGTAGCGAGTAACGAGTAGCGAGCAGGCACCAACCACTCGTTACTCGTTACTCATTACTCGTTACTGAATTTGTCCCGTGATGGCGCGGTGAATCAATCTGCCGAGGCGGGCGATGCCCTCGCGGATCTGCTCCTCCGTCATCACACTAAATGAGAGCCGGATGGCGTTCGTGCCCGCGCCACCGAAGCGACAGGCGACGCCGGGGAGGTATTCGACTCCCTCCTGCGCGGCCAGCGGCATCAGCTTCGCGGTGTTGACGCCGTCCGGCACCGTGACCCACATGAAAAAACCACCGTCCGGCACGGTCCAGGTAACACCCTCCGGCATATGCTCTTCGAGCGCGCCGATCATCGCATCGCGCTTCCGCTGATAAATCCCCTTGAGCACGTCGATATGCGGTTCCAGCTTGTCCGCCAGACAGAACTCCGCCGTCGCGGTCGTCGCGAACGGGCTGACGCCGCCATCGCCCTTCAGGCCGCCGATCTTGGCGATCACGGCAGGCGGCGCGACGACCCAACCGATCCGCATCCCCGCGCCGAGGATTTTCGAGAAGGTGCCGATCGAGATGACGCGGTTGCCGCCGCGCTCGCGGTCGAGGGCATAGATGGCGGGCAATGGCTCACCGTCGTAGCGCAGATCGTTGTAGGCGTCGTCCTCGAAGACGAAGGTATCGTATTCCGCCGCGAGTTCGAGGAGGCGCAGGCGGCGTTCGACTGGCGCAGTGACGCCGACGGGGTTCTGGAAGGTCGGCAGCGTATAGATGAACTTGGGCCGGATGCCCTGCGCCTTGAGCGCCGCGAGCCGCTCTTCCAGCACATCCACCCGCATCCCCTGTTCATCGAGCGGCACGGTGACGACGTTCGCACCCACCATATTGAAAAGGCCGACCCCACCGGGCCAGACCGGATCCTCGCTGATGATCGTGTCCCCCCGGTCCACGAAGAGGTTCGTGACGAAGACGAGCGCCTGCATCGAACCGGCGGTCAGGAGGATGCCATCCTCCGGGATGTCCATCTGCTGCGTGCGCTTCAGCTTGTCGCGCAGGAAATCGACCAGCGGACGATAGCCACCGACGCGACCGTATTGGAGCGCGGTCTTGCCGTGCTCGGCGAGCGCCTTGACGGTCGCCTGCGCGACATCACCGGCGGGCAAACTCTCCGGATCCGGCAGGCCACCGGCGAAGGAGATGCTCGTGTCGTTCGGATCGTAGTTGAAGTAATCGACACTGACGCTGCGCGCCGCTTGTCCCATCTGCCCGAGCAAGTCCATCGGTGGATCGTTCGTCCGCGTCACCGTCTCCGCCATACCCCCGCCATCCCTTCCCCATTTCCCGTACCCCAAACCACGCACCCCCACAGGTGCGCCGCGCCGAGGGCCGGGGATCATGCAATCATTCCCCGCAGTGTACACCGCCACTCGAATGCCTGCCAAATCCATCGGGGGAGAACCGGGGAGAACCGCAGAGACGTAGAAGAGGGGGGAGAGATGCGAGCACCGAGGACACCGAGGACACAGAGATCACCGAGAAGAGAAAATAAACGATTCTCTCTGTGGTCTCTGTGTCCTCGGTGTCCTCGGTGCTCTCTGCGGTTGATTCCCCGATACGGATTGTGATAGAATGCACAATAGCACGAGTGAACCGGGAGAGACAGCGGCGTCCCTCCCCTCGTGCGTCCTCTTCTCCTACGATCACCGTACCCAATCGCGCGACGCCGGGCATTACTGCTGTTTCGCGAAGCGGAGATTCCTGATGCGGCCGGTGAGAACAGTGAAGCCCGTGACGATCCCCTCGCTATCGCGTGTGAATGCCAAGTGCACGGCCCTCTCGTCGGTGAAGCCGTCCGCTACGGTGGGCAGGAGGGGTCGGTCCGGGAACTTCCGCCGCTTCAGGATCAGCGCGTCGTCCTGTACCACGATGGTGTACGTGACATCGAGTTCTTCGCTAGTGTAGCGCCCCACATACTGACCGAGTTGATCCAGTGACGGGTGCGCGCGTTCGACCACTACGAAGATCGCCGCCTGCCCGCCGGGGCTGGACTCGCGCAGTTGCCGCGTGCCATCTTCCGCACGTGTCAGGGTGACATCGATGGATGTATCGACCGCCGTGAAGCGATCCCGCGCTACCGGCGTAAGCGCGACCGAAATCCCAATGTCCACCTTCAAAGTGCCCTCGTCTACGGTGATTCGGCGGATCGCGCCGGTGGCGGCATCGCGGTAGAGACCCGCCCAGGTTGAAAGTTCATTCGCCGAGAGGGAGACGGCCTCGGTCGGCGGCGTCTCCAGTGCGAGGGGGACCGTGAAGTGCTCGGCAAGAACGATGTCCGCGACCTGCCGCGCGAGGATACCGGGGCTCATCGAACCGAGGTTGCAGAGGACGATCACCGCGCACCGCTGCTCCGGGAAGCAGGTGAATTGGGAGCGGTAACCTGCGTCCGCGCCACTGTGCCCGATGGTCGGCAGGCCGCGATAGCCGGAGTCGGCAATCATCAGCCCGAGGCCGTAGGTGAGGCGCGTGCCGTCATTGAGCGTACCCGGTACGATCATCTGCGCGAGCAGCGGCCCGCCGACACGGCGCTCCTCGATGTTGACGGCCCAACGTGCCAGGTCTTCGACGGTAATAAAGAGGCTCGTCGCCCCGACCGTATCGAAGACGGGGATACTGATGCGCAAACCGCCTTCCTCGCGTGGCAGGTAGGCGAAGGCGCGATCCGGCACGATCTCCGTGTGGTCATCGTGGAAATGGGTATGCGTCATGCCGAGGGGCTGGAAAAAAGTCGCGTCCGCGTAGGCACGCAAACTCTGCCCGGAGACACGCTCGACGATCAGCGCCATCAGGGTATAGCCCGTATTGCTGTAAAGCCATTCCGTGCCGGGGACGAAGTTGAGTGCCCGCTGGCGCGCGGCGATCGCGAGGACATCGCCGTTCGTAATCAGGTCATCCTCGCGCCAGCCCGCGAGGCGAAGCAACTCCCATTGATCGCGCAACCCGCTGGTATGGAGCGCGAGATGGCGGATCGTGATCGTCTGATCGTAGTCCGGGATTTCCGGCAGATAGCGGCGGATATCGTCGTCGAGGGCCAGTTTCCCTTCGTCCGCGAGCGCGAGGATGCAGATCGCCGTAAATTGCTTCGAAACGGAGGCGACATGGAAGATGCTGGCGGGCGTGATCGGGACCGCATATTCCAGGTTCGCCATTCCGTAGCCGCACGCATAGACGAGGGCCCCATCGCGGACGATCCCCAACGCGCAGCCGGGCGAATCCGGCCTGTCCCACTCACGAAAAAGCGCATCGACCGCCGGTATCGCGGGTTGCATCGGGCTTCTCCTTGTTTTGCAATCATGCGATCCCGCTTACTGCGGCGCTCCGTCGAGTTCGTGCAGAATCTGACGGCAATAGGCGAGGCTGCGACCGTCGTTATACAGTTGATCGCCCAAGGGGACGCCCTCGATGGCGAGATAGCCCGCGTAGCCCGCCGCAGCCATCGCAGCGATGGCGAAGCGGTAATCCACCTCCCCCTCGGGCAGCGGCACACGCCGGAAGTAGGCCCGCTCCAACTGCGGGATGTGTGTGCGCTGCAGCGACTTGCAGTGCCAATACTTCGCGTGGGGCGCGAGCGCGACGATGCACGCTTCCAGGCGCTCTTCCGGCTCGTCATAGGTCCAGTAGAGGTTGCCGAGATCGGGGTTGATGCCCACATTCGGTCGGTCCACCCGTTCGAGGAGATGGAGACAACTCCAGGCGTTATCTGCGATCGAGCGCTGGTGCATCTCGATGGAGATCTCCACCCCGTGGTCCGCAGCGAACGCGGCGAGTTCGCGCAAATACTGCGCGGTGATCGCGTAGTCCGCCTCGGTCGCCGTCCGGCTGCCGCCTTGTGAGATGCGCTCCCCGGTACCGATGACGCCGAGTCCATGCGGGTCGGTCGGCGGCGTGAGGACCGTCATGTTGACGAGGCCCGCGCCGATCCATGCGGCCATCTGGATCGCATCCTTCACGCGCTTATAGTTCTGCGCCGCGACCTGCGGATTGGCGAAACCCCCGCCACCGCGCACCGCCGCACAGGGCACGCCCGCCTCCTCCAAATCTGCCCGGAGCACGCGGATATCGGCCTCACTCGTCCCCACGCCCTGACCGAGACCGATTTCGATTCCCTGGAAGCCAAGCGCTTGTACTTTGCGCAGATATGCCTGCCGCACCTCCGGCGGGGGCACTTCCCACCCCGTCCCGCCATCGTACGGATAAAAGGCCGCCCGCCGGGGCGCGTAGCTGATCTTCACGGCGTTCCTCCCCACGAAAGCAATGAGCGATGAGAAGTGAGGGGATCGCATTCCCCGTGTGCTCACCTTGCTGCCTGTTCGCAGTGTACCCGATACGAGGTGGATCGGAACGCGCGGGACGAGATCAATCGCCCATTTCTTCGCTGTCAACGCGGTCATGGACACGGATGAGGGGGAAGAGCCACCAGAACAGCAGGATCGGGCAGGCGATGAGGAGCGCGATGAGCACGCCGGCGCGTACACCGGCGACCACATCGACAATGAAATAGCTCGTCAGGATGGTGCTGAGGGAGAAAGGAACGAGGCCGACGATCACCAATCGCGTCGCGAGCACCTTGAACGCCTGCTTATCGTGGATTGGACGCGCGAGGCGATGGTACGCAGCGGGCGCGATAAAGCAGATGAGGGCGAAAAGAATCGTCACGACAATGACCAAATAGAGGTTGCGCTGCGTCGTCGTCAGTTGCCCGAATCGGTTCGTGAATGGCAGGGTGATGAGAAACCCGGCGAAGACCTGCGTACCGGGCAGAAGGATGCGCGTCTCCTCCAACAGATCGCTGAGATAGCCCGGCGGGTTCTTGCCATCTTGCGCGGGCTTCGCCTCATCCTCAGGTGATGCCCTATCTGCCTGGTGCGGTGCCACGCGCGTGCCCATCGGTACAGCCTCCCGTGCTTCCGTCTCTCCTCGTGTGATGGCAACTCAAATGCCACGACGGTTGGAGGCTTGGCGATGTTTCCCGAGCCGAAGTCGCGTTCTGCGCGGTACACTGCGACTCCTGATAGAGAGGATCGCACGAGAAAGGAATATCTATGGCACCACGAACCACGGAGCAGCGAAAAGGCGATGTGCTCCAGAAACTCCACGAAGATGTTGATCTCTGGGTCGCCTCCGCCAGTAGCGATGGCGCGGCCTATCTCATCCCCCTCTCCTTCTCCTGGGATGGCACGCGGATTACCCTCGCCACCCCGAAGGAGAGCCGGACCGCGCGCAACCTCGCACGCGCCGGGAAAGTGCGACTAGGTCTCGGCCCTACCCGCGATGTGGTGATGATCGAAGGGCCGGTCACGCTCATTGACCGCGACGCAGTCGATGATGAGATTGCCGGTGCCTTCGCGGCGCACACCAAATTCGACCCCCGCACCCTCCGCGAGGAGTATGTCTACATGCAGATCGTCCCGCAGACGATCCAGGCATGGCGGGAAGCAGACGAACTTGAGGGGCGATTCATCATGCGCGGCGGGCGCTGGCAGGTCGATGCACCGTAGGGCAACGCATCTCTCCTATTTGATCGGAACAAACGCAAAAAGGAGAGGGCCGTTGCGGGCCCTCTCCTTCGTGTGCACGGCGTTTCGGGATGGAGCTAGTAGCTCCGGTTCCCGCCGCCACGGAAGCCGCCGCTGCGCTCTTCGCGCGGGCGGGCCTCATTGACCGTCAGGGAGCGACCATCCATCTGGTAGCCGTTGAACTGACTGACGGCGACGAGCGCCTGTGCATCGTCCGACATTTCCACGAAGGCGAAGCCCTTGCTCTGACCCGTCTCGCGATCCATGATCACGCGAACGGAACTCACATCGCCGACTTCGGAGAACAGGGTGCGTACCGTGTCTTCCGTCGTCGAGTAGGGAAGGCCGCCAACATACAAACTCTTTGCCATTACACTGTCTTTCTCGCTCGCTGGTCATAACCGTGCGCGCGACTAATCGTTCTCGCGCCTGATCCATAACCAGATATCAGCGAGGACATCGAGATTGCAGTATAGCATGGAATGCAACGATGTGCGCGTTTGCGTGCAAATTGGTATCTGTTCAGGGATGAGGGGAGGGGGTAAGCTCCTGGCATGATTGATCTCAGGAGCGCGTCAATCACCTGTTTGCGACGGTGGCGGCAGTGCCGCAGCGGGTGCTGCGTGTGCGGATAGCGAAGCATCTGCACGAATTGTTCATCTTCGTGGTCGAGCCCGCAGTACCGCCGGACAACAACGAAGCGGGGCGGGCGTTGTGCGAAATAAAAACAGTTTTCGCTTGCTTTATTTAGCGGCGTGTGTTAGGGTAACTCCACGGTCGCACGAAATGTCGCACCGTCCCCGCGCGTTGCTCATCACGCATCGCTCATCGCTCATTGGGAAGGGATTCGCTCACTGATGGTCGCGACAGATCCGTCTCAACCCGTGCAATCGCCCGCGCCTCGTCCGCGGAAACGGCCGCGCGGCTTCGGGCGCACGGCGAATGTGCTCCTCGCCTACACACTGGCGAAGGGGCTGCAACTCTCGCTCTACGCCCTCATTTTCCCGCTCTACCTCTATCATCTCGGCTACAAGCAGGACACGATCGGTCTCGTTACCGCGCTCGGCGCGCTGACGACACTGGTCGGGGCCGTGCCGCTCGGTCTCCTCGCCGATCGGGTGGGACGGGCGCGGCTCTTCGTCTTATCCGCGTTCGTCATCCCCTTCCCCTATCTCGCGATGGTCCTCAGTTCATCCCTGGCAGTCATCATTGCGGCGGTGATGCTCACCAACTTCCTGGCGACCGTCTATTGGAGCACGAACGCCCCGCTCCTCGTTGGCGCGGTGGCGGCAGAGGATCGCGTGCGCGTCTTCGCGGCGAACTCGTTCCTCCTCTGGGGGGTCGGCGCGCTCGGCGCGGTGATCGGCGGCGCGCTCACTTCCGGTTCCGCCCGCCTGCTCGGCACGACCTCAGACGCGACCGGCCCCTTACGGATCGCCCTCATTGGCAATGCGGCGGTGATGGCGATCGGCGCGATCCCGCTGCTCGCCATCCGCTCGGTAGACGGCGCGCCGGGGGACCGCACGCGGGCGTGGCGGTTCGAGAAAAGTGATCTTCGTCTGTTCGGCAAGCTCCTGTGCGCGGACGGCCTGATCTCCTTCGGTGGTGGGGCAATTGTCGGCTTCCTGCCGCTCTTTTTTGGGCTCCGCTACGGCCTTTCGGCGGGTGTCCTCGGCATCCTCTTCACCGTCAGCGGCATCCTCAGCGGGGTCGCCTCACTCGCCGCACCGCTCCTCGCGCGGCGGTTCGGGGACCTGCGTGCCCTGATTCTCGCCCAGGCGGCGATTGCCCCCTGCATCCTCTTCACCGCGCTCGCCCCCATCGCCTGGCTCGCCGTCCTCTTCGAGTTCGGTCGCAACGCCCTGCGCGGCACGACCGATCCGATCTACGTGCCCTTCGCGATGACGCGCGTCCCGGCGCGACAGCGCGGCGCACTCGGCGGGCTCTACAATGTGACATGGGCGACGGGCTTCTCGCTCGGCCCGCTCCTCAGCGGCTGGATGCAGGTCCATCTCGGCTTCGGCCCCGCCTTCGCGATGAGCGCGGCCTGCTACGCCGCCGCCGCCGTGCTGATGTTCGCCTTCTTCCACGGCAGCGCGGCGATCGCGGAAGAGCAGGACTACGAACGGAAAATCCCCGCAGCAGCGTAGGAGATCTACCCCCCGGCCCCCTCCCCCTAGGGGAAGGGCGACTCAATCTCAGCGTAGTAACTGTTCCCCGAAGGCCACGGCATAGCAGCGAGGCACCCCCTTCCCCGTGGGGAAGGGGGCCGGGGGGTTAGGGCAGCCCGTCACTATCGAAGCGTCACGCGATGTGGTAATATCACGACATACATTTCCCTGATCTGAAACAGATCGACTCGCCGGGAATTGGGGAGGAGAACGCAATGGCCGTGCATGGCATGTCCCGCCGTCTCACTGTGCCGCTCGCACTGATGCTTGTGGCCTTGGCGTTCGCCGGTCTCACCGCCCAACCGGTCGGCGCAGCGAACTTCTCCGTCTCGGTGACCCTCAATGATGCGAATGCCCCCGCCAACAACAGCGATGTCATCCACCCCGGCTGCGCTGCGACAGGCACCGGCACCTGCTCACTCCGCGATGCGGTGCTCTTCGCCAATAGCAAGGCCGCCGCCGATACGACGACGATCACCCTGCCAGCGGGCACCTACACATTGACGATTATCGGGACGGGGGAGAACGCCGCAGCGACGGGAGATCTCGACCTCAACCGCAACGTGATCCTGAATGGCGCGGGGGCAGGCACGACGATTATCCAGGCGAGCCTGACCGGCAGTGCCACCGGCATCGACCGCCTCGTCGACGTTGGCCCGCTGACCGTATCAACGACGACGATCAGTGGAATGACCATTCGCTACGGGAATCCGCTAGGAGGATTAGGTGGTGCCATTGTGGTCAAGCCACCATCCGCCCTGACCCTCAATGACTGCATCGTCACCGACAATGCGACGTCCAGTTTCGGTGGCGGGATCTTTCTCTATACGAGCGCATCGCTCACAGCGAACCGCGTTACCGTGAGCAACAACACGGCGTCGGCAGCGGGGGCAGGCGGGATCGACACCAGCGGGACGACGGTCATCACGAACAGCACGATCAGCGGCAACCACGGTGGATTAGGTGGCGGCCTCTATAATGGCCAGCCCGATCGATTGACGCTGCTCGACAGCACCGTGACCGGCAACGTCTCGGCAGGCACCGGTGGCGGTCTCATGAGTGGTGCCCCCTCTATCGTTACCAATTCGATTATCGCGGGGAACAGCGCGACCGGGCTCGGGCAAGATGTGAACGGTGCGGTGCACAGTGGCGGGCACAACCTGATCGGTAAGACCGACGGCAGCAGTGGCTGGGTCGCCACCGATCTCCAGGGGACAATCGCCACGCCGCTCGATGCACATCTCGGACCGCTACAGAACAATGGCGGGCCGACCCCGACCCATGCCTTGTTGTTGGGCAGTCCGGCTGTCGGCGGCAGCGTTGGCTGCCCCGCTATCGACCAACGCGGTTTGGTGCGCCCCGCGACGGTCTGCGCGATTGGCGCGGTCGAGCCTCAGCCTGGCGCAATCGCCGCCACGACCGGCACTACCCCGCAGTCAATCCCAACTGGTGCGAGTGCCGCCATACCGCTTGCCGCGAAGGTGAGCGATAGCGTGGGCAACGCGCTGCCCGGCTGGACGGTCATATTCGGCACGCCGTCGAGTGGCGCAGGTGGTACCTTCGCGGGCGGGATAATCATTGCCACGACGAACGCAAGCGGCGTGGCGACCGCGCCGACCTTCATCGCGAACAACACCCTCGGCACCTACCAGGTGACGGCAAGTGTTGTCGGTGTCGTACCCGCGATCTTCTCGCTCACGAACATCATGGTGCCGATTCCGCCGGAGCGACCGGGGGCACCACCAAGCGGCGGGGTCCCCCCCGCACCCGGCAGCAGGCCGGACGGGGCTGCGCCAGCTGTCGTACCGCCCCCAACAGGGCGATAGCGGCAACTATCCAATCGACACGGTCAAGGAACGCGGTGGGGAGGAATCCTCACCGCGTCGTCATACTCAATGAATTTTCTTGCCTTCTTCCAGCATCGCGATGAGCTTCTGGATGCGCGCCGCGCGCGTTTCCCCTTTTTTCGCGGTTTGGATCCGGTAGAGCACAGCATAGCGGTTCGCGCTATCCAGCGTGGCAAAGAACGTCTTCGCGATCGGGTTCTTGTCCAACTCGGCTTGGAAATCGTCGGGTACGGTGCTTGTGCGCTGCGATGCGTAAGCCGCGTCCCAGCGGCCATCGCCCTTTGCCGCTTCCACTTCCGCGAGTCCCGCAGGGCGCATACGGCCCGCCGCTATCAGGGCAGCGACTCTCGCGCGGTTGACCTGCGACCACATACTCTTCGGACGACGTGGCGTAAATTTCTGGACCCAATACGTCTCATCGACCGACGCCTTCTGACCGTCGATCCAACCGAAGCAGAGGGCACTTTCTAAGGCTTCCGCGTACGTTATCGATGGGATACCCGTGCTCTTCTTCGCCATTTTCAGCCAGATACCCGATGACTCCGCGCCATGCGCTTCGAGCCACGCTTCCCACTCTTGTGGAGTCGTAAAGGCAATTGTCGGGTACAGATCAGCGTTCTTCATAGAAGCAGTATATAGCAATCAATATTTCCAGTGGTAGCAGGCTTTCCAGCCTGCCTCCCCGCCTCGAAAGGGCAGGCTGGAAAGCCTGCTACCACCAATAAATCCGAGTTCTGCGCTCATGTCAGATGCCGGGAAACTCACGTATTGCTACTGCCGGACAATAGCCGCCTGACCGCCGCGGAGGACATACTTCTGAATCTTGCCCGTCGCCGTTTTCGGCAGTTCGGCGACGAAACGGACGGTGTGCGGCGCTTTGAAGTGCGCCAAACGATCTCGCGCGAACTGCCGCAACTCGGTTTCGGTCGCGGTCATCCCCGGCTTGAGGACGACGAAGGCGTGCGGCGATTCTCCCCACCGCTCATCCGGCAAGCCGACCACCGCCACTTCCTGAACGGACGGATGGCGCAGAAGCAGCCCCTCGACCTCGATGGAGGAGATATTCTCGCCACCGCTGATTATCACGTCCTTGATGCGGTCGCGGATCTCGGCGTACCCGTCCGGATGGACGACAGCGGCATCGCCGGTGTGGAACCAGCCACCCCGGAAAGCGGTCGCGGTCGCGCTCCGGATCGTTGTAGTATCCCTGCATCACGACGTTTCCGCGCACGACGATCTCACCCATCGTCGCGCCGTCGTGCGGCACCTCGTGCTCCTCCTCATCGACGACGCGCAGTTCGCCCGAGGTAATCAGTTCCACCCCCGTGCGCGCCTTGATCGTCGCGCGCTCCTCCGGTGAGAGCGCCGCGTGCGCGGGGCGCGGCTCGCAGATCGTGATGAAGGGGGCGGTCTCCGTCAGGCCGTAGACCTGGGTGATCTCCCAGTTGAAATCCCCTTCGATGCGCTCGATCGTCGCCGCCGCCGGAGGTGCGCCTGCGGTGATAACACGGACGCCAGGGCGGACATCGCCCCGCTGTTCGGCGGGGCAGTTGGCGAGCGCGATGAGGATCGTCGGCGCGGCACAGAGCATCGTGACCGCTTCGGTGGCAATCGTCCTGAAGACGCGCGGCGGTTCGACCCGGCGCAGGCAGACATGCGTGCCGCCGACCGCCGTAACGGTCCAGACGAAGGTCCAGCCGTTGGCATGGAACATTGGCAGGGTCCAGAGGTAGCGCTCCGCCGGGGTCATCGAGACATGGACGAGCGTCCCGACGACATTCATGTACGCATTGCGGTGCGTGATCATCACGCCCTTGGGGCGGGAGGTCGTACCGCTCGTGTAGTTGATCGTCAGCAGATCGCGCTCGTTGATCTCGGGCCGCACGAAGTCGTCCGGGGCGGCGGCGAGCAGGGATTCGTACTCAAGCCAACCGGCGGGCGCGTCTCCTTCGAGGCAGACGAACTGCGTGACACCGGGAATCTGCGCGCGCACACCATCGACGGCGGCGCAGTAGTCCGGGTGGGCGCAGACGGTCCGTGCGCCGCTATGGTTGAGAATGTAGACGAAATCGTCCGCGATCAGGCGGTAGTTGATCGGCACGAGCACCGCGCCGAGTTGCGGCACCGCGTAGAAGCTCTCGAGGTGGCTATGCGTGTTCGGCGCGATATAAGCGACGCGATCCCCGAAGCCAATACCCATCCCCTGCAAAGCGGCGGACCAGCGATCGCAACGCTGGAAGAATTGCGCGTACGTCAGTCGCGCATCCCCATCCACGACCGCCTCACGGTCCGGGTAGAGTCTCCGGGCCCGGCGCATGAACTCCAACGGTGTGAGTGGCGTCTCCACAGTATCCCTCCCCCTCTGGCAATGGAGCGACAATGCGCCATACATCTCTCGCAGTGCTCTTTGTCTGCCCCGTGGAACAAGCTGAACGCGACGATTCTACCACAGCGGATCGTCGGTGGGCGTACGCGTTGTCTATGCTGAGGGGGTAGTAACGAGCGCAGGCGCGTCGCGCACATGGCGATTGAAGGTGGTGACGAGAGCCACCAGCGCCAGCCATCCGGAGATAACCAGTACGGTTGTCACGCCGCCGACTCGTTCCAACAAGAGACCCGTCAGGGCAAACCCCAATGGGCGCACGCCCCATGAGATCAATCGGAAAACGCTGTTCACCCGCCCTTGCAGCGCGTCGGGGATGATGGCGATGCGATAGGTGTACTGCACCACGTCGTAGGTTGGAAAAAAGAGCATCTGCAGCGCGACGACGACGATCACCAGCGTGGGCGTCCCGGCAATGGCGTAGAGGGCGTACGAGAGTGCAGCGCACCATGTGACCCCAACGATCGCCCGCCCGAACGAAACCCGCCGCTGGATGGATGCACCGATGATCGCGCCGAGGATACCAGCCCCACCGCTCACAGCAAAAATCACGCCGATGAGGGCGGAGGACGCGCCTTGCTCCCTGGCAATCACGACGATAATCAGGACGTAGCTTGTGGTACCGATATTGAGGCTCGCGGTCAGGAAAGCCATGAAGCGAATGAGCGGATGCCGCCAGAGCCACACAAGCCCCTCGGCGATCTCGGCGCGCAGCGAGCGTTGCACCGCGTCCCGCGTGTCTTGCAATTGCGAGCGAACCGCCGCGAGTGAGAGCCCGGAGACGGCGTAGGAACCGGCATCCGCCGCGAACGGCAGGAGGTGCGCGACGGAATACAACGCCCCGCCGAGCGGCGGGCCGATAATGCCGCCCACAGAGTACTGAATTTGACCTTGCGCCACGGCGGTGGCGAGTTGTGCCTTCGACACAACCTGCGGCAGCGCGCCCGCTTCCGCAAGACCGAAGAAAACCGCGAACGTTCCTTGTACAAACGACACGATCGCGATCTGTGCGATTGTCACCGTGCCGAGGGTGAGTGCGACGGCGATACTGGCGAGCGCGAAACCGCTGCCGATATTGCAGGCGATCATCACCGCCTTACGATTCCAACGATCCACCAGCGCACCCGCGAGCAGGGTGAAGAGTAGATAGGGCAGTGTCCCCGCTGCCGAGACGATACCCGCCTGGATCGGGGAGTTCGTCAGCGCGAGCACGAGCAAGGGGAAGGCTATCGTGGAAATCTGCGTGCCAATGATCGAGACGGTCTGCCCACTCCAGAGGAGGACGTAGTCGCGATTCTTCCATAGGGGTGTGAGCGGCGTGGGTTGCATCGGGTAGTCTGCCTGCATCGCTCCTCCTTTGGTTGCCGCCACTGAGGCGATAGTGTAGCAGCCACGCGACGCCAGTCACAGGAATGCGCAGGTACACACTCCTGTCCATTGGCTGAGGCTCTATCCTGTCATTCCATTCAGGGCACGGCTGCCCGAAAGAACAGGGGAAATCCCGACCTTCCGTTGGAAGTGGATCGCGCCAGGATTTGCCATCATAGAGACAGAGAAAGGGAGCGAAGACAAGTAGGTTCCAGGCTCGCGGAGGAATCAGGAGGGAGAAATATCACAGGCCCAGGGTTGGAGCAGAGTTATTGGGGCAACAACACCTAATCAGGCAATCAGTGAATTATCAGACACGTAATCAGCTTTTCAGGAGGAATAGACATGAAGTTTTCGCATCGGGTACGCATCATCTTCTTCTTGGCGCTCGTCACCCTCGGTATTCTCGGCACGACCGCCGCACCCGTCGGTGCGACGAGCATTTACGTTGACTCGAACCGGCAGTTCGCACTCGGAATCGCAGACGGCTGGCAGCAACGCGCACCGAGCACCGACGGCGTCCTGGCAGTCTGGACGGTTGACGGTGGGCGGGCGATCTTCAACATCGGGCGCGAGGACATCGCGTACGGCACCTCGAACGAGGAATACGCCCGCGCCAACATCGCCGGTGTCTCCACCTTCGAGGGCTACAAGGAGATCCGCCGCGATTACATCACCTGCGCGGACCAGCAGTGCCCCCTGCTCGATTACCTCGTGATCGACAACGGTGGCGAACTTCAGCGGGTGCAGCAAGTTTTCGTCACCAATGGCTCTAACGGCTACGTGCTCTCGTACCGGACCCGTGCCAGCGACGCCGGCCGCTACAAGGACGATGTGGAGCTGATGATCTACTCCTTCACCTTCTAAGAAAGAACACCTACGAGAGAGAGGCGGGACCGAGAATGGTCCCGCCTCTCTCTCGTATACGGGCATTTACTCCCCCTTCGGGTGCCCTCTGGGCAGTATGGGGAAGGGGGTTGGGGGGGGTTAGGGCAGTCCGTTTCTGCTATACTACCTCTGTCCGGTACGCTGGACACGGAAACGGCGCAGCGCGGGCGCAACAGAGTGCGTCGCGTCACGCCGCTTTTTCAAGTGAAACGCGATACAAAAGAACGGAACGTATGACCGATCAGCGGCACATCCGCAACTTCAGCATCATTGCGCACATCGACCACGGCAAGTCCACGCTGGCAGATCGTCTGCTTGAAGTGACGCACACGATCGAGAAGCGCGAGATGATGGCCCAGGTCCTCGACTCGATGGACCTCGAACGCGAGAAGGGCATCACGATCAAGGCGCGCGCCGTCCGGATGCGCTATATCGCGAAGGACGGCGACGAGTACGAACTGAATCTGATCGACACGCCCGGTCATGTGGACTTCGCCTACGAGGTCAGCCGCTCGCTCGCCGCCTGCGAGGGCGCCCTCCTCGTCGTGGACGCCGCGCAGGGGATCGAGGCACAGACGATGGCGAATGTCTATCTCGCCCTCGAACATGATCTCGCCATCGTCGGCGTGATCAACAAGATCGACCTCCCCGCCGCGCAGCCGGAGAAAGTCGCTCTGGAGGTGCAGAACTTCATCGGCCTCGTGGATGACGAGATCGTCCTCGCCTCCGCGAAGTCGGGTACCGGCGTCCCGGAGATTCTGGAAGCGATTGTCCGCTTCATCCCACCGCCCGGCGGCGACCGCACGCAGCCGGTCCGTGCCCTCATCTTCGACTCGCATTACGACGCCTACAAGGGTGTCATCGCCTATGTGAAGATCGTCGATGGCACGCTCAAGAACGGCGACCGCATCCGCGTGATGTCCAATGGTGTCGAGAGCGAGATGATCGAGATCGGTGCCTTCCGGCCCGAGATGTCCCCCGTACCCGAACTGGCGGCAGGAGAAGTGGGGTATGTCGCGACGGGCTTGAAGATCGTCCGCGATTGCCCGGTTGGCGACACGATCACTGCTGCGGTAAATCCGTCGCGTGATCCCCTCCCCGGGTATCGTGCCGCCAAGCCGATGGTCTTCGCCGGTTTCTATCCCGTCGATTCGGACGATTATCCGCTCCTCCGAGATGCGCTGGAGCGGCTGAAGCTCAACGACTCATCCCTGGTCTATGAGCCGGAGTCGTCCGCCGCGCTCGGCTTCGGCTTCCGCTGTGGCTTCCTCGGCCTCTTGCACATGGAGATCATCCAGGAACGGTTGGAGCGTGAGTACAGTATCGACCTGCTTGCCACCGCGCCGAGTGTCGAATACGAAGTGCACTTGACGAACGGCACGACGCAACTGATCGACAACCCGTCGGAGTTGCCCACCGTTGATAAGGTCGCGGAGATTCGCGAGCCGCTGATGAACATCACGATCATCGTCCCTGCCCGCTTCATCGGCGCGATCATGGACCTCGTCACGACCCGGCGCGGCACCTTCGGCAAGATGGATTATCTCGACGAGCAGCGCGTCCTCCTCACCTACCGGATGCCCCTGGGCGAGTTGATCGTCGATTTCTACGATCAACTCAAGTCCCGCACGCAGGGGTACGCCTCGCTCGACTATCAGTTCGCGGAGTACGCGCCTGCCGACCTCGTCAAGCTGGACGTACTGGTGAACGCGCAATCCGTCGATGCCCTCTCGATGATTACCCACCGCGAGTTCGCCTACACGAAGGGGCGGGCACTCGTCGAGACCTTGCGCAAGCTCATCCCGCGTCAGATGTTCGATGTACCGATCCAGGCGAGCATCGGCACCCGGATCGTCGCGCGCGAGACAATCAAGGCGCTGCGGAAGAATGTGACGGCGAAGTGTTACGGCGGCGACATCACCCGCAAGCGGAAGCTCCTCGAAAAGCAAAAAGAGGGCAAGGCGCGCATGAAGATGGTCGGCAGCGTCGAAATTCCTCAGGAAGCCTTCATGGCCGTCCTCTCATTGGATCGTGACTTGGAAACTGCGGGGCGATAACTGTAGTCCGGACGGATAGCCGGGCACAAAGCGGTGTCATTTCGGTGTGATATGGCATACAATGGGTTATAAATTCGTCTCTTTGATACGAGAGAGGGTATTGTTGTGCATGAAACAATCGTACGCCGCGTACCGCTCAGTGTCCGACTCACGGATGAAGGTCATCGATTGCTCGATGATTTGGCCGCATCGCTTGGTGTGAGTAAGAGCGCGGTGATTGAGATGGCGATCCGGGAGAAGGCACGCCGCGAATACGACGAAGATTCGTGGGCGTATACTGCGGAGATGCGCGCGGGCATCGCGCGCGCACGTACGCAGCCGGGTTATCCGGTAACACCCACCGAAATGGAAGAAATCGCCGTCGCTGCGGATACCAGCGATGCGGCTCCGGTGATCGAACGGATTCTTGCCAAGTACCGCGATGGCTGAATATACGAGCGTTATCATTACACCCGAGTTTATGACCTCGTTCGCGGATAAGGGCTTTTCTCCCGCAGACCGTCGGCGCTTTCTGCAAGCATTGCTCTTGCTCGATAGCAACGAGCGGCATCCCTCGTTACGGGTGCATCAGTTACAGGGCGATCAAGCAGGCGTCTGGTCTGCCTCAGCATCTGATGAACTGCGACTCACATTCGAGCGATTGCCCGAGGGAAGGAAACTCCTCCTCCGTTGCAGTCGCCATTATCAACGATAGAGAATCGGCGGAAGAATGTGATGGAGAAATTCTGGCCGGAAGGTACTTCATGTTCGTGGGGCAACTATCCGCGCAACTCAAGGAGTGCCGCCGGGGTGGTGAAGCCATGCCGCTGATAGAGCGGCACACTCGCATCTGAGGGCCACAAGATCACCGAATCCACATTCACTTCCGTGCACGCCGCGAGCGCGGTCTGGAGCAGAAGCGTCCCGATCCCCTTGCTGCGTGCTTCCGGTACGACGTAGAGATTCGTCACATAGGCATGGGTTTCTTGCTCGGGCACGGGGTTGGGGATCTTCTCGATAAACTGAAGAAAGACATGCCCAACTATGCATTCCGCCACGTCTTGCGCGACCCATACGCGCCAGGCCCCATGATCGCCGAGGCGTGCGGCCATCCATTCGGCAGCGCGGGTGACGAACGCGGCCTCCTCCTCGATGACAGTCCCAAACTCGGAGCGAAACCGGTAGCGTAATGTGGCGAGCGTACGAGCATCATCGGCCGTGGCGGGGCGAATTCCGGCAAATCCCTTCACACCATTGGGGTCGCTCATACATGTATCCTTGCGCGCTGAGCGCGTGTTCGAGCCCAGGTACCGATAAAGGCATTGTATGCCGCAGCACATTGCAGGAACAATCTGCAATGAGACACCAAAAGGCACTGTGCACTTACCAATCAAGCCATTGACACGCACTGATTAGAGATGTACGATTCGTACATCTCTGGTCGCTTTCACAGGAGAGAGACACAATGCCTGACCTATCCATCGCGGAGGCCCGCGAGCAGTTTTCCGAAGCAATCAACCGCGCCGCCTATGGCAAGGAGCGCATTTTCGTGACCCGCCGTGGCAAGCGATTGGCCGTCATCGTTCCCGTTGAGGATGTCGAGGCATTAGAAGCTATCGAGGACCGCTTTGACCTCGAAGAAGCCGCAAAGGCGCGCGCTGAGGCAAAGGAAAAGGGTACCATTCCGTGGGAGACGCTGAAGGCGGAACTCGGGCTCGAATAAATGCGCTACACGGTCGATTTCACTCCTGCTGCCGCGCGGCAGTTTCGGAAATTGCCCCGCAATGTCCAGGCGGTTCTCAGGCCGACTATCAACGCCTTTGCGGACGAGCCGCGCTCGCACGGTGTCAAAACCCTGACCAATGCGGAACAAGGTACATACCGGATCCGCGAGGGTGATTACCACATTGTCTACGACATCGAAGACGATGTCTTGCTTGTCCTCGTCGTCCGCGTCGGCCACCGCCGCGAGATTTATCGGTAGGTGTCCTGCGGCGGGATGGTAGCGGGTTTCTCTGCACGAACAATCGGTTGACGCCGGGTAGTACAATTAGACTATCCGGTGTGTGATGCATTAAGGAGCGTGATGGTGGTAGAAATCTCTTTCGCAGAAGCACGCGAGCAGTTCGCCGAGATGGTCGACCGCGCTGCGGACGACAAGGAGCGCATTGTCGTCACGCGCTATGGCAAGCGGATCGTTGCAATTGTGCCCATCGAAGACGTTGAGGCGATCGAGAAGATCGAGGACCGCATCGATCGCAGGGCGTTACGGCGCGCGCGTGCGGAGATGGCAGTCAAAGGGACGATTCCGTGGGAGACGTTGAAGGCGGAACTCGGACTCGAATAGATGGTATACGCGGTTGAGTTCGCCACCGCAGCGAGACGCCAGTTTCGCAAGTTGCCGCGCGCCGTTCGGGCAATGCTGGGGCCGGAGATTGACGCGCTGGCGAGCGAACCGCGACCACATGGCGTCGAGAAGATGAGCGGCGAGGAAAACGCCTATCGCGTACGCGTTGGCGACTATCGCATCATCTATGAGATTCATGATGCCGTCTTGATCGTTGTCGTTGTCCGCGTCGGCCACCGTCGCGAGGTCTATCGATAGAGACTGGCCCACGGATCAATAGCATTGGAATATGGCAGAAACGGCGCGCGTGCTTGTGTACACATATGCAGGCCGTCTTTTCCGGGTGCCACTGGTATACTTCTCTATGGCATCGGAGGGCGGTCACGTCGGAGTACAGTCGCCCCTACGGCTGGCTACCGACTACTGACTACTAACTACTGACTACTAACGGAGACCGCATTGGACATCGTAGCGACACCGCTCCCACAGGCGGATATTCTCATCGTTGGGCTCGGGCCGGGGGACCGGGGGAGCATCACGCAGGACGCTTTCAAAGCGCTACATGGTGGCAAGGTCTTTCTCCGCACCCGCATCCACCCGACGGTGCAGCAACTGCTCAATCAGAACTGGAACTCCTTCGATTACCTCTACGAGCAATCGGAATCATTCATGGAGCTCTATCAGGCGATCACCTGGGGCGTTATCAACGCCGCGAAAGAGGCGAAGGCGAAGGGGCACCACATCGTCTACGCCGTGCCCGGCAACCCGTACATCGGGGAGGCAACGACGCGGCTCATTCAGCATACGGCGGAGCAGCAATCGCTCACCGTGCGTGTCATCCCCGGTATGTCGTTCCTCGATGCCGCAGCGGCGCTCATCCCGGCCGATATCGTCGCCGAGAACTGTCAGGTCGTGGACGGGCTGGACCTCAATGTCCGCATCCATGAGGACCCTTTCGCGGGCGGTAGTTTGCCGATCTCGCCCCTGCGGCCCGCACTGATTACGCAGGTCTACGACCGGCGCATCGCCTCCGGCGTCAAGCTCGCCCTGATGCGCCTCTACCCGGACGATCACCCGATCACCATCCTCGAAGCGGCGGGCAATGTCGCGATGGAGCGGATCGCGCAGGTGCCGCTGGCAGAACTCGACCACGGCAATGTGATCGTGCCGGACCACCTGACGACGCTCTATGTCCCGAAGGTCGAGGGGTTGGAGCACTCGCGTACTGCCGAGGCATTGCAGCAGATCATCGCCCGCCTCCGGGCACCTGCGGGTTGCCCCTGGGATCGCGAGCAGACGCACGCCTCCATCCGCCCCAATATGATCGAGGAAGCGTACGAGGCGGTCGATGCTATCGACGCGGACGATCCCGAGGCACTCTGCGAGGAACTCGGTGACCTGCTCCTCCAAGTCGCCCTCCACGCCCAAATCGCGGAGGAAGCGGACGAGTTCACGCTTGAGGATGTCTACCAGACAATCAACGCGAAGCTCATCCGTCGCCATCCACACGTCTTCGGCGAAGAGAAAGCGGCAGACGCCAAAGAAGTGCTCGGTATCTGGCAAGACGCGAAGCGCAAAGAACGCGGGGCGGACGACGCACCGAAATCACTCTTCGGCGGACTCCCGCGCTCGATGCCCGGCCTCGCCTACTCGCAGGCGATGCAAGCGCGCGCCGCCCGCGTCGGCTTCGAGTGGCCGAACCGCGAGGGCGTCCTGGAGAAGCTGCGCGAGGAATTGGACGAACTTGTCGAGGCGAAAACACCGGCACATCAGCGCGAGGAACTGGGCGACATCTTCTTCGTCCTCGTCGATTGGGCCCGCTGGCACGACATCGAGGCGGAAGAGGCGATGCGCGCTGCGAACGAGAAGTTCGTCCGCCGCTTCGCCGTCATCGAACACGCGTCGCCGCATCGGGCCGCGACTGGCAATCCTTCACGCTCGATGAACTGGAAGCCTTCTGGCAACAGGCGAAGGCGGAAGAGCGAGCAACGAGCAATGAGTGATGAGCAATGAGCAATGAGGGAGGAGTAACGAGTATCGAGTATCGAGTATCGAGAGATGGGCGGGGCGTGTACTGCATTTCTCTCCACTCATTGCGCCACGGAGACATTGCTCATTGCTCATTGCTCCCCGATGACTCCAAGTCCTGGGCCACGGCCTGTCGTCGCCCTCGGTTGCTTCGTGCTCTTTATTTTCACGCTGATGAGCGTCGTGGTGCTCGGTGCGTCGCTCAATGACGTCGCGCTGATCGTCCTCCTCGCCTCGTCTTCGTCGTCCTCATCCTCGCGCTCGTCCGCATTCTCTTCCGACAGCGCCCCCCAGAGCAATGAGCGATGAGCGATGAGCCATGAACATGAAACACGCTGCTCATCACTCATTACTCTCGAAGAGGATGTCCTGGGCACCTTCCCAGAGGACGCGGCGACCGAGTTCCTTGAGGTGGCTCTCGCCCCTCGATGATCGTCAGGAAGTGATTCCCGGCGAGTTGGCCCATCTTGCTGGCGAAGAGCGTCCCGCCGTACGGGAAGAGAATTTCCGTCTCGCTGTAGCCGCCGGGATAGAGGAGGATCTCGCCGGGTGCAGGGTGGCTCGTGTGGTTCTCGAAGCCGACTCCCGCATCGAAATTGCCGAGCGGGATCCACGCCGCCTCGCCACTCCAACGCGCCTGGATAATCTTGTTGCGGAAAGGGAGGAAGGGCGCGAATGCCGCGCAGGTCTTCGGTGCAGCCGCCTCCTCCATCCGCGCCACAAAGACCAGCGACCCGACCGTAACCTGCAGCGTTGTCATCTTCCCTCCTGGAAACCGATTGAACCACAGAGACACAAAGAGCACAGAAGGTGCAGAGAAATCACCGCAAGCCGGCCCCCTTCCTTCGAAGGAAGTGGGCCTGGCTTGCGGTGATTCCCTACAGGAAGGCGAAGGTGTCGATGAACTGCTTCGCCTGCGCGAAGACGGCATCGAAGTCCGCCGGGTCCGCAGCGATCAGGAAGCCGTAGGCGATGGTACCCTTCTTGACCACGAAGACGGCGGCCCGAAGGTGGTCCGTGTTGCCATCCTGACCGGAGAAGTCGAAGCGGCGCGCGGGCATCCCGTCAATGGTCGTCTGCTGAATACCGCCCTGAAGATCCTGGTAGCTCGAAACGGCTGCTTGATGCTGTCCCGCGTGCCAACGGCGTAATCATCGATCGTCATGCCTGCGCCGATATCCTCCGCCGCGATCTGGAATGCACCCTTGAGTGTGCGGGCGCGGCCTGGAAATCGATGCCGGTGTTTCCCGTCTGCTGAACGCTCCACCCCTGCGGGATTTGGAGAGTATAGCGACCCTGTGGGTCGGTGTAGGTGCTCCCCTGCACGCCCGCAGGCGTCCCGGCCCGACTCGTAGGCCCACTGCCGGTCGCACCGACTCGCACCGGGGGTCGAGGCCGACCCCGCGCTGATCACGGTGCCGCTCCCCGTGCCACGCGGCGTACCGGCGGCCGATGGTGCGCTGCCCGCGCTTCCTGCGCTGCCCGCAGGCGCGAGTGTCGCGAAGATGAAGCCACCCGCCTTCCCGGCAACCTTCGTGCTAGCGCTTCCGGAGCCGGTGATATTCGTGCTGCTACTACCGCCACTGGATGTCCGGCTACTGCCCGCGAAGGCGGTCACGGTCGCGGCGTCGTTGGCGTCGGCGCTGCGCGCACTCGCGGTTTTCGCCGCGTCGCTTGAACCGCCACCGCCACCACACGCGACGAGCAGTATGGCGATCATCAACCCCGGAATTGTCCATGCCACTCGCCGTTTCATACGCCCTCTCATCCGTCACTACGCCGCACCGTCCAGTGTACACGACACGGGCGGACGCTGCACAGTTACGGGATCGCGAGACCCGCTTCGGTATACGCCGCGAGTGCGGCGAGAAAGGCGTCGCGCTCTCCGATACCGCCTGAGAGCGTGCACCCACTCGCCTGCACATGCCCACCGCCCCCATAGCGCCGCGCGAATGCCGCGACATCCACTGCCGGGGTCGTGGAGCGCATACTGGTGCGCCAACCGTCCGCCGTCTGATAGAAGATCACCGCCGCACCGACGCCGCGCGTGCCGACGAGCCAGTTGATAACGCCCTCGCCATCCGATTCGTCCGCGCCCGTCTCGATGAGTAACTCGGGCGTCACCTGCGTCCAGAGCAGATGGCCCTGCCACGTCGCGCGGCTGAGAAGCGCCCCCCAGGCGGCGACCATCCCCGGCGTCTTGCGGCGGCGCAGACCGTCCATTACGAGTGGGTAATCCGCCCCCGCATTGCAAAGGGCCGCGAGCGTCTCGAATGTCGGCGCGCCGTTCCCCTCCACACGCATGAATGAGGAGCTATCCGAGGCCATACCGATCAGGAGGAGCGTCGCCAGCAGCGGCGTCATCGGCACACCCCACTGCGCGCACAACCGGACGATCAACGAGTCCACCGCGATCACGCTCGTATCGATGAAACGGGCAATGGCGGGTTCCTCACCGCGCGGTACATGGTGGTCGACAATGATGACCGGCGTGCGTGTGAAGAGGTCACGATACGCCTCGTAGAGTGGCCCAAAGCGGCGCACCTCCGGCACATCGGGCGCGATGATCAGGTCCACATCGTCCAACGGCAGCGGCAGGCCGGTGTAGCGCGCCATCGTCTCGATACCGGGGACAAAATCGAGCATCGGGGGCATCTTGCCGTCCGGAATGCACGTCGTCACCTTCACCGCCGGGTTCGCGACCCGCGCGATCTCCGCCATCGCGAGCGCCGAGGAGACCCCATCCCCGTCCGTATTGACATGCGTGGGAATGAGGACGTGCGTCGCACGCGCCATCGCCTCCCACGCGCGCGCAAGGGAAGTGCTGGGTGCTGAGTGCTGAGTGCTGAGTATGACACGCTCCTGATCCCCATCCTGGTTCATATTACTCAACCGTTCGTTCTCCTCTCAGCACTCAGCACTCAGCACTCAGCACTCGTCTCTCAGTCCTCAGTCCTTCGTTTCCGTGCACGCGGGTTCGTTTTTTCCGTTGCTTCTACGGGCGGCTCGTCGTCGATGCGTGGCGGGTTCAGCTCGCGCATTCGCTCCACTTCGTTGAGTGTCTGCATAATGAGTGCGCCCTTCTCAAGCGAGGCGTCCGGGCGAAAATCGAGTGAGGGCACGGAGCGAAAGGTGACCCGTGGGGCGAGGAGGTGGCGCAGATGGCCCGCGTGCCGCCGCAGGGTCGCGACTGCCGCATCGCGCTCCTTCTCCCCGCCGAGCGTGCTGATATAGACCCGCGCGTGACGCAGATCGGAACTGGTCTGCACCTCGGTCACACTGACGAGATTGAGGCGCAACTCGTCCCGCTCCTCGCGGATGAGGTTCGCCACCTCCGTCCGCAGGAAGTCATTCACCTGTTCGATGCGCCGGTTGGTCTTCATAACTCCTCCGGAGAGGACTAAGGACTAAGGAACTGAGGACTAAGTGGGAACGAGCCGCTTCTTAGTCCTTAGTCCTTAGTCCTTAGTCCTTCTCGCTACGCGAGACGCGCCGCGATTTGCTCTTTGCGATAGAACTCCAGCGTGTCGCTGACTTCGTAATCATTGAAGCCGTCGAGGGAGAGGCCGCATTCGTAGCCCGCCTGCACCTCGCGCGCGTCGTCCTTCATGCGCTTGAGCGTCGTCACGGTGCCATCGTGGACCACCGCGCCATTCCGCAAGACACGGACGCGATCGTTGCGCCGGATGACACCGTCCGTGACGTAGAGACCGGCAGCGACGATCTTGTTCGGCAGCTTGAAGATCTCGCGCACTTCGGCGTAGCCGTCGGTTGTTTCCTGCTCGATCGGGTCGAGCATCCCGGTCATCGCCGCCTTGACGTCGTCCACGAGATGGTAGATGACATCGTAGAAGCGAATGTCCACGCCGCGCGATTCCGCAGCGCGCTTGCCTGCGACATCGGGGCGCACATTGTAGCCAATGATGATCGCCTGCGACGCCGATGCGAGCGAGACATCGGAATCACCGATCGCGCCGACACCGGTGTGGATGACATTGATCTGCACCGACGGGTCATCGAGCTTGTTGAGCGCGTTCTGAATCGCGCCGAGCGAGCCTTGCTCCGCCGCTTTGAGGATCAGCCGCAGTTCCTTCTGCCCGCCCGTCTGGACATTGCGCAGCGCGTTTTCGAGACTCAAGCGCACATCGGAAAAGCTCGATGCCTGCCGCTCCAACCGCCGCTGGTCCGCGAGCGTCCGTGCCTCGCGGTCGTCCGGGTATGCCTGAAGGATATCGCCCGCCTCCGGCATATCCTCAAGGCCGATGATCTCGACCGGCATCGAGGGGAGGGCCCGCCGTACCTTGCGCCCACGGTCGTCCTGCATCGCGCGGATGCGACCATAGGTCGTGCCGACGACGACGCTATCGCGCAGATTGAGGGCACCATTCTGGATCAGGACCGTCGCGGTGATGCCGCGCGCCGGGTCGCGATTGGCCTCGATGATGACGCCCGTTGCCGGGGCATTGGCGTTCGCCTTCAGTTCCGCGATGTCCGCAACGAGAAGGATCGTGTCGAGGAGATCATCGATGCCGAGCTTCTCCTTCGCGGAGACCTCGACGGTCGGCGTATCCCCACCGTAATCCTCCGGCACGACTTCGGCCTCGCTCAGTTGCGCCTTCACCCGGTCCACATTGGCGCCGATCGCGTCGATCTTGTTGATCGCGACGATGATCGGCACATTTGCCGCCTTGGCGTGGGAGATCGCTTCGAGCGTCTGCGGCTTCACACCGTCATCGGCGGCGACGACGAGCACGGCGATGTCCGTGGCGCGCGCGCCACGGGCACGCATGGCGGTGAACGCCTCGTGGCCGGGGGTATCGAGGAAGCTGATCTTGCGCCCCTGCACCTCGACCTGATAGGCACCGATGCGCTGCGTGATACCACCCGCCTCACCTTCGGCGACTTTTGTTTCGCGGATCGCATCAAGGAGCTTCGTCTTACCGTGATCGACGTGCCCCATGATCGTGACGATCGGCGGGCGTGTATCGGCTCCCCCGGTCGCACGCGTGTCAGACGCGGTGGTGATCCCCTCCGCGTCCGTCGCCTGCTCGGCGGGCATCACGGCGATTTCGAGCGCGGTCGCGACCTTCTCCGCCGTGACGAAGTCGATCTGCTGGTTGATATTGGCGAAGACGCCCACGCCAATCAGCGCCTTGATAATCTCGGTGGGTGAGAGCATCAACCGTTCCGCGAAGTCACCGACCGAGATGACGGCAGGCAGCATGACGGGTTCTTCGGGGCGGGCAGGCATTCGGCGCACCTGCGCCATGCGCTCGCCACCACCCGCACCGGGTACGAACGGGCCGCGGCGGTTGCCGCCGCCGGGCCGCCCGCCGCCGGGCCGTGGGCCACCGGGGCGAGGCGGTCCGGGTCGAAATCCACCACGAGGGGGTTTTCCTGGCATATCATTAACTCCTTCTCCCCACAACAGCGTGGAGACTATTGAGTGCTGAGTGCTGAGTGCTGAGTGCTGAGAGGGGATGAATCCAACTCAGCACTCAGCACTCAGCACTCGTTGCCGCAGGCAACGCCTGGGCATAGGCCGTGAGGGCCGCCGTGTCTTCCGGATTGATGTCACATTTCAACGCGCGTGCCAGGATATTGCCCCTCAGGGCACGCTCCCAGATCGCGCGGTCTGCGGTGAGATATGCGCCCCGACCGTTCTTCTTCCCGGTCGGATCGACTTCGACACGCCCCTCCGGCGTGCGGACGATGCGGACGAGACCGCGCTTGTCGCCGGTCTGCCGCGTAACGATGCAGGTACGCTGCGGAATATGTCGGGGTTTCAGCCCTTTACGCTTGGGGCGCGGGGCGGTTTTACCCCCACCCCCGCCGTGCGGGAGAGGAGATATCAATGGCAACGCCTCGGTCAAGCCCCCCTCTCCCGTCGCAACGGGGGAGGGGTTGGGGGAGGGGTAGGCTGTTGTCTCTGTCGCCTTCGCGGTCATAGGATATTCCTTCCGCTCAGGCGTCAACCATTTTGTACCGCGAAGGTAGCGATCTGATTTTCCGCTTCATCAGTGACGATGACGTGATCGCCTTCCTGGCGCGCGATCACGCGACCGCCGACATACGAGCCGGGCAGCGGACCATACAGCTCACCATTGAAGCTGAAGGTACCGTTATCGCGCACCACGCGAGACTGACCGGCGGTCGAACCCGTCGGTAATGCCATCGATCCGACCATTGCCGGTGCGGGGGCGGCGATCGCATCCGCCGAAAGCGGTGTGCCGTCCGCTGCGAAAGCAGTGATGAGATTGCGCTCGTAGAAGACATCGACCCGATCCGGGGACTGCTCGACATCGACACTGCGACCGATCAGTTCGTCCGGCAGCGGACCAAAGGAGCGGTCATCGACCACGATCATGCCATCGGCGAGCACCATCGTCGGGCGACGACCGAGCGAGATGAAGGCATCTGGCAACTCGGCGAGCGCGGCGGCACGGGCCTTATTGATGAGGTCCTCACCCTGCGCCTTGAGCGCCTCGGTGTCCTTCACGTCGATCTTCCAGTGCGTCAGCTTATAGGCGAGGCGGGCATTCTGCCCCTCCTTGCCAATCGCCAGGCTCATCTGGTCCGTCGGCACGATGACGCGGGCGATCTTATCGACATCATCGAGGTTGACGGAGAGCACCTTCGCGGGGGAGAGCGCCTTCGTGATGAAGGTCGCGGTATCGTTGCTCCACTCCACCACGTCGATCTTCTCGCCGTAGAGTTCGGTGACGATGTTCTGGATGCGCACCCCGCGCACCCCGACGCACGACCCGACCGGGTCCACATTGTCCTGCGTCGCGACGACGGCGACTTTCGTCCTGAGCCCGGCCTCACGCGCAATCGCCTTGATCTCGACCGCGCCGGAGTAGATTTCCGGCACCTCGATCTCGAAGAGGCGCTTGACGACATCCGGATGCGCGCGCGAGACGATCAGTTGCGGCCCCTTATCGGTCGAGGCATTCACTTCAAGGAGAAGCACCTTGAGGCGCTGATTGGTGCGGTACCGCTCGGCGGGCACCTGCTCGCGCACGGGCATTACCGCCTCGGCCTTGCCGAGATCGACGATCACCGCCTTGTTGTCCGCCCGCTGCACGACGCCGTTGATCAGCTCACCGACGCGGTCCCGATACTCGTTGTAGACGCGCTCGCGCTCGGACTCGCGGATCTTCTGCATGACGACTTGCTTCGCCGTTTGCGCCGCGATACGCCCGAAATCCTTCGGCGTGTCATCGACACTGACGAGGCGACCGATCGCGCCATTTTCGGGGTCCAACTGGCGCGCCTCACTCACACCCATCTGGTGCTGCGGGTCCTCGACCGCGCTATCCGCGACCACTTCCTTATCGACGACGATCGTGATCGCGCCGGTGTCCGGATTGAGGACGACCCGGACGTTATCATCTTCTTCGATATTGCGCGCCTTCTTATAGACCGTCTTCAGGGCGTGTTCCACGGCCCCGGTGACGACCTCGCGCGGCATATTCCGCTCGGCGGCGAGTTCCGCGATTGCCGTGTACAGATCACTTTTCATTGCTGGCATCCCTCCAATGCGAACGGTTTCTTCCGTTCGCTCGTATTCCCTTGCCCACGCGGTGTCCACGCGGGTGGTTCTGCGTGCTAACGGCGGTGAAAATCCCGGCGTGTCCCCGGCGGTTTCCCCGCGCATTGCGCATGAAAAACGTGGGTCAAAGAACCCACGTAGCCGCTAGCGCACGAGTTCATTACGAAGTATACCGCGCGTTTTCACTCCCTGCAAGGGCAACGGGAAGGACTAAGGACTGAGTCTTCCGGCTACTGACTACTGCCTACTCGCTGCCCCGTTGACGCTCCCGGTGGAATGCGGGACCATACGCTATGGTCCCGTTAGGGATCGACACAATCTCTATGAAGGGAGATCAGGATGGCGACGACCGCAGTAAAAACGTATCAGATGTACGTGAATGGTCAGTGGCAGGACGCGAAAGGCGGCAAGACCTTCCAGGTGCATAATCCCGCGACGGGTGAACTGCTCGCGGAGGTCGCGGATGGCAGTGCGACGGAGGCGGAGGCCGCAGTGCAGGCGGCGGTGGCGGCCTTCCCGGCGTGGTCGAAGCGCCCGGCGGACGAGCGCGCCGAAATGCTGCACAAGACCTTCGATATTCTCAAGAGCCGCATCGAGGAGCACGCCCGCATCCTCACCGAGGAGAATGGCAAGCCGCTCGCGGAATCGCGCGGCGAGGCGACCATCGGCGCAGGCTTCGTGCGTTGGAACGCCGAGGAGGCGCGCCGCACCTACGGCGAGGTCGTTCCCAGCCCGACGACCGGCAAGCGCGTCCTCACCTTCCGCCAGCCCATCGGCGTTGTCGGCGCGATGACGCCGTGGAACTTCCCGTACTCGATGATTACGCGCAAGATCGCCCCCGCGCTGGCGGCGGGCTGCACCGTCGTCCTGCGCCCCTCTTCCGCGACGCCGCTCGTTGCACTAGAGATCATCCGAGCATTCGATGACGCAGGATTTCCCGCAGGCGTCGTTAATATTGTGACGAGCAAGTCCGCCAAGGAAGTGGCGAAGGTGCTGGCGGAGAGCCACGATATTCGAAAGATCACCTTCACCGGCAGCACCGAGGTCGGCAAGGAACTGATGGCGATGGCGGCGGGGACGGTCAAGAAGGTGTCGCTCGAACTCGGCGGTCACGCCCCGATGCTCATCTTCGATGATGCGGATGTCGAGCAGGCCGCGCAGGGAGCGATCACCTCGCGCTTCCGCAACGCCGGGCAGACCTGCATCTGCACCAACCGCCTCTATGTCCAGCGCCCTCTCGTGGAAGCCTTCTCGAAGCGCGTCGCGGAACTGGCGAAGGAACTCAAGGTCGGCAACGGTCTGGATGCGGACACGAAGGTCGGCCCGATGATCGACGCGCGCGGCTTCGAGAAGGTCGAGGATCAGGTGAAGGATGCGCTCAAAGGCGGCGCGACGGTGCTCGCGGGCGGCAAGCCCGCCGCCACCAACGGTCATCTGAAGGGCTATTTCTACGAACCGACGATTCTCGCCAATGTCGCACCGGACGCGAAGATTCTCCACGATGAGACTTTCGGTCCCGCGCTCCCCATCGTCGCGTTCGATACCGAGGAAGAGGCGATCCGCCTTGCGAACGATACGCCGTTCGGCCTCGCCGCCTACTTCTTCACGCGCGACATCGGGCGCGCCTTCCGCGTCGCGGAGGGGCTGGAGTACGGCATCGTCGGCGTCAATGACCCCCTGCCCACCGCGCCGCAGATTCCCTTCGGCGGCTACAAGGAAAGCGGCCTCGGTCGCGAGAACGGCAGCATGGGCATCGAGGAGTTCATGGAGGTCAAGGCAGTCACGATCGGGCTGTAGATTTGTAGGTTTTCCTCACCCCCCGGCCCCCTCTCCATCGCCCTAAGATCGAGGAATAGTGGAGTTTCGTCTGGCGATGGAGAGGGGGAGGGAGATTGGGATGACATGCGAGTTACTTGCACGAGCGCGCGAGTTCCGTACTGCTCCGACGCGGTCGGAGGTGGCTTTATGGGACGTGTTGCGGGATCGTAAGTTGCTTGGTGTGAAGTTTCGGCGGCAGTGGGTGATCGGTCCCTTTATCGCCGATTTCTGTGCCCCACGACACCGTCTCATCATCGAGATCGACGGCAGCATCCACGATACGCAACGCGAGCGGGATGAGCAGCGGCAACACTTCCTTGAAAGCGCAGGCTACCGTGTGATTCGCGTCAGTGCAGAAGATGTAGAGAATAACCCTTCCGCCGTTCTCTCCACGATTTCCAAATACCTTAACTCCCCCTCTCCATCGCCGTACAAACCCTACTGATTCTCCGATCTCGGGGCGATGGAGAGGGGGTTGGGGGGTGAGGTTTGTACTACCACCAAGCAGGCTGCGACGCGCGCTTTGAGTGGGGGATGGACGGGGTCGCACGACTCGCGCCGCTCTCCGATGTCGTGGTGATTGTCGATGTGCTCAGTTTCTCGACGTGTGTGGATGTCGCGGTAGCACGTGGCGCGACGGTCTTTCCCTATCGATGGGGGAACGATACGGCGGTAGACTTCGCGCGGGAGAAAGGGGCCGTGCTGGCAGCCCGTCGGGGGCAGACGACGCCGGAGCAACCGTACTCGCTCTCTCCGCTATCGCTCGAAACGCTCCCGTCTGGCGCGCGCATCGTCCTTCCCTCACCGAATGGCTCGACGCTCGCGTTCAGCGCGGCAGATTCCGGCGCAACGGTGATCGCCGGGTGCCTCCGCAATGCGAGCGCGGTGGCAGCGGCGGCGAAGTCGATCGGGCAAACCATCACGGTGATCGCGGCGGGGGAGCGATGGGACGGCGCGGGCGAACCACTCCGCCCCGCTATCGAGGACATGGTGGGCGCGGGCGCGATCCTCGCCGCTTTGCGCCCGATTGCGCCGTCGCCGGAAGCAATCGCCGCCATCGCGGTCTACGCCGCTGCCGCCGCCGCGCTCGCGCCCTTCATCGCGGCGTGCAGTTCCGGCCGCGAACTCATACAGATCGATTTCGCCGCAGACGTTGACGCCGCCGTGCAACACGACATCAGTGCAACCGTTCCCGTCCTGCGCGATGGCGCATTCGTCTCCTTCTCCAACGAATAGAACCGATTGACAAACCAGATCAACGCAGAGGACACAGAGAGCGCAGAGGACGCAAAGAGAGAAGAGAAGAGAAAAATTTGCATTCCTCCGCGTCCTCCGCGTCCTCTGCGTCCTCTGCGATTCTCCCCGGTTTCTCCCAGTGCGGAGACACGGATGCTACAATGCCGTGAGGGATGCACGTACAGGGGGGAGCAGAGATGCAGCATGTCCGCGCGGTTTCGCTTGCCGGGCCGTGGCGCTTTCGGACGGATCCGGATCGCCTCGGTGATCTCACCGCCGCCGAGCTCGTCCGGACCGCCGACGATGAGTGCGCCTTTCACCTGCCCACCTACGATGACAGCGCCTGGCAAACGATTCCCGTGCCCGGAAACTGGCAGCAATTCGGCCACAACTACAACGGCGTCGCCTGGTACCGCATCCGCTTTACGCGCCCCGACATCCCTGCTGATGGCGTCGCGCGCCTTCAGTTCGCGGGAGTGGATTACTATGCTGATGTCTGGCTGAATGGCTTCTACCTCGGCTCACACGAGGGATATTTCGCTCCCTTCACCTTCGACTGCACCCCCTGGCTGGCGGAGGAGAATTTCCTCGTCGTGCGGGTGGACAGCCCGAACGATATTCGCGTCACACACAAGCGGGAGCATACGGAAAAGACGCTCATCAAGGGCGCATTGCAGGATTGGGATGTCAATAATCTCGATCTCAATCCCGGCGGCATCTGGAGCGATGTCACCCTCCTGCTCTCCGGGCCGCAGTACCTCGCTGCCGTCCGCGCCGACGTGGATCTCGCTACCCACGCGACTACGGGACGCGCAGCGCTGGCGCTGCGTGTCACGCTCGTCAACACCCTCCCTGCCGCCGTCGATGCCCGCGTCCATCTCACCCTCGCACCCGCCACCTTCACGGGCGAGAGCATCGAGGAAGAGGGGCGTATCCGGCTCCTACCCGGCCCGAATGTCCACACCCTCTGGCTCCAGGTGCCCGATGCGCGCCTCTGGTGGACGTGGGATCAGGGCCGTCCGGACCTCTACGCCCTCACCGTCGCGGTCGGCATCGATGAGACACCGAGCGACAGCGTGACCGACCGAATCGGCCTCCGTACCGTCGAGCGGCGCGGCGACGGATGGGCGACCTATCTGAACGGCCATCGCATCTTCTGGCGCGGCGCAAATTACCTCTCGGACCAACTGCTCGGCACGATGACGCCGGAGCGGTACATTCAGGATGTCCGCCTCCTCAAGGAGGCGAATATGAATATGGTGCGCCCCTTCTGCGTCGTGGAGCATCCCGCCTTCTACACGGCGTGCGACGCGGCGGGCCTCCTCGTCTATCAGGATTTCCCGATGCAGTGGCAGATGTCGAACTCCTCCGACCTCGTACGGCGCGCGACCGGGCAGGCGGAGGAGATGATCGCGCACCTCGCCAATCACCCCTCCGTCTTCCTCTACTGCTACGGCTCCGAACCGGGCGAGGCGAACTTCAAGAAGCTCGGTATGGCCCTCGCCGCGACCTCTCGCGCTGCGGACCCGACCCGGATCACTCATCAGGCGAACGAGTTCCCCGGCCACTGGGAGATCATGGCGGAACGCGAGCGGTATGGCTGGCCGGTGGACCTTCACTTCTACAGCGGCTGGTATCCCGGCCCGTTCGGCGAGACGATGTACGATCTCGCGCAGTTCACACCGGAGCATTTCGAGGTCGTCACCGAGTACGGCGCGCAGGCCCTGCCAACGCAGGAGACATTGAACGCCATCCTCCCCTTGGAGCAGCAGGCGTGGCCGCCGACGCCGCGCACCCTCCGCCTCCTCAAGCACCACTGTATGCAGCCGGAGTTGCAATTTCTCGCCGTGCCGGACGCGACGAACTGGCAGGACTTGATCGCGAAAAGCCAGGCGTATCAGGCGCTCGTCCTCAAGTTCCACACCGAGTTCTACCGGCGGATGAAGTACGCCCCCTGCAATGGCGCGCTGATGTTCACCTTCAATGACTGCTGGCCCGCTGTCACCTGGTCCGTCGTCGATTATTACCGCCGCCCGAAGCAAGGATACTATGCGCTCCAGCAGGCGATGGCACCGCTGCACGTCATGCTCAACTGGACCGCCCCCTTCGTCGCGATGATTGGCGGATTGTGGCAGGCGGAAATCATCATCGTCAATGACCTGCCACGATCCTTCCCCGGCCTCACGGTCGGTTGGCTCGTCCGGCACGACGCGACGGGCGCGATCCTCGGCGAGGGAACCCTCCCCTGCGATGTCGCGGCAGACTGCCCCGCGACCGCGATCGGCACGCTCCCGCTCCGCCCGCCAGCAGACACGCCCCTCGGCCCCTGCACCATCGCTCTCCGCCTCACCGACCCGGACGGCACGATCCGCGCCACCAATGCCTACACCCTCACCCTCCGCGCCTCCTGGCAAACCACCACCTCATCCCTGCGGACGGAAACCGGGAATTAACCGCAGAGGCGCAGAGGCGCAGAGAGATACAGAGAAGATACGGAGAGAACATATGACAAGACCACACAGAGAAACTTCTCGGCTTCTTTCGTTCTTCCTACTCCCTCCCTCTCTGCGTTCTCTGCGCCTCTGCGGTTCAATCGGTTCCGACCGGAGGTGAACATGGCGACGGTGCGGGTGGGGTTGGTGGGGTTCGGGAATGTCGGGCAGGCGCTGGCGGATTTGCTTGAGCAGCGGGCCGATCTTCTCTACCGGCAGTATCACCTTGACATCAGCGTGACGGGCATCGCGACAGCGCGACGCGGGACGGTCATTGCCTCCGAAGGGATCGCCTTGCCGGAGACTGTCGCGGCCATCGAGGACAACCCGACCGCGCGCCTCCCCGGTGCGCTGAGCGGGGAGATTGCGGTGCCCGCCTTTCTCGCAACGGTGCCCGCCGACATCATTGTTGAACTCAGCCCGCTCACACCGGAAAGCGGCCAACCCGCCATCCGGCACTGCGAGGCGGCCTTGCAGAACGGCAAGCATGTCGTCACCGCGAACAAGGGACCGGTGGCCTATGCCTATCGCCGCCTGCGCGATCTCGCCCGGCAGCAGCACCGGCAGTTCCGCTTCGAGTCGAGCGTGATGGACGGCGCGCCGATCTTCGCGCTCGTCGAGAAGGCATTACCCGCCACCCGCGTGCGCGGCTTTCGCGGCGTGATCAATAGCACCACGAACCTCGTCCTGACGATGATGGCTGCGGGCAAGACCTTGGATGAAGCGGTCGGTGAAGCGCAACGACTCGGCGTCGCGGAGGCGGACCCCTCCTACGATCTCGACGGCTGGGATGCGGCGGTCAAGGTGTGCGCCCTGATGAATGTGCTGATGGATGCCGATGTGCGCCCTGCCGACATCGCACGCACCGGCATCGGCAGCGTCACACCCGACGATCTGCGTACGGCGACGCAGGCCGGTATGGCAATCAAGCTCGTCGCGGAGGCGTGGGAAGCGCGCGATGGCACGCCGCATGGCCGGGTCGCGCTGCAAACCCTTCCCCTCAGTGATCCGCTCGCCACGCTCGCGGGCACCTCGAACATCCTCATCCTCCGCACGGACACGATGGGCGATCTCGCCATCGGCGAGTACGACGGCGGCACGGCGCAGACCGCCTACGGCGTCCTCGCAGATATTCTCCATATCGCGGGCAGCAGATAGGAATCTGCCCCGATCTCAGCTATTGGCTTGGATGAAGGCCAACATGCGCTCCCAGGCATCCTTGCAGGCGTCCTGATGATCCGCGAAGCGCCGGTCGAAGAAGCTGTGCGGTGCGCCCTCGTAGGTCTTCATGACGTGCGGCTTGTCCGCCGCAGTCAACGCCTGGTCAAATGCATCGACTGCGGTCTGCGGGATGCCCGCGTCCGCACCGCCAAAGAGGCCGAGAAGCGGTGCGGTGTACTCATCGACGCGCTCGATCGGGGCGGGCGAACCGTCCCGCGTCGGCCCGACCGGCCGCCCATAGAAGCCGATTGCGCCCGCAAGGCCGAGACCGTTCGCCGCTTGCAACCATGACTGGCTGCCGCCGAAGCAGAAGCCGATCGTGAAGAAGGTCGTCGCCCCGGTAGGCTTCAGTGCGTCGAGCGCGGCTGCGGTGTCCTGCGTGATCTGGTTCGCTTTCGTTTGGGCGACGTGGGTCTGCCAATCGAACTCCTCATCCCGCGCGTCGCCGCGGCCAACCCCGGCAGTGCGACCGAAGTAGTCGATGGCAATGGTGTTGCAGCCATGCTCGGCGAAACGCACCGCCAACTCTTCGTAGTAGTGGTGCAGCCCGCGGATGTCCGGCAGGATGACCACACCGATCGTGCTCGGCTGCTGCGGTTGGGCGAGGAAGGCGGCGAACTGCGCGCCATCGCTCGCGGTGAGCGTCCGTACCTCGGGCTCCTTCGCGGCACCCCCAATGGCGGAAATCGGCGGTCGTGCCCCGGCATCAAAACACATGGCAATCTCCTTCTGCTGCTTCAGTACGCAATCCCCACCGTATCGAACTTTTCTCAGTGCCGTGTATGAATGGATGTAAGCACAGCAGACGCACGGGCCGCAAGCCGTACGTACAAAGCATCTTGACGCGGATGATACCCTGATCTAATGTCTAAAATTTGGCGCGGCGGCGCTTCGCGGCGCAGCAGTGGAAAGGAGCGACGAATGTGCGACGATGAAATGGTGATCGGCCCCTACCCCTACCCCCCGGCGGCATGTGATGACTACGATCCACGCGCGCCCGCAGTCGCGGATCGACTAGGATCGCTGATTACCCGGCGCCTGCCCACGCTCACCGTGGAGCACATCGGCAGCACGAGCATCCCTGGGTGCGCGGGGAAAGGGGTGATCGACCTGATGATCCTCTACCCGCCGGGGCAATTGGCGGACGCCAAAGAGGCGCTTGCCGAGCTCGGCTTTCAGCCACAACCCAATGCCAATCCGCATCCCGAATCTCGCCCCTGTCGGGTAGGATCCGTCCAGTATCAAGGGAGCACCTTCCGCATCCATGCCCATGTAATCCCGCCGGGTTCGCCGGAGATCGCGCAGCAGCGTGCATTCCGGGAACGGCTGCGCAATGATCCGGGTCTTGTTGCCACCTACGTCGCCCAGAAGCGCGCGGCAATCACCGCCGGGTTCACCGACGCGGAGCGCTACAACACGACTAAGGAACCCTTCATCCAGCAGGTGATTCATGGTGATGAAGCACTACCTGCCCCTCACATCGTCAGGCGCGCGTAACGGCTGCGGTAATAGAGGAGCGGTTCGCCCTCACCCTCACCAAAGGCGCACACCGCGCCGACGAAGATGCGATGGTCGCCGCCCGGATAGCTCGCATGCAGGCGGCAATCGAACCACGCGATCGCCGCCTTAAGCAGGGGTGCGCCCGTCGTCGCCGTCTGATACCCCACCCCACTGAAGGCGGCATTGACGAGCGGCGCACGATTGGCGAAGCGGTCCGCGAGAAATTCATCGTCCTCCGGAAGCACATTGACTGCGAATGCGCCGGCCTCCTCGACCAGCGGCACAAAGGAGGACCCGGTGAGGAGGCAAACAAGGACAAGCGGCGGATCGAGCGAGACAAAGGAGAAGCTACTTGCGGTGATCCCTCGCAGACCGAGCGCACTCTTCGTCGTCACCACCGTCACGCCCGCCGCGAACCGCCCCACCGCCTGCTGAAAGACGAGGGGATCGAAGGCCGGATTATCCGAAGAAACGAAACGACTCATCACGCACCCTTTGCCACATGCCGCGCGTCAGCTCCTACACGACAACTGTACGGGATGACGCGCGATTTGTCGGTAGCGTGAGGAAAAGAGCAAAGTAGCGGGCCGGGAGAATCACTTCTCCCGGCCCGCCCTCGCCATGTGATGTGTCCCTTAGCGGGTGCCGCGCCGCTCGCGCCGTGCGTCCGGCAATGCGTCCGTGCGGATCAGGTGCTGCTGCAACTGCGCCGCGAACTCTACCGTCCGCTCCATGTCCATGAGCGGCGAGAGGATCGCCCGCCCGAAAGCGCGCATCCCCACTCGTACCTTCTGTGCGTTCATCTCAATATACCCCTTTTGGCAATATCCATTGCCATACTATAATGAGCGAACGATGCGGGTGGGCATCGTTCCGTCCATCCACACCGTATCATCTCCCCAATGATTGTGCAACTGTTCACAATGTTAGAAAATTGTGTGCGTCTTTGTGCGTACGTTCGCGAATTCTCCACCCGTTTGTTCATGTGAACAAGGGGAGTGTACGCGGTTCGGGATTTAAGCGAGCGCGAAGCCAAACTCGCCGCGGAGCGCGGCAAGGAGTGTCCCCTCGCGGATACCGCCCCGCGCGACGGTCGCGGCGTCGAGGCCACAGGTCTGCGTGAGCACACGGACAATCACCGCGCCCGCTGCCATCAGACCGACACGGGCAACTTCCAACCCGATCTGCGGCGCAAGGGTGGCAGCGGGTGCCGATTGGAGCCTCAGGAGCGCGGCAGCGAGCGCGGCAGCGTCGAGCGTCCCGGTATCTCCGAGTTGACCAAGTGCGGAGGCAGTGCCGCCCGCCAGGAGGAGCGTGCGCGCACGGACGGGTTGCAGCACCGCGAAGGCCGCTTCGGCGGTGTCATTGGCGGCGGCGAGATCGGCATCGGTCGGCGGGTCGTGCGCGATGGCCCGCTCCGTGAGGCGACCGGAGCCAATCGGGACCGAGATACGCTCGCGAATCGTGCCGTCCACCGCGATGATCCGCTCCGTGCTGCCGCCACCGATGTCGCCGACCGCGAGCGTGCCCGCGAGGGAGTGGCCGACCGTTGCACCAAGAAAAGTCAGCGATGCCTCGGTTTCGCCATCGACCACGCGGCACGCGAGGCCGGTCTCCGCCTCGATACGGTCGAGGAGTGCGGCACGGTTCGGCGCATCGCGCACGGCGGCGGTGCCGACCATCAGGATCGTCGTTGCACCCGCCGTACGTGCCGTCTCGGTGAGCGCGATCGCGGCATCGGCGGTCCGGGCGATGCTTTCCGCCGTCAGCGTGCCGTCCGCGCTCGCACCGAGACCGAGGCGGGACATATTCGTCCGGTCCAGCACGGGCGCGAGCGTACCGTCCGCCACATCCGCGACGAGGAGCCGGACGGTGTTCGTACCGATATCGAGCACTGCGGTGCGGCGTGGGGCCAATCAGTGCGCCCCATTCGTGGCGGCAGTCGCGTCGGGCACGGCGATTTCCGCCACCGCAGCGACAAGCGCGTCCGCGACGCCCTGGAGGTCCACCTGCCCCGTGACGACGCGCATCGTGACCGTCTCCGCGATCCGTTGGAGGCGATGGAAGTTCGGCGGCAGCGTGCCGCGCAGATCGTACAAGCCGAAAGAGCGCGTCGCCTCCGCCAGCGCCTCGTACGCATCCGGGCGAGCGAGCGAGGCGACCGCAGTCTCCCCCGCCGTCTCACCTCCCCGCCAACGGAGCGAGACGATCATCTGCAAGGTGCCCCCCGCCGCGATGCCCTCCGGGCCAAATGCATCGGCCGCATCCACAACGTATCGGGTGTCGACCTCCCGCAGGTCACGCCACGTCTGGCCCATATAGCGCTCCTGCTCCTCAACGGAGAGGATCGCCCGCAGGGCGGGGTGCACGAGCATGGCGGCGGGGCCGAGGCGCAGTAAACCGGGCAACCCGCGCATCTCGACATGCCCGGACGCGACACGCATGAGGAGCAGGTCCTCCGTGACCCAGCGGAAGCCGCGTTCGATCAGGGTCACGGCGAGGGCACGACGCGCGGTGTCCGGCCCACCGACGAGCGCGATCCCCTGCTCGCCCCGCACGAGGGCGGAGCCCTTGAGCGTCAGGTAGCCCCGCTCCACGAGCGCGAGGGAGAGCATCGCGTCCAGCGCGCGTGTCACTTCTTCCGGGTGCGCGCGCAAATCGCCAGTGATTGTCCACCCATCCGGTTGGATGGTCGTGAGCACGCCGGTCTCCCGGTGAAAGATCACCCGCCCACCATCGCTATCGGCGGTGGCGATCCGCGCCGGTTTCTGCGCGCCGGAGCGCCGGGGGATCGCGGTGAGGCGGCTTTCATCGACGGTCGCCGTGCCTTGCACAGCAGTCAATACCAGTTCCGGGTCGGCCGCGGGCGGGAGTTCAGTATTTCGATACCGCTGCACGAGCCGGGTGACATGCACGATCACGTCCGCATCGTTCGAACGCACGACAAAGGGAATGTCATGAATTGCGAAGCGCACGGTCTGGGCAGCGTCGAATGTGAAGGTGGGGTCAGGCCAGTGAGACATCGTCATCATCCTCTTCCTTCGCGACGGCGCGCGGCGCACAATGTCTCCCGCCCATTGCGTGCCACGCCGAGCCAGCACATCGCGCACATAGTAGCAGAAAATATGCATATTGTGTGGCAAGGATGACTGTACACACAAGATGTTGGCTTTCTGTGTGTAAACGCTTACGGATGCATCCGACCGCGCGCTGCAGTCCAAAGAGTAACGTAATAATATCATACCATCTTCCTTCTCTTTCTCTCGCGACTTTTGCGAGGTGGTGTTCGTGTATTGTGCCGACTGATGGCATCTTTTGTGCGGTGTCGTCAACGGACCGCTCATGATGGGCATGCACGGCATCAGGGCGGCACTTCGGGCTGTGTCCGGTTGGCGGAGCAGCGACTATAGGAAGGTTGGTGCCTGCATGAGTAAACGGCTCTCCTTACTCCTCATTGTCGTCGTCGCGCTCCTCACCGTTTTTGCATTCACCGCGGGCTCCGGCTCGGCGCAAACCCCAAGCCCTGGGGCGGGTACTGCGGGCACGGGCACCGGTACGGCAAGAGCGACCGGCGCGACGGGTAGCGCGCCCGCTGGCGCGGCGACAACGGCCCCGGTTGCCACCGCAACCACTGCGGCACCGACTGCCACACGCGCAGCCGCAACCACCGCGCCAACGGCAGTTGCGACAGGCACCGGTGGTGCTACCACGACGCTCCCGGCAACCGGTCAACCGCAGCGCCAGCGCAACGGGATGACTATGGTAGTGATCGAGGCCCTGGTGCTCGCACTCGCGATCATCGGTACGGGCGTTCTTCTGCGGCGGCGCGCATCACGGAGCTAATGCACAAACGGGAGCGGCACAGAAAACGGCGAGGGTTTGCCCTCGCCGTTTTCTTTGCTGCCTGCTCCCTACTGGCCCGTCCGCGCGTCCAGAACCGGTGTGGTGAAGCGGACCCAATCACGCAACTCGGTGTACAACTGCTCCGCATGGGGAATGGCGAGGTGGAGCGACATAGAGCGGCTCGTGCCCTCCGGCGTCCAGGTGAAGTGAGCGGCATAGGTGAGCGCATTCGCGCTCTCTTCCGGAACGAGCCCATCGGTCCGCTCCCCCGCCGCCGGGACAGCGGCAACCGACGTCACATGCAGGAATGCCGGGTCCGGGTCCCAATAATGTGTGAGATCGACCTGGGCATTGAAGGCCGACACGGCGATTGGCGACAGATCATGCAGCGCGCCACTCGCGCAACGGGAGAGGAAGGTGGCGAAGAAGTTGGTCACGGTGTCGGTCCCGGCATTGGGTGTGGCGAGGTCAATCAGTTGGGTGACAACGCCGGGGTGCTGAAACGCCCAGAGCCGCGCCACGAGCCCACCCATACTGTAGCCAACGAGCGTCACGCGTGGTGAGAGCCCCGGTCGATCCGGACCATAGGCACGGCGCAGGGAGGCATAGCCATCATCGAGCGACGGCAACTGCTCCAGGATCGTCAGCCGCCCATCGCGCGCGGGCGCACGAGAGGGCACACCGTCACGCGTTAGCCAGCGCCCCCAATCGTTCCAGGTCTCTACCGGATCGGACGGGCCGACCGGACCACAGGAGAAGTCCGCTCCCGCCATCAGAAGCGCGGGCGGCGCACCGGGCACGATCAGTCGCAGCCAGTTCAGCGCGGTCGATGCCTCGCTGAGGGTAAGTGTGTTGAGGCGGGGATTGAGTGCGTGCGCCGCGTCGCCGGGTTGCGGAAAGAGCAGTTGCGCGGTCGGCAGGGTGAGACGATAGACGCGGTCGTTCGCAGTGGACTGCTGCCATCTGCCCGGCACGACCCCGCCATTGACGGCGACGGTGAATGCCGGTCGCGCGCCGTCCGCTGGTGCAACCTCGACCGCACTCACTACTGCGACGCTCTTGCCGATTAAATCTGCTTGAAGGTGGCCCCCATCATCCGCCAAGGGCCCATAGGCACGGTCCACAGGCACGGCAATCGTCGTCGGATCATTGACCGTCACCGGCCCGATCTGAAAGGTGTCATCCCCCGCGATGGGCAGATCCGCCGCCACGACTGGTGCGGGCACGGCACCGAAAACCATCGTCTGCATCACGAAAACAAGCGCGACGAGCCATCGCCCGTACCGCGCGCATTGATGCCTTTCGCTCATTCTTCCGGACCCCTTGTCCCTGCCGCCTCACGCTGATCTGCCATCAGAGAATAACACCGGTGGAACCCCGCTTGTGACATATACTACGACGGCAACCGGACCATATATTCCCCATCCACATCGGCGAGGGCGACGAGGCCGTCGCTCGTGAGGGCGCGGACGAGTGTGAGGAGCCACCCTTCGTCCGCTTCGGTATACCCCTCACGCACCTGCGCGCCGAGGAGCGAGAGAGGCAAGGCTTCACCGTGCGACAAGGTGCCGAGGGCGCGGAGGATACGGCCCCGATACTGGCGATTGGATCCTTCCCATTTGCCTTGCGAGCGTGTGGGGCGGGGGGCATCGGCGGGAAGAATCGCCCATTCCGGTGCGGCGCGGCACCAGGGCTGCATCGGGCAACGATCACAGAGCGGGCGGGGGCGGCAGATCGTCGCGCCGAGGTCCATCAGCGCTTGATGCCAATCCGCGCTGCGGCCCGGCGGCACGGTAGCCCGCGCCAGCACCCAGATTGCCGCCTCAGAGAGGTGATAGTCCGGCACCTCCGCACCGACAAAGAGGCGATGCAGGAGACGGCGGATATTGACATCGACCATCGCGACGGGCCGGTTATGCGCGAAGGCGGCGACGGCCCCCGCCGTGTACGGCCCGATGCCGGGGAGGGCCTTCAGTTCCGCCACATCGTCCGGGATACGCCCGCCGTGTGCCGCGACGACCGCCTGCGCGAGCCGCTGGAGATTGATCGCGCGGCGGTTATAGCCCAGCCCGGACCACGCCTTAATCACCGCGCTCGGCGGCGCTGCCGCCAGCGCCTCGACGGTTGGGAACTCCGCCAGCCACGCCTCCCATTTCGGGATGACGCGATCCACCTGCGTCTGCTGAAGCATCAGTTCGGAGACGAGGATCGCATAGGGATCGCGGGTGCGCCGCCACGGCAAATCGCGCCCCTCGCGGGCGTACCACTCCAGGAGTGTCGCTTGAATAACCGGGAGATGGGTCAGATCGGGGGTTGCGGGCGATGGCGCGGATAGGGCAACATTCATGGCAGTAGTATAACGGAGAAGCGAACGTGCGGGCTTCTCCGCCTCCGCGAGAATGAAAGGAACCTACCCGTGGCCGTGAATCGCAATGCCGTCGTGCTGCTCAGTGGCGGCCTCGACTCGACAACGACGCTCGCCATCGCACGAGACGAGGGCTTTGCCGTGCATGCGATGACCTTTCGCTACGGACAGCGCCACGAAGCAGAAATCGCTGCCGCGCACCACATCGCCCAGCACTTCGCGGTCGCCAAACACGTCGTCGTTGAGTTCGACCTGCAACTATTCGGCGGCTCCGCACTCACCGATCAGATCGCCGTGCCGAAAGATCGCAGCTTGGAAGCAATGGGGAGCGGCATCCCGGTTACCTATGTCCCGGCCCGCAACACGATCTTCCTGAGCTTCGGCCTCGCCTGGGCGGAAGTGCTCGGCGCGCAAGACCTCTTCATCGGCGTCAATGCGCTCGATTACAGTGGCTACCCGGACTGCCGCCCGGAATACATCGCCGCCTATCAGCAGATGGCGGACCTCGCGACCGCAGCAGGCGTCGAGGGTCGCCAGAAGCTGACGATTCACACGCCGCTCATGCATCTCACGAAGGCGCAAATCATCCAGCGGGGCCGCGCACTCGGGGTGGACTACGGCATGACGGTGACCTGCTACGACCCCGCCCCAACGGGCGAGGCGTGCGGGCACTGCGACGCCTGCCTTCTCCGTCTCAAAGGCTTCGCGGAGGCTGGCCTGCCCGATCCCGCACCGTATAGGACAGACGCCGCGCCATAATCAATCATTGCCATCGGCTATGACACGTATCGACCGGCTCAGGTTTTGAATAAGAGGCGCAAGCCGACGACGGCGAGGGCAAGGGAGAGACCGCGCAGGATCCATTTGCCGTGCAGCCGCTGTGACAATTTTGCGCCGATCTGCGCGCCCGGGATGACGCCGATACTGAGCCCGATCATCGGCACCCAGCGGATATCCCCCGCCGCCAGATGCGACAGCGCGCCGACGAGCGCCGAGATGACCAGCACATAGTGTGAGGTCGCGGTGGCGATGTGCGCCGGGAAGTTGAAGAGAAAGACCATCGCAGGTACATGGATGATTCCACCGCCGATGCCGAGGATGCTCGACAGGAACCCCACGACCACCGAAAGCGCGATGCCGCCCGCCATGTTGAAGGTGTAGGTGAACTCCTCGCCGCCCCGGTCGGTGATCGACCGTGCCACCCAACCGCGCGGCTGGATGGGTACGGCACCCGTCTCCGGGGTCGCCAGGGCGGGAGCGGCGCGCGGATCGGGCCGCACATTGAGGAAGACCGCGATGGCGATCAGGAAGAGGCCGAACACGATATAGAACGGGCGATTGGAGAAGAGGTTGGAGAGATACGCGCCGATGATTGAGCCGGGGATGGTAGCAATCGCGAAGAGCGTGCCGGTGCGGAAATCGACGCGCCCCTGACGAACATACGAGGCGGTACCGGACACCGCGTTGAAAAAGACGACCGCGAGCGAGGTTCCGGCGGCCTCCGCAGGGCTGATACCGGAGATAGCGAGAAGGAAGATCGGCACCATGACGAAACCGCCGCCCGCGCCGACCAATGTGCCGTACGTCCCGACGCCGACACCGACGACCGCCCAGAGAAGCACCTGTACTACCGAGTTGATCGCGTCACCCTCCTTCGCATGATCGCGTCGCGCCGCCGCCGCCCCTATCGTACGCTATACTGCGGACAGGCGCGCAAGGGCATACACGTATGCGTATCGGAGAGTGTGGATTGCCAGAGCTACCCGAAGTAGAGACCGTCCGGCGGGGATTGGAGGGCGCGCTGCCCGGTCGGCGGATCGTCGCGGTGATCGCGCCCGAAAGCGAACCGACCTGGCTCGCCTGGCAGGCCGCCTGGCGGGTCGCCCTCACAGGCCGAATGATTCATCGCGTGCGGCGGCGCGCGAAGTTCCTCATCCTCGATCTCGACGACGATCTCGCGCTTGTCGTCCATCTCCGCATGACCGGCACGCTGACGGTCAATCACGCCGATGACCCGCCTGCCCGCTTCCACCGGATCGCGTGGCGACTCGACGATGGATCGGAACTGCGGTTCGGGGACATGCGCCGCTTCGGCTCGGTCGAAGTACATGATCCGGCGGGGCTGACCGCCCGCCTCGCCCGCCTCGGCCACGAGCCGCTGGACGAAGCACTCGATGCAGCGGCGGTGCGAGCGGCGCTCGGTCGGTCGCCTAAACTGGCGACCAAGGCCGCGCTGCTCGACCAGACGCGCATCGCCGGTCTCGGCAACATCTACGCCGATGAATCGCTCCACCGCGCCGGTATCCACCCGCAAACCCCCGTTGGCGCGCTCACGGACGACGAAATCGCCCGCCTGACCGCCGCCATCAAGGAGGTGATCGCGAGCGGCGTCGCCCATAACGGCACAACCTTCGACGCCGAAGGATTCCGCGATGCCTTCGGCAACCCCGGCGGCAACCTCGTCCACCTGCGCGTCTATCACCGCCAGGGCCAGCCCTGCCTCACCTGCGGCGCGGACACCATCGCCCAGATGCGCCTCGCCGGTCGCAGCACCCACTGGTGCCCGACCTGCCAGCCGAGTAGACAGTAAGCAGTAGACAGTAAGTAACCAGAGAAAAACCGAAACATCTCGCGTCCATCGCTTCTGACTACTGTCTACTGTCTACTGTCTACTGCCTACTTCTCCCACTTTGCGTCCCAAGTGGTTCCTGTGCGAAAATGAACGAACCGTAAGATAGACCGAGAGGAAAAGCCTCCTTTTTCGCGGTGACGCAAGCTACAACGGAAAGCGTGACGGGGACGCGCGAAGGAGTAGCACGATGGGGGCAGAGACACCGGCTATCGCGCAGGGAGAAATGGGAGAACCGGCGACTGCTACTGCACCGCAGCGGGTAACCCCGGCGGATTCGCTTTTGCGCAACCGCGCTTTTCTCACGCTCTGGGGCGGGCAGAGCCTCAGTGTCTTCGGCACGCAGGTCACGCAGTTCGCCATCCCCTGGCTGGTGCTCGACATCAACCGCTCCGCCGTCAGCCTCGGCGTGCTCAGCGCCATCAGCTTCCTGCCGTACCTCATCTTCGCGCTGCCCGCCGGGGTGATCGCGGATCGCTGGAATCGCCGCGCGATCATGCTCGTCTGCGACGCGGCGCGGGGCCTGCTCGTCCTGAGCATCCCGGTCGCCTCCTTCATGGGCTATCTGACACTTTTCCAACTCTTCTTCGTCGCGGCGCTCATGCGCCTCTTCACGATTTTCTTCGATGTCGGCTACACCGCCTGTCTGCCGAATCTCGTCGAGAAACCGCAACTGGCGGATGCGAACGGCAAACTGGAGATGACCCGGAGCGCGGCGGAACTCTCCGGTCAGCCACTGGCAGGCATCCTCGTCGCAATCTTCACGGCGGCGGGGACGATGATCATCGACACCGTCTCGTATGTCGTCTCCTTCATCTCGCTCCTGACGATCAAGCGCCCGTTCAGCGCCCCCGCCGTGCGGCATGAAGAAGGCACCTTCTGGCAGCGCATGATCGAGGGGCTTCGCTTCGTCTGGGGCTACAAACTGATCCGCGCCCTCTCGATCGCGACCGCCGTTGGCAACCTCGCGACAAGTGCGGTGCTCGCGGTGCTCGTCTATCGCGCGCGGATCGAGTTGCATTTCAGCGCCACCGAGACCGGTATTTTCCTCGCCAGCACGGCGGTTGGGCAGTTCCTCGCCTCACTGATCGTCGGGAAGATCGCGCGGAAGCTGCCGCTCGGGCGACAAATTCTCCTCGCGACGATCATCCAGCCCCTCTTCCCGCTCGCCTTCGCCCTGACCGGCAACCTCGCCCTGATGACCGGCATCGGTATCTTCTGGGGGGCGGCGGTGACGCTCCTGAATATCCCGTCCATCTCGCTGCGGCAGGCGGTGATCCCCGATCATCTGCTCGGTCGCGCCTCCGCCGCGATTCGGATGATCGCCTGGTGCAATATCCCGCTCGGTGGTCTGATCGGTGGCCTGATCGCCAGCGGCTACGGCGCACATGCGACGTTCCTCTTCGCCGCCGCGATCCTCGCCCTCGCCGTCGCCTACATCGCCCGCAGCCCGATCCCGCGGGCGGAATAGGCAGTAGACGGTAGGCAGTAGGCAGAACCCGGGACTCAGTCCTTAGTCCTTAGTCCTTAGTCCTCGTATTGGGCGGAGGAAGGCAAGCATGGTGGCATTGAATTGCCTCCGGGCGTTGCAGCGGTGCGAAATGCGTCACGCCGGGCAGGATGACCAGATCCGCCCCAGGGATACTCCGCGCGAGATATTCGGCATGTTCGCGCTTGATGAATTCGTCGTGCTCGCTCTGCACTATCGTGACGGGGACGCGAATTTCCGCGAGGTCGTCCGCCGTATAATTCGGTTGCGTCTCCTGCATGAGGCTCACCGCCCCGGCAAATGCCTTGAAGTCGTCGGGTGTGGCAGAGAGCCGGGCATAGTCCTTGACATGACGACCAAAACAGCGACCGAGAACCGGATTCGATGTGTCCAGCTCTTTCGTGCCGCTGGGATCCATGTTGCAGGCGAAGAAGAAGACGCCCGCAACGCGTGTGGGAGCCATCGTGGCAAGGATGAGGGCGGTACACGCACCGTCGCTCCAGCCCACAACCGCAGCCTGGTCCAGCTCCAGGGTGTCCATCACGGCGAGCACGTCGGAGGCCAGCAGTTCATACGTAAAAGGCCGGGCGTCGCGCGTGCTCCGTCCATGCCCACGGCTATCGATGAGAATGGTGCGATAGCCAGAGGCGATCAGCGCCGGAACCTGATAGCCCCAATTGCCGCTATGACCAAGACCGCCATGCAGCAGGATCACGGGCGAGCCGTGCCCATACGTCGCATACCAGATCTGCGCGCCGTCGTGCTGCACGTAGCCCTCAGCGGTTGCTGCGGGCAACGCGAGAGCGCCCTCGGCCTCGAACGTTCTCAGGTCATCGTCGTGCGTTTCCACTATGATCTCCCGCACCCAGGCGTGCATATGGCAGTACGAAGCCTCGGTCATTCCTCGCTTTGCAGCCACTATAGGAATGCCACGGTAGTCTGTCAAAGGGACATTGACGCGGAGTAGGCGGTGGGCAGAAACGCGGGTCAGCGTTCGGGGGCGGGCGGCACGGATCGGTCAGCCGATTCCCGCACGGCAGCCCAGGCGGCGAGTTGGGAGCGGGAGCGGAAGCCGAGTTTGCTCAGGCTGTTCGACACATGCATCTCGACCGTCTTCGGGGCAATGAAGAGCGCCTCCGCGATCTCTCGATTGCTCCGCCCCTGGGCGATCTGCCGGACAACTTCGGCTTCGCGCCGCGAGAGTATCATGTAATCGCTGCGGCCCGGTGCGGTGGTGGTCTGCCCGACCGCGCGGATACCTGCGGGCGTGAGCGTCGCATCCGCGAGCGCGACCGCCTGCTCCGGGGTCAGGCTGCGGCCTTCTTCCCATGCCGCGTGCAGGGTGGCCGCATCGAGCGCGCGTTGCAGCGCGACGAGATCGCGCTTGTACCGCGCCTGATCGGCGGGGTAGGGGGTGAGGCCATGCGCATCGCGCATCGTCTCCGCGGCACCGGAGAGACGGGCCGCAAGTTCCAGGTGGCCGAGCACGATCGCCGCCCCTGCGGTCCCGGCCAATCCGCTGTAGATGCTCTGCGTGTTCCCCTGCCGTTGCACGATGATGCGCAGCGCCTCGACCCCGAGAACCATTGCCTTCCGGGCATCACCCTGCGCGAGGGCGATGGACGCGAGGCTGCCGAGACCCTGGGCGTACAGATTCAGATTGCCTAACTCCTGCGCGAGAAGGGTCGTCTCCTGATAGAGCGCTGCCGCCTCGTCGTGTGCGCCCTCGAAGCGTGCCAGTTCGCCGAGGTCGCGCAGGGCCTCGGCGAGCGCGAGTTTGTCGCCGAGCGGGCGCCACCGGGCGATACTCTCGGTGAAATAGCGCCGCGCCACTGTAGCATCACTCTCCTGAAATGCGGCCCAGCCGATCCGACCGAGCGCCCGCGCCTCTCCCCAGCGGTCACCGACGGCGCGGAAGAGGGCGAGGCTCTCCGTCTGCATCTGGCGCATCGCGGCGATGTCATCGTGCGCCATCGGCAACCACCCTAGTTCGGAGAGGGCATACGCTTTTCCGCCCGCGTCGTCATGCTCCTGCCAGATGGAGAGGCTCGCTTCGAGATACACGCGGGCGGCGGCATAGTCGCCATGAACGGTCGCGAGCGACCCGGTCGCGAGCAGCGCCCGTGCGCGCAGCACCGTGCGTCGCTGTGTACATGGGTGCGTCAGGGCCTCTTCGAGCCAGCGGCGTCCCTCCGCGTACTCCCCACGACCATGCCAGAACCGCCACAGACCGCCGACGATCGCGAGCGCACTCTCCCCTTCGCCTCGCGCGAGCGCCCAGTCCAGCGCCGTCCGGAGATTGGCGCGCTCCGTTTCAAGCCCTGCCATCGCCTCCGCCTGCGCCGCCCCCTGGAGAAGCGGTGCCGCGTCGGTGACCGCTGCGCGATAGTGATCCAGATGTCGGTCGCGCGTTGCCTCCGCCTCATCTGCCTCCTCCAGCCGCTCCAGACCGTACTGACGGATCGTTTCGAGGAGACGATAACGCGCCGCCTGCAGCGCCGACGGGGGCGTCTCCGCGACCAGGAGGGACTTGTCAATCAAGTGTGTCAGCGCGTCGAGGACATCCACGTGCGCGGTCCCGTCAGTCGCGCAGATCTCCTCCGCCGCTTCGAGCGCCCACCCACCCGCGAAGACCGCCAGCCGCCGCAGGAGCCGCCGTTCAGCGTCGTCGAGCAGGGCGTAACTCCAATCCATCGTCGCACGGAGCGTCTGTTGGCGCGGCAGGGCGGTGCGGCTCCCGTCGGTGAGGAAGCGCAGGGCATGATCGAGACGCGCGGCGATCTGTGTCAGGCTCATCATGCGCACACGCGCCGCAGCCAGTTCGATGGCGAGCGGGAGGCCATCGAGGTTCCGGCAGATCCGCGCCACGACCGCCCCGTTCTCGGGCGTCAGTTGGAACCCCGGATGGACGGTACGCGCGCGCTCCACGAACAACTGGACGGCCTCCGAGGCGGCGGGATCGTCGCCGGTCTGTCCCCCACCGCCTCCGGGAGCGCCATCGGGGGAATCTGCCACGTGGCCTCGCCACGGACCCCGAGCGGCTCACGGCTGGTGACGAGAAGATGCAGATCGGTACAGGCGGTGAGGAGCCATTCGCCGAGCGCCGCGCACTCGGCGATGACGTGCTCGCAGTTATCGAGGATCAGGAGCAGTTGTTTGGTGCGTAAGAGGTCGCATAGGACATCGCGCATATCGCGGCGCGGTTCATCGCGCACCTGGAGCGCGGCCGCGATGGCAGGGGCGACCTGCACACCGTCAGTGATTGTCGAGAGATCAACGAACCAGATCCCGTCCGGGAACGCCTTCGGCATACGCGCGGCGGCTTCCAGTGCGAGGCGCGTCTTCCCCGCGCCACCCGCGCCGGTAATCGTGACGAGGAGTTGCGTGCTGAGAAGCGCGCGCACCGCCGCAATCTCCTGCTCGCGACCGATGAAGCGCGAGAGCGGTCGCGGCAGATGATGGATCACCTGCTGTGGTGGTTCCCTGGCATGATCGCCAGGGCGCAGTACCGAGATTGCCATGCCGATCGCTCCAACCCGGCTGCACGCAAAGGCGCGAAAACGTCCCCGTATCGGTAACCTTACCTCGTAGCAGAAACTATACTTAGTCTGCCACAGAAACGCAGGAAAGGCTATGCTACGAAAGAATTCACGAATTCATCGCCCGTCCGGTTCCGATTGTCTCATCCCCTTCGCCTTGAGCCCTACCCATTGACCCGGTATGCTGCAGAGAGAAATCGGGCCGGGCAGTGCAAAAGGTGCGGGTATGAACTTGTGAGTTTCATTCGGATGCTGCGGCAGCGCCACCTCGCGATCCTCTGGGTGAGTCAGGTGTTGTCCGCGATTGGCGACCATCTCTACACCATCGCCGTGCTCTGGACGGCAGTACGAGTGGCGGGGGGTGGCGCGGGTCTCGTCGCAGCGGCGGGAACCGTCGCCACGCTCGTCTTCGGGATGCTCGGTGGCGTCTACGCGGATCGCTGGGACCGTCAGAAGACGATGGCGGCGGTGGATGTGCTCCGCGCCGTCACGGTCGGCATCCTGCCGGTTCTGGCATGGCGCGGGGTGCTCGAACTCTGGCATCTCGCCGTCGTCGCGGCCATCGTCGGCGGTCTCGGCGCGCTCTTCAATCCCGCATTGCAAGCGAGCCTCCCCGCCCTCGTCCCGGACCGGCAATCCTTGCAGGCGACGAATGGCCTGATGGATATGACGCGACGGCTCGCGCAGGCGCTCGGTCCGAGCCTGGCGGGGGCGCTTGTCGCGCTCTTCTCCCTGACGCAATTCTTCACGCTCGATGCAATCAGCTTCCTCATCTCCGCCGTTGCGGTGCTCTCGATTGGGCGGCGCTTCGCGTGGCGGCCTGTGCGGGAGCACGCGGCACGGGGGCTCAGGGGCGTCGGCACGGAGATCGCCGGCGCGGTGCGGATCGTGCGGGCACACGGTATACTCGCCTGGGCGCTCATGACGAATGGCGTCAGCAATATCGCCTGGGCTGCGGGGTTTACGGTCGGTGCGCCGCTGCTTGCCGATCGCGTCTTGATCGGCAATGTCGGTGCCTACGGGCTGATTGTCGGGGCATACGGCGTCGGCAATGTCATCGGCAACATCGTCATTGGCTCCTTGGTGATCCGCCGCCGGGTGGCGATGCTCTTCGCGGGGCGGCTCGTGCTTGGTGCGGGTTTCCTCATCATGGCGCTGGCGAGGAATCTGCCCGTGGCAATCCTCGGCTCGGCAGTCGCGGCAATCGGCGGGCCGATGGGCGACATCGTGCTCTTGACCATGATTCAGCACGACCTCCCCGCGAACCAGATCGGCAAAGTCTATAGCCTGCGCATGACCACCTCCAGCGCCGGTATGGTGCTCGGTCTGCTGCTCGCGGGGCCGCTCTACGCCGCCCTCCCCATCCCCGCCGCCATCGGCCTTTGCTCCCTGCTCATCATCACCACCGGCCTCGCCGGTTTCCTGCGCTTCGGAACGACCGAACCGACGCTGACGACCTCTCCCCAACCACCCGCATGACCTGTTTCTCACTTTGGAGCGGGAATAGAGGGTTCTCCTTGTGAGTTTCGGCTGAGGGAGTTGTCGCTGATTACTGAGGAGGAGACAAGGTACATGGCAAGCATGAACGATTTCAACCAGAATCTGATCGCGGAGTTCCGCGCCAACGATGGCAAGGTGACGGGCCAATTCGCCGGTCGGCCTGTACTCCTCCTTACCACCACGGGAGCCAGGAGTGGTCAGCCCCGGACGATGCCACTGGTCTATTCGACGGACGGTGATCGTCTCGTCGTCATCGCGTCGAAAGGTGGCGCACCGACCAACCCCGACTGGTATCACAATCTCGTCGCCCACCCGACGGTGACCGTCGAGTTGCCGGGCGAGACCTTCCAGACACAGGCAGTGGTGGCGGAAGGTGACGAGCGCGCACGCCTCTACGATCAGCAGGCAGCGCAGATGCCCGCCTTCGCCGAGTACCAGGAAAAGACCACCCGACAGATTCCTGTCGTTATTCTGGAGCGCGCCCGCTAAGGAGCATCGCGCAGATACGGGCCCCACCCCCGGCCCCTCCATCGCATGGCGGGGGAGGGGGTGGGGACTTTCGACAAGAGACCGCATCTACACATCGCCATGAGTGCCAGCGGAACATTCCGCTGGCACTCATGTTTTGGTATCACATATAGGTATCGGCCACAGCCGCCCGGTCTACGCCTTCGCCGCGCTCGTGCCAGCCCCTGCCGCGAAGTAGCCCGAGATGTCGATGATGAAGTTGCCTCCCGAGAGGCTGTACAGGTTGTAGGTGCCGTCCGCTCCAATCCCGACGATGAACGCGTTCGGTGCGACCGTCCCCGCCGAGTAGTTGAGGTTGCTCGCCAAGGGCAGCGTCGTTCCTCCGGGGAAGAGCGTCGCGAAGCCATCGGGGGCATTGATGCTGTTGTCTACGGTTGCGTTGCCGACCAGCGCCTTCGCACCGGCAGGCACCGTCACGCCACTGAAGGTGAAGCTGCCCGGCAGATTGAGCGTCTGCTTGGCCGTGAGGGGCACACCGGGATGGACTGAAGCGCCTTGCCCCGCGCGGGTGTCGAGTTCACGTACGGGTTGGGCGAGGGGATAGAAGAGCAGGCCACCGGCACCATTGGTGTCGTAGTAGCCCGTCACGTCGAGGATGAAGTTGCCGCCCGTATTGCTGAAGAGGTTGAACGAGCCATCACCACCGAGACCGACGGTGAAGGCGTTCGGTGCCACGGTACCCGGTGCGAAGTTGAGATTACTCGTGGGTGGCAGGGGAGTGCCACCGGGGAAGAGGGTGGCGAAGCCCGCCGGTGCATTCGCCGTGTTGTCCACCGTCGCATTGCCTGCCAGTGCCTTCGCACTACTCGGGATGGTGACGCCGTTCGCGGTGAACTGGCCGGGCAGCGTGAGGGTCTGCCCGGGAGTGAGGGCGGCGTTGGGATGGACGACGGCACTCTGCCCGGCACGGGTATCGAGCAGGCGGACCGGGGCAGTGAGCGGGTGGAAGAAGAGACCACCCGTGCCCGGTGGGGCATAGTACCCGGTGATGTCGATGATGAAGTTGCCGCCGGTGTTGGAGAGGAGATTGAACTTGCCATCGCTCACCAAGCCCCACCGTGAAGGCATTGGGACGCACGGTGCCGGGGACGAAGTTGAGGTTGCTCGCTAACGGCAAGGCAGCGCCGGAAGGATAGAGGGTGGCGAAGCCCGCAGGCGCGCTGACGGAGTTATCGACGGTGGCGTTGCCGACTAGCGCCTGCGCGCCTGCGGGCACCGTGACGCCACCGGAGGAGAACTGACCGGGCAGGGTTAGGGGCTGGTTGGGCGGTGAGGGGCGTGCCGGGATGGACGACTGCCTGCTGACCGGGGCGGGTATCGAGGAGACGGACGGGAGCGGAGAGCGGGTAGAACTGCAAGCCGCCCGTCGCTGGCGGCAACCGCGTTGGTCAGCGCAAAGAGGCGGTACCTGTACCCGGCGCGCTGGCCGTGACGGTGTAACTGCCGACCGTGCCGTTCGCAGTGAATGCGGGGGCAGTTGCCACGCCGCTCGCGTTGGTCGCGGCGGTCGCGCCGTGGTGCCAAGCCGGGGAAGCTGCCCGTCGTACCACCACCGGGAGCGGTGAAGGTGACAATGACCCCACTGACCGGATTGCCGAAGGTGTCCGTCGCCGTCACGCTGAGGGGAGTGGCGAAGGCAGCATTGATCGCTGCACTCTGCGGCGTGGTGCCCGCGTTGGCGGTGAGGGTCGTCGCACTGCCCGCGAGGATAGTGAGGGAGGCGGACCCGGTGACCGTGGCAGACGCGGTGTCGGTGGCAGTGACGCTCTGGCTTCCTGCGGTGGTGAGAGTCGCACCATTGGTGAAGACGTGGGTGCCATTGTCCGCCGGGGCGAAGGAGAAGTTGGCGGGGAGGGTGGCATGGGGATCGGAGGAGGAGAAGTGGACGGGACCGGTGTAGGCGGCAGGGGAATACCGGTGGCGTCGGTGACGGAGAGGGTGAGGGAGAAGGGGGCACCGGCAGGGAGAGGAAGCAGGAGCAATGAGGTGCAGGGTGGGCGTCGTGAAGAGGTATGCTGCTCCCTTGTAGCTGTTCTTGGAGTATGCGCCGATGAGGGCGGTGTTACCATCGGCACTCAGCGCCACCGCAATGCCGAAGCTGTCACCTGCCGCACCATCGCTGGCGGTGAGAGGCGGGGTGGTCTGCTGACTCCAGGTCCCGCTACTACGCACGAAGACGTACGCTGCGCCCTTGGCGCTGTTCTTGAATAATGCCCCGATGAGGGCGGTGGTGCCGTCTGCACTCAGTGCTACCGACCAGCCGAAGCTGTCACCTGCCGCGCCATCGCTGGCGGTGAGAGGCGGGGTGGTCTGCTGACTCCAGGTCCCGCTACTACGCACGAAGACGTACGCTGCTCCCTTGTTGCTGTTCTTGGAGTATGCCCCGATGAGGGCGGTGGTGCCGTCTGCACTCAGCGCCACCGACCAGCCGAAGCTGTCACCTGCCGCACCATCGCTGGCGAGCAGGGAAGGGGTGGTCTGCTGACTCCAACTCGTGCCACTACGCACGAAAACGTACGCTGCTCCCTTGCGGCTGTTCTTGGAGTATGCCCCGATGAGGGCGGTGGTGCCGTCTGCACTCAGTGCTACCGACCAGCCGAAGGTGTCACCTGCCGCACCATCGCTGGCGGTGAGAGGCGGGGTGGTCTGCTGACTCCAGGTCCCGCTACTACGCACGAAGACGTACGCTGCTCCCCTGTAGCTGTTCTTGGAGTATGCGCCGATGAGGGCGGTGTTACCATCGGCACTCAGCGCCACCGCAATGCCGAAGCTGTCACCTGCCGCACCATCGCTGGCGGTGAGAGGCGGGGTGGTCTGCTGACTCCAGGTCCCGCTACTACGCACGAAGACGTACGCTGCGCCCTTGGCGCTGTTCTTGAATAATGCCCCGATGAGGGCGGTGGTGCCGTCTGCACTCAGCGCCACCGCATAGCCGAACTCGTCATTCGCCGCGCCATCGCTGGCGGTGAGAGGCGGGGTGGTCTGCTGACTCCAGGTCCCGCTACTACGCACGAAAACGTACGCTGCTCCCTTGCGGCTGTTCTTGGAGTATGCCCCGATGAGGGCGGTGGTGCCGTCTGCACTCAGCGCCACCGCATAGCCGAACTCGTCACCCGCCGCACCATCGCTGGCAGTCAGTTCCTGCTCCTGGATCAGCGGGTCCACCACCAGCGGGTAGACTGCTCCGCCATCGTTCACATGCAGTCGGATCGTGGCGTTCTCCACCGTCATGCGTGCGGGCACCGCCCGCCCCGTCGCATCCGTCACCGTCAGCTGCCCATAGCGCAGGCTGCTCTCCGGTCGCGCTCGTCAGCGTCACGCCACCCTCGCCCATCGTCGGGGTGACCGCGCCATCCAGGGCCATCACCAGCGTCACCTCGCCCGGTCCTACGCCGGCCGGTCGTGTAGCGAGCGTCACTCCCTGCTCCACGCCGAGCGGGCTGTTCACGTACCACTCGGTGATCGCTCCCCGCTGGTATTCCACCCGCCCGCTCTGCACCGTAGGTAGGGCAGGAGAGTACCGGCAGGAGGGCAGTCACCTGATCCGATGGCAGCGAGATGCATCCCCCAGGCGGAGGCGGTCGCATCGCTCGTCAGACGAAGTCCATTGGGGGTGAAGACGGGGGTGAAACGCTGCGCGGGATTGGTGGCGCGCAGGGTGGTGGGATCGTCTACTGCGGGATGCGGGGTATAGGCGTCGTCATCCGCAGCGAGGGCCGCCGCCGCGACCGGCGCGAGGCGGGCGGGCAGCGTGCGCGCGGTCGTTGCGGTGGGGGACGGGGCAGCAGCAGCCTGCGGCACCGTCGTCGGCTGCGTGCGTGGGGAAGGGAGAGCGATGAGGAGCAAGGAAAGCGGGACTACGACGAGGAGGAGACGAAGCGATGCGCGTACCGCAGCACCAATCGGTCGGCCAGTCATGGAGATCCCCCTACGAAAAATGAAACTTTCCTACATATTGTGCCAGACGAAGACGGTGGGAGGAAGGGGAGCAATCTGCAAGAGTGATAGCAAGAGTTGCGCAGATCCGGCAGAATCGGCAAAAGTATGGCTCATGTGAGACGAATTCGTTGGACGCCGTCTGCTCGCCTCCCGTACACTGACGGACGAAGGAGGCGGGCAAATGAGTGTCCAGCACGGACGATACGCGAGCCGGGAAGAGGCGCAGGCGGCGCAGCGCACCTACTACAATGAGGTGATGCCAACCCAGACGGAGGGGCGGTTCCGCTCCGGTGCCTTGCAGGAACTCTATCTCGCGCGGCGGATTGCCTTTGCCCGGAAGTACACGCCATCGCACCCGCGCTGGCTGGACCTCGGCTGCGGCGATGGTGTCATTACGGCGGCAATCGCGGCTTTCGCGGACGAGGTTGTCGGCGTGGACATCAGCGACCGCAACATCGCCGTCGCACACGCACTGCGCCCCCGACCGAACACTCACTACATCCGCGCGGCGGTCGAGGAACCGGAGATCTACGCGGACGGTCGCCCCTTCGACGCCGTCTCTGCCTTCGAGGTATTGGAGCATGTCTATGACCCGGCGGCCTTTCTGGGCGACGCCGTCGCCCAGCTCCGACCCGGTGGCGTGCTGCTCCTCTCCACACCGAATGCCGCGAGCCTGACACGGCGCATCAAGCGCCGCTTCCGCCCACTCGTCCGTCGTGCCGGATATGCGGACGCCGATACATTGATCGAGGAGCATCACCGCGAGTACACCCTGCCGGACCTCCGCCGCCTCGCGCGCGATGCGGGCCTGACGATCCTCAAGGAGGACGGCGTCGTGCTCCTCCTCCCCTTCCCGAACACCCTGGAACGCATCACCCAGTGGCGCCCGATCCACGCCCTCAATGTCCGCTCCGGCGGCTGGTATCCCCCCCTCGCCGCCGAGTGCTACCTGGCCGCACGAAAGGGAAGCGGGAATTGAACCGCGAAGGCACGAAGGGCGCGAAGAAGGGAGGAGAAAGAGGAAAGAAGGGTTTAGGACTTACGCAGTCGAAGATTTTTTCTGGTGGTAGCAGGCTTTCTAGCCTGCCTCTCCAGTCAAACGGCAGGCTAGAAAGCCTGCTACCACTGGGTTTTCCCTGCTGAAGTGCGTAACTCCTAGGGTTTACGCCTGTTCTCTCTTTCTCCTTCCCTCCCCCTTTTCTCTGTATCCTCTGTGTCTCTGTGGTTAAACTCCCCGTATGCGAGTAACGGTGCTGTCGTTGAATATCTGGAACTACCGGGGCGGGTGGGCGGCGCGACGGGAGCGGATCGCGCGGCTCATCCGGGCGGTCGCGCCGGATGTTGTCGGGTTGCAGGAGGTGCGACGCGATCCGCGCTACGCCTTCGGTGTCGATCAGGCAATGCAACTGGCGCGACGGACCGGTCTGCGCCATCTCTATGCACCGGCGATGCGATACTGGCGGTGGCCGCGCATTACGGAAGGGTTGGCGATCCTCACACCGCATCGCATTCTCCAGCACCGCACGATCCCGCTCCGCTGGGACCCCGCCGACCGCTCGGACCCGAACCGGCGGATTGCCCTTCACACGACGCTCGCCCTGCCCGATGGCTTCTCCCTCGATTGTTGGGTCACGCATCTCAACCTCCGCCCGCCGATGCGCGATGCGAGTGCCGCTGCCCTCCTCACTGCATGGCAGACGACCCGATCATCACCAGCGTCGCTCCTGATGGGCGACTTCAATGCCGACCCATCGGCACGCACCCTCCAGGCATTCACCGATGAGGGGCTACGGGATATGTGGGCGCTCGCTCGCCCAGGCGATCCCGGTGCGACATACCCAGCCTGGGCCCCACAGCGGCGCATTGATTACCTCTTCGCTGGTCCGGGTTGGACCGTCGAGCACATCGATCGAGTCGGCAGCGGCTCGCACGCGCTCTCCGATCATTGTGGCCTCCTCGCAACGCTCGTCTTCCCGCGCGATTCAGGGGTTGACAAAAACGAACACATGTTCTACTCTAAAGGGGCTTCGTAATGCCCCTGCATCTTCGTGAAACCACTGCAAACTGACATCGGACGATCACAGCGCGATCATCCATGCGCGCATGACGAGTCGTATGGTGGCCTGGATGACGTGCGACAGCGGGTCAACGCCGCTCTTTTCGGAATCCTCGGGTTGGGCTGCGCCAGGTCGGCGTTGCGGCCACGGAGCAATATAGCGGGGGTAGAAAATGGTTGAGATGACCGAGTATGCGCCCGGAACGCCGATCTGGGTCGATGTGAGTACGCCGGACATGGAAGCGACGAAAGCCTTCTATGGTGGGTTGTTCGGCTGGGAAGGGGTGACCAACGAGGAGATGGGCGGGTACACCAACTTCACGCTGGGTGGCAAGATGGTCTGCGGCGGTGCCCCGACCATGACGCCCGATCAGCACCCCGCCTGGTCCACCTATGTCGCTGTCGTGGATGCCGATGCCACCGCGAAGGCGGTGCAGGCGAGCGGCGGTCAGGTAGCCATGGAACCGATGAGCGTGATGCACCTCGGACGCATGGCAATCTTCCAGGACCCGACGGGTGCGTATTTCGGCATCTGGCAGCCGGGCGCGCACAAGGGCGCGCAACTTGCCAACGAACCGGGCTCGTTCTCCTGGAATGAACTTCAGACACGCGACATCGATGCTGCGAAAGGCTTCTACACCAAGGTTTTCCCGTGGACGGCGGAGACGCATGGGGAGGGCGAGTTTGCCTACACCGAATGGAAGGTAGATGGCCGCAGTATCGCCGGGGGCTTGCAGATGGGCGCGAACTTCCCCGCTGAGGTGCCGCCGAACTGGCAGACGTACTTTGCGGTGGCAGACTGTGACGCGACAGTGACGAAGGTACAGGAACTCGGCGGCAAGGTGTTGATGCCCGGAATGGACATCGATCAGGGGCGCTTTGCGGTAGTCAGCGACCCGCACGGTGCGGTCTTCGCGGTAATCCAGCTCAAGTAAAAGTTGGGCTGGTGAATCTTGTGGTGGAGGCGGGCTTTAGCCTGCCGCTCCTTGCTGTGGCAGGCTAAAGCCCGCCTCCACCCGTCATCTCTCGTAGGAAGCCATCAGATACGCGGCCCACCGATAGCGACGAAGTCCAGCCAGTCCGCGCTGTCGTTGATCAGACCGTGCAGCGTCCCGACCGGCACGTAGACCGCGTCACCCTCCTGGATGGGGTGGCGCTCTTCTCCCAGCAATACCGCGCCCTTCCCGCCGACGATGTAGAAGACCTCTTCATGGTCCGCGTGCAGATGCGGCTCGTGGGACGCGCCGGGCGCGAGGCGCGAGCGGTTGACGAAGTTCAGCCCATGCAGCACGGGTGCGGCTCCCGTGCGAGAGACATGCTGAAGCAAGCTGCGGCTCTCGCCTTGCCGATGGGCCGCTTTCGCTTCGACATCGCGCCAGTTCACAATCGTCATCGTGCCACCCCCGCCAGAAAGCGATGCTTCGCCTGCACCGCATCCCATCCATGACGAACGGCACTGTTACCGTCCGCGATTTTCACGACGATCACCGCCGGGCCATCGGCAGCGAGCGCCTCCGCCACCGCCTGATCGAACGCCTCGGCGGTGGCGGGGGTCGCGACGTGCGGGATACCAGCACCGCGCGCGATCATCGCGAGATCCGTCACGTCCGCCGCCGCGTTGCGCTGTGAGCCGGTGAGCGCGTACGTGCCGTTGTCCATGATGACGAGCAGGTAGCGGCGGGGGCGCATCCGCGCGATGGTGGCGAGCGAGCCGAGGTTCATCAGCACACTCCCCTCCCCCTCCAGCACGATGACGCGCTCCCCCGGTCGCGACAGCGCGTACCCCAGCCCAAGCGAGGATGCGAGACCCATCGAGCCAAACATATAGAAGTTCTGCGGGCGATCACGAGCCGCGAAGAGATCGAACCCCGCATTGCCGATCCCCGCGAACACCGCTTCATGAGTCAGATGCGCGAGCACCCGCCGTGTCAGGTCCAGCCGATCCAGTTGCTTCACCACGCAATCCCTCTCCTCCAAAACTACTCTGACGGCTCCTCGCAATGGTACGGGGGTTGGGTGCAACGGCGCAAGCACGATCCTGGATACCCCTGGTGCACGCTCCGACGTATGATGCGTCATAGGATGCTGACTCCACACGGATGGCGTAGCTACGCGGTCGGGAAGGTGCGATGCAATGGCCTATCGGTTCGTGACCGAACAAGGCGATTACTCTGCATTCGCGAGTGGGCAGGTGTTGTATAGCGCACCGGGCTATACCGCCTTTCCCGTTCGTTTGGCCAGTGAGGTCGCGCAACGTTGCTTCGCTCTCCTTGGATCGCTCGGTGTATCTGCCCCGTATCTGCTCTATGACCCCTGCTGCGGCAGTGCCCAACTCCTGACCGTCCTCGCCTATCTGCACGGCGACCACCTGCGCGCGATTCGTGCCTCCGATATTGATCCCGAGGCAATCCGGCTCGCAGAACGCAACCTCGCGCTGCTTACCCTCTCAGGATTGGACACGCGGACCGCGGAGATCGCCTCGCTGGCACAGCGCTTCGGCAAGGCATCACATGCCGAGGCACTCATCCATGCCGCCGGACTGCGTGACCATCTGGTGGCAATGCGAACCGCCGGTGTGCTGTCCGTTCACGCCTTTCGCGCCGATGCTGGCAATGGGGACGATCTGCGTGCCCATCTTGGGTCGGACCGAATCGACCTTGTCGTTACGGACGTCCCGTACGGCAGGCAGGCCGCCTGGCTATCGGGGATGGAGCGAGACCGTGATGGGGGCGAATCGGCGCGGTTACTGGCCGCGCTCTATCCGATACTTCAGGTGCAATCGGTCGTCGCGATAGCGGCCAACCGGCAGCAGGCGATTCACCATCCCGCCTATCGACGCGTTGACTCTCTGCGGATCGGCAAGCGCCATATCACCTTTCTTACACCGGTGCGATGAGAACGAGGGTAGGGCGACGCGCGTTCCTGCCGTCTGTACCATCGCGCTCAATGCCCTGACCGCGAACCCCGGTGGCGCACGCTTCTGGGCGAACCTCGGCTTCCAGCCGTTTTGCACAAACCTACTGCAGCGCACTGAAATGGACGGAGCACGTCGCGTCAGGTGATGTTGTAGCCGATATCGTCGGCGACCGCGATAACCATCTGCTGGAATTCGTCATTACGATAGGTGAGCGGGTAATGCAGGAGCGGTGCCACTGGCAGCGCCGGGATCGCGCGTTCATAGAGCGCGATGCTGAATCGCCCACCGAGCATCTTCGCACGATAGTACAACCCGGCGATGTCCGGATATGCGGCGTAGACCGCACGAGACCATGCCCGACAGGTCGGATGATCGCCCGTATTGATTTCTTGTGAGCCGCCCGCGCGTGTCGGCCAGCTTCCTGTGAGGTCGAGCAGGGTGAGCGGCCCGGTAGTGCGGAAGGCGACAAGCCACGGATCGTTGCGGGCACGGTCGATCGTGCGGAAACGCTGGAAGCATTCCGCAAAGCACGTTGCGCCATCGGTCGCGACGTAGCTAATCTGGCGCTCCTGCTCATGTGGCGGCGGATCGTGGTGGTCGAAGCGATTCGCGGTCGGGCCATAGCCACGAAAGGCATTCCAGTGGGTCCAATGCGCGCCGCCCATGTTGTGGATGCGAAAGAGGAGTGTCCCGGACGGGAGCATGAACGGCTCAGGGCCGATCTGCTGAAGATAGGCAATCGGCGGGGGTCCACCGAAGGTCTCAGTCGCCACTAGATTGCGGCGGCCTGGTCCGCGACCCTTTCCCAGTCGCGCCCGGCGATCAACCACGCGCGCGGCGACATCTCTCGATACCCCTCATCGCGCAGATCGTCGTTCGGTAACGTGAACCAGTTGAAAATCGCGATTACATTCAGCGCAGGATCGAGCTGCGAGAGCACGCGACCCACATACGGGACGAGATGATCGCCATCGAATTGGAAGCGCGGCACGCGCCACCCCTTCTGCCACTTGATACCATAGAGTTCGCGCGCGCCGAGCATCTGGCGGACGCGACTCGCGGTCACACCGAGATCTGCCGCCGCTTCGAGGGTGGTATAGGCGTTCGCGATAATCGTCGCGAGCTTGATCTGCGTCCGCTGATACGCATCGATGCCGGCATGATTGCCCCGCCCCAGCGCGAAGCCACCGGCACGCAACACTTCCCGCTCCTCATCCGTCACATTCGCCCTGACCGCTGGTGGCTCCCCTATGCGTACGACTTCCCGCAGCGCGGCGGCGACCCCCGCGATCAACGCGGCAGGTGTGACATGCGTGCCATGCATCTCATAGACGGTCGTGACCGCCATCAACGCTTGCTCTGTTCGTGGATCTATCGTGATTGCCATCGTCCTACGTCGCTTTCTCGCACTTCCTCTCAGCGTTAGTGAACGTTAGTAGCATAGCATTGGTGAGCCACATCGTCAACGCGCGGGGGCGTGGGCGCAGAGAGGGTGTGCGATATGCGATCATATGTATCGCGTCCTATCTGGAAGGAGACAGCGTCTGATGTCGCGTATCGAGTCCGCTCCCACGTCCCGCTCTTCGCTCCGTATACTCGTGCAGCGCAACTTCTGGCCATTCTTCATCGGCAACTTGCTCTCGAACTGCGGCACGTGGTTCCAGAACATCGCGCAGGCGCTCCTCATCTACCGCCTCACGCATTCCACCTTTCTCGTCGGTGTCGTCAGTTTCGCCCAGTTCGCTGGCATCATTCTCCTCACGCCGTGGTCCGGTGGGGCGGCGGACCGTTTCGACCGCCGCCGCCTGATCGTCGCCACGCAACTCGGCGCAATGGCCGTCACGGGCACGCTGGCCTTTCTCGCGGTCGTCGGCTGGGATACCGTGCCCGTGATTATCGGGCTGGCACTGCTCCTCGGCCTGACGACCGCCTTCGCGACGCCCGCGCTCCAGGCGATTGTGCCCGCGCTCGTCAGCCGGGACGATCTCGGCGCAGCGGTGGCGATGAACTCGGTCACCTTCAATATGGCACGGGCGGTCGGGCCGGTGCTCGGCGCGCTCGTCGTCTCTCGCTTCGGCATTCCGTGGGCATTCGGCCTCAACGCGCTCTCGTATGCCGCGCTGATCGGCGCACTGCTGATCGTCCACCCCCGGCAACACGAGAACCGCGCGAGGGAGCAACCGAAGTTGCGCGACAGCCTCCGCCTCGTGCGCAACGACGTGCGATTGGCGATGCTGCTCGGGGTCGTCGCCTCGGTCTCCTTCGCCCTCGATCCGGTGACGACGCTTGCCCCCGCCTTCGCGACACAGGTCTTCCATCACTCGGACACGCTCGCGGGCTACCTGATCGGTGCCTTCGGTGCGGGCGCGGTGATCGCGGCGCTCCTCGCGACGGGTGGCTCTCCGATACCGTATCGGCGCATCGCGATCATGCTGACGCTGTTCAGCGGTGGTATCGCCTGTTACGCGCTTCTCTCGCCACTCGTCCTCGCCATCATTGCCCTCGCCATCGCGGGGTTCGGCTATCTCGCCGGGCAGACCCGCGCGACGACGCTCCTGCAACTCGGCGTCGAGGACCATCAGCGGGGTCGGATCATGGCGCTCTGGAGCGTCTGCTTCCTCGGCACTCGCCCGATCGCCAGCCTGATCGACGGCAGCCTCGCCTCCCTACTGGGCATCCACGCCGCCGCACTCATCATGACACTGCCCACATTCGCCGCCGCCGCCGGGATGCTGGTACTCTACCGGCGGCAATCTCCTGACCCCGCACAATCGACGCCGATACAAAAGGGGGCACTCGGTGGAAGTTCAGCACCTTCAGCACCACACGATTGAGGCGAACGGCATCCCGCTCCATGTCGTCGAGGCGGGCGATCCGCACGGCGCGCCGATCCTCTGGCTGCATGGCATCTGGGATCGCTGGTTGATGTGGGAGGATGTGGTGCCGCACATTCCGGGGCGGCATTTGATGGTCGAGTTTCGCGGCCATGGGGAGAGCGGCAAGCCGGAAGGTGCGGAGCACTACCGATGGGTCGACTACGCAGACGACATCGTGGCCCTCATCACCGCCCTCGGCGTGCCGCACGTCTCGATGGTCGGCTTTTCGCTCGGCGCGATCACTGCGACGCTCGTCGCGGCGCGTGAGCCAGCGCGTGTGACCCGCGTCGTGGTGGTGGACCCACCCTACAACGAACGCACGACACCGATCGAGCGATTCCGGGACATGCGTGAGTTCAAGCACCTGCCAACGGAAGAACTCGTCTCCATGCTCTCCTTCATCCGCCCGAACCGAGACGACGCGGACTGGCGGCGGGAAGCCTCGTGGCTTCAGATGACGGCGGATGGCCCGTTCGACGCGGCCATCGCGGGTTCGCTCGGCGAGCAGGAACTGGAGAAGAATCTCCCGCAGATCGCGCAGCCCGTGCTCCTTCTCCAGGCCGACCCGCAGGCAGGCGGCTCGCTCTCGGACGCGATGGCGGAACGAGCGTTGTCTCTCCTCCCCAATGCTCGCCTCGTCCGATTTCCCGGCAGCAGCCACACCATCGCGCACGATCAACCCGAAGCGTTTATCGCGGCGGTAAAGGGAATTTCTCACCTAACCCCCAGCCCCCTTCCCTAAAAGGAAGGGGGAGCCAGAGAGGGAAGAGCACGATTTATCGGGCGAGTTCCCCTTCCCTTTAGGGAGGCGGGCGCCCTTTAGGGCAGTAGGGGGTAGGAGATCATGGCGACGCAAGATATTTCGGCAATCGTGACGGCGGCAATGGCGCGCACTGTGCCGACGACGCCCCAGGCATTCGTTGCGGCAAAGACGATTGGGGGAACGGCGAGCAGCAGTTTCGTCGCGCACCCCGCAGACAAGGGGATCGGCACGCGCGTGCTCGGCTACGATCCGGACATCGAGGAAACCCAGGACCTCGGCATCGAAATCGCCGTCGCGGACGCGGGTGCCACGGTCGCCAGCACCGGACCACTCGAAGCGGGCGCGATCGAGGCGATTGATCTTCTCCCGGGTTACCGGGCGATGCGCCACGCCGAAGGGATCAGGATTGAGACGGACGCCGCAACGAGCTTCGACCCGGAAGATGTTGCCGCCATCATCGCGGCGTGGCTGACCGACCACTACGGGGTGCAGCGATGCGCCGTGCGCCTCATCTTCGGGCCGCCCGGTGGCCGCTCCGTCTTCCTGCGCGACCTGCGCGGCCAGGCGTATGCGGTGCATAAGGAGCGCAATGCAGAGTAAAGTCCCGATTCAAAATCATCACGCTGCGCTGTTCGCCCGCGCACACAGGGGCGTGCTAAAGCGGGAAGAGGGGTTGATCGCCGTAAGCGGCTTCGGCGAGGGCGGCGTCAATGGCGTCGGTCCACTCCTCATCCTCCTGATCGGCGCGGTGCTCACGCAGGGCATTCGTCGCGCTGCGACTGCCGATCTGACCGAGAGAGATGATCGCCGCGATCCGCACGGCGCGGTCCTCATCCTCCAACCGACCGATCAGCTCCGGCACCGCCTCGGCCACGCCGAGTTCACCGAGCGCGCGCGCCGCCTCGAAGCGGACTTCGCTCTCCTCCGCCTGCACCTCATCCATTATGGTGAGCAGCCAGCGCGCATTGTAGGAACGCCCCATCGCATAGAGGGCGCTGGCACGATCCTCCACATCGCCCCGGTCGTAGAGTTCGACAATCAGGGCAGCGACCGCCTCATCATTGAAGGGGCCGAGCGATTCGACCGCCGGGCGGCGTATCTCAATCGGCTCATGCGGGTCCTGCGCAGTCGCGACGAGATCGTCATGCAGTTGCGTGGCGAGGGGTTCCGCCACATCGCCCGTGACTGCACGCACGGCGAAGGGCGCTAGCGCCTTCGCCGCCGCCTGCCGCACCTGTGCGGACGGATCGGTATGCAGAAGGTCGAGCAGCGCGACGAGGAAATCGGTCAACTCATATTCCCAGAGTGCCTCGATGGCGCGGACGCGCACCTCGGCGTCACGGTCGCGCATCGCGATTCGCAAGACGCGCCCGAAATCGAGTTCGACGGACAACTCCGCCAGATCGGCCATTGCCCGCACGAGCCGCCGCCGCCGTTCGACGGGCAGCGTCGGCCATGTCTCCCGCACCACGCCGGATTCCCCGCGCGTCAGGCCGGAGAGGAAGCGGAGTGAGCCGAATTTCAGGTCGGGGTCGCGCAGCCGGGCCGCGATGTCGCCGCGCGGCTCATCGACGGGTTCGCCAGCCGCGTCCGCTTCGAGATCGAGCGGCGCGTCTTCCAGATCGCCCACTTCGAGTGCTTCCAGTTCTTCGAGAAACGCAACATCCGCGTCAATACGCGCATCTCGCTCTTGTATCCATCCGAGGTCCCCTCGGAAGGGCTAAGGCTGAGGAAAAGGCTGAGTGGGAAGCGGAATCCCTCTTAGTCCTTAGTCCTTAGTCCTTAGTCCTCGCTACGCCGTAGGCGAGTAATAGTACAGTCCATCCTCCTCGGAGAAGCCGTTGGCGCCGGAGGTCAGGATGGCGCGGAGGGCTTCGATGGAGGTGGGGCGTTCGATATTCGTGAGCGCGAAGAGATCGTCGAACTCCGCAAGGTAGCGCGGCGCGCTCGCCTCCCCGACATTCTCACCGCCGCGCTCGAAGGCGGCCGCGACGACTTTCGTCAGGACGCGACGATCCCGCGCATCGAGCGGCTTCATCTGCGCGAGCCGGGGCAGGCGCTGCTCGCTCAACAGCATCTGATCGAGCGCGGTGCAATAGTAGGTGACGGGCTTGAAGGTGAATTTCGCCTTCTTCTCATCCACCTGCAAGAGGCGTCGTTCCTGCGCGCTCACCTGGAGATACTGGATGCGGTACGTCCCCGCCGCGTCGCCGCGCTCGATCGTGAAGAGCGCGCCCGGCACGAGGTTCTCATGGAAGAAGGTGCTGAAACCGCTGAGAAAGCCGCCCCGGTTCCCCGTGGGGTAGCGGATCTCCACATTGAACGAGAGGTAGTGCTGCGGTGCCTCGAAGGTCACGACTGCGGCGCGCTGCCCGCGCAGATATGACTGCGGGAAGAAGCGCGCCAGTTCACCATCGAGCGGAAGGACACCGTACTCATGCTCGTAGTACGTCAGGATGTGCTCGACGTACTCCTCCGCTTCCGCCGAACTGCTCTTCTACCGGGGCCGGATACTCGAGGAGCACCCGATAATCCTGCCCGATGTCCGCCGCCTTGCGTTTCTCGGAACCGATCGTCGGCAAGCCATCGACGCTCCATAGGCGGCGCTCGCTCGTGCCGACAAACTCGAAATCCTTCTCCGTCGCGAGATGCGCGTTGAGCGAGAAGCAGGCGGCAGCGAAATTCGGGATCGGTGCGGCGCTTGCCGTAGAGATCGAGCAGCACATCGACATCGGAGAGCGGTTCGCCGCGCTCCTTGATGTAGTCCGAGATGCGGCGCGTATCATTGCGGCCGTATGATTCCAGCAGATCCCGCAGGTAGTATTCCGGCCCGAAAGAGACGAAACGTGGGTCGCTTTCGAGCGCCTGTTCGAGCGCGCCGGCGGGCGTTGAGGTATCGGCCGCTGCCGCGATGACCTCTTCGAGTTCGGCGGCGGCTTCGCTCCTGCGCCTCGGCGGGCGCTACTGCGCTATCGAGCGGCGCTTCGATGACGCTTTCCTGATGCGCGGCGATCAACTCGGTAAGGACGCGAAGGAGTTACTTCTTCATCCTCTTCGCCCTCATCCTCGGCGTCCGCCGGTACGACGATCTCGTTGTACCAGTTCATATTGATGAGCGGGCGCTCCAGACGCACCTTCGGTTCCGGTGGCGGTGCGGCGACAGGCTCGGTGAGCCGGTGCAGAAAGCTATGCGACATGTCCATCCGCATGCGAGGAGGGCGCGATGCCATCAGACGTCGTGATGACGGTCAGTCCCTCTCCCTCGCCATCGAGCGCGAAGGCCGCCGGGTTCGCCCGCACCGCCGCTTCTACTGCCTTCGCCGCATCCTTCGTCACCAGTTTCGCGCCGTCGCATACTCCGCGAGCGCCCGAGCGGCTGCCGGATCGGCAAGCCGGACGCAAAGAAGCGGCCCTGGACCGCATCACCAGCAGGATTTCCTGCGCAAGCGCCTGCTCCGCCGCGCTCCCCGCCAGCGCCGGCGCCTCCACTGCCTGTGCCATTCATTCCTCCTTATTGAAGCAATGAGTAATGAGCAATGAGCAATGAGGGCAGACAAGCTCGCTACTCATTGCTCAGTGCTCGTCACTCATTGCTGAATTCGAGCAGTTCCGCGAGCGTCATCGGGCGGCGGCGAGCCGAAATTTCCTGGGCGATGCGGTTCAGCGTTTCCGCCGGAACCTGCTTCGCCGCAGCGGCACCTTTACCCTTTGCGGTCTTCTCTGCCATCGTGGTGAACCTTCATTCCGTCGCGCATACTACGAACGGGGTGCAAATTCCCCGTCCGTAGAGTATAGCGGAGCAATGAGCAATGAGCAATGGTATCTGTTCAGGGATAGGGGGACGCAGTATGCTGGCGGGATGATTGACCGCAAGGATGCCAGCCGCGACGACCTGATCCGGCTGATTGTCGCGCACCATGAGACCATCCCGCGGCAAGAGCGGGTGATCGCTGCCCAAGCGAAGTGGCGGGACGCGCAGTGCAGCGGGAAGCGCGGCGACGATGAGGCGGGCGACGCTGTTCGGCACCTGGCGGCTGCGCGGGGAGCATCCGTACTCCGCCTGCCGCGCCCTCCTCATTTCCCCTCATCCCTGAACTGATACAACATAATGTCCGCTGAGAGGAGCACCGGGCGTCCACGAAAAGCGATAGGGTGCGCGTTCATTCGATAGGGCTGCGGGTTGGCGCACGCGCGACGTGAGCGCCGAAACCGCACGACACGCAACGAGTGAGCAGAGGGGAAACGCATGATCGCACAGAGAACGATTCACGCACCGGCATCCTTCGGACGTATCATCCCTCTGCATCTTCCACGACGCGACGCCGAGACAACGACCGAGATGCAGGAGGCGCGGGTACCTCTCCCATCGAACGAGCAAACGCTGACCTGGCTCATGCTAACCTTGCTGAGCGCCTTCGCTACACCTGCGCCCGCCTCCGGGGTACCGACCACACGACCTGCCACCACATCTCCTCACTCGCCCCTCACAAAGCGCGAGACCGAAGTTCTCCGACTCGTGGCAATCGGCTGGACCAACGCGCGGATCGCGGAGCACCTCTTCGTCAGCCGTCGCACCGTCGATCAGCACCTCGTCTCCATCTATCGGCGACTTGGCGTCTCCTCTCGCACCGCTGCCACACGCTTCGCCCTCCTGAACGATCTCTGCTGACAGATTGACGATTTACGATGATCTGTTTCGCAGGTAGGGCGCATCCTGCCCAAAGGGTACCCGGTGCGCCCGTTTTTCTTCGCCAACCGTATCATGCTCGATCGCGACAAAAGGCGCACGGCTGTGCGCCCCTACCAGGGCTGGGAGGTCGTGTCGCACGTGTGCGACACGACCAAGGTGCAAGCTGAAAGGGTACAAGAATTGCTTTCAAAACCAGATCAACACAAAATACGCAGAGAGACACGCATACTTCTCTCTCTGCGTTTTCTGCGTCTTCTGCGGTTCGATTGGTTTCGTTCCGCAGTTAGTCGTGACCGAGCACTGCGCGAAGCCGGGCGACGATCTGTTCCGCGTCACCGTCTCGCAGGCAGTGGGTGTTGATACCGATGCCGCCGAGCTCGACATTGACGAAGATGCCGGGATCGCCCGTCGCCAGCGCATCGCGTACTGCGCCCGGCGACCATGCCTCCGCGACCGGGCGAATAATGGCAACCGGCATCGGGTACGCCTCCGCATCGGCGATCACGGCGGTCGTGAGATCGGGCACGCCGTCCAGTGCGCGGGCGATCAACTCGGCCTGGGCGCGGTGTTCCGCGAAGTCTTGCGCGTGGTCGTGCTTCATGAAACGGTCGAGCGCGACGGCGAGGCCGACCATCGCCTCCTTGCTCACCTTCGTCGCGCGGCCAATGCCCGCATTCGGGTTGCCGTTCGCCTTCGCGGCGGCGATCAGGTCCGCCCGCCCGGCAAGTAACCCGGAATCCTGCGGGCCGCGGATACCCTTGCCACCGCTGTAGATAACGAGGTCCGCACCGCCGGCGATCCAGCGCGTCAGATGACCGAGCGGCGGCAACGTCGAGGCCGCATCGACGATCACCGGAATATGATGCGCGTGCGCCATCGCGACCACGGTCGCGAAGTCGAGCGCGCCGGGACCGATGGAGGGTGAATCGACGTAAGCCACGGCAGCCGTCCGCTCGCTGAAGGCTGCTTCGAGTTCCCATGCGCCCGTCCCACTCGGGATGCCGATCTCGACCAATCTCGCGCCGGGCGCGCGGAACATCTGATCGTAGTTGATCCGGTGCGCGCGATGAACGATAATCTCGTTTCGCATCCCCGTCGTGTCCGGCAAGCGCCGAATGCGTGCGAGGTCGGTGCCGGTGATGCACGCTGCCGCTGCGAGCAACATGCCCGCCGCCGAACCGGAGGTCACGTAGCCCGCCTCCGCGCCGGTGATCGCGGCGATCTTCTTCCCCACTTTCGCGTTCAATTCATCGAGGACGACGAACGCTTTCGCCGCCTCCGCCATCGCCTCCGTCACTTCCGGAGGCATCAAGGTGCCCCCGACCGCAGTCGTCGCGCCCCGCGCATTGATGATCGTGCGGACCCCGAGGCGCGCATAGATGTCGGTCTCACGCTCGGTCGGGGGGGAAAAGACCGTAACCATAGAGGGCATCCTCCTCGGACGAAAGGACTGAGGACTGAGGACTAAGGACTGAGTAGAAGACCCGTATTCCTCTCCCCTCTCCATCGCCGACGAAATCTCTCATTACCGTGATCGATGGGCGATGGAGAGGGGCCGGAGGTGAGGAAAGGAAAAGACCTACCCAGTCGTCGCTTCCGGCAAGGCAACGCCGAAGCGCGTGCCGAGCGCGGCGAGGTCGCGCCAGATCGCGTCCGGGATCGGGATGCCGTCGCGTTCCCGCGCGGCGCGGGAGCGGACTTCCGGTTCCCCCGGAAAGAGCACTTCGTCCTTGCCGGGCGCGGGCGGGGTCTCTTTGACGGCGGCGAGCGTTTCGCCTGTCAGCCGACGATACTCCGCGCTGTCCCCGAATGCCGCCGGGTCCATCGCAATCACGAAGACTCCGCCGAGTGCGCCGCGTTGGTGCGCCATGCCCGGTTGCGCGGACGGGACGGGCATCACCGCCGTATCATCATCGATCATCGCCAGGCCAGCGATGAGAGCGGAAGCCATCGAGAGGCCGTAGCCTTTGTGCCCCGCGACATCGCCACCAACGGGCAGGAGCGCACCGCCCGCATAGAAATCTTCCGGGTCCGTCGAGGGGTTGCCATCTTTATCGACGATCAGCCCCGGTGCGAGCGTCGCTCCCTTCGAGCGGGCGACGCGCAGCTTCCCCTCCGCGACGGTCGAGGTCGCGGCATCGTAGACCATGTTGATCTCGCCATCCGCCGGGACACCGAACGACCAGGGGTTCGTGCCGAGGAAGCGACGCGCCCCCCCGAACGGTGCGACGCCGCCACTTTCCGGCGCGGCGGTGCCGATCGTGACGATGGCGATCATTCCCGCCGCACTCGCCCGCTCGGTATACTCACCGAGACGCCCGATATGCGTCGCGTGGCGGAGCGCGACGGCGGCGATGCCCTGCGTATGTGCCCGCTCCATCGCCCAATCGAGCGCCACCGCCGTCGAATACTGACCGAAGCCGAACCGCGCATCCATCACCGCGACGCCGCCCAGTTCGCGGATCACCTCGGGCCGCGCGTCCGGCACGAGGCCGCCGCGATCGGCCTGCGAAACGTACTGCGGCAGGCGAAGGACACCATGCGAGTCGTGACCGGAGAGGTTCGCCTTGACGAGATGGCTGGCGAGTTCGTCCGCGATATCCTCCCTCGCCCCCATCGCTAGCGCCACCTGACGGACATACGTACGCAACGGCCCCGAGGAACACAGATATACCTCCGCCACGATCCGCTCCTTCACTAAAGTCCTGAGTACCGAAAGTGCTGAGTGCTGAGTGCTGAGAAAGCATCGCACTACGCCGTAGGCATTGCAATCTGCCCCAGTGGCGCAGGCTAACGTTTCGGCAAAATGCGGTAGATCAGGGTGCGGCATCTTCCGTTGGCCAGAGTTTGCTTCCACCGGCATTGAGGGCGAGATTGCCGCCATCGACGGGCAGCGTGTGGCCGGTGATGAAGCTCGCGCCATCGGAGGCGAGAAAGAGGACGGCGCGGGCGATGTCTTCCGGCTCCCCGATCCGATCGAGCGGGATACCGCGCACGAAACGGGCGATCAGTGTCTTCGGGTCAAGTTGCGGGTCGTTCAGCATATTCGTCATCGCCTGCGTCATGACCTGTGCGGGTTGGATGGCGTTGACGCGAATCTGATGGGGTGCCCACTCAACTGCCAATTCGCGCGTGAACTGGATGATGCCCGCTTTCGTCACGCTATAGACGAAGTTCCCGCGCCCGAGCGCGGAACTACCGGCAATCGAACTGATGCTGACGATCGCCCCGCCCCGCCCGGCGCGAATCATCCGCCGCCCGGTCTCCTGCGTGCAGACCCACGTCCCTTCAAGATTGATGCGTACGATCTTCCGCCACTCATCCAGCGGCAAATCCTCCGGCCGGTAGCGCGTGCCGATGCCGCAGTTGTTGATGAGGATATCGACGCGGTCATAGGCACGGTCGAAATCCGCGAACATCGCGACGATCGCCTCCGCGTCGCCCATATCGCACTGCACCGCCGTGCATTTGCGACCGAGCGCTTCAACCTCCCGCGCGGTCTGCTGCGCCCCCTCGCCGTCGATGTCGCAGATGAAGAGGTCCGCGCCCGCCTGTCGCCAGTTCAAGCGCCGTCGCGTGGCCGATCCCGCCACGCGCCGAACCCGCCGTCACAATCGCCACGCTGCCCGTCAAATCAAGCCAATCAACACCCATAATCACCCCTCCCAATGGCTGGTAGCGTAGGCTTTCCAGCCTGCGCGAGAAACACAGGGACGCAGGCTGGAAAGCCTACGCTACCATTGCTACGACAGTTCAGATACGCGCACGATAACGTCGTCGCGCGCGAGGAACTCCGGCGAGAGCCGGGTGCCGAGGCCGGGGCCGGACGGCGCTGCGACATAGCCGGACTGGATATCGGGCAACTCGGTCACGACATCCTGATACCAGCCGTGATAGTAGGCGCGCACGCCCTCCTGGATCATCGCGTTCGGCGTCGCGAGGCAGAGATGCGTCCCCGCCGCGTAAACGACCGGCCCGGTGCAGTCGTGCGGCGCGACCGGGCAATGGTAGGTCTCGGCGAGCGAGGCGATCCGCCGCGCCTCGGAGATACCGCCGCACCAGCCGGGATCGAGCATGACGATGCCGACCGCGTCGCTTCTCCAGCAACTCGCGGAAGGCGAAGCGGGTCGCCAGCGTCTCGGATGCGGTCGTCGGAACGCGCGTGCTGCGGGCGAAGGTCGCGAGGGCGTCCGCGTTGTCCATGCGGATCGGGTCCTCGTACCAGAGCGGCTTGATCTCCTCCAGCGCCTCGGCGATGCGGATGGCGGATTGGAGGTTCCAGCGCCAGTGCAACTCGACGGCGATCTCCATCTGCATACCGACCGCGTCGCGGATTTGCCGGAACGGCTCCATCCCCTGCTCGATCTGCGACGCCGTGATGTGCTGCCCGTTCGTCGCGTCCGCGAACTGGTCGAAGGGCCAGATCTTCATCGCCGTGATGCCCATGTCGAGCAGCGACTGGGCGACCTCGCCCGCACGCCCCTGCTCCTGCCAGGCGATCAAGTCCTCATATTGCCCCTCGTGCTCCCCGAGGCCCCAGCCCGCCGAGAAGCGGCTACCGGGACCTGCCGCGCGATGGACATGATAGCCATAGCCGGCGCAGGTGTTGTAGATGCGGATACGGTCCCGCACCGGCCCGCCGAGGCATTGATAGATCGGCAGGCCGACGCTCTGGCCGAAGATGTCCCAGAGCGCGATGTCGAGCGCGGAGATCGCCCGCATCTCGGTGCCCATCGAGCGATGCGTCATGTTGCTGCTGAGCGTCATGTAGTGCTTCTCGATAGCGCGCGGGTCCTGACCGAGCAGATAGGGCGCGACCGTCTGGTGGATATACCCCGCGACCGCCGCCGAACCGAAGCAGGTCTCACCGAGGCCGATGATTCCCTCATCGGTATGGACTATGTAGCCAGATCTCGTTCGGATACGTCGGGGTCTCGATCGTCTCGATCCGCGTGACTTTCATCAGCACACTCCCTGATTTTCCGAGTGGCGTAGGCTTCATGCGCACGCGCTGAACCTCGCCACCCGATTAGCCGTTCTCGCGCAGGCGGGGGTCGAGAATGTCGCGCAGCCCGTCGCCGAGGAAGTTGAAGCCGAGCACGACGATCATGATCGCCAGCCCGGGGAAGATCGCCATCCACGGCGAGATCTCCATGTACTTCCGCGCGATATTGAGCATGCCGCCCCACGACGGCGTGCCGGCGGCTGCGCGCCGAGGCCGAGGAAGGAGAGCGCCGCCTCGCTGAGGATCGCCGTCGAGAGGTAGAGCGTCGTGAGCACGATCATCGGCGCGAGGATATTCGGCAGCACATAGCGACCGATCAGCCACGCACGAGCGCGCGCCCGATCACCCGCCCCGCCTCCAGATATGGCTCGCTCATCACCGACAGCACCGAGCCCCGGATGACGCGCGCGAAGGCGGGGGCGTAGACGATGCCGATCGCGATCATCGCGTTGCGGCTGCTGGGGCCGAGCAGCCCGGTGATGACGATGGCGAGGATCAGCCCCGGGAAGGCGAACATGATGTCCACGCACGCGCATGATCCACGTGTCGATCCGCCCGCCGTAGAAGGCCGGTGATCACGCCGATCGTCGTGCCGATGACGAGCGCGATCAGCACGGCGATGATGCCGACCTGCAGCGAGACGCGCGCGCCGTAGATGATGCGCGAGAGGGTATCCCGGCCCAGTTCGTCCGTGCCCATCAGGTGCGCGCGGCCCGGGCCGAGGAGGCGCTTGCCATTCTGCGCGGAGGGCGAGTACGGCGCGATCAGGGGCGCAAAGATCGCGATGAGCACCGTGAAGAGGATGATAACCGCGCCGATGATGCCGATCGGGTTGCGCCACTTGCGCGGCGATGCCGCCGTTCCGCCGGGCGCGGACCGGGCGACGGCGATCTCGGATGCCGCAACGGTCGTGCTCATCCTGACACGAATCCGCGGGTCGAGGTAGGCGTACAGCACATCCACCACCAGGTTGATGACGACGAAGACGGTCGCCAGAAAAAGCACCGCCGTCTGCACGAGCGGGTAATCCCGGTTGAAGATCGCCTGCACGATCGTGTTGCCGAGGCCATTGAGGCCGAAGATCACCTCCATGATCGCCGAGCCGCCCATCAGCGCGCCCAACTGGAAGCCGATCACGGTGATGACCGGGATCAGCGCATTCCGCAGCGCGTGGCGATAGACGACGACCCGATCGCGCAGCCCCTTCGCGCGCGCGGTGCGGATGTAGTCCTGATTGAGCACTTCGAGCATCGTCGTGCGCGTCATCCGCATAATGATCGCCATCATCTGCACCGCGATCGCGGCCGCAGGCAGGATCATCTGCTGGAGGTTGCCGAGCGGGTCGTGCAGCGGGTTGACGTAGATGATCGGCGGCACCCAGTGGAACGCCTTGGAGGTGAACAGGAGGATCAGCGTGGCGATCCAGAAGTTCGGGATGGAGAGGCCGATCAGCCCCGTGACGCGCGCGCCGAAGTCGAGAGAGCGTATCGCGCTCGACCGCGGAGAGGACGCCGAGCGGGATCGCGACGACCACCGCGATCAGCATGGCGAGCCCCGCGAGTTCGAGCGTGATCGGCAGCGCGCGCGATGAGCGCCTGGCTGACGGATTCGCCACTGCGCAGCGAGGTGCCGAGGTTGCCCCGCAAGAGGTTGCCGACCCAATGGACATACTGGACGGGCAGCGGGTCGGTCAACCCGAGCGCGTGCCGGAGTTCCTGCTTCGAGGCGCTGTCCGCCTGCTGATCGGCTCCCGCTGAGGAGCGCGTCCACGACATCACCCGGCAGGAGCCGCAGCATGAGGAAGACGAGCACGCTCATCCCGACGAGGGTCGGGATGAGCAGCGAGAGACGGCGCAGGACGTAGTTGCCCACCGGCCGCTATCCCTCCACCCATGCTTCGCGCAGGCCGGGGTTCATGTTCGTGTACGAGACATACATGTTCTTCACCCGGTTCCGCACCAGTTGGAACTTGAAGGGGTTGACCGTGTAGAGGTTCGGCACCTCTTCGGCGATGATCTGCTGCATCCGCAGGTAGATCGGCTTGCGCTTCACCGGGTCCGCCGTCGCGAATCCGTCGTCGAACAACTTGATCAGTTCGTCGCTCTTCCAGCCGCCCTTGAACTGGGCATCGTACAGGCCGAGGCCGGGGTAGTAGTCATTCAGGTACTGGCTGACATCCTCACGCACGCCGCGCCCGTTCGATGCCCACTCGTACGAGCCATCGCCGAAGACCTTGACGTACTGGCCGCCTTCGACCGGCTGGATCGAGGCATTGATGCCGATTGCCTTCACTTGCTCCGCGATGATTTCCGCCGCCTGGCGGAGGTCGTGCTGCGTCGCGTGCGTTTGCAGCGTCACCGGGAAGCCATTGCGCGAAGCCCGCGTCCGCCATCAGTTTCTTCGCCCCCGCGAGGTCCTGCTTGTAGTAGTTGTTCGCAAGGTCGTCCTTCGAGATCGGCCAGTCGCCGAACCCGGACGCGACAACGGCGGTCAGTTCCGCGTCGCCATTGTAGATCTTGTCGATCAGGTCCTGCCGGTTGACGACCTTGTTGATCGCCTGCCGCACGCGCACATCGTTCCACGGCTTGCCGTCGCCCTTGATCGTGAAGTGGATGAGATGCGGGTTGGAGGTCAGCCCCTTCTGGAGGACGAACGACTTATCGTTCTTCACGGCCTGCACGGTATCCGTCGTGAAGTTCCCGCCGTCGATCGCGCCGGCGCGCAGCGCGGCGAGGCGGGACTGCTCGTCCGGGAAGCCCTTCAGCGTGATGTCATCGATGTACGGCAGGCCCGGCTTCCAGAAGTCCGGGTTGCGCGTGAGGACGACGCGGTCGTTCGGGACGAACTCGACCAGTTTGTACGGCCCGGTGCCGATCGCCTGATTGGACGGGTTGATCTTCTCGTACGTGCCCTTCGGGATGATCGGGGCGTTGCCGCGCGCCATGAAGCCCGGCACGGTGGGGTTCGCGGAGGGCATCGTGATCTTGACGGTGTATTTGTCGATGATTTCCGTGCTGGCGATCACCAGGCCGAAGCCCTTCTGACCCGGCAGCGGCGGGTTGACCTGCGTGTCCATCGAATACTTGACGTCCTCGGCGGTCATCTCCGTGCCGTCATGGAACTTCACGCCCTTGCGCAGATGGAAGACATAGGTGCGGTCACTCGTCGCCTCGAACGATTCGGCGAGCGCGGGCTTGACATTGAGGTCCTTGTCCCACTCCAGCAGGGAGTCGTACAGGAACTCATGGCCCTGCACGATGTCGAAACTGATCAGCCCGTACGGGATGAGCACCGTCGGCGCGAGATCGAGCGCCCAGACGATCTTGCCGCCCCGCTTGCCGGGGAGCGACGCCGCCGCGCTCGTCGCGGACGGGCGACGGTGTCGCGGCGCTTGCGGTCCCGGCGGGCGCGGCGGACGAGGCGCTCGCCGTCGTCGCAGCGGGCGGCGCGCTCGTCGCGGAGAGGGCGGCGGGCGGCGACGGGGACGGCACTCGCCGCAATTGCCGCCGGTGGCGACAGGTGCGGCGGTCGTCGGTTTCGCCGCCGGCGTGTCTGTGGCGGTGCTGCCCCCGCCGCACGCGGCGAGGATCGCCGCACCGGCAGCCGGTCGCCATCCCGACAAGAATGTGACGACGCGAGAGACGGATGGGCTGGTCGACGGTGCTACGTGCCATCTCGCTACCTCCCCTGTAACATATTCCCCTACACCAGCGTCTGAATGGCAGCACCTGTAGCAGCGATACCCTAATGGGGCGTGGCTCAATGACGCCCCGCCTTCCGTGGAAACGCAGCGTGCATGCCTCGCATTTAGCGCGATTCACCTCGATCCAAATCCTCCAGTACTGCAGCGAATGCTTCGATGCCCCGCAGGTCGTTCGGGACGAGCCAGACTTGGATATGCGAGACGCCACCCCGCGCATATGCGCGGAACGCATCGGCGATCTCGCGCGTCGTCCCCGTGAGCGGTTCGACGCCACCGATCACCGTCTCCCCGAGCAAGGGCGACGCGGCGACGACCGTCCGCTGCAAGGTCGCGGGGTCGCGCCCCTGCTGCACGCACGCCGCGTCGATCGCCTCGCGTAGCGGCGGCAAGACATCGGGCCAACTGCGGCCATGCCCGAGCCAGCCATTCCAGATATCGGCGTACTGGGCGGCGAGGCGAAGCATGCGTTTCCCCGTCGCCAGTGTGCCGATCAGGATCGGCGGGCCCTGGGGGCGCGGGCCACGCGGCTCCAGGACGGCCTCGTTGCATCTGGTAATACTGCCCCTGAAAGTCGCAGTAGCCCGTCGCGCAAGAGGCGGGTGATGATGTGCAGTGCCTCCTCGAAGCGGCTGACCGCAATGATCGAACGGAAAGCCATACTCGTGGTGCTCGAATGCCACATCGCCGGAGCCGAGACCGAGAATCAGTCGACCGCCACTGATCGTGTCTACCGTCTCGGCGATCTTGGCGAGCAGTGCCGGATTGCGAAAGCCCGTGCAGGTCACCAGTGTGCCGAGTTCGACATGCGGGATCGCCATCGCCAGCGCCGAGAGGAGCGACAACTCTCCCACGCGCCGACGGGCGGGGCGATCGCTACCTCGGGCGGTACGGGCCGCCCGGCGGTGATCCATAACTGCTCGCGCTTCATGTGCAGATGATCCCCCATCCAGAGCGAGTCGAACCCGACTGCCGCCGCCCGCTGCGCCATCGCCAGGATGTCCTCCCACGCGGTCCGCGATCGAGAGATGAAGGCCAACCTTGAGCGGACGCGCTCGCGCAGTGCTCTGTACTACCTCGGCCATCCGACCCTATCCCCGCCTCATACTCCTCAACACGCTCGTTACTCGTTACTCGCTACTCGTTACTTACCGCGTCAGCCAGACGAGAGGCTGCTCGACGAACTGCTTGATGCGCTTGAGGAAGCGCGCGGCGGGCGCGCCATCGACGACGCGATGATCGAAGGTCAGGCTGAGCGCGACCATCTTCCGCACCGCGACCGTTTCCGCCTCCTCATCGACCACGACCGGGCGCGCGACGATCCGGCCGATGCCGAGGATCGCGCACTCCGGCAAATTGATGATCGGCGTGAAGGCGTCGATGTCGTACATACCGAGATTCGTGATCGTGAAGGTGCCGCCCGTTAGGTCATCGCGCGTCGTCTTCCCCGCCCGCGCCTGCGCGATCAGCCGTGCGGACTCCACCGCGATCGCCTGCACCGATTTCGCTTGCGCATCGTGGATCACTGGGACGAGCAAACCGCGCTCCGTATCCACCGCGATACCGATATGCACCGCGTCGTGCCGCACGATTGCCGCCGTCGACAAGGGAGGCATTGAGGTCCGGGAACTCCCGGAGCGCGACGGTGACGAGCCGGGCGAAGAGGTCGTTGTACGAAGGGGTCGGCGTATCGACGGTGCGAGCGCGCTCGCAGATCTCTGCCCGCAGACGGACGAGCGCGGTCGCATCCACCTCCGTCGTCAGCGTGACGGGCGCGACGGTATGCGCGCTCTGTGCCATCCGCTCCCCAATGATGCGGCGCATCTGACTGAGCGGCGCGGCTGCCCCCGCAACGGCAGGCGCGGCGACTGATGGGGCAAGGGGAGCAGATTGGTGTGGGTGCAAATGGCGGGACCGGGGCGGTGGGGGTCATTTGCTCGGCAGCCGCGCGGACGTCGCGCTCGACAATGCGCCCGCCCCCGCCCGTGCCCGTCAGTTTCGTCCAATCCACGCCGAGTTCGCCCGCGATACGGATTGCGCGCGGACTGGCCGCGGGCAATCCACCATCACGCGCTGGTGCGGTAGCAGGTGCCACAGCTGCCGAGGCTGCGGCGACGGGCGCGGGCGGCGCGCTCAGTCGCACTCGCGGAAGATCCGTTGCCCTCCATTGGTTGGGACATTTTCACCTTCCTGCACGAGGTAGGCGAGCACGGTGCCGACGGGCAATTCCTCGCCAATCCGCAGGGCGTTATCGGGAATGCGGAGAACGCCGCTATCGAGCGATTCCACCTCGGTTGTCGCCTTGTCGCTCTCGACAAGGAAGAGGTACTCCCCCGCCTTCACCGGGTCGCCATCGTGCTTCAGCCACTCCACCACCGTCCCGACTTCCATATTCCAGCCGAGCCGGGGCATGACCACTTCGATCGCCATCGTCGCTCACTCCGTTCGCTCAGTAGCGAGTAACGCGTAACGAGTAACGAGACGATCGGGCCCCCTCGTTACTCGCTACTCGTTACTCGTTACTTCTCATGCTGCCAGCAAATCGCGGATCGCCTGCGCGATCGTCTGCGGGTTCGGGATGATCGCTTGTTCGAGCGGCGCGCTGTACGGAACCGGCGTTTGCGCGCCGGTCAGCCGCGCCACGGGCGCATCGAGATCATCGAAGCCATGCTCCATCACCTGCATGCCGATCTCCGAGGCGATGCCGCACGGGCTGTAATCTTCATCCACGACGAGCAGCCGCCCCGTCTTGTGCACGGAGGCGAGAATCGTATCCATATCGAGCGGTACGAGGGTGCGCGGGTCGATCACCTCGACGGAGACGCCCTCCGCGGCCAGCGTCTCGGCAGCGGCGAGCGCGCGATGCACCATCGCCGCGATCGCGACGATCGTCACATCCTTCCCCTCGCGCGCGATGCGCGCCTGCCCGAAGGGGATGAGATATTCCTCTTCCGGCACCTGCCCCTTGAGGTTCAGGACGGCGCGATGCTCCATAAAGAGCACCGGATCGTCGGAGCGGATCGCGGTTTTGAGGAGCCCCTTCGCGTCGTACGGCGTCGTCGGCACGACGACATGAAAGCCGGGGCAGTGCGTGAAGATCGAGTAGTAACTGCCTGAGTGATGCGTCGCCGCGGAGTTACCGATGCCGATGCAACCGCGCAGAACGATCGGCATCTTCAGGCGTCCGTCGCTCATATACTGAATCTTCGCGGTCTGGTTGATCAGTTCACCCATCGCATCGAGGGCGAAATCAATGAACATATAATCCACAATCGGGCGCGCGCCCGTCATCGCGGCACCCGTGCAGAGCCCCGTGAAGCCCCGCTCGGTGATCGGCGTATCGCGCAGACGTGCCGGCCCGTACTTGTCAAACAGGCCGACCGTCGTGCCGAAGTTCCCGCCACGCACCCCCGCGCCCTCCCCGACGACGAAGATCATCGGGTCGCGCTCCATCTCCTCGCCTAGGCCCTCCAGGGCCGCCGCCGTAAATGTCATCTCGCGCATAATTGCCTCCGCTTGGGAGGACTAAGGACTAAGTGGGGTTTGGTCTCGACTTAGTCCTTAGTCCTTAGTCCTTAGTCCTCGCGCTAAAGACGTGGTCGGTCGCGGTTGCGGCGTCCGGCCACGGGCTGTTCTTGGCGAACTCGGTCGCTTCGGCGATCAACTCCTGCACGGCAGCGTCGATCTGCGCGATCTCTTCCTCTCCGGCAATGCCGGTTGCCACGATGTGATCCCGCAACCGCGTGATCGGGTCGCGCGCTTTCCAGGCATCGACTTCCTCTTGCGTGCGGTAGCCTGCGTCGCGCATTCCCTCGGAGTGGGGGCGGGTGCGGTAGGTTCGGCATTCGAGCAAGGTTGGCCCGCCGCCGGAGCGAGCGCGGTTGACTGCCTCGCCCGCCGCCTGATAGATACCGAGGACATCGTTGCCATCGAGCGCGACGCCCGGCAGGTCGTAACTAGCCGCCTTCGACGCGACGTTCGCATTCTTCGTCACCGTCGCGAAGGGCACTTCGGTCGCGTACTGGTTGTTCTCGCAGACGAAGATGACGGGCAAATCCCAGATGGTGGCGAGATTCAATCCCTCGTGGAACGCGCCGTTATTGACCGCGCCATCCCCAAAGAAGGCGACGGAGACTTGATCGGACTTCCTGAGCATATAGGTGTAGCCCGCGCCCGCCGCCATCAGAATACTTGGGCCGACGATGCCGCTCGTGCCCAACATGCCCACTTCCGGCTTGAAGATGTGCATCCAGCCGCCCCGCCCATGCGAGCAGCCCGTCACCTTGCCCAGGAGTTCAGCCATCAACTCACGCGGCGGCACGCCCTTCGCGAGCGCGTGGCCGTGGCCCCGATGCGTGCTCATCACCGTGTCCGTCTCGCGCAAATGCGCGCAGACCGCCGTGGCGATCGCCTCCTCGCCCACATACGTGTGGCAGGCGCCGGGGATCAGCCCACTCTGATGCAGCCGCGCCAGTTGCTCCTCGCAGCGGCGGATCTCCAGCATCTGCCGATAGAGCGCCAGCATCTGCTCCTTGCTCAACACCGCCCCACTCGCCCGCTCCGTCTCAACTGCCATGCATCCCTCCGAATCTCTGTTCAACCACGAAGGCACGAAGGACACGAAGAAAAGAGGAGAGAAGTAAGAAGATTCGCGCGCGACATTTCTTCACCCAATCGGTCTCATCTCTCTTCTTTCTCTCCTTCGTGCTCTTCGTGCCTTCGTGGTTCAATTCCCACGTCCGTTGATTTCGTTTGCGGGGAAGCGGGGGCGCTCGCCCCGCAGCGCCCGCACGACTTCTTGCGCGCCCTTCGTGCGCACATCCTGGCTCGCCTCTGCCGATCCCCACGCGACGTGCGGCGTGATCGTCACTCGTGCATCGTGCAGGAGCGGGTGATCCGGGGAGGGTGGTTCGGTGGTGAGGACATCGAGCGCGGCTCCCGCGATGGTGCCCCGCCCCAGGGCGTCGATCAAGGCGTCCTCATCGACCACCCCACCCCGCGCCGTGTTGATGAGATAGGCATGGGGCTGCATGAGGGCGAAGGCGCGGGCATCCATGATGCACTGTGTCCCCGCTTGCAGGGGAACATGGAGCGAGAGGTAATCCGACGTGCCGAGGAGCGTTTCCCAGTCCACCGACTCAACACCCGCCGACCGGATCACCGCCGGGTCAATGTATGGGTCGTGCGCGATCACGCGGAGGCCGAGGCCACGCCCTTTCGCCGCCGCCGCGCTACCGATCCGTCCGAAGCCGAGCACGCCGAGCGTCAGATTGCCGGGGCGGCGCATCGTGCTCGCGTTCGCCCCGTCCCACTCCCCCCGGCAGGTCGCTGCCGCGTACGCGGGGACGCGCCGCAGATGCGCGAGCATCAGGGCGATGGCGTGCATCGAGACTTCATCGATCGAGTAGTCCGGCACATTCGTTACCCAGATACCGCGCGCGGTCGCCGCGGGGATGTCGATATTATCGAGACCGACGCCGACGCGGCTGATGATCTTGCATCCATTGAGCGACCCGAGGACGGCAGCGGTGACGGGTTGAATCGTCACCATCAGCGCATCTGCCGACCGCACCTCCGGTGCCTCGAAATTGCTGACGAAACTGACGCGCGCGCCGACCTCTGCCAGAACCGGTTCTTCTATCGGAGAATCACCGATCCCCCGGTAGACAATCACCACATGCGGTGCACCCAATTGTCCCTCTTTTCGCAGTGACGTAGGCTTCAGCCTGCGCGTAAGGCCGCAGGCTGAAGCCTACGTCACCACACACTATCCTTTGACTGCACCGGCGGTGATGCCGGAGACGTACTGTTCGACGAAGAAAGAATAGAGAATCGCGACCGGGATCGAGCCGATGAGCGCCGAGGCCATCAGCGGGCCCCACGGCAAGAGATCGCCCCGCACCAGTTTGGTCAGCACGCCGACCGCGAGGGTGCGGCTGTTATCCGTCGAGACGAGCACGAGCGAGTAGATGAACTCGTTCCACGAGAGCGTGAAGGCGAAGATCCCCGCCGTGACGACGCCCGGTATCGCGGAGGGCAGGACGATTCGTAAGAGCGCCTGAAAGCGCGTCGCACCATCCACCATCGCGCACTCATCCAGCTCGCGCGGGATCGTCTGGAAGTAGCCGATCAGTAGCCACGTACAGAAGGGCACGAGGAAGGTGGGGTAGACGATGATCAGTGCGAGCGGGTTATTGATCAGCCCGAACCGCTGGATGACCTGCGCCATCGGGATGAAGAGGAGCGTCGTCGGCACGAGATAGACGACGAAGATCGCGCCGCTGAAGAGCGAGCTACCGGGAAAGCGCAGCCGCGCCAGCGCATAGCCCGCAAGGATACTGATCACGATTGAGATCAGGGTGCTCGTGATCGCTACATAGGTCGTGTTCCAGAACCAGCGGATGTACGCCGTCTGCCAGAGGAGCCGGTAATAGTGCGCCCACGTCGGGCTGTGCGGGTAGAACGGGTTGATCTTCAGGTTGATCAGTTCGGAGTCCGCCTTGAACGACGTGACGATCATCCAGTAGAACGGAAAGAGGATCAGCACGAGCACGATCAGCACCGGCAGGTAGATCGTCAGGAGGCGGATGAGCGTCCGCCTGAAGGTGCGTTGCGATGTCATTTGGCGAGCCTCCGCACATTCCAGACTTGCAGGACGACCATCAGGAGCATGACGGGGAACATATAGAGCGAGATCGCCGCCCCTTGCCCGAGCAAGCCCGATTTCAGCCCGGATGAATAACTGAGCGTCGCGAGCACCTGCGTGCTGTTCGTCGGCCCACCGCCGGTGAGCGCGTAGACGATCTGGATGTCCGAGAAGGTGCCGATGATCGAGACGATCAGCACGATCGTCACGACGGGCATGACGAGCGGCACGGTGATGCGGAGGAACTTGACGAGCTGGCTCGCGCCATCAATCGAGGCCGCTTCGTAGAGATCGCGGGGGATCGTCTGTAGTCCCGCGAGGATCGTAATGGCGAGGAAGGGCGTGCCGCGCCAGACATTGACGGTGACGATGCTGCCCATCGCCCATTTCGGGTCCGTCAGGAAGGGCAGATTCTTGTGGATGAGATGGAGATGCTTGAACAGCCAGTTCAGGCTACTGAGATTGCGATCGAAGAGCCAGAGCCACGCCATCGTGCTGAGCACGCTCGGCACGATCCACGGCATCAGGATCGCGGCGCGGAAGAACTTGCGCCCGCAGAACTCCTGGTTGAGCAGCAGTGCCAAGCGCGAACCCAAGGACGAATTTGATCACCGTCGTCAGGAAGGTGTACCAGACCGTATTGCGGAAGGCCATCCGGAAGATCTGGCTGTCCAGTTGGTTCCGTGAAGTTATGCAGGCCGACATAGGTGCCGTCGGTGCCGACCGTCTTGTTCGTCAGACTCAACCAGAGGGCGAGACAGAACGGATAGGCGACGAGCACGATGAGCAGAATGATCGCGGGCGCGACCATGATGTAGCCCTGCGTCGCGTCGCGCCCCCGGATGATCTGCCAACGATGCTGCGCGGCCTCTGCCGCCGCTCCTCGGGCTGTCCGACCGCGTGCGAGATTCCCATCGCTTTCCTTCCTCACCCCCCGACCCCCTCTCCATCGCCCATAGGTCATGTGATATAGACAGGTCCGTTCGGCGATGGAGAGGGGGAGAATGAAATGATTCACGTTCGTTGCGTATCCCTTCCCCTCCCCTCTCCATCGCTGTACAAAACTCTCTGTACCTCGATCTACTGGCGATGGAGAGGGGCCGGGGGTGAGGAGGGATCAACCGCCCTTGAGCAGCACGTTGTACTCATTGACCGCGAAGGCGATTGCGTCCTTCGGAGCCATGCCCTGCGCGACCTTCGCGAAGGTATCAATGATGATGAACTTGTTCTGCGCCGCGCCGACGACCTGGGTGAATGGGCCGGGGGAACCGGGCATCCGGGTCGTCTTCGCGAGGGTCCGCGCGCTGGCGAGCTTCGGATCGGTCGGCCATGCGGCATCGACGCTGTCCAGCATCGGGAACGGCGGCAGGTTGTAGCCGTTGCCCGCCTTCGTCCACGCGGTCTGGAAGTCCTTCGTGTAGAAGGCATCGGTCAGGTATGCCTTCGCGGCATCGACGTTCTTCGCGTAGGTCGGGATGCCCCAGTACTGCATGCTCATGTACTGGAACGCGCCACCGGGGCCGGCGATCGTGATGCCGTGGCTCGAATTTCCCGCCAGTTCCGGGTCGGTCTTGAGGAGGCCGGCGTAGATCGTGTTCGCGTTGTTCGTCGCCGCGATCTGCTTGGAGGTGTAGGCGAGGTTATTGCCCGTCTCGTCCCAGGCGAAGGCATTCTCGGCGAGCGAGTCCTTGTAGTACGTCTGGAAGAAGGTCAGGCAGTCCATCATCTCTTTCGAGTTGAGCGCGAGCGTCTTGCCGTCCGCCTCGAACTCCTTGGCGCCGAAACTCCACATCAGCGAGTAGTTGTGCGTCGCGCCGTCGGTGACGGCGTGGCCGAGGGTGTGCCCGATCGGCGTCCCGGCGGCCTTCAGCTTCTTGCCCGCCTGATGGAAGTCCTCGTACGTCTTCGGGAAATTCCGTGATGCCCGCCTTCTGGAAGAGGTCCGTGCGGTAGATCCAGTACTGGCCGTAGATCGCTGCCGGGACCGCCTTCCACTTGCCGTCGCCCCGGATGCAGACGCTCTTCGGCCCGTCGTACCAGCCGCCGACCGTCGTGTTCAGTTGCCCGGAAAGGTCGGAGATGTCCATCATCACATTCTCATTCGTCGCGACGTGCTGCGCGTACATGCTGACGAGGTCCGCGCCCTGTTTGGTCTGCGCATTCGTCGCCAGTTTCGCGTCCCACTGATCGAGCGCGACGGTGTCCTTCGTCAGTTTGACGCCCGCAGCCTTCGCCCAGTCATCCATGTTCTTTTCCTGGAGGTCTGCTGCCGCCTGGATGGACGGCGGCATCCAGAGGATCGTGATCTCCGTGCCGTTAATCGGCTTGCCCGTCGATGCGCTGGCGGACACCGTCGTCGCCGTCGTGCCCCCCGCCGGGGCGGCGGTACCACTCGCCGGGGCGGCGGTGCCGCTCGTGCTACCGGCGGGTTTCGGCGTGTCGGTCGCACTGCTGCCACCGCCACAGGCCGCAAGCACGCTCCCGAGCGCAACCGCGCTACTCACCGCGAGGAAACGCCGCCGGGTGAACATCGCGCGCGTGCCGAACCCTTTTTCCATCTTCAACTCCCGTTCAGACATTGCTCTCCCCTTCTACACCCTCAAAATACCGAAGATTCCGCCACTGTTACGGGTCCCGGTTCGCTCTGGCGTCGCTCGCTTCCTCCTCCGCCCTGGGCTGCCGCGCCCGTCCGTACGCGGGAAAACTGGGCCGTCATGCGCGTTGCCGCATCCCTTCGTGCATCATGTTGCGCGCGGCGCGAATGCTCCCGCGACGTGATCCTCCGCCTCATGCACCGAACCGATCACCCGCTCGTACGATCCACGCAGATGATCCTCAATAAGTGCGATGGCCCGCTCCTCATCACGATCCCTGAGTGCATCGAGAATGATCTGATGCGCCGAGACGGTGATAACGCGGTAGTCGGCGTCCGCGACATTGCGGCTGAGGAGCAGGATGTGGATTTGCCGCCGCAAGTTCATCCAGCAGTCATAGAGCCGCTTATGATCGCTCGCTTGATACAGCAGTTCGTGGAACTGCACATCGAGTTCGGCGGCCTCCTGCTCGGTGATGCCGCGCTCGGTATAGGCGGCCATCGTGTCGATCACCTGCTGCATGGTGGCGAGCTGCGCTGCAGTCGCGTACTGGATTGCCCGCTGGACTGCCAGCCGCTCCAGGACGCGGCGGAGGCTGTAGATTTCCTGCGCATCCTCGCGCGTCAGGCGGGCAACAAAGGTGCCGCGATTGCGCTGGATGACGACCAACCCCTCACGTTCGAGCTGGCTGAGGGCTTCGCGGATCGGCCCCCGACTGACCCCCATCGACTTCGCCAACCCCTCCTCGCGCAGTCGCTCACCGGGGCCGAAGTAGCCATGCAAAATCGCCGTCCGCAGGCGCAAGGCGATATCTGCCGCGAGGCCGCGATTGAGTGGCGACGACAAAATAGCGTCCAGAGCTTCCCCTTGCATCCCCATGCTCCCGATACTGTATTGTGCGATTGTCTGCTTTTAACTGTTAACAATCGTACAATACGACGAGAATCACCCCACGTCAAGCAGGTCGCCACGATATGACGACCCCGACCCCTCACACATTCACTCAATGAGAGAAGCTTGCAGAATCAGTAGGCAGTAGACAGTAGACAGCGGGGAGTTACCGACTACTTGTTCGTTACGCCTCGCCACTCTCTACCGACTACTGCCTACTATCCGTTGCGACTCCTGCGGCCCAATAGACGCTGCCCTCCCAGGTCTGGTGGGATTGGAGGGTGAGCGGCCAGCGGGCGACGAGACTGGTGCCTTGATAGACCCGCTCGAAGCCTCCCTCGGAGTTGGAGACGGTCTCGATCGGCAGCTTCCAGAGGTCTGCGGGTGGGCTGAGCATCAGCGACAGGTCCACATCGAGATAGGTATTGCCGAGATGGAGTTCGCTCACGTCCTGCCATGCCTCCGGCAGGTCGTGGTAGGTCGTCAGGGCGGGGTGATCCGGCAGCCAGGTATAGCATTGGTCATTGTGACCGCCGCCTTGCAGATTGATATTCCACTCCGAGCCAAAGACGACGGTAACCGGCCACGGGCCGCGATTCGTCACGCGGTAATGGCAGGTGAACGCCGCGCCGATGGTCTGCACCATGTATGTCTTCTCGATCGTCAGCGGCGAGTCGCCGCCATCCGGCCAGGTGACCTGCCCGTCACGGCGCAGCGTGAACTTCCACGTGCGCGCCGTGCTCGTCCCCGGCCGGTGCGAACGATGCGGTCGTGTCATCAATCGGATCGAGCGTCCAGACACCGCGCGCGAAGTCGCCCCGCTCGGTATAGCGCATAAAGCGAAAATCGTCCGGCCCGACTCGCGTCATCGAGCAAGATGCTCGATACCGCCGCCCCGGTCATAGGTATCGTAGGCGAGATAATCGTCCAACCCCGCCTCGCGGAAACGGATGACGCCGTGGATATTCGCGGGCGCGTTCGCATTCCTCCGCCTGTCCGTTGTCGTCGTCGGCCACCTCTCGGCGTCCGGCAGTGGGGTGCGGCATATGCCTCATGCGCGTGGATGCGGACCGTCTCGTGATATGCCTCCGGGCGGCGGGCGAGCGTATCGAGCGCGTTGACGGCGACGCGGCGGATGTCCCACTGCTGGAGCATCCCGCCCTCCGCCGGGTCAATGAGCAGGTTCTGATGCTGCCCGGTGAGCAGCAGTTCGGGCGCACCATCCGCGTCGAGATCGCGCAGTTCGTACTGCGAACCAGTCCGGCTCGTGGTGGTGGAGGATCGCGTCGGCGGCATTCTCTGCGAGCAGCAGGCGATGCGTCGTCTCGGCGCGCATGTGGTTCATGTAGATGCCACCGAAGACGCCGTGCCAGTAGGAATCGTTGTTCTGGCCCCGGTAGAGTTCGAGTAAGCCACCGTCGCCCTCGCCACCCATCGCCCGCGCCGCGTGGACCTTGTGATGGGTGCGGAGCATCCGCTTGTGCAGGCGGTTGATTTCCGGGTATTTCGTCATGAAGGAGCGCCAGAAGCCACCGCGCATCCAGCGGGCGACTTCGGCCCGCTCCGTCTCCATCTCATGGCGCACTTGCTCGAACTGCGCGGCGGCGGCGGCGGGCAGCACCCACTCGCTCATCTCGACATACGACGCGGTGGGGAGATAGACGCGCCCGAGCGCCGGGTAGGTGCGCCGGTACTCGCCGAGCGGCATCGTCAGGAGCCAGTCGCTATTCGTTTCCAGCGCGGTGAAGAGGCGCTCCATGTAGCCCCGCTGCCAGACATGCTCGTAGGTGCTCGGCCAGGCGCCGAACTTTTCGCCGTCGTCACCCATCACCGCGATCGGCAACTGCCCCGCAGTGGCGTTCTCGGCCAAACCGCGCAAGAAGGCGATGGTCTCTTCGACCGGACGCCACGGCACGGTATAGCGCAGCGAGTAGAGCGAGGGGAAGACGCCGATGGGTCGCCCGTCATCCTCGGTCAGATAGTAGCCGTAGAGGTCGTCCGGGCCGAGGCCGGAGGCGAGCAAGTGCGTATCATCCACAATGGTCCATTGCATCCCGGCCTCGACGAGCGAGTGCGGCAAGCCCGGCTCCCAGACGCGCTCCGCCAGCCACATGCCGGTCGGCGTCGTGCCAAACGTTTCCCGGACAGCATCGGCGAGCGCGCGCACCTGCCCGACCCGGTCGATTTCCGGCAACACGGCGAGCACCGGCTCGTAGAAGCCACCACCGACAACCTCCACCTGCCCCCGCTCCACCAGCGCACGAATGCGGTCGAGAAGGTCCGGGTGCGTCATGCGCAGCCAGTCGAGGAGCGAACCGGTGTAATGCAGCCCGACGCGGACGCCGGGATGCCGTTCAAGGGCGGCGACCATCGGCAGGTAGGCTTTTTCGTAATGCTCCTCGTTGACCCAGCCGAAGTTGCCGATCGGCTGGTGATTGTGGAAAACAAGCCCGAGGACGACCTGACCCATAATGTACGTACTCCCTAATTCTCGCAAAACCCGCGTAACGGCGGTGAGAGCGACCTCACGCGATCCCGCATCCGACCTCTCGTGCATCCCCCGTGCCACGACGATTCTCAGTATCCGCGCGCCACTAGCGATTGTCCACTACCGTACCATTTGCCGCATGAAATACCGAGGGTACCGCGCGGGGTTTGCATGGTAGAATAGGATGGCGAAGAAAGGATAAGAACGAAATGCTCCGCGAAATGAAGACGATCCATGTTGAACCGGAGAGCGAACTCGACCATCTCTTAGATGAAGCGCGCGAAGCGCCCATAATTTTGGCGAGGAACGGTGTACGCTATCGCCTGAGTATCGAAGATGATCCCTGGGCCAATTACGATCCCGAGGCGGTGCGCGAGGCAGTGCGTGCAATTGCCGGTCGATGGAGCGAAGCCGATGCCGAGCGCATGAAAGAGGCTATCTATCGTGCCCGAGAAGAGGGGACACGACCAGCGAACCGTCCATGAGATACCTCGTAGACACGGACTGGGTCATCGATGTTATCAAAGGCATCCCATCCGCAGTGGAAATCCTCGACCAATTGATCGCCGATGGCGTTGCCGTCAGCATCATCTCATTCGGGGAATTGTACGAGGGTGCGTATGGGTTCCCTGATCCCGATGCGGAGATAGGGAGCATTCGCGATGCGCTTTCTCGTTTCGCGATCCTCAATCTCACTGAACTGACGATGGAAACGTTCGCACGTCTTCGCGCCTTGTTGCGTCGGCAAGGGATGCTCATCCCCGATCTCGATCTCCTGATCGCATCGACCGCCCTCTCGTACGATCTCACGCTGCTGTCACGCAACCGACGCCACTTTCAGCACATCCCCGATTTGAAGCTGTATCAGCCAACGTAGGCAGCCACGATGATTGCTCCACCCACCCCTCTCACGCCCTATCCGGAAGTCAACGCGGTTCTCCATCTCCTCCTCAAAGAGGTACGCGAGGTGCTGGGGGCGGAACTGGTCGGGATGTATCTCTACGGGTCGCTCTCGCTCGGGGATTTTGCGCCAGAGAGCAGCGATATTGATTTCCTCGTCGTCACGGAACATGAGCTGCCGAACGAAATAGTCGCGGCGCTCGGTGCGCTGCACACGCGGATCGCGGCAAGTGGGCTGACCTGGGCAAAGAAGCTCGAAGGCTCCTACATGCCGCGTGCCGCCCTACGTCGGTACGATCCCTCGAATAACCGACACCCGACCATCGGCGCGGATTGGGCGTTCGGTATCCACGAACACGGTGAGGATTGGGTGATCGAGCGCTTCATCGTCCGGGAGCATGGCGTCGTGCTCTGGGGGCCGACACCGAAGACGCTGATCGATCCCGTTTCCCCCGCCGATCTGCGCGCGGCGGTGCGGGACGCCCTCCTTGGCTTCTGGCGGGCACAACTCGATACGCCGGAGTGGTTACGGACCCGTGACTATCAAGCCTTCGCGATCCTGACGATGTGCCGCGCGCGCTACACCCTCGCGCACGGCACCGTCGTTTCCAAACCAACTGCGGCGGCATGGGCGCAGCAGAACGTACCGCCCCCGTGGCCGTCATTGATCGCCAAAGCTCTCGTCTGGCAACACGACCCGCACGTAGACGATGTTACAGAAACCCTCGCCTTCATCTGCGCGACCATCGGGGACGCGGAAGTAAGCGGGGAAGCAGGCTGATGAACCTTCACGACTTCATCTGATCCTTGTCCAGTGGAGGCAAGCGTCCCGCTTGCTTGACGCGCAAGCGGGACGCTTGCCTCCACCACTCCTTGGTTTAACTGTAAGGTTCATCAGCCTACGGCACCGGTGGAATAGGCTTCAGCCTGTGCTCCCCTGACCATCCCAGCCTGTCGCCAGGGCGTTTTTCGCGACGATGGCGCGGGCGACGCGGAGGGAGGCTGCGTCCACCATTTTGCCCTCGACGGTGATCGCTCCCTTGCCTGCACGCAATCGCCTCCTCGTAGGCATCGAGGACACTTCTGCGCCCACACCACTTGCTGCGCTCGGGCAGAGAAAAGACGCGATTGAGGGTTCGATCTGGCTCGGGTGAATCGCCCACTTGCCATCGAAGCCCATCACACGACCAAGTTCGCACACCTGCGCAAATCCTTCCAGATCGCGGAAGTGCCGTAGGGCCCATCAATGCATCGCTTGCCAAAGGCGCGCGCCGCGACGACGACACTCTGCATGATCGCGTGCCAGCGATGACCGGGATAGAGTGCATCGCTCGCGTCCGGCACGCCGATCACGTCCATCGGCATCTGCAACGAGGCGGCATAGTCGCCCGGCCCATAGAGGATCGCCTCGACGCGCGCGGAGTAGGCGGCGATGGCATTGACATTGACACAGCCGAGCGCCGTCTCGATCTGCACTTCGATACCAATGGAGCGGCGAACCCCTTCGCCATCTCGATCTGCCGCAGCAATGTCTCGACCACATGGACATCTTCCGCGCGCTCCACCTTCGGCACGATGACGAGATCGAGGTGGTCCCCCGCCGCCTCCACGACCTCGATCAGATCACGATAGAAAAACGGCGTATCGAGCGCGTTGATGCGGAACATCCGCAGGCTGGTGCCGAAATCGAGATGCAGGAAGGCCGCGATGACATTGGCCCGACTCGCCTCCTTCTCGCTCGGCGCAACGGCGTCTTCGAGATCGATGCAGACCGCATCGGCAGCGGACGCCGCCGCCTTCTCGATCATCCGTGGGTTCGACGCGGGCACGAGCAAGACCGACCGTTCGAGGCGTGTGGAGGGGTCGGCAATCGCCATAGGGCATCACTCCTTCAAAGGAACGGGGAATGGAGCGCAGAGGGCGCAAAGCGCGCGGAGAAGAATCGTAAATATTTGATCCTCTCTGTGTTCTCTGCGTCCTCTGCGCTCTCTGCGCTTCAGTCGGGCTTCTCCCTCGGGCCGAGGCGCGGGATGATGGGGGCCTGGCCGCGCTTGTAGACCATGATCGTCCGGTTGAAGGTGATGACGATGGTGCCGTCCTGGTTATAGCCCGTCGTCTTCACCGTCACGATACCGACATGGGGGCGGGATTGCGACTCCCGCACTGTGAACACCTCGGACTGAGAGTAGATCGTGTCCCCCTCGAAGACGGGATTAGGTAACCGTACCTCATCCCAGCCGAGGTTTGCCAGCACATTCTGCGAGATGTCCGTCACGCTCTGCCCGGTGACGAGCGCGAGCGTGAAGGTCGAATCGACGAGCGGCTTCCAAACTCGGTTTGTGCCGCGTAATGGTGATCGAAATGAATGGGCGCGGTGTTCTGCGTCAGCAGGGTGAACCAGATATTATCGGTCGTCGTCACCGTGCGCCCAAGCGGATGCTCATAGACATCGCCCACCGCGAAATCCTCGAAGAACCGCCCGCGCCACCCCTCGATAATCACCATCGCTCGCTCCCTACGAAGTGCTGAGTGCTGAGTGCTGAGTGGATTCCGGACCATACTCAGGACTCAGCACTCAGCACTTCCCCTCATAGGCCATCGACAAGAAAGAGCGTGCCGGTGGAGGTTGCCTGACGCAAGGCTTTCGCGGCGCGATATTCCTCCGAGGACCACCACTCCTTCGCGCGTTCCATGCTCTCGAACTCGATGATGACGAGCCGTTGTGGCAGGGGTACATTCCCTTCCAGGACTTCCGACCGACCACCACGCGCGATGAATTTCCCGCCATAGTGCGCGATCGTCGCCGGGACCATCTTGATGTATTCCGCATACCGCACAGGATCATCGATATCGACGTACGCGATGATGTAACCAGCCATAATCTCTCCCCTTCGCTCTTCCGGGCCAATGACTCACATCCCCTCGATGAGAATCATCTTCCCCGTCGATGCCTGATGCCGCAGTTCCTTGGCTTCCCGATACTCTTCTGAGTGATACCATTCCAGCGCCCGCTCGACGCTCGGCCACGCGGTGATGACGAGCCGCTTCGGATCCCAGTCACCTTCGAGCGTCTGCACCTGCCCGCCACGCGCGATGAAGGTGCCGCCATAGTGCGCCAACGAGGCCGGAACGAGCTTCCGATACTCCTCATACCGCACCGGGTCAGTGATTTCGATCTCCGTAATCATGTACGCGGTCATACCTCTCCTCCTTTGGTCTCACTGGGGCACATGGGGAGAAAACCCTTGAACCGCAGAGGACGCAGAAGGGCACAGAGAAGGGAAGGAATCTTTTTCTCTTCTTTCCTCTCCGCGTTCTCTGCGTCCTCTGCGGTTCATCCCCGGTTTCATCCCTTAGATCACCTGATCCGCGCGTAACTGCGCCAGTTGCGCGTCATCATAGCCGAGGGAGCGCAGAATCGCCTCGGTGTGCTCCCCTACTGCCGGGATCGGGTCCATGCGTGGCTCGACGCCCTCCATAATGACGGGGGGCTTGAGCATCCGCAGCGCGCCGACCGGCGAATCGACCGTGCCCCAGCGCTCCCGCGTCGCCAATTGCGGATGGTCGAGGAACTCCTGCACCGAGTTCAGCCGGGCGTTGGCGATCCCCGCCGCCTCGACCCGTTCCACAACCACCGCGCCGGTCAGGCCGCTGAATACCGCGTCGATGGCCGCGTGCAACGCCGCCCGATGCGCGACCCGCGCCGGGCCGGACGCGAAACGCGGATCGGTGGCGACCTCTGGCTGCTGGAGCACCGCGCTACAGAACGTTGCCCACTCCCGCTCGTTCTGGACGCCGAGAAAGACGGTCGCCCCATCGCCGGTGGCGAAGGGGCCGTACGGCGCGATGGTCGCGTGGCTCGCGCCGGTGCGCGCGGGCGGCGTGCCGCTGTACTGCGTGAAGTAGGCGGGGTACCCCATCCATTCCGCCAGCCCATCGAAGAGGGAGACTTCCAGCGCGCTCCCCTGCCCCGTCCGTCCGCGTTGGATGAGTGCGGTGAGGATGCCGGAGTACGCATACATGCCGCCCGCGAGGTCCGCCACCGCGACGCCCGCCTTCGATGGCGTCTCCGGCGTGCCGGTGACGGAGAGGACGCCCGCCTCACACTGCACGAGCAGATCGTACGCCTTCTTCTCGCGGTAGGGGCCGGAACTGCCGTAGCCGGAGAGGTCGCAGATGATGAGGCGGGGATAGCGCGCGCGGAGCGAGGCCGCGCCGAAGCCAAGTCGGTCCGATGCACCGGGGGCGAGGTTTTGAATGAAGACATCCGCCGTGGCGAGCAGTTGGTGGACGATCCCCTGCGCCTCGGTCTGCTTCATGTCGAGCGCGAGTGACTCCTTCGAGCGGTTGAGCCAGACGAAGTGCGCGCTCATTCCTCGCACCGACGCCTCGTACTGGCGGGCGAAATCCCCCACCCCGACCCGCTCGATCTTGATGACGCGCGCGCCGAGATCAGCTAGCTGGCGCGTGGCGAACGGCACCGCGACGGCCTGCTCCAGCGCAACAACGGTGATCCCTTCCAGTGGCAACATCTCAGGCATCTCCCACCCACTTCAAGCGAAACTGAATGAACCCCATGCTGCCCAGAGGGCGCCCGGCAGAAGGCGCAGAGAGGGAAAGAGATCTGAGCGCAGAGAACGCAGAGAGCACAGAGGGGACAGAATGGTTTTCATTCTCTCTTCTCTGCGTTCTCCGCGTCCTCTGTGCTCTCTGCGTTACGACCCTCCGTCGGCATCCTCCGTGGTTCAATTGGCTTCCTGCTCCCCTCTCCCCTTAGTACGACCGCGGCAGGCCGAGGACGTGTTCTGCGACGTATGAGAGGATGAGGTTCGTGGAGAGGGGCGCGACCTGATAGAGCCGCGTCTCGCGGAACTTCCGCTCGATGTCATATTCCGCCGCGAAGCCGTAGCCGCCGTAGGTCTGCAAGGCGACATTCGCCGCTTCCCATGAGGCGTCCGCCGCGAGTAACTTCGCCATGTTCGCCTCCGCGCCGCAGGGCTCGCCCCGGTCGAACTTCTCCGCCGCCCGGAAGCGCATCAAATCCGCCGCCTCGACATTGACGTGCGCCCGCGCGATAGGGAACTGCACCCCTTGATTCTGCCCGATCGCCCGACCGAAGACTTCACGCTCCTTCGCACGGCGGGTCGCGCGCTCGATAAACCAGTGGCCATCGCCGATGCACTCACCGGCGATCAGGATGCGCTCGGCGTTCATGCCATCGAGGATGTAGCGGAAGCCGCGCCCCTCCTCCCCGATCAGACTATTCGCCGGGATCGGGACGTTCTAGAACGTCAGCTTGTTCGTTTCATTATTCATCATGATCGGGATGGGCTCGACGGTCAGGCCATTCGCCAAGGCATCGTGCAGGTCGATGAGGAAGACGGAGAGGCCATGCGACTTCCGCTGCACCTGATCGAGCGGCGTCGTACGCGCAAGCAGCAGCATGAGGTCCGAGTGCTGGACGCGCGAGATGTAGATCTTTCGACCGTTGACGATGTAGCGGTCGCCATCGCGCGTTGCGGTCGTCGTCAGGCTCGTCGTGTCCGAACCGGCATCTGGTTCGGTGACGCCGAATGCCTGCAACCGGAGATCGCCGCGGGCAATCTGTGGCAGGTATTCCCGCTTCTGCGCCTCCGAGCCGTGCCGCAGGAGCGTCCCCATCACGTACATCTGCGCGTGCGCGGGGCCGGCATTGCCACCACAGTAGTTCACTTCTTCGAGAATGACCGAGGCTTCCGTCAGGCTCATGCCGAGGCCGCCGTACTCCGTCGGGATCAGCGCGCCCAAGAGCCCGGTCGCCGTCATCGCCCGCACGAATGCCTCGGGATATGCGCGCACCCGATCTAACTCACGCCAGTACGTATCCGGGAAATCCGCGCAGAACTCCCGCACGCGCGCCCGTAGTGCTTCGTATGTGCTCGTCTCTGTCACGATCTCTGCCTTCTTTGCGGAGGGCCTACCCTGCCTTATGAACCCTCACGACTTAATCTGGTAATTCCTGGTGGCGGCGGGCTTCAGCCTGCCGTGCCTGGCGCAGGCTGAAGCCCGCGCCCACCAGTACTCAATCAAGTTGTAAATGTTCGGGCAGGAGCCACCTCTACAGCCTATCACCCCGCATCGCTCGCCCGTTTTGCTGAAAACGCAGACCCGTCACCGTGCCCGCGTCCGTCGTGATGAAGGTCAGTTTCGCCTCCAACACCCGTGCGACGAAGAGCGTTTCCGATCCCGATTTCGATTCCGACTCGGGCGAGAAGATGAGCAGGGCTTGCCCGGTCGGCTGGACGGAGAGCGTCTCCCCTTCTCGTGCCACGGTCAGGGTGAAGCTGGGACGCAGGACGTAGATACCGACATACCGATCGAGCACAGCAGGCGAAACCCTCATGGGCACGCGCGGCTCCGGGAGAAACCCCGGCCAGTCGAACTCCTGCGCGATTGCGGTGAAGAGTTCCTGCACGAGGTCCATGCCCTCATCGCCATTCGTCATAACGACCGCGCCGAACCGGCCATCGTAGGATGCCACCAACAAGCAGCGGAACCCTTCATTGCCGCCGCTATGCCCGAAACGCGCCGCCACGCCCGCCCCCGCGAGGAAAGGGCCGATCCCCAGAGCGGCCCAACCATCGCCGCGCCCCTCCATCGGCACCTGCGGCGTGAGGGCTTCGCGCGCCGTCGCCGGTGCGATGACGCTGCCCGGTAGGCCCGCGTAGGCCCGCTGCACGCCGATCGCGAAGCGGGCGAGATCGGAGGGGGTCGTCCATAAGCCCGCAGCGGCCATCTCCGGGTAGACGTGCCACTGCCCGCTGACCGGTCCGCCGCCGGTTCGGTGCCCGGTCGCCGCCTCCGACCAGCGGGATTCCGGGAGCGGTTGGAGATAGCCGCTCGCCGTCATGCCGAGTGGGTCGAGCACGCGCTCGCGCATCACATCCGGGAAGGGCTGACCGGTCACGTCGATCATCAGTTGCTGGACGATGCTCGTGCCGCCGCCGGAGTAGCGAAACTGCGTGCCGGGCACCGTATCGACACGGATCGGCGCGGTATTCGCGGGGCGTGCACCGTCGAGAACCTGCCCGAGCGTCGGGTGCTCCTGATCGCGCGGATAGCCGGGGAAGCCGTGCACGGTGAGCCCCGCGCTATGGCTGGCAAGCTGACGGAGCGTGAGGCGCGGCTGCCAGCCGCCACTCGCCGGGACTTTCCACGATCTGAGCCGGTCATTGACATCGCTATCAAGGTCGAGCAATCCTGCGTCAACGAGACGGAGCGCACCGAGCATCGTGACAGGCTTGCTGATCGAGGCGGCCTGGAAGAGCGTTTCGGGCGTTACCGGGTCCGATTTGCCCGCTTCGCGCACGCCGTAGCCGCGCGCAAAAACGATCTCGCCATCCTCGATGACCGCGACGCTGACGCCCGGAACATCGTAATAGGCCATGCGCTCGCTGAGTGGCACGCCGGTTGCGCCATCGCCGGGACGAGCGCTGCGGGGAATAAGCTGATCCGTCACCCGCTGCATCCGTGCCGTCATCTCATCCGGTGTATGCAAAGCGTTTACTCCCCGTGTTCATCACAATTTGACGGGGATAGCGTATGACCGGTAACCGATCACGTCAATGTGGTCGAAGACGAGGACGAAGGACTGAGGACTGAGGACTGAGGACTGAGAGGAGATTATCGTCGTTGATCCTCATGGACATACAGCTCCTCCCCGTATTCTTCCGGAATGACCGGAAGAATACGGGGAGGAGCCATACATCACGTCGCCTGCTCCCCCTTCCCGGTGGAGAAGGGGGTTGGGGGTGGGGGCAGCTACCGCAGACCGACGATGCGGGTGCTCGTCGCGTTCGCTGCCGTGATCCCTGCCGGTGGACACAGGTTCGTGATCAGCGTCCCCCCACTCGCTGTCCCCGTGAATGTCGCCGGTGTCGCTGCCGACCCTGCCGGTACCGCGTTCACCACCACACTGCTCGGTGCCGCTCCTGTGAACCCGATCGCCGCGATCACCGTCACGTTCCCCTGCGCGTTCGTCGTCCCACTCGTCACCTTCTGGAACGCTCCCGTCCCGTTCACCTGCGCGTAGATATCGTACGCCGTGTTCGGTGTCGCGTTGAGGATCGCCGTGTCGACGAAGACCTGGTAGCTCGTGATCGTCCCCCCCGCCGTGCACGCCGCTCCCGTCGGCACATTGAATGCCCGCGTCAGCATCCGCGCCGTGCGCGTCGTGCAGTTGGTGAAGCCGATCAAGGGCGCATCGAAGGACGGGGCTGCCGGTTGGGTGGCCGGGTCCGCTCCCGGCACCGTCGTCGTCAGGCGCAGGGAGGCGACGGTGGAACTGTCGAAGGAGACGGGGAAGAGCTTGAAGCCGAAGCCGACGGCATCGGTGGCGATGGTGCCGAGTTGGGTGAAGGGACCGCTGCCGTTGGGTTGGAGGTAGACATTGTAGGTGGCATTGGGCGCGGCGTTGTAGATGACGGCATCCTGAGCGAGGGCGACGGGTTCGGTGCAGGGCGGAGGAGTGGCGGCAGCGACGCCCTCGGTGACGCGGGAGAGGGAGAGGATGACGGGGGCGGCGTAGACCCCGGTACGTAAGGTGCCTGCCAGCACTGCCCGCCGTGACAACCCAGTGTACTGCTCCTGCTCGGTCATTGACTTCCCCCCTCTGGTGATCAACTCCATCGTCGTCGTCGTTCCCAGTGTGGTGGGCAGATCATCGTTGACCTGCCCGCGTGTCGCGCGCATCTTCGCACATCACCGCCTGAAGCTAGCGTCCTGGCGGTGGCGGTGCGGGATTGCTCCCCCCACCTGCCGGTGGACTGCCACCGCGTGCCGGGACCGCGACCGGCGGTTGATTGCCCACTCCCGCCGGGTTGGCGGAGGTGCGTGGTACCACTGTCGCATTGACTGCCGTGAAGCCGATCGGGTCCACCGTCACCGTCATCGTCACCGTCTGCCCGTTGTAG
>CAVXPY010000006.1:0-52836 GCA_963763655.1 uncultured Chloroflexia bacterium
GCCTGCAGGACGCGTTCGAGATGTTCCGCAGGGTAGCGCACGACGTGGAGGATCGGGCCGAATACCTCCTCGGTCAGCTGGCCGGCATCCCCAAGCTCGAAAATATGCGGTGCGACGAAGCAGCCTTCCGGCGCGGTGCCGGCAAAGTGCAGCCGCGCCTCTCTCTTCATTCGTGCGATATGCGCATCGAGGCGCTGCTTGGCCTCGACCGCCGCGGGAGCACGCCGACCATCACCGCCGCCAGATGCCGCCGCGCCCGCAGCGGGCGGCAACCCGACGATTGCCGTCACGCGCCCCGAACTCAAAGGCAAGGTGACAATCGCGCGGCAGCCCGCCTCGCCACTCTCCAATGGCAAGGACGACCCCGGTAACATCGTCTTCCAAGACCTGATCAACCGGTACATGAAGGAGCACCCGGGCGTCACATTGGAATGGGTGCGCGTGCCGGGATCGGCCTTCGACGAACTCTATCAGTGGGTGACGACACGACAGGCCGCCAAGAATGTACCGGGGATCGTCGGTTCGCATACTTCACGACGAGCTCGCAGGAAGCGACAAACACCTCGCCGTGGGTGGACATGTCCCCCTATCTTGAGAAGAACAGCGGATATTCCGGCAAGCCGTGGAAGGCGGATTTCCCGGACGATGTCCTCACCTATATGCGTGAGTCGAAAAAGGACCTCTATTCGATCACCCTGACTGCCTATAAGGCGGCGTGGCTCTACAACAAGAACCTCTGGACGAAGGCGGGGCTGACAGAGGCGGACGAGCCGAAGACATGGGGTCAGTTCTTCACCGTGCTCGACAAACTGAAGGCGTCCGGCATCATCCCGATCGCCCGCACCGGCGACGCCTTCGCGCTCTCGCATGCCTATTGGATCGTCGCGAATTCGGTTGGTCGGAAGGACTGGCTGGCGATGAGTGGCGGCAAAGTGTTCGCGGACGATAAGACGCAAGTTCACGGCCCTCTGTACCGGCAAATGGAAGATGGATACGCCGTGGAATCGCAAAACCGCAGAAGTGATCAAGCGGCTCTTCCAGTACTGGCCACCGGGCAGCACCAGTCTGAAGGCGGCGGATGTCGAGCAACTCTTCCTAACCAGAAAGCGGTGCTCTGGCAGGGGACGCCCGGCAATCAGGGGCAGACGATCCTCCGGCGCATTGACGAGGCGAAGGCGGAGGGGCTGCAAACATTCGATGTCGGCGCCTTCCCGACGCCGCAGCCGGATGCCGAGACCTTCGGCGCGGACATCGCTGCGAATGCCGCACCGCTCGCAGACGACGGCGAACGTGGTTTGGAGTACGGCATTCCGATTGCCGATCTCCGGCGGATAAGGACCCCGGTGTCGAGGCGATCGGCATGGACTGCCTCCAATGGATGACGACGCCGGAAATCCAGGCCATCCAAGTCAAGCCGACCTACGATTTGCCGATCAACCCGAACGTCAAACTGGACGATCCGCGCTTGCAGCTCTTCTACAAGGGCAAGGCGCAGCTTTTCCCATCGTACTGGTTCTACGGGGATCGCCCGACGTGGACTTGGCAACTTCCAGGCGTATTTACTCGGTCAGAAGGATCTCGATACCTACATCAAGGACGAGCAGGCGGAAATCATGGGCTGCACGCAGCAGACAGATCCGCGAGCAGAAACTCGAACATTCCCTGCGGGTAAGCGGGCGGCATATCAGACCGTGCCGGGGCCGGTCTCCGGCACGGCATCCACGCAAAGCGAGGATTCGATGGCCGTACGGAATCTCACCTCACCACGGGGCGCGCGAATGCCGCCCCGGCGGTGCGCCGTCCCGCGAATGTCTGGCAGCGCATCTGGCGGATGCGGCTGATCTATCTCTTTCTCGTTGCCCGCGTTCGTGCTTTTCGTGGCGTTTGAATACTGGCCGACCGTCCTCGTCTTCCGGGAGGCGTTCTACGATTGGGACGGCTTTCGGATCAACAACTTCATCGGCCTCGCCAACTTCAAGGAGATCCTGCACGACCCGACCTTCCTGCAGTCGCTCAAGAACATCCTCATCATCCTCCTTTTCTATCTGACGATTCCCTTCGCGATGCCGATCATCATCGCCGAGACGATCTTCAATCTTGTCAGTGAGCGGGCGCAGAAGTTCTGGCGGGTCTTCATGCTCATCCCGGCGATCATCCCCTTTCTCGTCATCCTGCTCCTCTGGCAATATCTCTACAACCCGGTGCCGGGTGAGGGTTTTTTGAACAACGTCCTTCAGCACTTCGGTCAGCAGCCGAAACTCTGGCTCGCCTCGCCGAACACCTCGCTCTGGTCCTACATGTCTGATCGAGTTCCCGTGGGCGAGCGGCACCTACATGCTCATCTATCTCGCCGGGTTGCAGAACATCCCGCAGGATGTCGTGGATGCCTCCCGCCTCGATGGGGCCTCGACATGGACGCGCATCTTCCGCATCGACATGCCGCTGATCATGGGGCAGATCAAACTGATCGCCATCCTGACCGTTATCCAGACGTTGCAACGCTATGTCGGCATCTACGTCCTGACGAACGGCGAGGGCGGCCCGGCCAACTCGACGATGGTGCCCGGCGTCTATCTCTTCCAGAAGGCATTCAACGCACATCGCCTCGGCTATGCGTGCGCGGTCGGGTTGGTGATGTTCCTCTTTATCCTCGCGCTCACGCTGATCAATCAGTTCCTGCTCAAGTCGGAGTCCGACGCGCAGGAACAGGGCATCGTGTAGGAGGGATGACTGATGCAGAATGCGGAAGAAGTCCTCAACCGAGGCGAGGCGACCGTCGCGGAGCCGCACGCGGCGGTCACGGCGGGCAAGAAAGGCGGGATCGGGCAGGTCTTCTCGTATGTCTTCCTGATCGTCGTCGCCTTCCTGACCTTCCTGCCCTTCTTTTTGATGATCACGATCTCCTTCAAGACGCGCGCGCAGTTCGCCGTGCAGCCGATCTGGCCGACCTTCCCGCTGCACTTCGAGAACTATAAGTTCGCCTGGGAGCAGGTCTTTCGCCCGGTAATCAATACGGTGATCGTCTGCATCGCCTCGATCGGCGGCACGCTGATCGTCGCGTCGCTCGCCGCCTACGCCTTCGCGCGCTTCAAGTTCCCCGGCTCGCGCGTGCTCTTCCTCGGCGTCATCTCGCTCCTGATGGTGCCGGACGTGTTGCTGCTCGTGCCGCGCTACGTCGTGACGTCGCAGTTGCACCTTTTAGGCAACTATCTCGGCCTGATTATCCCCTATATGTCGTTCGGCTCGATCTTCGCGATCTTCGTCCTGCGCACCTTCTTCGCCTCGGTACCGGGGGAGTTGATCGAGGCGGCGCGGATGGACGGCGCGAACCACTTCACGATCTTCTGGCGGATCATGATTCCGCTCTCGCGCCCGATCCTCGCCACTCTGGCGATCATTCAGCTCATCCGTGTCTGGAACGACTTCATCTGGCCCTTCGTCGTCATCTCGAAGAAGAGCCAGTACACCCTCGCGCTGATCCTCAAGACATTCTCCAGCGATTTCGGCACCCAGTGGGGCCTCATCATGGCCTGCTATGTGATGGCGAGCCTGCCCTTGCTGCTCGTTTTCGCCGTCGCCTCGAAGCAGTTCATCAAGGGCCTGACCTCGGGCGCGGTCAAGTTCTAGGGAGCGGCTATAAGTAACGAGTAACGAGTAACGAGAGAGGAGATGTCGTGCGTCAAGAGTGTTCCGTCTACTGCCTACTGACTACTGACTACCGGCTACTGATTGATAGGAGGCTTCCGTGCGCAACGAGTCGACACCTGTATCCTTTCTTCACATGCGGGTGAATCGCCGCCGGATGCTCGGCATCGCTGCCGGGGGCGCAGCAATCGGGATTCTCGCGGCGTGCGGCTCCAGCAAGGCGACCGATACACCGAAAGCGGGCGCGAGCACGAGCGGCGGCGCTGCCCCAACCAGTCAGGGCGTTGTGACGATCATCACGCCAACCGCCGCGCCGCTGCCGCCGCCGCGACGTCCGCTCCGAGCGGCTCCGCCGCCGCTGGTGGGGCGACGCCCGCCGCTGCCGGTTCGGTCACCGTGACCCGACCGGAACTGAAGGGGAGCATCTCCCTCTCGCGGCAGCCGAACGCGCCGCTCTCCGGCGGTAAGCCCGACCCGGACACCGTCGTCTTCAACGATCTTCTCAAACGCTACCAGACGGAGCATCCGGGCATCACGATTGACCTGACCGAGATTCCCGGCACGACGGCCACCGATCTTTATCAGTGGGTAACGACCCATTCCGCCTCGAAGAGCCTTACGACCATCGTCGGCACCTTCGCCGACCAGATCATCACCGACGTGCAGGAAGCGACGAACAACGTCCTGTGGGTGCCCTTCACGCCGGAGTTGGAGAAGACCTCGCCGTACAGTGGGCAGCCGTGGAAGAATGACTTCAATCCGGACCTCCTGACCTTCGCGAAGTTCGGCCTCAAGAACAACTACGGCACCCCCTTTGCCCGCTACAAATCCGCCTGGGTCTACAACAAGGACGCGTGGACGAAGGCGGGGCTGACGGACGCCGATGTGCCGAAATCGTGGAAGCAGTGGTTCGCCGCCAACGACAAACTGAAGGCAGCCGGGCTCATTCCGATTGCCCGCGCGGGCGATGTGCAATCCGCCGCGCATACTAGCTGGATCCTGATGATCTCGCTCGGTCGCAAGCAGTGGGACGGCATCACCGGCGGCAAGGAAACAATGACCTTGCAGCAGAAACTCGATGCCGTCTGCGGACAGAAATGGACGGAGGATACCCCGTGGAGCCGCGCGGGCTGGCCCGTAATGAAGAAACTCTTTACCTACTATGAGCCGGGGTATACGTCGGTCAATATCAGCAACGCGCGCCAGCTCTTCTATGAGGGCAAAGCGGTGATGCTGTACGAGAACCAATCCTTCCTTCAGGTGATCGACGAGATCAAGAAGGAAGGGCTGGCGAAGTTCGAGATCGGCGCCTTCCCGACGCCGCAACCGGACGCGGAGACCTTCGGCGCGGATGTCGCCGCGAATGCGGGCAAAATCGCGGACGATGGCGAGCGCAATCAGACGTACAGCATCCCGCTCGGGGACCTGCGCGACAAGGGCAAGGACGCGATGGGCCAAGCGATCGCGTTTGATTATTTGCAGTGGATGACGCAGCCGAAAATCCAGGCGGAATACGTCAAGCCGTCGTACAATCTGCCCGTCAATCCGCTGGTGAAGTTGGAGGACCCGCGCTTCGCGCTCTGGCAGCAGAATCCGGAGCAGATCTTCTACCGGCATCTCTTCTACTTCAACAACATCAGCCATGCCGACCGGCCGCAGTGGGGCCAGAACTTCCAGTCGTACCTCAGCGATCAGGAGAAGCCTGGATGACTACCTGAAGAAGGGCGAGCAGCAACTGATCGAGCAGGCGCAGATCGCCGCCCGCGAGGCGAAGATCGACATCAAGTGCGGCTGAACGCAGTAGGCGGTTGCCAATGTCCATGCGGGAGACATTCGTGTCGGTCTCCTCAAATAGCTTCTCCGACAGGGCACTATCTCAGACGATGAGTGGACGCCTCTGAGGTAGCAACCTCACACCGTATTGAATAAAGAGCGGACGCTGGCAGGCCGTCCGCTCTTTATTCATTGTGCAAGGGATGTTGATGACGATTCATGCAGGGGCTTGACACGGGGCAACCGGGAGATTAGTATATTCATTGAGTTGCATACGTTTATACATTCAGAAGGGAGATCCATGACCGTACGCCCAACCGTCGGCTTCGACCGGGCCGCGTTCAAGCAGGCCACCGGTTTCGGTCGGGCCGAGCTCGAGGAGGCCACCCGCTTCCTGACCGCCCTCGGGGACCCCGTGCGCCTGCAGATTCTCTATCTGCTCGGCGACAAGGGGCACCGCAACGTCGGCGATATCGCCCGCAACTTCCGCCTCAGTCAGCCCGCCATCTCCCATCACCTCAAGGTGCTCAAGGACGCGGGCCTGCTCGATAGTGAGAAGGTGGGGCAGGAGGTCTTCTACTTGCTGAAGCGCGATCACATCGTCGCCACCCTGAGGATGCTGGCCGATGTGGCGGCGGCGTGGGAGTCTCCCACGTAGTCCGCGCTCTTTTTTTGCCCGATCAATAGATACATACGAATATTCAAATGCATAACTACATAGGGAGGCTCCGGAAAAACATCGCGATCTTCGGCGCAAAGGGCGGCAGTGGTCGCCCACATGCCGCGAAACGAACGAAAGGACGCATCCATGCCACGCGCACGCTCGCTCCTCTTCGACCGATGGCCCCGCTTCATCACCCGGCACCCCTGGCGCGCCATCGCTGGCGCGCTCGTGGGCATCGCCCTCGTCGTCGCCCTTTCCTTCACTGCGGGCGGGACGCTCGTCAACACCTTCTCGATCCCAGGTACGGAAGCGCAACACACCTATGACCTGGCTCGCCGCCCGCTTCCCGCAGCAGTCCGGTGATTCCGCGACGGCTGTTGTCCGCGCCCCGGCGGGGCTGAACGACCCTCAGGTGCGGGCGCGCGTCGACACGCTCGTCGCCGATCTCGCCACCCTCCCCGAGGTCGTCGGTGTGGCGTCGCCCTACCAGCGGCCGGGGGCCATCTCGGCGGACGGGACGATCGCGCAGATCGACGTCCAGTACGCGAAGCGCGCCATCGATCTGCAAAAGTCGAGCTCCGACGCCCTGGTCAGCCTGCGCGATCGCGTCTCCACGCCCGAATTCCAAGTCGAGCTGAGCGGGCAGGTCGCCCAAGCGGGGCAGCGTGAGAGCTACGGGAATACCGAGGCGACCTTCGGTCTTCTGGCGGCGATGATCATCCTCTTGATCGCTTTCGGCTCGGTGGTGGCGATGGGCCTGCCGATCGTCACGGCACTGATCGCCCTCGGCACGGGGCTCTCCTTGATCACCGTCCTCGCCGCCTTCGTCGATTTTCCCTCCTTCACCAACGCCTTCGCCGCGATGATCGGCCTTGGCGTCGGCATCGACTACTCGCTGCTGATCGTCACCCGCTTCCGGCAGGGGCTGGCGCGCGAGATGAGCGTCGATAACGCGCTCGTGACGGCGGTCGCTACGGCGGGGCGCTCGGTGCTCTTCGCGGGCGGAACGGTCGTCGTGGCGATGCTCGGCCTCTGGACGGTCGGCATTCCCTTCGTCTCCTATCTCGGTACGGCGGCGGCGATCATCGTCGCGATGACGATCATCGCCGCGCTCACCGTCCTCCCGGCAATCCTCCGGCTGCTCGGGCGACGGATCGATAGCCTGCGCATCCCCGGCCTGGCGGTCTCGGTGCGCGAGAGCGAGACCGGGCTCGGCTACCGGCTGAGCAAGCTGATCGCCCGCGCACCGATCGCCGTCCTCGCGCTTTCGCTGGGGCTCGTACTCCTCATCGCCGCCCCCACCCTTCGTCTCCAGGTTGGCTCGTCCGACGCGGGCACGAACCCAACCGCCGACACGACCCGCCGCGATCGTCGTCGTCACCCCGACGACCGCGCCGCAGTCCATGCAGACGACGGACCTCGTCCACCGGTTGCGCGGCGAGACCGCTCGCGCGCTGGCGGGCGGCCCGGCGCAGGGGTTCATCGGTGGGGCGGTGGCGACAACCATCGACGTCAGCGACAAGATCTCCTCACGGCTGCCCCTCTTCTTCCTCGCGGTGATCGGCCTCTCGTTCCTGCTGCTGATGGCGGCCTTCCGCTCGGTGCTCGTCCCACTGAAGGCGGCCCTGATGAACCTGCTCTCGGTTGTGGCGGCATTCGGCGTGGTGGTGGCGGTCTTCCAGTGGGGCTGGCTCGGTGGCATCTTCGGCGTCAGCACGACGGGGCCGGTCGATGCCTTTTTGCCGATGTTCCTCTTCGCGATCCTGTTCGGGCTCTCCATCGATTACGAGGTCTTCCTCGTCAGCCGTATCCACGAGGAATATCTCGTGACGGGCGATAACGCGGAGGCGGTCGGTCGCGGCCTGTCGGCGACGACGCGGCTGATCACGGCGGCGGCGGCGATCATGGTGGCGATCTTCCTCAGCTTCGCCTTCGGCAGCGTGCGAGTGATCAATGAGTTCGGCCTCGGGCTGGCGGCGGCGATCCTGATCGACGCGACGGTGATCCGACTCCTCGTCGTGCCATCGCTGATGCAGCTGGTCGGCGCCGCCAACTGGTGGTTCCCGCGCTGGCTGGAGCGCATCGTCCCGCATGTCGGCCTTGAAGGGCCATCCGTGCAGCCCGAGCCCGCCGGTCTGCCGGGGCCTGAACGCGAGGTGGCAGGAGCGCGCCGCTAGCGTGGGGAAACGCGCCTGAAATTGCGCCTTGTGTCAGGGCCGATGTCAGCGATGGCGCACGGCCGGGAGCCGAGCAGTCCGCGCCTTCCGATCACCGTGCGCCATCGCAGCAATCCTGAACAGTCCGAGGACCACTCGCAGTCGGAAGGGAATGTACACATGCGTCGCTGGATTACACTTCTCGCTTCGGTGACGATGATCGCCGCGCTCGCAGCGTGCGGGGGGAGCGCGGCGATTAACAGCACAGAGATCCCCACCGTCGGGGCGACCGCGACGCCGGGGAGCGAGGCGTCGGTCGGTGCCGGTGCGACCGTTCATGTCATCGCCAAGGACTTCGCGTTCGCGCTCGACACCGCACGGGTACCCGGCGGTACGGTGGCGTTCACCATCAGGAACGATGGCCCCTCCCCGCATGATTTCCAGATCACCGGCACGGGCGTGGACAAGAAAACTGCGCTGATTGGCCCGGGGCAGACCGCGTCGCTCTCGCTCGTTTTGCCACCGGGGACGTATACATACCGTTGTACTGTACCGGGTCATGCGCAGCTCGGCATGAAGGGCACCTTCACCGCCAACGAGACGCGTGACGAATCTATGTTAAGGGTATAGCGAAGGCACACACTCCGTCTCATGAGGGATTGAAGCGAGAATACTCGACGAACTGACGGCGCAAGGCGCTGAGGCCGACGGTCTCGCGGACCTGCGCGACCGCGAACGAGACGAGGCGTTCCGCGCCCGGAAAGGCGGCGATCCGGTCGGCATCCCAGACAACCTCAGCGCTCCCCGTCAGTTGCAGCGTGCGCCCCTGGCCGAAGTCAATGAAGAGCAGCCCCACGTGGGGATTGACGGTGATATTGCCGAGCGTGTTGAACATCTTGTTGCCGGAATAGTCCGGCCAGATGAGGGCAGACCCGCTGCGCACCTGCACGAAGCCGGGCGCGCCGCCGCGATGTGAGGCGTCGGTACCGCCTTCGGGATGCGCGCTGGCAACGAAGAAGGTGTCCGCCCGCGCAATCCATGTCTGCTGCGCGTCTGTCAGGGAGGTGCGGGCCTCGACGTGCTGCGCTTCTGGCTCTGCGCGTGGCTCCGCAACGAGGTCACGCTGCTGAATATATTGCTGGCAATTTGTGTAGACCTGCGTGGTGGTGAGACAAAGCGCGCCGTCGGGATGGGCGACCATCGTCCCGTTGACGCGACCGCGCTGGCGGGTGGCGAGGTCGATGACGATCATCCCCACGTCGGGATGGACGCGGAGGTTTGCCAGGAGCGGGTCGCCCAACGATGGTGTGGCATCGATCCACACCGTCCGCTCGTCCGACACGGTGAGAAAGCCCGGTTCACCTGTCAACACGGAAGCCCAAACCGCCCCCTGCGCATCAACCGACCCGAGCACTGCCAGGCGCTGGGCGCGCAGGAAGATTTGCATGGAATACTTGATCGTCGGATTGAAGATCTGGCTGACGCGCTCCGCCATATCGCGCTCCCCTGCCCGCGCCTGCACCGCGATCTCCCCGTCATGGTATCCGCCCGTCATGAAATACCCCCTATCGTGCCATAGCGCCCGGCGCGTGCCTGCAATGCTTTCAGGGCCTCGATCTCCCCCAGATGCCCGAAACACCCCAGCAGCGGGCCAATGATCCATTGGTAGACGGTGCGCGGCGTGCGATGCAGTTCCCGCAGGCCCGGCGCGTACCTGGAAAGCGCCCCCGGTGGCATCGCCTGGAGAAAGGCGATGAGCGCATCGCAGACCTGATCGAGATAGCGGAGAAGCGCGTCCGCCGGAAGTGCGGGCACGGCACGCATCTCGTCCACCGTGTAATCGGTGAGCGCACCTAAACCGCCGTAGCCGAGGCCGCGCGGATCGTAGCCCGTTTCCGCCGCCCAACCGCGCGTGAACCACTGCTCGTCCGCCGCCGGGTGATCCTCCAATGCGCGCACCTTCACGAAGTCGATCCAGCGGCTAAAATGCCAGACCGTCACGCCGATGCTGTTCGCCTCCGGGTCCGGCTGCCAATCCAGCACCTCTTGCGGCAGCGTTTCCACTTCCGCCCGCACACGGCGCGCGAGCCGCCCGATCAGATCAACGAGGATTTCCATATCCGTCATCACCGTATTCTCCTTCGTATGCCCCGATCAACCTCTCCCCCGGCCCCTCCCTTAAAGTGGGAGGGGTGCCTCGCTCTACGTGCCGTGGTGTTCTTCATAGGCCATGACCTACCGTAGGTCCGCTCCCCTCTCCACGCGATGGCTCCGTACGAGAGGGGGTTGGGAGGTGAGGTTTATCAGCCCCTTCTCTTCACGATACGAGCACCTGATGTATCATTCAAGATGAAATTGATCGAACCTTTTCTTCATTATTCCTGCATGATTGGGGCGGCGATGGATCTACGGCAGTTGACAACCTTTCAAGCGGTAGTGAAACACCGCAGTTTCGTCCGGGCGGCGGAAGCGCTCGATTACGCGCAATCGACGATCACGCTGCATATCCAGCAACTGGAAGCCGAGCTTGGCGTTGCGCTCTTTACCCGCGCGAGTCGAAAAGCCGAGTTGACCGAGGCGGGACGAACACTGCACGAGCAGGCGGGGCCGCTCCTCACACAGATGACCACCCTTCAGCAAACAATGGCCGCCATCGAGCGTGGTGAGTCGGGTTTCGTGCGGATCGGCTGCTTCGAGCCAACGGCGAGTACGCGTATCATTCCACTGCTCGCACAGTTCCACGGGGAACGACCGCATGTCCGCATCACCCTTGAGATTGGGGGCACACGCGGTCTGAGTAGTCGCGTGGCGCGCGGCGATCTTGACCTCGCCGTTTGCTCACCCCCACCGGCGGACCTTGGGCTGACCTTTGAACCACTCTTCAATGAGCCGATGGCACTTCTCCTGCCAGATAATCACCCGCTCGTGCGCACCGAAACGCTCTGTGCGATCGATCTCGTGGGGCACCAACTCCTACTGACTGAGCCAACCTGCGCCTACCGCATGGCGACAGAAGCGGCGCTCCTCGCCCACGGCACGAACCCCTATTCCGGGATCGAGATCGACTCCCTCGAAACCCTCAAGAGTGCAGTGCAGCATCGTCTTGGATTGGCGGTCGTTCCCATCGCGACGGCCACACCACCGCCGACAGGGACCGTCCTGCGAGAGATCGCGGACCTCGATCTGCATCTCACCCTCGGCCTCGTCTATCGCACAAGGGGTTCTTTCGGCAGTCGCGCGCTGGATGCATTGATCGCCCAGTTCCGCAGCTATCTGCGCGAGCGGCCGGGCATTGCAAAAACGTGAAAGCGGGGCCAAGTCCACCTGCTCTCGGTGCGTCATCGGGCAGCGACCGCATACAATGCAGCAATGGCTTCGGCCTTGCGCCGCAGGGCATCGATAAGCTCGGGTGGCGATTCAACGACAATCTCCGTTCCCAGCGGTAAGAGACGTGCGGCGAAGAAGTCCACTTCCGCCTCCGGGATCACGGTATCGATCGCGCCATCGCGCACATCGACCGTACCCGGCCCGAACAGGGCGCTCAGGTCGAATTGCTTCATCCCGCGCTCGGTTACTGTGGCGCGCAGGCGAAGTGGTTGCTCCGCGTGGCGCTCCCGCGTTGCGAGCCATTCCCGCAAGGAGGGAACGGCGGGTCGCTCAAGCCCCTCGACGCGCGTCGCTTCTCGGAGGCGGTCGGCCCGTAAGGAGAGATTGATGCATCGTTGGTAATCGTAGCAGGCGCAATACCAGAACCCCGCGGCGGCATAGAGGCCGAACGGGTAGATGATCCGCTCCGAAAGACCGGAGCGTGAGTCATAGACGATCCGCACATGCGCGCCATCGCACGCCGCCTGGAAGAGGTCCTGGAGCAAGGGGGCCTCATAGCGGCGCTCGGTCTCGTTGACAACGATGTATTGCCGGACCCGGTCGAGTTCCCGCACCACCTCCGGCGGCAATGCGGCACGCAGCTTCGTCACGGCGGAGAGGCTCTGTGCGGCGAACGGCAACTGCGCGTACCGCAGGAGCGCTTCGTACGAGAGGATGACCCCCATCGCTTCATCGCTGGTCAGCGAGAGCGGCAGGAGCCGCTGCCGCGCGATCAGCCCATAGCCGCCGTGCGGACCGGGCGTGGCGGCGAGCGGAACTCCCATCGCGGACAACTCCTGCAAATCGCGCAGCATCGTGCGCCGCGAGACCCCCAGTAGGGCGGCGATCTCCGCAACCGTGAAACGGGGCTTGGTCTGGAGCGTGATGAGCGTTTCCAGCAATCGCGCAGTACGTGACATCCTGCTTCCTTAATTAGTGCCATAAACTGACACTATTATCGCCTATCATATACCTGAAGCCAATCGTCGTTCGCCGATTGGCCCGGAAGAAGAGCGAGCACCGGATGATTGCTAGCGGGATATGTTGCCAAGCATCTCGCACAGGACGTTTTTTTCGGTGATTGGAGGAGCAATACATGACTCACACCATTGACATGCAGCGTGCGACTGATTTCATCTGGCGGACGGCCCGCCTCATCGACCGGCACCGCTTCGCGTACCTCTTTGCGGATGGGGGGCGCGATGCCGCTCTCGCGGCGCTCCGTCCCTATCAGAACGCCGATGGCGGGTTCGGCAATGCGCTGGAGCCGGATTTTCGCGGGCCGGTAAGCCAACCCGCCTCGGTTCTGTCCGCGTTCGAGATCGTGGATGAGGTCGATGGTTTCACCGATCCGATGGTCAGCCGTGTGTGCGCCTACCTGACGACGGTGACCGGCCCGGACGGCGGCGTACCCTTCGTCCTCCCTACTGTCCATGCCTACCCGCGCGCACCCTGGTGGGAACCGGAGGACGGTCTGCCCGGCGCAACTCTGCCCACGGCAGGAATCGCCGCGCTCCTTTATCAATGGGAAATCGACCATCCGTGGCTTCACGGGGCAACGGCCTTCTGCTGGCAGCGGATCGACGCGCTGGAGAGCGCCCGATTCTATGACATTCGGTCCATCCTCTCATTCCTCGACCGGGTTCCTGATCGTGCCCGCGCCGAGCAGGCATTCGCGCGTATCAGCCCGATGATCCACGCTCTGGTGACCCTCGACCCGGATGCGCCGGGAGAGATCCATCCACCGCTCGACTTCGCTCCGCAGCCCGATACACTCGCGCGACGCCTCTTCAGTGACGCAGTGATCGAGACGCATCTGGATGCGCTCGCCGCCGCCCAACATAACGACGGCGGTTGGTCATTCAACTGGCTGGATTGGAACCCGGCGACGACCCTGGAATGGCGCGGCATGATGACCATCCAGGCGCTCAAGACGCTGCGAGCCTATGGGCGTGTATCATGATTGTGCAGGAGGCCGTAAGCCCACCGGCAGTCGATGCCCATAGTGAAGGAGCGAACCTCGTGCTCGACGCAACTCTGCGCGAACGGCGTCATGAGAAGTGGTGCCAAACCCCGGCACGGCGAATTACAGGCCCCGGAGAAGCAAGCGAACTGATCCAGCGCGTGGGGATCGCGACACTTTTCCCGGTTTCGCCCGAAATCCCGAACCTCTTCCATGCCTACATGGGAGACCCCGACGCGCACACCGACTCGGGGCACGACAGCCCCTCCGGCGAAGTCTATACCTGGCGTTGGGTTCTCGGGCGGCAGGAGGCCGCATTCTACACCGCGATCGTCCGCAATCGCCCGACCTGGGTGAACTGGCCGCTGCTGCCTGCCATCCTGCGCCTGCGTGGCGAGGTACGCACCCCGGCCGAGTTATACGCTGCGGGCACGCTCTCTATCGACGCCTTCCGCATCGCCCAGGCATTGGAAACTGCCGGGGGCACCCTCAGCACCGGGGAACTGAGGAAAGCGGCGGGATTCCCCACCGGGAAAGCGCAGCGCGCCGCCTATCTCAAGGCCGTAGTGGAGTTGGATACGCGCCTGCTGCTGGCAAAGGTCTTCGCGACGGACGATGAAGACATGCATCACGCGCTGGTCCGCACGCGCTACCCGGCGCAGGTTGCGGCAGCGGAGCGATTAACGCGCGAAGAGGCATTGACGCAACTCCTCGTGCCCTACCTGTCACATGCCATCTACGCCACCCCCGCGACGCTCGCGAAAGATCTCCGCATCCCGGCAGCCGAACTCCTTGCGGGCCTGAATGGTCTGGTCGCGGCGCATCAGGCGGCCCCATTCTCCTTCACCGACGAAAAAAGCATCTCCTACATCTGGGCCGACGCACACGACGCACAACCTGAGCGCGAATAGCGATAGGATTGGCCCGGGGGTGGGGGCAGTATCAACGCGAATCGATGTAGCAAGTGCCGCATTCGTCGGCTAGAGCGGTTTGCGAAATTACTGAGCCGAGAGATGTTCGGTGGCGGCGGGCTTCAGCCTGCCATCCCTTGCTGCAGCAGGCTAAAGCCCGCCGCCACCGGGGATGTTCGCAGGGCCAGTGGTTGCGGAAACCGCTCTAGCCGACGAATGCGGCGAGCAGGTCCGGGCGGCCTTCCAGTAATGGCGTGAAATAGGCCCGTCGTTGCGCGGCGTCCGGCAGGCGGGACCAATACGCGTCCACGTCTGCGCGGCCCCAATCCATCGGACCGAAGGGCGGCTGCGGGTCGTACTCGATACCGACCTGAATCTGCCGCGCGCGATCTTCGCCCATCAGTCGCGCCGCGAGGAAAAGCGCCATATCGATGCCGGCAGAGACGCCCGCCGCCGTGATGCATTTGCCGTCCTCGACCCAGCGGGCACGCTGATACTGCGCGCCGAGCTTGTCCAGATAGGCCGCATACGCCCAGTGCGTCGTCGCCTTGCGCCCTTCGAGGAGTCCCGCCGCCGCAAGGACGAGCGCGCCGGTGCAGACCGACGCCATCACGTCCGCACCCTCGGCGGCGACCCGCAGATACCCCTGCACGGCTGGGTCGGCCATTGCCCGAATCGTGCCACTGCCGCCACCGGGCACGACGACGGCGAAGGGGTGTGGCATCTCCGCGAAGGTCGCTTCCGGGACGATGCCGAGGCCGGTATCCGTCGGGGTCGCTTCGATCCGCTCCCCGACGGTGAGCGTCCGGTACGGCGCGCCGAGATTCCGCAAGGTTTGCAACGGCCCGACGAGATCGAGAAGGGTCAGACCGGGATAGACGACGAAGGCAATGATCTTCTCCTCAGCCGTCTGGGTCGCACGCTGATCGGTCGCCATGAATGTCGGCTCCTTTCGCTCTCGCTCATGATGAAGGGTATCGTTCCTTCGCAAACGGAGGCACGCGCCCGATTATTCCGTCTCCATTCGCTATGGACACCTTCTATCTGCTATTATCTGTAGGGAGTGGACTCGCATAAAGAACCAATTGTACGTGATTCAATGGAACCATTCGGAGCGAGCGATGAGCTTCTTTGTCCGGTTGGACCGCGCGAGCGACGAAACACTTCAGGACCAACTCGTCGAGCAAACCCGGCGCGCCATTCTCGCGCGCCAATTGCCCGCCGGAACACGGCTCCCTGCGACACGGACGCTGGCGGTGGATCTCGGCATCTCCCGCAATGTCATCGTCTCGGCGTTCGACGAGTTGATCAGCGAGGGCTATCTTGAGGGGCGGGTGGGCTCCGGCACCTATGTCACCCAGGACTTGCCGACGTTGCCGGGTCGGGTGCTCGCGGCACCGGCGGGGATACCCCGTTGGCTGAAGGATATATCTCCCACGACGCGCCCGATGGGGCCGCACCGACCGGACCTGATCGACTTTCGTCTCGGTCTGCCGACGATCACGCCGCTGCCACTTGATGCCTGGCGCAGCGCCTGGCGGGACGTCGTGCACGAACTGCCTGCCCCGACGTACGGCGCTATGGCGGGGGAACCGGAACTACGTGCGGCAATCGCGGCCTACCTTGGGCGGGCGCGAGGCATCGCCTGCGGACCGGGGGATGTCATCGTCACCTCGGGCGCGGCACAGGCGTTTGATCTGATTGCGTACGTGACGCTCGCACCAGGCGATCCGGTCGGGATGGAGGAACCCGGCTACATCGAGGCGCGCGATGCCTTCATCGCCCGCGGGGCGCGCATCATCCCGGTGCCCGTGGACAATGACGGCCTCTGCGTGGAGACGCTTCCGAACGGCCCGACCGCACCCCTGCTCGTCTACGTCACGCCGTCGCACCAATATCCGCTCGGTGCGCGGTTGCCGATTGGGCGCCGGATGGCGCTCCTCGAATGGGCGGCAGCGAACGACAGCCTGATTGTCGAGGACGATTACGATAGCGAGTTCCGTTTCGATGCGCCGCCCCTGCCGGCACTTGCAGGGTTGGACACGGCAGGACACGTCGCGTACATCGGCACCTTCTCAAAAGTGCTGACGCCCGCCCTGCGCGCCGGTTATCTCGTCGCACCCCGACCGCTCCGCGAGCGCATCGAACAGATCACGCACCTGACTGCACGGCTCACACCGTGGCCGGTCCAGCGCGCCCTCGCCCGATTCCTGGCGAGCGGGGATCTCGAACGACACATCCGGCGCATGCGGCGGCACTACGCGGCGAAGCGGGCGGCGCTGCGCGACACACTCGCACCCATCGTGTCGCTCGCCCGCCTACAGGGGTTGGAAGCGGGCCTCCATGTCTGTCTGGAGCTGCGCGCCGACCTCGATCCGGCAGCAATCATCGCGATGGCCGCCGTACGCGGCGTGATCGCCTACCCCCTCGCACCCCATTACGTCGGCGCACCGGACCGGCAGGGCATCCTCCTCGGCTACGGCGGGCTGGAACTGGCCGATGTCACGCGCGGCGCACAGGTACTGGCGGACATCATCACCCACTTCGCCGCCGAACCCCGGCGGGGAGAAAGCGATTGAACCGCAGAGAGCGCAGAGAACGCAGAGAACACAGAGGAATCTTCTATTTTTCTCCTCTGTGGTCTCTGCGTTCTCTGCATCCTCTGCGTCGATCCGGTTTGCCGAGCGGTTCCTTATCCGAGAACGTGCGGAGGCGCAAAGAAGACGAGGATCGTCAGGTCTTCGGTGATCGTGTGGAAACGGTGTGCGATGCTCGCGGCGACGAAGACGGTGCTCCCCGCCTGTACGGGGCGGTCTTCTTCCGCGACCCGGATTTGCCCACGCCCGCTGATGATGTAATAGACTTCGTCCTCCCGATGGGGCTGCTGCGGATCGCGCGTCCCGGCGGGCAAGATATAGAGCCCGACGCTGAGCGACGATGCTTCCAGGAACTGATGATAGAGATTGCCGGCCGCCGCGTGCGCGGCAAGCACCTCGTGCAGATCGTACGCTTGCATGGGGAGCCTCCTTCGGGCAGTAGGCAGTAGACAGTAGGCTGTAAGCAGTTGAAAGAGGATGCGCTTCGCGCGTTTCCTTTCCGGCTACTGTCTACTGTCTACTGCCTACCGTCTACTAGAGTGACAGACTGCTGAATGCCGTCAGGTAGCGTGGGTCATCGCGGCGGAAGGTGTCCGGATTGGTGCCCTTCGCCACAGCGCAGTAATAGGCAAGTAACTGCACAGGTACGACGGCGAGCAAGGGAGAGAGCGGTTCCGGAAGAGCGGGCAAGGCGAAACGCGGGGCATCCGGTACCGACGCGACGGCATGACCGACGATCCAGAGCGGCGTACCGATCAGATTGAGGGCGTTGCAGATCTGCGCCGTCCGGGCCATCCCTGGCCCCTCAATCGCGATGACGACCATTTGGTCGTTCGGATTGACCGTCACCATCGGGCCGTGGAGAAACTGTTCGAGGCTCATGCCGTCGATGGTCATGTAGGCAGTTTCGCGCGCCTTGAGCGAAGCTTCCGTCGCCGTCATCGCGTTCGGCCCCGCACCAATACAGTAGGTGCGTCGCCCATCACTAACGAGCGCCCGAGCGATTGGCTCCACGTCCGCCTCGCGCCGCAGGACATCCGCCACTTGATCGGGCAACGCGGCGAGCGCCTCCCGCCATCCAGCGACCGCCGACGCATCCTGCCGCTCGCCGAACACCGTCGCGACTTGCGCGAGGACCGTCAGCGCGCCGAGATGGCTCGCGGTATAGGCGGCCGAGGTCTCCCGCACGACTGTGCGGAGGACGAGTGCGGGGCCGTCGTCACTCATCTTCGAATCTCGCCCGCTGATGACGATGCAGGGAATACCGGCGGCAGTACACTGCTCGACCGCGACGACGGAATAGCGCTTTGCCCCCGTATGCGCCATGATGATTACCGCATCCCCGCCGCGCAGGGCATACGGATAGGTCGCGAACTCGAAGGAATCGATGGCGCGGGCATCCGCTCCGGCGATGCGCAAGAGAGAGGCACCGATCTGTGCAGCATGGAAGCTCGTGCCGATCCCGACGACGAAGAGACGCGCCGTATCGGCCAATCGGTTCGCCGCTTCCTCGGCATCTCCCCATCCCTCGGCGAGGAGCATCCGCAGGTCCGCCGGTTGGCGGTGCATCGTCGTGTACATCTTATAGGGCTCTGTCGTTCCCTCAGCCATCTCTTCCGCCCCTTTCACAGATTACTGGCAATCCAGAGCGCATCGTAACGGGCAAATGGACCCCCGCAAAGGACCAATGATTGCCCGGAAATGGGGTACCAATTATGGTCTACCTAACCTCCCGGCCCCCTTCCCTAAAAGGAAGGGGGAGCAGGGTCATCTTGGAGACAGGGGCGTTTGATCGTACGCCACGGCAAGTTACGTGAGTCACCCCCTTCCTAAAGGGAAGGGGGCCGGGGGGTTAGGGCAATCTCAGCAGGTCACGTCCTTGCCTTCGCTGCCGAAGATGGCGAGGCGGGCTTCCTGGGAGGTCCAGATGGCGCGGCGGGCGGTGTAATGGAACTGGACCGCGCGGCGGCGGCGGTCGGTGCGATTGGCGGGGGTGCCATGATGGATCAGGCCATCGAAGAGCAGGAGACCGCCCGGTTCGAGGGGTGCCATCACATCGCGGGCGGTCTCGATCTGGTCGTCGCAGATCTGCCAATCGCGCCGCGCGAAATGGACGACGGGCCCTTCTTTGTGCGAACCGGGGATGATGTGCATGCAGCCATTCTCCGCAGTCGCGGGATCGAGGGCGATCCAGACACCGACGACGGGGTTATTGATGTCCATATCGAAGAATGCTTTGTCCTGATGCCAGGGCTTCTCGCGCCCACCACTCGGCGGCTTGAGGAGTGCCATGTCCTGGAACTTCTGCGGCTCATCATTGACCAGCTTGCGTACGATCGCCATCAGACTCGGATGCTCCGCAATCGCTTTCAGGCGTGCGTCGTATTCGGTGAAGGCCATCAGCTTACGAATGTAATCCTGCTTCTCTTCGCGGGTGATGGTGTCGAGGCGGTCGCGCGCCCATGCCTCGAACTGGATACCGTCGAACGCTGGCACCTTGCCGTCGATGAGGTCGAGAAGACCTTCCAGCGCGGCGGCAGTCTCTTCCGGTGTGAACGCGTGATGAATGACGAGATACCCCTCCTGGCGGAAGAAATCGAGATGCGCGTCGGTGACTCCGGCGAAGCCTTCGACGCCCTCGGCCACCGCATCGAAGCGGTAGAGATCGGCGGGATACTCCTCCACCTTGCCATCATCGAACTTCGCGACATTATTGATGTGATCGACTACCATCGGCGCTTGCCCCCGCTTTCTCGATACGACCCTGCCAACCTCACGACGATAGCGGTGTTATCGCACAAATCGACGCCATTGAGTAGGAGTTGCGGCCATGTGCGCTGCGCGGTAGGGTTGTGCAGACGAACCGTTCCCTTTATACGGTAAGGAGCGCGCGATGGACCCATCCGATGCGGGTATCCCGATCCAGTTCATCCCCCCCGAAGCGCTCGAAGGGACCGCCGGTGTGGTCTGGCTCGCGCGCGATGGGCGACGCACGACGACGCAGGTCGCCACGAATGTCCGTTATACGCTGCGCATGACGCCGAACCGGAAGAACATGCTCGGTCAGACCGCCATTCTGCCGCCCACCTGGGACGGCACACTCGAAGTCGCCCGGAAGTTCTCCTATCTGCAACCGCATACCGAGATCATTCTGACGATGGACGACGGGCGACAACTCTCCGGCTTCATCCGCAAACTGCGCGGCCTGCGCACCCAACGCGCCGAAGTCACCGTCAATGGCTGGGTCGAAGATTGGGTGTAGGGCGAGGACTGAGGACTGAGGCGGGTACTGGGCGCACGCTGTGCGCTCCTACGGCTCCCCCTTCCCCTGTGGGGAACCGGGTGCCCTTTGGGCGGTATGGGGGGTTAGGGCAACCGTGGAATTCCCGCAGTTGATAGAGCGAGCGGTCGCGATACGCGCGCAGTATGCGGCAATGGAGCAGATGCAGTATGGTCGCTCATGGACGGCAGAAGATGTCGCGCTCGGCTTCGTTGGTGATGTCGGCGACTTAATGAAACTCGTGATGGCGAAGAGCGGTGTTCGCACCATCCCGGAGACAGACGAGAAACTCGCGCATGAACTGGCGGATTGCCTCTGGTGCGTCATCGTGCTCGCGGATATGTACGGCATCGACCTTGAGCGATCATTCCTGACGACGATGGACGATCTCGAAACGCATATCGCGGCGAACATCCAATCCACGTGAAACGCTCCGACACAGACGCGCTACAGAGCGATCCCCGTCACTTGGAGCGCCCTCCGCACGATCCCTTCATCGATGCCGAAACGCGCGGCGACGGTAGCGGCGGTATCACCATCCAGCGCTTCATCGGCACGGCCACCGTAGGTGAATGATTCCATGCGGGGTGGATCGATGCCATTGAAGCGCCAGATCTTCTCCCCGATCACTTTTGTCACAATCGCCCGATCGTTGAAGAAGCCGGTTGGCTCATAATCGGCGGTCGTTGCGGCGCGATACGCAGCGTCCGGGATCGGATGATCGTAGAAGGTGAAACAGTTCGGGCTGGGATGCGGTGCGCGCTCGACTTGATACCGCCCCTTCCCATCGGGGCGCACGGTGTAGGTATGGAACGGGGTGGCGCGCTCCTGCGGGGCGTCCGGGCCGAACGGCAGCGGCAGATAGAGCGGCATCCCCACATCAACCAACCAGCGCTGCGCCCCGAGAAAGATGACGAGCGCGGTGTGGCAGCCAACCGTCGTGCCCATGTCATTGATCGTCAGATAGCCCTCATAGCCGAGCGCGCGCAGGAGCGCGAAGAAGGCGTAGTTGCTCTCGAAGCAGGTCCCGCCGGTGCCGCACTGAATGCTCGTACGCCAGAACTCCTCCGGCCAGCGCGGGCAATCGACCGTCAGGGGCGTGCCCGCCCGCCGGACGATGCGCGATGCACTCTCCCACGGCACGGTGCACGTGTAGGCACGGACGAGACCATCCAGCAGGCCGAGCACGGGCGCGGCGGCAGCGACGCCGAGATGGGCCAGAACTTCCCGCGTTACTGTCTCATCGAGCGGTGGAGTCGTCATCGTTTGATCCTATCGAGCAATGAGGGGGGCGCTCCATTCCTCACCCCCGACCCCTCTCCAGCGCCCTTGGATCGAGGTAAAGATAGGTTTGTGCGGCGCTGGAGAGGGGAGCCGTAGGGGCGCATAGCATGCGCCCACTCAGCACTCAGCACTTACCCTCTCGTCCGGTCAATCACCTGGCGGAGGAAGAAGCCGACATTCTGTGGCCGCTCGGCGAGGCGGCGCATGAAGTAGGGATACCAGGCATCGCCGAAAGGCGTGTAGATGCGGACGGGGACGCCACCGCGCGCGATCTCCTGCCCGAGGTCTTCCCGCACGCCGTAGAGGAATTGCACCTCGTACGGGTTGCCGAACTGCCCGCCGATCTGCGCCGCGCCGCCGAGCAGCACGTCATCGTGCGTGGCGACCGCCGGAGCACGGCTTTTGGCGAGGAGTGGCCCGAGCAGGGCGAGATAGGCGCGGCGGATCGGCTCCCGCCCCTGATAGGCGACCGATTCCGGCTCCTTGTATGCGCCCTTGACGAGCCGCACGCGCACATCCCGCTCGATTGCCCACTGCAGCAAATCCGACGCGCGGCGCAGCATCGCCTGGATAACGATACCGGGATCGCCGCCATGCGGGCGGGCCGCCTCGACGAGGCGGAGCGTCGCGTCAATCGTCTGCGATTCCTCCATGTCCACCCGGATACGGTGGTCATAGGTCGCGGCCTCGGTGCAGAGGGTGATCAGTGATTCCCGCGCGAGCGATTCGCGGATATTGAGGCCAAGCTGGGAGAGTTTGACCGAGAAGTGCGCGCCGCGCGCCGCTGCGGCGAAGTATCCTTGATACTGATCGACCATCTGCCGGACGGCCCCCTCATCATCGACCGCCTCACCGAGATGATCATAGGTGACGAGCAGACCCTTCGTCGCCAGCTTCGTGGCGGCGGTGAGGGCATCGGCGAAGGCTTCACCGGCGACGAATCGTGTGACGAGCGACTGCGTGAGCGGAGAGGATCGGACCAGGTGTTCAGCGCGCGAGGAACGGGAAGCGGAGATGAAAATCGGCCGAAGGACGGAACCCATCGGGTTGGCTCCCTTTCTGACGGCAATCACACGACAGGCGCCCTCTGCTAGCCGGTGTCGCCGCATGTCCTAGTATACCGTACCGCGCGGCCCGTCATGCGCGACCAAACGAGCGGCGGCACATCATTGTGCCGCCGCTCGTCATCTGAGTATCCCGTTGTGCCTATGCGAACGCTGAGACGAATGTTCAGTCGCCCGCCGCTCCACCCATTGCGGGGGCGGGGATTGGGAAGACGCCGCCTTTGAGCGGTTCCCCATCGTTCCAGTAAGCAGGCGCACCGAACTCGGGCATATCGAGACCCGCGATCTCGTCTGCTGCCGCAGGCCGGAGGCCCATCACGCGATCCACGAGCTTGAAGAAGCCATACGAAACGCCACCGGCCCAGAGAATGACGACCACGGCACCGATCGCCTGCGCACCGAGTTGCCCGGCATCACCGAAAAAGAGCCCTTTCACCTGCGTGCCGCCGTAGTTCGCCGTACCGTCCGCGAACAGACCAACCGACAGCATCCCCCAGACGCCACAGACGCCATGAACCGAGATCGCGCCGACGGGATCATCGATACGCAGCTTCTTGTCGATGATCGACACCGCGAAGACGACAATCACCCCCGCGACTGTGCCGATAATGAAGGCACTGATGGGCGACACCCAACCCGAGGGGGCAGTGATCGCCACGAGGCCCGCAAGTAGTCCGTTGCAGGTCATCCCCGCGTCCGGCTTGCCGTTCATGTACCATGTCAGGAGCATCGCGGCCATCGCACCCGCCGAACCGGCGAGCATCGTCACGACGGCAATCAGGCCAATACGCAGGTTGCCGTTCCCGGACGCACCGAGCGTGCTGCCGGGGTTGAATCCGAACCATCCGAAGGCGAGAATCAATGTGCCAACGATGGCCAAGACGATGTTATGGCCGGGGATGACATTGCTCGACCCGTCCTTGTTGTACTTACCGATGCGTGGGCCGATCACGAAGGCCCCGGCGAGCGCGGTGAATCCACCGACGGCGTGCACGACGCCGCTCCCCGCGAAGTCGATATAGCCCTGCCCGAGACCTTTCTTGCCGAGTTGGGAGAGCCAGCCGCCGCCCCATGCCCAGTTGCCGAAGATCGGGTAGATGATGGTGCTGATAAAGAAACCATAGACACAGAAGGCGCTCCACTTCCACCGCTCCGCCATCGCGCCCGTCGGAATGGTCGCGGTCGTGTCCATGAAGACCATCTGGAAGAGGAACATCACCGCAATACCGACATCATAGGTGCCGTCCGAGAGGAAGAAGCCTTTGTGTCCGATCAAGCCCCAATCCACCCCGCCGAGCGAGATGGTGAGTTCCTTATTCAGCCCCGCCAGGCCGCCGAGGTTCGGCACGCCGACATTGCCGATGCCCCCGAACTGGAACGCGAACCCGCAGAAGAAGTAACCGAGCATCCCAAGGAAATAGATGCTGAAGTTCATGGTCATCACATGAAGGGCATTCTTCGCGCGACAGAAGCCCGTCTCAACGAGCGCGAAGCCGAGTTGCATGAACATGACGAGGAATCCCGCGACAAGCGTCCAGGTCATATTGATGCCGAGGCGATTCTGGTTCACCTGTACGGCGAGTTGTGTCGCGAATGGCTCGCTCTTCGCCGCTTTATCCGCGTCGTCCTGCGTGATATTGGCGGGCGCGACACCGACCACACCGCTATCCGAGCCAATGACGAGCCCGGACGGATCGCGCGCACTCTCCGCATCCTTCGTGCTACTCGGTAGCGAGATCACGATGCCGATGAGCGCGACGATCAGGAGGATCGCAACGGCGACGAGCAGCCCCGTTTTCACGGGCAGGCCGTTCCGCGTCATCCTCCCACTCTCTCCGCCAGCCCCCACGCCGGCTAATTGCCCTGTTGCCACGACCTATCCTCCTCATCGTTCCCCGGCACTCCCCGGAAACGACGGACCGAGTGCCGGTACCTCCGGCACACCCCCTAATGAAACCGAGTGGATCGATACCCCTGGCGTTACTGCCGGTACTATGCCGGTACCGTACGGCGGTTTTTGCCTTTCCCACGTTTGCGTGCCGGGGAGGAGGGGGGGGCGAGAGGCGCATCGGGGAGGCCGGGCGTGCCAAGGGGTGTTGCGGCGAGTTGGCGCATCACTTCCACGTGTTGATCGTCCGCAAGTAAGAGGGGGAAGTTTGTCGCCCCTGCCGTACCAATGAGGAGTATCCGCCCCCGTTGGTCCGCAATGGCCCCAAATTCATCCCAGGAGCGGAATACGACACGGTTACGAGCGATCCCTGCGGTCGTGAAGGTGTAGTGGACGGGGATGGAAACGATGACGAAGGTCGCTAGGACGACGACAAGATTGATCGGGGCGCGCATCCACCCACCGAGTGTACCGAGGAGGAGGACGACACCAATCAGATAGATGTTCGTGCGTTGCAGCCGTAATCGCTCGCGAAAGCGGAGGGGTACCGCGCCGAGCACCTCCCCGGTGATTGGCTGCCCGATGGGAACCGCGACGCGCATCAGTGTGAGAATGAGCATCATGCCGCACAGTAGTGGAGCGATCATATCGCGACCCCCGTTTCACGCCGCCCGGTAGACATCCATCGCACGAGCCGACGCGGCTGGCCCACCGAGCCAACGAGCCGGGGCGCACTCCGCGCCGCCTGTGCGCGGGTGGCATTGAGGATATTCCGGGTGTACGAAGCAGTCCGCGCATCCGGCGCATCGAGCATTGCCGCGTGGGTCAGTTCATCGAGTGCATCGAAGATCCGTCCGAGACGAAGCATCGCCTCACCGCGCTTGAGCCGGACGATGCATTCCTCCGGCCCGTGCGCCAGGGCATTCGCGAAGGCGTCCTCTGCCTCCGCGATCGCGGCGCGTTCGAGAAGCAGCGCGCCGAGGTAGGCCCAGGCGACCGCGCAGCGTGGATCGAGCGCTAATGCATCCCGCAGCAACCCCTCCGCCTCCTCCGCGCGCCGCGTCGCGATACGGAGGGTGGCGAGGGCGACATAGGCGGCGGCATCGGTCGGCTCATGGGCGATGATGTCGCCGTAGGCAACGATCGCTTCATCGAGATGCCCCATCCGCGCGAGAGCGGCGGCGCGGGTGTGCGGCGCGATATGCGCCTCCTCCCTCACCGCCGTAGGGAGCGCGATCCCACAGGTATGGCAAAATGCAGCAGCGGGCAGGAGCGGAGCGCCGCATTGAAAACAGTAGGTCGTCATGCGGCCTGCCTCCTCACTTCGGTTACGCTCGCCTCGGCATATGCCGGTTGGGGGATCGTGGGGGTAAGCACTGGGGTAGTGGTCACGAACCGGAGCAACACCGGCGTGACAACCGTGGTGATAAGGACCATCGCCAGCGATGCCGCGAACAGTTGCCCGTCGAGCAGGCCCGCCTCTTTGCCAAGGGTTGCGACGACGAGGGCAACTTCACCGCGTGTGACCATACCCATACCAACCGTAAATGCCTCCCTGGCAGGCAAGCGACCAACCATCCCGCCCCCAAACGCGCCGACCATCTTCGTCAGCACCGCGATGAGGATCAAAAGTACGGTGAAGAGCGGTGCGGCGGCGAGGGCACTGCCATCCGCTTCCAGCCCAACAACGATGAAGAAGATCGGCACGAAGAGGCCATAGCCAATGAGATCGACTCCGTAGGTGATCCGCGTGCGCTCCTCCTGTGGATGCCGCGCAACTGCGAGGCCCAAGAGGTACGCACCGGTGATCGCGGCGACCTTGCCAAGCGATTCCGCCGCCCATGCCACCACGATGACGAGCGCAAGGACGAGCGCAAGGGACGCTTCTCGGCTCTTCAGCCCGCTCAGGTGGCGGAAGAGATGCGGCAGCAGCCACTCGCCGACCGCGATGGCGATAATGAAGAAGAGGCCCATCGAGAGAAGCGGCAGCAGCGGGTTCCCTCCCCCCTCCAGCCCGACGACGATGGAAAGCAGGATGATGCCGAGCACATCATCGATCACTGCCGCACCGAGGATCACGGTGCCGACCCGCGAGTGGAGTCGACCCAACTCACGCAGTGTCTGCGCCGTGACGCTCACACTCGTTGCGGTGAGCACGACGCCAACGAAGACGCTGGCTCCCCACGCATACCCCCACAGACGCATCAGCGCGATACCACCACCCATGGGCACGAGGACACCACCACAGGCGACGAGCAGCGAGATGATGCCAACCTTCCGCATCTGCACGAGGTCGGTCTCCACGCCCGCCATAAACATGAGGAGAATGACGCCGATGGAGGCGACGCTGGTGATGAGTTCATCCGTATGGAAAAATCCGAAGACGGAGGGTCCGAGGAGGACGCCAATGAGGATCTTGCCGACGACGGACGGCATCCCGAAACGCATGCTCACCGCTCCAGCCAGTTTGGCGGCAACGAGCAGTACCGCGAGCGGAAGGAGTGTCGTTGTGCTTCCCATCGAGCAGAACCCCAGTATCATAGCGTGCGGCGCATTCGCATTCGACGCCGTAATGGTACCGACGACCGCGCGCACGCTCTACGTACGTCTTTCAGAGATCATCAGAGGGTTTTTGGTCTTTCAGACAAGAGCGTGACGGAAATCGCAGCGATTTATCGTCGCTTCGCACAATTTCTCTGGTGTGGCAGGGAGGAGTGAGGCCAATGTCCCGGACTCTAATTCTCGTCAAGCACGCGATGCCTGCGCTGGAACCCGATCTACCGTCTCGGCAGTGGCGGCTCTCTGACGCCGGGCGGGCGTCTTGCCTGCCACTCGCAGCGCATCTGGCCGCCTATCAGCCTACTACCATCGTCGCCAGCACCGAGCCGAAGGCGACTGAGACCGCGCAAATTGTCGGAGAACGACTCGGTATCAGCGCGCAGGTACGGGAGGGTTTGCACGAGAACGACCGGACGGGTCTCGGCTGGCTTGGGTCAGAGGAGTTGGAGGCGCGGATTTCGCGCTTCTTCACGGAGCCGGACCGGCGCGTGATGAGCGAGGAGACGGCGGATGCAGCACATGCCCGCTTCGCGTCGGCGGTCGAGGCCGTCTGTGCACATTATCAATCCGGAAATCTGGTAATCGTCGCCCACGGGACGGTAATCACCCTCTTCGTCTCACGCCTCGCGGGACTCGCGCCATTCCCGCTCTGGAAGCAGCTCGGCCTACCCGCGTTTGTCGCCCTCTCATTGCCGGAACGAACGGTACTCACAGTCGTTGATCATATCGACGCGCCGAACGCATCATGAACGACGAGTGTGTGTCATCAGCGGTCTGCACGCTGTGGTCGTCAATACCGCCTTCAGGTGCGGGAGATCGTTGCCCCGCCACTGGCACGGTACAGATCGCGCAGCAGCGCAATCTCCCCGCCGTGGTGCAACAACTCCTGATTTTCCCACCAGACGACATGGAGGAAGGGATCGTCCGGGTCGGACCCCCAGGGGAGGGTGCTGCGCCCGACCTGATCGAGCGCCGCATCGTCGGCGCTCGTCAATGTCTCACGCCAGAACGTCCCCGCCGCGACGAGCGCCGACCGCGCATCGGCGGCCGTACTGGGCATAGGATACGTATCCCAGGTCTGCGCCTTGGTGCCGATCGTGTAATCGGCGCGGAGGAACATCACGCTCGCGAGGTGACAGAGTCGCCAGGCGATTGTCGTGAAAGGCGGCGGTTCAGGCGGGGGCCACGTCCAGTCGAAGGCCCAACCGCCCCCGCCACGCGCGGCGATGGCGCGCGCCTCACCGTGCGGGTGCACACTCCAGCAGTGCGGCACCGGCTCCCAGAAGTACTCCGCGTCGCTGAGGCCATCGAGGCGTGTGACCAACTGATCGAGGGCGAAGTCGAACTGGGCGAGGAAGGGGATAAGGCGGGGTGGAGTGGTCATGGGGCTCCTTCCAACAGGTCAGGAGAATCGACGGGCATGGAGTCAGGGTGTCGGTGGGTCGATCAGATCAGGTCCTGCTCCCAGACCTTCTCGTCTTTCCAGATAGACGGGGAGTCGAGCCGGTTGAGTTCCGCCGCGAGCACTTCCGTCGTGCCTTCGCCGATAGTGTAGAGGCGGACATCGCGCCAGTGGCGATGCAGATTGCCGTCCCAGACGTAGGCCGCGCCGCCGCAGACCTGGATGGCGTCGTTGCAGATGTCCTGCGCCACTTCCGAGCACCAGATTTTCGTTTGCAGGAGCGAGATTTGCACCTGCTCCGGTGTCGTGGTCGCGCAGGCAATCGCTGCTGCCGTGCCCGCGATCATCGCGCGCATCGTCAGGAGCGCCCGCTGCGACCGCTCCAGCTTGTGTGCGATGGCGGGAACCTCGGTAACCGGCCCGCGCGAGGTCATGCGCTGAGCGCCGAAGCAGGTGGCTTTGTCGAGCGCGGTCTGCGCGATGCCCGCGCACATCGCCGCCACTGCCAGCCGCCCACCGCCGAGCGTCCACCGCGCCAGCGACCGCCCATCGCCAATCGGGCCGACCACCGCATCCGTCGGAAGCGGGCAGTCGTGGAACTCCAGCCGCGCCAAACGGTTCGCGCGCAGGCCGAGCTTCGGCAAGTTGGTGGGGCCGATCACGAAGCCGGGCGTATCGCGATGCATCAGGAGCGCGGCGGGGCCGTCCGGCGTACGGGCGAAGACGAGATAGACGTCCGCCTCGCCACTGTTCGTGATGTACATCTTCGCACCATTGAGACGCCAGGTGCCGTCCGGTTGCGGGGTCGCGGTCGTCTCCATCATGCGGATCGCATTCGAGCCGGACTGCGGCTCCGTAAGCGCGAACGCGGCGAGCCATTCGCCGGAAATGAGCTTCGGCAAGTAGGTCTTGCGCTGCTCCTGCGAGCCGATCCGCGCAATCGCATGGACGACCGCCGCATGAATGGAGGTTGTCAGGCTTGAAGAAGCACAACCCGCGCCGAGCAGTTCGAAGACATACGCCTCGACGAGCGGATGCACCCCACGCCCGCCGAGATCCATCGGCACGGACATCGGGCCGAACCCATGCGCGAAGATCTGCTGCACTTGCTCCCTGGGGAAGAGCAATTCCTCGTCCGCACGCTCCGCCATCGGGGCGAGGACCGTCGTACTGAGATGGGCCGCCTCTTCGAGGACGGCAAGCGCGCCTTCCGGATCATCAGTGATGACGGCGCGAATATGCTCGGCGTGCTCGGGGCGAACGCGGATGATCGGCTCTTGCATGGTCGGTACTCCTTGGCGCGCACTGCCGGAGAGGGCAATCGAATCCGGCGATCGCCGGACGGAAACCGCGATACTGCTCCGCATGTATGACTTCATGCACATATGGCGAGAATCGCATGTTGTACCCCGAGTGTAGCATGTCCCATGCCGTGTGTCACTCGCTTTGGGGATGAGAGATGCGAGCACAGAGGACACAGAGAGCACAGAGAAGAGAAAACAAGGGATTCTCTCTGTATCCTCTGTGCTCTCTGTGTTATCCGGTTTGACGATCGGGGCTTTATGCGCGGGGTGGGCGGACGAGGGTGTCCCAGAGGGCGTCGAGCGCGGCGCGGGGGTCATCGCCGTGGCCGATATGGATGGGCGAGGTCTGAATGACGGTGCTGCGTGGCGCGGTGAGCCAGTGGAAGCGCTCGGACAGCGACAATCGCGCGATCGGGCCACCCTCTGGTGCCCCGTCGCAGATGGCGACGAATGCGTCCAGATGGCGCTCGACCGCAGCGAGATCGAGGCCCGGTGCGAAGGCGCGCAGGCGGGCGCGGTCGAGCTCGATCCGTGCTGCCAGGAAGCGCGCGGTGCGGGCGAAGAGGATGACGCCGACATTGACGTATTCACCCCGCTCGACACGCGGCACGACGCGGACGACCGCGTAGCTATACCAGACGGAGGGCGGCGGCGGCATCGCGTGCCTCCTCTTCGAAGGGGCGCGATCCCGCGAGCCGCGCGAGGAAGTAGCGCGATATATGCCTCGCGGTATGCGGTGGGGTCGGCGAAATACTCCTCGCCGGTCAGCCACGCATCCGGCAACGCCGCCACGATCCGGCGCAGCGTCGCTTCGGTGAGGAGCGGGGCGAGCCGCGCGCCCGCCGCGTCGATGTCCCCGGCGAAAGGCAGGAGGACATGCTCTTTGATCTGCGGAAAACGGGTTCCCGCACGCCCCTCCCACCCTCCCGGGCGGTGGTGGAAATAGAGCGATGCCCCATGGTCGATCAAGTAGAGCTCGCCACGCCAGCAGAGCAGGTTCGTGTTGCGCGGCGTGCGGTCGACATTCGTGATGAAGGCATCGAACCAGACGATAGCGGCAGCCAGGTCGGGATCGATCGTGCGATCCGCAACGGGATCGAAGGTGAGCGCGCCCGCGAGATAGGCGAGGCCGAAATTCTCGCCGACGCTTCCCCGCAGGACGTCTTGGATCTCCGGGTCGGGCTCACCCTCGCCGAATCCCGCGTCGAGGTCCACCAGTGCAGGCGCCGGCACCGGCAACCCGAGCACACGGGCTATTTCCGCGGCGAGCAGCTCGGCGATCAGCGCCTTCACTCCCTGCCCCGCGCCACGAAACTTCACCACGTATGCCCCCGGCTCGTCGGTCTCGACGACAGCGGGCAACGACCCCCTTCGCGCAGCGGCAGGAGATAGCGCAAGCCCGTCAGCCGCCTTAAGACTCTTTCGTTCGCTTCAAATGCCTGATTCATGCGAAAGCCCCTCTTCAATCCACGGCGAGCGAGTGCCGCACCCTATAGTGCCATAGATGGCACCGCCCCTGGTAGGGCATCTGCACTTCCGTTCCGCCGCGATGAACGCTCCCTCCGTAGTCGCGCAATCCGTATGGGCCACAACGAGCGTAATGATCGGTAGAAGCTTCGCGCGCGAAAGTGTTCAGAATATGAAGCAGTACGGATGATGGCCGTCGTTCAGGGACACACCGGCCCGGGCTGGTGCGGTCGTGGGCAATCGCGGTCATGGAGGGGAAAAGCGACAGATGGAAGAGACAGCAAAACAATCGGCGACGCTCAATAACCGGCGATCATTCCTGGGCAAGGGACTCGCGCTCGGCGCGGGGACCATCGGTGCCGCGATTCTCAGCAACACCCTCAGCTTCGACGGCGTCTCCGCCGCTTCCGGTGAGATCACCGATGGTGATGTGGCGATCCTCCGGTGGCTCGCCGCAGCGGAGCTTATTGAGGCGGACCTGTGGAACCAATACGCCGTGATGGCGCGCGACAACCCAGACTATCAAACCGCTCTCACCAACGTCGACGACAGTTCGCCGCGCTACGCGCTCGATACCACCGACGATGAGACCAGCCACCACATGCTGATCAACGCCTTCCTCAGAGCGAACGGCCAGCAGCCAGTAAACTTCGACAAGTTTCGCACGATCCCGAGTCCGAAGGTGCCCGGTGCCACCCAGACTCCGAACCTGACCAACCTGACCAACCTGACGGTCGATACGAGCTGGTGGGCGCGTTACCGCAGCGACCAGAACCCGGACTTCGGCGCGACCTTCCCACAGCTCGTGACGATCAAGAATCGCCCGGCGATCCCCACAGCGACGGGGATCACGGGGGATGCGATGCAAGCGATCGCCGATGTGGCACTCTTCCACTTCGTCACCATTGAACAGGGAGGTACGAGTCTCTATCCGACGCTGGCGCTGAAGGTCACCAATGTGGACGTGCTACGCATCCTCGTTTCGATTGGCCCGGTCGAAGCCTTCCATTTCTCGACCTTCGAGGGCTCGCTGGAGAGCCTGCCACCCCTGGTTGTACCGGCCACGGCCACGAGCCCGGCAATGACGTTCCCTGATCTGAAGAACAATCACTCGGAGACGCCGGACAATCTTGACGCTGCGGGCGTGATGCCGGACCCCTGCACCTTCTTGCGTAGGGATCTGCCGCAGTGCTCGGTAGTGCGACCCACGACTGTCGCGAAAGCGGGGGCGGTGGCCGCCGCGCGGGGCTTCATCGACTCGGGATTGTTCATGGGCCAGCCGAAGGCGTTCACTGATCTGCTGCTCGACCTGGCGGCGGCGGCGGATCGCGCGAAGCGCAACGGCAATGAGGAGGATCGCCAGCGTTAGACTGCATCGCAGGCCAATTGTTCGTCGGCAGTGATGCGCCAGGATATTGCATATCCTGGCGCTCATTCTCGCGGTGCCTTGTTGTGAGCCACATCGTGTGCGAGCCGGTATAGAATCCGTACTGACGGGCCAAGTCTGACCGATGGAGCGGCCAAGGAGATCGAGAAATAACCCGTTCACCATCTTTCGGGATGTTTTGCTCTATTTGCGTAGCGCGTGGCGCTCCACGGCAGAAAGGAGACTGGCGTGCTGTTTGGTGTCCACTTCGCTCCTACCGCAGAGTCCCTCGATGTGCGCGATCTCGCGCGTCTGGTAGAGCGTTACGGCTTCGAGTCCCTTTTCTTCCCCGAGCATACCCACCTGCCTGTGCGTGGTGCGTCGATCCATCCGAGCGGGGAAGGGATGCACGACCGGCTCAGGCGTTTCCTCGATCCCTTCATCGCCCTGACCGCCGCTGCGACGGTCACCGAGCATCTGCGGATCGGAACCGGCGTCTGCCTGATCGTGCAGCACGATCCGATCATCCTCGCGAAGCAGGTCGCGACACTCGATCTCCTCTCGAACGGTCGCGTCCTGCTCGGTATCGGGGCGGGCTGGAATCGTGAGGAGATGCGGCATCACGGCACGGACCCCGCGACACGCTGGCAGGTCATGCGGGAGCGCGTGCAGGCAATCAAGGCGATTTGGACGCAGGAGGAGGCGGAATTTCACGGAAAATTCGTCGACTTCGGGCCGATCTGGCAGTGGCCCAAACCGGTCCAGCAGCCCCATCCGCCGATCCTCGTGGGCGGCGAGGGATCGCGCGTCCTCGAACGCGTCCTCGACTACGGTGATGCCTGGGCACCGAATGCCGAGCCGGGGATTCCAGAGCGCATCGTGCAGTTGCAAGAGATGGCGGCAGCGCGCGGGCGCGGGCCTATCCCCGTTACCGCCTTCCATGTCCCCGCCGATCTCGAGAGCGTCGCGCGCTATGCCGCCGCTGGTGCGACCCGCTGCGTCTTCTCGTTGCCGAGCGGCGATCTCGCCACCGTCCAACCGGTCATCGAGCGCCTCGTGGAACTGTGCGCGCGGTTGACTGCCTGATCGCGCATCCGGGAGTGTTCTATGGTACCCTCGGCCAAAGAATCAGCGACCGGACTGCTACGGAGGAGCCCTATGCTTGCACTACAGATCACGCCACCTATTGCACCGGACGACCTGAAACCCGTCGAGATCATGGAACCGGAAGCGGGGCCGGGCGAGGTGCTCGTGCGGCTTCATGCGGCGGCGCTCAATCACCGCGACCTCTACATATTGCAAGGAGGACGGACAGCGCCGGGGCATACCTTTGTTGTCGGCTCCGATGGCGCGGGCACGATCGAGGCGATTGGCCCCGGCGTGCGCGAGGCGGGTGTCGGCGATCAGGTGCTCGTCTATCCCGGCATGAACTGGGGCAATAAGGAGAGCGCGCCGGGGCCCGGCTTCGAGATACTCGGCGGCCCGGATAACGGCACTTTCGCGCAGTATATTGCGCTCCCGCTCGAAAATGTCCGCCGCAAACCGGATCATCTCTCCTGGGAGGAAGCGGCGGCGCTCCCGCTCTCCGGCGTGACCGCGTACCGCGCGCTCATCCCGCGTGCCGGGCTGCAAGCGGGCGAGAGCGTCCTCATCCACGGTATCGGCGGGGCGGTGGCGCTCGCCGCGTTGCAGATCGTCGTCGCGAAGGGCGGACGGGCGATTGTGACGAGCAGCAGCGATGCGAAGCTGGAGCGGGCGAAGACCCTCGGTGCGGACGTGACGATCAACTACGCGCAGTCGGACTGGCTCGAAGCCGTCAAGGCGGCGACGGATGGCGAGGGAGTCGATATCGTCTTCGAGAGTGTCGGCCAATCGACCTTCCCCGGCAGCATTACCGCCGTCAAGGCGGGCGGACGGATCGTCACCTTCAGCACGACAACGGGTGGCACGCCGACGATCAATATCCGCGAGTTGTTCTCGAAACAGGCGAGCATCCTCGGCACAATGCTGGGTAGCCCGATGGATTTCACGGGCCTCCTCGAACTCTACCGCGCGCACAGCCTCCATCCGATCATCGATCGCACCTATTCCCTCACGGAGGCCGGCGCAGCCTTCACACGGTTGGAGGCAGCGGAGCAGTTCGGCAAGATCGTCCTCACGATCCCATGAGCGCGGCGGCGAGCCAGGCGGATACAGAGCATCCCTTCCACGCACCGGATGGCATCACCATCCTGCCCTTCACGCTGCCCGGTCTCACCCATCTTTCGTTTGCCGAGGGGCGCATCCCGCCGCGCCCCGCGCCGTATCCGATCCACCTGCATGGTGCGCTGGAACAGATCACCTATGTCCTCACGGGGCGCATCACCGTCACGACCTGGGATGCCGAGAAGCAGGGTACGCTCACCTTCGAGGCGTCCCCCGGGGACGCCTTCCTGACCCTGCCACTCCAAACCCTCGCCTTTCTGAACGCCGGGCCGGAGGAAGCGCGCGTGCTCTTCCTCTGTGCTCCCCCATACCCACCGGACGATAGCGATACTCGCCTCGTGGCAGCGCATCACGCCCCGACTGTCGAAGAAAGGGCGTGGTCAGATGAGCGGCGTCGGGCAGCCATCGTGGCCTTGGCAGCGGCGATGCGTCCGCACATTGCGGCAACAAACGGGCGGGAAGAGCCGTAAGGAGCCGCAGTATGCGGGTCGCAATCATCGCGGATATTCACGCCAACTGCGTCGCCCTGGAGGCGGTGCTCCTGCACATCGCCTCGCAGGGCGTCGATCAGATCGTCTGCCTGGGCGACGTTGCCTCGGCGGGGCCACAACCCCGCGAGACCCTCGCTCGGTTACGTACCCTCGGATGCCCCATCGTGCGCGGGAATGGAGAAGCGCAACTGGACGCGCGCGTTCCTGCAGCGCAGGATGCGCCGGACCGGGTACACAAGCTCATCGACATCTATGACTGGTGCGCCGCGATCTTGTCAGACGAAGATTGGGCCTTCATGCAGTCGTTCGTGCCGACGGTGACCGTCCCGCTCGGTGAGGATGCGACACTCCTGTGCTACCACGGCTCCCCCCGTTCGTATTACGACATCATTCGCGCGACGACACCAACGAATGAACTCGACCCGATGCTGTGCGATACCACCGCCACCGTGCTGGCAGGTGGTCACACGCATCAGCCGTTCGTGCGTCGCTATCGCGAGCGGTTCTTGCTGAATCCAGGCTGCGTCGGCGTACCACTATTGGTGTACGGCGCAGGCAAGCTATGTCGGGCACCGTGGGCGGAGTATGCGACGGTGACATGGGACACGGGCTCCGTGGGGATCGCACTGCACCGCGTTCCGGTCGATAGAGGCGCAGTCGAAGCGGCCGCGCTGGCGAGTGGGATGCCCCACGCGCACTGGTGGGCTGCGGGCACCCCATGAGAGATCACGCGGGTCATGGCCCACCCTTCAACTGTGCGAGAAGGGTATCGTAGAGGCGGTCCTGAAGGTAGAGGATCATCCCGCTCTTGCTCACGGCGAACATGAGGGGAAGTTGCCGCTTCTGTGTGCCACTGCCGATATCACCGACATAGAAATAGAAGGTGGGCCTGCTGCTGTCCCCCTCCTGAAAGCTGCCGACGTAGTGAAACGCCGTATAACCCATCTTTGACTGCTGCTCCGCTTGCAGGATCTGGGCGAGCACCGTTTTGTCTTCGCTCTGGGCGACCCGGCGCGCTTTCTCCGATGCGCTGAGGGTGTTCCATGCCGCATCACTATCGCCCTTCTGCACCGCCATGATGTACTGCTGCACGACGGGTGGTTCCGGAAGTTTCACGATGCTGAGTGGGCCGTTTGGCGACGAGGCGGACGATGAGGCGGCGAAGAACCGATCGTAGGTCAGCCACCCGAAAAACGTGAGCAGGAGGATGAAGCAGAGCACGAGAATCGGTCGCCCGTCGAAGACCATCCGTAACCCATTGCCAATGCCCCTGACGAACCGCTGCGCACCGCGCCGCATCATCCGCCCGCGAGAGACGCGCGGTATGGGCGGCATCGGCTGCGTCGCGGACGCGGCGACATGGGGGGGTGGATAGGGTGTGAAACTCATACGGCGAACTCCCAATCACGGATGCACTGCGAAGACTACTGCTCGCACCCACTCTGCTCTCTCAGGTTACCTCAATATGCACGCGCGCGTTCGTATCTATCGTCAGGCGCAACTCGTTGAGCGTTTCCCCGGTGATCTTGCCGATACCGGCGATCGCGATACCCTCCGGACTGATGACGATACTCACACTGTTCACGGCAATCGTGCCGACGACATATGCCGTCTCCCGCGCGACCACGTACGTGAGGACCGGCGCATAGCGCGGATCGACATAGAGGCTGCCATCGGACAATGCGACGAGCGGCTTGTCATTGACGATCAGTGCGCGCACGGTGTTCGTACCGAGCCGCAGGCGGGTGAGCGCCCCAGGGTCCGCGTCCGCGCTCACCTCAGGATCAGATGTGTCGGTCGTCGTTGCCGGTGTTTGCATCGTGCCTCCTCCTCCTTTGTTTACCACCCATTAATTAGCAAATCGCGCGCCTTCTGCCAAGACATCTGAACCTGAAAACGATTGAACCGCAGAGAGGGAGAAGAGATTTGAGCGCAGAGAGCGCAGAGAACGCAGAGGGCACAGAGGGCACAGAATGGGTTTTCCTATTCTCTTCTCTGCGTTCTCTGCGGCCTCTGTGATCTCTGCGCTACGCCCCCTTCATCCCATCATGGTTCAATCCCCCGCTTCCGGTGGTTATTTCTTCTTCGCGGGCGGGTTCTTGGCAAGGGCAAGGACGCGGTCGTATTCCGCTTTGAATGCCTTGGCGATGTCGGCATTGTCAACGATGAGCAGGTTCTCGTCGTTGCTCGTGCGCGGCGTTGTCGGAGAAGTTGAACGAGCCGAAGATGGTGATGTGCTCGTCCATGATGATCACTTTGTGGTGCATCACCCACGGGTTGCCGTCCGTATAGACTTCCAGCCCGTCCTTTTTCATCTTGCCGTACTCGCTCGTCGGCACCTGCGAGCCCGTCGTCTCGAAGACGCCGCCGACCTTCAGGCCCGCCTTCTGCTTGGCGATGATCGCCGCGCCGATGTCATCCTGCGTGAATGAGAAGGCGAGGAAGTAGATGCTCTGCTTCGCGCCGTTCGACCGTGCGGACGATGTTGCCGATCGTGTCGTCCTCGGAGGCGAAGTAGTTTTCGATGCGCGTCCCTTCGATGGTCACGACCGGATTCGGCACGCCCGGCGCCTTGTTCGGCCCAAAGGTGTGCTTCTCGAACATCTTGTCGAACTCGGCGGTGTAGTTCTGCGCCAGTTGCGCGTTGTGGATGATGATCTGGTTGTTGTTCAGATGATAGCGTGTCGCCATCGGTATAGTTCCACGAGCCGGTCTCCAGCCACTCATTATCCACGACGGTGAATTTGTTGTGCATGATCGGGCCGCGCTGATCGTCAACGATGGGGATGCTCACATCCTTCAAGTTTGTCAAAGGCGGCCTGAATGTCCTTGTTCTTTGTTCGGTCAGCGTGTCGGTATCCGTCACCATCCGGACGGTCACGCCGCGCTTCTTTGCCCGCGCCATCGCGTCCGCGACATTGGCGAGATCGAAGTCGTAATCCGCGACATCGAGGGTCTTCGTCGCCTTGTCCATCAGCGCACGAGATGAGTATCGAGGCCGTCTTTGTGATTCGCCGGGTTATCGGGATAGACCGGGGCGGTGAAATGCAGTTCGTACCAACTGCCCGTCGCCGTACCGCCACTGCCGATACCGGTGACAGTCCCCGGTGGCGGGGCGGCAGGTGTGCCACGTGAAACCGTCGTTTCGCGCTCATCAGCGGTCGCCGCACCTTTCTGCCGGGTGAGCGCGAACACCCCGATACCGAGCACGAGCACAACCACAATGGCCCCACTGATGACGCCAATCATGCGACGGCTCATCGCGATCTCCCTTCGGTCGCGAAGATTGAGGACGCAGTGATGAGGATTCAGTAGACGTGCATCGCACATCTCCCACAACGATCCGCTTTTCCCGCTCGGTACTCAGCACATACTCATTCGTTCTGACTCCTCGCGAGTGCGGCTGCGATGGCTTGGGCATTGGCGTCCGCATCGTTCGTGAAGGTGAGATGCGTGAGGGCGGCCATGACGGCGGGGACATCTTTCTTGAGCACGACGCGGGGTTTGACCTGATCGGGAAGGTCGCCGAGATCGCCGCTTGTCGGCGGCCTGCACCGCCGCCTGCACGAAGGCGCGAATCTGGTCAGTATAGCCGTCCATCGCCGCCTGCGGGTCGGGATGATGGGCGGCCTCATGCGCGATCCGCTGGAGACGCGCGAATGCCCAGTTCTGGAGCGGCAGATAGCCATCGTCGGTCAGATCGCCGCGCAACGCTCGTCCTCCGCCAGGCGTTCCATCGCCGGATTTGCGAGATCATCCGGCGCGACAGCCGGAGCAGGCGCGGAGGGCGGCTCCCCACTCGGGGGCGATGCGGGTGAACTCGTCATCGATGCTTCTTCCTTTTCACCGCGCACGCGCCGAAACCAGCGACGGACCATCGTCATTCTTCCCACGAGCGATCAATTTCGTGCCGTCTTTCTTCCGCAAGCAATGTGCGGGCACGTTCCGCTGCTTCGACTCCACTACATCATACGATGCGAGCGTACCATCTGTCTCAAACATTTTGTCCAGATCGACAAGGTCCGGGCGAATCGCCATCAGCATGGCAAAAAGAAGTGGGAAGGCAGTTACGATAACTGCCTTCCCACTTCACATCTCCGTGCTCAGCACTCAGTACTCAGCACTTCGTTAGGACGCGACGGGTTCGACCGCGCGGGCGATGGGCCGGGGGCCAGTCGCGGTTGGGTCGGGGGTGAAGCGAACGGGCTGCGAGACCTGCGAGCGAATCGAAGTCGGCACCGCTGACATCGTTGCGATGGAAGAAGCGCTCGATGCCCGCGCCATCCCGCAGGAAGCCGAACCCGCGCGCCTTGACGATCTTCGTGATCACGCCGGTCGTCGCGATCGCTCGGTGACAGCCGCATCGAGCGACGACGCTGGCATGCGCTGCGACCGAAGGTGCGCGCCCGCTCGCTGCGGCTTTCCGGCTGCGCTGCGGCGTTCGCGTCTTCCGTGACGACACGCTCTTCACGGCGCATCCGCATGGGGGCACGGCGGGTGAGCGGCACATCGACCGGTGTAGCAACGGTGCCGGTCTCCTGATAGCGCGAGAGGAGCGCCCCGACCTGCGTGCTCAGCGATCGGCGGGAGGAAGCCGGGGGCGGTCGTCGTCGTCGGCTCGCGCTCGACGACCGGCTCATCGCACTACGCGTTCGTCCTCGTCGCGCGAGGCAACGAAGCGGAAGCGATCCGGGTGAGCGGTGCGGCGGGCCGCGCCGGCGATGCGCTCCGGCTGCAGCCGGGGCGGTCCGCACGGCGCGGGCGTCTGCCGCTCCGACCGCTCCGGGCGCTGCCGCGCTCGGGGCGGCGTGCGGCGGCGGGCGGGCAGTGCGCTGGCGGACGGGATGCGCCGAACGCGTGCGGCGGGCATCGGGGCGCTCGCTGCGGCTGCGCCGCTCCTCGCGCTTCGGATAGAGCGGGAAGGCTTCGATCGCGGCGGGCACAGCGGGCAGATCACCCGTCCACGGCTTGCGCGGGATGCGCACCCGCAGGCTGCGCTGCAGTTGCCGCCACTTCGACTCGTCGCTCGGCATGAGGAGCGTCACGGCGTCGCCCTCGCGCCCCATCCGCCCGGTGCGCCCGACGCGGTGGGTGAGCAGTTCGGTCGTCTCCGGCAGTTCGTAGTTGATGACCATGCCGATATTCTCGACATCGAGGCCGCGCGCGGCGACATTCGTCGCGAGCAGGATCGGCACCTTGCCGCTGCGGAAATCGGCCATCACCTTGTCGCGCGCGTTCTGCGAGAGGTTGCCCTGCAAGGCGGCGGCCGGATAGCCGAGCGCGACCAGTTGCCGCGCCAGTTTCTTCACGCCGTGCTTCGTCCGCCCGAAGACGAGGACGCTCTCAGTCGCCGCGCCCATCGAGCAGGACGCGGAGCACGGGCAGCTTCTGCCCCTCCGGCACGTCGTAGATGATGTGCTCGATCTTCGGCGCATCTTCCGGGCGGGTGTCAATCTGCACCATCGCCGGGATCATGGAGGTACTTCGCCGCCGTTCCCTGCACCCATTCGGGCACGGTCGCGGAGAAGAGGGCCGTTTGTCGCTCGCGCGGGGCGAAGCCGAGGATGCGCTCGACATCGGGCGCGAAGCCGCGATCGAGCATCTCGTCTGCCTCATCGAGGACGACGTAATTGACGCGGTCCAGTTTCAGGACGCCTTGCCGGAGCAGATCGAGGACGCGGCCCGGCGTGCCGATCATCACCTGCGGCCCGGCGTTGACCGCCGAGATCTGCGGCCCCATCGCCCGGCCACCGAAGATGCAGAGCGAGCGGATGCCGTTGGCGCCGCCCGAGTTTCTCGACGACCTCACCGACCTGCTGCGCGAGTTCGCGCGTCGGCACAAGGACGAGCGCCTGCACGCGCACGGACAGCGGGATTGGCCTTTTCGATCATCGGAATGGCGAAAGCGAGCGTCTTACCGGAGCCGGTGCGGGCCTGACCAACGAGGTCACGACCGGCTGAGGAGAATGGGGAGGGACTGGGCCTGAATCGGGGTGGGATCGGTGATCCCCATCGTTTGAATCGCCGCGCGCGTCGCGGGTGCGAGCGGCATAGTGGCAAATGACAACCAGAATTCCTTTCGCGGCCCCTGTCGAGTAGTCGGTAGACAGTAGGCAGTAGGCAGTAGACAGAGAGGTTTCCCTCATTCTGATTACTGACTACTGGCTACCGACTACAGATTCCTCGCGTGCCGCATCGCGCACCGCAACAAAGACGGACGAAGCGAAGCTTCGCCGTGACAGCGGTGCAACAAATTATCGAACCCGCAACCCCGCGGGTTCCCACTGTACGAGGGGAGCGTGCTGCGGCGGGACCGCGCGGCACATATTCGCGCGACCAACGAAAGTATACTCCGCCCAACCTTTTCCGCAACCGGACGCCGCGCATTGCACCGAACGATCTCAGGCGTGCTTGCCAGACACTCGCGCCTGCGGTAATCGGTCGGCGAACGTTCGCCAGATTCGCCACGATGAGATCCGGCTCGATCCCCCACGGATCGAAGACGGTAGCCGGGTTGCGACGTACCCACGCCGCTTGTAGACCCGCCGCCTTCGCGCCGATCACATCGAACGGGTTGCCGGAGACGAGCCAGGTTTCTCCTCGGGGCGGTTCACCCGCTGCGCGAGATACGGCATAGACCGCCGGGATCGGGCTTGAAGGTCCGCAGATCGTCCACGCTGATCACCCCATCGAGATGCGGCGAGGACTCCCGCGTGATCGAGCAGGGTCCGCACCGTCGCTTCGACACCATTGGAGAAGGCAACGACGGTATGCCCCGCCGCCTCAGAGTGCGTCGATGGCCGGGATCGCATCGGGAATGCGGCGAGTCGCCGGTACTGCGTGAGCAGGCGCGTCTGCTGCTCCTCGGTCAGATCGCGACACCGAGCGCCTGCATGACATACGCGAGTGCCTGCGCGGTGCAAACATCGAACGAGACATACGCTCGCATCAGGCCGCGCCGGAAGGAATATTCCAGTTGCTTCTCGCGCCAGAGCGCGGCGAACTGCCCTGCCTGCTCGCCGAGCAGCGCGCGCAGATGCCGCTGCATCTCCAACGGATCAACGAGCGTCCCGTAGACATCGAAGCCGATTGCATACAGCATTTGCTGCTGCCTCGCCTCCCTCTTCTGCAGTCGTGGCATCCGCATCTCATCGCCATCGCACCGCGTCGAAGTGGCGCGTACACGTGCGGTTCCCCGTACGATTGCGGCCGATCATGTGGTGGCGTAGGCTACAGCGCTGCGCGTATGGCACGGAGACACACGCTGCAGCGTACGATACCGCGCGATGCGGCAAGGAAGACGGGATGTCATCGCAGATCGAAATCCAGTATGCGGCGGGCGTGGGAGCGATGTCGCCCGAGACACGCCGGCGGTTGGTACGGATGGTCGGGCATGCCGCGCTCCGCCGCGCGCAAGTTGACGACGCAATCTCCGCGCACGCAGCGAAGGGACGCACGATGCCCGCGCCGCACACGATCCACGAGCGAACATTCGCCAGCGCCGCGCTCGGCCGCACGATGCCGTACACGATCCTCCTCCCCGCCGGATATGACGCGGATGGTCGACACGCGCTATCCCGTGCTCTATCTCCTGCATGGCGCGTGGAGCAATCATGCCGAGTGGGCGGCGCGGACGAAACTGGTTGACCACGCCGCGCGCTTCCCACTGATCATCGTCTGCCCGGAGGGGGAGAATTCCTGCTATATCAACGGCGCGAATGGCGAGCGGTGGGAGGATTATATCGTCACCGATCTCCCCGCGCACATCGAGGCGACCTATCGGGTGCGGACCGAACGGAGCGGGCGGGCGATCGCGGGGCTCTCGATGGGTGGCTTCGGCGCATTCAACTGCGGCATGCGCCACCCGGAGCGCTACTGCGCGATCGGCGTCGCACTCCGGCGCATTCAATATCCTGACCTGGGACGGCGAACGACCGACGATCCGCAGTTCCGCGCCGTCCTCGGCCCACTGAATAGCCCGACGCGGCAGGAGTACGACCCGCACCGCGTGATTGAGCAGGCCGTCCGCACACATGGCGCGGACGGGCTGCCGATGCTCGCGATGGATTGCGGCCTGGACGACTACCCCGACCTTCTCGCCGCGAACCGCGCGCTGCACCGGACAATGACCCGCCTCGGCGTCCACCATTTCTACCGCGAGCAGCCCGGCGGCCACGATTGGCCCTACTGGGATCGCGAAGTCCGCTTCACCCTCCAGTTCGTTGCTGCCGCGATGGGCATAGATCTGTCGCACGCGTCAACGAAGACGGCCTGAACCCGCGAAATACTTTCGACCGGAAGGAGACACACCGATGACGATACCTCCACGACTTGCCCCGCTCCTGGCGCAGTTCGACGACGCGTTCGACCGGCTCGTTGCGCGCGTCGATGGCCTCACGGATGGTGAATATCTCTGGGAGCCCGTTCCCAACTGCTGGAGCGTCCGCACGCGCGCGAATAACCAGACGAAACAGGCCAGGGGGAAAGGCGACTGGGTCATCGAGCTCGATCGGCCCGAGCCCGACCCGCCACCATTTACCACACTCGCGTGGCGCATGTGCCACGTCGCGAGTGGGCTAATGATGCGCACCGATTACACGACCGGGACGAAGCGGATGATCTGGGACGATTATGTGGTCCCGAGCACCGCAGAGGGCGGGATCGCGTCGCTTGTTGCTGCGGGAAACGCGTGGCGCGCGCTGCTCGCGGCCACCACGGACGCCGATCTCGATCAGATCGGCCGCAGTCAGACGCCGGGAGGGCTTGATCCCACATTGCCCTTCCTCACTATCATCTGGTGGGTGAACCAGGAGGTCATCCTTCATGGTGCGGAGATCGCCCTGTTGCGCGACCTCTTCCGCGCCCAGCCTCACGGCTGAACGCCCCCACCCCCGGCCCCTCCCCCGCCGTGCGGGGAGAGGGGAGCTTGATCGGAAGAGATCAGCAATATTCCCGGACGATTGACGCCATCCGCGTGATCCCAGGCCATTCGTCGCCCGAGGGGTCGGCGTCGAAGATCAGTACATAGGCACCCGCGAATCCGGCCGTCTGCGCGAGGTCGAGGCAGCGCCGGAGATCGCCGCCGTCTGTCGCTCCCGGCCGCACCCATGCCGCCATCGCATGGGCGTGGATGGTCGTCGCGCGCGGTAGGATGGACCGGAGCGCGTCGTACTTCACTCGCCCCCTTGTAGTTGCCGAAATCGGCGACGAGCCCGACCGCCCCGCCCGTCGCGTCGAGGATCGCGAGCAGATTGTCGGGCGACATGGTGAGCGCGCGCCAGTTCTCCGTCAGCAGGCCGACCGAGCGTTGCTGTGCGTGGTGGGCGAGCGCGGACAGCCCCTCGGCGCTGCGTTTGACCGCATCGTCGCCGGGACCTGCCGCTTGCTCGCCCGCGACAACACGCACGTAGCGGGCTCCGAGCCAGGAGGCGATATCGATCCAGTCACGTATACGGGCCAGGTCATTTTCCCGGGCCGCCGGATCGAGGGCACTGATATCGCCCTCATCGACAAGTAGCGTCAGCAACTGCACCTCCGCCGCCGCCATCCGCTCGGAGAACTCCCGGAGATAGTCAGCGTCGGTGCGTGGGAAGTGAAAATGGCAGAGATCCAACTGGTTGATACCCGCCGCCCGGGCCGCATCAGGGAAGTCGAGGAGGGTGAGTGAACCGGCTCCGAACGTGTTATCGGACCGCCGTGCTCCCGCCGTCAGAGCTAAACCCGGATACATCGGACCGAGGGCATGGCGAACGCTCCAACTCGAGACGGCAATCGTCGGCATCGGGGATACTCCTTACCCAGCGTGTGCAACGCGAGCATGCAGCCTACTCTTCCGCCACCGGTGTGTATCGACCGAAAATCTGGGTCAGTTCGATGCCGTTGCCGAAGGGGTCTTTCACGACAAAGCGCGGACGATGGTCGATTTCCTCGACTTCGAGGATCGGGATGCCATGCTCCTGCATCCGCGCGCGCATCGCAGCGAGGTCCGCGACTTCGAGGCAGAGATGATTGCTCACCGGCGCGACGTATTGCGCGGCGGCCTGCAAATGCACCTCGTGCGCGCCGTCGCCGGCATCGAACCAGATGACGGGATTGTTCCTGAGTCCGATTGGCCGCGGTTTCTCTACGAGGCCGAGGACGTCCGTGTAAAACGTGCGCGCTTCGGCTTCCCGCCCGGCTTCGATCCCGACACTCACATGCTGTAGCCGAAGAATCATCGGTATTCCTTTCCCAATCCACAGCTGCGCGGTATCTCACGGCACTGGCACTCGCGTTACTCGATCGCGATGCCGATCTGCTCGGCAATCTCCCGGATATAGCGCACCGAGGCAACGTTCTCCCGATCGAACGCCTCGCTCGCACGCTCCGCACTTCTCACCGCTCCCGAAGGGGTCGGCATGCGCCGTGAGACGCCCGGTACGTCTTCGAGTTCGATCGAGATCACCCCGTCGAATCCGACGTCCTTCAGCGCCACGAGCACCGCCTGCCAGTCGATCTTTCCCTTGCCGGGCCGCCAGTGTGCGTTGGTCGTCCCATCATTATCGGAGAAGTGGCAATGGAAGATGCGATCGCCCAGTTGGTAGATGACGACGTGCGGGATCTCACCGACCGGGAAGAGATGGCTCGGATCGAAATTCATTCCCAGTGCCGGCGACTGCACATGATCGAGGAGGCGGAGCATACCGGCGGCATTAGCCATGTAGCGATACGGATGCGACTCGAGCGCGTAGCGGAAGCCCGCCGCCTCACAGAGCGTCGCACACTGCCGCATCACCTCGACGTAGTCTTCCCAGTTCTGTTTCCAGTCGAGGCCGGTGGGAATCTCCACGCGTTGCTCTTGCGTCAGCGGCCGGTCCGTGATCCGGGGAAACTCGATATTGAACGGATGCACCGAGACGGAGTTCACCATCTTCGTTCCGAGACCGTCGGCGACGTCGAGCATTTTCTTGAAGTGCTCGACCGCATTGGCACGCGTGGCTTTATCCGGGTCCGCCATACCACGCGGGGTCGAGACGAACTCGGAGATCTCCATGCCCTCGTTCTCGATGATCGTGCGCAACTCCTTGACCCGCTGCGGAGTGTAATACTCGTTGAGGATGGTGTGATCCCAGGCGATGAGCTCAATCGCTTTGAAACCGAGCTTCGCGATGCGCGGGATCGTCTCCTCGTATGGGGTGTCCCACTTAAATGGCCAGATCGATGCGCCGAACTTCATATCTTCCCCCTACGCGCGCGTGAGTGCGATTTCCGCACGGAAATCCGCCGAACCATGCGACAGATGCCACGGTATCACGAAAATGCCGATACACAATTACTGCGATTCCTGCCTCATGCCTCTTTGCCTGCGCCGACATCCGCGACCGCGCGCAGCAGGCCCTGTAAATACCCGGTCTGGTAGGCGCGGCTCTTCGGGTTCCACCCTTCGTCACCGATCATGCGCGGGGCGTGGTCGTCAATGATCACGCCTGCGAATCCGACCGCCATCAGTTCCTGCATCACCGCCGTCACATCAATGATCCCCTCACCGGGAAAACATTCGTTGAAGCAGGTACGCGTCCCCTGCACATCGCGGAAATGTACGTAACCGATCGTGCCGCGCGGGCCAAAGCGGCGAATGCCCGCCAGTACCGACGCCATGCCACCCATCTCCGCCCAGCAGCCGACACAGAAGACCAGCCCCCATCCCGGGCTCTCCTCGACACCCGCCGTCTCTGCGGCGCGCACGAACCCTTCGAGGCTGCTCATGATCCGCGCGACGCCACCGAGGTTCACACCGGGTGGATCATCGGGATGGAGGGTGAGCATCACCCCCGCCTCTGCTGCCACCGGAACGATACGGCGCACGAAGTAGTCGTAGGTCGCCCAGAGTTCCTCCGCCGCGTAGATGCGGCCATAACTCAGTGGCAGATCGGCGGTCTGTGCGTTATCGAACGCGGTCATCGTCGCGCCGCCGCGCCCCGGGATGACGCCCGTGCGGTAGAGGCGGTTTGGCCGCCAGTTGTAGGTGAGCATCGGAATACCAACGCGGCCCATATTGCGGATCGTGCGCTCAAAGCGCCCCAGTGCCGCCTCACGGTCGGGCAGACCGAGGCGGATTTGGTCGAAATCGTCGAGTGGTGTGTGCTGGATCGCTGTGAGTCGCAGGCCGAACGATGCGACGCGCGCGTGCAGGCGTGCCAGATCATCGTAGGTCCAGCCGTCATCGTACGACAGCGGCGGCCTTGAAACGACAATGTCGGCACAGCCCATCTGCTGCGCCTGCGTCAGTTGGGCGTCGCTGAGGGTGCCATCGACACCGACACCGATGCGGATTCCTCCCGTTGCTGATCTTCCCATCGCCTCGACTCCTCCGTCGTGTACGAATCAGGCTGGATCGCATCGTAGCGAGGGGCGCGGAAGGCGTCAAATCGCGGGGAGGGATCAGGGCAGTTCGCCGCGATCGCCTATCCCGAGCGGGTTATCGGTCGGTTCGTTCCGCGATCAGGCCCTGACGGTCTCTCGCGATGTTCCGTTGCGGAGACGTACGCACCGGGGAAGAGGCCGCGCGGGCACGCTGCTCGGCACTGGCGGCGGATGTCTTCGCCCGTGTGCGAGTCCGCGTGCGACGCCACGCCTCCCAACCATTCCCGATCAGCAGCCCGGCAGGCAGATAATAGAGCGCGCCAATCGTCAGGAAGATCGCCGTGCTCGCCACCGCCACCGCGATGCCGAATACGATCTGGTCGCGGTAGCGCGCCGGGGAAGTCGGCGGATCGGTGAGCATGAAGAAGGCAAAGAAGAGCGCCGCGTTGATGTCCGGCGCGCGGAAGATCTCCCCCGCCTGCCCGGCGTGGCCGAGGAAGGTGATAAGCGTGAAGAGCGAGAGGTAGCATCCCAGGAAGGCGAGCACCATCGGCAGCTTATTCACCCGATCCGCGATGAAGATGCCGGTAGCGATCAGCACGACGATAAAGGGGAGCGGCAGGTTCGACAGCGCTCCCCACCAGTTCTGCTCGCTCGCGAAGAGGAAGTACGCGGCGACGAGCGCCAGCGCCGCCGGATTGAAGATGTGCTTGCCACGTGCCCGAAAGAGGTACTTGGAGTTGACCGCGAGCATCGCCGTGATGACCGCGACGGGGAGGGGCTGTATCGGGCTGATAATGAGGGCGACGATCAAGCCGGAGAGGAGTGCGCCGCTTGGGAAGAACCAGGCACCCCGGATGACGCGTGCCAGCGCGACATCGAGGAGTGCGGCACCACTCGCCGCGCCGATCACCTCCGGCAGCGCGAGGCGCAACCCCTCATTGGTGGCGGCGACTGCGGCGAGTACTGGGAGAACGACGAGGAGCAAGCCCTTCGGCGTGCGGAAAAAGCGCCGAATCGGCTGCGCCGCCGCTGCCACCACACCGGGCAGGGAACGGCGGGGGGTTTCGACCTCAATACCCGTGCTCATGCCGTGCCCTTCGCTTTCGCGAGCGCGTTCTGAATCGCGCCCCGGTACGCCTGGGAGCTGTCAGTCGCGCCCGAGACGGCATCAACGGTGGCGCTCTGTCGCGTCACGACCTGACCGGGAAGAGTGGCGATATCCGAACACGGATAGCGCGTGCCGCACTGCGTGATGGCCGCCGAGACGATCTTGCCGCCCTGAACGACGACCGACGCCGAGATATTGCCGTGACGACTCGTCCCCGTGCCCGTGTACGTGCCATCCTTATAGAGTGCGGTCGTCGTGGGGGCACTCGTGGCGGTGGCAGGGGCCTTCGCGGCAGTCGTCGCGGTAGGCGGAATGGTCGTAGCGGTCGCGGGTGCCTTCGCGGTCGTGGTCGTGCTGCCGGTCGCGGCGGCTGTGGTGGTTGCGGTTGGCTGGGATACGGCGGCCGTTGCCACGCTTTGCGTGCTCCCGTCCGCAACCGATGACGGCGTTGGGAAGAGCGGCGATTGATAGGCGGCGACCGGCGAGGATGCCGCGTTCGTTGCCGTCGGTGCAGCAGTCGCGATGGCAATCGTCGGGGTATCGAAGTTGCCGAACGCTTGCGTTGCATCGGTACGGATATAGCCGAGACCGTACACAGAGAGGATCGCCGCCGAACTGAGGGCAACGAGACTGTTGGCGATCTTTTTATTTTTCCCACCGCCGCTCTTCGCCCTGGATGCGTTGGGAGCGGGTGGGAGGGGTGCTGGCCCCCGCGATGGGGGCGGGCCGATTACTCGCTTGTCAGATTCATGTGTCATCTATTCATCCCTTGATGTGTGCTGCGATGTACCTTCTGAGATCGTCCGCAGTGATGTGGCCCGCTCTCATATCCCTATGCCGGTGCGTGCCCGGCATGACCCACGATAGCGTGTCAATCTGAGGGGAGGGCGAGGCGAAAATGAGAAAACAATGAGGGGGGCGAGCGCCGCGTACACACATGCCATCATGGACACGCGATTATCGTTGGTGCATCGGCAACGAAACAGGCGGATCACCGTCGAGGTGGGGCGACGGAGTGGGCCATGCAGTGGCGATCGGGCAGGGCGTCAGAAGGGCAAACGTCCACCATCGGTGACTACCGAGATGCACGAACATACCAGGTCTTGCTTAGAGCGGTTTGCGAAATTACTGAGCCGAGAGATGTTCGGTGGCGGCGGGCTTTAGCCTGCCATCCCTTGCTGCGGCAGGCTAATGAACCTTAACCGACTTAATCCGGCAATTGCGGTGGCGGCGGGCTTCAGCCCGCCGCCACCGGGGATGTTCGCAGGGACAGTGGTTGCGGAAATTGCTCTAGAAGCGGTTCCAGAGATACTGATTCGTCACCTCGTGATGGAACTGGATCTCTGCGGGCTTAATCAGCGCACCGAGCTTGCGCGGGCAGCGATCGGCCGACGCCTGCTTCAACTCGGCGTACTTGTCCCGCACCTCGTTCCCGAAAGCCCCGGCGACGAAGTCGCTGCCGCGGAGCGCGTCGATCGCGTCGTAGATATTGTCGGGCAGGATCGCTTCGCGCTGGCGGGCTTCCGGGTTCAGTGGGCCTTCGAGGCCGGTCCGCAACATTGCATAGATCGCGAGATAGGGGTTCGCATCGGGGGCGATCGAGCGCACCTCAATGCGCGCCGAGCGCGCATTGCCAATCGGGATACGCACCATCGCGCCGCGGTCAATCGGCGATGCCTTGATCTGGTTCGGGGCCTCAAAGTGCGGGTCGAGCCGCCGATAGGCATTCACACTCGAGTTGTAGACCAAACAGAGATCGAGCGCACTGGTCAGGATGCGGTCAACGAACTGCCAGGCGAACGCCGAGAGGCCCTCCTGACCCCCTGCTTCGTAGAAAAGATTGGTATCCCCCCGGCCGATGGAGATATTGGTATGCATGCCGTTGCCGTTCACGCCGGTGACCGGCTTCGGCAGGAAGCTGGCGGTCATGTCCAGCCGGTTCGCCACCTGGCGGCAGATCAGCTTGTAGAGCATCACCTGGTCGGCACCGATCGTCGCTTCGACATAGCCGTAGTTCATCTCGAACTGCGAGGGGGCGACCTCGGGGTGGTCCTTCTCGTTGGCAAAGCCCAGTGCGCGTTGCGCTTCTGCCGCGGTGTCGATGAATGCCCGCAGGGGATCGCCCGGCAGGGAGTGGTAGTACCCGCTCGTGCTGATGAACTCGAACTGGTCCGTGTCGATGTAATGCTGCTCGGCGTGCCGCCCATTGAAGAGGATGCCCTCCGTCTCGTTGGCGACGTAGCAGGTCAGTCCGTCGTCCGCGAATCGCGCGGCAGTGTAGGCTTTCAACCGGGCCCGCAGATCGGAGTGATAGGGGGTACCGTCCCGCTCCTGCACCTCGCCGAAGACGAACACCTTTCCCGGCCCGAAGATATCCGATGGGAGCCAGTAGAATGCCGACCAGTCGATGCCCAGGCGCAGATCGGATTCTTGCTGCGCGGTGAAGCCACGGATCGATGAGCCATCGAAGGTCAGGTTATCTGCCGATTTGAGTAGGAATTTCTTGTCGTAGTCGAGCATATGCAGTCGGCCTTCGAGGTCGGTGAAGCAGACCGTGACCGCCTTGATCCGTTTCTCATCCGCGAGGTAGCGCATGCGCTTTTCCCGAATCACATCGGGAGCCGTCCGCGCCATGCGCTCGGCTTTCGCCGCGAGGTTGAGTTCCTCCAACTCGTCGTACGGAATCTCCAGGAATTCGCGCAGGTTGTCACTCATACTGGCTTCTCCTCTCGCTGCCATAGGGGTCGGGGCAAGCGGGTAGTTGTCCCCAGCCCGCGCCCTGCGGTGGGGTCTCCGATGCGGGGAGTATAGGCGCGGCGCGCAGTTGCGTCCAGCGTTCGTTTTCCCTCATTGCCGCAAATGAAGGCCCCTCACCGCCACTCATCGGGGACGGAGGGCTTCTCTCTGCGCCGTGCTATGCCTCTCCGAAGAGTCGCGTGATCTCGTCCCGCGCGAATGTCGGCAGCGGCCATTGCCGCCTGCCCGCGACGAGCGTCACGCCCTCCGCCGCCGGGACAACCTGACCGATGATACGAGCGTCGATGGACGCATGGGCGAGCGCGTCGAGGACGAGATCGGCCTCGGCGGGAGGCAGCGTAAGTAGCAGGGCGCCGGAGGCGATGGTGCCGAGTGGGTCGAGACCGAACGCCTCGCACAGCGCGCGGCCTTCCGGCAGCACGACGATGCGGTCATGGTCGATGCGCAGGCCGACACCCGCCGCTGCGGCGAGCTCGTGCAGCGCGGTGGCGATCCCGCCCTCGGTCGGATCGTGCATCGCATGTACGCGCGCCACATCGCAGGCGATTGCGGCATCCCGGCACACACTGATGCCGGGCGTGCGCAAGAAACCCTTGGCCGTGCGGATGACAGAGGCGGGCACGCCCCGCGCACGCAGTTCGCGCTCCTTCTCGCGCGCGATGATCGCCGCCCCTTCCAGCGGCACGCCCTTGGTCAGCATCACGGCATCGCCCACCTGCGCGCCCGCTGTCGTCACGAGCCGGTCCTTGGCGACCTCGCCTAGCATCGTCCCCGCCACGAGCGGGCGGTCGATCCCATGCGTTACCTCGGTGTGACCGCCGACCAGCGTCACCTCATGCGCCGCGCACGCCTCGGCGAGTTGCGCGAAAGCCGCCGAACCATCTCCTCATCGGTGCGCCTTGCCGGCAGCAGCAGCGTGGCAAGGAACCAGCGCGGTGTGGCACCGCGCACGGCGATGTCGTTGGCGTTGACCGTCACCGCGTACCAACCAAGTTCGTCGGTGGCGAAGGTCACGGGATCGGCGGCCACCACGAGGTAGCGGTCGCCAATATCGATGACGGCGGCGTCCTCGCCCACACGCGCGCCGACGACCACGCGCGGATCGCGGGGCGCGTGCGTGTCGAGGACGGATTGGAGCAGGTCCGCGGGCAGTTTGCCCGTTGGCAGAAATGGCATCGCGCGCAGTATAGCGCAGACGCGTCTCCCTCACCGTTTATCAGCTATTCTAGGCGCGGGGTAAC
>CAVXPY010000007.1:0-29893 GCA_963763655.1 uncultured Chloroflexia bacterium
GGCGGCAATCGAGGACGTGGAAGCGAACTTGCGATGGCTCGCGCACGCGCAAGCGACGCTCACCGACACCGAGTAACCACGAAGGCGTATCGATGGCATCGTCGCTCCCAAGCCGCGTCCGCTCGCTTCCTTCCTCAGCGATGCGCGGCTTTCGGAGAGATGCACGCGCTCTTGCGGGCGGCGGCGGCGGAAACGACCCGGCTCGGTCATCGCTACATCAGCGGCGAGCATCTGCTCATCGCGCTGATTGCCAGCGATGGCCCAACAGGTCAGATGCTTCGTGAAGCGGGCGCGACAGTTGAACAGACACGCAGCCGCGTGGAGTTTATCGTCCCGCACGAGCCCGCTTTCCTTCCCGAAAGAGGTGACCGTCGGCCCACGGCTGATCTCCTGATCGAAGACGGAGCGGAGATCGCGCAGGAGATGGAAACGCAGGTCGAAGCGCCGGACCTCGCCCTCGCCCTCCTGCGCGACCCCGAAGGCATCCCCCGCCGCGTCCTCGATGAGTGCGGCGTCAACACCCGCGCCCTCACCCAACGCCTCCGCCTCTTGCAAAACTGAGGGGATTCGAGCGCAGAGGACACAGAGAAATGAAAGAAGTTGTGATAACGTAAGCGGCAAGACAACTCTTCGTTCTCGCTTCTCTGTGTCCTCTGCGCTCTCTGCGTCCTCTGCGCTTTCGTACGTGATTGAATGAGGGGGTTATCATGGCGGATCGGGTGGAGTTTGGCTGGCGGGTACCGGATTTTCCGACCGACGGGAGCGACAGCGCGACCTTTCTCACGCAAATCACCGCGGTGCTCGATCTGATTCACGGGCGATTCGATGCGGCGTGGGTCGCGGATCATGTCATCCCGTGGGCGAGTTGGCAGGCGATGGAGACCCCGACGGTTGAGTGCTGGACGACGATCAGCTTCCTCGCCGCGCGGTATCCCGATCTGACGTGGGGGCCGATTGTCCTTTGCCAGTCGAACCGGAACCCGGCCCTCCTTGCCAAGATGGTCGCCAATTTCTGCGCCTTCCTGCCTGGCAAGTTCGTCTTCGGCATCGGCGCGGGCTGGAAGGAGAACGAGTACCGCTCCTATAACTGGGAGTTCCCGCGCCCCGCCGTCCGCATCGGCCAACTGGAGGAGACCGTCGAGATCGCGAAACGGATGTGGCGCGAGGACGACGTCACCTATGAAGGGAAATACTACAGCGTCCACAATGCCTACCTCGATCCGAAGCCGAGCCCCATCCCGCCCATCCTCATCGGTGGCAGCGGCGAGCAACTGACGCTCAAAGTCGTCGCGAAACACGCCGACTGGTGGAATGGTGGGGGCACGCGGGAGACCTACGCCCATAAGCTGGACGTGCTGCGCGGCCACTGCGAGGCCATCGGGCGAGATGTCAACGCGATCAAGAAGACGGTCGGTGTAGACGCCGTCGCCATCGCCGATACGACAGGAAGCGGCGCAGCAGATGGCGGAAGCCTGCCCCTTCTATAACGGCTCGGGGCTGATCGGCACGCCACCGCAGATCGTGGACCAGATCGGGCAGTGGACGGCTCTCGGTGTCTCGCACTTCCATTTGCGCTTCGCGGACTTCCCGAAGACCGATGGCGTCCGCCGCTTCATCGATGAGGTGATGCCACACTTCGCCTGATCCCGGAAGATTCACGCCAGCGCACCATTGATCTCCGCCCGCACCGTCGCGTCCGCCTCCAGCGTGCGGCGGCGTTCGAGGGCGGCGCGGGCGACTGATCCTCCAAGATGGCCGAGTGCCCAGGCGGCATGACTGCGCACGAGCGGGGAGTCGTGGCCGATGAGGGCATCCGCGAGGGCAGGGACAACGGCACGGTCGCCCGTGTTGCCGAGGGCGATTGCCGCATTGCGGGCCAGCCCCTCGCGCTTCGCACGTTTGATCGCGCGTCCCCGGAAGCGATCACGATAGTCGTCCGGCGTCATTGTGAGGAGCGGGACGAGCGCGGGGTAGGCATCCTCCACGTCGCGCGGGCGGAGCGCGGGCGGCGCGAGGGGGAGCGCGTGACGGTTCGGCGGGCAGACCTCCTGGCAGACATCGCAGCCAAAGACCCAGCCGCCCATCTCCGCGCGCAAATCGACCGGCACCGCGCCCCGGTGCTCGATAGTGAGGTACGAGATACAGCGGGGGGTGTCGAGCACATATGCCGCCGGGATCGCGTGGGTGGGGCAGGCGATCATGCAGGCCGCACACGTACCGCACGATTTCCGCACCGGCGCGTCCGCTTCGAGATCGAGATCGAGCGGCATCTCGGCGAGGAAGAGATAGGAGCCGGTGTCGCGCGTCGTGATGATGCAGGTATTCTTCCCGTACCAGCCGAGCCCCGCCCGCGCCGCCGCCGCACGATCGACGATCCGTGCGGTGTCCACGAGCGTCCCGGCCCGCAAAGGGTGGCCGACACGCTGCTCGATCGCTCCGATCAAGGTACGCATCATCCCGCGCAGGAGATCGTGATAGTCCATCCCCCAGGCATAACGAGCGATGCGGCCACGCGGCACGCCATCGCCCGGCAAGGGCGGCGCGTCGGCGTAGTACGAAACGCCGAGGACGAGCAACGAGCGCGCCCACGGTAGCAAACGCTGCGGCGCACTGGCGATATGCGCGCGTTCGGGCGTGAACCAATCCAGCCCACCGAGGTGGCCCGCCGCGATCCGCTCGTTCAGAATCGGTTCAAGCCCCGCGAACGGTTCCGCCGTCGTCACGCGCGCGACATGGAAACCATGCGCGAGGGCGAGTGACTTGATGTCCGTCGTCAGAGAAGTGGGATTCACCTGACCCCCTACCTCCCCTTCCGTCACGCAATGGCGTGGAAAGAGGAACGAGTGGCACAGGTCTGCATCCTGCGCGCCATTCCATAGGATACAATGGGGACGCGCACGATGGCGGAAAGGGGGCAGGAATGACCAGAATTCGGGGCCTCGCGGAAATCGTCCTCTCGGTCCATGATCTCGATGCGTCGCTGCATTTCTATCGGGACATGCTCGGACTGACGCTCGTTTCGGAGCCGGAGTTTCGGCCTGTCTTCCTCCGTGCGGGGGATCCCGCCCTGACAGTGCCGCAACTGGTCGTCCTCGTACCGCTCCCGGTCGGGACGCCGCCCTTCCCTGCCACGAAACCAGGCCGGACACTCCATCACCTCGCCTTTGAACTCGCGCCCGAGGAGTTCGACGCGATGCGGGATCATCTCGCAGCGCACGGCCTCGCGGTTCGCACCGGCCAGCACCCCGTCATCCCCTCTCGCACGATCTACGTCGATGACCCGGACGGCAACGAGGTCGAATTCATTGCAGGCACGACCCCTTCGTAACGCTTCAGATCACGCGGAGTGAGCCGAGACAATCGGGCGATTCCATACTCAATTGACCTACGCAGTGATGGTATTTCCAACATTGCGTAGGTCAATGTGACCCGTGTGACACGGCGGTGTCCCGGATTTGGTTCACTGAGGCTCGGCAGCGATTGGCATGGCGATTTCATCGGTTCATGCCATCGGTTGCGGATGGAGGAGATGAGAGGCTGGGGGAACCCAGGAAGTCCGGGGCAGTGAGACATGAGTGTACCCGCCTATATCACGCTGACAACGGACCGCGCGCAGGTTGAAGCTGGCGCGCAGGCCACGCTGACCGCGTTCATCACGAATACCGGCACGCAGGCGGCGGAGTTCTCCCTCCGGCCACGCGGCATCGAACCGGCATGGCTCACGCTCCGACCACCGACCGTCACGGCGGGGCCGGGCGAACAAGTCACCGCCTCGGTCGTCGTCACGGTGCCGCCCGATGCCTTCTTCGCCGATCTGATGGTGACGATTGTCCTGATCGCCCGCGCGAGCAACTATGCCATCGGTGAGGCGAGCGTGCCGCTCCGCGTGCTCGGCAGCGCCCCGCCGCCCACGGCGACCGCAACAACGACGGGCACGATGCCGATTGAACGCCCGCCGAGCCGCCTGCCGTGGGTGCTCGGCATCGGCGCGGTCACGATCCTCTTGCTCGGCACACTCGGCTTTTTCCTCCTGCGCGGGCGTGGCGGCGCAGGAGACGAGACACCCACCGGCCCGGTCGGCAATGCCTGCGCCGGCCCGGCGTCGAAGGTCGTCAGTCTCTTTAGCGACGACACAGTGACAGCGATCCGCCTGAGCAACCCCGATCTCAGCGATCTCCAGATCCTACGCACCGAGCCCGCCAACCTCATGCCCGGTCTCTACGAACCCCTCGTCGCCCTCTCCGGTGACAACTCCCGCCTCGCCTACATCACCGCCGCCAACGAAGCGATGGACGACGCGCACCTCTGGTTCATTGATGTTGCCAATCCCGGTCAGCGCACCGAACTCGCCGCTATCCCGCGCGGCTTCTGGTCCGTCAAACCTGCCTGGTCTCCTGACAGCCGTCAGGTCGCCTATCTCCAGCTCAACCCCCAGAAAGCCGCGCAGAATCAGACCCAATTGGAGCTCTGGATCGCGGAGATCGGTGGGCAGGCGCACCGCATCGACACCCCCGCCGATCTCCTCCAACCCGAGGACTTCGCGCGTAATCCGAACCTCCCCTTGTGCTGGGCTGCCGACAACAAGACCCTCATCTTCCAGACCACTCCGCGTGCCGACAAGCCCGGCGATCAGGGCACGCGCAGCGCGGCCAGTTCGTCCTCCTCTACCACGTCCGCTTCCGTACCCGGCCGTCAGTCCGGTGATCAGGGAACGGCAGGCGGTGGGGTTATTACCGGTGGGACGTCCACCCTTCAGCAGACCGAGATCGACATCACGAGCGGGGCGACCCGCAGCGCCCTGCGCCCCGAACAAGCCCTCCCTCCCGTCGCTGCGGACGTCTCCGCTCCCCCGCCCCAACCACGTGGCACTGCCTGCTCCATGCCCATCTTCAGCCAGAACGATCCCTCCTGGCGCAACACCGTCATGCAGGCGGCGGGTGACAGCATCGGCAACTTCGGCTGTGCCGTCACCTCCACGGCGATGGTCCTCAACTTTTACGGTGCCCCCCTCACGCCCGCCCAGCTCAACGCCTGCCTCGGTCAGGGAGCGGACCTCTTGTACTGGACGCAGGCAGTGCCCTGTGCGAAGGGCGCAGTGACGGGCTACAACGGCTTCGACTTCTCCTGGCAGAACCTCGATCAGGTGCTCGCTGCCGGGAAACCGGCCATCGTCGGTATGTTGCGCGGGCAGACGGGTATGCACTTTGTCGTCGTCACCGCAGGCAGCGGCGGGTCCGCATCGAACTACGCGGTCAACGATCCGTGGGACGGCACGATCAACAAGTCGCTGCAAACCTTCATGAACAGTGGCTACAATATGCGCTGGATTCGCACCTACGACGGCAAGGATGCGGGGGGGGCGGCGTGCGTGCGGGTCGTTGGCCCCCTCACCCCGGCAGCGAACGATCAAGGGGTGTCGGTCAACGACGGAGCGCGCCCGATCGCCCCTTCGCAGTTGATGCCCTTCTTCACCAAAGCCGCCGAACGCACCGGTGTGCCGCGCGAAATCCTCCTCGCCATCGGACGCATCGAGTCGAACTTCACGCCGCGCGCCCAGGGGCCACTGATCGAGCGCTTCGCGGGGACGGACGACGCGCATGCACAGGGGATGATGCAGTTCCTGCCGAGCACCTATCGCGGATTGATCGGTGATGTGGATGGGGCGACGGGCAAGAACCTCGGGCCGGGGGGAATCTACGACCCGGAATCGGCGATTTACGCAGCGGGATTTTATCTGCGCAATGCGGGAGCGCCGGGAGATATCCGACGCGCGATCTTCGCCTACAACAACGCAGACTGGTACGTGAACGAAGTGCTGGCGCTGGCGAAGCAGTATGCAGGCGGCGTGATCCTGGACGACAACAATTACGATCCGAACGGCTCGAACAAGCCGGGCACCCGCTCTGATCCGAACCCGGTCAATGGGCCGTTGAACCCCACCACTACGACGCCCGGCAGCGGCAGCCCGGTCACCGGTACCGGTTCCACGACCGTCGTCGTCGGCACTCCCGGTAAATTCTCCACCGTGACGCCGCGCGCGGGCACCGTCAGCCCGACGGCGCGCATCACCGGCGGTACGGCGACCGCGCTGAGTGGCAAGCCCGCGCCGAAACCTGTGTGGATCTGGAGCGTCCCGGATGGGAGCGTCAAGAGTGGCCCGGTCACACTCGATGTTTCGTGGCTCGGCGACATCGGTGACGTCATCTACGCGCGCGTATTGACCCTGACGTTGAGCGCGGGCGGGACGGGGCCGGTACCTGCTCAGGATTTCACGCCGGGGATGACGATCAGTGCGGAGGGCATCTACGAGGTGATGATCGTCACCCAGGTTGATGGTCAGATCCAGACAACGACACGCAAGTTCACCATCGACCACACCGCACCAACGCTCGATCTCTCGCTCGCCAACCCCGCTCCCGGGACTACCGCGCAGGGCGCTCCCCTGCCCTTCGGTGGCCCGACCCGCACCTTCGCTGCCGCCACGCGCCCCCAATCGCGGGGGCCGGCCAAGGTGAATATCAGTTACGAGGACCGGCTGAGTGGGGTGGCAATCGTCGAGTATCAGATGGATGGTGGGGATTGGCAGCTCTACTTCAGTGATGTGAACTTCAAGGCGAACAAGACCGTGGATGTGCCGGGCGATCACACGATCTCCTTCCGCGCCACCGACCTCGCGGGCAACCTCTCCGCGGTTCGCACCTTCGATTTCACGGTGATGCCCGATACGACGCCCGCAACGCCAACACCCGTACCAACGTCAGCGCCGACCATCGTGCCCGCGACGCCGACGCCGATCGCTGCGTCTGAGACACCGACGGCCATGCCCTCCCCGTCCGTTGCGCCGACCGATGCAGCGACCGCAACGAGCGTTCCTCCGAGCGAAACGCCAGTTCCCGGCGCACCAACCCGAACGCCTGCTCCACCTACCGCGACCCCGATACCCACAGAGCAGCCATCCGCGACGCCAGTGCCGACCACGACGCCGGTGCCGACCGCGACAACGAACGCCACGGCGGCCCCGAATGCCCCGACCCTCAAACTCCCCGGCGACATCGCCGCCGATGCGAGCGCAAAGAGCGGCACGAACGTCACCTACACCGTCACCGCGACGAACAACGCCACGGTGACCTGCACGCCCGCTTCCGGCACGCTGTTCCCCGTCGGTGCGACCACGGTAAACTGCACCGCGAAGGATGCGAACGGGAACACGACATCGGGGAGCTTCACCGTCACTGTCACCTTCAGCGACACGACCCCTCCCGCCCTCAAGCTGCCTGGCGATCTCACCTACGAGGGCAATACGAAGGGCGGCGCGACGGCCACCTTCGCCGTCTCGGCAGTCGACGCGGTAGATGGCGAAGTTCCCGCTCGGTGCAGCCCCACTGCGGATACCGTCTTCAAAGTGGGCACGACGACCGTGAACTGCACTGCGAAGGATGCCGCAGGCAATGTCGCGAACGGTAGCTTCAAAGTTACTGTACGCGATACGCAGGCACCCGTCCTGTCGCTCCCGGCGGACATCTATACCACATCGACGGGAGACTACACTGCCGCCGTGGCGACCTACAGCGCGAGCGCGACCGATGTCGTCGATGGTACGGTGCCGGTGAGCTGTACGCCCGCCACCGGATCGAGCTTCAAAGTCGGTACCACGACCGTGACCTGCACCGCGCGGGACGCTGCCGGGAATGTGCAAACGGGGAGTTTCCGTGTCGTCGTCGCCAATGGGCGACCGAAAGATACCACGCCACCTGTCCTCACGCTTCCAGGCAACATGACCGTCTCCAATCGCACCAACGGTGCCATCGGGGTTACCTACAATGCCACTGCGTACGATGCAGTTGACGGCGCAGTGCCGGTGAGTTGCAGCCCGCCGTCTGGCGCGTTGTTCAACTATGGCACCACAACCGTGAGCTGTTCGGCCCGAGATTCATCAGGAAACGTCGCGTCCGGGAGATTCACCATCACCGTCGTGGCGTATGTCGGTTAGTGGTGGCGAGAGCGAAGAAAGGGTGCCCAGATGCAACAACTGCTGCGTTTCGTGCGTGTCAACCGACGCTGGCTGACGGGCCTCCTGCTCGTCGCGCTCCTCATGCCGGTCGTGGCGACCCAGATCATCCAGGCAGCAACGACCATCAGTGTCAATGGCGCGACCGGGGCAGACAGCGCGACCTGTGGCCCGAGTGGGTCACCGTGCAAGACCGTCAGCTTTGCGGTTACGAACCGGGCGGGGAACGGCGACACGATCACCGTGGCGGCAGGAACCTACCCGGAGAACATCACGATCAGCAAGCCCGTCACGATCACGGGCGCGGCACAGGACACGACGAAACTCGATGGCGGCAACGCGAATCAGGTAATCCACGTCAATAACGGGGTCAGCGTCACCGTCCAGAAACTGACGGTGCAGAACGGCAACGCGAACCCCGGCGGCGGCATCTACAACGCGGGCACCCTCACCCTGACGGACGCCGCCATTATTACGAACACCGCGACGACGTCCGGCGGTGCCATCTTCAATGACGGATCAGGCACCCTGAATCTGAAAAACGTTGCGGTCAGTGGCAACAAGGCGAAATCCGGTGCGGGCATCTATAACGACGGCACCGCGACTATCGACCGCAGCACCCTGAGTGGCAACACCGCCAGCACCGACAACGGCGGCGGCATCTTCAACCACGGCACATTGACCGTCACCACCAGCGTCATCAACAACAACACGACGAGCACAGGCATCGGTGGTGGCCTCTATAACACGATGGCGACGGGCAAGGTGACCCTCACGACGACGACCGTGAGCGGCAACAACGCGAAGTTCGGCGGCGGTATCGGCAACGACACGAGCGGCACCGTGACCGCCGACCGCAGCACGATCAATGGCAACACCGTGACGGACATCGGCGGCGGTATCTACAACCGTGCCGGTGGTGTCGTGAGCATGACGAACAGCACGCTGAGTGGCAATAAGGTGACGAGTGGCGCTGGAGGCGGCATCGATTCCTTCGGCGCGACTGCCCTCTTCACGTATGTCACCGTCGCGGGCAATACCTCCTCCGCCTTCGGCAATGATGGCGTGAGCACCAGCGGCCCGACGACCCTCAAGGCGACGATTGTCGCCGATAGTTGCGCTGGCCCGATCATCTCCAGTGATTTCAACCTCGACGTGGGCACCTCCTGCAAGTTCACCGGCCCGCACGATCAGCAGAGTGCCAACCCACTCATTGGCCCCCTCGCAAACAATGGTGGCCCGACCTTCACCCACGCGCTCCAGGCCAATAGCCCGGCGATTGACAAGGGCGGCACAGGCGCGACCTGCCCCGCCACCGACCAGCGCGGCATCACCCGCCCCCAGGGCACGGCGTGCGACACGGGCGCGTTCGAGTTGGAGCAGACCGCAACCACGGCACCCACCCCCACCGCGACGGCAAGCGCGACCACCACGACCACCACCACAGGCTCGGCGGCGGCCTGCACACCGCTCACGCCAACCACCTCGTTCGCGAACCCCGGCTTCCAGACGCAGTGGCAGCAGGGCGAAGCGCTCGCGCCGAACTTCTGGGGCCCGGCGGGGAACGGCGGGTCTCTCGGAGCAATATGCGGAAGCGCCGGGCGGTCAGCGGCTCGTCCAGTATTTCGATAAGGGGCGGATGGAACTGACGAACCCCGCCACCGGCACCGTGACGAACGGCCTCTTGGCCAATGAGCTGATTACGGGCCTCCTGCAATCCGGAGACGCCGGCTTCCAGCAGCGCGCCGCCGCCGCCATCCCCATCGCCGGTGACCCGGACAATATCGGCCCGACCTATGCGTCACTCAGCACCACGGCGGCGGCCTTGCTCAATGCGGCAACCGCGCAGACCGGCATTCTCGTCTCGACGACGGTTGCGGCAAACGGGACGATCACACCGGGCACTGCGACGGCAGGTTCCGGCCCCACTGCCCTCGCCACCTATGACGCCGCCACGCAGCACAATGTGCCGCAAGCGTTTGCCGCCTATCGCGACACGGTCGGCCTCCTCACCATCGGCTACGCGAAATCGGAGCCATTCCTCGCGACGGTCAAGGTGGCGGGGCAGCAGAGACAGGTGATGGTGCAGGTCTTCGAGCGACGCGTCCTTACCTACACGGCAGACAACCCGGACGCCTTCAAGGTCGAGATGGGCAACATCGGCCAGCACTACTACAAGTGGCGCTACTGCACGGCGTAGCCGTCACACTCCCTCAACGTGGCTGATGCCGGTGGATGTATTGGTGGTGGCGGGCTTCAGCCTGCCACTCCTTGCTCTGGCAGGCTGAAGCCCGCCACCACCGGCCCTCTCTTTAGCGCACTGTCATTGCAATCCGCTGTAATCCTCCACCACATACTGAGCGGTTCGCTGGTACAAGCCGAGAATGTCCTGATAGAAGGTCATCAACTGCTCCGCCTCCGCAATCGACTTCCACACGATCGCGCCGATCTCAGGATCGTCACTGCCGGGTTGGCCGCCAACTATCGCGCCACGGAAGGTCACAAACAGCACGTGGTTCGTGTCGATGAACTTTTCACTGACATGGACGATACCGCCCACCGTGACATCGTACCCGCTCTCTTCCTTTGCCTCGCGTACGGCTGCCCGATCAAGCGTCTCGCCCATTTCGCGTCCGCCACCGGGGAGAGACCAGTTTCCGTTGTCCTGGACCATGAGCACCTTCTCCCGCGCATCATCGAGGATGAGCACATAGGCCACGTCCACGCGCATCTTGTCCACGCGCATCTCCCTTCGATTGCTGCTACTCACAGATGGGGCAGTGTAGCAAGGCATAGGGGAAATCAGGTTGATCGTCATACTCTTTCACGAATGTGATGTTGTGATCACCGAAGCGGCGTAGGGGCGTACGCCGTGCGCCCAATTCTCTTTGCCTCACGCCTCGTGCGATCACGGCAAAAGGCGCACGGCTGTGCGCCCCTACCTGAATTACGCTACGCCGTGACAGTCAGCGTCACTTTCATGCCAAGCGCCTCATGGCCGGGGATGTCGCAGACAATGGTGTAGACTCCCGGCTTCAGATCAATGGGGTCGGTCGTCTCCGTCTTTCCGGGGTCAACGGAGATGAGTTTCCTTTCGGTCGTTCCCTGCAAAAGTCTGAAGTGATGGAGCGACGGGCCATCGTTGGTGACCTTGAAGATGATCATGCCCGCCTTGATCGATGACGCATTCAAGGTGATCGCGAAATCCTTTTCGTTCACCGTGATCGTCGTCTTCGCGACTGCGGTCGCCGTCAACTGCGCGACGGCGGTCCCGGTGCCCTGCGCCTGCGCCGTCTGCGTGGTCTGGGCTTGTGCCTGGGCCGTTGAGGTGCCCTGCGCTTGCGCGGTCTGGGTCGTCTGGCCCCGTGCCTGCGCAGTCTGTGTCCCTTGCCCCTGCGCCTGCGCGGTCTGCGTTCCCTGAGACTGTGCTTGCGACTGTGCCTGCGCCGTCGCTGCGGTCGTGGTCTGCGTGGCGAGGTTGTTGTTCGCGCTCGCGGTCTGCGTCGAAACATTCGCATTCGCAGCGCCGGTCTGCGTCGCGACATTGGCTCCTGCGACAGCGGTTTGCGTCCCTTGATTCTGACCGGCGGCGGTCGTTTGCGCGCCCGCAGTGCTGCCTGCGGAGGACGTTTGCACCGCCGCCGTCGAACCGGCGATCGTCGTTTGCGCGGCAGAGGTGGAGCCCGCCACGGTCGTCTGCGCCGCCGCCGTCACGACTGCCGCCGTGCCGGATGCGGCGGTGGAGACGACGGCGGTTTGCGAAACGCTCGTCGCGACCGCTGCGGAGGTGCCCGCGAAGAGCGATTGCGTCGAGGTTACTGTGCCCTTGTTGAAGGCCGTAATCGTGAAATTGGTGTCCTGCGTGATCGTATATTCTTTCGAGTCGTCGATTTTCAAGTTCGAGTCGTTCGCACCCGTACTGGAGGTGATCGTCACGCTGTCCGCGTTATGTACTTTCCAGGTCAGCTTGATCTTCTGACCGGGCAGCACGACGCTTTGATCCACGGTAAACCCGTCGATCACGGGCTTATCGGGAACCGCCGTCGGGACGGGTGTTGGTTGAACGACGGTGAGGGGCAAGGCCCCTTTCGCGCTGCCGAGACGGTTCTTGGCGACCGCCTCGATCATCTTCCCGCCTAACCCCTTCTCGAAAATCTTTCCTTTGCCGTTCGCATCGAGGTCTTTCGCGACCACGATACCATCGACCGACAGATCGATCGTGCGGGCATGTTTGGCATCCCAACGCACCGTCACGGGTTGCCCGGCGACGGGCACGGCGGGGTCAATGAAAATGCGGACCGAAGGCTGAAGCCAGAAAAAGAGCGCGACAAGGAGCGCGAGCACTGCAACCGGGACGAGCGGCGTCCAGGGAGGGAGAATCGCCTTCTGTATCCACTCCCCGCGCACGGGCTGGGGCGGATCGCCGAGCGATGGCAGCGCCTGCGCGTTGAATGGGCGCGATTGCGCGCGCCCCAGCCATTTTCGGCGCGTCTGCACCGTCATGCCGATTCGGGCCTCCGTGCCGGGATCGAGATCGACGATTTCCGGGCTAAAGTGATAGCCGAGCATACTTTCGTCATCTTTGCCCGCGAAGGCGTACCGTGCCGCCGCATTGCCGCCGTTATGCACGGAGAGGACGTAGTTCGCCTTGATACGACTCGTCGCGAGGGCCGGCTCGATCCCCATGCTCGGTGCGGTGTAGGGGAGTACGGTCCAGAGCGCGTGCGCCTCGCCCGATTCGGCGGGGTTCTCGCGCGAGCGCGCGCGGATCGTCACGGGGTACTCGCCCGCCGTATATTCCGGCGACCGCGCGGTGGTGAGGGTCAGGACGATGGGGACGGCATCGTGTGGATTGAGCTGGCGTTCCTGCTCCGGTATCGTCACCCACCCCTCCGGTATGCCCTCCACGGTCACGCGGAAATGGTCCACCGTCGTGCCGAGGTTCGTGAGCCGAATCCGCACCACCGAGGACTGACCGGGGGTGATCGAGAGCGTCTCGCCCTCCTCCACCGCGACATTGATGCGCCCCTGGCGCGATGGTGGCGGGATGTACGGTGCAGAGTACGGCGCAGATTCGGCGGGCGAGTAGGGCAGGGGTTGCGTGCCGGGCACGACAACGGGTGAGGGAGGGAGGGGAGGGTACACCGTGGGCGGATGAGAATAGACCGGAGCGGCAGCAGCGGGCAGCACGGGTGCGGCAATAACCGGCTGCACCGGCGCTTCGGCGGCGGCCTGGTTATAGGCGGGCTGGAGATAGAGCCAGTACGACCCAACCCGCAACCAATCCTCCGCTGTCCACTCAGTCGGTGTCTGCGGCGCAAGTTGGCGCTCGCCGAGGAAACTGCCATTCGCCGCGCCCAGATCGGTCGCCATCACCCGCTGCCCATCCCAATCGAGCCGCAGATGGTTGCGCGAGACCTGCTTATCGGCGAGCACGACGACATTGTCCGATCCGCGCCCGACGGTCACGCCGCGATTCGTGATCGCCAGCGCGTTCTGCTCCTGACCGTTCGTATCGAGGACATGCAGGCGGGGAAGCGATGACCGATTCGTTGTGCGCGGCACGTCGGGCGGTATGTATGACTCGGTGCCAAGCGGCGCGGGGGTCGCGATTGCCTGCGTGCTGCGTACCGGACTTGCCGGAAGCGGCCCGAGCCGGTCGAGGATGCCCGTCAGTGCGGTGGAGAGCGCCGTCGCGTCCGCGTACCGCTCTGCGGGGCGCTTCGCCAGGCAGCGCAGAATGATCGCCTCCAACCCCTCGGGCAAGTCCGGGCGCACCTGCCCCGGTGGCAGCGGCGGCACCGAGACATGCTTGTATATCGCATCGCTCGCCGTCCTGATCTCGAAGGGCAGGTAGCCCGTCGCGACCTCGTAGAGCACGATCCCCAGCGAGTAGAGGTCGCTTCGTCCATCCAGTTCCACGCCTTCGCACTGCTCGGGAGACATATACGCCGGGCTCCCCAGGAGCATCCCCGCCTCACTGGCAATGCCACCCTCCGCCAGCCGCGCCAGGCCGAAATCGCTGATCTTGACGGTGTAGCCGCGCCCCGCAAACTGACCACCGGGATCGCCGAGCAGCAAGTTGTCCGGCTTGATGTCGCGATGCACCATGCCCCGGCTGTGCGCGAAGGCCAGCCCATTCGCCGCCTGCCGCACCAGGTCGAGGCCGAGCGCAGTCGGGAGCGGTTCCCCGCCACCCGATTGATGTTGCAGGAGGGTGCGCAAGGAGCCGTTCGCGATGTACTCCATCACGAGGTACAAGAGCCCGTTTTCCTCGTGCCTGCTGAAATCGTAGATGTCGATGATGTTCGGGTGGTTGAGGGCGGCGGCGGCCTTCGCCTCCTGGACGAAGCGCTCCTGGAAACCGGCATTGGCGGCGAACTGCGAGTGCATCACCTTGATGGCGGCGGGGCGATTGAGCATGACATGGACGGCGCGATAGACCTGCGCCATACCGCCCGCACCCAAGGGTGCCTCGATGCGATAGTTGCCAAGCGTCAGGCCAACGAGGCTGCTGCTCATCGTCGAAACTCCAGCCGGTACCCCGCGTGCGCGGGCTTATGCGTATCGATCAACTGCTCAACGAGCTCGCGATCAACCTCCACATCGGCGGGTACGGTGATCGTGACGCGAAAGACGAACGGCTCCGCCGGGACGGTGGTGATCTGCGGCGTCAGACCGGTGCAAATCTGGATCATATTCGTCATCCCTTCGCGCGTCCCGCGCCAGCGATAGAGCTCCATCGCCTCCGCCACAAGGCGGCGACGGCGATTCTCCGGCCAATGCTCGCTGAACGAGAGGTCCAGCCAGCCACCGAGCCAGGAAAGGAAGGCGACGGGGGCCGTGTGCGGGTCGATATACATGGCGATATGATCCTGCCGCTGTTCGAGCGGTTCCCAGATCGACTCGAAGATGAGAAGGAAGCGCGCGAGGAAATCACTCTCCTGATAGATGATCGGCAGATCGTACAGATAGAAGCTCATCGGCCCCTGCGCGCGCGGCACCGGGTAGGTGGGCCGCGCCACGGGCACCGTCGGCAGCTTCGTTCCCGGCGGCAGACCCGGCACCTTCGCCAGCGCGACGGCTGCTGCCTTCGCCTCTGCCGCTTCCACCGCTTCCACGGCCTCCGCCACGTCTGCGGGTGCGACGGCCTCGACGGGCTGGGCGGCATCCGGCGGCTGGTAGGTCAGGGTATAGGGCCCAATCTCCACGACCATCCCAGGGAGCAGGAGACGCGGTTGCTGCGCCAGTAACCGCTCCCCCCCCACCGAGGTGCCATTGGCGCTGCCGAGATCGACGATGATCGGGCCGTTCGCTTCCAGCCGAATTTCGGCATGGCGGCGAGAAATCTGCGGATTAAGGAGCGAGATGGTATTGTCCGGGGCGCGCCCGATCGTGATGACGGGCATATTGAGCGCAGCCGTCTGCACGACGGTGTCGCCGCGCCGGACGATCAGTTGGCCGATGTTCGCTGACACTTGCTACTCACGATCCCGATCCCGATTATAGGCGTTTTCCGCTATCGCACACGTACTTCGTGGCGGTCTGAGCAAATCACGCTATCCGCTGGCACCGTGAGCCGTGTACCGACCGAGCGTTGCGCGCCGTTGCCGCGCGGATCGCTGACCAATAGTTGCACGTCCTCAACGGACTCGACCCCCGGAATGCGCAGCAATAACCCATAGATCTCGGAAACATGCAGATCCCGACCGAACGGCCACCCCTTCCCATTCGGACCACCGCAACTCGGATTAAGGAACCGATAAAGCGCTTCGTCGGAGCGCTGCTCCACCTGGCTGATCAGCCCCCGATCGCTGCGTTCCGCGACGCGCACCGTCGCCGCGACGGATACCCACTGGTAACGCGGCGAGCGCACTTCGATGGTGGTGCCAAGCAAACAGCGCGCATCGAGATAGGTGAGTACCGCGGCGCGCAGTTCCGCCGAGAGCGTCGAAATTCCTCCGGGATGCGCCGGGTGTCCTCCTCGACCGCCGGTAGCGCGAGTACGACGACTTGTCCCGGTCGGAGGCCGTTCTGATCGCCCGGTTGCTCGCCGGGGGCGAGGCAGCGCGCCCGCGCCACACCGGGCACCTCGCAGGCGAGGAACTCGTAGTCATCTGCCGTGACCGCGCGCGTGCGGATGCGGAGCGCATGGGGCGCACGCCGCTTCGCGTTATCAAGGGTCTCCGCATCCTGCCCGCCAAAGGCAGGCACCCAATTCGTCGTGCGCGTGATGTACGGAATCGAGGACTTGAGCACCGAGAGCGCCCCCACCGGGACATTGCCGATCACGCCGCCCCCATACTGGTAGCGGCTGAAAGAGAGCGTGCTTCCCTTCGCGGGCACCGCGCCGAAGGCGTACACATCGCCGCTCGGTTGGAGGAGCGCCGGGCCGAGCGTCAGCGTGCCGTCCAGCCCGTCGAGCGTGAAGCAGTGGTCATCCGGGCCGGACTCCGCGAAGTCCGGCACCTCCAGCCATTGTTCCGCCCCGCCGTTCGATGATGCGACGATCAAGGTGTCCGCCAGCGGGTTGCGCGCGAGGATCGGCGTATTAAGCAACCGGAATGTCTGCCCCGGCGTGCCGTCGCTCTGGCCGAGGTCTTCGTTCCGCACCGTAATCGCGTGGCGCGCCGATACCGTACCGCCCCACGATTCGATGCGCACGCGCTCCAGATCGGGTGATACCCGATAGGCGTTCCCGCTCAGTTGCGCGGGCGTCAGGCGGCAGCGCAGCCAGTACGCACCGCGCTGCCCCTGCCAATCGCGCGCCGCCATTATGGGTGTGCGGATCGTGATCTCACCGCTGCGGCTGAAGCCGAAGGTGCCATCGTATTCGGGGGGGCCGCAGGAGACCCACTGTGTCTGGATGCCCTGCCACACCTGCCACTCCACGGGCGGGTTATTCGGATCGATGCCCGCGCCGCCCGCCTCCTCGCAGTCCAAGAGGAGCTTGAGCACATGATTGCTGTGGTCCGTTCGGAAGGCGATATAGAAGGCGTCATCGGGTTGGAGGGTGGGCGGGAAGAGGGGGATACGATGTCCGAGCAGGGCGAGTTCATCGAGATCGTGCTCCAGCCAGCTCACGCTCGGAGAGCTGCCACCGGTGTACGCTTTCAGGGGTTCCGGTGGTCGGACCGTGAGCGCGGCTTCGGTGGTGAAGATGATCGCCGGGCTGGTCTCGGTGCGGATCGTCGCGACTTCCGTATCCGAGGGGATGATGATGTCGCTCGGCTGCGCGGCGGAGAGGTAGAACGTGACATCGCTCGTCGCGGCGCGCGGCGGTGCCAGCCGCACACCGATCAGATCAAGGAAGTTGATGTACGCCTTGTCCGGCACCTGGTTGACCCGATAGAGGAGCAAGTCCGTCATCCAGGCGAACAACTCGATCAGCGTCACACCGGGATCGCTGACGTTGTGGTCCGTCCACTCCGGGCAGTAGCGCGGGATGAGCTTCTTCGCCTCATCGACGATATTCTGAAAGGTGCGATCATCCAGTTTGGGCGTTGGCAGCGGCATAATTCGGTCCTTACCCTCCCGTGATCGATAGCGGCTCGTCGTCCGGGATACGATAGAACGGGAAGACGAGTGTTCGGCTGTCGTAGGTCGCCTTGATCTGATAGGTGATGTCGATCATCAAGCGCCCGTTGTTCTCAGGGTCGGGGCGGGCGTTCACTTCCTGCACCGTGATGCGCGGTTCCCACATGCCAAGCGCCTCTTCGACGTAATAGGCGGCGAGGCCGGCCGTCGTCGCGTTGTTCGGCGCGAAGATCAGATCGTGCAGCCGGGAGCCGAACTCTGGGCGCATCACCCGCTGCCCTTTCGGCGTCAAGAGGATGATGCGGATCGCCTGCTCGATGTCCCGCTCCTGTCGCGCGAGACCGATCCGGCCGCGCGCGTCCACATCGACCGGGAAGGCCCATCCGACCCCGAGCAAATCCCCCATCGCGTCGCGTCTATTCACCCGATCATCACCGTCCCCACCGCGACCACCGTCCCGACCGGTAAATCCACCGGGTCGTTGCAGGTGAGCGCCGTATCGCCGTTGCGGGCGGCGGGTTTGTTATTGATGAGCACCGTCGGGCTACCAATGATAATCGTGCCCATGTTGCTCGGTGGCTTCGAGAACGATCCACCCTGCGGGATATGTGGCGGCGTATTGGTCGCGGTGCTCCCCATTGTGGCGGCGGGCTGTCCCATAATCATCACGTTCGTGCTGAGGCTGCCATTGATGATCCCCGAGAAGGGACTCGGCAGGGGTGTCGGCACTGGCGCACCCGCTGCGGCGGGAATCAGGTAGATGTGAATATCGGTGGCGACGATCTGATCGCCCATTTTTGCTGCTGGCTGCCCCACGCGTCACGCTCCTCGCTCTTGGCTGTTCGCTCACCGCTCTTCGCTAGTTCAGGTTGATGACTGCGCCCTTGATCTGTACCTGCCCCGTTGCATTGAGACTGAGGTTGCCCCCCGCCTCAACACTCATGTTCCCTTGCGCCTTGACACTCGCGTTCCCCTTGACGTCGATGGTCAGGGCATTGGAACTGGTGTCGAGGACGATTTTGTTGTTCTTACTGTCCTCGATCGTGATGCTCCCGCCGCCATCGCTGTCATCGAGGGTGATCGTGTGCCCGGTACGGGAGCGAATGATGCGCTTTTGCACCTTGCCCCCGCTGATGACGTCGCCACTCTTTTTCGGCGGCGCATCTTTCCCGTTCCACAGCCCACCGAGCACGTACGGGTAATGGACATCGCCCTGCTCGAAGCCGACGAGCACTTCATCATTGACCTCGGGCAGGAACTCGATACCGCGTTCCGCCCCGCCGCCGGGCACGACGACGCGCGCCCAGGTGCTGGCGTGCTCGCTGGAAAGGGCAGGATACTTGACCTTGACACGCCCCTGACCGTCCGGGTCCTGATTGTCCGTGACGACACCGATGGAGAGGCCCATCACCGGCGTCTGCTCCTGCTCCGGTGTCAGGAGGCTAAGGAGGGTTGCGGCATGATGCCCCGAGACACTGAACTGAGACGTGTAACCGCTCTGGGCGGAAAAGAGATGAACGGCGTTCGTGACGAGATAGGTGCCGCTGAAGCGATCCCCGACGGCGCTCACCTCGATCGATGCCCCCGCGACAATCGCCGGGTTGCCGCCGCATCCCCCTTCTGCCTCGATGAAGCCGCCCGCCGTCCGGTCTGCGACCGCTTGCGCGAGGCGATCTGCGGTCGCCTGCACGCGCATTGGCCGGTCCGTGACGAGGCCCTGCGCCGCGAGCTTATAGGCGTCATGGGCGACTTCGCCCCCGCTCTTCGACTCACCGACCTTCGGGGTGCCGTTGCCGCGCTTTGCCTGCCCGACGATCTCTTGCTTCGTCGCGGGATCCCACCCGCGCACGACCACATCGTCCACCTGCATCACCGTCGTCAGGCGGGGTTGGAAGGTGGCGAGCGTCACGCCCCATTCGAGCTTGGTTGCCTGCCCGCTCGCGCGGGGCGGCTCGCAGTAGAGCGTCTTGCCCTTGACATAGAGGGCGTAGCCGAGAGCTGCCGCCCGCCCGCGCAGAAACTCCAGATTCGTCTGGTTGTTCTGCAGGACGTACGCATAGACCTGGCTCGTCGACTCCATCTTGACCTGCAAGCCCACCTCCTGCGCGATCTTCCGCACGAGGTCTTCGTCCGTCACATTAAGGTAGGAGCGGACAAACCGCCCGCGCCCCAGCCGGTGCATCCGGTCGAACGCGCGCACGATGAAGTTATGCGCCTTCGGCCCGAAATCCGGTTCGAGTTCGATGATTTCGCCATCGAACAAGGGAGTCTCGCCCTGGCCCGCCTTCGCGGCAATCTCCACCGTCTTCCCCGGCGCGAGGCTCGCGAAATCGACCCAATGCAGGCGCGCGTCGTGCAACGTCAGGGTGGCGATGTCCGGCAAATGCAGGCTGCTCTCCACCCGCACCTCAACGAGGTCATGCATGAACTCCTCGGTGGCCTTCTTGCCGTCGATCTTCACATAGAACTGGCTGAGCAGATTGCTCGTATCAGGCATTCGGAATCTCCAGCACCATCCCCGGTGGTAACCGCCGCACATTCGTCAGCCGGTTCACCTCTGCGATCCGCTTCCACTGGCTCGAATCCCCGTACTCCTTGTAGGCGATCCAGGCGAGGGTGTCGCCCTCATTGACCGTCCAGATTCGCTCGCCGCCCTCGCCACCGGAGGTCGGGTTCTGCTTCGGAAAGAGCTTGGCGTCCTTGATCTGCTGGAAGCTGATATCGAGTGTTGACCGCACTGGCGTCCCATCGGCGAGGAAGAGTGTGAAGTTCTGCTTGATGCTCTTGATTACCGCATCGAACGACCACGCCTTCCCCCATTGGAAATGGACCTTCGGTGGGCGGCCCTTCTTCGACTTCGGATCCTTCAGGTCAGGATCGATCATCATCAGTTCCCAGATGGCGTCGGTGTATTCCTTGCGAACGTCTTTGGCCTCGTTCCCACTATCGTAGGTGTCGAAAAAGAGCTGCATCGAGAGCGTCGCCGGTTCGCCGCCGCCGAAATCGAACGAGGGCACATTCGTGCTCTTATTCGCGGCGGCCTTCCATTGGTTCGTCTTCGTGAAGGCGTACTCTTTCGGATTGAAGAGGCACTTGATCGGTGGCCCCCCCTTATCGAGGTTGGCGATAGTCGCTTGCTCCAGCTTCTTCCTGTCCACTCTGCACCTTCCCATCGCTCGTCGATCATCGGTCTACCCGGCGCTTCGGTGCTCCAGGGCAAGCCGTCGTTTCAAGATTCCATAGACCTGCCGCGCGAGGGCATCGAGGTCGGGTTCCGCAGGCGTACTCGGATCGTGCGGCGCGGGTGCCGCGCTCGCCGGGGCGGCGCTCGCCCCCTCGCTCTCGTGCCCCTCTTCCGCCAGTTGCGTCATCGGTGCGACCGGCGCAATGGGTGCCACTGGCGCAACAGATGCCATCGGCGCGGCAGCGACCGGCATTGCCCGTGTCGTCCCGGCAATCGGTTCAAACGCGGGCTCCGTCATCCAATCCGGCAGCGGTTCCCACGGCGCGGGCAATCCATTCCAGTCCTCACTATTCCAACGCCCGGTGTCGCGCGTCGGTTCCCCTGCTTGAGACCGAGGCGCGCGGTCACGATCACTGCCCGGGGCATCGAATTCTGCCCCCTGAGAGGCTTGATACGCGCGCGCCGCGCGCACGACGCGCGCCTCGACGCGCCGGGCGAGCGATTCATCGTCCGCGAGGAGGGCGGTGGCGCTCGTTTCCGTCGCGATGCCGGTCGGCGGTTGGTCGTTGCGGTCCGCTGCGCGCGCGATGGGCGGGATGAAGCGGGGGTCGCGACGTCGCGCGATGTGCGTCAGTTCATGCGCGAGGAGGCCGAGCGTTTCCGGTCGCTCATCGCTCTGCCCCGCCGAGAGGATCGTCACATTACCGTCGGTGAGGGCGTCCGCATGATGCGCAGCGGCGACCTCTGCCGCGCGCGCATCGCGATAGACCGGCGCGACCGCCGGATCAACACCGACGAGCGGTTGCAGAAAGCGGCGCGTCGTTTCCGGCAGTGGTGAGGGAGCAAACGGCGCACGCTCCGAAGCAGTGCCATTGACCGGCAACGCGGCGGGGCGATTGGTGATCGGCGGGGGTGGGAAGGCAGGACGCGATTGCGCCCGCGGCGGTGTCACGGTCGGCGGCGGCGTGGCTGGCGCCGCCGGGGTCTGGCGTGCCGCTGCGCGCAGCCGTTCGCGCCAGACCGCAGGCGAGCGGTCCAACGCATCGGGTTGAAACAAATCCTCGGGACGGATCGGCTCCGTCGAGTCGGGCGACCAGGGAGCGGTCGCAGTGGCTGCTGCGGTCAACGGTGCGACGGTCTGCAACGGCGCGCCACTCGCATCGGGCGTCTCAAGCGTATCGGGCATATCAGACGCATCGGCAAGAATCATCGCCTGATCGCTCGCCGCTGCGGCGGTTCGTTCTGGCGCGGGCGCGACCGTTGTCGGGGAAACAGCAGACGCAGGCGATACCGTCGGCCCCGCCGCCGGGACAGGTGCAACGAACCGGCGCTGCGGTTGTGATACCGGCGGTAGTGGTAACGGTGGCGCCGACTGTACTTGTGGCGTTTGCGACAGGAGTGGTGCGGACACGTCAGCGGAGACCGCCTGCGGCATGACGGACGGCGCGTCAGCCATCGTGCGTTCCGCTGCAACGGCCTCCGATGCAGCCATCTCCGGCGCGGTGGGCTCCGGTTGTGCAGCGACGACCGGTTCTGCCGGAGGTGGTGACTCACCTCTGAGCCGGGCGAGCCAGGCAGCGGGCGAGCGATCCGTGTTCTGGGGCAGAAAGAGGTCATCGGCACTCAGCCGCCGTGGGGGCGCGGTCGTCATTGGTATCTCAGGCATCGGCGGCACCGGCGATGCCTCTGAGCCCCGCGCTGACGGTCGTTCGAGGGGTGGCAGACTCTGGCCTGTCGCGGGTTCGGACTCCGGCGATGACGCGAGCGGGGATGGGGGCTGCGATATGGCCGGAGTGGCATCAGACGCCACACGCGGGACGGCGGCAGGCGCGGGGCCGGGGAGTTCGGGCGCAGCGACTGGCGCGCGGTTCACCTCGACGGGTACGGATCGCTGCGGTTCGGATGCGGGAGGTGCCGGTGGGGGGGCACTCAACGCCTCGCTGACCGCTGCCACGAGCGCGGGCGGGAGCGGCACTGCGGGTTGTACCGCTGGCATCCTCGGCACGGGAGATGGTCCCACTTCTTCGGCTCCGACCGAGGCGGGCAGCGACGGTTCCACAGATTGCGTGTGCGGCATCGCTGGCATCGGGTCCAGTGGCATTTCTTCAGCCATCAGTGGCGCAGGCGCAGACGGTTCGACCGGCGGCGCGAATGTCTGAACATTGGGCACGCTCGGTTTCTCGTTCGACGGCGTCATTGCAATGGGCGATACCTCGCGCGTCTCGGCGATCGCGGCTGTCGCACGCGGGACGAAATCAGGCTCCGGACTGACCGTGGGTGCGCGTTCGATCAATGGCGGGGGCGGCACGGCGGGTGCCATTGGTGCGAGCGAGAACGGTCGCACCGCCGGACTCGCGGCAGGCGGACTCACCGGTTGCGGTGACTCCTCCGTAATGCGCCGCCCCATCCGCTCGCGGCGGGTCGGGGCGGCAGGCGGCGTAGGGGTCGCGATGGGCTGCGGGTCACGCACCGGTTCGGGCGGAATCGCACGGGGAGCGATCGGTCGCTCCGCGCTCACAGCCCGCACATCCTCACGCACATCGAGCATCGCGGGAGTGGTCTGCACCCCGGCATCCACAACGGGTGACGCGGCCATGTCCTCAACCGATTCCTGTACCGCATCAGGAGGCGGCGCGTCAACAATGGATGGCGCGCGCCAGACGACCGGCGCTTCCGATCCGTCCACAAACGACGTGACCGTATCCGCGCCGGGCGCGAGACCAACATCATAGCTTCGGGAGGGGGCGGCGATCACGCGGGGCTGGAAGGCGCTCAGTCGCGGTGCGGTTGGCTGCGCGGGTGCGAGGCCGACGAATTGCGCGAGCGGCGGCATCGCAGAGACACGGCGCGTCATCACGTTCCGGGCGGTCACCCAGTTCGCGAGGTGTTGATGGCGTGTGACTCGCGCGGTGAGCTGTCGTCGTGGCACGTCGCTACCCCACATTGATCCCGTCGTGCGCCAGTTCCATCGTCTCGATCGCCATTGCGCCCGTGCCCGCATTGAACTGCGGCCCGACCCACTTGACCGGGTAGGCACGGAGGAACTCCCAGAGAATCAACTTCTTGCCCTGCACATCGTAGAGGATGACCGAGACATTGCGCCGCTCGATCTTCCCGCGTGCGACATCGGCTTGCCACTTGAAAAAGTCGTTGGAGAGGGTCATCCCGCGCTTGAGGGTGAGGTTGCTCGCCTTCACGCGACCCGGTAGGCGATGGACGAAGCTATTGTTGCCGCCCTCTTCGTAGTCGAAGAACGCGGTCTCGATTTGCAAGCCGCTCACCTCGGTGAAGACCGCCTCCTTGATGCCGCCCAGTTCGACGTAAAACCGACAGTTCGGATATGCTTCGTATGGCATCGCTCACCTCTCTCCGCGCCGACCAACGCGCTCGCCGCGCGCCCGCGCCAGCCGCGCGTCGGCCATCGCCAGCCGATAGACTTTGTCTGCGAGCTGCTGAATGTCGATCCCGCCCGGCGCTCCTTGCGGCTGCTCGTGCGGCGACGGTTCCACCGCCCCACCGCTCTGCGCTGTCCCGGTCTCTTCGTCCATTGTGCGACGTTCCTCGATTCATGCGGACGCGATTGGCGTCAGGCGTCCGCAGACAAGTCCAATGCGAAACGCGCCCCACAGGAGGGGCACGCGGTCTCCACCAGGTTCGTTCCCTGGTCGTTGATCCGGATATAGAGGTCCTGAAGGTACGAGAAATCGGCGGAAAACAGCCCCTCGATAGTCGCCGGGCTGATCGGGCTGATGCCCCCGAGGCGGGTAACGACACGACTCAGGAGCAGGATGCTGACGTACGCCTGATTCGCCTGCACGCGCGGATCACCGAGCGGTTCGATCTCGTCCCGCGCGGTCGCGAGGCGCATCGTCCCCTCCTGATGCCGGTCCCCGCGGTCGTCAATAAAGCCGCAGGGAAGCGTGAACGCGAACTCGGTCTGCAACATCGTCGCGGTCGCCACTATTCATCCTCCCGCACAGGGTCCATCCCCGGTTGGCACCGCCCCGCAGCCATTGGCGTGGCCACGGGGCGGTACCGCGCTACTGATGAACGCCGGTTGCCGGTTACTGCGTCCGCTCGTATCCTTCGTGGGTGATTTCCAGTTCCTCGATCGCGACTTCGTTGTTCGCGGCATTCGCACTCGGGCCGGTGAGCTTACTCGGCCAGGCGTTGACGAAGTCCCACTTGGCGATCGGCTCGTTCTTCTGATTGAACATCGTGACCGTGCCGTTCTTGCGCGCCGCAGTCATATCGCCCTGCTCAACGAGCTTGCGCCACTTCCACATGTCCATCGTATCCGTGATACCGCGCTTCAGGGTGATGTTGTTCCACTTCAAGCGACCGGGGACCTTCTTGATCACCATCTCGCCCTTGGCGGCGCTCGCCTTGTATTCCACGACCTCATTCTCGCTACCGAGGCCCGTGCATTCGCGGAACGCGCCCGTGACGACGCCCTGAAACTCCAGCCCGAACCATGCTGAGACAAGCGGGTCTTTTTGCTGATCTGCCATCACTCACTCCTTCATACCTCACCCCCGACCCCTCTCCATCTGCGTGGAGAGGGGAGAGATACGGGAAGATCCACGTTGCGGCGCTTTCGCGCCCGTTTCACTACCGTTCCCCTCCCCTCTCCATCGCTGCTGCACTCTTGCCATACCACGATCTGTCAGCGATGGAGAGGGGTCGGGGTGAGGAATTGACATGCGCTCTTAAGCGCCACCACCGGAGAACTGCCGGAACCGGAAGACGACGAACTCTGCGGGCTTCACGGGCGCGAGGCCAACATCGATGATCAGTTGGCCGCGATCGCGCACATCGGGCGGGTTCAATTCCTCATCGCACTTGACGAAGAAGGCTTCGCCCGGTGTCAGGCCGAAGAGCATCCCATCGCGCCACGCGCCGGTCAGGAATGCGCCGACATCGCGCCGCACCCGCGCCCAGAGGTCGGGATCGTTCGGCTCGAAGACGACCCACTGCGTGCCCGCCTCGATGGACTTCTCGACGTAGTTGAAGAGCCGCCGCACATTGACGTACCGCCATGCCGGGTCGCTGCTCAACGTACGCGCGCCCCAGACCCGCAGGCCACGGCCCGTGAAGGAGCGGATGCAGTTCACGCCGATGGGGTTGAGCGTATCTTGCTCGCCCTTCGTGACCGGAGCCGCCGCTTCGAGGGCACCGCGCACCACTTCGTTCGCGGGGGCTTTGTGGACGCCCCGCTCGTTGTCATTGCGGGCCCAGATACCGGCCATATGCCCGGACGGCGGCACCGCCATCGGGCGACCATCCGCCCCGGCGACTTTGATCCAGGGGTAATAGAGAACGGCGAACTTGGAGTCGTAATTCGTCTCGCGCTCGCGCCAGGTCTTCACGTCCTGCGGGGTGAGGCCGGGCAATGGGTCGAGAATCGCCATGCGATCCCCCATCCGCTCGCAATGCGCGATCATCGCCAGTTGCACGGCTTTGACACCGTCTCGGTCGATCGCGCCCGTCTCGTAGGCACTGAGTAAGTCCGGGCAGGAGACCATCGTCACATCCTCAGCGACCTCAAGCCCCTCCATGCCGCTGCGGTCCGAGACATTGCCGGTGAAGCTGCTCGCTTTCAGCGTCGGCACGAGTGCGGTCTGCTGCGCCTTAAGGAGGTAGCTGCCGACATCGGGCGTGCGCTCGACGATGGTTCCGGTGCCCGTCTCCTCGATGAGCGTGACGAGTTGGCTCGCCTGATTGACGGTATCGACGACGTTCTTCCCCGCCCGCTTGGCGAGGGAGACATTCTCGTAGACTTCTTCCGTCGGCCCCATCCGCACGCGCAGCGTGAAGGTGCCATCGGCGGGCGCTTCACCGGAGGGTGGGGCGATCTCGACCGCGATGTCCTGCATCGGCGTGCCTTTCGCGCCGACCGTGAGGGAGGGCATCGCCTTGGAGGACTTGCTGGGTATTTGCAGCGGTTCGACCTTCACCGCGCCATTCGCACTGCCATTCTGCCCTTCCGGCACGATGCGCGTCACATAGCAGCGCCCCCCACCATTGAGGAAATAGCCATAGACGGCGTGCGAGAGATAGGCGCCGGGCAGATGCGGATTCTGCCGCCCACCCTCTTCCATGCTCCCAAAGGTCTCCACATACTGAGACCAGTTCGTAATGAGCGAAGGATAGTTTGCGGGGCCGGCGGGCGCGAAGCCCACAAAGGCCGCACACGCCGTCCCCACCCCTTCAATCGGACGTGGACCACTGTCCACTTCCTGGATATAGATTCCGGGAGACAGATACTCGGGCATACCGCACTCCTCTCGGCTGAACCACTTTCAGGTCGCATCACCTGGATTGTCTGCACCATAGTTGACCAGATGACTCACACAATGGCATCACAAGGATCACCACAAGGAATCGGTGCCGATAGAGCGCCACGCGCAGGTGCTTTGACTGGCTACTTCTTGCCGCCTGGCCCCATCAGGAACACATCGCTCCAGAATGCGGGGATATTCGGTGCCTCCGCCTTCGCGCCTGAGACGATCTGATTTCCTGGGGAAGCGTCTACTTTCCCTTCGTCGTAGTCCTTCTCATAATCGTGGTCGGAAATGTCTGCATTGAGTCGCCCGCCCCTGGCCCCGCGCGCCGCGAGCCCAATATCGACGAGATGGTTCGCGATGATCTTATTTTCGACGATGCTCGCAAACAAACCGCCCCACGATCCAACCGGATTCTGCTGTGCAAGCCAGGGGATCCAGATGTCCTGCTCGGTACGCAGGTCGGTCGGCGCTTGCTTACCCATGTATGCGGCGCGCAGCGCGTCGAACTTCACTTGCGTCTCTTTGATTGTGTTCTCCATCCGCAAGCCCTGCAGGTCGAAGCGCATCAGTTTCAGGTATCCCTGCCGAATGTCATCATCGGAGAGTCGGCGTTCTCCGCCTGCCTCAGCGACACGCAATTCCGCAGAGAGACGTTCCGCTTGCACGATTGGGTTCGTATACACGAACGTGTTTGTCACGGCCATCTGAAGCGCGGCAGAGTTCAGGTCATCCAACTGTGTGAGCGCCTGGATCTTTTTTAATGCCGGATTCAACTCGTCGGACGCCTTCGCCTTCGCGATCTCGGGCTTAATGCCGGTGACACCCGCACCGAGACCGAGGCCACCTTCAACACCCTCGGCGGCCACTTCCGCGAGGAGTTCATAGGCGGTATTCGCTGCCATTGCGCCAAGCGTCACTTCGGACAGCGCGCCGACCGCAACGCCAAGTGCAACGCCGAACAAGAGATCGACCACCACTTGCTGTGTTTCCGCCTGTGCATTCGCCTGCTTCAGGACGAGGTCGTAATGCTCATATGATCGTTCATAGACACTATTTACCCACTTGAAGTATTCACGAATATTCTTGATGTCCGTTTGCACGGCAGTGATAAACGTTGTGGAATCTATCTGTCGCGCCTTCGAGCGCATACCCATCAACTCTATATCGTTACGTGGGGGAAGATCCTTAACAGCCGCGCCGGTGGTCGGCGTTTTGTTCGCCTGCTGGAACGATGGCACTCCCGGTGTATTGGCTCCGCCGCCTGCGTCGTGATCTGGCTCGCGCTGCACCATGATCCCGGACGTGTGTGCTCCATCGCCCACCGGTGCTGCCGGATCGCTCGCACGGTCAGTCTCAGCCTCGTTGGTTGGGCGTGCGGCTGCCGCGACGACCTGCTCCGCCTGCGCATCCGCCGCTCGCTCAAGTGGGTCGGCGGGGTCGCTGATAACAAGGCCACCCGGTGCGTGCATCGCCATCACCGGGGCCGCCGCTTGCTGCGCCGTGTGCGTCGCCTCATGTGCAAGGAGACGCATACCGTCCGGGGTTTCGGGGTTGTACATACCCGAGCGGAAGAAGATGTGCGATCCGGTCGTGAAGGCATGGGCGCTCATTGATCGGGCGAGATCATCTGCCTCACCATCGGCGTGGATGCGTACCTTCGCGAAGTCATGTCCGATTTGGGAGCCGAGAAACTGCTGGGTCGATGGATCAAGCGACTGACCGCCGCTGGGGTCAGCGACGGATCGCTGCACCGCAGCCGCGAGATTGCCCGTGCGTTTGTCCACCGGGGGTTGCGCGGCGAAATCCGGCGCGCGGGAAACGAAAAGCGATGGAGCGTCTACTGGCGGTGCTTTGTCCTTCGGGCGCATTATCCGCTGCTCGTACAAATGCTTCGTCCTTTCTTGCGCCTCGCATCGCTTACTGCATCAAACCCTGGTCGCCTGCATCAGTCTAGGACAATATCATACGTATCCGCCGGTACGGTGATCGCATGCGTCTCCTCAGTGCCGTCCGGGCGCGTGATGCGAAGCTGCAGCGCCCCCTCCGGTACATTGCGGAGCACGAACTCCCCCTCGCTCGTCGTGCGGGCACCCACCGCGCTCCCCTCGATAGTCACCGTAATACCACCGAGTGGCGTTCCATCGCCATCCCGCACGAAGCCGCCAATTTCGATATTCGTACGCTCTGCAACCCCATCCCGGCCCTGCCCGAAGCGCAGCGTGCGGGTGAGGACCAACGGTGCCGCGAACACCAGCTCCAGATCGAGCGGCAGGGTGACGATGAGGTTCAGGGCCGGATGCGGGTCCGTGCCGAGTCCGCTCCAGACATCAAGGCTGGCCGGGCCATCGTCCGCCTGCGCGATGCGCGTAGTCAGGGGCATATCCATCATCTGGAGGGCATCGGGGAAGTGTGTCGTCGGGATTTCCGGGTACCGCATGAAGGTCGCGAGGGCACGCCAGAGGAGCCGGTGCTCGTCCTCGACATCGCTCGTGAGTGCGCTGACCAGATAGCGTAAGTCGATCCGCCGCGGTGGCACCCGCCGCTCCATCCGGCCATTGACGCGCGTGGACTGAAAACTCGTCTGCCGCAGGTCGCCATTCTCCTGGATACCGTAGAGGAAGATACTGACCGTCGGGCGCGTCAGGCGGGTCACCCACTCGCGCGTCGGCGCGTCGAACTTGATATCGACCTCCGACGGGGGAATATTGCCTTCCTCATAGAGGAGCTGTCGTATGGCGTCTTGGAGGTCCGCAAGCATCTGTTCCTGTTACCTTTGCTACTTCTGATGAGGCGCTGCCGCCTCCTTCATCTGCTTCTACGAATCCTTGAGCAACCGCTCACGGCGTTTGATTTCCATTGTTGTTGTGAGCAATATGC
>CAVXPY010000008.1:0-142872 GCA_963763655.1 uncultured Chloroflexia bacterium
GACGTGGCTCTTGCAGAGGACCGCATTCACACCCGAAACGACCGAACGGCCGAGAACCTTGCCATCTTCCGCCGCCCCGCGCCTTGAACCTGTTCCGCGCCGACCCATCCAAGGGATCGGTCCGATCCAAAATGAAGAGAGCCGCATGGCAAGACACCTATCTCCATCAGCCTTATCAGCCAAATGCGATAGCCCTGCCCTTGTGGAGAGGGGTAAGGATCGGGGTCCCCGGCGCGATGGGGCGGGTACTACTCGAAGAAGGGTGGCGGCGACCGACCGGTCTCAACGCACCCGGCACGCTCCGGGCAAGCGTCACGTGGTGGGTTGACCGCGACCCATTTGAGCCGCGCCGTCGTGATGCGGTCCGGCTTGGGATCGTCTGAGGACAGCGCGGCGCCCGAGGCGGCCCACGATCACGGGCCCGGATGTCATGGACACCTGCTTCCCGTCGGCGAGCTTCACCCTCGTGTCGCGCGTCACGGGCTTTCTCAGGGACGTCGTGCTCGGCACGCTTCTGGGTGCAGCTGCATGCGCGGACGCGTTTTTCAACCGCTTTCCGCCTGCCGAACCAGTTCCGGGCCATTTTCGGCGAGGGCGCCTTCAACGCCGCCTATGTGCCGTCCTATTCGCGCGTCCTGACGCGCCGCGGCCGACACGAAGCCGGGCGTTTCGCCAGCCAGATCTTCACGACTCCTCGTGTCTCAGACGCTGGTGCTGGTCTGGCGGAGATGTTCACGCCGGGCCTCGTCGGCCTGCTGGCGCCGGGCTTCGATGCCGATCCGGCCAAGTTCGCCCATGCCGTGCTGATGACGCGGATCACCTTCGTACCTGTTCTGCATGGTGCTGGTGACGCTTCAGTCCGGCACCCTCAACGCCCATCGCAAGTTCGCCGCCGCCGCTTTCGCGCCCGTGCTGCTGAACGTCGTCATGATGCTGTTCCTGGCCGTCGGCTGGCTGTTTCCCCGATGCCGGCATCGCCGCCAGCGTCGGCGTCACGGTCTCGGGCGTGGCACAACTGGCCCTGATGTTCGGTGCGGCGCGACGGCTACGGCTTCAATGTCTGGGGCCTCAGTAGCGATGCGGCCTTCCGCGACAAGGTCTACACGAACGTGCAGGGCGCGGGGTTCAACTGGATGCGCCAGCAGGTGCTCTGGTCCGCGATGGAGCCACAGAAGGGCAACTTCGGCAATGACACGACCGCGCAACTCGACCAATTCGTCAATGGCGCGAACGCGAAGGGGCTGAAGATACTCCTCAGCGTCGTGAAATCCCCCGAGTGGGTGGGCGCAAAGGGCGGGCTGCCGACGAAGACGCAGGATTTCACCGATTTCATGACCTTCCTGACCCAACGGTACAAGGGGAAGGTGCAGGCGTACGAGATCTGGAACGAGCAGAATTACGCGGTGGAGACGGGCGGCAAGGTGAATGTCGCGGCCTACGCACCGATCCTCAAAGCGGGCTTCCAGGCAGTCAAGAAGACTGATCCGAAGGCAGTGGTCGTCTTTGGCGGCATGACGCCAACCGGCGTCAATGACCCGTCGATCGCCCTCAACGAAGTTGAGTACTTGCGACAGATCTATGCCTTCAACGGGGGCGAGATCAAGCAGTACTACGATGTTCTCGGCGCGCACCCCGGCTCCAACTGCAGCGATCCCGATCATTCCTACCCCGCCAACCCGCAGGGATGCGATGTCGATGGTGACGGCAAGCCGGATTTTGCGAACGACAACTCCTTCTATTTCCAGCGCATCGTCGAACTCCACAAGGTGATGGAGGACGCGGGCGAGGGTAAGACGAAGATGTGGCTGACCGAGTTTGGCTGGACGACCGCGAATCAGGCGAAGGGCTACGAGTACGGCAAGGCCGTCTCCGAGGAACAGCAGGCGAAGTACCTGACACGCGCCTTTGAACTCGGCAAATCGTACCCGTGGATGGGCGTGATGTTCGTCTGGAACCTCAACTTCGCGGCCATCACCCCGCCCAGCGATGAGAAATACCCGTGGGGCGTCCTCAAGAGCGACTGGTCCCCCCGCCCCGCTTATACGGCGCTGAAGGCGATGCCCAAGTGAGAAGTGCTGAGTGCTGAGTGCTGAGTTTGTCCCGCTCCCCCTTCCTTTTAGGGAAGGGGGTTGGGGGGTTAGGGGAGAGAATTGACAGCCACACCTGCCCTCTCGCAGGCACAACTCGCGACGATTCTCGGAGGGGTCGCGGACGGCATCATTGTCACGAGCGTGGACAATCGGACGCTCTATGTCAATGCCTCCGCCGCCCGGATCGCGGGCTTCCCCTTCACTGAACCGTTTGTGAGCGCGCCTTTCCGGGCGGTGGACGAGCGATACATCCTCTCCGACGAGTCCGGCCAGCCACTGCCCCGCACTGCATGGCCCACCGCGCGCCTCCTGCGCGGCGAGGAGAGCGATGAAGTGGCCCTTCAGGTCCGCGACCGCACAACGGGCGCACAGCGCTGGTGGGCCGTCCACAGCACGCCGATCCGTGATGCGCAGGGTACCCTTCAGGCAGTGATCGCGATGTTCCGCGACATCACCGAGACGAAGGACCTCGAACGTGCCCGCGAGGAACTCCTCTCCTCAGCCTCCCACGATCTCAAGAACCCCCTCACCAGCATTCGGGGGTACGCGCAACTGGCGCAACGCCGCCTCGCACGACTGACCGACGTCGATACCGGCCCGATCGCCGCCCAACTGACGAATATCAATGCCGCGACGAGTCGGATGCTCGCCCTCATTGACGAACTGATCGATGTGACACGCGGCGAACTCGGTGGCACTGTTGAGCTGAATCGGGAACCGACCGATCTTGTCGCTCTCGTTCGTGATATCGTCGTCGCTCGGCGTGGCCTCACCGCGCACCGCTTCACGCTCGACATCCAGATACCGGAACTGTTCGCCCCCATCGACGCGGTACGCTTCGAGCGCGTGATCGCCAATCTCCTCTCCAATGCGGAGAAATACAGCCCGAATCATCAAGAGATCACGGTGCGGATCGCGCGGGAGGAAGGCGATGGCGGGCACGAGGCGGTCATCGCCATCGCGGACGGTGGTGTAGGCATCCCCCAAGCGGACATCCCGCACATCTTCGACCGCTTTCAGCGCGCGAGAAATGTCGTCGGGCAGATTCAGGGCAGCGGGATCGGCCTCGCAAGCGCCCTGCAGATCGTCGAGGAACATGGTGGCACCATCGCGGTCGAGAGCGAAGAAGGCGTCGGCTCCACCTTCACCGTGCGGCTGCCGCTCGAATAATGTGCGGGATGAAACCGGGATGAAGCCGGGGAAAACCACAGAGAACGCAGAGGAACGCGGAGAAGATAAAGGGGAAGGGAGGAAAGAATTTGCTTCTTCTCTTCTCTTTTCCCTCTCTGCGTCCTCTGCGCGCTTTGCGTCTCTGCGGTTCTCCCCGGTTTCGTCCCGCGCGATATCATTGCAACTCGCTGTAGAATCCCTGTGTTGCGTCGATGAGCCATAACCTACGGAGGGAACGGTATGGTGGAACCGAAGCTGTTGGAGAAGTTGGAGTGGCGGTTGGTTGGCCCGTTTCGGGGCGGGCGATGCGTGGCGGTGGCGGGCGACCCATCCGACATGCTCACCTTCTACTTCGGCACGACGGGTGGCGGCGTCTGGAAGACACGGGACGGTGGCGCGACCTGGAACAACGTCTCGGACGGTTCCCTGGGGACGGCCTCGGTCGGCGCGCTCGCGGTCGCTGCGTCAGACCCGAATGTGCTCTATGTCGGCATGGGGGAAACGACGATCCGCGGCAATGTCGCGCACGGCGACGGTGTCTATGTCTCGCGGGACGGCGGCGCGACCTGGGCGCACTGCGGCCTCGCCGACACCCGGCACATCGCCAAGGTCCGTATCCACCCCCGGAACCCCGACCTCGTCTATGTCGCGGCCTTTGGGCACGTTTATGGGCCGAACCCGCAGCGCGGTGTCTATCGCTCGAACGACGGCGGCGGGACGTGGGAACGCATCCTCTTTCGCAGCACGCAGGCGGGCGCGATCGACCTCGCGATGGACCCGAACAACCCTCGCATTCTCTACGCCGCCTTCTGGGAGGCGAACCGGACGCCCTACAGCCTGACCAGTGGCGGGCCGGGCAGCAGCCTCTACAAATCGACTGACGGTGGCGATACCTGGGCTGAGATTACTACTGCCCCCGGCCTGCCGAAGGAGCTGATCGGGAAGATCGGCGTCGCCTGCTCCGCCAAAAGTGACCGGGTCTGGGCACTCATCGAAGCGGAGAAGGGCGGCCTATTTCGCTCCGAGGATGGCGGCGTATCATGGGAGAAGATGAGCGATCACTCCGATCAACGGCAGCGCCCGTGGTACTACACCCATATCATCGCGGACCCGACGGAGCCGGACACGCTCTGGGTTCCCAATGTCCAACTCTGGAAATCCACCGATAGCGGTCGCTCCTTTCAGGAGGTGCCGACGCCGCACGGCGACGATCACGACATCTGGATCGACCCGGCAAACTCGCATGCGGATGATCGAGGGGAACGACGGCGGTGCGTGCGTCTCGTTCAGCGGCGGCGCGTCGTGGTCCTCGATCTACAACCAGCCCACCGCCGAGTTCTATCATGTGACGACGGACAATGCCGTGCCCTACCGCCTCTACGGCGCGCAGCAGGACAACACGACGATCAGCACGCCCAGTCGCTCCGACAACGGCGCGATCACCTGGGCGGAGTGCTACACCGATCGGCGGCGGTGAGAGCGGCTACATCGCCGTACGGCCCGACGATCCGAACATCGTCTATGCCGGTTCCTACTGGCTCGTCACGCGGTACGATCACCGCACCCGCCAGTCGCGCAATATCCTGCCCTGGCCGGAGAACCCGATGGGCTGGGGCGCGAGCGACCTCAAATATCGCTTCCAGTGGACCTTCCCTATCGTCGTCTCGCCGCATGATCCGAACACCCTCTATGTCACCTCGAATGTCGTTCATCGCTCGCCGCGATGAGGGCGCGAGTTGGGAAGTGGTCTCGCCGGACCTGACGCGCAACGACCCGACCCGCATGGGGCCATCCGGCGGGCCAATCACGACGCGACAACACGAGCGTCGAGTATTACTGCACGATCTTCGCCTTCGCCGAATCACCCGTCGCAGCGCGGCGTCCTCTGGTCCGGGTCGGACGACGGCCTCGTTCATGTCTCGCGCGATAACGGCGCGACATGGAGCAATGTCACGCCGCAAAGAGCTTGCCGGAATGGGCGCAGATTAGCATCATCGACGCCTCGCCGCACGACGCGGGCACTGCGTATGTCGCCGCGAACCGTTATAAGTCGGACGATTTCGCCCCCTACCTCTACAAGACGACCGATTACGGCGAGAGATGGACGAAGATCACGGCGGGTATCGCGGCGGACGCCTTCACGCGCGTCATCCGTGCCGATCCGGACCGCGCGGGATCTCCTCTATGCGGGCACCGAGACGGGCATCTACGTCTCCTTCGATGACGGCGCACACTGGCAGACGCTCCAGCGCAATCTGCCCGTCGTGCCGATCCACGACCTCGCGATCAAGAATCAGGACCTGATCGCCGGGACGCATGGCCGCGCCTTCTGGATTCTCGATGACCTCACGCCGCTCCATCAGCTCACCGATGACCTCCAGAACGCCGACGCGCATCTCTTCACCCCTCGCCCGACGATTCGCTTCAAGAGCGGCCTGCGCCGCTTCCACGCCGGTGGCCCGCCGAAGGGATACCTGTCCGTCGGTGGCCTCGCCGTCACCACCTATCAGGACCCGAAACCGGGCAGCCCGCTCACCTTCTTCGAGGCGGGGCGCAACCCGACCGACGGCGTAATCGTCCATTACTACCTCAAAGAGAAGCCAGACAGCGCCATCACCCTCACCTTCCTCGATGCCAAGGGCAACGAGATCAAATCGTTCACGAGCGAGGAGAAACTGAAGCGGGTGCGAAGAAGACCGATGCGCATGATGATCATGATGCGAAGAAAGACCCGAAAGCGCCCGCGGAGGCTGGTGTGAACCGCTTCGTCTGGAACATGCGCTACCCGGATGCAACGAATGTGCCCGGCGCGGTCTTCTGGGCAGGCGGCGTCGATGGGCCACTCGCGCCACCCGGCCACTATCAGGTGCGTCTCACGGTGGGTGACGTGACGCAGACCGTCCCCTTCGAGATTCACAAAGACCCGCGCGTCGCGGCGACGCAGGAAGATTTCGATGCGCAGTTCGACCTGCTCCTGAAAATCCGTGACCACCTGACGCGCACGCACGACGGCATCAACCGGCTGCGCGATGTGCGCACGCAGATCGAGGGTTGGGAGAAGCGCGTCGAAGGGCGGGAGGATGCCCAGGCGGTGCGGGACGCAGCGACAGCACTCAAGAAGACGCTCGCGGAAATCGAGGAGGAGTTGATTCAGTCCCGCTCCAAGGCATTGGAGGACCCGCTGAACTTCCCGATCAAGCTCAACAACAAACTGGCGAGCCTCTCCGGCGCGGTCGCGAGCGCGGACAGCGCGCCCGCGCAACAGAATTACGCCGTCTATGACGACCTCGCGACGAAGATCGGCCTCCATCTCATCACCCTCTCGACGGTGATCGAAACCGATGTCTCGGAGTTCAACCAACTCGTCAGCACGCTCAATATCCCCGCGATCGCGCCGCCGAAGGGGTGATTCGTTCCTCACGTACGGAGCCCCCTGCCCCTCTCCATCGCCAAAAGCTCACGGCGTTAATCAGGTTTGTACGGCGATGGAGAGGGGAGGGGATCTACCACTGCGTACTCAGCACTCAGTCACTGTAGGGATACCCGGCACTCAGCACTTCCCTAGTATCCCGCCTGCTTGTCGATGACATTGACGAGCGTCTGACCAGCCTGAAACCGCTTCAGATTCTCGACGAAGATGTCGATGCCGCGCTGGCGCGTCTGCGGGGGTCGTCGCGCCATTGTGGGGGGTGATGATGACGTTCGGCAGGTCCCAGAAGGGGCTGGCGGCGGGCAAGGGCTCCGTGCCGTGCGCATCGAGCCCGGCCCCGGCGATCCACCCTTCGCGCAGCGCGCGCAGGAGTGCGTCATCATCGGCAATACCGCCGCGTGAGAAGCAGACGTAGTGGGCGGTGGGCTTCATCGCCCGGAACTCCGCCTCACCGAGCATCCCTTCGCTTTCCGGTGTCCGGGGGGCGGTCATGACGACGAAATCGGACTGGCGGAGCAGTTCGTGCAACTGGTCCCGCGCGAAAAGCGCATCGACATGCGGCGTCGGCTGGGGTGTGCGCCGCATCCCGAGCACGCGCATATGAAACGCCTTGCACTTGAGCGCGAGGTCTTCCCCCGAGTAGCCAAGCCCGATAATGCCGCAGGTCAGGCCATTCAACTCGCCGTGCGGCGGTGCTCCCAGCGATGTGCCGCCTGGTCGCGCATCCAGCGCGGCGCAGTCGCGATTGAGCATCAGCATGAGCATAATGGCGTGCTCGGCGAGAGGGATCGCGCCGTTACTCTTGCAACTGGTGCAGAGGACCGGGCTGGCGACCATCTCGGGATACATGAGGGTGTCGGGGCCCGCCGCCCAACTCTGCACCCATTTCAGTTTCGTCGCGCGGGCGAGGGCGGGCGCGCCGATATTCCCCGCAACGATGTCCGCCTCCTCAATGTCCTTTTCGAGCGCGTCACGCGTCGCGAAATAGCGCACCTCAGCGTCAGGCACCGCCGCCTTGATTTCCGCGAGTTGTCCGTCCGTAACCTGCCCAGAAAGAAAGATCGTCAGCACGGGGCCTCCTCCTGCATCGCGCGCTCGTCACCATTCATTACAAACCGATCCGGATAATAGCGCACGGATGACGCGGAGGGGATACGAGCGCCACATCCTGTGTCGGCATGGATGATGCAGTATCACCAGCGAAAACGGTGTGTTGTGTCATGGTCAAAGGAGAACAATGTTGATGCCCTCGATACGTGTCCGCACTGTGCCGATATTGCTCATTGCCTTGCTCGCGCTGATTGTAAGCGCCTGTACGATTGGTTCGAGTTCTTCTCCCACAAAGGTGGGCACACCCGCACCGACGACTGCGCCGACCAATGCCCTCCAAACAACCGCGACGCTCTCCACCCCCACTGCCCTGAGCGCGACGAATGCCACCGCAGTTGCACCCGGCGCATCGACGGCGACGACGACACTCATTAGTGCCCCCGTGACCGCCTCCGGGCAACCGCTTTCCGTCGCGCAGATCAACCAGCGCGTGCGCCCCGCCGTCGTTCAGATCACGAACAATCAAAAGGCGACCGGGCGGCTCGGCGCGAGTGGGCCGGAGGTTCCGGCAGGCGTTGGGACGGGCTTCATCTACGACAAGCGCGGCTATATCATGACCAACAATCACGTCATCGACGGTGCAAGCTCCCTCACGGTCGCGACGACCGACAACAAGACGTACGACGCGAAGCTGATCGGTGCCTACCCCGACAATGATCTCGCGGTCATTCAGATCAATGGCAATGGCGACCTACCGACGGTGCCGCTCGGCGATTCGAGCAAACTACAAGTCGGTGATCCCGTCGTCGCCATCGGCAATGCGCTCGCTCTCGAAGGTGGCCCGACGGTCACGACGGGTGTCGCCTCGGCCCTCGGTCGCACCGTGCAGGAGCCGGGCGACAGCACCAACCCAAACGCACCGGGCGGGGCATTCCTGATCGACACGATCCAGACAGACGCCGCGATCAACCCTGGTAACAGCGGTGGGCCGCTCCTCAACAGCGCCGGTGAGGTAATCGGCATCAATACGCTCGTCGCGGGGCAGGCCGAGCCGGGCGTCACGGCACAGGGGATCGGCTTTGCAATATCGATCAACTCCGCGAAGCCGGTCGCCGATGCCCTCGTCAATAATCAGCCGATCCCCCGCCCGTTTATCGGCATCAGCTACGGCCCGCTCAGCCCGGTGCAGGACGCGCAACTGAAACTCCCCGCCAATACCGGCGCGGTGATCGCCAGCGTCGTCTCCGGTTCCCCCGGCGATAAAGCAGGTCTCCAGAAGAACGATGTCATCCTTAAGATTGACGGGCAGGATGTACGCGGGGAAAGCGGTGTGCCGAGCCTGCTCCTGCGGCACAAGCCGGGCGATACGATCACGCTGACCGTCCTCCGGGGTACGAAGCAGCAGGATATTCCGGTCACCCTCACGCAGGCACCAAAACGATAAACCGACGATGCGGCAACTTCGCTGCGTCGCTCTCGCCGTAGTTGCGATCTTCTGGCACGTTGCTTGCATTGCGAGGGACGATTCATCGCCCTGCGTGAGTCACTCGTGTGCCGTTATTCGCTCAATGAGGAGAGGCAAAGGTAATGACAAACTCCCAACGCTCCCCCACATTGTCGGAAGATGCGCGTGACAACGACGCCCCATCGCCCGTCGAACCGCCGGTTACGGAGGGTTCGTTCAGCACCTCCGTTCCCGACTCTGATCATCGCCTCGGAGATCGTCGGGTGGACGAGCAGCCGAAAGGTTTCAAGAAGGTCCTCGCCATCCTCGGCCCCGGCCTGATTACCGGCGCATCGGACGATGATCCTTCCGGCGTCGGCACCTATGCAACGACCGGAGCGGCAACCGGCTACCGATATCTGTGGACGGCGCTCATCACCTATCCAATGAGGCGGCCATCCAAGGCATGTGTGCACGCATCGGTCTCGTCAGCGGTAAGGGGCTGGCGGCAACGATCAAGCAGTACTATCCGAAGGGCGTCCTCTACCCCATCGTGCTGCTCCTGCTGATCGCGAACACCTTCAATGTCGGCGCGGACCTCGCCGCCATCGCCGCCGGGATCAACCTCGTCGTTCCGATCCCGATCCTCGCCCTCATCCCACCGATCGGCATCGCCCTCACGCTGCTGCAAGTCTTTGCCAAGTATCAGATGATCAACAAAACCTTCAAGTGGCTTTGTCTCGCCTTACTCGCCTATATCGCCACCGCCTTCGTCTCGCACGCCAACCTTGGCGATGTCGCCAAGGGTACGCTTGATTCCGAAAATGCCGCGCAGCAAAGATGACATCACGCTTATGGTCGCCATCCTCGGCACGACGATCTCCCCGTATCTCTTCTTCTGGCAGGCAGGGCAGGAGATCGAGGAGCAGAAAGCGGAGGGCAAGACGACCGTCGCCGAGCGGCAGGGCGCGACCCGCACGGAGGTCAGCGGATCGCAAACTCGATGTCAATCTCGGCATGCTCGCGTCAAACCTCGTGATGTATTTCATCATTCTCACGACCGCCGCGACGCTCCATGCGAGTGGCAAGACGGACATCAGTTCGGCGGCGGACGCGGCCTCCGCGCTCCAGCCACTCCTCGGCGCTGTGGGGAAGTACCTCTTCGCAATCGGCATCATCGGCGCGGGGCTCCTCGCGATCCCGGTGTTGACGGGCTCGTCGGGCTACGCGCTCTCTGAAGCCTTCGGCTGGCGACACGGGCTCGATGAGAAAGTGACACGGGCGAAGGGATTCTATGCGATCATCATCGCCAGCATGATCGTCGGGATGCTCTCCAACTACCTCGGCCTCGACCCGATCAAGGCGCTCGTCTATAGCGCAACGATCAATGGCATCACCTCGCCGCCGCTCTTGCTGCTCATCGTCTTGCTCAGTAACCGCCGCACCGTGATGGGGAAATATACCGAACCGCCCGTGGAGCAACATCTTCGGCTGGGCGGCCTTCGCATTGATGACGGTCGCGACCGTCGCCTATTTCGTGACCCTATTCATCTAAGGAGACAGACATTCATGGCAGAGGAAGGAAAAAATCCCGCCAGATGTGACCTCCGTGACGATTGGTGAAGGCGCGGATGTCTACGGCAGCGACGGCGAGAAGTGGGGCCGCGTTTTTGCAGTCGGCGCGAAATACCTGACGATTGTCGAGGGATTGTTCGGCCAGCGGGAGTATCATCTGCCCGTCAGCCTCGTTGCGCATGCGGATGAGGAACGTGTCGAACTGACAGTTCCGCTCGAGGAGGCGAAAGAACGGGCATCTGATGAGGAGCCAGACGGACGAACCAATCTACGCCCCAGCAGTCGAGACGAGATGTCGATCCCGAGCAAGCAGGAGATGGAGACAGCAGGTTCGCGAGGCGACGCGTCATCCCCGCAACGCGCGCAGTAACCCAACCCGTCCCGACGCACGATCGAGCGTTCCCGCCGAAACCATCCCGTTGCATGGCATTGGCACGCGTGCTAGAATCGGGGCACGTCGGGGAGTGGCGCAGTCTGGTAGCGCACACGGCTGGGGGCCGTGTGGTCGCAGGTTCGAATCCTGTCTCCCCGACCACTTCCTTTAAGGGCCGAGCAAAGAGGACTGCGGGCTGAGTGAGCAAAACCGCCCTCAGTCCTCAGATTTCCTCAGTCCTGTTCCCGGAGGGAACCTCCATGAGCAAGGAACGCGTCGTCATTGCCGACGATGAATCCATCATCCGGATGGACTTGCGCGAGATGCTCGGTGGCCTCGGCTATCAGGTCGTCGGGGAAGCCGCCGATGGGCAAACGGTGCTCGAACTCGCACGCAATCTCCGCCCGGACCTCGTCATTATGGACATCAAGATGCCCGAACTGGACGGCATCACCGCCGCCGAAATGCTGACAGAGGAGAAGATCGCGCCCGTGCTTCTCCTCACCGCATTCAGCGAGCAGGAACTGATTCAGCGTGCAACGCAGGCCGGTGTTTCCTACTACCTCGTCAAGCCCTTCCGGGAAGCGGAACTGCTGCCTGCGATCGAAATCGCCCTCGCGCGGTACCGCGAGTTCGTGGACCTGCAGCACGAAGTGACCGACCTCAAGGATGCCTTAGAAACGCGCAAAGTCGTCGAGCGCGCCAAGGGCATCCTGATGGAGACGCAGGGGCTGAAGGAATCCGACGCCTTCCATCGTATCCGCAAGGCGAGCATGGACAGCCGCAAATCCATGCGCCAAGTCGCTGATGCGATCCTACTCACCTATGAGATGAATGTCGGAACCACCGCGAAGCAATGAGCGATGAGCGGATGCCCTTTGGGCAGTAGCAACGAGAAGATACGGCCCGGCATTTCCGGGCGACACCATCTCGCCTCACCGCCCGATGACGTAGATGCACTATCCTTCATTCCAAAAGGTGCATCATGATCAATGAGGCATCGGCGATCTTCGCGGCCATCCTCGCGGCCCTGCGCGACGAGCCGCTCAACCTGATCGTGACGGTCGGGCGCGACCAGGACCCGGCGCAGTTCGGGCCGCAGCCGGGCCACATCCACATCGAGCGCTATATTCCCCAGACGCTGCTGTTCGGGCGCTGCGACCTGGTGCTCACCCATGGTGGCTCGGGCACGGTGATGGCTGCGCTCACCCACGGCCTGCCGATGGTCATCGTGCCGATCACCGCCGACCAGCCGGAGAATGCCGAACGCTGCGCCGCGCTGGGCGTCGCCCAAGTGATCCCGCTGGCGACACTCTCCGCCGAGCGGCTGGCCGAGGCAGTGTGCACGGTGCTCGGGCAGGCGCGCTACCGGCAGGCCGCCGAGCGGGTGCGCGACGAGATGGTGGCCATGCCGGGACCGGAGCATGGGGTGGCGCTACTCGAACGGCTGGCAGTGGAGAAACGACCGCTGCTTACCACGTGAAGGAGGAGGTTGCACCTGTCGTACCTGGTGGATCGGCGGAGGAATCTACAGAAGTCTCCGGACATAACCAGCACCGTTCGTATTGTACGTACACAATTCACTAGCGTTATGTCGAATTCAAGGGCAATACTCCGGCGACTTTGACGCGTCTTGAAGATAAGCCTAAAATCGCGATCGTCGATCCTATAGCGTCCCAACATACACCTACTTCAATATGCTGAACTTACCCGGTGGCATACTATCGCCTCAGGGTGTGCTGCTCGCGCTGGGTGTCGCGGGGCGGATGGTGTTGGTTGGGGCGGGTGCTCCGGGGCGGGCGCTGGCGCTGGCACCCGCAGCAGGGGTGATCGGCGGCGGGCTACCCGTCGCACTCACCGGCTGTGGGGTGAGAAAGAGCGTATCACGGCTCAGATACATGTCGATCCAGAAGCGACCAAGGGTAGGTTGCGGAAGGAGAGCGATGTCCGCAACGAGCACGCCCTTGCTGCCGACGGTCGCTGTCCGGCTCGTCACTGTGGTCGCGTAATTCGGCAGGAGAGTCTGCTGGGTGCGCAAGAGGCGATAGCTCGTGAGGCGCTTGACGAGTTCCGCTTCGTCTGCCGCCGCGTCGGAGGGCTTCGTGTAGACGAGCGCGACGTGCATCGTGCGCTGATTGTTGCCCGCATCGGTATAACCCATTGCGTTCAGCTCCGAGAGGTGCAAGATGCTCCAACCGCGCGTCGTGGCGGCCAGTTGCCCCGGTTGGCGGACTGCCTCAACGACATCCGACGCGCCCGGCGGCATCGTCGCCATGCTCGTTACCGTGCCGAGGACCGTCGCCAGCGCGCGGAGCGTTGCGCTTGAATCGAGCGCGGCAGTCCTCTTCCCCTCGGCATCGAGCGCAGTGGTGATCAGTTCGGTCTTTGGCGCGGCGGTGATACGTGTCGTGTCCACCGCAACACGATTCATCCGACCGAGCGCCAGGCGACCACGCGGGTCCGTCAGACTCAATTCGCCGTCGCCGCGAATGGTGTAGTACGGCGAGCCATTCTGGCTCGCGAGTGCGTACCCACCCGTTTTCAGTTTCGCCGCGATCGCGTCCGCGTCGAACGATCCTTCCATGTACGAGAAGGAGTCCGGCGGTTGCCCGGCGCTGATTTCGCGATCGACGAGGAAGACATCGTAACCGAAGGCGTCACGATACTCGCTCTCCCCGGAGCGCAACCCGGTAAAGTCCGTGAGGTAACAGCCGCCTGTGGCATTCGTATAGTCCGTCGCCTTGATATTCTGGGCCTGAAGGTCCGCAAAGGCGTGAACCTTGTCGTATCCGTAAAGCTTCTTCACCTCGGCGAGATTGGCGAAGGTGAGTGTGCCCTTCCAGCGATTCAGAAAGGAGAGCAGGCCACCGGAGGCTTCCTGCTCGTTCGGGACGAGACCGATCATCCGGAGCAAATCCGGCATGGGCGACCCCTTCTTCGGGGTCGGGAAGACGGTGCCCACCGGGTTCGCGGCGGGTACGTCCGTGGGGATCACCACCACGCCCGGCACCGCCGTCACGCGCGCGGTCCGTGCGGGCGTTGCGGTACGCGCGGGGAGGAAGGTCGTGTCACCCGCCGGCCCACCGCACGCCCCGACGAGCGCTGCGACCGCACTCGCCGCCGCGCCGAGCAGTGCCCGCCGCCCAATCCTCTGCATAGGCCCTCCCTTCGGTCGGAAGGACTGAGGACTAAGGACTGAGGACTAAGTAGATGCGATCCCCACTTAGTCCTCAGTCCTCAGTCCTCAGTCCTTCTTTGATTGTTTGCCAATCGCGCTGCCCGACCTCGTCGAGCAGGCGATGGTTGGTCATATCGAGATGGATCGGCGTGACACTGATCTTCCCTTCCGCAATCGCGGCGATGTCCGTGCCCGGTTCGGCATGACCGCCCGGCATCTCGCCGCCGACCCAGTAGTAGCGCCGCCCCGCCGGATCGGTCCGCTCCACCAGCGCATCGGCATAGATACGCCGTCCGGCGCGTGTCACCGCCACGCCCGCGATCTGCTCCGGCGGGCAGATCGGGCACATTGACATTGAGGAGCAGGTCCCGCTCCACGCCCGTCCGCGCAATGTCGGCAACGAGGGCGGCAGCGAAACGCGCGGCAGTCGCGAACTCCCACTTCGGCAAATCCCACCGCCCGGCAAGCGAGATCGCCACCCCCGGCACGCCCCCGATCACCCCGGCCATCGCCGCCGCGACAGTGCCGGACATGATGATGTCATCCCCCATATTCGCGCCCTTGTTGATGCCGGAAACGACGAGGTCCGGCGTTCGTGGCAGGAAGCCGAGCAAGCCGACCGCGACGCAATCCGCCGGGGTGCCATCGCAGGCATGGGCGGGTGTGCCGTCCGGCAGAAAGACATCGGAGATGCGCAGCGGGCGGTCGAAGGTGCGTTGATGGCTGCCCGCGCTCCAGTTGCGGTTCGGCGCGAGCACGACAACCTCCGCCACCTCCTTGACCGCCGCAACGAGCGCGTGCAACCCCGTGCTGTCGATGCCATCGTCATTCGATATGAGTACCAGCACCGTGCCGTTACCTTTCCCTGCCAAAGACGGCAGCGACTTCACCGCAGTGTATATCCTACTTGATCGGCGGTATGCTTCACGACATCGAACATGCCCGGAGATGCGAGTGCTGCATGAAATGATGGGGACGCCGACATGACCCGGTCTGCCCGCTCATAGAGCGCAAGGCACGGCATGCCCCCGTGCATCTTCGAGCGATACCACAGCCCATCCACATGCGGAAACGCAGCGTAGATGGCCTGCGACCAGCGACGCGCATCGTGTCGATCCCCGCTGTTAATCTCCTGCGAGCCGCCTGCAAGGGTCGGCCAGAGGCCGGTCAGATCGATCACGGTGATCTGGCCTGTGATGTGGAAACTGACAAGCCACGGGGTGTTGCGGAAGCGGTCGATCACGCGCACTTCCTGAAAGACTTCCGCGAGGCAGATCGGCCCGGCAATCGCCGCGTAGAGGATCGCGCGCTCCTGCGTATGCGGTGGCGGCAGATGATGGTCAAACCGTGCGGTCAGTACCGGTCCGTATGAACGAAATGTATTCCATGTCGTCGGATGCGCGCCACCACGAAAATAGACGCGCCATAACTCTGTGCCCGCCGGGAGGATACGGAGATGCCCGTCCGTCCCGACCCGCCGTAGGTCATCAATCGGCGGTGGTTCCGCGAACGTGGGCATCTACAGATCGGCGGCGAACGCGGCGACCGGTTCCGGATCTTCGCCGCGCAGTAGCCATTCGCGTGGGCTGACCGGCTCGCCGTCGATGGCGAAATCGACATCGGGCGTAATAAACCATTGATAGACTGCAACGGGGCTGAGGGCCGGATCGAGCGCCGCCGAGACCCGGTCGAAGCCGTGAATAAGCCGCCCATCGTGGAACTGGAACGTCGGGAGATGCCAGGTGTGATCCACTTTCACCCCGTAGAGGGTCCGCTTCGCGAGACGCTGACGCACCCGGCTCTCATCGACGTGGAGCATCGCCGCGACCGCCACGACGGAGAGGCCGCCCGCAACGAGCACCGCGTAGATCGCTTTCCCGCGCAGATACGGGTCGTTCACGCCGTAGTCGACATGCGCGAGGTTGAATCCACCCCGCTTCAGCGCTTCGATATCCGCAGGCGTCAATTCCTCGTGCGAAGCCAGCCGCGACTCAGCCGCTGGCATCGTCTCGATCACGCGCCGCACTGCCTCCTCGAAGACTTCCGGCGACTGCTCGATGCCAACGCGATGCAAGAGATCGGCGGTAATCATCGATTGCTCATCCTCTCACGGAGATTCATGTCATGAATGCTCGTGAGTATCGTACCAGCACGGCGGCCCACCGACAAGGCTTCAGGGAAGTAGGCAGTAGGCAGTAGGCAGAATCCAGGAGATCACCACCCTTCAGTCTTCTGCGAGGAAACGTGCGCCATGTTGAATGGGACCGAACACTTCGGTAGTCTCACTGCCTACTGCCTACTGCCTACCGACTACCGGGGAGCGGCCGCATGCTACACTGCGTAGGGTGCGAGGGAGGTACACGGAGGATGAGACGCCGTTTTCGCAGGCCGAACGGGAATGAAATCCTTGCGATCCTCCTCTTCGCCACCACGCTGCTGACTGCGTGGTGGACCGATTTCCGACCCCGAACCAGTGCCCCCAACCCCCGTGCGCCCGCGCCCATTTCCCGCGCTCCCGCCACCGAACCTCCCGCAACGACCGACCCACAGGCGGGCGTTCATACCCGGCTGACGCTCGAAGCGAGCCCGGCGGCGATCCGCCGCGAGTTGAAGATGGTGCGCGACATGGGCGCGTCGTGGATCGTCGAATATTTCCCCTGGCTCTATCTCCAGCCGAACGGGCCGGATGACTACGACTGGACGCACGCGGACCTCGTGATCGGCGAGGCGCACAAACAAGGGCTCACGGTCATTGCCCGCATTGACGGCGTTCCCGCCTGGGCACGCCCGGTGGACACGAGTTGGAAATATCTCGATGCGCAGGGCTATCCCGCCTATGCCCGGCTGGTCGCTGCCTTCGCGTCGCGCTACCGCGGGTTGGTGACGCAGATCGTCGTCTGGAACGAGCCGAACCTCTCACTGGAATGGGGGCTGCGCCCGGTGGACCCGGCAGGGTACGCAGCGATGCTGCGGAGCGTCTATCCCGTAGCGAAGGAAGCGAACCCGGAGATAGAAATACTCGCGGCGGGCCTCGCTCCGAACATGGAGCCGGACGGCTCGCCCCTCGGCCTCAACGATCTCACCTATCTGAGTCGCCTCTATGACGCGGGGGCGGCACCGTACTTCGATGCGCTCGCGCTCCACACCTACGGCGGCACGCACGCGCCCGATGCCGACCCCGGCAGCGATCCCCGCACCTGGCGGCACGCCGAGCAGGTGCGCGCCCTGATGGTGGCGCGCGGGGATGGGGCGAAACCCGTCTATCTCACCGAGGGTGGCTGGAACGACAGCCCGCGTTTCGATGGCGCGGTACGACCCGCCGAGCGAGTGCGCTACACCGTCGCGGCCTATCAGTATGCGCAGGCGCATTGGCCGTGGGCGCACGCGGTCGCCCTCTGGCAGTTCCGCCTCCCCCTCGCCACCCACACCGCGCAAGATAACTGGACCTTTGTCACCCCGGACTTTCTGCCCAAGCCCGTCTATCTCGAAGTGCAACAGGCGCTGCGCCCGCCGAAGGGCGATACAGGATGATGCGGGAGAATGCCGCCCCCACCCCCGTAAACGGGAGAGGGGAGCTTGACGAGATGCCGGGATCGAACTCCCCTCTCCCGCACGGCGGGGGAGGCGGGCGCCCTTTGGGCAGGAGGGGTGGGGGCGGCCGGATCATCGCATTCCTCATCGCCATCATCCTCATCGTGCCCTTTCTCGGCTTCCTCCATGATGTGCGCGAGGAAGGGCGCGTGCATGATCCCGCGTGGGAGCGAGTGCGGAAGACGGGAACGCTCCGCGTCGGGATGGATCCGGGCGTGCCACCGTTCGCGATGGCGGGGAAGGATGGCATCCAGGGGTTCGATGCCGACCTCGCGCGCGATCTTGCGACCCGCCTCGGCGTGACGGTGACGATTGTGAACACTCCCTCCGACGCCCTCTATGACGCGCTGCGTACCGGACAGGTCGATGCGCTGATCGCGGCCTTGCCGGTGACGCCGGAGTTCCGCCGGGACATCACCTATTCCGCACCCTACATCGAGATGGGCGAGCGCGCCATCGTCCGCGCCGGGAGCGCCATTGACACGCCTGCGGACCTCGCGCAGCGGCGCGTCGGTGTGGAACTCGGCTCCGACGGCGATCTCGCGGCGCGCCAACTCGCACGCCGTTTCCCGATCCATCTCTCAAGCATCTATGATTCCGGGGATGCCGCATTGGTGGACCTCCGGCAGGGTGAACTCGATGCGGTCGTGCTCGATGGCATCGCCGCGCGCCGGACGGTCGCCATCGATCCGGCGCTGCTGATGCTGCCGGAACCCGTACTGGCAAATGGCTACGTGATCGCCACCCGCCGGGATGCGACAATCCTCGCCACGAATCTCAACCTCGCCCTCGACAACGCACGGGTTGCCGGGGTCCTCGCACATCTGGAAGCCTGCTGGCTTTCCTCACTTTCTTGCACGGGTATCCCTGGAATCTGAAATTCCAGGCGATCCACTTGCATCCACGCCAGAGGCATGGTATCTTCCCGCCATCAAAGATTTACGCATGGCTAGCAGCCGTATCTGAATACTACTTCGCTCATCAGAGAAGCACATATTCGCACGGCACCCCTTCTTTTATTGGTCCTGCATCGTTTTACTGTTGCCCGCAAGCGCCGCTCGTCGTACCGCTCGGGTTCGTTGTGTACCCGGAAAAGAGTGAGGTGAACGCCTGTGCGTCTCTCGTATGTACTCAAACGGATCGGTCTCTTCTTTCTCGTCCTCTGGGGCGCGGCGACGCTGAACTTCATCATCCCGCGCCTCTCATCTGCGGACCCCATCCGCGAGCGGCTGAGTGCGATGGCGGTGCAGAGCGGCTATGTGCAGACGGGCGTCGAGGATATGGTGCGCACCTACCAGCAGAAGTTCGGCCTCGATCAACCGCTCTACATGCAGTATTTCCGCTATCTGCGGGACATTTTCACCTTCAACTTCGGCTACTCGCTCTCCCTCTACCCCGCGAAGGTGCTCGATCTCATCCTCCACGCGCTGCCGTGGACGATTGGCCTCCTGACCGTCTCCACGCTGATCGCCTTCGTCGTCGGGACGCTCTTCGGCGCGCTGATGGGCTGGCCCAAAGCGCCGCGCGTCGTCAAGTCGCTCGCCTCACCCTTCCTGACCCTCTCGGCGATCCCGCACTACTTACTTGGGCTCATCCTGCTCTACATCTTCGCCTTCACCCTGAAGAAGTTGCCGCTCTACGGCGGCTATCCGGCAGGCATCGTGCCGGACCTCTCGCTGCCCTTCATCGGGACGGTCCTCAAGCATTCCATCCTGCCTGCCTGCTCGATTGTGCTCGTCGAGATGGGGTTCTGGGCGCTCGGTATGCGCTCGATGATGATTACGACCGAGGGCGAGGATTACATGCTCTTCGCGGAGGCGCGCGGCCTGAAGAGCAGCTTCATCTTCCGCAACTATGCCCTGCGCAATGCGATGTTGCCGCAATACACCTCGCTCGCCCTCTCGATTGGGCGCGTCGTTTCGGGGTCGCTGATTGTCGAGATCATTTTCACCTATCCCGGTATCGGCTCCCTTCTCTACACCGCGATCAAGGGGTCCGATTACTTCGTCATCTACGGCGTCGTCTTCATGGTGATCCTCACACTCGGACTCGCGACACTGGTGCTCGATCTCGTCTACCCGTTCTTGGATCCGCGCATTCGCTATCAGGGAGCGTGAACCGTGGAGACACTTACCGCGCATCCGCCCGTTGGGACCATTCAAGCGCGCAGCGTCGGCATGGAACGCGCGCGCTCCTTTCGCTCCTATCTGCGGCGCAACCCGGCGCTGGTCATCGGTTTCCTCCTCCTCATGGCCCTGATCGGTATCGGCGTCATCGGCCCCTTGTTTGTGGACACCGCGCAGGCGCAACCCGCGACCGTCCCACCGGACCAGCATCCCTCCCGCGCCTATCCGATTGGCACGGATGACCAGGGTCGCAATCTCTTCGCGGTCGTCGTTGTCGGGCTGCCCCTGACGATGCGGATGGGCTTCATCGCGGGGACGGTCGGGGTCGGCATCGGCATCGTTTTGGGCTTCACGGCGGGCTATCTCGGTGGCGTCACTGACAACATCATCCGCACCACCGCCGATATTCTCCTGACAGTACCCGGCCTCGTCGTGTTAATCATCATCGCTTCCACGATCAAGGGAAGCATCACCGTCGAGCAAATGGCGCTCGTCGTAGCGTCCCTCGCCTGGATGTGGCCGACGCGCACGATCCGCTCCCAGGTGCTCAGTATGCGCGAGCGTGCCTACGTGCAGATGGCGAAGATGTCCGGCATGAAGACGCCGGAGATCATCTTCGCCGAACTGATGCCGAACCTGCTCCCCTATCTGGCCGCGAGCTTCGTCGGTTCGGTCGGTTCGGCGATTCTCGCCTCGGTCGGGCTGGAAGCGCTCGGCCTGGGGCCGCAGAACGCGCCGACGATGGGCATGACGATCTACTGGTTCCTCTCCTTCAATGCCCTGATTCGCGGCCTCTGGTGGTGGTGGATCACCCCGATCGTCCTCCTCGCGCTCATCTTTATCAGCCTCACCCTCATTAGCGTCGGCCTCGATGAACTCGCCAACCCGCGCGTGCGGAAGGCGACGACATGAGCGTCGCGGCGGTGAGCACCGATGTCCTGCGCGTTGAGGATTTACGCGTTTACTACCGGACGGATCGCGGCCCGGTCAAGGCGGTCGATGGCGTCAGCTTCTCGCTTCGTCAGGGAGAGCGGTTCGGGCTGGTGGGGGAGTCCGGCAGCGGCAAATCCACCACCGCACTCGCGATCATGCGGCTCATCCAGCCACCGGGGCGCATCGAGGGCGGTTCGATTCATCTCGGCGAGCGCGACCTCACCCGGCTCTCGGATGACCAGTTCCGGCAAGTGCGCCTCGCGGATATCGCCCTCATTCCGCAGGGGGCGATGAACTCACTCAATCCCGTGCGGCGCGTCCGCGATCATTTCTTCGACAGCATCCGCGCCCACGAGCGCGGCACGACCGACGGCGCGATCCGCGAGCGGATAAACGAACTCCTACGGATGGTCGGGATGCGCGAGGAGACCGCGAACCTCTTTCCGCACGAACTCTCCGGCGGCATGAAGCAGCGCATCTGCATCGCCCTCGGTATCTCCCTCCAACCCAAGGTGATTATTGCGGACGAGCCGACGAGCGCCCTCGATGTCGTCGTCCAGCGGCAAGTGATGCAGACGCTCAGTGCGGTGCAGCAGCGGCTGGAAGCCTCAGTGATCCTCGTCGGGCACGACATGGGCTTGCTCGCGCAGTTCGTGGACCGCCTCGGCGTCATGTATGCGGGGAAACTGGTCGAGATTGGCCCAGTGCGCGAGATCTTCCGGGAGCCGCTGCATCCATACACGCAGCTTCTGATCGCCAGCCTGCCCTCGCTGAAGGAGAAGGGCGTCTTCCGCGGGGTGCCCGGCCTCCCACCTTCCCTCCTCGATCCACCGACCGGATGCCTCTTCCATCCGCGCTGCCCCCACGCATTCGACCGTTGCGCCGTGGACATCCCCGCCCTTCAGGAAGTGCACCCCGATCACTGGGTCGCCTGTCATCTGTACTGAGGGAGTAGGCAGTAGGCGGTAGACAGTAGGCAGTAAGGAGGCTCCGGGAAATCGACACGATTATGGGGGACACGAGATTGCTTAAGCTTTCTCTCTTCGGCCTACCGCCTACTGCCTACTGATCCGGGAGGTGTCATGTCCGCGCTCCTTGAGATGCACCATGTGACGCAGGTCTTCGGCAATCCGAAGAAGGAGCATACCGTCGCCGTTGACGATTTCTCGTTCTCGATCAGCGAGAGCGTGCCGTCATTCACGGCGATTGTCGGGGAGAGCGGGAGCGGCAAGACGACGCTTGCGCGCATCCTGCTCGGCTTTCAGTTTCCCACCACAGGGACGGTGCGCTACCGAGGTACGGACATCCACAAATTCTCTTCGCAGGATCGGCAAACCTTCCGGCGCGAGATTCAGGCGGTCTTTCAGGACCCCTTCGAGGTCTATAACCCCTTCTACAAGGTTGATCACCTGCTCACCGTCCCCATCGCCCGCTTCCATCTCGCCAAATCGCGCGCGGAGGCACGCAATCTGATGGAAAGCGCCCTGCGCACGGTCGGGCTGCGGCCCGAGGAGACATTGGGCCGGTACCCGCATCAGTTGAGCGGCGGGCAACGACAGCGCATCACCGTCGCGCGCGCGCTCCTTCTCAAACCCCGGCTGATCGTTGCCGACGAGCCGGTCTCGATGGTCGATGCCTCCCTGCGCGCGACGATCCTCGAAAGCCTCGACAAGCTGCGCCGGGACTTCGGCATCTCGTTCCTCTACATCACCCACGACCTGACGACCGCCTACCAGGTGAGCGACAACATCATTGTGCTCTATCGGGGCTCGGTCGCCGAGACGGGCAATGTGGAGCAGGTCATCAAAGACCCTCAGCACCCCTATACGCAACTCCTCGTCGCGTCGATCCCTCTGCCGGACCCTGAGCGGCGGTGGGGCGAGGATGTCGTGGTCGCGGGAGCAGCGGAGGCGGGTGCCGAGGGTGGACATGGCTGCAAGTTCGCGGATCGCTGCCCCTATGTCATGCCGATGTGCCGGGAAAGCCCGCCGCCGCTCTACCGCACCAGCGACCATCGCGCGGTCGCCTGTTATCTCTACCGCGATGCGGGCACGACGCTCGACGGTGACATCACGCAGACATTTCACACACCGATAGTGGCTACGACGGGAGGTGCAGCGAAGCACACGCGGGAGACCGGGCTTTCGTGAGTATCCGAAAGGGTCAGAACGAGGAGGTATTGCATGGCACACGCACATGAACTGTCACGGCGCAAATTCCTCGCGGGAGTCGCCGGGGTGAGTGCAGCGGCGCTCCTGGCGGCCTGCGGCGGGGGAAGCAAGAGTAGTAGCGCGGATTCGACGTTGCAGGCGGTCGCGGGCAAGACGCCAAGCGCAGCGCCCGCGACGGGTGCGGCACCAGCGACGGGTGCCTCCCCGACCGCCGGCAGTGCCGCAACGACAGGGAGCGCGGCCGCAGGGGGCGCGACGCCCGCCGCAGCGGGCGCCACCCCGGCAACAGGCGCGACCCCGGCAGCGCAGGCATCGGGCGGCCAACTCAAGCAGGTGGCGCGTAACAAGACGCTCATCTTCGGTATCACGGGCACCCAACTGACGGACTACAATGTCATCAACCCATTCTTTCTCACCGGCGTCGCCACATCCAGCGGCTTCCCCTACGCCTTCGAGGCACCCTACTACTACAACTCCTACAACACCGACGCTGCCTGCGGCCCGCCCGGAATGCCGTGTAAGGACGGCTTCATCCCCTGGCAACTGGAGAGCTACGAGAACAACGCCGACTTCACCGAGTACACCCTGCATGTCCGCAAGGGCGTGACGTGGAGCGATGGTCAACCGTTCACCTCGAAAGACATCGCCTACACCCTCACCATGCTCAAGACCAACGCGGACAAGCTGCTCTGGGGCATCGACATGAAGACGTGGGTGAAAGATGTTGCGACGCCGGACGACCTGACGGCGAAGATCACGCTGAACAGCCCGAACCCGCGCTTCTTCTTCAAGTACTTCGCCTTCCACCAGGATATCGGCGTGCCGATTGTGCCGGAGCATATTTGGAAGGATCAGGACGCCAGTTCATTCAATAACCTCGACATCGCTAAGGGCTGGCCGGTGACGACGGGACCGTGGAAACTCGTCCTCTCCTCACCGCAGCAGCGCATCTTCGACCGCCGCGATGACTGGTGGGCGGCAAAGGCAGGCTTCCACGCCCTGCCCGCCCCGGAGCGCATCATCGTCCTTCCCGGCACCGACGAGACGAAGATGGTGCAACTGGCGATCAATAACGAGATCGATATGACGATCGACCTGCGGCCGGACAACATCACTGCCGTCACGAAGGCGAACCCGAAACTGACGACCTGGTCCGGCACGAAGCCGCCCTATGGCTACCGCGACTGGTGGCCCGTCAGCCTCGGCTTCAACGACACGAAAGCGCCCTTCAATGACCCGGAAATCCGCTGGGCGATTTCGTACTCGATCAACCGCGATCAACTCGTCTCGCTCGGCTACAAGGGCGCGGGCGAGACGACGCTGCTGCCATTCCCGCGATTCCCCGCGCTGGAGAAGTTCCTCAAGACGGTCGATGATCTGGCCGCACCGATCAACACCTTCGATGTCAACAAGACGGCCGAGATCATGCAGCGCAAGGGGTACACGAAGAACGGCGATAAGCTCTGGACGAAGGACGGCAAGACGGTCTCGCTCGTCATCAGTTGCCCCAGCAACCTCTTCCAGGACATCGCACCCATCGTCAGCCAGCAGTTGCGCGTTGGCGGCTTCGATGCATCATTCAAGCTGATCCAGGGGCCATCCTACGGGCAGGATGTCGGCACCGGGAACATCGACGCATTCATGCAGGGGCATGGCGGCAGCGTGCGTGACCCGTACGACACCCTCAATCTCTATCACAGCCGCTACTTTAAGCCGACGGGCGAGCAGGCGACCTATCCGTATCGCTGGAAGAACGACCAGTACGACAAGCTCGTCGATCAGATCGGCGCCCTCAGCGGCGACGACCCGAAGGTGCTGCCCCTCTTCCGGCAGGCGATGGAGATCTGGATCAAGGAGATGCCGGACGTCGGCCTCGTCCAGTGGTTCCACCGCATCCCGACCAATACCACCTACTGGACGGGTTGGCCATCGGAGGAGAACCCGTACATCAACTCCTGCTACTGGCATCGCACCTCGCCGCTCTGGATCAACACCCTCAAATCAGCGCAGTAGGGAGTAACGAGTAGCGAGTAACGGGAGAGGTTCGCCGCCTCTCCCGTTACTCATGTGAGCAGCCTGCGGCATTCCATCGGTGGCGGCGGGCTTCAGCCTACCAGCGCATTAGCGCCCGGTGATCGCTCCCGGTGGCGCTGCCGGCGCGCCACTGCCCCGGTTGTCCGGTGCCGGGGGTGCGGCGGGAGTGCCCGCACTTGCCCCCGTCGGTCGCTGCCCCGGTGGCACGATGCCGGTGATGCTTGGTAGCGTCACCGTCACCACGAGTGTCATCGTCACACTCCCCACCGTCACCGTGATCGTCGCCGTGCCCGGTTGCGGCCCTGCCGTGATCTTGCCGTTCGCATCGACCTTCGCGACCGCCGCATTGTCAGAGGTATACGTCACCTGACTGGTCAGGTCTTGCGTCGAGCCATCGGCGTACGTCCCGATTGCCTTGCATTGCCCCGTGCCACCGGCGGGTACCGTCGCAGGAGTGCCCCCACAGGTGAGGGCGATACTCGTCAATGGAGCAGCGGTGATCGTCAGGGTGTATGCCTGGCTGCCCGTAAAGCCGTTCGGGTCCGTCGCTGTCACGGTGAAGGTTGTGCTGCCGATGGCGGTCGGTGTGCCGGAGAGGACTCCCGTCGTCGGGTTGAGCGTCAGCCCCGCAGGCAGTGCTCCCGTCGTGACGGTGAAGGCGTAGGGGGTGATGCCACCGGATACAGTGAGCGTTTGCGGTGCGTAGGCAACGGCTTTGACACCACCGGGGAGACTTGTCGGTGCGAGCGTGAGGGTCGGAGCGGCGATCAGCAGCGTGTAATGCTGCACCCCGGTGAGTGCGTGGGCGTCCGTCGCCGTGACGTCAAAGGGGAAGCTGCCCGCCACGGTTGGCGTGCCATGCACCAACCCGGTGGGGTCGAGGGTGATGCCCGTGGGCAGGGGGCCGGTGGTGGCGAAGGTGTACGCTCCTGCACCACCGCTGGCACTGAGTTGCTGGCTGTAGGCGTGCTCTGCCGCCCCACCGGGCAGGGTCGTGGGTGCAAGGGTGATGGTCGGTGTCGCCACCGTGCCGGTGTACGCCTGGCTGCCGGTGTACGGTGCGCCGGTGCCCGTGCTGGAGTCCGTCGCGGTGACGGTGAAGCTGAAGGGACCGACGCTGGTCGGGGTGCCGTGGAGCAGGCCGGTAGTATCGAAGATCAACCCTGCAGGAAGAGGTCCAGTTGTGGTGAAGGCATACGGACTCGTGCCACCGGTGGCGGTAATCGTCTGGCTATAGGCGACGTTGTAGACTGGCAGCGGCAGGGTCATCGGGGCGAGAACGATGGTCGCGGGTGCGACGGTGAGGGTGTACGCCTGTGTGCCAGTGAATAGGTGGCTGTCCGTGGCGGTGACGGTGAAGGGGAAAGAGCCACCAGCAGTTGGCGTGCCGTGCAGAAGTCCCGTGGTGTCCAGGGTGAGACCCGCAGGCAGGGCGCCAACCGTGACGGCAAAGGTGTACGGCGCGGTGCTGCCCGTCCCCGCAGCGGTGAGGGTTTGATTGGGGAAGGCTACCCCGACTGTCGCAGTGGACGGACTAATGGCGCTGAGGGTGATCGTCGGGGCATCGTTGGTCAGGCTGAAGCTCGCGGGGGTGGCGACTCCTGCGACGCTTGCCGTCACCGTAACGCTGCCCGCCACGAAGTTGGCGGTCAGGGTCGGTGCGGTGGCGATTCCCGACGCGTTGGTGGTCACACTGGCGGTGATGCCGCTACCCGGTGCGGCGAAGGTGCCGCTCGCGCCACTGCCCGGTGCGGTGAAGGTGACGGTGACATTGGGCACGGGGTTGCTGTAGGCATCGACGACCGTCGTTTGCAGATTGGTGGTGAAGGCGGTGCCGACGGTGGCGTGCTGATTATTGCCCACCGTCACGGTGATCGCGTTCGCTGCGGCGGGCGTGACCTGGATGCCGGTCTGATTGCCGGTGATGCCCCCATCGGTGGCGGTGATGCTCTGGGTACCAACCGTCTTGAAGGTAGCCGTGAACGTGCCTGTCCCGTTGGTGAGGGTGTGTGCCGCCTGGATGACGGCCTGCGAGTCGCTCGTGGTCACGGTGACGGTGCCCGTGTAGCCCGTCGCGGTGGTCCCGCTGTTGTCGGTGGCGGTGACGGTGACGGTGTGGCTGTCGCCCGCCACCGTCGTCGTGGGATAGCCGCTGACCACGAACTTCGTCGCGATCACCACGACATGCTGCAGGTAGCCCGGTGACGTGCTGGTCGTGAAGTTCGTGTCCCCGCTGTAGACCGCAATGATTGTGTGGTCGCCCGCCGTGAGGGTGCTCGTCGCGCACGTCGCCTGTCCGCTGGTGAGCGATTGGCTCGTGCAGCCGGTAATGTCTGTCCCATTGTCCTTGAACGCCACCGTGCCCGTGGGCGTACCACTGCCTGGCGAGGAGACACTGACGGTGGCGGTGAAGATGACCGATTGGCCAGCCGTGGAGGGGTTGGGGCTGGTGCTGGTGACGGACGTGCTTGTGCCTGCCTGATTGACGGTCTGGGTGACCGTGATGGAGGTGCCGCCCGCGTAGTTGGTGTCGCCGCTGTAAACCGCCGTGATGGGATGGGTGCCCGCGGTGAGGCTGCCCGTCGTGCAGGTCGCAACACCGCTCATCAACGATTGGCTGCCGCAGTTGGTGAGTGTGGTGCCATTGTCCTTGAAGGCCACACTGCCGGTGGGCGTGCCACCAGAACCGCTGACCGTCGCGGTGAAGGTGACGGACTGGCCGAAGGTCGAGGGATTGGTGCCGCTGGTGAGAGCGGTGCTGCTCGTCGCCTGGTTGACGGTTTGGGTGAGGGCATCGGAGGTGCTCGTCGTGAAGGTGCTGTCGCCACTGTAGAAGGCGGTGGTCGGGTGGGTGCCGATCGAGAGCGAACTCAGTATGCACGTCGCTTGCCCACCACTGAGGGGGCGACCGACGCAGCCCAAGAGATCGGTGCCGTTGTCCTTGAACGTCACACTACCCGTGGGTGTGCCGCCGGAGCCGGAGACCGTGGCAGTGAAGGTGACGGACTGCCCGAGGGTCGAAGGGTTGGTGCCGCTGGTGAGCGTGGTGCTCGTCGCCACCTTGATGACGAACTGGGTGACGGTCTGGGTGACGGTGGAGGGGGCGAAGGTGGTGTCGCCGCTGTAGGTGGCGGTCAGTAGGTGGCTGCCGATGCTCAGCGTGCTGATCGTACAAGTCGCTTGCCCACCGCTGAGCGCTTGGCTCGTGCACCCGGTGATGACGGTCCCGTTGTCGTTGAAGTCCACCGTGCCGGTGGGCGTGCCACCTGTGGCAGAGACGGTAGCGGTGAGGGTGACGGACTGACCGAAGGTGGAGGGGTTGGGGTTGCTGGTGAGCGTCGTGGTGGTCGTTGCCTGGTTGACAACCTGGGAGACCGTGCTGGAAGTGCTTCCTGCGAAGGTGGTGTCGCCGTTATAGGTTGCGGTGATGGGATGAGTGCCCGCAGCAAGTGCGCTCGTGACGAAGGTCGCCGTCCCACCCACCAGGGTGCCACTGCCGAGGGTGGTCGTGCCCTCCTTGAAGTCCACCGTGCCCGTGGGGGTGCCACCCGTGCCGGAGACGGTGGCGGTGAGGGTGACGGACTGGCCGGGAGTCGAGGGGTTGGTGCCGCTTGCGAGGGCAGTTGTGGTAGCTGCTGCGGTGTTGGTGAGCGCGAAGGTGGTATTCGTTGCGCCGCTCGCGCTCGCCGTGATGTTATAGGGGCCGCCCGCGGTCCCGTTCGCCGTCGCCGTCACGCTTGCCTGCCCGCCGGTGATGGGCGCGGTGGGAGCGGAGAAGGTGGCCGATGGGCCGCTCGATGGTGCGGAGAAGGAGACCACGCCGCCATTGACGGGTTCGCCCGCGTCGTTGGCGGTGACGGTGAGAGCGAGGGCATGGGGGAAGGCGGTGAAGACGGGGGTGGACTGGGGGGTGCTGCCGGAGACGGGGGAGAGGGAGAAGCCCTTGGACTCGAAGGCACCGATGTCACAGGCATTCACCGGACGGGAGACGCCGCGCTGATCCTTGCCCGCGACGGGAGCAGTGCCGTTCGTGTTTTGGCAGGTGGAGGAGTCGCCGGCATCGATGGCGGCAGAGCCGGGGAGAAGGGGGAGGGTCTGGGTGAGACCACCGTAGTTGGCGAGCGTGCCGAGTAGCGGATCGGCATGGACGGCGTTGGTGGTGAAGGGACAGGAGGAGGCAGGTGCGCCGACGCCGTATTCCAGGTTGTTCCCGCCATCGGTAATCGCCCCGGAAAGGATGAGGCAGTTGGTGGAGTTACCAGCGACGATCGAGTTAGTGACCGTCAGGGAATGGCTGCCACCGGAGGGATTCTGTATGCCGAACTTATTCCCAGCGATCGTAGTATTCGTGATGAATATGGTGCTGGGCGTGGCGCTCTGTCCCTCGTTGATGATGCCATTGCCGGTGGAGTTGTAGATGGTGGAGTTGGTGATCGTCAAGGTTGTTGGGCTCAGACCTCCGTTTTCAATGGCAGCGTTGCCGCTGTTGGCGAAGGTGCTGTTGGTCACCGTCACGGGGGTCGCGCCCGCTCCTCCCGCATGTACGGGGATGTTTATGAGGTCTTCGTTGTTGTTGGAGAAGGTGCTGTTCGTCACGGTCAGCGTCGTGTCACCGGTGCTGCTAGGCACGTTGTAAATACCAGAACCTCCGGCGGTGAACGTGCAGTTCGTCACCGTCACCGTGCTCGAGCCTGTAGACGAGAAGATGGAGATACCGGCACCAGTGTGAATGGAGGGTTCCATCAGCGGGGTGATCGTCATCCCGATGAACGCCGCCGTCCCGCTCGGCAATGCAACACGAAAGACATCCGCGCCCAGGCTGCTTCCGGTGATGACCGTGCTCCCTGGCCCGTTGCCCGCGATCGTCAGCGGCTTGGTGACCAGCGGGAGTGTGCCAGTGACGGTGATCGTGCCGAGTCCCGCCTGGAAGGCGATCGTGTCCCCCGTCCCCGTCCCCGCCGCACAGTCACCTCCCGTCGTCTGTCCCGGCAGATTGACGTTATTCAGTGCCTCGCGCAACGTGCACCTGCCATCGCCCGCAGTCGTGGTGTCGCCCGTGTCGTTGACGGTGATCGTCGCTGCCGCGGCGACGGGAGCGGCAGGCACGAGGGGCAGGAGGAAAAGCAGCAGTGAGAAGGCAACCAGCGAACGCAGTGCGTGCGAGCGTGCAGCAACCATGCGGTCCCCTTTCTGTCCGAGCCAACGGACGACGCGAGCCATTACCTGGTGCAGCCTCATCGTCGGTGCTCCTTTTCCTTCGACCTACCCATTAGCCCTTACAGCCCCTTCTGCACGATCACTTCACCTGTCCGTATCGGCGCGGGGCTAGCCTCCTGCCCGGCAGCTTCCCCTCGCCGCCATGCCGCGATGAGCTCGTTCGCCGCCGCCAGGCTCTCCGCGTCCTCGCAGACGCAGATCGCCGCGATGCCGCCCCGCCCTTCCGCGAGGGCGACGTACGTCACGAAACCGGGGAGCGTACTGAGACGCGACGCGAGGGCACGCCCCTCCTGTGCATCCCGTTCGTACGTCTCATCGATCGCCGCATCGGACCAGATCGTCGCTTGCATCGGACCTCCTCGCGCAATGACCGGTGCCTCGTCGTGAGCAGCCCGGATTGATGACTGGCCAGGGGGAGCTGCGCGCGGCTCACCGTGGCATCGCCGCGATGATCCGCGATGCCCCTGCCCGCCGCAGCCTGCCATCCCTTGCGCTGGCAGGCTGAAGCTCTCTACGATTCCGTGTGAAACTGTCGATCCCCTGCCCCGCTCGCTCCCCTATGGCCGCGACGGGGTCGTGATCGGCGCAGTCCCTCCCGTCGTCCCCGTCGGGCGCGATCCCGGCACTTCAGCCGGTGATCCTCCCGTTCCGCCTGTCGCCCGTCCGCCCGGCAGTTCCACGATGTAATAGGTGTACGTCGCACTGCCCGCCAGTGTCGTGCCATCCACCGTCACCGTTACCACCACACTCCCCGCCGCGTGTGCCGGGGCGATGTAGACGATCTGCGTGCCGATCACACTCGTGACGCTCGTCGTCGGGAGGGCGACGCCGTCGATGAGGACCTGGGTATTGGCGCTGGTGCCGAAACCCGCACCGCTCAGCGTGACGCTGGTGCCGCCCACCGTGCTGCCCGACGAAGGGATGATGCCGGTGAGACCGCTGGTAGTCGGCGCGAGATAAGTGTAGGTGACGCTGCCCGCCAGCGGCGTCCCACTCACCGTCACCGTCATCGTCACACTCCCCGCCGCATGCGCCGGGGTGAGGTAGACGATCTGCGTGCCCGTCACGCTCGTGAGGTTCGCGGAGGGGATCGCCGTGCCATCGAGGAGGACTTGCGTCGTCGCGGTGGTGCCGAACCCCGTGCCGGTGAGTGTGACGCTCGTACCGCCTGCCGTGCTGCCAGACGAAGGGGTGATCCCGGTGAGAGTAGCGGGCGGCGACGTCACGTACTGATAGGGCACACTGCCCGCCAGCGTCGTGCCGCCCACGCTCACCGTTACCGTGACACTCCCCGCCGCGTGCGCCGGGGCGACGTAGACGATCTGCGTACCCGTCACGCTCGTGATCCTCGCGGTCGGGATCGCAACGCCGCCGATGAGGACCTGCGTGTTTGCGGTAGTGCCGAAGCCCGCGCCGGCGAGGGTGACTTGGTTGCCGCCCGCGATGCTGCCTGAGGATGGGTTGATCCCGGTGAGGCTGGAAGACGATGCGGTGTAGGTGTACGGCTCACTCCCTGCCAGTGCTACCCCACCCACCTTGACGGTGACAGTCACATCCCCTGCCGCGTGTGACGGGGTGAGGTAGACGATCTGTGTAGCGGTGACGCTCGTGATATTCGCCGCGGGGATCGCGGTGCCATCAAGGAGGACCTGGGTGTTCGCGGTGGTGCCGAACCCGGTGCCCGTCAGCGTTACCGGGTTGCCGCCTGCGGTGCTGCCTGACGATGGGCTGATCCCCGTGATTCCCGAGCCCCCCGTCGTGTTCGTCAAGTTGAAGGTCACCGCTGCCGCTCCCGGTGCGTTCGCCGTCACGTTGTACCCGCCTGCCGTCCCGTTCGCTGTCGCTGTCACACTCGCCGCACCACTGGCATTCGTCGTGGCGGGGGAACCGGTGATCGTCGCGGAGGCACCGGAGCCGCGAGCGGTGAAGGTGACGGGGGCACCGCTGAGAGGAGTCGTGCCATCTTGAGAGGAGAGCGTGACCGAGAGCGGCGTCGCGAAGGGCTGGCCGGTGAGGGTGGATTGCGGCGTGCCGCCGGAGACGGTGAGGGTGAAGCGCGCCTCGTAGGCGCCGAGGTCGCAGTGGGTGCCTTGTGGACGGGTGATGCCGCGCTGATCCTTGCCGCCCGCGCCGAGCGGCTGGGTCACGTCGGTAGGGATCGGGGCGGTGCAGATGGTGTCGTCGCCTGCGTCGATGGCGGGAGAACCGGGGAGGAGGGCGAACGTCTGTGTGGGGCCGCTGTTGCTGCCGAGCGGGCCAAGCAGCGGATTGCCGCCGATCAGGTTGCGTCCACCCGTGTCGAGTGGCCCGGACGTGTCCGGGCCACTGCCCGTCGCGCTATTTCCCGCGACGATCGTGTTCCTTACTGGAAACGGAACGAACCAATCGTTGTTGATGCCCCCGCCATTGCCGGTCGCGCTATTGCCGGAGAAGGTGCTGTTCGTCACCGACACCCAGGAGCCTTCGATGTTGTTGATGCCACCGCCGCTCGTGGCCGCGCTGTTGCCGGAGAAGGTACTGTTCGTCACGGTCAGATTGCCCTCGACTTTGAGGAAGCCAACGTTGAAGAGGCTGCCACCATTGCTGATGCCGCCGTCGCTATTGCCGGAGACGATGCTATTCGTGACGGCCAGCGTCCCGAAGTTCAGGAGGCCGCCGCCACTGTTGTCGGAGATGGTGCTGTCCGTCACCGTCACGGTCCTTAACTCGTTGTAGATGCCGCCGCCATTGCCGCTCGGCGCGGTGTCTACATGGCCGTTCGGCGCGCTATTACCGGAGACAGTGCTGGCAGTCACGGTCAGCGTGCCACCATTCTCGATGCCGCCGCCGATGCCGATACCGGTCACACTGTTGCCGGAGATGGTGCTGGCAGTTACCGTCAATGTGCCTGTGCCACTATTGTAGATGCCACCGCCTTGGCCTGAGACTGCGCTGTTGCCGGAAACGGTGCTGTTCGTCAGGGAGAGGGTGCCATCGTTGTGGATGCCGCCGCCGCACGGTGTGGTATTGCACAATGCGGTCGCGTTGCCGTGCTGGATCGTCAGCCCGCTGATACTCGCCGTCACGCCACTGTTCACGACGAAGACGGTCACGCCGCCGCTCGGTGACCCAACCGCGCCGCACCCCGTGCATCCGCCGTCCACCGCGAGGCTACTCGCCCCCGGCCCGGTGATCGTGACGTTGGTATTCAGTATCAGCGAACCATTCCCGCCACCGAGCGCGATCTTGGGGCCAACCCCGCTCTTGAAGACGATCGTGTCCGTCCCACTCGTCGCATAGGCGACCGCGTCCCGGAGCGCGCACGTCGTGTTCGTCCCTGTCCGGCACGTCGCGGCGCTCGTCTGCCCACCGAAGTGGTCGGTGGTCGTGCCGACGGTATAGGTGGTGTGCGCGGGCACGGCGAGATTGGTGAGCGAGAAGTTCTGAGTGATCGTGCCGCCGGCGCCGACGGTGACCGTATACGGTCCGCCGGCGGTGGCATTCGCGGTGAGCGCGATACTCGCCTGCCCGTTGGCGGGGAGGGCGGGATTGCTGGTCACGCTAACAGAGGCACCGCTCCCAGGGGGCATGACGGTCAGTACGCCGCCCAGGACGGGCTCGTTCCACGGCGCGCCCGCTGCGGTGGCGGTGACGGTGAGCGCGAGCGGTGCACTGAAGCGGACCTTGAGTTGCTGGCTCTGGTTATCGCCGCCGGTCTTGACGAGGGAGAAGCCCTGCGACTGGAAAGCGCCGATGTCCGTGTGGCCGGTGCGGACTACCCCGCGCTGGTCCGTTGTGGGGATGCCGGCCCCGGATGCGCCCCCGCCGATCGCGGGGGAACCGGGGAGGAGGGGAACCGTCTGGGTGGGGCCGCTATAGCTGCCGAGCGTGCCGACCAGTGTCGCGGGATTGACGATGTCTCCCGCGCCCGCAGAGACGCTCGCGCCGCTCGTCGTCCCGAACAGGTTGTGACCACCCGACGTGATGGAGCCTTTGAGTTCCTGGCCGCTGCTTGCGGTGACCGTGTTTGTCACCGTGGTCGAGCCACCGTTGACGTCGATGTCGGCACCGTTCGTGAAACCGCTCGCAGGAGGTGAAGGTGCGATGTTGCCGGAGAAGGTGCTGTTCATCACGGTCAGCGTGGCGTGGTCGTTGTAGATGGTGCCACCGGCGGCGGGGTTCGCGGTATTGCCGGAGAGGGTACTGTTCGTCAGCACCGCCGTGCTTCCGCCCCCAATAAAGATGCCGGCGGCGGCGCCACTGGAGACCACCGTATTGCCGGAGAGGGTGCTGCCCGTCATCGTCAGCATGCTGCCGCTCTCAAGGTCGATGCCGCCGCCATTGTTCGCACTGTTGCCGGAGAGGGTGCTGTTCGTCAGCGTCAGTGTGCCGCCCTGGCTGTAGATGCCGCCACCGTCGAAGGCTGATGATAGACCGTTACCGCTGACGATGCTGTTCGTCAGGGTCAGCGTGCCTCCATTGCTAAAGATGCCGCCGCCGTTCCCCGCAGCGCTATTTGCGATCGTGCAATTCGTCACGGTAAGCATGGTGCCGAGGTGGTAGATGCCGCCGCCGCAGGTCGTTGTTGTGGCACCTACAAGGCAACCCGTCCCCTTGCCGTGCTGGATCGTCAGATTGCTCAGACCCACGGTTAATCCAGCGTTGACCGTGACGACGGTCACCGCGCTGTTCCCGTCCACGACCACGGTGTGGCCGGTGCCGTCAATCGTCACGTTCTTCGTCAGCGTCAGCGTACTCGCCAGGGTGATGGCGGTCCCGCCGGTGCAGTCCTGGTTGAAGAGGATGGTGTCCCCCACTGCCGCTGCCGCGATCCGCCCGCGCAGTGTGTTGGTCCCCGTATTCCCGCAGTCGGTGACGAGTTGGGTTCCGGCGGCAACGGAAGTGGCGGGCAGCGCGAGGCTACCACAGAGCATGACGAGACAGAGCGGCATCAGCCAGCGCAGAGTTGTACGTCGTCGCGTCATCCTCGGTACCCCTTTCCCATCCAACAACTCAAGTCCCCTCACAAACCCTTTTGTACGATCACTTCGCCCGTTCGTATCGCCGCGCGACTCGCCTCCTGTCCGGCATCATCCCCTCTCCGCCACGCGGCGATCAGATCGTTCGCCGCCGCCAGGGTCTCTGCGTCCTCGCAGATGCAGATCGCCGCGATGCCGCCCGTCTCTTCAGCGAGGGCCACGTACGCCACGAAACCGGGTAGCGCACTCAGACGCGACGCGAGGGCGCGACCCTCCCGGGCATCCCAGTCGTACGTCCCATCGATCGCCGCATCGCACCAGATCGTGGCGTGCATCGGACCTCCTCGCGCAATGAAACGCCGTGGACGACAGACATCCTCCTATGCCGGCTTGTCGCCTGATCCAGGTACGAACTCGACCCCATGCGCCGGGGCCGCCGCGACCATGCGCGCGATCAGTTCCGGCGTCACCGGGGGCACTGGCCCGTGGCGATCCTCGGCGCGTTCCAGGCAGTCCATGAAGTACTCGTCCATCCCCGCGGGTGTGAACGTCAGCAGCATGCGGACGGTGCCCGTACCATCGTTGTGGAAGTGGTGTGCCCTGCCGCGCGGGATATGTACGAAGCCCCCTGCCACGACATGCGCCGCCGTCGAGCCGTCGAAGACGGAAAGTGTCCCGTCGATGATATAGAGGGACTCATCTTCGCGATGGTGAATGTGCGGGGGCGGCCCACCGCCGGGCGGCACCAGGCCCTCCATGATGAAGTACGCCCCTCCGGTCTGCGCGCCGGTGGCGAGGAATGTATAGCGATCGCCCGGTCCCCAGAAGACCGGCCCTGTGTCCACCGGCGTGATCATGACCTTCTCCGCACTCATGCGACCCTCCTTTTGGGTACGTTCTCAAAGATGTCTCAAGACCTCCGACGTGTCCTCCGCCACTGCCTCACGAACCGTGATCGCGGATGCCGTCGCGGTGATCCGGCACCTCACGACGTCGCTCCCATTCGCCGATTCCGGAGCCGAGCGCCGCGCGGGCAGGGCGTAGGACCTGGAGGAAGTCAGTGCTCAGTCATTCGTGTCGGCGATGGCGAGCAGCGCGGCGATCTCCGCCCGCATCCGGCCACCGAGGTCTGCATGGGATGTCGCCGGGCGTGTCGCGCCGCGCAGTTGCGCGGGCAGCGCCGTCATCTCCCGCTGCGCTGCCCGCGCCATCGCCAGCCACGCACCGAGGTAGTCCGGCGCGGCCGGATCGAGGAAGCGCGCACTCGCGGCGCTGTTCCGATAGCCCCCGGCGCATCCCTCGATGAGGCCGAGCGCGGCCAGCGCCGCCAGGAAGTCGTCGCTCGTCTCCGCGTCGAGCCCGAGTCGTGCTCGGACGGGTGGACTGATCCACCGGGCCACCCCTCAGCGCCGCGAAGACGCCCAGCTCATCCGCACTGAGGAGCAGGGTGGCCCGCCAGAAGGCGAAGGCGATGTCCAGCACCGCATCCGCAGTGCCGCCGTCGTGGGCCGCACCGCCGTTGTATGAGGTCATCATCGTCTTTCTCCTCCTGCGTACCGGTCGGGGCGTCGCCGAGGGAAGGGCACTACGGCATGAGCGTATCGACGTCGATGGCTGTTTCCTGCAGGCGGTGTCGGGAACCCGCCCGGGATGCCCTGCTGCATCTTGGGCATCAGGGTGCTGTCGCGGAACCGCTCCCAGTGCTCCTTCGAGTCGTGGACGGCGATGATCGTCCAGCCACCGGCCGATGGACCGGCGGCGTGAAAGATCTGGCCCTCAGGCAGCTTCCCGGGGCCGGGATGCACGGCGGCGAGCGTCGCCTCGTACTGCTCCTTGGTGCCGCCGGGGAAATGATGCACGATCCCGTATGCCATGGTGGTGTTCCCTTTCGTGTGATACATGTCTTCAGCACTCATCACGCATGACCCAGAACGATTCACCGGCCCGCAGGTGGCACCGCGCTCCTTCCTCGTTTCCGCCTTCCGATCCATGCTGCCCGCAGAGTCCCTGCTGCGCGATCACCCGCGCGACGCTCAACTGCATGCGGATAGAGTGCCGCATTGGGAACGCGCGCGCCTCTAGAATTCTATGGAAGGGACTCTATATTTTTTTTGCGGGGGTCGGAGGGATGGCAAATCAGGTGCGGTCGCAGGTGCGCATACCCAGTTCTTCGAGCCGATCGGCGACCTGACGGCGCGAATAGAGGCCGAGTTTCTGGAGGATGTTGTGGACGTGGACACCGACGGTGCCGACCGTGATGAAGAGCGCATCCGCGATCTGGCGGTCGCTATCGCCGCGCGCGAGCAAACGTGCGATCTCCCGCTCACGACGAGTGAGCGGCTCGATGCCCGGTAAGGATCGCGGCACATCACGTGCTCTGGGTAGTGCCGGTGCCGCGAGTGCCGAGCGCTTCTGCGCTGGCTTGATCGAGCGTGAGCGCGTGCCCCGCTGTCCATGCGGCGGTGAATCGATCAGCGTCGAGGTGCGCGCCGGTCAGCGCGCCAAGCCGCTCGTAGGTGATTCCACTGATCTTACTGCTGAGCTCTTCCCCGAGCCCCTGCGCCGCACCGAGCAACCGTGCGGCCACCTCCCACTGGTGGCGCGCCAGGTGCAGCTCCGCCATCGCGACCAGGCTGTTTGTGATGAACCAGCGGTCGCCGAGGCGGACATGCCCGGCAAGACCGGCCACCAGGTACCGCGTCGCAGGTTCCAACTCCCCACTGAAGGTGAGCGCGTTCCCGAGCACCGACTGCGCGACGGCGATCCAACGCAGATCGCCGAGCGCCTCGAAGTGCGCGAGCGCCTCAGTGAGGAGCGGCACGGCGCCCTCTGAATCAGGCTGAGTGCCGACCGTACCCATCGTCACGCCGATATTGACGATCATTTGCGAGGCCGCAGTGCACCCGATATTGAAGAGGGCCAGCGCGATGCCTGCGTCGTCTCCGCGTGCACGAAAGATGGCCATCCCCTCGTCAAGGTATGCTGCCGAGCGCGCCTGGTCATGTTGCCGCCGCGCGACCATGCCCAACTCGGTCAGCGCCGTGGCGATGCCATGCTCGTCGCCTAACGCGCGCGCCAGTTCCAGGCTCTCGGTGTGCAGCCGCTCTGCCTCGGTGTAGGCACCATGGAAGTGGGTGAGGCGGCCCGCGCCGGTGAGCGCCCGCATCCGCAGCGTCGGCGGGACCGTACCGGGCGGCGCCGCGAGTGCCAGATCCAACCAGCGCCGCCCCTCCGCGAGGTGGCCGTGTGCATCCCAGAAGGGGACGAGTGCCGTCGCCAGCCGCAGCCCGACCTCCCATGCACCCATCTCCTGCGCCCAGCTGAGCGCTGCGCGCAGGGTGCCTTGCTCTCGCTCCAGGCGCACCAACCAGATATCTTGCCGCGGGCCGCGCAGCGCAGATGCCGCCTCTTCGGCGAGGCAGAGCGCGAACGTGGCGTATCGCGCCCGTGCGCTCTCTGCCTCGCCGTGCGCCTGCAATTCACGCAGCGCGTATTGCCGCACCGGCTCCAAGAGCCGGTACCAGGTGACCGCCTCTCCGCCATCGACGACGACGAGCGACTTGTCCACCAGCCGTGTGAGCGTCTCAAGCAGATCGTCCGCGGGCACGTCCTCGTCCGTACAGACCGCCTCCACCGCCGCGAGGGTGAACGCGCCCGCGAACACGCCCAGCCGTCGGAAGACCGCACGCTCGGATGCGGTAAGCAGGGCGTCGCTCCAGTCGAGGGTGGCGCGGAGCGTCTGCTGCCGCGTTGGTCCCGCACGGTTGCCACCGACGAGCAAGCGAAAGGCGTCTTCGAGGCGGTCCAGAATCTCCTGGACCGCCAGGACGCGGGTGCGGGCCGCCGCCAGTTCGATGGCGAGCGGGATACCGTCAAGACGCTTGCAGATTTCACCGATGACGGAGGCGTTCTCGGTGGTGAGGCTGAAGGCGGGGGCGACCGCTTGCGCACGGGCAACGAAAAGTTGCACGGCAGGGCTGCGCGCGAACGTATCGCGATCGGGCAATCGGTCGGTGTCCGGAAGCGCGAGTGGTGCCACCCGATATTGACGTTCACCTGCGATCTGGAACGACTCGCGGCTGGTGGCGATGATGTGGAGCTCGGGGCACGTGGCGAGGAGATGATCGGTGAGGGCGGCGCAGGCGTCAATGAGGTGCTCGCAATTGTCGAGGACGAGCAGTGCGGGTTGTGGGGCGAGGAATGAGGTCACGATGTCGAGTGAGGTCTTTCCTTCCGTGCCTCGCAAACTGAGGGCATCCGCGACGGCGATCGGCACCAGGGCAGAGTCAGTGACCGGCGCGAGTTCGACGAGCCAGATACGCGGATTGAAGGCCGGAACGAGGTCCGTGGCGAGCTGGAGGGCGAGGCGGGTTTTGCCACAGCCTCCGACGCCGGTGAGCGTGAGAAGACGGACATCGGCATGCAAGAAGAGATCGTGCAGGGAAGCAAGCGCGAGGTCACGTCCGACGAGCGGTGTACGTGGTATCGGTAACGGGGATGACAGAGCATGGGATGTCACCCGCCGCTCCTTCTTACGTGCATCAATCGTGACCGGAACGAATGATACTACAGTGCAAGTGCGGGTTCGAGTTCGCGCATACCCTCATTGAAAATATTACCGTGCCATCCACGATTCCTGCAAGTGAGCATGTTACTCACGAGGGGGAGAGGAATGATGACCGACGACGTGCGACGGGACATTCCAGTCCTGGTAGAGGCGCATCCTGCCCAAAGGGCACCCGGTGCGCCTCTGTCGCCACCGAGGGCTGAGCATCAACGATGGGTCGATCTGCGGGGATCATCAGCGGCGCACCGGGAGCCGCCGCACGATCGCTCACTGCCTGCGGATCTCCTTTATGCCCTTGCCTAGCCGACTGCGTAGCAGGGTGCGCAAGGTGACCGCATCGGCGTAGCCCACCCTGCCGGCGATCTCGTCGACACTCATCTCGCTCGTCTTCAGCAGGTGCACCGTGCGTTCGATGCGCAGGTCCTGCACGTAGCGCACCGGCGTCGTGCCCAGCACCTCCCGGAGGTGCCGGGCGAGCGTCCGCTTGCTGGTCGCCAGTTCCTGAGCGGCCACCTCAACATTGAAACCCTCTGCCAGATGCGCACGGACCCAGCGGTCGAAGCGGGCGATCAGTGGATCGGCGTGGGCCAGATGGTCGACGATCATGTACGCCGACTGGGACGGACGGGCATCGACGACGAGATAATTGGCCACGAGCGCGGCCAGGTCGGGGCTGCGCTCGCGGATCAGCCAGAGGGCCAGGTCCATGTGGCTGAGCGCCGCACCGGCTGTGACGAACTGACCCGATGGGACGACCATGCGGCCCGTGTCCAGCCGCACGCGCGGATAGCGCTGGCGGAACAGCGCCGTCAGCCACCAGGTGGTGGTGGCCGTCTGCTGGTCGAGGAGCCCGCTTTCGGCCAGCACGAAGGTACCGATGCAGGCAGCGGCGATGCGCGCGCCGGTCGCTGCCCAGCCACGGAGCGCGATGACGGCTTCGGCGACGTCGTCCCGGCCCAGCGCCTGTTGCAGCGGCCCCGGGAGCTTGTAGCCCAGCGCGGGCACGACGACGACGTCCGGCGTCGAGCAGTCCGCCGCCGCCTCCACCGGCACATGCAGCCGTTGCGCGGTGGAGACGTGGGGCCGTAGCCCGACCAGATTCACCGTGAAATGCGGGCCGGTGCCGCCCGCCAGGGCCACCAACTCATTTGCCGTCGTGAAAGCATCCAGGACGACGGCCAACCCCGTGTCAAAGACGCCCTCAAGCGCCAAAATCGCAATCTGCATCGTTGTGGCCCAATCGCTATCAATACTGTCAACTGAGCCACTATACCAGCGGGCAATCCCCTTGTACAGTGCAATCAGCGCACCGGGCGCATCTCACTGAAAGGAGCACCATGATGGTCACGCTCGCACTCTTTGCTCGTCTCGAGGCCAAGCCTGGTAAGGAAGCGGATGTCGCCGCGTTCCTGGAGACCGGCCTGTCATTGGCGCGCCAGGAAGCCACGACGCCAATCTGGTTCGCGCTCCGGCTCTCGGAGCGCACCTTCGCCGTCTTCGACGCATTCGAGGACGAGGCCGGCCGCCAGGCGCACCTGAGCGGCCCGATCGCCCAGGCGCTGATGGCGAGTGCCGACGAACTGCTCGCGCACCCGCCGAGCATTGAGCGCATCGAGGTATTGGGCCTGAAGAACCAAGCCTCGACCAGCTAAACCCCGTGCGTGCCCCGCTGTTTGGTCAGCGGGGCACGTCCCCCGCTCCCGCCGGCCCCCGTATGCGACTGCCTCGATGAAATGGTCAGCGCGACGCCCAATGCGATTGGGCTTGCCATAGAAATAGTAACGATGTGTCGAGCCTTGACGTATTCGGCAGGTCCTGTTGGAGACGAGTGGACGCAACCGAGAATTTGACAGAAGCCGTGTGTCCGCCAAGATGCGGAAAATCGCTCACTCCATCGGATGAACGTACAATCTTTCCACGGTCCCCACAGGCTGTTATCGGCATGAATGCACCCCACTGTACTGATACCGATTGCATCGATTTTCTCGTCGCTACTCCCCGCGCCGTCAGTTGCGTCGAAGCCGCGCGCGTCCAACCCCGCCGTGCTGAGGCCCCCGCCCACGATGGCATCACCAAGAACGAACATTTCCTCGCCATGCTGCTCACCGCGCACGCCCGCGGCTTCCGGCCGGAATGCGTCGTCTTCGAAGCTGGTACGCGAGCGTGGCGGGTGCCCTTTGGGCGGCATGCGGCTGATCCGCGATGTGGGCTGGCGGTGGCTGACGCAACTGAAGGCGAACCGGCGGGTCAACCCCGACCGGACGGGGAATCGGGCGGTGAGCATGTGCGTAAGTCCTAAGAGTATTATCTGCATTCCTCCTTGGGAGGAACGTGCTGCATCATCGCCTCCCTGTCACAAACCCACTGGCAATGGACTAGTTCTTTTGCCCGCGCGAATAGCACTCTTTTGGTCCGCGATCCGTATCGTTTTGTCATCGCGCACGCGGCTCTTTCTGCCTATACTGCACGCGTGCACACGGTACGACGCACGATGACTGGGCGTCGGTGTGGGAATGGATACGGAGGAACGTGAAGATGGGTCTGCGGCAATCGAGTCGGCTTCTCATTGGGGCGATGATACTCACGGTGTTGACGATGCTGAGCGTCGGTGCGGTTTCGGCACATGCACGCCCCAAGACCTCGGACCCGGCGGACAAGGCAACGGTGAACAAAGCCCCGACCCAGGTCATTATTACCTTCTCGGAGGAGACCAACCCGACCAAAAGCGGCGGCTCCGTCACGGACGCGAGCGGCGCGATGGTCTCGACCGGCTTCAAGGTGGACCTCAATGAGCGTACCAAGATGACGATCGACCTCAAGCCGAATCTGCCAAACGGTGCCTATACCGTCAAGTGGAACTCCTTTACGGACGATGACAACGGCATGGCGGACGGCACGCTTTCCTTCACCATCCAGGCAGCGCAGGCGGCGAGCACAGGGAGCGCAACCACCGGCACGACACCGGCGGGCGCGTCCGCAGTCGCCGGGACCGCACCGGCATCGCCCACCACCGCGCCCGTTGCCACGACTGCCCCCACCGCGACCACCGCAGCCGCAGCAACGACCGCGCCGACCGCGACCCGCCCGGCAACGACCGCCGTGGCGACCGGCACCGGTGGCGGCACCGTCGCAACCAGCGCGCCCACGACCCTGCCGAAAACAGGCAGTGGTACGGGGGGATCGCGCACCCCGTGGATAGCGATGCTCCTCGTCGCGGCGATCATCGCCGTCGCTGCCGGGGTTACCGTCCGGTTGCGGATGGCGCGTCGCTGACGTTTCTCACCCCCCTCTCCATCGCCCAAAGACCGAGATATAGGAAGATTTGTACGGCGATGGAGAGGGGAGGAACACGAGAGCAATACCCTCGTCTACCCAATGCGTTCCATTGGGTAAGCCCCTTTGGGTGCCCCACCGATCCGTGGTAGGCTTATAAGGGCGGAGGCTCAGTCCTCAGTCCTCAGTCCTCAGTCCTTCCCCTCGCCGGAGGCGATATGCACGGAGAATACAAGACACCGGGCGGTAAATTGGTGGTGGTCGATTGCATGGTCCATGAGGGGAGACTGGCGGAGGTGGAAGTGACCGGAGACTTCTTCCTCTACCCCGATGAAGCCCTCGACACGATCACTCAGACACTCAACGGTCTGCCCACGAGCCTCCCCGCAGATGAGATCGCCGCCCGTATCCATGCGACCGTCGGCACGACCGTGACCTTCCTCGGCTTCTCCCCCGAAGCCATCGGCATCGCCATCGTGCGAGCAATGAGCAATGAGCAATGAGCAATGAGAGAATAAGCAGTTCAGGGGCTGATGCTGAGTCTCACTCAGTCCTCAGTTCCTGTAGGGATACCCAGTCCTCAGTCCTCGACGACCGCTGGCGGTCGTACGATTGGCATCTGATTTCCGCCATGCCGCGTAGCCCGGTAATGAATATGGCGCTGGACGCGGTGCTGACGGAGCGCGTCGGGGCGGGGAAGCGACCGCCGACATTGTGGATCTGGGGTTGGGATCGGTCCTGCGTCGTGCTTGGGCGGTTCCAGTCCGTCCGCAACGAGATTGACGAGACTGGCGCGCGCGAACTCGGTATCGACTTCGTGCGGCGCATTACGGGTGGCGGCGCGATGTACATCGAACCGCAGGGCGCGATCACCTATTCGCTCTGCGCGCCGGAATCGCTCGTCGCCGGGATGAGCTTCGCGGACTCGTACGCCTTCATGGATCGTTGGGTCATCGATGGCTTGCGCGCGCTCGGCGTCGATGCCTTTTACGCGCCGCTGAATGACATTACCTCCTCCACGGGCAAGATCGGTGGCGCGGCACAAGCCCGGCGGGGCGGGGCGGTGCTCCATCATGCGACGATTGCCTGCGAACTGGACACCGAGAAGATGATGCGCGTCCTGCGGATCGGACGCGAGAAGTTGAGCGATAAGGGGATCGCCAGCGCGGCGAAGCGCGTCTCCCCCCTGCGCCAACAGACCGACCTCCCCCGCGACGCGATCATCGACCGCCTCGTCGCCTCCTTCGCGGACCGCTACGGCCTCACTCCGGATACCCTGCACCCGGACGAAGAAGCCGAAGCGGAACGCCGCGCCCGCGACCAGTTCAGCACGCATGAATGGCGGTACATTCTGCCGTAGTAGGCAGTAGGCAGTAGGCAGTAAGCAGTGTTCCCCGTATACTACCGCGCAATCCCGTTCGGGGCCTTCGATAGATACGTGCATGAGACACGACGGAACGACGTAACGATGGAATGTGGAGGAAACCGTATGCGACGTGCCTTTTTGCCTTTGACGGTACTGCTCCTCGTCAGCTTCATCCTTGTCGGCTGCGGAGGCGGGAGTAGCGCGACGGCGACCACCGCCAAACCAGCAACGGCCCCCGCCAGTGGCGCGGCAACGACCGCCCCAACAACTGCGGCGGCGACCCAACCGGCGGCGAGCAGTGCGGCCGGTACGACCGTGCCTGCCGCGACGACCGCCCCGGCAGCGACGTCCAGTGGTGGCACCACCGCGAGTGGCGGGACGATCAAGCTGGGCATGATTACCTCGCTGACCGGGCCGTATAACCCGCTCGGCTCCTTCAACAAGCAGGCGGCCGATCTCCTCATCAAGCAGATCAACGACGCGGGCGGCATCAATGGCGCGAAGATCGACCTCGAAATCGAGGACGACACGAGCAATCCGAGCGCCGGGCCGACAATCATCAAGAAGTTCATCGCCAACAAAGTCGTTGGCATCATCGGCCCCGTCTTCAGTTCCACCTGCGCTGCCATTCTCGATGATGTCGAGGCGGCGAAGATCCCGATGATCACGCAGTGCGCCGCCGATTCGGTTGTCACGCCGATCCGCTCGAACATCTTCCTCGGCCCGCAATCCACCCGGGTTCGCGGCGGATCAGTTCCTTGGCTATCTGGAAGAGCGAGGGCAAGACGAAGATCGTCGTCCTGCACGACTGCGACCGAGTACGGCTCCCTCGGTTGGAGCACCCTCAAGGCGGACGCAGCGTAAGTACGGCATCACGACGGTCGATGAGCAAGTCTACGAGTTGACCGCGACGACGTTCATCCCGCAACTGACGAAGATCAAGAACAGCGATGCCCAGGCCGTAATCAGTTGGGGGTCCGGCGCGCCCGCCGTAACGATAGCCAAAGAATACAAGCAACTCGGCCTCACGCGCCCCTCCATTTCAGCGGCGCGCAGGCGAGCCCCCTCTTTCTCAAGCCCGCCGGTGACGCCGCGAACGGACTGATCATCCAGTGCCAGGTCGCGCCGATCGGCAAATACCTGCCGGACAGTAATCCCTCGAAGGCGCTGATCACGAAGTTCGATGCAGACTTCATGGCAGCATACAACACTCCACCCGCGCAGTTCGCCTACAACACCTACGATGCCATCCAACTCTTCGTCAATGCGATCAAGAAGGCGGGGCAGGACCCCGCGAAGATTCGCGACGCTATCGAGCAGACGAAGGGATTCGTCAGCGTGGATGGCACCTATCACCTATTCCCCGACCGACCATACCGGCCTCGGCCAAGACGACATCTGGATCGCCCAGGTCAAGACGGCGCACTCGTCCCGACGAAGTACGGGAACGGGAAGTGAAGTAACGAGTAACGAGTAGCGAGTAACGAGAAGAGATCGTGGCCTCCTCATTACTCATTACTCACTACTCGTTACTGGAGGGCGACAACGTGTTGACGATCGAGGGCGTATCGAAGCGGTTCGGCGGGGTGGCTGCGCTCACGGATGTCGATGTGACCGTGACGCGGGGGCAACTGCTGGCGATCATCGGGCCGAATGGGGCGGGAAAATCCACCCTCTTTCAGACCATCGCCGGGCAGCACCGACCGGACGCGGGCCGGATCACCTTCCTCGGGCGTGAGATCACCGATCTCCTTCCGTATGAGCGGGCCAGACTCGGTATCGCCATCGCCTTTCAGGATGTGCGGCTCTTCCCGGAAATGACCGTACTGGAGAATGTGATGGTCGGCGGTCACACGAGCGCGCATCATGGCTTCTGGGAGGCCGCGCTGCGCCTCCCGCGCTTCTGGCAGGAGGAAGCGGCGACGCGCGCCAAGGCGACAGCGCTCCTCGCGCGCGTCGGTCTCGCGGACCTCGCCGCGATGACGGCGGCGAGCTTGCCTTTCGGCCAGCAGCGCTGTGTGGCGATTGCCCGCGCCCTCGCCACGGAGCCGACGCTTCTCCTCCTTGATGAACCGGCGGCGGGCCTGACGACGAGCGAGCGCGGCGATCTCTCCCGCTTGATCCGCTCAATCGTCGCCCGTGGCGTGACCGTCGTGCTCATCGAACATGATGTCAACCTCGTGATGGCGCTCGCCGATCATGTGGTGGTGCTCGAATACGGCCGCGTGATCGCCGCCGGACCGCCCGCCGCAGTGCAGCGCGATCCGCGCGTCATCGACGCCTATATCGGGGTGGAGGTCGCGTGAATGCCCTAACCCCCCATACCGCCCAAAGGGCACCCGGTTCCCCACAGAGAAGGGGGGGCAATGGGGAGGCACTGCTTGAGGTGCGCGATTTGCGGGTGCGCTATGGAAGCATCGAGGCGCTGCGTGGGGTCTCGCTTGCGGTGATGCCGGGGGAGTTCGTCGCGATAGTTGGCCCGAATGGCGCGGGGAAAAGCACCCTCGTCAACACCATCGCGGGCCTTCTCCGACCGGCGCGCGGTGCAATCAGCTTCGATGGGCAGCGGATCGGTGGGCTCTCTGCCGCCCGCGTCGTGCAGCGCGGGGTCGCGCAGGTGCCGGAGGGGCGGCAGGTCTTCAGTGAACTCTCGGTCGAGGACAACTTGCAACTCGGCGCATTCGGGCGCTATTTTCAATCGCCGTTTCTGATCGATGGCTACGTCCGGCTGCTCGGCGGGCGGCGGGCGATGCAGACGGACCTCGCACGGGTCTATACGCTCTTCCCGAAACTCCACGATCTCAGGGCGCGGCTGGCGGGGACGCTCAGCGGCGGCGAGCAGCAGATGCTCGCCCTCGGTCGCGCGCTGATGAGCGCGGCACGGCTCCTGATGATCGACGAACTCTCGCTCGGTCTCGCGCCGCTCGTCGTGCGGGACATCGCGGCGCACCTACGCGCGCTCAATGCAGAGGGGTTGACCGTCCTGCTCGTCGAGCAGAATGTCCCCCTCGCCTTCTCACTGGCGCAGCGCGTCTATGTGCTCGAAAATGGCCGGGTACGCGCCGAAGGCACCCCGGAAGCGTTGCGACGGGAACCCGACATCGAGCGCGTCTATCTCGGCAGCCCGGTCGAGGTATCGGCAGGGGAGGCACCGCACGGTGAGTGAGTTCGGCCAATACCTGATCACGGGTGTCGCCACTGGCGCATCGTTCGCACTCGTCGCGCTCGGCTTCGTCGCGATCTACCGCGTCACGCACGTCGTCAACTTCGCCCAGGGCACCTTTGCGATGCTCGGCGGCTTCGTGATGTCGAGTATGCTCGACCGCGCGCTGCCGGGGCCAATCGCGGCGCTCTGCGCGATCCTGATCGTCGCCGCGATCGGTGCCCTGGTCGGGATGATCGCGGTCGGCAAATCCCGCCTGCCGATCATTGCCTCCCTGATGATTACCCTCGGTCTCTCGCTCCTCATCGAGGGAATCTGCCTCCTCATCTGGGGCGACATTCCGACCACCTACGATGGCGTAGGGTCGAAAGCGCTCTCCTTCTTCGATATCCTCGTCCTGCCGCAGCAAGTCGTCGTCGTCGTCGCGGTCGCGATAGTCTTCCCGCTCTTCCAACTCTTCTTCACACACACCTATATCGGTAAGGCGGTGACGGCATGCGCGCTCAATGCGCGGGCCGCGCAACTCGTTGGTATCAACCCCCGCGTGATGGCATTCCTCGCCTTCGGGGTCGCGGCAGCCTGCGGCGCGCTCTCCGGCATCCTCACCACTCCCCTCGCGCCGCTCACGTCGGATGCGGATGTCAATATCGCGGTCAATGGCTTCGCGGGGGCGATTGTCGGCGGCCTGATTAGCCCGGCGGGTGCGGTGATCGGTAGCCTCTTGCTCGGCGTCGCCCAGACGATGATGGCGGGTTACTTCGACCCCTCCTATCAACTGGTCGTCGCCCTCCTTGTGATGATCGCCGTCCTCATCGCCCGCCCTACCGGCCTTCTTCGCCGCGGGTGAGGGGATTCGAGCACAGAGAGCACAGAGGACACAGAGATCACAGAGAGGGAAAAAGAATATGGAGACGCGAGGAATGAAAATGGACGAGCCCAAAAGAAGATCAGACAGGTTTTCCTCTTCTTTCTCCTGCATCTCCTCTGTGTCCTCTGTGTTCTCTGCGTTCTCTGTGCTCGAATCTCCCTGGGAGGGATGATGCCCGGTCGGCGTGTCGCGGTGCTCGTGGGTGTGCTGATTGCCGCAGTGGTTGTGGCGGTGTTGCCGCGCGCGTTGACGCCGGACAAGCGGGACATCGTGATGTTCGTCGGTCTGTACACGATTGTCGGTGCGGGGTTGACGCTCCTGATGGGGTTCGCGGGGCAGGTGTCGCTCGGGCAGGGCGGGTTCTTCGCCATCGGCGCGTACACGGTGGGCGTGCTGACGGCGAAAGCGCACTGGAACCCCTGGCTCGCCCTGATCGTCGCACCGGTCGTGACGATGGCAATTGGTTACGTCGTCGGGCTACCCCTGCTTCGCCTGCGGGGGCATCATCTCGCCGTCGCGACACTCGCATTCGGCATCATCGTCTATACGCTTCTCAACAACCTGCGCGGCTTCACCGGCGGCCCGGTCGGTCTGCGGGGCATTAAGCAGCCGAGTATCGGCGGTACGGTGCTCAGTGGCGAGCGCTTCTACTATGTCATCTGGATTATCGCCGCGCTCTCGCTCGTCATCGCCTACAATATCGTCCGCTCCCGACCGGGGCGGGCACTCCGGGCCATCGCCCAGCACGAGGGGGCGGCGGAGTCGGTCGGCATCAATGTGCGGCTCTATCGCCTGACGATCTTCGCCATCGCCGCGCTGTTCGCAGGCGCGGCGGGCGGTCTCTTCGCCAGCTACTTCAAGTTCCTCTCACCGGACAGCTTCAAGCCCTCTCTCAGCATTCTCTTCCTGATCATCGTCGCCGTCGGCGGGCTGGGGAATGTCTACGGCGCGCTCGTCGGCTCCGCCGCCATCGTCCTCCTCACTGAGTTCCTCAAACGGCTCTCGACACGACCGGACCTCCCGGCCCGCGCGCCCGTCGTGCTGCAATCGCTCGTCTATGCGACGATCCTCATCCTCATCATGCTCTTCATGCCCGGCGGCTTGCTCCCCGGTATCCAACAGTTCATCCGCACCCTCATCGCACGCGTCAAAGGCACACGGACACCGGACAGGCACGAGAACGAAGTCCCCGTCGGCGAACTCGCGGACGGCTGAAAATACATGAACCGCAGAGGACGCAGAGACCGCAGAGGGCACAGAGAATACAGAGGAGCGCAAAGAAAATACAGAGAGAATAGGAGGGAGATTCGGAATGGTGGTCATGCGGCCCAGCGCGCGATGAGCGCTTCTTGCGCTTTCGCGTATCCAAAGGAGGTACCGTCGTGCCGACATACCGCAGCGACGTGGTCGGGAGTCTCTTACGGCCCGCGTATTTGAAGGAGGCACGGGCGCACCACGCGGCAGGCACCTTGAGTGCCGCGGCCTTCAAGCAGATCGAGGACCGCGCGGTGGACGAGGCGATCACCCTGCAGGAACGCGCAGGACTGGAGGTGATCAGCGACGGCGAAATGCGCCGCTACGCCTTCTTCGGTCATCTCATCGAGGCGACCGAGGGGTTCGACAAAGCGGGCGGTTGGGCGATCCCCTTCCACGACGAGCAAGGCAACGAGATCGTCTTTCAGCGGCCCGTCGTCGTCTCGCGCCTGAAGCGCCGCCGCCATCTCTGCGCGGAGGAGTTCACCTATCTGCGGGCACGCACCGACCGGGCCGCGAAGGTGACGCTGATCAGCGCGCAGCAGGCGGCGGCCTACTATGACCCGGAGAAATCAGCGGGTGCCTACCCGACGATCGACGCCTATCTCGCGGATGTCGTGGACATCCTGCGCGCCGAGGTGGACGAGTTGGTCCGCCTGGGCTGCACCTACATTCAGGTCGATGCCCCGCAGTATGCCGGGCTGATCGACCCGGCCATCCGCGCCGGCTATCGGCAGCGCGGCAATGACCCGGACCGCCTGCTCGATCGCTGCATCGAACTCGATAACGCCGTGATCGGTGATCATCCCGGCGTCGTGTTTGGCATCCACCTCTGTCGGGGCAACAATCAGAGCAAGTTCTACGCGAGTGGCGGCTACGACCCGATTGCCGCCCAGGTCTTCCGCCGCACGCGCTTTCAGCGCTTCCTGCTCGAATACGACGACGAGCGCTCCGGCAGCTTTGCACCGCTCAAAGAGGTGCCCGATGATCGCGTCGTCGTGCTCGGGTTGGTGACCACCAAAAAGCCGACATTAGAGCGGAAGGAAACCCTCACGCGGCGGATTGCGGAAGCGACGCGCTTCGTGCCCCTGGAGCGATTGGCCCTGAGCCCGCAGTGCGGTTTCGCCTCGACCGAGGAGGGGAATTTGCTCACCGCCGCGGATCAGGAAGCGAAGCTGCAACTCGTCGCGTCCGTCGCGCGCGAGGTCTGGAGATGACGAAAACGATCAATGGAAAAGAGAAAGGTCACGCACATGGCAGGTTTTGACCGAGAGACGATTGATACGGCACTCCAGGAGCGCGAGGTGGACCTGACGACCTGGGGACGCAAGACGGGCAACCCCTCACGCGTGACGCTGTGGATCTGGGGCGATGCAGCGCGCCTCTACATCCGTTCGGGCCAGGGCCTTGGCCGCGATTGGCCGCAGAACCTTCTCACCCGCAACCAGGGCATCCTGCATCTCGCCGGTCGGGACATCCCCATCCGCGCGCGGCACGTGACCGATCCGGCGGAAGCCCGCGCAGGGGCCGCGATGGTGGACCGCAAGTACGCCACCGCAAACACACCCTCCGCAGCGTCCGAGCCATTGACTCCCGCCGAGCAAGCGACCTTCGAACTGACGCCGGACACCGCCGTCTGAGCGATTCTGTTGCGTATTGATCCCGGTGGCTATGCGAATAGATGTATATGGGCGATCAACCGTCCCCATGCACGGGGGCGGTATCGGTCGTGACGGTGGTGGGCGCGGCATCTTCCGCAGGGAGGTGGATCGACTTCCAGGCCCAGACGATCAGCACCCCGTAGAGCACCGCGTCCATCGCGAAGATCGTCCGCAGGCTGTGCGTCGCATCCGTCACCGCACCGGAGACGAAGGGCGCGGCGGCATTACCGAGCATCGCCAGCCCGCCCAGTGTGCCGAAGGCGGTCAGTTTCCATTGCTCCGGAAGTGCCCGCGCCGCGATGGCATAGGCGAGGGTGGTGTTGCCACCGATGAAGATATCCAGCATCGGGCGCAGGAAGAGCAGTTGCCACCACTGCTGCGCTGCCGCAATGGGAATAAGGACGAGACAGCCGCCGGTCAGGGTAATCAGGAGCAGATTTCGTGGGTTCCGCGCCCGACTGAGGCGACCCATCGTCGTCGCGGCGATTGCCGCCGCTACCGAACCAATCGTGATGACTGCGCCGGAGATCGTGCCCAGGAACTGTATCGGGGCGTGCAGGTGCTGGACATAGAGGGGAATGAGGGGGCCGAAGGTCCGCTCGATGAAGCTGATCGAGACGAGCGTCACCATGATCGCCAGAAAGCCCGGCAGGTGTGCGAGCATCCCAATCGACGCGCGATCCTTACGCTTGGGCGCGGCGGCGCGGTCATGGGCGGCATCGAAGAGCCAGAAAAAGACGATAGTAGCTACGACACTGAGGGCACCGGATACGAAGAAGGTCTCCCGCAGCCCAATCGTATCGGCGAGCGTGCCGCCGAAGATCGGGCCGAGGGCGGCGGCGATGAATTGCGTCGATTGCAGCGTGCCGATAGATTGCGCGATACGGTCCTTCGGGACTGTGACGGAGATGACGGCAAGGGCGAACGAACTGAAGCCGGAGAAGACACCGAGGAGGATACGCAGGGCGAGCAGTTGCCAGACATTCGTGACCAGACCCATCAGACTCAGCAGGACGACGAAAGCGATCAGGGAACGGAGGACCATCGGTTTGTTCCCCGTCCGCTCGCCGACGCGCACCCAGAAGGGGGTGAGGATGCCGCCGAGGAGCGGGCTGATACCGACGAGCAGCCCGGACCAGAGCGCGGCGCGGTTGGGGTCGCTGACGCCGAGGCGCTGGACATACTGCGGAAGGAAGGGCATCACGAAGGTGAAACTGAGGAAGGAGATGAGGACCGACGCATAGATCGCCCATTGATTTCGCTGCCACGGGAGCCACGTATGCGGGTTCCACCGTGAATAGGGGACGGCCCGACGCTCCGTGGACGACATGCTTGCGGCTCCCTCACTGGCAATTGACCCTTGCGTGCTTCCGCGCGCGATGCGACTGATGGCGCGGTGTACGCTCTGCGCGGTCGAGCTGGCGATCATCGTTTCGACGACCGCCAGGGCATCAGCGTACGGCTTTGGCGGCAGGACTGCAAACGCGCCGAAACGGTGGCGATGCTCCTGAGCGCACCGATAGACGCCTCTCCACACCCTGGTATGAGGAGCGCTTACATCTGACGCTCGGGAGCGCCATGTGTGGGTGCGCGGTCCTCCTCATACCGGATGATGCTGATCCGGCCGTCACGCTCCATGAAGGAATCCTTGATACGCGAGAGGTCCTCACAGCCCTGCAACCGGGCCTGGCTCATCAGGTCATCCTGGGTGAGGAGGATACGACGCATGTTCCGGTGAATCATCTTGCCGTCCTTGACAAGCGGCACGGGTTGGGGCTCGATCACCCGCCCGATGGCGGGGACCCGAAAAGCGACGACATCGAGGGCGAGGTTCCAGCCGATAATCGTACAGACGAGCAGGAGACCATCCGTGATAGACGTGTAGGTACCCGCCATCGCGTTCTGTGCTGCGTCCGCAATCACGACGATAACGAGAAGATCGGCAATGCCGACACTGCCGACCTCACGCTTGACGATGAACCGCAGGAGAAGGAAGAGCGCGAGGTAGACGAAGGTACCCCGCAAGAAGATTTCGACGATCGGCGTATCGAGGCCGAACATCTTGTTCCAGTCTGCACCGAAGATCGCATGCATCGCTTCCCCTCACCCACACGCGGCGAATCCCGCGCCGATTCTGCACCGGAGCCTGTGCGACCATCGCACACTTCATGCCCCTCTATCGCAAAATCGTCGCCACGCACAGGAAGAGATGCCACACACGCATTGGAAGTTGCTACACGCGCTCTCCCCACCAGCGCGAGCGGGCGGAATGCGGCTGCCGCTCCCGATTTGCAGGCTCAATGGCGGGATAGCCAACATAGACGAAGCCGACGATCTCCTCACCCGTCGCGAGGCCAAGCGCCTCCCTCAGCGAGGGTTCATCGACCAGTTTGCCGGTGCGCCACATCGTCGCGAGCCCTAGCGCCGTCCCCGCGAGGAGCATATTCTGCACCGCCGCCGCGACCGCATCCCGGTTCTCGACCGTCTCGGCAGCGTCGCGGCCCGGCGCGCTGGTGACGACAATCACCACCGGCGCACGTAGAAACGAGGTGCGCGCCTTGATGACCGCCGCTTCCGACTCGCCGCGCATCGCCATCGCAGCGGCGGCGGTCGCCGCCAGCGCGCCACGCGCCTCACCGGTGAGGACATGGAAGAACCAGGGCTCCGTGCGGCGATGGTTCGGGGCGTAGGTCGCCGCATCCAGTAGCGTCTCGATCATCGCGCGCGAGGGTGCGTCCGGGAGCACCTTGCCAATGCTGCGACGCGTCGTGATCGCGGTCAATGTATCCATCGGCGCGGTGCGGGTGTCATTCACGAGCAGAGAGCCTTCCATGATGAGTACTCCTTCATTCTCTGTTGTCGGTCGCGATGCGCGCCGTTCACATTCTTTGTAGGGCACACGATGATGACTCACTCGGTGCGAGGTGAGCGTATGAAAGCCCTCTCTATTTGTCAACCGTTTGTTTCCAAATTTATGCAACCCTTTGCGATTATAAACCTGGGTCGCCCTACCTACCCTGTCGCCCGTCGCGCGTCTGGTCGCGTGGTACAATCGGGCCACAGCATTCTGACGCTTGATCTGGCTATTGGCTCCCGCACGACCGAATGCCAGAGCGATGAAGGGACCATCCCATGCCGACATACAACAATCCCTATGGCTGGTGGGGCGGCAAATGGCATCCACCGACGCCGATGTCCGTCGTACAGATCCTCGATTCCGGCAGCATGGACGCCCGCCTCCTCGCCACCTGCTGGCTGACGGTGGAGCAACGCGGCTCGGTGCTGATCGCGGCGGACCCGATGCAGGACGCGGGCAAGACGACGACGCTGACGGCGATGCTCGACTTCGTGCCGGAGGAGCACTGGATTTACTTCCCGCACGGCTGGTACGAAGATTGGCAGTTCACGAAGGACGCGGGGCTCCTCCCGGACGAAACGGTGATCGCCATCAATGAGTGGTCCGATCATCTCGCCTCATACATGTGGGGGCCGAATATCCGCCGCTGCTTCGACCTGATGGAGCAGGGCTACACCGTCCTCACGGCGATGCACGATGACACGGTCGAGGGCGTCTTGGAGCAACTGCGCGACGATGTCGGCATCCCCGCGCACCAACTCGGCCACATGACGCTCGTCATTATCCTCCGGCTCATCCGCATGGGGGGGCGCATTCACCGACGCATGGCGACGATGCACTACCTCGAACCGGACGGGGCTGCGATGCCCCGCATCCTCCCCGCGATGCGCTGGGACCCGATGACCGACAGCCACGCGCATTTCGATGTGGCGGACTATCTCGGCCCGCGCCTCGGTATGACGGCGGAGGAGTGCCGCGACGAACTGGACCGCCGCACCGCCTTCCTCACCGGCCTCTCGACCGAGGGCATCCGGCAGGTCGGACAGGTGCGGCAAGCGCTCGCCACCTATCGCCGCGCCTCCCTCAGTGGCGCGGACCTCCCAATCGAGATCGGCGGCACCCCCACCCCCGATGACCGCGACGAAGTCTGGGGGTGAACGAGGGGCACAGCGCAGAGAACACAGAGGACACAGAGGACACAGAGAAAGAAACAGAGTGGGGACGATACCTCGTATACGCGAAGCGACGGAAGCGAAAACTGATTTTCTTCTCCTCTCCTCTGTGATCTCTACGATCTCTGCGTCCTCTGTGTTCGGTTAGCCAGGGATTGTGCGATGAAGGTGCTGATCGGAGTCGGTGGGGCGGGGGTGGAGGCGCTGCTGGCGCGGGCAGCGGAGCGGGGCGTCGCCCACACGACGACGACACGACAGGGCAACCCGGAACGCGAGATTATCCGTCTCGCGGCAGCGGAGCGGGTGGACCTGATCGTCATCGACGCGGGGATCATCGAGGAGACGCCGCACGGCCCCGGCAAACATCCGCTCGGCCGGATCGCCCGCTTCGTCGTCGATCACGCCCTCTGCGATGTGCTTCTCGTCCGCCGCTTCGCCGCGCCGGACAGAGACTGGCTCCCACCGAATCCACCGCCACACGGGCCGAAACATCATGACTGATAACGTGACGGGCAGCATCAGGGGCAAGCCCGATCTACCCAACTTCAGTTGGCTGATTGACGGGAAGCTCGCAGGGATGGCCTATCCCGGTAGTGAGGCGGCCTTCATTGCGCTGCAGCACATCGGGATACGAGCTGTCGTCAGCCTGACGGAGGGGCCGCCATCCGCCGCGCTCGTCGCCCGTCATGGGCTGCGAGTGGCACGTGTGCCACTCGCAGACTTCACCGCACCGACCATCGCGCAGGCGGCAGCGACCGTCGCGGCGATCAATGGCTTCCTCGCCGGTGGATCGCCCGTGGTCGTCCATTGCGGCGCGGGGTTGGGGCGGACGGGAACGATCCTCGCCTGCTATCTTGTATCGCAAGGGACAACAGCAGCGAATGCCATCACCCATGTGCGCGCACAGCGGCCCGGCTCCATCGAGACTACCGCGCAAGAAGAATCCATCGCGGCGTACGCGCGTTATCTGAAAGAACAATCCGCACCTCATGGAGAGGTGCGGATAGGCTGAGAGACGAACCGGAAAGGGTCTCGTGTGACACCTGCGACGCCCGCCGAACTGACGAGCGCCCCGCCCCTCGATACCCGCCGCTGGCTCGCCCTCGCGGTGGTGGTCTCCGCATCCTTCATGGCGATCTTCGATCAGTTCGTCGTCAATGTCGCGATCCCGACGATGCAGCGCGATCTCCACGCCAGTTTCGCGCAGATTCAGTTCGTGATCGCCGGGTACGCGCTTGCCTACGCGGTGACGCTGATTACGGGCGGACGCCTCGGAGACATTTACGGCAGGAAGCGGCTCTTCATGCTCGGCATGGCGGGCTTCACGCTCGCCTCCGCGCTCTGCGGTCTCGCGCCGGGGCCGGAACTGCTTGTTGGCGCGCGGCTCGTGCAGGGGTTCGGGGCGGCGCTGATGAGCCCGCAAGTCCTCTCGATCATTCAGGTGACCTTCCCGCCGGAGGAGCGAAGCAAGGCCCTCGGTGTCTATGGCGCGGTCATTGGCATCGCCTCGCTCGCCGGGCAAGCATTGGGTGGTTTCCTGATTCGTGCGGACCTCTTCGGGTTGGGCTGGCGGATCGTCTTCCTCATCAACCTGCCGATTGGCGGTGCCGCGCTGATCGCCGCGCGGGCGCTCGTCCCGGAGACGCGCTCCGCCGCCGCGACCCGGCTGGACCTCGGCGGTGTGGCAATCGTCACCGCTGGTCTCTTCCTCCTCACCTTCCCGCTCGTCGAGGGGCGCGACGCGGGCTGGCCCGTCTGGGCGTGACTCTGCCTCGTTGCCGCCGTTCCGGCGCTGATCGGCTTCGTCCGCTTCGAGCGCTGGAAGACGGCGCGGGATGGCTCACCACTGATCGTGCTGGCGCTCTTCCGCGAGCGTGCGTTCGTGGCGGGGTTGTTCGTCGCCTTCCTCTTCGGCGCGGCGAACCCGGCGATGTTCTTCACCCTCGCGCTCTATCTCCAGATCGGCCTGCACTTCTCCCCGCTCGCGGCGGGCCTCACCTTCGCGCCCGCGCCCATCGGCTACTTCATCGCCGCAACGCTCTCCGCGCGACTCGTCACACGCTGGGGAAGCCGCCTAATTATGTTCGCCATCCTCCTCAAGGCGGTCGCGTGGACCGTGATCGGCGTGATCGTGTATCGCAATGGCATCACCCTGGCGAGTGCGTCACTGCTCCCCTTCATGTTCGTGGAAGGGTTCGGGGCCGGTTGGACGAGCGCGCCGCTGATCGGTGTGACATTGGCGGGCATCCACAACCGGGACGCCGGGTCCGCCGCCGGGGTGCTGACGACGGTGCAGCAGATCGCCAGCGCGGTCGGCGTGGCGATCATCGGCGTCATCTTCTTCGGCGCGCTCGCCCACCATGCGCCCGCCGTCAGTGCGGGCTTCGTGCCCGACCTGCGGCAACAACTCGCAGCCTCCGCACTCCCAGCGGCGACCGCGAACACGGTGATCGCAGACTACCAGACCTGCGCCGACGACCGCGCCCGCAGCCGCGACCCGGCAATCACCCCGGCGAGTTGCGATGCCCCAACCCTCCAACCACCCGACCCGGCAATCCGCGCGACCGTGACCCAGACACTCCAACACGCTAATGCCCGCAATTACGCCGATGCCTACGTGATCGCGATGTTCGTCAATGTCGCCACCCTCCTGCTCGCCTTCCTCTGCGCCTTCGCCCTCCCCGCGCCCCGGCCCCGTATCCGGTGAATCGGGCACGGGCGCGCGGGTGCGAAACCGGATTGACGCAGAGCGCACAGAGAACGCAGAGAGCGCAGAGAGGGGACAGTGGAATGAGGAGAATAAGAAAAGGACGACCCTTCTTTTTCTTCTCTGTGTCCTCTGTGTCCTCTGCGCCTCTGCGGTTCAATCGCTTTCTGGCTATGTTGCGCGCAGGGTGCATTTACCCCTTGTGGTCTTCAGGTTCAACGACGCGCTTTGCGGTCAGAACCCCGAGTGTGGGATGGGTGATCGCCCAGGTGTTGTTCGTCGCGCGCTGAGCGAAGACCAACTGCGGGGCGGGGGTAAGTTCATCGCGCCCTTCCTTGGCGAGATTGACGCCCCCACGCTGCTGACCATCGCTCCCCACGATCCAGCCCGCAACGACGTTCCCCCCGCCCGCGCTCTGCTCGGCGCGGAAGAGACCACCATTCGGGCCACTCGATGCGGCGGTGAAGGGGTAATCTTTGCCACTGAGCGTCACCGTCCCGGTCGCGCCGGTGGCGGCGATGGTGGCCTTCAGGTGATTGCCATTGGCGGCGGTGAGGTCGATTGCGTTACCGGTGACCGGGCCGCTGAACCAGGTGGCGATCTGCTTACTATCACAGACGTAGGAGAGTGAGGTGGCACCATTGGTCGTGAGCGCGATCATGGCATCCGTGCCGGGGACGGCACCGACAAGCGAGTTCGGGACGCCCGCCCCGGCAGCAGGCGCGGTGGTCGCGGCAGGCGCAGGAGTGTTCGTTGGCGACGATCCGCCGCACGCGACGAGCGCCAGGGCGAGAAAGAGCACACCGAGTGCGACGAGGGGAAGACGTTTCAGGCGAAGGATCATCGTACATCACTCCTTTGCATACCGACCGTATTTCACAATACGAGCCGTGTTGGGGACGGCGACGGGTCTCACCGCCCCCAACAGACTCGTTCACGTCGTGGGCGCTGCGAAGTAGCCGCTCACGTCGATGATGAAGTTGCTACCCGAGAGACTGAAGAGCACGTAGGTGCCATCCGAACCGATGCCCACAATGAAGGCGTTCGGTGCGACCGTCCCTGGGCCGTAGTTCAGGTTGCTGGCAAGCGGTCGCGTCGCACCACCGGGGAAGAGCGTCGCGAAGCCTGCCGGTGCATTGATGCTGTTATCCACCGTCGCGTTGCCGACCAGTGCCTTCGCCTTGCCCGGCACGGAGATGTCATTGAAGATGAATGGTCCCGGCAGCGTAACCGTGCCCCCCGCCGTGAGCGGCGCACCGGGCTTCACGAGGGCGGTCTGACCGGCGCGCGTATCGAGTTCACGCACGGGGGTATCCAGCGGGAAGAAGTTGAGCCCGCCGGTGGCGACCGTGTCGTAGAAACCGGTGATATCGAGAATGAAGTTGCCGCCGCTGCTGCTGAATAGATTGAAGGAGCCGTCTCCACCGAGCCCCACTGTGAAGGCATTCGGGGCGACCGTGGCGGGGGTGGAAGCGGTGGCGGGAACGAAGTTGAGGTTACTGGTAGGAGGCAGATTGCTGCCACCGGGGAAGATGGTCGCAAAACCCGCCGGGGCATTGGTTGAGTTATCTACCGTCGCGTTCCCGGCAAGCGCCTTGGCAGTGTTCGGGATGGTGATGCCGTTCAAGGTGAACTGCCCGGGGAGATTGAGCGTCTGCCCGGCAGTGAGCGGCACACCGGGAGTCTTGAAAGCCGTCTGACCGGGACGGGTATCGAGGAGGCGGATCGGCGCGGTCAGGGGATGGAAGAAGAGGCCCCCCGCACTCGGTGGCGCATAGTACCCCGTAATGTCGAGAATGAAGTTGCCGCCGGTGCTCGAGAGGAGGTTGAAGGTGCCGTCCGCGCCGAGACCAACGGTGAACTGATTGGGTCGCACCGTGCCGGGGACGAAGTTGAGGTTGCTGGCGGTCGGCGCGGTCTGACCACCGGGGAAGAGCGTGGCATAGCCCGCCGGGACGGGGCTCTGGGAGTTATCAACCGTCGCATTGCCGACGAGCGCCTGCGCGCTTGCGGGGACGGTGACCCCATCGAAGGAGAAGCGGCCCGGCAGATTGACGGTTTGCTTCGCGGTCAGGGTCGGCAGGTTCTTGAAGGCGTGCTGGCCGCGCGTATCGAGCAGGCGGACCGGCGCGCTAAGCGGGAAGTACTGCAAGCCGTTCGGGTTCGCCTCGATGGAGAGGGGGCCGAGGCCCGTGGTGGCATTCGGCACGCTGATTGCCGCGTTCGGTCCGGCATTGTGATCGCCATTGAAGGGCGTCGGCTTGGTGACATCGAAGCCGCACGGTGCCGCATCGGCGGGGTTATTGAACCAGAAACCGACATGGAAGGTATGTGTCGGTGCCAGGCTCACGTCCGGGTCGAAGCCGAAGATCTCATTGAGGAGAATCGTCTGGATCGTCACATCGGCGTGACCGTTGCTGTCGGTCTGGATATCCGATTGATACCAGGCGAGGCCGAAGTTCGTGAAGCCCGTGACGGGCGTGCCGTTCGCCTGCAACGGACTGCGCTGGGTGGTGAAGAGATCGAAAGCGAGGTTCGGCTTGAAGTGATCGAGCACGATCTCAAGCGTGTCGTTGACTGCCCCATGCGTGACCGTCACGGCGGCGGTCGGCGTGCCGGTTGGTTGGTTGAGGCAGGCGAGGAACTTCGCTGCCGGCGTCAGGTTGAACTGCACGGGCGCGTCAGCCGCCTTGACCGCGGTGCTCGCGGGCGCGGCAGCAGCAGGGGTGCTGGTGGAAGATGCGCCGATGGTGGAGAGGGGGCCGAGGCCCGAGGTGGCATTCGGCAGACTGATTGCGGCGTTCGGTCCGGCGTTCTGGCTGCCATTGAAGGGCGTCGGCTTGTTGATGTCGAAGCCGCACGGGGCCGCATCGCTGGGGTCATTGAACCAGATGCCGACATGGAAGGTATTCGTTGGCGGGAGCGGGGCATCGGGAGCGAAACCGAAGATCTGATCGAGGAGGATCGTCCTGATCGTCACATCGGCATGGCCGCTACCATCGGTGTTGATCTCCGATTGGTACCAGGAGAGGCCGAAGCCCGCGAAGTTCGCGACAGGCGTGCCGTTCGCCTGCAAGTTACTGCGCTGGATGGTGAACAGTTCGAAGACCGTGTTCGGCTTGTAGTTATCGAGCACGATCTCAAGCGTGTCGTTGGCCGTTCCACGGGTGACTTTGACGGCGGCGGTGGGCGTGCCGGTCGGTGCCTTCAGACAGGCGAGAAACTTCGCGGCAGGCGTCAGATTGAACTGGATGCTCGGGACGGGGGCGGCCGACACGCCGATGCCGAGCGAGGCGAGCGAACTCAGTATCAAGAGCAGGGCAAGGGGCAGGCGCGCCATCCGCGCACCGCCCCGTATCCGGGCCAGGGATAACGCAAAAAATGACCGTCGAGTACCCCATCCGTGTCTCGTCATGTGACCCTCCGCTTTTGTGTGGACACGATCGTTGATTCTTCTTCACGATACGCAGAATTGTCCGTGCGCACTACTAGGGAAAACCCTAGGTTCTCGTCGCAAATGCCCCCATATGTGCGAGCGCCCTCAGTCTCCAGGCGCGCGCGGCACCTTCCTTTCCCAGCCGATCAGGTGTGCGATCTCCCGGACAGGGCCGGGTTCCCATCGATGTCACAGGGTCCGCGTACCGATGTACGAGTGCGCTTCGGCGCTTCGGAGTGCGGATCACGCGATGGAGCGATGAGGCGGAGAGGTTGATTTCGCGCGATGCACTCCGAGAGGTCGTTCACCCTCTCAGGCACAATAAGGCACCGCACCCGAAGAAGCGCTGGATGCGATACCCGTCGGCCTGAAAATTCCCTAAAAAGCGCGATGTCCCGGTGGGACAACCACGACAATGAAAATCAGGTGCGCGATACTGGCCGCACGGTCGTGCCGAAAGCCGAACGCTTACCGGTGCCATGAGCCCGTCTAAAAAGCTGACTCCGGGATGCTTCCAGCAACCATGATTGTTGCCATCGCGCGAGCGATGAGCACGGGAGGGAAACTTGTCGTTGTGCGCATCCCGCACGACCGTGCTGTTCACTCACCCGTCGCGGAGGAGGACGTATGCAGGTCGTGCACGCCCGGTGTTGTGGTCTCGATGTCCATAAGAAGAGTGTCGTTGCCTGTGTGCTGCTGACCGAGCCGGATGGCAGTGTCCGGCGGCAGGTGCGCACCTTCGGCACGATGACCGCCGATTTACTCGCTCTCGATGATTGGTTGGCTGGCCACGGCGTCACCCAGGTCGCGATGGAATCGACCGGGGTCTATTGGCGGCCCGTCTTCAATCTGCTCGAACATGAGGAGCGCACCATCACGCTCGTCAATGCCCAGCATCTCAAGGCGGTACCGGGGCACAAGACGGATGTCAAGGATAGCGAATGGCTCGCCGATTTGTTGCGTCATGGACTGGTCAAAGCGAGTTTCATCCCGCCCACGCCGATTCGGGAGTTGCGCGAGTTGACGCGTGCGCGCAAGACGCTGGTGCAACAGCGGGCTGATGCGGTGAACCGCGTCCACAAACTGTTGGAGGGAGCGAATATCAAACTCGCCTCCGTCGCCAGTAACATCCTGGGCAAGAGCGGGCGCGCCATGCTCGATGCGCTGCTCGCTGGGGAGACCGATCCCGATATCCTCGCCGCGTTGGCACAAGGGCAGTTGCGCAAGAAGCGGACGGAGTTGCGTCAGGCGCTTGACGGTCGGCTCGCACCACATCAGCACCTCTTGCTCGCGCAACTGCTGACCCAGATCGACTTCCTCAGTGAACAGATTGCGCAGGTGGCGGCAGCGATTACCGGCCATCTGACGCCCATGCAGGAAGCGGTGGCGTTGCTGCAGACAATCCCCGGTGTCAGTGCGACAGCGGCGGCAGCGATTATCGCCGAGATCGGCGTGGATATGGGTCGCTTTCCCAGTGCGAAGCACCTCGCCTCGTGGGCGGGGCTCTGTCCGGGCAACAAGCAAAGCGGCGGGAAGCGATTGAAGGAACAGACGACGAGCGGCAATGTCTGGTTGAAGGGGGTGCTGTCGGAGTGCGCGTGGGCGGCAGCGCGGACGAAGGAGACATATCTGGCGGCGCAGTTCAAGCGGCTGGCGCGACGACGGGGTGTCTACAAGGCGATCGTGGCCGTCGCCCACAGTCTATTGGTGATCATCTACCATGTGCTCCAACGTGGCGAAGCATATCGGGAACTGGGTGGCGACTATTTTGCGCAGATCGATAGCAGGCGCGCGGAAGGCTATCACGTCAAACGGCTGACGGCGCTGGGGTATCAGGTGACACTCACGCCATTGGCAGAAACGGAGCCGATCCCGGCCTGAGGGGAGGATTTTCGAGGGAAAAGCGAGACACCCTGAAAGGCACGTCTCGAACGCGCGCGATCCTTCTATTCGGGTGGAGGCAAGCGTCTCGCTTGCGCGTCACACAAGCGAGACGCTTGCCTCCACCGCTACCGATACATCGCCGACGATCCGCCCCCTAACCCGACAGACGACCGATCTCCGGTCTGCGTGCCCGCAGCGCCTCGCAGACCGCGTCGGCATGGCGGCTGGCGAAGACCAGCTGCGCCCCATTCGTCAGCGTCAGCAGCACCGACCGCCCCCCGACGGCACGTGGCCGGTAACTCGTCCCCCGACCCCGATAGGCCATCCCCCAGACGCGCGCATCGCTCGGGGCGCACCGGGCAATCCGCCCGAGCGGGATACGCTTGGTGAAGAAGAGCCGGAAGGCGACCGTCAGCGCCTGATCGTCGATGGCGATGCGGATGCGCGACAGGCTGGCGATGAGCAGCACCCCAACTGCGGCCTCCAACAGCATCGCACCAGCAATCGGGAGCCGCCCCGCGAGCGGCAGCGGCACCAGGACAAGCACACCCGCCAGCACCAGCACGGTGAAGGCGAAAGGCAGCGCGAGCAGCACCATCAGTTTGGTGGACATGCGCAAGTCTTCGCGATACATGCCTGCTCCTCTCGTCCCACCGGCAGCCGGAACCGCTATCCGTGCACTCAGCCTACCGCCCCGGAAACCGGAACACCATGCCACCAACCCACGCAACTACCCACCGAAATCGCAGCGAGTTGCATGAGGGAGGACATAGAGGAGAGAATAGCGTTACTCCCCGATAACGCACCCTGACCGACCGGCGCGCACCGGGGAATGGACGACCAGGAGGCTTGCGCAGTCTTTCACTGTCCACTGAAACGGGGCAACTCCAGAGAGTACGGAACCTTCGATCTAGAATACACTTCTGCAAACGCTGTAACCTGATCAATGGTCTGGGTGCTGTTCTTAGAAAAAGGGGATGAGGAGCGCCGGGAATGGCTGTAGTTCTAAGTGGTGAAGAGAAGTGTATTCTGACCACGATGGTCGAGATAGATGCCAAAATACCTACTGGCACGGATAGGTCATTTTATCTCATTCCAAGAAACTATACCGATCCTCTCCCAACGCTTGCCCACTCTTTTATCCAATGGCGCGAAGCGGTCAATGAGGGTGTTCTGATTGCCCTTGCTGAAGAGCGATTTATCCGACAGGTGAAGCCTGAAGCAAATATGCCGTGGTACGAAGTCACTGAAGCAGGACGCCAGTATATTCAAGATCTACAGAAGGGTACCCCCGAGGAAGAGCGCATAGCTGAACTGATAAAAGAGGCAGATAAGATTCTTAGCCTCCACATGGGTCACGAAGCCAACTGGCTCAAAATCAAGATTGGGCGAGATCATTGGTACAGCGATATGGTCTCCTTCATTGGTGACACTTATGGTAAGAGAGCACTCTCTTCTTTCGTGAGCTCGTTGCCCTCTCTCTATGCTGACGATACGTTATATAGCAAGGCCACGCAGAGTCGCGCGCAACTCAATGCCGGGAAGGTTTACTTGGAATCGCTGAGGGGGAGACCAGTGCAAAGCCAACAGGTGCAGCAACCCGCAGATGTATCCAGTCGAGAGAATCCGCAGAAGGTTTTCATTGTGCACGGCCACGACGAAGGCGCGAAGCATCATGCGGCTCGATTCATGGAGAAGCTTGCTCTTCAGGCTATCATCTTGGAAGAAAGAGCGGATGGAGGCCGCACGATCATCGAGAAGTTCGAGCAGGAATCTAAAACGTAGGGTTCGCCCTCGTTCTTCTCACGCTCGATGACCTTGTTACCAACCCGGACAATCCCGAACAAACCGCTGATCGCGCAAGGCAGAACGTCATTTTCGAGTTAGGATACTTCGTCGGTACGCTCGGGCGTGGACGTGTTTGTCTGCTTCGTAAAGGAAACGTGGAGATGCCTTCTGATCTGCAAGGCGTCATTTACAAGCCGATGGATGATCACAACGGGTGGTATACCACGGTCGCGAATGAGTTGAAACGAGCAGGATTCACCGTCGATCTCAATAGGCTTCTAGACTCATAAGCGCCGCTCGTTACCTTACCGTCATTTTGTGGTGTCTCGTTCCGGTAATGTGGAGTTGATCCGGTTGCGTGGAAACTCGATCATTGGGCAAGAGTTGCTCAACAGGAGGCGACCCCCGCCGCGCCGCCAGCGCGGAACACACGAGCGATAATGTCAACCGCAATCGCGAAAGCGCGGGGTGGCTACGCGGCCTTCGGCCCCGTGTACACGACCTCGAACAGGAGATTATCGGGCGACGCGAACATCACCTGGTAGTACGTATCTCCCTCGGGGCCGCCGGTCCCCGCGATAATCTCCGGGCGATGGCGCGGTGTCTCGAACAGGGGCGCGACGCCTCGTTCGCGCAGATACTCCACCATCGCGTCCACATCCGCCTGCGCGTTCACACCGAAGCCAAAGTGGTTCGTTCCCGGCCCGTCGTAGTCGTTCGCGGCCTCGTTCGCGTGACCATTGAAGATCAGCTTCTCGTCGTGTTCGCCCCGTACGACAAAAAAGCCACCCTCCGCACCACCATCGAGGATCGTTTCCCAGCCGAGAAACCCGACGAGGTCTCGGTAGAACAACAGGTTCTCTTGGCTCACGTTGATCTGGCTGTGCCCGAAATGACTCTTCACGACGACGCTCCTCGTCTAGTCTCCCTTGAGGTCACTTCCGCCTCACCGCGAGAATAGAACATTTGATCGGAAACGTCAATTCATTCTTCGGCAACGAGCAATACCAAATGGCGACTAGTAGTTATGGACGCCCGATCAACCGAACGGTGGCAATCCACCGGATAGGCGTTGGCATGGCGGTGCCGTTTGGTTGCTCGTTATCTTCTATCCCGATTGCGCGTTGACGCTATGGGGTGAGCGCGGTAGCATTGAGGGGCCGTGCTGGACGGAACACGCACATTGACCCCCCGAGACGGACCGCTTCCGACCGCTGTGGGTTGGACGCTTCCGGTCATCGTTCGCACAGATGGGAGCACACGCAATGGCAACGGCGCCAAAGCCCACCACACTCGGAGAACTCCGCGCGACCGGCTACGAGGTCCTGCCGGTCAAGGCAGAGATGCGCAAGAACCTGATCGACAAGATGCGCCGGGGAGAAGAATATTTCCCCGGTATTCTCGGCTACGAAGATACCATCCTGCCGCAGATCGAGAACGCCGTCCTCTCCGGGCAGGACATCGTCCTCCTCGGTGAACGCGGTCAGGCGAAGACGCGCCTCGCCCGCTCGCTCATCAACCTCCTCGATCCCGAAGTCCCCTACATCGCCGGGACGGAACTGAACGACAACCCCTACGCGCCCGAATCCGCGCAGGGGCGCGCGATGGTCGCGGAGTTGGGCGATCAGACGCCGATCGACTGGCTGCCGCGCGCCCGGCGCTACGGCGAAAAGCTCGCCACGCCGGACACGACGATTGCCGACCTCATCGGCGAGGTGGACCCGATCAAGGTCGCCGAGGGGCGCTACCTCTCGGACGAACTGACGATCCACTACGGCATGGTGCCGCGCACGAACCGGGGCATCTTCTGCATCAACGAACTGCCGGACCTCGCCGAGCGCATCCAGGTCGGCCTCCTCAATATCATGGAGGAGCGCGATGTCCAGATTCGCGGCTACAAGGTGCGCCTCGATCTCGATATGTACATCGTCGTCTCCGCCAACCCGGAGGACTACACGAACCGGGGCCGGATCATCACGCCGCTGAAGGACCGCTTCGGCTCGGAAATCCGCACCCACTACCCGCGCACCATCGAGTACGAGATGGACATCATGGAGCGCGAGCGGAACCATTTCCAGGATGACGGCATCGTCGTCGATACGCCGCAGTACATGAAGGAAATCGTCGCGGAACTGACGCACCTCGCACGCAAGTCGCCGCAGATCTCGCAGAAGTCGGGCGTCTCGGTGCGTGTCTCGATCGCCAACTACGAGAACCTGACGTCGAGCGCCTTGCGCCGCGCGATCATCCTCGGCGAGGATATCGCCGTGCCGCGCGTCAGCGACCTGCCCGCCGTCGTCGCCTCCACCGCCGGGAAGATCGAACTGGAGAGCATGGGCGAGATCGACGAGCAGCGCGTCGTCGAACGACTCGTGCAGCAGGCGGTGACGATGACCTTCGAACGCCATTTCCGCCTCTCCGAGATGGAGAGCATCATCCGCTCCTTCGAGAAGGGGATGAGCCTCGATGTCTCGGACGGCATGCCCGCACGCGATTACCTGCGCCACATGCAATCCCTCGCCGGGATGGATGCCGCCGTCGGCAAGCTCGATACCCCGAACGATCCGGCCCACGTCGCCTCCGCCGTCGAATTCATCCTCGAAGGGCTGCACCTGAACCGCCGCCTCAACAAGAACCAGGACGGCGCGCGGTATCGCTATCGCGCGTAAGGGGAAGCAATGAGCAACGAGCAATGAGCAATGAGGGGAACGCGCTCATACTCGTTGCTCATTGCTCATCACTCATTGCTGAAGGGAACCGCTATGGTTAGTCGCTATTCCAACTGGGACGGCACGCAGAACGTCAATCCGTTCGATGCCGATGATCTCTTAGAAGCCATTTCCGACGATGTGATTAAGGATGGCGATCTGCGGCGCGCGCTGGAAAAGATTCTCCGGCGTGGCGCGGACCTCCGCAGTGGCCGCCTGCCCGGTATGCGCGACATGATGGAGCGCCTACGGCAGATGCGCCAGCAGGAACTCTCCCGCTACGACATGAGTTCGGTCCTCGGCGATATTCAGGAACAACTCGAAGCAATCGTCGATCAGGAACGCGCCGGTATCCAGAAACGCCTCGACGACGCGACCGCGAGCAATGAGCGGGCGCCCTCTGGGCAGGAAGCAATGAGCAATGAGGACCGGGAACAGGGCGAGCAAGACCCTCAGTCCTCATCGTCCAGTCCGCAGTCCTCCGAAGATGACGGCCTGCGGAAGATGTTTGAGAATATCGCGAACCGGAAGAATCGCTATCTGGACGATCTGCCGAAGGACCCGGGCGGCAAGATCAAGGGGTTGCAGGACTACGAGTTCATGGACCCGCAGGCGCGGCAGATGTTCCAGGACCTCATTAGCCAGTTGCAGCAGCGGATGCTCGGCAACACCTTCCAGGGGATGATGGACTCCCTGAAGAACATGACGCCGGAAGATATGGCCGGGATGCGCGAGATGGTCAAGGACCTCAACGAGATGCTCGAAAAGCATCAGCGCGGCGAGGACCCGCAGTTCCAGCAGTTCATGCAGAAGCACGGGCAGTATTTCCCGCCCGGCCTCAACTCGATAGACGACCTGATCGAGCACCTCGCCAAGCAGATGGCGCGGATGCGCAACCTGCTCGAATCGATGACGCCCGATCAGCGCGCCCAGTTGCAGGGCGTGATGGACGCCCTGCTCCGCGATGACCGCCTCAAGTGGGACCTCGCCCGCCTCGGCGGCAACCTCCAGCAACTCTTCCCGATGGATGCCGACGGCTACGGCTTCAGCGGCGATGAGTCGGTCGGTATGGGCGAGGCGCTCGATGTGATGGGCCGGATGCAGGGGATGGACGATCTCGAAGCCGATCTCCGCGCCGCGCAGAGCATCGGCGACCTGAACAAGATCGACAAGGAGCAACTCCGCGACCTCCTCGGCGAGGATGCGGCGCAATCGCTCGACCAGTTGCAGCAACTGGTCAAGACGCTGGAAGAGGCGGGCTACCTCGAACGCAAGGGGAGCAAGCTCGAACTGACGCCGCGCGGGCTGCGCAAGATCGGCCAGAAGGCATTGCAGGACATCTTCCAGCAGATGAAGCGCGACCGCTTCGGCAAGCACGAGACCGAGCGGCGCGGCGCGGGCGGCGAGCGGACGGACGAGACGAAGCTCTACGAGTTCGGCGATCCCTTCCTGCTCGATCTGCGCGAGACGATGATGAATGCCATCGAGCGCAACGGCATCGGCTCCCCCGTGCGCATCCAGCCGCAGGATTTCGAGGTCTACCGCACCGAACTGCAAACCCAGTCCAGCACCGTCCTGATGATCGACATGAGTCGGTCGATGCTGCTGCGCGGCTGCTGGGCGGCGGCGAAGAAGGTCGCGATGGCGCTCGACAGCCTGATTCGCGGTCAGTTCCCACGCGACCAGCTCTACATCGTCGGCTTCTCCTACCTCGCCCATGAACTGAAGCCGCGCGAACTGGCGGAGATGGATTGGAGCGAGTACGAGTACGGCACGAACCTCCAACACGGCCTGATGCTCGCGCGGCAGTTGCTCGCCCGCCAGCGCGGCGGCAATAAGCAGATCATCGTCATCACCGACGGCGAGCCGACCGCCCACATCGAGGACGGCGAGCCCTACTTCTCTTATCCACCGACCTTCCGCACCATCCAGGAGACCTTGCGCGAGGTCGTGCGCTGCACGAAGGACGGCATCGTCATCAACACCTTCATGCTGGAGCGGGGTCGGAGCCTGATGGAGTTCGTCAACCAGATGACGCAGATCAACAAGGGGCGCGCCTTCTTCGCCACCCCGGAACGGCTCGGCGAGTACGTCCTCGTCGATTATTTGTCGGGCAAGACGAAGCGGGTAGCGTAAGGGAAAGTAGGCAGTAGGCAGTTGAGAGCGGAGGAGCTACGCTCGCTTTCCTACCGTTTCGGCATCCGTTTTTCTGTCTACTGTCTACTGCCTACTGCCTACTGCCTACTCACTGCCCACTGCCTACTCACTCCGAAGGAGACCCATGCACATCGAGACATTTCCGACCGGGCCGCTGCCGACCAATGCGTTTCTCGTTGCGGATGAGGAGACGAATGAGGCGTGGATGATCGACGCGCCGCCGGACTCGGTCGATGTCGTGCTTGACGCCGCGCAGGCACACGGCTGGCACGTCACGACCCTCATCAATACGCACGGGCACTGGGATCACATCGCGGACAATGCCGCCGTCCTCGCCCGCGTGGGGGTGCCGCTCCTCATCCACGAAGCGGACGAACCGATGATCCGCGAGCCACGGATGCGCGCGCCCTCCATGCCCCCTATTACGCCGACGAAGGCGGACCGCTACCTGAATGATGGTGACACATTGACGCTCGGCCGCTACACCTTCACCGTCTGGCACACACCCGGTCACTCTCCCGGTGGCGTCGTCCTCTACGAGCCGACGACCGCGACCCTGATCGGGGGCGATACGCTCTTCCCCAATGGGCACGGGCGCATCGACATCCCTGGCGCGGACGAGCAGGCGATGTACCGCTCCCTCGCCCGCCTCGCCACCCTGCCCCCGGAAACGACCGTCTACACCGGCCACGGCAAACCAACCACTATCGGCGCGGAGTTGCCCTGGATCACGGCGCTCACGCGCTGAGTAACGAGTAACGAGTAACGAGTAACGAGGGCACAACCGCCTCATCTCGTTACTCATTACTCGTTACTCGTTACTGCTCTCCCCGGCGGCATAGGATGTGCGTAGCTGCCCGCATCGGTGGGCAGGCGGAGTGCGCCCACGTCGGTGATGTGTAGGGAACTATGCGGCAAGATGCAACGCGCGTGCAGGGTGCCTCTCGTTACTCGTTACTCATTACTCATTACTTCCCCGCAGCCCTCCGGCGGGCGCTCCTGGAAGCGCTACTCTGCCTACTGGGCTACATCATCTACAGTCTCTTACGCGGTGTCGTGGCCGGGGATGCCGGAACCGCGACCACGCACGCGCGGCAGATCATCGATCTGGAACGGGCCGTCCATCTCTTCCGGGAACCGGCCTGGCAGCACGTGGATGCTCGGTATTCCGGGGTCGGCACGCTTCTGGAACGGCGTCTATCTCTGGCTCCATACCCCGCTCGTCATCTTCACGCTCGTTTATCTCTACATCTGGCATCGCCCGACGTACACGACGATCCGCAACGTCTTCTTCATCTCCGCCGTGCTTGGCCTGCTCTTCTACACCTTCTACCCCACTGCCCCGCCGCGTCTGATGTCGGCATACGGCTTCACGGACACGATTGCCTCTGCCACGCGCGACTCGCCCGATGTCCGGCCCGGCGCATTCGTCAATGAGTACGCCGCCGTGCCGAGCCTCCATGTCGGCTGGGCCTTCATGATCGCCCTCGCCTTCTGGTGGACGGCCCGCCACTGGCTCATCCGCGTCCTCGCGGTCATCGAGGGCGTAGGGATGTTCGCGGCGGTCATCTTCACCGCCAATCACTATTTCTTCGATGGTCTGCTCGGTATCTGCGTCGTCCTCATCGCGCTGGCAATCGCACAACGAGTAACGAGTAGCGAGTAACGAGTAACGAGATGAGGCCATTGCGCCCCTCGTTACTCGCTACTCATTCCCTATTTCTTCTTGCGATTCTGGCGGCGGGATTTATCCGCCATTTTCTTCTTATTCTTCGCCTTCTTGTCGGCGTTGCGACGGTGCGTCGTCGTCTCTTCCGGGACATCTCTGCCCAGAAGATCGGGCAAATCGAAGGGCAAGAGGCGGTATCGGGGGCGGGGTGTGTCGCGTTCTGTCCGAGCGCCGAATATGATCTCGACATCCTCATAATCGCCGTACATCGCGAAATCGACCGCCTCGGCATCATAGACGGCCTTGATGACGGGCAATGACTCCACCGCCTCGAGGTCGAGCAGCGGAGAGATCAGGAAGGTGTTGAAATCGACATCGCTCTCCGCACGTGCCGTGAGGTGGTCCGTGAGTGTTTGCACTGTTCGCGCCCGCATCTCGGGATACATCCGCCCGATAATTCCGAGCGAGCGCGCGGCGATACTGCGCGCATAGAGGGCATGGGAAGCATCCGCGAGGAAGGTGACGAGCGTGGGAAATGCGGCGGGGCCGATCAACCCAAACACGTCCGGCATGTCCTCGAAGAACTGGTCCCAATCCTCCAAATTCATCCAGCAGCCCAATGAGCGGATCGATCGCTTCCGCCGCGCGGAGTTGGCCGATTGCCCGCCATGCATGAACCGGTGCCCAGTTTTCGGCGTCTTCGGGATCATCGGTGAAGATCGTCTCGTCCGCGATCAGCGCCAGCAGATCCGGCAGATGTTCCGGCCCAATTCCGAACTGCGCGTAGTCGGGCCAAGAATCACTGCGAAAGGGCTGGGGATCAATTTTACTGCTCCGAAGCGCCTCCATTTGCGCCTCGATTTCCTCCAACGAGGGAAGCGGTTCCGTCGGTTCGGGCAGCTTTGGATTGAGGCTCGTACCGATTGTCAGGAGTGCGGCAACCGGTGGTGGATAATTGGCATCGAGCATCATCGTCCCTCCTTGTCACCGTCGTTCGTGACCGATCGTGTGGACGCTCACACCACTCTATCACACCAGATTACGCGCTTCACCGGCCCCATTCCTCAGTGAGGAATGGGGCCGGTACGGCTGAATTATCCGATGACGACACGCTGATAGCGCTTCTTCCCCGCGCGCAGGAGGAGGCCATCAGCGGGAATCTCTGCGGCGGTCAGCGTGCGGTCCATATCATCGACGCGCTCGCTATTAATCGATGCGCCGCCTTGTGCCGCCAGTCGCCGCGCGTCGCCCCGACCCGTCGCCAGGCCGGCCCGCGTGAAGAGGTCGGCCACGGAGAGACCCCCGGCGAAGTCCGCCGCCGGGATCACGGTCGTTGGGGCGTTTTCGAGCGCGCCATCGCCGGAGAAGAGCGCGCGGGAGGCCGTCTGCGACTCACGGGCCGCTTCCTCGCCGTGTGTCAGACGTGTCGCCTCGAAGGCGAGCGTTTCCTTCGCGCCACGCAGTGCGGCCCCCTCCCCTGCACCGAGCCGCCGCACCTCCTCCATCGGCAGGAAGGTGAAGAAGGCGAGGAAGCGCTCGACCAACACATCCTCCACATTGATCCAGAACTGGTAGTAATCGTACGGGCTCATGTACTTGGCATTGAGCGAGAGGGCGTTGCCCGTCGATTTGCCCATCTTCTGCCCGCTGGCGTCGGTGATGAGGGGCGTCGTCATTACGAACGCCTCGCCGCCGTCTGCCTTGCGAATCAGGTCCATCCCGCCGAGGCAGTTACTCCACTGATCGCCGCCGCCGATCTGGAGGATGCAGCTATCCTCCCGGTACATATGGAGGAAGTCATACGACTGCAAAAGGAGGTAGTTGAATTCGAGGAAGGAAAGCCCCGTCTCTAATCGCGTCTTGTACGTCTCCATCGCCAGCATCTGGTTGACGGAGAAGTGCCGCCCGATATCGCGCAGGAAGTCGATGTAGTTGAGCTTCGTCAGCCACGCCGCATTGTCGAGCATGATCGCCTTGCCGGGGGAAAAATCGAGGTAGTGGGCCAGTTGCTCCTTGATCTTCGCGGCATTGGCGGCGATCTCCTCCTTCGTCAGGATCGCTCGCCCCGTCGCCCGCCCCGTCGGATCGCCGACCATCGTCGTGCCGCCACCAACGAGCGCGATCGGGCGATGCCCGTGCTGCTGGAAGTGCGCGAGCGCCATTACCTGCACGAGATGACCGATGTGCAGGCTGTCCGAGGTCGGGTCGAACCCGCAGTAGAGCGTAATCGGCTGCGCCGTCACGCGCCGCAACCCCTCCAGGTCCGACACCTGATTGATGAATCCCCGCTCGGAGAGCGCATCCAGTACATTCGTCGCCACCATCGTCATTGCCGTTCCTCCTTGTGTACCTACCCTCCGGCCCCCTCCCTATAGGGGAAGGGGTGACTCCATCTCAATGCCGTGGCTTGCGGTCAAACGCCCACAACTCCGAGACGGCCCTGCCCCCCCTTCCTCGCGGGAAGGGGGACGGGGGGTTAGGGCAAAACCAGACACACAAAAACGCCGCCCTGAGAAGGGCGACGAATCGTCGCGGTACCACCTTCATGCACGCGCGCATCGCTGCGCTCGCCTCAGCACCTGCCAACACAGGCGCGGCCCGGTACCGGGGGCAACCGACCGACGTTGTTCCCGATTCGTAATCGGGACCGGAGAGGTAATTCGCGCTCTGCCCCTGTCCGCAGGCTTCCACCAACCGCCTGCTCGCTGTTGGGACGGGAGGGCAGCGCTACTGGCTTCTCCGGCGTCGTTGGTTCCTAGTATGCGGTATCACGATGGGTTCCACAAGGGGGGCCGGGCACGAAGGTCCGGCCCCCCTTGCGATTTCAGTGACCCCTGACCGCCTGGACGAGATCGGGCAAAAGGTTCGCGGCATTCGGCGTGCCCAAGCCGGTAATCGGGTCCCAACCCGTCGTCGCCGGGTAGCCGGGGACGGAAGGATCGGCCGTGTTATTGCCGGTGGTGATGTCGTAGAAGTCATTGGCGTAGCGCAGCGGATCCGCCCCGATTTTGTAGAGCGCGGCGTTGATCGGCCCGAGGCCGCCCCCGTTGATCTGCGCGGCGATCGCCACCATACCCGCCCACTGCGGGCAACTGAGCGACGTGCCGCCGATGTCGTACCACCCGGTGCTGCAGGGGGCCGAGCCACAAATCAGGCCGCTCTGCCCGTCGGGCGGGAGCGAGATGTAGACGAGTGCCCCCGTGCCCGCGCTTGCCTGCAGGCCAACGTCCGGAACGCCGCGCATGTTGCCGATCGGCGTGCTGCCAGCGGGCAATGTGTTCTGATAGGTCGGCTTGCTGAAGACGTGGCTGAAGCCGCCGCCGCTGAAGGTCCAGCCCACCTCGGCCTGTGTTGGGTTGGCGCTACATTTGGCCGGCGGGCCGGCGGCCACGGTACGCGGATCGTTCGTATTCGCCGTGGGGTTGGTGCAGAGATACGTACCGCCGACACCCGTCACGAGCGGGTCGCTGGCGGGCCACTCCACCGTCGGATATGGGATGAGCTGCGGGTTCTTTGTCGGCTGCTTCTTGTAGTTCGCCGTCCCGCCGTCACCCGATGAACCGAGCACCGTGACACCGTTCTGCGCGGCGGCAATGAAGGCGTGGCGCAGATTCTCGAGCGATTGGGGACTGGCGAAGGCGTCCTCCGCGGAGGCGAAGCTCTGCGAGATGACGGTGGCGAGGTGGTGGTCGACGACATACTGTTCGGCGTTCATCATATCGGGGAAGCCCTGTACACCCAGCGTCTCCGCCGTGGGGGTGGTCACGAGCAGGATGTTCGCCATCGGTGCGATAGCGTGAGCGGTCTCGACGTCGAGCGAGACTTCCAGCGCCCAGGCGGACTTATTCTCCTGGTGGGTACCGTTGCTCTGGGGCGGCTGACTCTTGGTTGCAGGCGACCCCTGCAGGTGGAGTTGGCTGAAAGTCGGCAGACCGGCGGCGCAGGTCACGCCCTCCTCACCGCACATCGGCTGCAAGCCGAAAGCCTGATTGAAGACATGCAAGTCGTGCGCGATCGTATCGCTGCCATACGAGTCCACAATGGCGATGGTCTGACCGTGTCCGTCATTGCCATTGGCGTAAAGCGGCCCGAGATTGTACGCCGCCTGGATGGCCTGGGGCGTGAAGCAACGACGACCCACCGAGGCGCACTGAGCCTCGGTGGGAGGCGTCGCGGATGAGGAGATGAACGCATATTCAGCGACGGTCGGTTGCATCAGGACCGGTTGCAGCGATGCAATCGTCTGCGGCCCATCCATCACATTGAGCGCCAATAGCGATGACAGCAGACACGCAGTTGCGAGCAATCGTCTCATGTGCTCCTCCTCCGACGAGCGGGTTCATCCCGTTCTTGTCTCTCACCATTTCGCCCATCCTCTGACCCCGCTCCCTCCTTCCCACGACCGGCAACCACTCCCGAGGATCGTGCCATCAGCCTCTACGCGGAGGTCATTGCCACACCTGCCGATTGACGCTGAAGCCGGAGTATCATAATTTGGACGTCTCATTCTATTGGATGACTATATGTCTCTCAAATAGATCGTGTCAAGATGGCGCATTGACTCACGAATAGAGTTAATTGTGCGCCAACACGGGGCAACGCGAGCACGGGGCGGAGGTTCAGGCCGCCCCGTTCCCATCCTTAATTCGGGAAATCGCGCTAGCGTCGGTCGACGACGATCCGACCGGCTTGCATCACGAGGGTGGGCGCGGCAAGCGCATCCAAATGAGTGAGCGGGTCGCCGCTGACCGCGAGCAGGTCCGCAGCACAGCCTACGGCGATGGTGCCGGTAATCCCCGCGAGTTGACATGCGTCCGCCGCCCTCCCCGTTGCCGCGTGGATCGCTTCCAGGGGCGTCAGCCCGGCCTCGGCCAGCAGTTCGAGTTCCCGGTAGAAGTCACCGAAGCCGGTTGTCCGCCAGCCCGCATCGTTCCCGGCGACGATGGGCACACCCAAATCGTGGAGATGGCGCACATTTGTCAGATTGCCCTGCGCCATCTTCCCTTCCGCCATCACCTGCAAGGTGGGTGTCACGCAGACCCCGGCTTCCGCAACGCGGTGGGCTACCTGCTCGTCATACTGCTGCGACGTGTCCGGGGCCATGAAGGAGCAGTGCTCGATGTGATCGGTCCCCGCCTCCACCGCGTTGGTGATGGACTCCGTCGCGATGCAGTGGCAGGAGGCCAGTTTGCCGATCTTGTGCGCCTCATGGATCGCCGCGCGGAGTTCGTCGACATCGAAGGACGGAAACTGCGAGTACGTCCCGACCGTGCCGCCGCCTGCCGCCATGATCTTGATGAAGTCCGCCCCTTCCTTCAGGAGTTGCCGGGCTGCCTGCCGCATCTCGTCGGGGCCATCGACCTCACCACCGAAGTAACGGCAATGACCGCCGGTGATCGTCAGTGGTCGTCCGCTGAGAACGAGCCGCGGACCGGCGACGATGCCTTTGCGGATCGCCTCGCGCAAGCGGAAAGTCAGCACCCCCTTGCCGCCGCAATCGCGGATCGTCGTCACCCCCGACTCGAGTGCGGTGAGCACATTGCGGTGCGCCTGCAGGAGCAAGAGTTCGTCCGGTAGCTCCATCCACTCCGCGAACGGCGTACCGTCGCCGGGCAGGACGGTATGCGTGTGCATGTTGATGAGACCCGGCAGAACGGTGTACTCGCCGAGGTCGAGCACCGGGCCACGTTGCATCGCACCCGTCTCGCTGACGTGGGTAATCACGCCATTGTCAATCGTCAGGACGACATCGCGACGCGGCTCCGCGCCGGTGCCGTCGATCAACCGCCCGACCCGGATGACGGTCGTTCCTTCATTACGCTGCATGATCATTCCTCACGTATTCCGCCGACGCAGCATGCCCGAGAGACCATCGCCGAACAGGCTGAACGCGATCCCCACCAGCGCGATCGCGAATCCCGGGAAGAGCGGCAGCCACCATGCGGTGAAGACGAACTCGCGCGACTCCGCTACCATCACCCCCCATTCCGGGTTCGGCGGCTGCACCCCCAGCCCGAGGAACCCCAGCGACGCCCCGGACAGGATGTTCAGCACAACTGCGGACATCGCGAAGACGAGCGCCGGACCGATCACATTCGGCAAGAGGTGGCGGACGATGATCCGCCGATTCGTGCAACCGAGGGCTTGTGCCGCGACCACATATTCCATGTGCTTGGCGACCAGCACCTCGCCGCGGACGAGCCGCGCGAACGCAATCCAGCCGACGAGGATCAACGCATAGTACATGTTGATGATCCCCGGGCCGAGGATCGCGAGGATCGCGATCAGGAGGACGTAAAATGGGAACGCCACCTGAATATCGACGATTCGCATGAGCAATGTGTCGATCTTGCCCCCGAAATATCCCGCCACGGAGCCAACCGCTATGCCGACGATCGCGGGAATCAGCGTGCAGAGGATTCCGATCGAGAGGTCGATGCGCGTCCCGGCGATCACGCGGGACAACTGGTCACGCCCGAACTTGTCCGTCCCAAATGGGTGCGCGAGGCTCGGTGGTTGCACCGCAACGGCATAGTCATTCTTCGTCGGATTGTACGGCGCGATCAGTGGACCGAACACCGCCACGAAAGCGACAAACGCCACCAGTACCGCGCCCACGACCAGCGCGCTGTTCCCCTTCCAGAGAGAGCGCCCGCGGCGCGGAGACGTTTCGATTACCGGCGCGCGCACTTCCGCGCTCGCCGCAACGCTTGCCATACCCACTCCCTTGCTCGTGGCTCGTGGCGATCACGCCAGTGAGACGCGCGGATCGACGAACGAATAGGCGATGTCGGTCAAGAGATAGACCACCGACACCAGAACGGCATAGATCAAGGTGAACCCTTGGACCACCTGATAATCTCGGCCGAGGATCGCATGCACCATCATGCTTCCCATACCGGGCAGTGCGAACACGGACTCGATGATCACCGATCCGCCCACCAGATAGCCGATATAGAGCCCAAAGAGCGTCACGGTCGAGACCATCGCGTTGCGCAGCACATGCCCGAGCATGACCCGCGTCGCGCTCAATCCCTTTGCCCGCGCCGCCAGCACATGCTCCGCGCTCATCATCGTCAGCAGCGAATCCCGCAAGTTGCGCGTCAGCACCGCCGCGACGTGGAGTGCCAGCGTCAACGCGGGCAGGAAGAGATAGTAGGGCCAATCGCGCGGCGAGTTGCCCGACCCACCGACCGGGAAAACGTGGACTTTCACGCCGAGCACGATCAGCAGGAGAATCCCGATCCAGAACCCCGGCGTGGCGATCATTGTCATCGAGAAGCCGCGCACGATCTGGTCCGCCAGGCTCCCCTTCTTCAGCGCCGCCAGTATCGCGAGCGGCAGCGTGATCAGGAGCGCGAGCAGCATCGCGTAAGCGACGAGAAAGAGCGTGAGCGGTAGCCGCTGACGCACCAACTCGAGCACGGGCGCGCGCACGAGTATCGAGTTGCCCAGGTCCCCGCGCGCCAGGTTCTTCGCATAGATCCCGAGTTGGACGATCAGTGGCTTGTCCAGCCCCATATGCTGATGCAGGGCCGCCACTTTGGCCGGTGTCGCCTCGATGCCGAGGATCGTCAGCGCCGGATCGCCCGGGATCAGGTGAATCATCATGAAGACGAGAAAGACCAGCACGATGATCGTCGGAACCATCTGCACCAGCCGCCGGATGATATATGCACGCTGTCCCATAATCACCTGCACTCATCACTACGGCGGGAGTTCACCCCACCCGTCACAGCCAATCTGCTACTTGCTCAGCCAGACATCCCGGAAGAAGGGGACGGCGAGCGGCGAGCGATAGAAGCCCTTCACGTCCGGGCTCAGGTAGTTCACGGACGGGGTGTAGTAGAGCGTAATCGTCCCGCCTACCTGATCGTTATAGATGTCCTGCAACTCGTAATACAGTTTGCGGCGCTTTTCCGGGTCCAGTTCTGCGGCCGCTGCCGTCACCAGGTCGGTCGCGTGTTGGTCCGGCGTCCACCCCGTGTTCATCTTCGGGTCCACGAAGAAGAAGACGACATGCTGCTCCGGATCGGGGACGCCGTTCGTCCACTGGTAGCCGGAGATCGCGTCGAAGGTGCCCTTGTACCAGGCATTGGTCAACGTCGAGCTGTCGATCTCCTCAATCGTCACATGGATGCCGATCTGATCCCACATATCTTTGGCGAGTGTCGCATTATCCCGCCCCAACTGACTACCGCTCCCGAGTTGCAGTTTCGCCCCGGTATGACCGTTCGGGTACTTCGACTGCGCGATCAGTTGCTTCGCCTTCGCCACGTCGTACGGCAGCGTCGCGGTTGGATTCCAGTAGGGCGCGCTCTTTGGGAAGAACGCATTCGCGACCTCCGCCTTCCCCGCCGTCGCGCGGTCAACGAAGACCTTCCGGTCGAGCGCCAGACTCATCGCCTGCCGCACCTTCAGATCATCGAATGGTGGATGGTCCATCCTGAGGACCATGAAGTAGACCTGCTGCTGCGGGAAAGTCAGTAGTTTCCCTCGCGGGTCCTTCTCCAGCGCCGGGATCTGGCTCCACGGGATCCCCTCCGCGCCGTTCAGGCTACCCCCCTGGATCTGCAACACCTGCGTCGTTGGCTCGATGACCTGCTTGAACTGTAACTGGTCGAGGTACGGCAGGGGCTTGCCATCCGAGCCCATCTGCCAGTAGTTCGGGTTCTTATTCAGGATCAGGTGATCGTTGCGTACCCATTCTTGGACCATGAATGGCCCCGTGCCGATCGGTTTCGTGAACTCGTCCATGCCAATCTTGTCGATCTCCGCCTTTGGGAAGACCGCGTTCGAGTTGAACGACAGCCGCGCCAGGAAGCTCGCCACCTTCGTTTTCAATGTCAGCTTGACCGTCGCATCATCCACCTTATCTATGCTGGCGACTTCCGCGAGCATCCATTTATACGTGCCCATCTGTTGCGCACGACCGAGCGAGGCGATGACGTCCTCGGGCGTCACCGGAGCGCCGTTATGAAATTTGATGCCGGGGCGGAGATGGAACGTGAATGTCAATCCATCGTCGCTGACGGTCCATTTGTCCGCCACCGCGGGCTCGATCGTGGACTCGCGGCTGTTGCGCACTAACCCCTCGATCACCTGGGCGAGAACCAATTGGTCTGTGCGGGACCCGCTCCAGATCGGGTCGAGCTTCAGCGGGATGGCGGAGAACGCCCATGTGAGCGAGCCACCGCGCTTGATCTCGGCCGCAGTCCCGGTCGGCGGGATTGCTGCGGCTGCGGGTGCCGCAGTGCCGGCGACCGCCGAGCCGCTCGCAGATGGTGCGGCGTTTACAGCCGGTGAGGCGTTCGCAGCCGCGGTGGTGTTCGCAGCCGCGGGCGTCGCGGTGGGTGCGGTCGAACCGCCGCATCCAACCAGCGCCGCCAGTCCGCTCACACTGATGCCAGTTGCGGCCGCGATCCGCATCAACTGCCGCCGGGTCAGAGAAACGTTCCGGTGCGCGAGGTGACTCACGATGCGGTCAAGTTCGTCGGCCATGCATTCCCTCCCTGTCTGTCTGAGTAACTGCCCTCACACCCATTGCGCTACTTGCTCAGCCAGACCTCCCGGAAGAACGGCATCGCAAGCGGCGAACGGAAGAAGCCCTTCACATCTGGGCTCAGATAGTTCACGGACGGGGTGTAGTAGAGCGAGATCGTCCCGCCTACCTGGTCGTTGTAGATGTCCTGCACCTCGTAGTACAGCTTCCTGCGCTTCTCGGGGTCCAGTTCCAGAGAAGCCGCCGTCACGAGTTCGCCCACGTGCGGATCGGGCTGCCAATTCGAGTTGATCTTCGGGTCAACGCACATGAAGACGACATGCTGCTCCGGGTCGAGGATGCCGTTCGTCCACTGGTAGCCGGAGATCGCGTCAAAGTTGCCCTTTTGCGAGTTGGCGGACAAGGTTGAGCCTTCGGTCTCCTCGATCGTCACATGGATGCCGATCTGGTCCCACATGTCCTTCGCCAGCGTCGCATTGTCTCGCCCTATCTGGCTGCCGCTCGGCAGTTGCAGTTTCGCCCCCGTGTGGCCGTTCGGGTACTTCGACTGCGCGATCAGTTGCTTCGCCTTTGCCACGTCGTACGGCAGCGTCGCGTTCGGGTTCCAATAGAGCGCACTCTTCGGGAAGAACGCGTTCGCAATCTCCGCTTTGCCCGCTGTCACCCGATCGACGAAGACCTTCCGGTCGAGCGCCAGGCTCATCGCCTGCCGCACCTTCAGGTCCTCAAATGGTGGGTGATCCAGGCGCAACTCGAAGAAATAGACCTGCTGCTGCGGGAAGGTGAGCAAGCGCCCGCGTGGGTCCTTCTCCAGCGCCGGGATCTGGCTCCACGGAATCCCCTCCGAGCCGTTGACACTTCCCGCCTGCACCTGCAACACCTGCGTCGCGGACTCCGCCACTTGCTTGAACTGCAGTTGGTCGAGGTACGGCAGGGGCTTGCCATCCGAGCCCATCTGCCAGTAGTTCGGATTCTTGTTCAGCGTCAGGTGGTCGTTGCGTACCCACTCCTGCACCATGAATGGCCCCGTGCCGATCGGCTTGGCGAACTCGTCCATCCCGGTCTTGTCGATCTCCGTCTTCGGGAAGACCGCGTTCGAGTTGAAGGACAATCGGGCAAGGAAGCTCGCCACCTTCGTCTTCAGCGTCAGCTTGACGGTCGCGTCATCCACCTTATCCATGCTCGTTACTTCCGCGAGCATCCACTTGTACAGTCCCATCTTCTGCGCGCGACCGAGCGAGGCGATGACGTCCTCCGGCGTCACGGCGTTCCCATTGTGGAACTTGATGCCGGGGCGGAGATGGAAGGTGTAGACCAATCCGTCATCGCTCACCGTCCACTTGTCCGCCACTGCGGGCTCGATCGTGGACTCGCGGCTGTTACGCACCAGCCCCTCGATCACCTGAGCGAGGACGAGTTGATCCGTGCGCGCCTGGCTCCAGACCGGGTCGAGCTTCAGCGGGATCGTCGTGTAGACCCAGGTGAGCGTGCCACCCCGCTTGACCTCGGTCGCCGTCCCGGTGGGCGGGATCACAGCGGCGGGGGAGGCCGCACCGGGCGCAACCGCCGAACCACTCGCGGCCGCCGGTGTTGCGCCGGTTGCCGGGGCAGCAGGATTCGCCGTCGCACCGCCACTCGCTGCCGGTGTGGCGGTCGGACTACTCCCACCGCCACAGGCGGAGAGGAGCGCTGCGAATGCCGCCGCCCCCCGGCGACCGCGACCGTACGCAGGGCCTGTCGGCGGGTGAGTGTGCTGTACCGTGGCTGCACGATACGGCCGGCGACTGCGGCGGTGGACTCTTTCATGGCTGCGACTCCTTGCATGTGCCCCACACGGGCCTCCCATCCGGACGGACCTCAACAGAAACGGTGCAGTTCTGTCACTCGACCTCCTCACCGGCATGCAACATCTGCTCCCAGTTGAAGGCAATTTTGGGCACCTTGAGGACATGCGCGGTACGCATTCGCGTAATCCCCTGCACCCGCGCGAGCCTGAGGAGGAAGTCGCGGAGGTGCCCTTCGGAGCGAAACATCCCTTCGAGAAGCAGGTCGAAATGTCCGGTGACCATGCCGACCCAGCGCAGTTCATCGAATGCCGCGACCGCCTCGGCGACCGCGTTGAGCCGCGCCGGTTCGGTGCAGACCTCGGTCATGGTGTGGACGGGGAGACCGATACTCGCGCTATTCGCGTACACGCCGACTCTGATTACCCGCTCCCCAACCAGCCGCTCGATCCGGCGCGCTACTGTGGTGCGCGGCACGCCGAGCGTGAGCGCAATCTCGCTGGCCGGTTTGCGACCATCGTCCGCCAACGCGGAGATGATCCGCAAATCGAGCGCATCGAGGACAAACCCGTTGCCCGTCGTAGCCCACCTCCGCGCGCACTCAACGAGAGTCGGTATGAATGGTCAGAACACCTGCAAAGTACCATTTCGTGACCAAATCGTCAACGATTTCGCAAAAGAAGCGATAAAATGCCCACTCCTGCCTTCGCCTGCGCGATCGATTGCACAAGAATCGTGCATCGCGGCTCGCCCGGATTTGCCGACGCTGCGCCAAACGATCCGGTCGCGCGCCTCTCCCCACCCGATGACTCGGCCACAGTGAGAATTGCGGGTTCGGAGGTCGCAACCAAAGCGATGATCCAATCGTTTTACGATGCGAACGGTACGGCAATTTTGGCCCATCCCCGTCCAATAGACAGACGATCTTGTACGGACACTGATTGTCGCATCGCCACTGCCGCGTCATTGGGCGGCCCTAGAGGAGCAAGTGCATGATCGGAAACGGGTTTCGACGTCCTCGGTGCATCGTTCGTCCCCTCGTCGGTTGCCTGCTGCTGATTTCGTTGTTCTCCGCCGCCTTCACCGCCCAGGCGGCATCGCCTGCGCTTTACGCCCGCCCGACCGGCCACACGATCCCCGCCACCTTTCGCCCCTTGTGGGAACAAACGGGTGGTGCGGATGGTCTCGGCTGGCCGCTCGATGAGGTGGCGGCGATCCCCGGCGGTCAGGAGCAATGGTATACGTATGGTCGGATCGTCCAGCGGGGCGATACCCCGCCGGAACTCGCGGTGGTCGGGCGCGAGACGGCACAGTTTGGCTCCCTCCTGACCGTCCCCGCCTTCAAGTCGCTCCCGAAACCTAGTGCCAGCATCGCGACGAATGCCCAGTACTTTCCCACGTCGGGGCACTGGACCGCGAACGGTTTCTTTAGCTTCTGGAACAACAAAAAGGCGCTCCTCGGCGAGCCGATCTCCGAGGAATTCCAACAGGATGGCACGACGGTCCAGTATTTCGAGCGCGGTCGCCTGGAGATCGATCCCACCGCGAACAATGCGATCCGTATCGCCCAACTCGGCATGATGGCACATGGCCCCGCCGCGCCGCCCGTCGATCCACCGGCGGGTGCCGATCAAATCGGTGAAGCGCCAATCAAAGAAATTCAGGGCGTCAAGCCGCATACGGGGCATTGGGTGCTCGTCAACCTCACCGAGCAGCACCTCTACGCCTTCGACGGTACGAAACTCGTTGACGATCTCCTCGTCTCCACCGGCGTCTTCGGCCATTCGACGCCGACCGGATCGTTCTGGGTCCAGCAGCGCTTCTTCGCGCAGGAGATGATCGGCCCTGGCTATGACCTGCCGAACGTCCCGTACGTCCAGTATTTCGGCAACGATTCGCTCTCGTGGCAGGAGGGATACTCGCTGCACGGCACCTATTGGCATCACAACTGGGGCAATGTGATGTCGCATGGCTGCGTCAACCTGCCGACCGACTTCGCTGCTTGGCTCTGGGACTGGGCCACGGTCGGCACACCTGTCGAAATCATCGCGGGCTGACGCCGGGGACGAAGTGCTGAGTGCTGAGTGCTGAGTGCTGAGTCGCTGTACGGCCCCGAATCCACTCAGCACTCAGCACTCAGCACTTCCAGGGAGCGAAGCGACATGGCATACGACGTGATCGTGGTCGGGGCGGGGTCAGCGGGGTGCGTGCTCGCGGCGCGACTGAGTGAGGACTCGCGCCGGAGCGTCCTGCTCCTTGAGGCGGGGCCGGATTACCCGGACGCTTCATCCCTCCCTGCCGAAATCGCCAGCGGCCATATGCCCGCCTTCACCCACGATTGGGGATATGTCAGCGAGCCGTTCGCGAATGGACGGACGACGAATACGAACCGGGGCAGACTGATCGGTGGGTGCTCGGCAACGAACGGCACGGCGGCAGTGCGCGGCCACTCGCGCGACTATGCGGAGTGGGTGGCGCGGGGTAACCCCGGCTGGTCGTTCGCGGAACTGCTGCCCTTCTTCCGCCGCCTCGAACACGACCGCGATTACGCCACCGCGTGGCACGGGCAGGACGGCCCCCTGCCGATCCGCCGGTACGCGCCCCAGGAGCGCACGCCCCTGCACGCCGCGCTGCTGGAAGCGGCCCCCGCAGCCGGTTTCCCGTACGTGGAGGACGTGAACGCGCCCGACGCCTGGGGCGTGGGTCCGCTGCCGGTCAATGTCGTGGACGGTATCCGGCAAAGTGCGGCGCTCACCTATCTCGCTCCGGCTCGCACGCGCCCCAATCTGACGATCCGCAGCGGCGTCCTGATCGACCGTATCCTTTTCGAGGGGTCGCGCGCGGTCGGCGTGCAGTTGGCGGACCCCGCCGAAACGGTTACCGCGGATCAGGTGATCGTCTCGGCGGGTACGTACGGCAGCCCCGCCCTCATGATGCGCTCCGGCCTCGGCCCCGCCGACGATCTGCGTGCCCTCGGTATCGCGGTCCGCGCGGACCGTCCAGGCGTCGGGCAGAATCTCAGCGATCATCCCCTCCTGAACCTCCAGTTCGCCGCACCGCCCGTGCCGCCTGAGAGTGTGCCGCTCTTTCAGAGTGTCATTACGATGAAAAGCGCGCCCGCCATCGAGGGGTACGATCTCCATATCTACCCGATGTCCACCTTTCCGTGGGAAGTCGCGGAAAGCCCGACCGGCGCGTCCTGCACGCTCTTCGTCTCGCTGCTCAAACCGGCATCACGCGGCTCGGTGCGTCTCCGCTCCGCTGACCCGGAGCGTGCGCCGCGCATCGACCTCGGCTATTTCACGCACCCGGCCGACATGCCGCGCATGATCGAGGCCGTCCGCGCCGCCCGACGCCTCGCCCGCACCGCGCCCCTCTCCGATGTCGCCCTCTCGGAACTGCAACCGCATCCTGATACGCCGGACGAACCGGAGGCGCTGGAAGCCTTCGTCTGGTCACGCCTTGAGACGTATCACCATCCGGTCGGGACATGCAGCATGGGCCCGGCGAGTGACCCGATGGCGGTAGTCGATGCGCGCGGCCGCGTGCACGGCGTGGCGGGCTTATCGGTCGTCGATGCCTCGATCATGCCGACCGTCCCCGCCGCGAACACGAACGTCCCGACCATGATGGTCGCCGAGCGATGCGCCGCCTGGTTCATCGGGGAGTAAGGCACGGTCATTCCTTCATTTTGCCCATTCTTGCTACTACTCTTGCCGATTTTTTCGCGCCACATCGACCGTTTCTATGGCACAATCGGGTAGGCTGGCAATGTACTCGAAACGAGGTGCCCCGTGACTGATCGACCAATGGGCAACGTGGTGTATGGGTGGCTCCGGGGGCTGCTCCCCGTGCTGGTGCTGCTCTCACTCCTCTCCGCCGCGCCCCTACCGACCGCCGCTGCGGGCACGGTGACCGTCACGACGCCAATGGATACCGATAACGCCTGCGCGACAACCGGCACGGGAGCCTGCTCGTTGCGGGACGCGGTGCGCTACGGAAATGCGCATTCCGGTACATCCATTACCGTCCCGGCGGGCCAGTTCATCCTGCGCGACCGCGATACCTCCAAGGGGGATGAACTATCCGGGGACTTGGACATCAAAACCGACATGACGATCAGCGGTGCGGGCGCGGGGCAGACGACCATCGACGCATCTGGCAGGGATCGGGTTCTGGAAGTCTACGGCGCTGCGCTCGGTCAGCCGCTGCCGAACGTCCTCATCCGGGGGGTGACGTTCGCCAATGGCCTCGAGGGATACGACAGCGGCGCGGGCATCCGCAACAAGGGCAGGCTGGAACTGATCGGCTGCGATGTGCGCAATAACCGCCTCGATCCAAGCCAGGCAGCCGGGGGAACGCTCGCTGGCACCGGCGGGATCAGTAACGCTGGCATTCTCCAGGTGGACGGCGGCGTGATCGAGGGAAACGTCAGCGGCAACATCACTAGCGGCGCGAGCCCGACCGTCGGCGGGATCGGCAACGATATTGGCGCGACGACTACGATCAACAACGCGATCATTCGTGGCAACAGCTCGCCCAGCGGGGCGGGCGGCATCGCCAATCTCAGTGGCACACTCACGATTAATTCGAGCACGATCGTCGGCAACACCGGCGGCCCCGGCGGGATCGCCAATCAGTTGTCAGGCGGCCTGCCCAAGACCTCAGCCGTCCTGACGATCACGAACAGCACGATCAGCGGCAATAGCTCGACCGTTGCCGGGGCGCTCTCGGCACAGGGCATCACGACGCTCGTTCATGTGACGATCGCGGGAAACTCCACCGGCATCGTTGCCTTTGATCCGGTCATGATCCGCAACTCGATCATCGCCAATAGCATCGCGGGCGACAACTGCTTCAGTTCGAGTGGGATCGATTCGCAGGGATTCAACCTCGATAGCGGCACGTCGTGTGGCTTTCTCGATGGCGGCGCGGATATGGCGGGCAAGGACCCGATGCTTGCCCTGCTCGCCGACAATGGCGGCGGCACGCTGACGCACGCGCTCCTTCCGGGAAGCCCGGCAATCGATGCGATCCCGCTGGCGGCCTGCGTGATCGATCACGATCAGCGCGGCAAGGATCGCCCCTCGCCGCCGGGTGGGAGCTGCGATATTGGCGCGTTCGAGGTCGTTTCGACGGGGGGCGGCGGCACGCCACCACTGACGGGCGGCTTGCAGTTCTTCCCGCTCAGTGCGCCCGTCCGCCTGCTCGACACGCGCCCCGGCCAGACCGCCGTTGTCCATCCCAACACGCCGCTCTCTCCCAATGCACCCCAGAGCCTCCCCGGCCAGTTCACTGCGGGCGGTGTGACCGTGCCCGCAGGCGCGCAGGCGCTGGTCGGCAATGCCACCGTCGATAACACCGTTGGCGCTCCTGCCGGTTTCGCCACCCTTTATCCCAGTGGATCGACACTACCCCTCGCCTCAAATCTCAACTTCGTCCCCGGCACCGTGCGTCCCAATGCTTTCACCGTTGGCTTAGGAGGAGACGGCAAGTTCAACCTGCTCTCGAACACCGGCGGCAACTTCATCATCGACATCACGGGATACTACGCACCACCGGGCACGGGCGGTCTCTTTTTCCATCCCCTCAGTGCGCCCGTGCGTCTCCTCGATACGCGTCCCGGTCAGAGCGCCTTCAAGGCCCCCGGCGCGGCACTGACTGCCGGGCAGACCCTCAACGTGCCGGGGCAATTCATCACCGGCGGCATCACGGTTCCCACGTCGGCCAGGGCCCTCGCGGGCAATGCGACCGTGGACAATAATGCCAATGCACCCGCAGGTTTCGCGACGCTCTTCCCCGGCGGAACATCGCTCCCGCCCACCTCAAACCTCAACTTCGCTCCCGGCACCGTCGCCCCCAATGCCTTCACGGTCGGCCTTGGTGGGGACGGCTCGTTCAATCTCTATTCGAGCACGGGCGGCAACTTCATCCTCGACGTGACGGGCTATTACGATGCCATCGGCGCGGGGGGCTTCGTCTTCTATCCCCTCGCGCAGCCCGTGCGTGAGTTGGATACGCGGCCCGGTCAAGCGGCCTTCAAGGCCCCCGCTGCCCCGCTCGCGGCGAAGGGGACGCTCAATCTGCCCGGCAGCTTCACCTTCAGCGGCGTGACGGTGCCGAACACGGCGAAGGCGCTGGTTGGTAACGCGACGGTGGACAACACGATCAACGCGCCGGACGGCTTCGCCACCCTCTACCCGGGCGGCGCGGCGCTGCCCCTGGCGAGCAACCTGAACTACACTAAGGGGACGGTCGCACCGAACGCCTTCATCGTTGGCGTGGGAGCGGACGGCACCTACAATCTCTATAGTCTCTCCGGAGGCAACTTCATCCTCGACATCTCCGGCTATTTCGCGGCGGGCACGGGCACAAGCGGTGTGGCAACGGCCCCACATTCTTGACGTCAGGAATGGAGTTCCCTATAGTAAATTTGCGGTCATGCTGTTTCGTTCGCGAAGTGAGACAGGAGAGAAACTGGTGAAGAGCGATCGAATCCTGCTGCCATTGAAGCGTGTCTCCCTGCTCCTTATCCTCACACTCGTGAGCGTCTGGGGGCTTACGCTTGCCTCCGCCGCACCACCAACCGACAGCGGCGACCGTCACGGTCAACAACCTCCTTGATCCCGCTCCCGGTGGCTGCGCAACGACCGGGACCGGCACCTGCTCCCTGCGTGAGGCGGTCATCTACGCCAATGCGCACTCTGGGACGACGATTAGCGTACCCATCGGCACCATCACCCTGAAGATCGGACCCGTCGGCGCCGATGACGCGACCACCGGCGATCTGAATCTCACGGCGGCGGTCGTGACGATCACAGGCGCGGGATCGACCAAGACGATCATCGACGGCAGCGGTATCAATCCGGGTACGGACCGGATCTTCCATGTCGAGACGACCTCGACCGCCACGATCACCGGTGTGACCGTTCAAAAGGGTAATGTGGGTGGTGGCACGGGTGGCGGGATTCTCAACGACGGCATCCTGTCGCTCGTCGATGTGGCAGTATTGAACAATAAGAGCGGCCAGGGCGGCGGAATTACGACCGCCTTCGCACCCGCGAGCCTCTCGATCGATCAAAGCACGATCGCCGGGAACAACTCGAACGGCGGCAGCGGCGGCGGCATCCAAGGTGCCGGTGGGTTCACGATGACCCGGAGCACCGTCAGCGGCAATACCGGAGCGCAAGGGAGCGGCATTTTCGCGTTCCAAGGTACCACGAGCATCACAAATAGTACGATCAGTAGCAACCCCGGTGTCGGCAGTGGATTCCAAAACGATGGTGCAACGGTCACGCTCACCTTCGTCACCATTACCCTCAACAACATCAACGGCATCTTTGCCCAGGCCGGTACAACGACCCTGAAGGGCACGATCGTCACGGATGGCTGCAACGGAGCCCTGGTCGATAGCGACTATAACCTCGACGCGCACAATACCTGCGCATTCAGCAAGCCGCACGATATTGTCAACCAGGATCCGCTGCTCGGTCCCTTGCAGGTCAATGCGCCCGGTATTGCCGCGACGCACGCCCTGCCTGCGAACAGCCCTGCGGTCGACAAGGGCGGCACGAGCGTCAACGGCTGCCCGACCACGGACGAAAATGGTACGACGCGTCCGCAGGGAACCGCGTGTGACATCGGCGCCTTCGAGTTCTCTGCCTCCTCGGGTACGGGTGGCTTGCAGTTCTTCCCGCTCTCGGCACCGGTGCGCCTCCTCGATACCCGTGGTCTCCATGCCTTCAAGAATCCGCCTACCCTCACCGCCGGCCAGACTCTCAATCTCCCCGGTCGCTTCTCCTTCGATGGCGTCACCGTCCCGAGCGCTGCCGTCGCTCTCGTCGGCAACGCCACCGTCGATAACTCCAAGAATCCTGTCCCCGCCGGCTTCGCCACTCTCTTCCCCTCCGGCGGCTCCCTCCCCCTCGCTTCTAACCTCAACTTCGTCCCCGGTACCGTGCGTCCCAACGCCTTCACCGTCGGCCTTGGTGCCGATGGCAACTTCAACCTCTTCTCCAACACCGGCGGCAACTTCGTCATCGACGTCACCGGCTACTACGCTCCTCCCTCTGCCGGTGGCCTCTTCTTCCATCCCTTCGCTCAGCCCGTCCGCCTGCTCGACACCCGTGCCGGTCAGACCGCCTCAAGGCTCCCGGTGCACCGCTGACTGCCGGTCAGACGCTCAACCTGCCGGGTCAGTTCACCTTCAACGGCATCACCGTGCCTGCCTCGGCCAAAGCGCTCTCCGGTAACGCGACGGTGGACAACAATGTCGGCGCCCCCCCCGGCTTCGCCACCCTCTTCCCCGGTGGTCAACCGCTCCCCGCCACCTCAACCCTCAACTTCGTCCCCGGCACCGTCGCCCCCAACGGCTTCATCGTTGGACTCGGTGCGGACGGCTCGTTCAACCTCTTCTCGAACACGGGCGGGAACTTCGTCATCGACATCAACGGCTACTTCGACACGGTGGGGACGGGCGGGATGGACTTCTACCCGACCACGCAGCCGACGCGGGAGTTGGACACGCGTTCTGGGCAGAGTGCGTTCAAGACGCCGGGCGCACCGCTGAGTGCGGGACAGACGCTGAACCTGCCGGGGGCATTCACCTTTGGTGGGGTGACGGTGCCTGCGAGTGCGAAGGCGCTGGTGGGCAATGCGACGGTAGACAACGGGGTGAACGCGCCGGACGGGTTCGCGACGTTGTACCCGAGTGGCGCGAGTCTGCCACTGGCGAGTAATCTGAACTTCACGAAGGGACTGGTAGCACCGAACGCCTTCGTGGTGGGAGTAGGAGGAGATGGGACGTACAACCTGTTCTCGAACACAGGAGGGAACTTCGTGATCGACATCTCGGGGTACTTCGCACCGGGGACAGGCACCACGCCCTAGCCATCGCGAGACCCCTCTCCGTCCTCACTGTATTCGGGCCACCTTCTCTTATGGAAGGTGGCCCGAATCATTCAGGTTAGGAAAAGAGTATCCCGATCCCGCCAGCCACGATGCCGCCGATGAGTGAGGCGAACAGATTGACGGCATCGTTCGTCATCCACGCGATGCCGCGTGCGTGGGTGCCGCCCGGCTTCTCGGTGATCTCGCCCGTCGCATCGCGGTAGTGCGCCTGCACCGTTGCACCGAGGAGGCTATCCGCGAGGCTCCCGACGAGGCCGGCGACGAGACCCGCACACACGATCCACCACGCGCCGACGCCACTGCCAAAGTTGCCGCCAACCCCACGCGACAAGGCCCATCGCGAGGCACCCGGCAAGCGTCGCACCCATACCGAGCGCGGTGATACCCCCCGATGTACCGGCGGGCACGACACGCCCGGTCGTGATCAGGCGTGGTCGATGGCGAGAGAGGGATACCGAGTTCGGTCGCCCAGGTATCCGCCGCCACGGTCGCCATCACACCGACGAAGGCCACGAAGAGCAGTCCCGTCGGGTGGAGATTGAAGCAGACCGCGAGCGCCGCGCCGACCCCGCCGTTCGCGAGCGCCTGCCCGAAGTCGCGGCGTCCGCCCTTGGCGAACTGCCGCACGACCGGCGCTTTCTCCCGCTTCTTGTAGTGCGAAAGGAGCGTGCTGCTGACGAAGAAGGCGATCAAGGTCAGCCCCCAGGTCAGCCCACCGAAGCCGAAATGGAGCGTGCCCGTCAGCATCGCCCCAAATACGCCGCTGCGCGAGAGTGATCCGCGCCGATAGGCAAGTAGCGCAATCGTCGCACTGAGTACCAGCCCAATCGGCACAAACAGCAGCGGATTGACGGCACGCATTTCGTGGCACCTCAATCCGTAACCGTGCGCACCTGACCCAGCGCCAGGCGCACCTCATCCTCACGATATCCGGCCAGGAGAAAACCGCCGATCAGGTGCTGCTGAAGGTCGTGCCAGCGGAAGAGTTGCCCGCGATAGTCGGGGAGCGTCGCGGCCCGTCGATGAGCATGGCCGTCCGCATCTCTTGCCAGTCGAGAGCGTATTATTGATCAAGGCAATCCCACCGTGCGGTCGCATCCGCATGTGCAATGCCCGATAGTGGCGGAAGTTGTATGTGATGAGAATCGCGTCACGGCCTGTGGCATAGGCGAGTTGTTGCACATCACTCATGCCGACCGTACCCGCTTCCCGCGCGGTTATCACATCAAAACCGCGGAGGCGAAGCCGCACTGCAAGGCGAGTGCGAACGCACTCATCACGATAGACGAGTGGTTTCGGCACTACCAATCGTCAGAGATCAAAGCGGCATCGTTTTCCACGATATAGCGGTCAATCTCTGCGCGATGATCCGCATAGAACGCGAATGCCTCCTCGATCCAACCGCGCGTGAGATGTGGATAATCTTCGAGCAACTCCTCGATGGTCGGGGTGTAGCGTATGGCGACAACGAGGTTGCGAACCGCGATGCGCGTGCCAGCTATCGTCGGCTCACCCGCGAGAATGTCCGGATTGCGGACGATATGGGGATAGGGTGCGGTCTTCGGTGCGGCCATCGGCAGTTCTCCTCATGGGTCATCCCGATTGGATGTCAGAAGAGAGTGTAGCAGAACGGACAGGCGATGAGCCGTTACGCGCGGCTGAGGGCGCGGGTTTGCCACCAGATAGCAGGCAATCGCGCCATCTTGTCCCATTTCGTCAACGCCGCGCGGTGGCTGTAAACCTGGTAATCGATCGCCTCGATGCGCCCGAGGATGCCGCCGTAGAGGGTTGCCGCCGCCTGCACAGGGAGTCGCCCGGTGCGATGAAGCCGTGCGATACCGGGAGTGCTTTCGCGATAGAGACTCCGCGCGCGCGCGATCTGAAAGGCCATCAGCGCCCGGAAGTTATCGTCCACGACGCGGGCAGCGATCTTCTCTTCCGTCGTAATCGAAGGCAGCAAGCTCGTCCTGCGGGAGGTAGACGCGACCGATCCGGCATCCGCGCCAATATCCCGGAGGATGTTCGTCAGTTGCATGGCGACACCGAGGCCGGCTGCGTATTCGAGCGTCTCCGCCGCGCCATCGTAGCCGAGTACCGGTGTACACAGGAGGCCGATCGTACTGGCGACGCAGTAGCAGTAACGACGCAGTTCCTCCCAGGTCGCGTAGCGCGTGCGGGTAAGGTCCATGCGCATGCCGTCGAGGAGGTCCCAGAGCGGTTCCGTGGGGATGCCGAACCGGGCACGCGCATCCTCAAAGGCGCGGATGATCGGCAGGCCGGTATCCATCGCGCGGAGCCGACCCTCCCACCAGTCGATGCGCGCGAGGAGGTCCGCCGGTGTCGTGGTACGGGGAGCAGAATCGACGAGGTCATCGGAGTAGCGGCAAATCGCGTAGATCGCCCAGATGGCGCGCCGCTTCTCCGGCGGGAGGAAACGAATCGAGAAGTAGAAGGCGTGGGCGTGATAGCGCGTCACGAGGCGGCACGCCTCGTACGCGTCGGCGAGCGTCATCGCGGTTGCCCGCGTTGTCAGGCCGGGAGCAGCCGAGCGCGAGGATATCTCCCTCGAAGGGGTCGAACGCGCGCGGCCACGTCATCGCTCTCTCCCGCCTCCTACGGACCACCAACTGCCGACAACCAACAACCAATTCGCCGCCGCTCTCTTATCTTCTACTCGCAAACGCACGTACTGGATCATTCCCATCGGACGATAATCTGAAGGGCGTCCGGGTCACCGAGAGCGATTGGGGGTCAGGGAGTGGGTAGTACGGCGGTCTCTCGCGTCGTTGCCTCCTCGGGAGTGCGCTGCGCGAGCCCGTCGGTGGGGGTGAGGGTGACTTGGGCAATGCGCAGCCGGTCCATCCGATCCACGCGGATGTGGAGATGACCGACCTCGATGCTCTCGCCCGCCTTCGGGATCCGCCCCATCTGGTTGAGGACGTACCCGGCGATCGTCTCGTAGCCATCCTCCACCTCGCCGAGCGGCACAATGGCGCGGACCTCGTCGATCGCGGTGCGGCCATCGAGGGTGAAGCTGCCGTCGGGGTTGCGTTGCAGTTGGGGCGCGACCGCGTCGAACTCATCCTCAATGTCACCGACGAGTTCCTCGATCAGGTCTTCCATCGTGACGAGGCCCGCCGTACCGCCGAAGTCATCGACGAGGATCGCCATGTGCGTATGGCGGCGGCGCATTTCGAGCATCAGATCGTCAATATGCACCGATTCGTGGCACGACCAGCACGGGGCGCATGATCGCCTCGATCCGCTCCTCGCCCCGCCCGGAGCCAACCGCCGCAATGACGTCCTTGACATGCACCATGCCATGAATCGCATCGAGGTTCTCTTCATAGACGGGGAAGCGCGTGTAGGTGCTCGTCGCCACCTGCGGGGCGACATCGGCGATGCGCGTGTGCATCTCGATCCCCGCGACCTGCGTGCGCGGCACCATCACCTGCTGCGCTTCCTTGTCTGCGAAGGAGAAGACGCGGTCGATCAGCTCGCGCTCGCCGGTCTCCAGCGTCCCGGCCTGCTCGCTCTCCCGCAGGAGGATGCGCAGTTCCTCTTCGGTGTATGTCCCGCGCTCGCTCATGTCCCGAGACCAAGCCGCTTGAGGAGAAAATTCGCACTGTTATTGAGTACCGCGATCAGCGGGCGGAAGATGATGAGAAAGACCCGGATCGGACCGATCACAAGGAGTGCCACCCGCTCCGGGTTTTGAATGGCGATCCGCTTCGGTAGCAGTTCGCTCATCAGCACTGTGACATAGGTGACGATCAGGAAGGAGAGGATCACCGAAATGATGTGCGCGGAGAGGAAGGGCAGATTGCCCGGCAGCCACGTGAAGGCCGGTTCGATCAGCTTGGCGACGACCGGCTCGCCGAGATAGCCGAGCGCCAGCCCGGCGATCGTGATGCCAATCTGTGTCGCGGAGATATAGGGGTTGAGATTGGCCAGGGCTCCCTTCACCCAACGGGCGCGGGTGTTGCCCTCCATCGCCATCTGCTCGATCCGGCTACGTCGGGAGGCAACGAGACCGTACTCGGTCGCGACAAAGTACGCATTGAGGAAGACGATCAGGGCAAGCGACGCCAGCCCCGCAATCGTTCGCCATGCTTCAGTGCTCATGTAATGAGGGAAACCTCCGTGATGGCCCGATGCCACGGGGCGGAGCGCACCGTGCGGCTCGTATCGCGCCCGGACCAAACCATTCCATTGTCAAAAGTATAGCATGTCCGCGGCCAGGACGAAGGACTGAGGATTGAGGACTGAGAGTTCGCGTATATCGACCTCGGCTTCGCGTGTGTAAGGTTTTGGGGATTCGCCTGTCTCAATAGTAGGCGGCAGTCATCAACCGTCTCGGCATCAATGCAGGCAGGAGGGCATCATGGGAACGTTGCAACGAGGGTTCGCGCACGATGTGCAGCAGCAGGCGGCGCAGCGAACGGTCAGATTGGGCGCGGTCATGGCGCTGGTCGCACTCATGCTGGCGGCGATCGCCGCTGCCCCGGTCAGTGCAGGGCCGCCCGTGAACTGCGTCAATACGCAGATTCAGCCCCAATGCATCGAGAATGTGAAGATCACCCCGCACGGCACGTTCGCGGACTTCTCGTTCTTCACGACGTCCGCGAAGATCGCCACCGTGCAGGTGAGCTGGGTCGCGCCGAAGAAGTTACCGGACGGCACGTACTCCTATAGTGGCCTCTCAACGGTCGCGTTCGCGATCTCTTCCGCAACAAATCAGCATACGGTGCAGATCTCCGATCTCTGGGCGCACGCGACGTATCACTACCTCATCAATGCGGCGAAAAGCCAGGTTGGTAACGACGCGCAGATCACGGGCACCTTCTCCACCCTCTCTCGGCACGTTGACGTGACATTCACCAGCATCCATGTGACCGACGACAGTGACAGCCTCGGCGCGGGCGAGTTGACCTTCTTTTTCTCTGTCAATGGCTGGCTCCAGGATTTCCCGAGTGGCGATCTCACCTATCCGCTCCAGTCGGCAGAGATCGATGTCAATAGCGGAGAGACGATCGCGTTGTCAGGGATCTATCGCGGGTCGGTGGATAATACCAACAAGGTCGTCCTCAAGGTCTTTGGGAAGGATGACGACTGCGAGGGATTCGTCCCGCTCCCAGGCTATCCGACGACACTCTGCACCGCCGGTGCCGGCCCCTACGAAGATCCACCGGGTGGCTCCAACAGCGATGCGGACTGGTCAACGGCGATAACCGTCGTAATGATCGACAAGAGCGGCGTGAATGAGGAGTTCAAGACCAACGTCAACTTCGCAACCTCCGCCGACAAACTGAAGTTCGAGGTTGCCGCCACAATCACGGTGACATATGTCTAACGCGAAGCAATGAGCGATGAGCAATGAGCAATGAGTGGGGGAACACCCTTTCTCATTGCTCATTGCTCGTTGCTATGTAAAGAGGATTTTGCACCGATCTTGCATTCTCACCGAAACTCCGCTGATTTGGGCCGCGTGCTACTGATAATGTACAGGTTCCCGGGGGCATGGCGTTTGGGGTATCGACCACACTCACGAGGAGGCCCAGGATGAAGAGAATGCTCCTTGCCACGAGCGGTGCGCTCGCACTGCTGCTGCTGCTATCGGGAACGGTGCTCGCGCGGGACGGTGAGGCAGTTGCCCCGGAGGGTGTGTCTGCAGGCGCACCGGCGATGAATGCCGACGCGGACTTCGGCTACTACATCTGGACCGACGGGAATCGCATCCACCTGCACACGACGGATCGAGGCAATGGTCCCGGCCCGAGCACCTACACCGGCACGATCACCGCAAATGGCGACCTCCGTGACATCGAACTCCTTCGCACGGAAGAGGGTGACGGCGCGGTCGCTGCGGGGAACCAACTTGATTTCCACTTCCGCACCTACAATGGGACAGACGGCGTTGCCTTCACCGCGCACGATGCGACACGGATCACCTTTCGCCTCTTCCGTGACGGCCAATTGGTCCATACGGACCATATCTATCTCGGCGCGGGTCAGGTCAACCCGCCCGGTAATCCCTTCGCGCTCTTCATCTAGCGAGTAGGCAGTGGGCAGTAGGCAGTAGGCAGTAGTCGGTAGTCAGTAGGCAGAACGGGAAAATGCCCTCTGATTCCTGTCGACTGCCTACTGCCTACTGCCTACTGCCTACTTCACAAAAAAGTGCCGGTACCGCGGGGACGGTACCGGCTGGGATTGGGGAAATGGGGAAGAAGTAGTCAAGAATAGTGTCGGTTCACGCTCTTATACGGAGCCGAGCCAAACTTGGATCACTCACCCGACGAGCAATGAGCGATTGTTTTCCTTTCCTCACCCCCGACCCTCTCCATCGCCCATAGACCGAGGTAAAGAGAGATTTGTACGGCGATGGAGAGGGGAGTCATCCTACTTACCACTCAGCATTCAGCACTCAGCACTTCGCTACGCGGCGCGCGCGGTGATGCGGCGGAACTCGTCGCGCGCGCGGAAGAGCATCGACTTGACCGCCTTGCGTGAGATACCGAAGACCGTGCCGATCTCCGCGCAGGACATCCCCTCGCACTCCCGCAGGATGAGCGCATCGCGGTTGCGCGGCGACATCCGCCGGAGAACGGCGTTGACCGCAGTATCGCCCTCGTGCGCGAGTATCAGTTGCTCCGGGTCTCCCACGCCGCTCTGCTCCGCCATCGCGAGCCCCTGGACATCTCCCCAGACGGTCCAGCGCGCGCGGCGACGGCGACGTAACTCGTCGAAACAGCAGTTCCGCGCCACGCGATAGAGCCACGCGGGAAAATTCGCCCCCACCGGGAGGCGCGGCAGGGCGCGATAGACTTTGATGAACGTCTCCTGCAACAGATCGGCGGTATCGTCCGGATTGCCCGCCATCAGGCGATAGATGTAGCCATAGAGCGGTCGCTCGTACTGCCGCAAGAGCGCCTCGAACGCCGCCGGGTCACCCATCTGCGCCTGCGCGATCCGCTCGGCGTCATCGGAAGCTCGATATGTGCGATGTATTGCCTGTGCTGTCATCGTCCCCTCGCCCCTCTCATGGCCTGCGCGATCGATTCGGTGTACGTCCCACTGTACCGGCGCGTGCGCGGCCGGAATATCCGTAAACTTACGTATTTCCAGGGGAGAAAATCGCTCGGCCCGCCACCTTGATACGGGGAATATCAAGGTATTCGAGGGTGTTAGCAATCATAGGACGAGAGTGCTAATCGACTCTCTAGGAGGGATACATCATCATGGCACAACCACGATTCACCGAGAAAGCGGGCGAGGCGCTGGCAGCGAGCCAGCAATACGTCCTTGAGAATGGCTACAGCCGATACGAACCCGAGCATCTCCTTGTCGCCCTGCTCACGCAGGAGGGTGGCATCGTGCCGCTCTTGCTGACGAAGTTGGGCATCGACCCGATCGAGCCGCGCGCGATGGCGGAGCAGATGGGCGACCGCGTGCCGCGCCTCAGCGTCGCGGGCAGCCAGCAGGTGACACCGTCGGACCGGATGCAGCTCGTCTTTCGGCAGGCAGTCGAGGCAGCGAACGAACTCGGCGATAGCTACCTGAGCACCGAACACCTCTTCCTCGCTATGCTCACGCCGCGCCTCGGTGGCGCGCCGGAGCAGTTGGTGACGACGTTCGGCCTGACGCGCGAGCGCGTCCTTGCGGCGCTGAAGGAAGTGCGCGGCGGCCAGCATGTGGACAGCCCGAACCCCGAGGGCAAGTATCAAGTGCTCGAAAAGTACGGGCGCGACCTGACCGCGTCCGCGCGGGATGGCAAGCTCGACCCCGTCATCGGGCGCGATGAAGAGATTCGCCGCGTCATGCAGGTGCTCTCGCGCCGGACGAAGAACAACCCGGTCCTGATCGGTGAACCGGGCGTCGGCAAGACGGCGGTGGCCGAGGGGCTGGCACAGCGTATCGTCCAGGGCGACGTGCCGAGCACCCTGAAGAATAAGCAGATCATCGCCCTCGACATGGGCGCGCTCATCGCGGGGGCAAAGTATCGCGGCGAGTTCGAGGATCGCCTGAAGGCCGTCCTCAAGGAAGTGCAGGAGAGCGCGGGGAACGTCATCCTCTTTATCGACGAACTGCATACCGTCGTCGGGGCCGGAGCGGGCAACGATGGCGCAATGGACGCCGCGAACCTGCTCAAGCCCGCACTGGCACGCGGCGAACTGCACGCCATTGGCGCGACGACGCTCGATGAGTACCGCAAGTACATCGAGAAGGACGCCGCATTTCGAACGGCGCTTCCAGCCGGTGAAGATCGGTGAGCCGAGTGTCGAGGACACCGTCTCGATCCTCCGAGGGCTGCGCGAGCGATACGAAGTGCATCACGGCGTGCAGATCCATGACGCGGCGCTCGTCGCGGCAGCAACGCTCTCCGACCGCTACATCACCGACCGCTTCCTGCCGGACAAGGCGATTGACCTGGTGGACGAGGCGGCGGCGAAGCTGCGAATGGAGATCGAGTCCCGCCCGGCGGCGCTCGATGAGGTCGAACGGCGATGGACGCAACTCGAAATCGAGCGCGAGGCGCTCAAGAAGGAGCGAGATCGCCGCTCGCAGGAGCGGTTGGGCGAACTCGAACGCGAGCTGGCCGAGATCGGTGAGAAGCGCGATGCCTTGCGGTCGCAGTGGACGCAGGAGCAGGACGGCATCAACCAGCGACGCGGCCTCAAGCAACAGATCGAGCAGACCCGCATGGAGATCGAGAAGGCGGAGCGGGCAGCGGATTACAGCCGCGCGGCGGAACTGAAGTACGGTACGTTGACCGAACTTGAGAAGCAAGTTGCGCGCGAAGCGGACGAACCGACCGTCGAAGCGACGGGCGTCCGGCCACTGCTCACCGAAGAAGTGACGCCGGAGGAGATTGCCGCAGTCGTCTCGGTCTGGACGGGCATCCCGGTCACGAGCCTCGTGGAGGGTGAAGCGATCAAGCTCGCCACGATGGAGGAACGACTGCACGAGCGCGTCGTTGGGCAAGACCCGGCAATCACTGCGGTCTCGAAGGCGATCCGGCGCGCACGCGCGGGGATGAGCGATCCGAAGCGACCGCTCGGTTCCTTCCTCTTCCTCGGCCCCACCGGTGTGGGGAAGACGGAGTTGGCACGGGCCCTGGCGGAGTTCCTCTTCGATGACGACTCGGCCTTACTCCGTTTCGATATGTCCGAGTACCAGGAGCGGCACACCGTGGCACGGCTCTTCGGTGCGCCTCCCGGCTACGTCGGGTACGACGAAGGCGGGCAACTGACCGAGCAGGTGCGGCGGCGACCCTACAGCGTGCTCCTCTTCGATGAGATCGAGAAGGCGAACCCGGAGGTCTTCAATGCGCTCCTGCAAGTGCTCGATGACGGGCGACTGACCGACGGCCAGGGCCGCACCGTGGACTTCACAAACACCGTCATTATTCTCACCTCGAACATCGGCACGGGTGTGACCGAGAAGCGCGGTGGGATCGGCTTCCAGGCGACGGTGGCGGAAGTGACGATGGCGAAGCACCGGGAATACCTCGATGCCTTGAAGAACTACTTCCGGCCCGAGTTCATCAACCGGCTCGATGAGATCGTCGTCTTCGAATCGCTGACGGATATGAACCTGCGCGACATCGTGCACATCCTCCTCGATCAACTGACGAAGCGGCTGCGCACGAAGGGGTACACCCTGACACTCACCCCCGAGGCGGAGGAGGAGATCGTCCGCATCGGCTACGATCCGGTCTACGGCGCGCGGCCCCTGAAGCGGGCAATCCAGAGCGCGATTCTCGACGAAGTGGCGTCTGCCGTCATCCGTGGCGAGATCGCCGAGGGCAGCGCCATCACGGTGGACCTGGAAGGCGGCACTTTCACCTTCCAAACCACGCAGCCCGAAGCGCTGCCGGTCGCGGAACCCATCGCGGCATAACGCAGCAATGAGCAATGAGCAATGAGCAACGAGGCGGGGAGCAATCCTCGCCTCGCCTTTTATTGCTACTTGAAGATCGTCGTGAATCCGGGTATCTGCCAATTCCCTGAGACAGGGCCAAGGCCCACATATTGGGCGTGTTCGTGCAATCCGAGCGCGCGAGTCACTGACCTGTGCCGATCATCCGGCTCACCGCGCCAATCTGGGCTATTGAGGATGTGCGTTACTTCACTTACTGCATCTTCGGTGCCGAATGCCGAACAGAGAATCGCAGCATGATCAGTTCGTAGCAGGAAATCATCGTCTTTCAGTACGACGCTACCATCTGTGATCGTGCCGAAATAATCAATATCCGAGCTGTATTCGTCGGCGAGATTGCCATCTGTGTAGAGTTCATAGTAGTACACATCGCCATCATATATTTCGAAGGCAAATACGAGACAATGAAGATCACAAGACAAATTACGGGCGAATGGTTGCCATAACGTTTCGCCGGGACGATAACGATAATGCACAGGCAGTTCGAACCGATAGGCTGTAATGTGCAGCGGTAAACTGCACTGATTGTGCAACGTTATTCTGCACCCGCGGCGCATTGCGTCGATCGCTTGGATGTCGGGAATCTTTGGCGCCATTAGTCTCACGGCTATGAGTCGTTTGCGTTTGCGGAGTCATCGCCGTGCCGCCGTTTACCGGGCCATGCGACAGCCTTTCGCCGCGGCTAGGTCGTGAACGTCCCGGCGCCATTCAGCCGCGATCCCGCCGCCATGCGCGGCTTGTATTGCTCCGCGAAGACACGCGCGACCAGCGCGCGCCGGCTGTTCACCCCCGTCTTGTCGAACACCGCCTTCAGGTGCTGCTGCACCGTGAGGGCGGAGATGAAAAGCCCCGCCGCGATCTCGCTCGTCGACCGGCCGCGCAGCACGAGCTCGGCGATCCCCGCCTCCCGCTCGGTCAGAGCGTACGCCTGCAGGATCAGCGGCGCGACCTCCAGCGGCTGCGCCCGCTCCAGCATGACCGCCGTCCCGCCGCCCGACCCGGACAGCCGCGCCGCGTGGAGCACGACCCAACCCCCCGCCCGGGTGCGGATGCGCACCCGCGGCATGAGCATCCCCGTGGCATCCTCGCCGCGCTCCAGCGCCCACAGCCGGGCTGCCACGGCGCGCACCGCCTGCGGCGCCTCGGCGCGGCGCGGCCAGTCGCCCATCTCCGCGAGCCACCGCTCCGCGGTCGGCGTGGTCGCGACGATCGAGAAGTCGTCCGCCAGGATGAGCAGGCCCGGCCCGTCCGTCTCGCTGACGGTGTCCGCATTGTCCAGCAGGAGCGCCGTGCGCAACCCCTCGGCGATGTGCGGCGCCAGGTGTGCGAGGAATGCGGCCTCGGCGGCGGTGTAGGGTGGCGTCCCCCGCTCCCGATGCAGGCACATCACCCCCCAGCAGGCGCCGCCCGTCGTGAGCGCCGCGCGCAATTCGTCCCCCCAGCCGAGCGGCGCGAGGATCTCGCGGTAGCGGGCGCTCGCCGCCAGGTCGCCCCCGGTCGCGTCGTGGAGGCCGCGGACCGCCGGTTCGCCCCCGGCGAGCCGGGCGAACTTGTTCGCGTCGTCGCGGAGGAACTCGTTGGCGAGGAACGCGGGCGTCACCGACTCGGGGATCCCCTCGATCAGTGACCCGGTGAAGAGCAGCGTCGCCGGGTCGACTGTCGCGCACCAGAACGCGTCGATCGGGATCACTTTCCGCAGCCGCCCGAGGACCGCCGTGCGCAGCGCGCGGGAGTCGAGCCCGGCGTGGCTGAACCGGATGATGTCGCGCCGCGACCGTTCCGCCGTCCGTGCGTCCATGCATTCTCCTTGCCGCGCCGCCAGTATAGCGCGCCCGGCGGGCGGGCGATATGCCAGAAAGGTGGTATGGCGGCGCGGCACCGTCCCCCCGCATAGTGGAGGACGGGCACACCGGTGCCCCAAGACGTGAATGACGGAGGTGTAACGATGAGCGGCGAAGCGAACAAGGACCTGGTCATCCGTTTCGTGGAGGCATTCTGGAACAACGGGGAGATGGCGGCGATCGGCGACCTAATGGCGCCCGACGCGACGATCCACCAGCCCGAGGTCGGCGGCACGGCGGGGCTGATGGCGTTCAACCGCGCGCTGCGCGCCGCCTTCCCCGATTGGCACTCCACGCCGGAGGAACTGATCGCCGAGGGCGACCGCGTGGCCGAGCGGTGGACCGGGCGGGGGACGCATCGGGGCGAGTTCCAAGGCATCGCGCCGACTGGCCGACGGGTGGAAGTACCGGGGGTGGTCTTCTACCGCATTGCGGACGGCAAGATCGTGGAATTCCGCGGCTCGTTCGACATGATGCGGATGATGCAGCAACTGGGCGCACTCCCGGAGCCCGCGGCGGCCCCCGCGTAGCTGCGATCGGTGCGGCCGAGAGAGCAAGGATACGGCGGTCGAAGCAGTCGCCTGACCGCCGTGTTCCGCGCTGTGGCGTCACGAAGGCTTGGAAGTGGCACAGCATCCTCCGGTTGGATGAACTCGTCGGATAAGTTCGAGCGTGGTGAAAAAGCGGTCGTGGCGAGGGTCCGGGCACCCAGCTACTGCGTGTGCCTCCCCTCTATGCGCCGCCCCGGTCGCTCAGCGCTTGGCCGCCGAGCGGAAGTAGAAGTCGAGCATCGCGGTCAGCGACGCGGGCTCACGCCGTAGCCGGCTGCGCAGTGCGGCGCCTTCCCAGCAGTCCACCAACACGTCCGCCATCTGGCGCACATCGGCATCGGACGGGATATCGCCGCGCTCGCGCGCCTCCTCCAGGCAGAGGGCGAGACGCGCCGAGATCGCCGAGAAACACCCTTCGATCGCGTGTCGGAAGGCCTCGTTGACGCCCGAGAGTTCCTGCCCCAGGCCGCCCATCAGGCAGCCCAGGTACCCCTGCTCCCGATACTGCTCCTGCGTCGCCTCGAAGAAGCGGCGCACGCGCGCGAGCGGCGGGCACGCCGGGTCGCCCAAGCAGGCATCGAGGCTCGCGTGGACGCCGCGCATGTACTGAGCGAGGACTTGCAAGGCGAAATCCTCTTTGTCCTCGAAATGATGGTAGAACGAGCCCTTCGGGACGCGCGTCGCCTCCAGCAGGGCTTGGATGCCCAGATCGTTGTAGCCATGCGCAAGGAGCATGGTCAAGCCGGCGTCGAGCAGCCGCTGCTTGGTCGGATGCACCATCACCTCCTTCGGTGCCGGCACGCCCCGGGCGGAGCGCGCCGACATAGGTTATCGGTCCACACCACCGACCGACACGGCGGCTACGCGCCCCGCGTCTTCGCGATCATGTGGTCGATGACCGCGGTGTGCGCGTGCTGCGGGCTGAACATGATGATCTCGGCGTCGGCGTCGACCTTCACGTTGTGTCCCGGCGGCCAGTAGAACAGATCGTCGGCACGGACCGTCTCCTGTGTGCCGGTGGCGTCGGTCGTGGTCAGCTGACCGCGCAGCACGAAGCCCCAGTGCGGGCATTGGCAGAGGTCACCCTCCAGCCCTTCGAAGAGCGGCGTCGTATCGACGCCCGCGGCGAGGGTGAAGCACTCGCCGCTGATCTCCCCGGAGCCGCCCATCTGACCGAAGTCGGTCCGCTGGCGGATCACCGCGCCGGGGATCGCCAGCTTAACATCCACCTGGTCCTTGTTCACGTGCATGGTCGCTCCTCCTCGATGAATGAGCCGCCGTCGACTAGACTGATCAGTCTAGTGGCAGTATGGGGTCGGATCCGGCCGTTGTCAAGCCCCACCGTCGCCCCGCCGAGGACGATGGCATCGACGGGCGAGGGATCACCCGGACAGCGGCGTCCGCAACGATGGGGCAATCGGTGGAGGGGGCGGGATGTGTCACGCGAACGGCCGCGACGGCGAGCGTTGCGAGAGTTTGCGCGGCGGACTGGCTAAGTGTGAGGAGGTGGTACTGGATCCTCCGGTTGGATAGACTGGTCGGATAAGCATCATTATCTGCACAGTTATGCTATACTGACCCCATGACGCGAAGAGGGTTTCACTTGCGCGACGGGGATCGGCCCCGCGCCACATCGCCCCGAAAACTGTGCAGATAACATGAGAACGACTCTCGGACACACCGATTACCCCACGATCGACGCCTTCCTCGATGCCCGCGCGGCCGCCGACGGCTCGCGCCACACCCTCACGAGCTACCGGCACGACCTCGTCGGTTTCGCCCGCTGGTTCGCGGACCATGTGCCCACCGAGCCCGCCTTCACGCCCGAGGCGGTCACCCCGACCGATATCCGCGAGTTCCGCGACTGGCTCGTCCGCGCGGCCAATCGCAAGCCGGCCACCGTCAATCGCAAGCTCGCGGCTTTGCGCGCCTACTTCATGTTCTGTAAAGCCCACGGCTATCGCAAGGATGATCTCCCCACCGATGGGGTGAGGCGCGTCGCCGAGCAACCCGCCGGCCCGCGCTGGTTCCTCAAGCGGGAGGTCAACGGGCTGATCCGGGCCGTCGAGCGCTATGGGCGCGGCGCGGACCGGGTGCGCGATCTGGCGATCATCCTCACCCTGCGGCACACCGGCCTGCGCGTCGGTGAACTGGTCGGCCTCACCCTGCCGGATGTCACGCTCGGGCAGCGCGGTGGCCAACTGCGCGTGCGGGGGAAGGGGAACAAGGAACGGATCGTCCCGCTCAATCACGAGGTGCGGCACGCGCTGGCGGCGTGGCTCGCGACCCGTGCGGAACGGCCGGATCAGGACGAATACGAGGAAGTCTTCCTCGGTCAGCGCGGCCCGCTGTCGGCGCATGGGGTGGAGGTGCTCGTCACGAAGTACGCCGCGCGTGCGGGACTGCCCGCGCTGCGGCCGCACGCGCTGCGCCACTCGTTCGCCAAGCATCTGCTCGATGCGGGCGAGGATCTGGTGACGGTGCAGGTGCTCCTCGGGCACAGCAACCTGAACACGACGGCGCGGTATACCCAGCCGGGGGCGCGCGACCTGGAAGAGGCGGTCGGGCGTCTGGTGAACGAGGGATAGGTGCATGGCGAGGCTACCCGCCCTGACGGAGTTGAGCGACACGGAACGGGAGCGCGCCGCCGCGCGGTATGCCATCCTGCGTCCCTTCCTCGAAGATGGCGTGCCGCTCCCCACGATTGCCCGGGCGGGCCACCCCTCATTGCGGACGCTGCGCGCCTGGGTCGCACGCTATCGCGCGCACGGGCTGGCCGGACTGGCCCGCCAGCCACGGGGAGATCGGGGCACGCCTCACCGGCTCACATCGGACATGCAAAAACTGATCGAAGGCTTAGCTCTGCAACGACCACCGCCGACGGCGGCCCATGTCCATCGGCAGGTTGCGCGGATCGCCCGGGAGCAGGACTGGCCGGTACCGAGTTATCGGACGGTCGCCGCGCTCATCCACCACCTTGACCGCGGCCTCGTCACGCTCGCCCACGCGGGGGCCACCGCCTATCGGGAGACGTTCGACTTGCTCTATCGTCGGGAAGCCACCGGTGCCAATGCGATCTGGCAAGCCGATCATACGCCCCTCGACGTCTGGGTGCGCGGGGAGAACGGCACGCCCGTGCGTCCTTGGCTGACGGTCATCCTCGACGACTACAGCCGCGCGGTCGCGGGCTACCGGCTCAGTGTCCAGGCACCCTCGGCGCTCCAAACCGCCCTCGTCCTGCGCGACGCGATCTGGCGCAAAGCCGATCCCCGCTGGCATGTCTGCGGGATACCCGGGACGTTCTACACCGACCATGGCAGCGACTTCACCTCCCAGCACCTCGAGCAGGTCGCCCTCGATCTGAAGATGGTGCTCGTCTTCTCGATGGTCGGGCGGCCACGCGGGCGCGGGCGAATCGAGCGGTTCTTCCAGAGCGTCAATCAACTCTTCCTCAGCGGGCTGCCCGGCTATGCGCCACCCGGCGCGCGGACGCCAGCGCCGACATTGACCCTCCCTGAACTCGACCAGCGGTTCCGGACCTTCCTGCTCGACGACTACCACCACCGGGTGCACGGCGAGACGGGCGTGCCGCCGCAGGAGCGCTGGGAGGCGAGCGGCTTCCTGCCCCAACTGCCGGAGTCATTGGCGCAGCTCGATCTCCTGCTCCTGACCGTCGCCAAGCCACGGAAGGTGCAGCAGGACGGCATCCACTTCCAGGGGTTCCGCTACCTCGACCTGACGCTCGCCGCCTATGTCGGGGAGTCCGTCGTCATCCGCTACGACCCCGCCGACCTCGCCGAGATCCGGGTCTATCACGGCAATCGGTTCCTCTGTCGCGCCGTCTGCCAGGAGCTGGCCGATCAGACGATCAGCCTCAAGGAGATCGTCCAGGCGCGGACCCAGCGGCGCAAGCAGGTGCGCGACGACCTGAAGGAGCGCACCACCCTCGTCGATCAGTTGCTGGCGAACCACCGGGCGGCGGCACCCGAGCCCGCACCGGCCGCGGCGGCGACGCCGGCCCGGCCCCGGCTGAAGCGGTACATCAATGAGTGACGCCGTCGAAACCAGCCCGCCGTTCCTGGAGACGAAGGAATACCGCCGCTTCGCCGAGTTCTGCGACGCCTGCCGCCGCGACCGCTACATCGGTCTCTGCTACGGCCCGCCCGGTGTCGGCAAGACGCTCTCCGCGCGCCACTATGCCCGATGGGATGCGCTGGAGGCGGTGTTTATGGGCGACCGCTTCTGGATAGAAACCCCGGCACACCCGGAACTCGTCGGCTGTCGGACCGTCGTCTACACCCCGTCGATGACGTCCACGCCGAAGCGCCTGGAGGATGAGCTGTACCGCCTCCGCCGCTTGCTGCACACGATCGTCGAGGCGGCGCACCACCCGGATGAAGACGACCCGGACACGGCGCTCTACGACGACCGCTGGACGAAGCTGGTGATCGTCGATGAAGCCGACCGGCTGAAGTTCCCCTCGCTCGAACAGTTGCGCGACCTCTACGACCGGGGCAAGTTCGGGCTGGTGCTGATCGGGATGCCGGGGATCGAGAAGCGGCTGGCGCGCTATGCCCAGTTCTACTCGCGCGTCGGGTTCGTCCATCCATTCCGGCCGCTGACGGCCGATGAGCTCCGCTTCATCCTGGAGCAGAAGTGGCAGGAACTGGGGCTGACGATCGACCTGACGGAGTTCGACGACGTGGAGGCGATGACGGCGATCATCCGGATCACGGGCGGGAACTTCCGGCTGGTGCAGCGGCTCTTCGCGCAGATCGCGCGGGTGATGGCGATCAACCACCTCACGCAGGTGACGAAAGAGGTGGTGGAAGCGGCCCGCGAAAGCCTCGTGATCGGCGCGATCTGACCCGGTCACGGTGCAGAATACCGTTGCAAGATTAGTGCAGATTATCGTTGCACGTTACACCGATAGGCCACGACGTGACCACGATGGAATTCGTTATCAAAGATGGCGGTAACACCGTCAATCGTCACAGACACAAACGCCAAACGCGACTGTTCCTTGAGATATCGGAGCAGTCCTTGCTGCGTTGGTCCCTTGACTATGACACCAGAACAGAACAAGCCCATCATCGACCCTCCCCACTCAAATACGCTCACGCCACGGAATTGAGGTGGCGCTGTTTTACCTCTCCCTCCTCTATTACCGATACGACATCCACGTCTCCCCGCCCCATTCACCACTCACTCATCCGTCGATGAGATGGGATATGAAGCTTCAATAGTGATTGGCTTCAGCCGCTCCACCCCCTTCGATTATCGTTGCGTACAATACGCTTCATGAGCTTCGTTGTGTCACGCGCGTGAAACGTGGTAGCACGTCGGAGAGGAAGAGATCCAGCCCTTCCGTACTCGGGAAGTCCATGAACGAGAGTTGCACATGCTGCACACCCTGCGCGGCGAATGCTGTCAACTTGTCCGCCACATCGTCCGGCGTGCCGCTCAGCAGATAGAGCTCCCCGCGATGACTGAACGGCAGATTGCGCACGACTGCGTCCGGGTCGCGCGATAGGCTGACCGTCGCGAAATAGGTAGGTACAATCGTCGCGGGATCACGTCCGACCGCGTGACAATGCTCATGGAGAACGGCCAACTTGCGCCCGTATTCCTCCGGCGAGTAATAGTCCGCGTTCCACCAGTCTGCGTGCTGCGCTACCACCCGCAAGGTCTTCCGTTCCCCTGCGCCACCGATCATCAGAATCGGGGCGGGATCGGGCCGAGGTACCGCGTAGGCTTCGGTCACCGCATAGTGTGTACCGCTGAAGGTGGCAGGAGCATCATTCCAGAGCGCACGAATGATCTGCACCGCCTCGTCGAGCTGGGCGATCCGGACGGATGCGGGCGGGTAGGAATAGCCATAGGCACGATATTCGTCCTCCTTCCATCCCGCCCCGATGCCGAGAATGAACTTCCCGCCGGTGAGGAACTGGAGCGTCGCGGCGATCTTCGCCGTCAGTGCCGGATTGCGGAAACTCTGGCCAAGCACGAGGGTGCCGAAGCGTACACCGGGAGCGCGCCCTGCCGAATACGCGAGCAGGGAGAGGCACTCCATCAGGGGGATATCATCGAACTGGAAATGGTCGACCACCCACGCCGACAAGTCGTGCGCCGAACAGGCGGCGAGGATTCGGTCGTTCATCGCGACCATGTCCGCCAGCGTGCCGCCGCGCGCCGTCACGCGCAGTGCAAGCCCAAAATCGATTGCAGTCACGTCTTTCTCCCTCATAGGACCATTCCGTCGTGTGGACAGTGCCGACGTTTCAACCACTGTCCTCGGCGGCGTTCGGGTTGGATGGCGCGCAACGACACCGGTTCGCGCAGAAAGTCTGGGGCTACCGACCGTAGCAGAGGGTAACAGAACGCCTCACTTTATGGTGGAAACCTAGAGGCAGCTCAAAGCGCGTCAGGTGCCGAGACCCTGCCAGAGGAGGGCGGCGAGATCGTGCTGAAGCTGGACGCTGGCGTCGTAATCGCCCGAGGTGAGGACGGTCACCGAGATGGTGCGGCCATCGGGGAGGAAGATGACACCCGCATCGTGATGCGCACCCTGAATATCGCCGGTCTTATGCGCGAACACCGTACCATCCGGGAAACCGGTGGAGAGCTTCGTGTTCACCTCCTGGTCCTTGAGAAGCGAGAGCATCAGGGCGTAATCAGCAGGGGTGAGGAGGGGATCAAGGTTTTGGTTCCTCACCCCCTCGAAGAAGCGCGTCACTTCACGCGGGGTCGTCGAGGGTTGCCCGGAGACCATCGTCGCCGTGAAGCCATGAGCGCGCAGCAACTGGTCCACTGTTCCCCAGCCGAAATATTGTCCGAGTACCTGCGCGGCGGTGTTGTTACTTGCCGTAATCATCAGGCGGCGGAGGTCTTCGACCGCGATCGTATCGCCGTACGCGCCGATGGAGTAGCCATCTTCCGCTGAGTCATCGTTCCTCGCGGTCAGCATCAACTCGCTGTCGTCCCGGAGCTTCCCCTGCCGGATTTCGACCTGGGTGCGCCAGAGGACAAAGAGCTTATAGAGGCTCGCCGCCGCGAACTCATCGTCCGCGTTCCGCTCGATCGTATTCCCAGACCGGTCGTCCTCGATGACGAGGCCGACGTGATCGATCCCCTGCGCCTGGTACTGCGCAATCAGTCGATCGATCGCCGGGCCCAGAAGTTGCGCCAGGCCATTTGGCTGGTCAGGAATGATGCCGCTTTGCTGCGTTGCAGTCAGAGAAACGGTGGGGACAAGACTGGGCTTTCCGGTCTGCGGTGCGGGTGGCTCCGATGCCCGCCAGACGATCACCGTCACTAGAGAGGCGATAATGACGAGAAAAAGCAGCACATTCCGTTCGCGCGGACGTGCATTGCCCGCCTTGCGGTACCGCCTCCTATCGCCTCGCCTGTCCAGTATGTTACCCCCTCGACGCTGCACCTGATTGTACCGGCCTGCACGTACATACGGCAACCCTCCCGTTTCGCACACTGTAGTTTCTCTTTATCTTTCGACATAAGTCTATCCTCAAAGAACAAAATGTGGCATACTGTCATGGGTCCGGTAGATGCGCCGTTCGTAATCCTTGTGTGTTTCATGGGATAGACAGCCGAGATCACTGGCTATCGGTTCATCTTTATGCATTGCACCAGTGATCGTACCGATATTGCCGCGCACGTCTATCGTAGGGTTGAGGCGAATCGGGGAGTGGGAGCAACGATGGCGATGAGAAATACGTGGCGAGAGTCACTCATAACGGATCATGCGACACACTATCGCGAGGGTGACGCATCGATCACGCAGCCACGACAGGCGAGCATTGTTGACACAATGATCGACAGGCAACTCCCACAGACACCCCCGCGCGACACATCGACACCGGCAACCGAGGATTCAGCGCAGCAGATCAATGCAGCATTTGATGCGCTGGTCGATGCCGTGATTCGCACTGATGCATCCGGGATCGTGACCGGATGGAATCGGGCTGCTGTGTCGCTCCTTGGCTACACCGCACGAGAAGCGCTGGGCGCACCGATGCGCATCATCCCACCGGAGGAAGAAGAACGCGCTACCCTCTTCCGGCAGCGCGTTCTCACCGGGGAGACGATCACCCATATCGAGGTTGCGTGCATCCACAAAGCGGGTCACCGACTGACACTTCTCCTTTCCGTCGCGCCGTGGCGTGTGGAGGATGAGATTACCGGGGTCGTGGCAACCCTCACAGACCTCTCCATGCAGCGCGCGCGCGAGCACGAGCTCATGGCGCGTATCGCCTCGCTCGAAGCAGTGAACCGCCAGAAAGACGACTTCCTCGCAACCGTCTCGCACGAACTGCGCACGCCACTGACGGCCATCCTCGGCTTTGCCCATATCATCGTGGAGAACGACGCGCTCGGTGCCGCGCGGCGACGCGGCATGGCGGAAGACATCGTCGCGAGTGGCGGGCTGCTCCTCACGCAGGTCAATGATCTGCTGGATATCGTGCAACTCGGTGCAGGTCGCCTGACGGTCGTGCCCGAAACGGTAGACCTGGAGCGCGTTCTCCAGTGGTGCGAGCGCGCGGTGCAGGCGCTGATGACGACGCGAGGGTTAGCGTTCGTTCTTACCATCCCGGCGGGGTTACCGCCCGTACGGGCGAACACGGCGCGATTGCAGCAAGTGCTCCTCAATTTCCTCGTCAATGCCTATAAATTCACACCCGCCGGTGGCAGCGTCACGCTCGCGGCGACGATCTGCGGGGACCACGTCGTCGTTGCCGTGCGTGATACCGGCATCGGCATCGCGCCGGAGCACGCCGCGCGCATCTTCGAGCCGTTCGAGCGCATCGAGACTGAGTACACACGCACGCAAGCAGGCGCGGGCGTCGGCCTGGCGGTCGCACGGCACCTGGTCACCATGATGGGAGGCGAAATCGGCTTCGAAAGCGCCCTGGGCGTCGGCAGCACCTTCACCGTGACCCTCGCGACCGCGTAAATCTACCTCATCCCCGGCCCCTCTCTATCGCCGTACGAAACCCTACTATACCTCGATGTATGGGCGATGGAGAGGAACGTCAGGCATTCCCGTAGCGCCAGCGATAATAGTGCTGGCCGATGTTGCCAAACTCGACGCGGAATGCTGCGGGGTTATTGGGGTTGAAGGTGAGCACGCGCCGCTCGAACGCCTGCACGAAGACGGTCGTCGGTTTCCCGGCGATCGAAACCTGCGCGATCAGCACCGGTGAAATCGCGTAGCCGGGTGTCTGATCGACCGGCACCCCGGACGCCTTCAGTTGCTTGATGAAGTCGAGAAACGGCGCGTAGACGTATTGGCCGAACCGCTTCGATGGGTCCGCATCATAGATGAAGGTATCGCCGGACGGCGGGTCGAACTGCGCCGCATACTGCCGCCCCTCCTCGTTCGTGAGGACGCGGAAGGTATGGTCTGCGGTATAAACGTATGCGCTCGGTGTCGTCGTTGCATCGTCGTACCGCTCATTGAGTTTGCTGAGATCGGCATAGGCGAGACCGTCCGTGCCGGGATCGCCCGCCATATTCACTTGCGCGGGATTGCGCTGCTCAAAGGTGCCGTCACCGAGCTGCACCTTGCCGCTCTTCAGTTCGACGGTCAGGAGACCGGTCGTCACATGGGCGTTCGGGTCGAACTGCTCCATGCGCGCTTTGTCGAAGTATTGCACGAGTCGCTGGCCGTTCGGCGCTTCTTTGTAGGGTTCCTGCTGCCCATTCCGCGCAGTCGCGAGCGGACCCCAGAAGTTCGCCTGCACCTTTTCGGCTTGCTCCCAGTTCGTCTGAATCACCGGCGAGGCATAGGTAGACGCCGCCTGCACGTCGATCGTCCCGATCCAAAGTGCCGCAAGCGTCATCGCAACCGTGACGCTCCATCGTTGACGCATGTACAAGACCCGCTCCTTTTCCCGCGCCATCGCGGGCTTCATGTGACAGACAACCGGGTAGCGCAGGCCACTTCCTGCGCCACCAGAACACCCAGGTAGCGAAACGATGGTGGATCCACACCACCCACTTCTCATACGTCCGGGCTATTCTATCGGTTCACACCCACTCGACACCAATCGCCACCGCACTGGTCTGACCGAGGCCGGTTTGAACCGCAGAGGACGCAGAGACCGCAGAGATCGCAGAGAAGAGAAAAGGAAAACATTCCCTGTGCCCTCTGCGGTCTCTGCGTCCTCTGCGTTACGACTCTTCCTTGATGTCTCTGCATCTCAACGGCTCTCACTCGCCCGTGAAGTTGGGGGTGCGCCGCTCGCGGAAGGCAGCGACGCCCTCCTGGTGATCCCTGGTGCGGCTGGCGAGTTCCTGCATATCCGCTTCGTAGTCGAAGATCGCTTCGAGATCGGGCATCACCGCGCGATTGAACGCGCGCTTCGTCAGCCCAATCGCACGGGTGGGGAGCGCGGCGAGGCGGGCGGCCAGTTCATGCGTTTTCTCCATCAACACATCCGCCGGGACAACCTGGTTGACGAGGCCAAGCCGATGCGCTTCCTCCGCGCCGATGCGGTCCCCGGTGAAGGCGAGTTCCGCCGCTTTTCCCAGGCCGACGAGCAGTGGGAGGAAAATCGTCCCCCCGGCGTCCGGCACCAGACCGATCTTCACGAATGCCTGGACGAACATCGCCGCCTCGCTCGCGATACGCAGGTCGCACGCCAGCGCGAGGTTTGCTCCCGCTCCCGCGGCGACGCCGTTCACCGCCGCGATTACCGGCTTCTCGATCGTCCGGATGCGCCGCACAACGGGGTTGTAGCCCTCACGCAGATGCTCACCGACCGACAACCGCCGCCCATCGCTCGATTCCCCCCGGCTATTGAGGTCTTGCCCGGAGCAGAAGCCGCGCCCCGCGCCCGTGAGGACGATACAGCGCACCGCCGCGTCCCGCTCCGCGCCCCGCAAGGCGTCCTGCAACTCCTTGAGCATCGTGTCTGTGACGGCGTTGAGCACGTCCGGTCGATTGAGCGTCAGGGTCAGGACGCCGTCCACCGTCTCTGCGATCAGGGTTTCGTATGCCATTGAGCAACCTCCTGTTGAAATAAAATAGCTCAGTCGTCAGCACCGGGCAGTACGTGCTATGTCAGCGCCCCGTCGGTGGCGGCACTGCGACAGGGAGTGCCCCATCCGGCCTACTGCTCACCGATGGCACGCCCCCGCTCGGCGCAGCTCCCGGCCTCCCGATCGGCACGGGGACACTGATATTGCTTAGTGAGAATGTCACGGGCGCGATACCGACGACGCTGGCCGTCACTGGATACGACCCAAGTGTGTTGTTCGCGGTGAAGGTTGCCGCTGTCGCCACGCCACTCAGGTTCGTCGTCGCGGTCGCGACCCCGCCCGTGAAGCGCCCGGACGCGCCGGTGATAGGCGCAGCGAAGGTGACCGGGATACCGCCGAGCGGGTTACCCACATCGTCGGCGACAAGAGCGGCGAGGGGAAGGGGGAAGCTCGCACCGACCGGGGTGGACTGCGGCGTGGTGAGGGGCGTCAGACTCGCGGCTTGAGGCTCGTAGGCACCGATCGAGCAGGCAGCGAGGAAGCGCATTTTCCCGCGCTGGTCCAGCCCGCCCGCACCGGTGGGGAGCGCATTCTGGCAGGCAGCGGGGTCACCGTGATCGAGCGCGGCAGAGCCGTTGAGGAGCTTGAGGGTCGGAGTGCGACCGTCGTTGAGCGCGGGAGCGGCATCGAGCTTTGGGTCGGCGAGGATGTCAAACTTCGGTGCGCCAGGGGCGAAGCCGCAGGTGGTAATCGGGTTGAACTCGAGGTTGTGACCGCCATCGGCGATCGTGCCGCCACCGAATGTCGCGCAGTTGGCGCCGGGCGGCAGGGGAGCGGAGTTGCCCGCGAGGATGGTATTCGTCAGCGTGGTGGGAGCGATCTGGGCAAACAGACCGCCGCCGCCGAATCCGCCCGTGGCGGTGTTCCCTGCAATGGTGCTGTTAATGATCGTGGAGGGTATATCGGTGTAGATCGCGCCAGCGAACTTGGCACTATTGTGGAAGAAGGTGCTATTGACGATCGTGAGCGTCCCGGTCGTGCTGCCGATCGCACCGCCACCATTGAAGGCGACATTGTCGATGAAAGCGCTGTTAGTCACGACCAGCGAGCCGAAGCCGTTATCGATGCCGCCGCCATTCGCAGCGCTCTCATTGCCCTTCTCGATGGTGAGCGCATTGATGGTCAGCGTGCCTCCTGTGACACTGACGACGCGATGGGTGACGCTGCCGCTGATCGCGACGGTGTGCCCGCTGCCGTCAATCGTCAGGGTGTGATTGATGACCAACGCTGCCGTAGGGGCGATCGGTGAGACGGGATCGGGGCAGTCTACCGAGAAGTTGATCGTATCGCCCGCACCCGATCCAGCGACCAGCGTGTCGAGCGAGGTGGGCGCTCCGTTCGTGCAGGTCATCACCGTGAGGGTGCTCGCTGCATGCACCGACTGGGTAGTGAATCCCACGAGAAGGGCGGCACACATCATGCACGCGACGAGACACTGCGACGTCAACCGACTGCCGTCCATAGTCTGCCTCCGCTCTGTATCCCTGCACTACGCGTTGAGTTCAAGACAGTATCGCATGGATGCCTGTCGGCTGCGCGAAGGGGCAGGCACCCACGCCGCATTAATCCTCCTCACTGACTACTCGCTACTGCCCCTTCCACTGGGGCGGGCGCTTTTCGAGGAAGGCGGCCATGCCCTCGCGCATGTCTTCGGTGCCGAAGAGGAGGTAGAAGTTCTTTCGCTCGGCATCGATGCCCGCATCGAGGGTCATATCAACGTCTTGAGGATGGCGTCCTTGGCCATGATCACGGCGAGTGGCGGGCGAGCCGCCACTTCCTTCGCGAGTTGCATGGCGGATTCGAGGTAGAGTTCGTTCGGCACGACGCGGTTGATCAGCCCGGCGGCGTGTGCCTCCCGCGCAGTCATCTGCCGCCCGGTGAGGATCATCTCCATCGCCAGTACCTTGCCGACGGCGCGCGTCAGCCGCTGCGTGCCGCCCGCACCGGGGATGACGCCGATGAGGATTTCCGGCTGACCGAAGCGGGCGGACTCCGCCGCGACGATCATGTCGCACATCATCGCCAACTCGCATCCGCCGCCGAGCGCGTAGCCGCTCACCGCCGCGATCAGCGGCTTGCGCACCTTGCTGATGCGCTCCCAGCGCGCGAACTGGTTGCGCCGCAGCATCTGGACCGCCGTGGCGTCCGCCATCTCGCCGATGTCTGCCCCCGCCGCGAACGCCCGCTCATTGCCGGTCAGCACGATGCAGCGGATGTCCGTGTCCGCGTCCAGCTCCTCCAGCGCGTCGCCCAATTCGGCCATCAGCGCGCCGCTGATCGCATTGAGCACCTTCGGCCGGTTCAGCCGCACCACCCCCACCCCATCAACCTCGCCTCGACAAGATGTTCTCGTACGTCAGCCATCCTATCCCCTACGGGAAACCGAAGCACAGAGCGCACAGAGGACACAGAGAACACAGAGAAAGAGGAAAATAAATCAGTCGTGTTCCTTATTGTTTCTCCTCCGTGCGCTCTGTGTCCTCTGTGTCCTCTGTGCTCGGTTGTCCTTCGCGGTTCAACGGACTTCCGCAGACGCCGCAGAAATGGAACTCGGCGGGGAGGCCGGTGGCACCGCAGTGGGGGCAGGTCTGTGTCCACGCGCCCCAGAGCCGCTCGCTTGATCCGCCTGACGCCGCCTTCTCCCGCAAGCGCGCGGACATCCGGCATCCGCCTCTCGGTGAAGGACTGGTCATCCCCTCGTAGGTTTCCAGCGGAGGCGGTATGTTCGGTCAGCCAGTCCCGCGCGTGGCCGACGGTCAGCGCCCACGAGAAGTTGCGCCAGAAGTTCGTCTGCTCCTTGACGTACCGCATGATCGCGGGCAGCTTGTCTACCAACTTCTCGACCATCTCGTCGACCGCCGTGTCCAGGTCAGCACGCGGCACGACGCGGTTGACGAGACCCCAATCGAGCGCGGTCTTCGCGTCAATCGGCTCGGAGAGCCAGATCATCTCGCGCGCCCGCCGATCGCCGATAATCAGCGGCAGCCACTGCGTCGCCCCGCCGCCGGGACACTGCCACGCGCCGTACCGATCTGCCGGATCGTGATGTCGTCCGCCGCAATGGCGAGATCGCACGCGATGTTGAACTCGTTGCCGCCACCCACGACGATGCCGTTCAAGCCGCGCGATGGTCGGCTTCCCGATATTGCGGAGCCGGTCGTGCGTCTCGATGAACGCGCCCATCCATTTCCAGTAATCCCGTGGATACTCAAGGAAGTGCTCGCGCTGCTCGCGCAGGTCCGCGCCCGTGCAGAAGGCGCGCTCCCCCGCCCCGGTGAGGACGAGCACCGCCACACCGTCATCGAACGATGCGTCCTGAAAGGCGCGGCCCATCTCGGTGAGGGTCTGATAGTCGAGCGCATTGAGCACGTCGGGCCGGTTGATCGTCACCGTCGCACGCCAGTCCGCTTTTCATACCGATGATACGTTCAAAGCCAAACGACTCGGCGGGTTGCGCGGGCGGGATAGACCATGAGATTCCTCCGAACCGAGCAATGAGCAATGAGCGATGAGTAACGAGGGGTCAGCGCCTGGTCGGAGAACGCGTCATGCGTATCTCGTGATGACTATGTGCCGCTGGTTGTGCATGACGCGAGGATACCGCGAATGACGAGCGATGAGCAATACGCGATGAGTTAGCGGGTACGGAGGAGATAATACGCGAGCGCGGCATAGGCGATGGTGCTGAGGATAAGGACGATGGTGAAGGCGGGTTTGCGCGTCTTGTGCCGAAAGAGCGCCCGCCCCATCCACCCCCCAGGAAAGCCGCCGAGGAGCGCGAGACTGTGCAGAATGATTTCCGGCACACGGACGCCGCCCCGTTTCGCCTGCGTTTTGTCATACCCGTAAGCAAGGAACGTGACGACGCTCACCGCGATCAACCAGACGAAGATGGGAGCGATCTTTCCCCGCGCGCTAAAGAGAAGCGCGCTACCGATCAGGAGCAGAAGCACAATCGCGAGCAGACCGAAGCGGAGGGTTGGATCCCGCCGCGCACTACGGCGGGCGGATAACCGCTTTCGGGATGAAGCAGACATTATTCTTATCCAATCATTTCCGGCACTGCATCAATCCGCATATGAGCCTCTCTCCTATTTCCCAAGACAGAGGCACACAATAGCAGACCAGAACAAAAGAGAGGGGCAATTGGTCCCCTCTCATTGCTCATTGCTCATCGCTCATTGCTCGTTAGAGCGCGTCGATATTGAGTGCGGGCGGTTCCATTGGCAGCGGAGGGGCAGCCTCGGGGTGGAAGGGCTCGAAGTTGATTGGGCTGCCCGCGTAATGGCACTCGTGGCAGATTTGTCGCTCCCCATGCCAGCGGCAACCCGCGCAATACCCGCCCCCATAGAAGAAATCGAAGAGGCGGGCATCCATCGTCGTGAGCGGGCGGGCAACGGCGAGGCGCAGATACTCCGCGAGAATGAGGGGCTCGAGATGCCGGGGGAGACAGGTGGGATAGGGGAGGGAGAATATCTCCCGCGAGGTACGGTCGCGGATCGTAATGAACTCCCCTGCGTCTGTCTGTGCAGTTTGCACACGTTCAAAGAGGTCCCATTCGACTCCAGCCATCGCGGAGAGATATTGGAGTAGGTGCGCTTTGTCAATCGTGCGGGTCGCCAGGGAGTCCAATAGCGGGCGAACACGCTGGACGACTGCCTGTGTGGCCAGATATACCATGGCCGTTCCTCCGTCTCATATGCCCCCAAGCGTCATATCGTGTTGTCATAAATATGCGTAGATTCTATCACGCGGCAGGCATCCCCACAACCAACATTTGTGTAGTACATCACCGGGATTGTTATGCAGACGCACAGTCGCAAGATTGATGCCATGTCAGCAATGAGCAATGAGCAATGAGTGTGGGGAGCAAGGGTCGATCTGACAGTTCGGCACTGCGATCTTCTCCACTCATTGCTCATTGCTCATCGCTCATTGCTTCGCTACGTCGTACGCGGGATACGCGGGAGGATAAAGGAGAAACGTGTGCCGTGGCCCGCTTCGCTCTCGACCCAGATCCGCCCACCATGTGCCTCGACGAAGCCACGGGCAATTGCCAGGCCGAGCCCCGCACCACCTGTCTCGCGCGAGCGCGATTTCTCGCCCCGGTAGAACCGCTCGAAGATGTGCGGCAGGTCTGCCGCCGGGATACCCTCGCCCGTATCGATGACATCCACCTGCACCCCTTCCGCGACCGCGCGGGCGGTGACGGCAACGGTACCATCCGCCGGGGTATGCCGAAGGGCGTTCTGCACGAGATTGGTGAGCACGCGGCGCACGGCGGGGCTATCCATGATGACGGGACCGACCGCGCCTTCGACGCCGCTGGCAATATGGACCTCTCGCGCCGCTGCCTGTACCGATAGCCCCTCGACCACCTCACCGATCAACTCCGGGAGCGTCGCAGGGGCGAGCGAGAGCGCGAGTTGACCCGCTTCCAGTTGCGAGAGTTCGAAGAGATCGGTGATGAGGGCGGAGAGCGTACGAATCTCGCGGCCCATCGTAGCATGGAAGCGCGCGACGGTCTCCGCGTCGGTCACGACGCCATCGGTGATCGCTTCGATCATTGCCCGGATCGAGGCGAGCGGCGTGCGCAGATCATGCGAGATGGCGGCGACGAGCATCCGGCGCGCTTCATCGTCGTCGGCGCGTTGCGTCGCGGCTTCTTCCAACTGCGCGGCCATGCTATTGAAGGCGAGCGTCAGCGCGCGCACTTCGCGGGCGGCATCGGTACTCGGCGGCGGCACGCGCACCGTCAGATCACCCGTCGCGAGCGCCGCTGCCGCGTCACTGACCGCGCGCAGGCGATCGGTCAGTGAACCGGCAAGGACCGCACCGAGCGAGACACTGACGACGACGGCAAAGAACGAGAGGAGTGAGAGCAGCAGCACATCGTGGCGTGAGGCGAACATCAGGAGGGCGGAAAAGAGCACATTAATCGAGGGCAACGACCGACCCCGCCACGAGCGCACCGATGATCCGCGCCCGAATCGTCTGCAAGACGCCCGCGAGCATCAGCCAGAGGCCGACACCCATGACGCCGAGCGAAAGCAGACCGGACGCCGCGAGAAAGGCGGCTGTTTTCCACAGATCGACTGCCGATGGCTGCCAGATCGCCATCGTCAGCAGTTCCACCACCCCAAACGCAATACAAACCACCCCAAGCGCGCGCACCAAGCGCTGACGCATCATCACGGCATCATTCAATGAATGAGAAGATCGACTCCCCCACGCACTACGTATCGTACTCATTGCTCGTTGCTCATTGCTCATTGCCCCCCGCATCACGCATCCTCCTTGGGAGCGCGGAAGCGATAGCCAACGCCCCAGACGGTTTGTACATAGGTGGGGTTGTCCGGTTCCGGTTCGATCTTCTGTCGGAGGCGGCGGATATGGACGGTGACGGTGCTCGCGTCACCGTAGAACTCTTCGGCCCAGACGCGATCGAGCAGTTGCTCGCGCGTGAAGACCTGACCGGGATGACGCGCCAACTCGTGCAGGAGATCGAACTCCGTCGCGGTGAGCGTCGCTTCGTCACCGGCAACAAGCACAGTACGGGAGCGGGGGTCAATCGTCAGACCGGGGAAGATCAGCGGGCGGGCGCCGGGATCGGTGGGGGCCGCATCGCTCGTTCCCGCCCGGCGCAATACTGCCCTGACGCGGGCGACGAGTTCGGCGGGGCTGAACGGCTTGGTAACGTAATCGTCCGCACCGATGGTCAGGCCTACGATCCGGTCAGTCTCCTCACCGCGCGCCGTGAGCATGATGACCGGCACCGGATGCTTCACGGAGAGGGTACGGAAGACCTCCATGCCATCCTTCTTCGGCAACATCAGGTCGAGCACGATCAAGTCCGGCGCGAACTCATACGCGGCTTTGAGCGCATCCTCGCCGTCCACCGCCTCGCGCACGCTATAGCCCTCGCGCTTGAGATAGAGCGAGACGACCTCACGAATGCTCGGTTCATCGTCCACCACGAGAATGCGCTGCATTGTGTTTCCCTACCCCCCGGCCCCCTCCCTAAAGGGAAGGGGTGACTCATTTTGAACATCGAGGCATTCCCCCGAAGGCCACGGCATTGCGGCGAGGCTCCCCCTTCCTTTTAGGGAAGGGGGTCGGGGGGTTAGGGCAACCGTATCAGCCTGCCCTTACAGAATACTTACGTAGAAATTGTGAAACAGATTCCCCACGCACACCAACGCCGCCCGGATACGCCCCCGAGCGGCGCCATCGTGTCACTGCCTACCGTCTACCCTCTACTGTCTACCGATACGCTGCTTCGAGGATTTCCTGGGTCTTCTCGGCGATCATGTTCCAGTCCGCGTTCCCCTCTTTGGAGACGGTCACGAAATCATTGAGGAACATGAGGGTGCGGACGCCGGAAATCGCGAAGAGTTGCTTCGCGACCACCGCGACCTTGTCATCCTCCGTAACCATGCCGACATTGAAGTACGAGCGCGTCTCGTCCACGACGGTCCGGTTCATCACGAACTTCGCGCTGTTCGGGTTCGGTGTCCCCTCAATATCAATCTGAAGCGGCTCTTGCTCTGCCACGGTTCTTCCTCCTGCCATCAACGTCTTCTCGCTACGGGGAGGATATACGAGCAATGAGCGAATGAGCAATGAGCAATGAGGGAGCAGTAACGAGGGACGAGTAGCGAGTAACGAGATCGAGGTGCGAGCTTCCCTGCCGCTCAATCACGCAGGGTTGGGTCCAGGGTATCGCGCAGGGCGTCGCCGAGGAGATTTGCGGCCATCACGGCGAGGAACAGGACGGCGGTCGGCACGAAGAAGGTATGCGGCGCGACGCGCAGGTTGTTGCGTGCGGTACTGATCATCGCGCCCCACTCCGGCTTGGGCGGTGGGATACCGAGACCAAGGAAACTGAGGGTCGCCCCTGTCAATAGCGCCGTCGCGATCCGCAGGGAGGCGAAGACGACGATCGGCGAGACCATGCTGGGGATGACATGGCGCGACATGATCCGCCCATCGCGCGCACCGAGCGCACGCGCGGCACCCACATAATCGCGCTCCCGGATCGAGAGGACGGAGGAGCGCGTCAGGCGAATGAAACCGGGGATCTCCGTCACACCGATCACGACGATCGTGTTGAAGAAGCCGGGGCCGCGCGCGGCGGCGATGGCAATGGCGAGCAGGATCGGCGGAAAGGCGAGCATGATGTCCACGATCCGCATGATCGTGCTGTCGATACGCCGGTAGTACCCTGAGATCGTGCCGATCACGACGCCGACCGTGAAGCTGATCAAGACCGCGCCGAAGCCGATCGTGAGCGAGTATCGACCGCCGTAGAGGATGCGGCTGAGGATGTCCCGCCCTAATTCATCGGTCCCCAGCCAGTGCGCGCGCGACGCCCCCTGCCAGCGGATGGCGATATTCTGCTCGGACCAGCTATAGGGCGCGATGAGCGGCGCGAGGAGCGCGAGCAGGATCAGCCCGAGCAGGATGATCGCCCCCGCAACGCCCGCGCGACGGCGCAGGAAGCGACGCAAGAAGGGGTCCGGGGTGCGCACCTCGGCGAGAATGCGCGCGCCCTCGGGCAGCGCGCCGGCGGTCGTGATGGAGAGTGGGTCAAGAGACACGCGGCAAATCCTTACGTGTAGTGAATGCGCGGATCGATCAGCGCGTACAGGAGGTCCACCGCGAGGTTGACGAGCACGAAGACCGTCGCGACGACGAGCAGACAGCCCTGCACGACCGGGAAATCCCGCCCCTGAATTGCAGAGACCGCGAGCCGTCCGATCCCCGGCCACGCGAAGACCGTCTCCGTGACGACCGCACCGGAGAGCAATCCGCCGATCTGCAAGCCATAGACGGTCACAATCGGCAGGAGCGCGTTCTTGAAACCGTGCCGCAGGATGACCGTGCCTTCCCGCAAGCCCTTCGCCCGGGCGGTGCGAATGTAATCCTGATTGAGCACTTCCAAAAGCGCGGAGCGGCTGAGGCGCGTCACTACCGCGATGGAGCCTAATGAGAGGGTAATCGCGGGGAGGATGGCGTGCTTGAGGCCGTCGAAACTCCACAGTGAGCTGCCGATACCGGAGATCGGCATCCAGCCGAGGCGAATACCGAAGACGAAGATGAGCAGTAACCCAATGGCGAAGACCGGGATCGTGATGCCGATTGTCGAGAAGAAGGTGACGACCGTATCGACCGGCGTGCCTTGCCGGGTCGCGGCGAGCATCCCCAAGGGAATGGCGAGAAGCGGCGTAACCGCCGCCGCCAGCACGGCGAGCGTGAGCGTATTCGGCAGCGCGTCCCGAATATCGCTCGTCACCGGACGCTTACTACGCAACGACCGCCCAAGATCGCCGTGCAGCACGCGCCGGAGGTAGTTCCAGTATTGCTCCGGCAGGGGCCGATCCAGCCCCAACTCGTGCTCGATCTGCTTGACCGTCGCCGGGGGGGCATCAGCCCCGGCGATCACCTGCGCCGGGTTCCCCGGCACGAGATGCAGCACCATAAAGACGAGAATCGAGACCCCCAACGCCGTCACCGGCAGGAGCAACAACCGCCGCAGTATGTATTGGCGCATGGCTCCCCCTTGCGGGGAGTAACGAGTAACAAGTAACGAGTAACGAGTGGGGGCGGATCCCTTTCTCGTTACTTGTTACTTGTTACTCGTTACTCGTTACGACAGAGAGATATCCAGCATTCGGTAGAGCCAGCGGGACGGATGGACGTTCACGCCCTGCACCTTCTTGTTGACGCCAATCGTCCCCTGGGCGTGGATGATCGGGATCGCAGGCGCCTGCTCCGCGAGCGTCTTCTGGACCGCCTCATAATCCTTCGTCACCGCCGCCTTGTCCGGGTTGGAGAGCGAGTCCTCTAACTGCTTGTCCATGTCCGGCAGGCTCCAGCCGAAACGGTTTGGGGCGGGCTGCTGCTTCGAGTAGAAGTAGAAGCGCAGCACGTCCGCGTTCTCATAGAAGACGCCGACGGTGAAGCCGACTTGCTCGCCGCTACGCGCCGCCGCGAACCACGCGGTCTCCTCGTATGGCTTCGTGTCCAGCTTGATCCCCGCCTTCGACAGTTGCTGCTGGAGGATCTGCGCGACAAGGGTGGTCGTCGAATCGTTGATGTACCAGAAGGGGAGGGCCAGTTGCTGCCCGCCCTTCTCGCGGATACCGCCGGCACCCGGTTTCCAGCCTGCCGCATCGAGCGTGGATTTCGCCTTCTCCAGATCGAAACCCGCCGCCGCATCCTTGACACCCTGCCAGTAGCCTGGCGTCTGCGGCGAGAGCATGTTGATCGCGGGGTCACCGAGGCCGAAATAGGCGCCCTTGACGATTTCATCCCGGTTGACCGCGTAGCCGATGGCGCGGCGCACCGCCACATCATTCACGGGCGCTTTCGTAGTGTTGAGGCCGAAATAGGTCGTCTGGAGCTGGGGATACTTGACGACGGTGACCTTATCGCCCTTCGACAGGCGCTCCACTTCCTGCGCCGGTACGTCCGCGTTGATCTGGATATTGCCCGCCTCGAACTCGGCGTTGCGCGTCGTATCCTCGGGGATGATGCGGAACTCGACGCTGTCGAGATAGGCCGGCCCCTGATTCTGGAAGACCGGGCCCGCCCAGGCGTAGTCCGGGTTGCGCTCCACGACAAATCGCTGCTGGCGCGTCCATTCCTTGAACTTGTACGGCCCCGTGCCATCGACGACCGTAACCCCGTAATCCTTGCCCGCCTTCTCCACGACATCCTTATTGAGGATCACGCCGTACGAACCGGCGATCTGGTCGAGGAGGATGTTGTACGGCTTGTCGAGTTTGAAGACGACGGTCTGCGGGTCCGGCGCGTCGATACTGGTGATCGGCTGGATGGTGTAGGAGGTGGGAGATTTGTCGGTCTTTTGCCATCGCTCGTAGGTGTACTTCACATCCGCGCTCGTGAACGCCTTGCCGGAGTGAAACTTGACATCCTTGCGGAGTTTGAAGGTATAGGTCAGGCCATCCGGGCTGACCGTGTACGACTCGGCGAGGTTCGGCTTGAACGAGCCGTCGAAGTCACGGTTGATCAGGTTGTCGTGCAGCAGCGCGAAATAGCGCGTGGCGCGCAGGGCAGTCGTGATGTGCGGATCGAGCGTTTCCGCATCGGCGGACGCAGCAATGACGAGCGCGCCACCCTTCTTCCCGGCCGGGGCGGCGGCAGGTTTCGTGGCTGCGGCTGCGGCGGGCGTGGAGCCACCGGCGGCAGTCGTTGCCCCACCCGTCGATGCGCTCGCGGCCGGGGTCGAACCACCCGTTGCAGCACTCGCGGCAGTCGTCGGCGCGGTCGTGCTCGCGCCGGATGCCGGGGCAGTCGTTGCCCCCGCAGCGGGCTTCGGTGTGTCAGTCGCGCTGCTGCCACCGCACGCGGCGAGGGCCGCGCTTGCCCCCAGGGCGCTCATGGCGGCGAGAAACCGCCGCCGCGTCAAAGAGAGAGACCCGGACATGCTGTCCCGTGCGAAACGAGCCATCAGCGTACCTCCTCGGTGCCTATGTGATGACGCCGGACGTAAGTTTCCCTAGGTGAACGGTGAACCGGGCACTACCTTAGTGCGAGCGCACCACCCTGTCAATACAGGGGCGCGACCACACAGAGAAATCTTGTGCAAATGTATGAAGGGAAGTAACGAGTAGCGCGTAGCGCGTAGCGAGGGGGAGGCTTTCTCTCGTTACTCGTTACTCGCTACTCGTTACTGTCACCGGAGGATGAGGACGCCGAAGATGGCGAGGACGGCGAGGATCATCAACGCGCACAAAACGACAGCCCAACCCGTCTGTGTGAGCGGCATGGAGGAGGGGATGGTATAACGGTGGGGTGCCCGGTTCGTGTCGCGCAGGTCACGAATCCCGCGCGCGTTGAGCCCGCGCCGCACACCGGGTGCCTTCGAGCCACGCGCACGGACCACTTCGTGCCGCTCGATATCGCGAATCTGACTGCGTGGCGCTTCGGGTGTCGCCATGATCGTCTCTATATTCCCTTCCGTGATTGCCGTTCCTGGCCCCTAACGTCGCCCCCAGCGCACTGCATCCCCCACACCAACGACCGCTACCAGGACCGCAACAATGAGTGCGAGCATCGGTGTGGACATCGCGACCCCGATCCTTTCTCAGGTGTACGGACGCTTTTCGTATCCAGTATAAACCTTTTGTCAAGAGAAAGAGAGGCCGTTCTGCGCATTCACTCGCTGCCGCAACCGACTGATCCTTGTGTCGCGTTGTTGCGTATTCGAGGGTGAGTGCCGATTGAGCGGAGTCATCACGGAAAACGGCGTTGCGCCTTCAGTGGAGACGATGCCGAAACACGAACGATCACGCAACCAGGGAGTATGTACATGGAATGGCTCACGAGTGTTCGTCGCTACCAACGTGCCGCATGGGGCGCGCTTCTCACGCTCGCCCTCGTCGGGTTCTTCGGTTTCCCGCTCATGGCACCCGCTGCGGCGGAGACGCCCGTGATTACGGTGAGCATATTCAATTTTTCCTTCGGGTCAGGCGACATCAGTACGCCGAGCAGCGTCACTGTGCCCGTGGGCACGACGGTCACCTGGACAAACCGGGACGATTCCCTGCACACCGCAAAGAGCAGCTGACGGTCTCTGGGACTCGCAGACGCTCCTCCCCGGTGAATCCTTCAGCTACACCTTCACCACCGCAGGCACCTATCCATATTTCTGCCTCTTCCATCCCTATATGCAAGGCACGGTCGTAGTAACGAGCGGCGAGTAACGAATAACGAGAGAAATCAGTCGTTCCCCTCGCTACTCGTTATTATGTCGGGCTGGATTGTGAGACCGAAATGGCGGGCGGCTGCGAACCCTGTATCGTCCGCTCGTATTGCTTGCACCGGCAACTGCTCACCGACGAGGCGATCCGAGAAGAGCGCCCAGCATTCCCACGCCGCGCTGTGCCGCGAGACATACCGGATGCCCGCGAAAGCGGGCGCGCCCATGTCGCTCACCCGCTCGTAGATATACCGCGCCATTCGCTGCGTGAGGCGACGATCCCCACTCGTCACTGCGCTAAGATCGATGTCCCGATACCCACTCTCCGCCGCGAAACCGGCAAATGTGGCACGGATCTCCGCCAATGTATCAGGGTGAGTGACATCGACGAATCGAAGGGCGGGATCAAGGACTATTCGCCCTACTCCACGTATTTGTCGCCAGCGTGCCGGAATAGTGCCAACGAGCGGACGCTTGCCCATCGGGGCATCGTCCGCAATCCGCGCGAGGGCCGCGAGCGCCTCCAGATCAGGGCGGAAGTGGGCGATTGTTTCGGCGAACGCACCCTCACGCTGGGTAGCGGCATAGACGACGCGGAATTGCGCCGCTTCTGGGATACCATCTTCCTTACCGGGATCGTCGAACCGATTACCGAAGGTGCCGTCTACGTCGGCTCGCTCCCATGTGGGCGGAGCGAACGGATCGGATGGTGGCCCCGCGTCTCCTCGCGCCACTCGAACGAGCGGCGATGGTGGGGGCGGCACCCAATGCAGGGTCATCCTTCAGCAAGAAACGCAATCGCAGCAGCGCGCGCGCCGACGTAATCACCCTCGTGGAGGGCGCGCGCTGGCGAGCGGTCATCCAGTGCGGGATTCATGCCGAGGAACCACGCCTGGATCGTCTCGGGAGACTCGTGTGCGTGCTCAAGGAGGCGCACGATCTCGTACGCTGCACGCAGGCGCGTCGTGTGATTCGCACGGAGGCTGATTGTCTCGCCCCGTGCCCAGCGCCCAACCGTCCGCGTCGCTTCCACACCTGTCACATAGGCCGCAAGTTGCGGGGTGAGTACCGCACGTAGTGTCGTTGCGCCATCGGCAGGCGAGACGCGCATCGCATCCCGGTGCGCCTGGGCGACCACGGTATCCTGCGCCAGTGCCATCATTCTCTCTCAACATGGAGTCTACGAAAACGTCCAACCAATGTCACTATAATGTCACTCGCCCTCCGCAGTGTCAAGAACGAGTAACGAGAGAATCAGCCTTTCCTCTCGTTACTCATTACTCGCTACTCGTTACTCACATACGCCAGCATCTCGGCGTGGAGTGCAGGGTCACACGCGGAGAGGGTACCGCCATAGAGGCGTTCATGGGCACGCGGATAGTGGAACGGCTGACTGAAGAGGGTCGTGAAGACACCGCCCGCTTCGTGGATGATGAGGTCCGTCGCGCAGAGGTCCCACGGATAACCGCCACTGGCGAGGCCGTCCGCGATCCCGCCGATATAGCCATCGAACATCGTTTCAAGCGCCTTGGGGCGAAAGCCGAACCCTTTGCCCGTCAGGAGCAATCGCGCGGGGTCGCCCGACCAGCGGGGTGTGCGCGTCGTCAGCGTGCGGAAGGAGCCGGGAGTGGTGCCGAGCCGCGCGGTCTCGAAGGGCACCGATTGATAACGCAGGGGCGTCGTCTCCCCCTCTCGTGTCACCGTCGCCCCCTCGCCCCGCACCGCGAGATAGAGTTCGTCGGTCATCGGATGGTAGATCGCGCCGACTACCGGGCGACCGCCGATCTCAAGGCCAACCATCACTGCGAAGGTCGGCTCGCGCTCCACGAAGTGCGCCGTACCATCCAGGGGATCGATCATCCAGCAACGCGCGGCGCGGTGTACCGTTGCATCCGGCGTCACTTCCTCGGAGAGGATCGCGTCATCGGGGAAGGCGGCACTTAACCGCTCGATAAGGATGACATTCGCGGCGAGATCCGCGTCCGTGACCGGGCTACGGTCCGCCTTCATATAGACCTGCGCGCCCTCCTCATAATGCCGCTTGATCGTCTCCCCCGCCACCCGCACCGCCTCCGCAAGGAGACGCACCTCACGCTCGTAACCCACCCCAACGCTCCTTTCAGTCGCTTCAGGACTAAGAACTAAGGACTGAGGACTAAGTGGGAACCGAGGTACTTAGCCTCAGTCCTTAGTCCTTAGTCCTCCCATTTTGCCCGCTTGAGACGAATATGCAAGAGAGATGATGCGAACGGTCGTGGAGATGGTATAGTGTGTACGGACATCCCACGAATCGCGTCGTGCTATGCACCGTACCATCCCCGGATAACCACTTCTCGCCACCAACAAACCCGCTTTGGCGGCGAAATTGCATATACAACGCATAACGGTGCGTGGGTCGCGGGTAGCATCATGGATGATCGGTCACCGGAGGTGCAGGATGCGACGATGGTGGATACTCCTCGGTCTCGCACTGGTCGCATGTGGCGGCAGTAGCGATTCGTCTTCCCCCACGCCCAACGCCGCCGCCACGACGACCCGCAGCGCGGAGCAGACACAAGTGGCCGCCGTACTGACACCCGCAGCAGGCGGTTCTGCCGTCGCACGAGGAACGACTCGGCGCGAGTTCGCCACCAACCGGCCTCCTTCTTCCTTCCCCGCAAGGGACGCGCCCGCCCGGCACGACCGCTGGCAGTGCACCTGCGGGCACGGTCGCCGCCAGCGCGCCCGCCGCGCCCGGTGCATCCGCGCCCGGTGTGCCCGCGAGTCAGGTCGTGAAGGTGACGGCAGACGATGGCGCGAACATGCGCGACAAGCCCGACACGAATGGACAGGTCGTCGCCAAACTCGATTTCGGCGCGGAAGCCCCGATTCTGGAAACGAACGTCGCAGGGGCCGACGGCACCTCGAAGTGGGTGCGCGTCTCGTTCGATGGTAAGATGGGGTTCATTCGGAGCGATCTCGTCACCGAGCCGCAGGCCCCCTCGCCCACGCGCCCACCTGCGCCGACCGCCACACCTGGTACCGCACCCGCCGCCACCCCCGGTGCAGCACCGACCGCCACGCCAAAGCCGTAGCAGCAATGAGCGATGAGCGATGAGCAACGAGGGAAGTAACGAGTATCGAGTATCGAGTAACGAGCGATGCGAACGCCGCGTCTCACCGATCAATGCTCGCTACTCGCTACTCGTTACTCGTTACTCATCGCTTGGCGCTCGTCTCACGGATTGGAGCCTCGCGCTCTGCGTGGGGATCGCCTTCGCGACCGGTCTCGTCGGGAATACTGCGGGGCGTCCGGGTCTCTGGTGGGTCTTCGCGCTGCATGGGATCGCGGGGCTCGCGCTCGCGCTCTTTCTGATCGGCAAGCTCCGTCGTGTGCTGCCGCGCCTCTTCCATCCCCGGCAGTGGGACCGGTGGACGGTGATCGGTCTCCTCACCACGCTCGGCACGCTCGCCACCCTCGGTAGTGGCGTCTGGTGGGTGGCGGGGGGGCATTTCGATGCGGCAGGTTTCGGCCTCTTGAACTGGCATATTGTGCTCGGCATCGGGCTTGTCGCACTCGTCTCCGCGCACATGATCGCGCGCGCCAAGCCACTGCGCAGGCGGGATCTCCGCGGCAGGCGGCAAGCGCTTCGCTGGCTCGGCCTCGCGGCGGGCGGTGCGGTGCTCTGGCCCGTACAGCAACGTTTTGCAAGTACCGAGCGCCGCTTCACCGGCTCCCGCGCCACGGGCGATTACGCGGGGAATGCCTTTCCGACCACGAGTTGGGTCGCGGATCGCCCCCGACCGCTCGCGCTTTCCACGTGGACGCTGACCGTCAGCGGGCATGTGGCCGAGCCCTTCACCGCCACCTACGCGACCGTGGTGCAGGGGGAGCGATGCGAGGCGACGCTTGACTGCACCGGCGGCTTCGCGAGTACGCAAGTCTGGCATGGTATCCGTGTCGGCACACTGCTGGATCGTGCGGGTGTGCGTGAAGGAGCGGCATGGGTGCGTTTCCACTCCATTACCGGCTATCGCTGGAGCCTCCCCTTGGATGAAGCGCGCGATGCGCTCCTCGCGACGCACGTCGGGGAGGAGCCGCTCAGTCACGATCATGGCGCGCCGCTCCGACTCGTCGCGCCGGGGCGGCGGGGTTTCCAGTGGGTGAAATGGGTCGTCGCGGTCGATGTCCTCACTGCTCCGGACCTCGCGCAGGCCGCCGCCATCCATTGGAGCAGCTTCACCGCCGCCGGACGCGGTGAGTAAGACGCCAGAAACCGGGGAGAACCACAAAGACGCAAAGGACACAAAGAGCGCAAAGGGGGAAGATAATGGTTCTTCTCCCTTCTTTGCGTCCTCTGCGCTCTTTGCGTCTTTGCGGTTCTCCCCGGTTTCTCCCGCGCACCGTCTGTTAGCGGAGTAATCGGCTGATGAGGAAGCTGAGCCAGAGCAGGCCGATGGCGCTGGCGATCATCGCCGCCAGTACGGGTGGATAGCCCGCGCGATCGGCAATCGCGTAGGTGAATGCGCCGATGACGAGGCAGACCACCACTGGCATGATGACGGCGAGCGGTGACAATCGCACCCGCGCCTTCTTCTGCATCTCCGCACCCCTCCCTCTCCCAGGTATCGCCCGCATCCTCATTCGTAGCGGAGGGCGTCAATCGGCTTCAGACTCGCTGCCCGCTGCGCCGGGTAGACGCCAAAGAATAACCCCGTCGCCACCGCAAACCCCACCGCGATGAAGATCGACTGCACGGAGATGACGGTCTGCTGATAATACTTCCCCACCAGGTAGGATGCCAACACGCCGAGCACGACGCCCGTCAATGCCCCGATCAGACTCATCACCACCGATTCGGTGATGAACTGGGTCATAATGTCTCGCTTCTTCGCGCCAATCGCCTTGCGAATACCGATCTCGCGCGTCCGCTCCGTCACCGAGACGAGCATGATGTTCATGATGCCGATGCCGCCGACGAGCAGCGAAATGCTGGCAATGACGAGGAGGAATATCTGGTAGGTCTTCTGGGTATCGCGTGCTGCCTGCAACTGGTCCGCCTGATTGACGACCTGCCAGTCCGGTGAACCCGTGCGCGTGCGGTGCAATCCGCTCAGCACATCGTTGATCTCACCAATCGCCTTATCCACACTGTTCGGCGTCGTCGCCTTGACATTGATGCCGCTGACGACCTTGCCCGCCCCGGTCGGTGCGCCACCTCGACCACCGGTGAGTTTCGCCATCGCGGTGGTGATCGGCACGTAGACCTGGTTATCGAGCGAGCCGAAACCGTTGCCACCTTTAGACTCCATCACGCCGATCACCCGGAAGCTCTGCCGATTGAGCCGGACCATCTGCCCGATCGGATCGCTCCCACCGAAGAGCGTCGTCGCGATCTGCGATCCAAGGTCTACGACCGCCTGGTTGCCCGTGATGTCGCTGTCCTGGATGAAGGAGCCGCTCGTCACATTGTAGGAGTGGACATCCATGTATTGCGGCCAGACACCGGTCGCCTGACCGAAGGCGTTCTTGCCTGCGGCGGTGATCTGCCCACCGGCGCGCACCTCGGGGGAGACCGCGCCACAATCCGGGCACTGTGTCGGATCGGCGAGCGCCGTGGCGTCCGCGAGGGTGAGCGTCTGCGATTGGTTGCCTGTGGCGATCCCACCCGCCGACTGACTGGCCCCCTGAATGGTGATCAAGTTCGTGCCGTTGCGCTCAAGGGTGGCGAGCGCTTTCGCCACCACGCCATTGCCGTAGGCCAGAAGGGCGATCACCGAGGCGACGCCGATGATGATGCCGAGCATCGTCAGGATCGTGCGCGTGACATTCGCGGTGAGGCTATGGAGGGAGGAAATGAAGCTCTCGGAGAGCGGCACGCCACCCCCGCCCTTACGGATCGTCGGCGGGGTGCCGAGGCGGGTCAACCGGGCGGTGTCTGCCGCGAGCGCCCGGTTCTGCTCGGTGAGGGTGGGCTGGGAAACCGGTTCTCTCGCTTGCGCCATGACGAACTCCTTATCCCGATACGCGCGCCGTGGGGAAGGGCACGACGACACGCCGTTCCAGTTCCGCCGCCGCACTCCGCTGATGCTCCACCCGCTCATCCGCGCCGAGGTAGCCATCGCGGATGCGAATGATCCGCGCGCGTGTACTCCGCGATGTCGGGCTCGTGCGTGACGAAGACGACGGTGATGCCCAGGTCCTCATTGAGCCGCTGGAAGATCTCCATCACTTCCACCGCACTGCGTGAGTCGAGCGCCCCGGTTGGTTCGTCGGCGAGGATCAGCGACGGGCGCATGACGAGGGAGCGAGCAATCGAGACGCGCTGCTGCTGCCCACCGGAAAGCTCGTTCGGCTTATGATCGAGCCGCGTACCGAGGCCGACGGACTCCAGTGCATCGACCGCACGAGCGCGCCGCTCCTCGGGCGGAACGCCCGCGTAGAGCATCGGCAACTGCACATTGTCGAGGGCGGTGGTGCGCTTGACGAGGTTATAGCTCTGGAAGACGAAGCCGATCTTGCGGTTGCGGACCCGCGCCAGTTCGTTCTCATCGAGCGTCGAGACATCCTGCCCGTCGAGCAGATACTCGCCGTCCGTCGGGGTATCGAGGCAGCCGATCACATTCATCAGCGTGCTCTTGCCCGAACCGGACGGCCCCATGATCGCGCAGAGTTCCCCATCATCGATCGTGAAGGAAACGCCTTTGAGGACGGGCAATTCTCCCCCACCCGTCTGGTAGATCTTCGTAATATCGCGAAGTTCTATTGTCACACGCTTCCTCCCACCACTGTGGTGCATGTATCTCGTATCAAGGCCAGTCCCTTCCGCATCACGGCGTCCCTTGCGACGCCGCCATGCATGATGGTATCGGCCCGCCCTGAGGAGATGATGAGGAGGAAGTAAAATAGCTGCGAAAGCCACTTCAAATGTGTTTTGCATTTGCGATGAACCTGACCCCCGGTCCCCCTCTCCGCATCGGTTCAGGGGCGGACAGCTTCAGGAAATACCCTGACCTTGTCTGTGCAGAGGCGGTTCGTGAATCGCCCAGCCGAAAGCCATCATGCCGCTGAGTACACGGGCGCGTCGCAGGAACGAGGCTATTCACGAACCGCCCCTACGAATGGGCACTGCCAGCCAGGGCAAGAGAAATCATCAACCTGTCCGCCCCTGAACCCCTGTAAGGAGGGGGAGCACTTTTTACTCTCACGTGATCGCCAGGTTGTTGACGCCATCGGTCTAATAAGCAATACTATACTTGCAGATATTGCATAACTTGCAGATGTTGCCGATACCAAAAAGTACACGCACACAAAAGGGGTGAGAGGATGATCCTGGGAGTTCGCCATCTGTCTCGGCTCGTGCTCGTCTTCACACTCCTCGGTCTGCTCATCCCGACCCTCGGCGTGAGTTCAGTCGCCGCTGCGACTCCCGTCACGTACACGGTGGGTCTCACCGGCGATGACAATGGCTCCTTCACCGCTACCTGCGCCATCCCGACCAACACCGCTTGCCGACTGCGCGATGCGATTGCTGCCTCGAATGCCAACGATCCCGGTACAGGCCAAAATACTATCCGGTTCAAAGCGGGACTCGCCAGCCCAATCGTGCTGACTGCGCCGAACCCCACCCTGACCTTGAGCAAGAATGTGTCGATCGTCGGACCGGGGGCGACGGTGCTGGCGGTGGACGGGGGCTGCACGGGCTGTGATCCGGGCGGGACGCCCGCAGGTGGCGTGGCGGTCTTCACGATCGGCCCCATCACCGCCTCGATCGCGGGCCTGACGATCCAGCACGGTCACACCGCCGGCCTTGGCGGCGCGATCAATATTACGGGCGCCGCCGCCATCGTGACAGTGAGTGACGCGGTCCTCTCAAGCAATGTCGCCGGCAATGGCGCCGTAGTCTCCGTCCCGAGCACCGCAGGCGTTGTGACGGTGCGCAACACTACCATCTCGGGCAACACGATGACCGGCGTCGGCGGCGCGCTCATCAACTTTGGACCGGCAACGATCGTCACGGGGAGCACGTTCGCGGGCAATAAGGCGCCAATCAACGGCGGTGGCATCAACAATCAACCCGGCGGTGTCATCAATGTGAGCAACTCCACCTTCACGAACAACACCTCCGGCGGCTTTGGCGGTGCGCTCACGAACCTCGGTACCATGTCGCTGACCAATGTGACAGTCTCCGGTAACAAGGGGAGTACCGGCGGTGGCATCGCCACGGGTAACCCCAATGTGACGCTCACCAACACGATCTTTGCCAACAACACCAACACCACCAACACCCTTGACGAACTCAACCCCGCTGCCGGCACCTTCGCCGGCACGAACAACCTGATCGACGACGCGGCCACGGCGGGCACCTTCACCAACGGCACGAACGGGAACATCGTCGGTCTCCCGGCCCAACTCGGCCCCTTTGGCTCCTACCGTGGCACGACCCAGACTTTCTCTCTTCTCCCCGCCTCTCCCGCTCTCGACGCCGGTGCCGCGGTCGGTGCCGGTCCTAGTGGCAACCCCGTCCCCGCGATTGACCAGCGCGGCATCACCCGACCGCAGGGCGGGGGGGTGGACATCGGTGCCTACGAATCGGATGGCTTCGTGCTCACTGTCAACGAGGGTACGACTCCCCAATCCATTCCCATCGGAGGAAGCCCCAGCGTGCACCTTTCGGTGACGGTCAAGGATACCCTAGGCAATCCACTCCCCACTGGTATCGTGACGTTCACCGCGCCGGGCACCGGTGCATCCGGCACGTTTGCCGGCGGGGTCAACACTGCGACGTCGAACGCGAGCGGCATCGCCAACGCACTGACGTTTACTGCCAACAATGTGCAGGGGAGCTATCAGGTAACGGCGACGATGAACGCCGCGACCCCGACGACCTTCACCCTGACGAACACGGCAGTGCCGCTGCCGCAAGGGATTCCGGGTGCTCCACCAAGCGGGGGAGTACCAGGCACGAGTAGCCGGCCAAGCGACGCACCCCCAGGTCCAGTCGTACCGCCACCAACAGGCCGTTAGCACACGCAGAGACGAGAGACAGGGTGCATAGCCATTCGGCCATGCACCCTTGTTGCTTCTCCAAATCCGCCCACACCATGCCTCGCATTCACCGTTGGCTCTCAGGTACCTTCCCCGGCTCACCCATGATTGCCACGATGTTGACGAAGGCTGCATACCGGGCAATACTTATCGTGCAGTTATCGACGCCATAAAATGTAAGCGCGACACACGAATAGAGGGAGGCAGCCATGCGGGTACATCGAGTGTTTCGCTGTTTCTCCGTGCCTCTGGTCGTCGCGCTCCTTGGCCTGCTCATCCCACTCCTCAGCGTCACTCCGGTCTCCGCCGCCGCTGCCACTTACACGGTTGGTCTCTCCGGTGATGACGACGGCACCCACACCGCAAACTGCGCGAATGCCACCAACACCGATTGCCGACTGCGCGATGCGGTCACCGCCTCCAATGCCAACGATCCCGGCGCCGGGCAGAACACGATCCAGTTCAAAGCGGGACTCGTGAGCCCCATCGTGCTGATCGCAGCGAACGGCACCCTGACGTTGAGCAAGAAAGTGGCGATTCAGGGACCGGGAGCAGATATGCTGGCAGTGGACGGCGGCTGCACGGGCTGCGATCCGGGGGGAACGCCAGTAGGTGGGGTGACGGTCTTCACCTTCGGCTCAATCGCCGCCTCGATCTCGGGCCTGACGATCCAGCACGGTCACAATGCCGCACCCGCATCCCCTGGGGGTGGAATCAGGAATGGGTCAGGGGGGACACTGACGGTGCGCGACGCGGTCATCGCGCACAATAACAGTGGCTTCGGCGGCGGCGGTATCTTCAATATTGGCGCGACGCTGATCGTCGATAAGACCACCTTCGAGGGGAATACCGCCGGCCAAGGCGCGGGAATCAATAACAACACCGCAGCGACGCTCACCGTAACCAACTCGACCTTCTCGAACAACCACGCCAAGTTCGGTGGCGGCATGGTCATCTTCAATATCGCAAGCGTGACCAATTCGACGATCATCAACAATAGTGCGACGATGAATGCCACGAGCGCCGGTGGTGGCATCATCAACATTGGGACACTGACGCTGTCAGGGATGATTATCGCCGGGAACACGTCGCCCACCGGACCGGACGTGAACGCCATCGCCGCGATCACCGATGGGGGCTACAACCTGATCGGCAGCCCGGGCGGCAACACCTTCGTTGACGGCACCAATCACGACAAGGTCGGCACACTCGCGACGCCCCTCGACCCACAACTGAGCGTCCTCGGTGCCTATGGTGGTCATACGCCCACTCATGCCCTGTTGCCCGGTTCCCCTGCCCTCGATGCGATCCCGGCGGCAACACTCGGCTGTGGCACCACGCTTCTCAACGACCAGCGCGGCGTCACGCGCCCGCAACCCACCGGGGGCACCTGCGACATCGGGGCGTTCGAGAGCACCGGCCCTCCCGCAGCGATCACGCCGATTGCGGGCACCTCTCCGCAATCCACCCCAGTCGGCGCGAGTTTTGCTCTTCCCCTGGCAGTGAAAGTGACCAACCCACTCGGCAATCCGGCTCCTGGCGTCGTCGTCACTTTCACTGCGCCCGCGACTGGTCCGTCCGGGAGCTTCGCCGGTGGGATGACAACCGCCACGACCAATGTGAGCGGGATAGCGACGGCCCCGAGCTTCTTTGCCAACAACACGCAGGGCAGCTATCAGGTGACCGCCACGGTGAACGGACTGACAACGAACTTTGCCCTCACCAATACCGCGGTGCCGGTGCCGCCAAGTAAGCCGGGTGCCGCTCCGAGCGGAAGTGTGCCACCCGTGGATAGCAGAACAGGCAGCGCACCCACAGGCGCAGTCCTACCACCACCCACCGGACGGTAACGTACGCGGTATTCTTGCCACATCGCGTTGATACCCATAGACCGGTACGGCTCCTCAGCGATGGCGAGCCGTACTGATATGATCGTGTGTTGCAATAATCGGTCAGGTGGCGTCTCCGCTCTCCTGATCACCGAGTTATTGACGGGCGCTGAATACCCGGCAATACTTGCCGTGGCTATCGGTATCACAAAAATGCAACCGCCTCACATAAGTAAAGGGGACAGCCATGCAGGTGCGTCGAGCGTTTCGTGGTCTCTCCGTTCTCCTGATATGCACACTCTTCGCTCTGCTCGTCCCCCTTCTCACCACGATCTCGGTCGCCGCTGCTGCCGCAACCTTCACCGTCGGCCTCACGGGTGATGATGTGGGTTCCCACACCGCGCACTGCGGCAACCCCACGAACACCGATTGCACCCTGCGTGATGCCGTCATTGCCTCGAATGCCAATGACCCCGGCCCGGTTCAGAACACGATCCAGTTCAAAGCGGGACTCAGCAGTCCGATCCTGCTCGTCCCCACGCACGGCACCCTGCCCCTCAATAAGAATGTCTCGATCGTCGGACCGGGAGCGGATCTGCTCGCGCTGGACGGGGCGAACGGCGTGACGATCTTCACCGTCGCCAATGTCAGTGCCTCGATCTGGGGCCTGACGATTCAGCACGGCAACGGTGGATCTCTCGGTGGGGGGATCGTGAATCAATCAGGCGGGACACTGATGGTGCTCGATGCCGTGTTCTCCCACAATCACGCGCCATTCGGTGGCGGCATCTATAACGATTTCTCGACGCTCTTCATCGTGCGGAGTACCTTCGCGGACAATGCGGCCGACGGGAATGGCGGGGGCATCCAGAGTCGAACGGGTACGCTGAATGTGTTCAACTCGACCTTCTCAGGCAACCGCGCGGTGAACGGAAACGGCGGCGGCATCAGCAATGGGCAATCCGCGACCGTGACCACCACGACGATCACCAACAATAGTGCCGTTGCCTCCGGTGGTGGCATCGACAACAATGGGCCACTGACGCTGTCAGGGACGATTATCGCCGGGAACACGTCGCCCACCGGACCGGACGTGAACGTCTTCACACCGATCACCGATGGGGGCTACAACCTGATCGGTAGCCCAGGTGGCAACACCTTCGTTGACGGCACGAATCACGACAAGGTCGGCACATCGGCCACACCTCTCGACCCGAAACTGAGTGCGCTCGGTACCTACGGTGGCCACACCCCCACCCACGCGCTGCTGCCCGGTTCCCCCGCTATCGATACGATCCCCGCAGGGTTCAATGTCTGCACTGCCACGACTGATCAGCGGGGCATCACCCGCCCGCAACCCGCAGGCACGGCGTGTGACATGGGAGCGTTCGAGAGTCAGGGCTTCACACTCGCGGTGGCAGGCGGCAACAACCAATCGACGCTCATCATCCATCCCTTCCCGAGCGCCCTCAGCGTCAGATTGACGAGCGTCGATCCCGGTGTGTCGCTCGATGGCACCGTGATCACCTTCTCGCCCCCTGCCACGGGTGCATCGGTCGTACTCAGTAGCACGATTGCGACACCGGTCGGCGGAATAACCAGCGTGACTGCCACCGCGAACGGCATACCTGGCACCTATGTGTTGAGCGTCAGTGCCCCCGGTGTGGCACCGATCGCATTCTCGCTCACGAACATTGGCCCACCGACCGCGATCACCACCGTCGCCGGTACTACGCCACAATCGACCACAGTCGGCACGAGCTTTGGCACGCCATTTGCCGTCAAGGTCACCGATCAGCTCGGCACCCCGGTTCCCGGTCAGGTCGTGACCTTCACTGCTCCGGCCAGTGGTCCGTCAGGCACCTTCGCCGCTGGGGTGACTACCGCAACGACGAACACAAGCGGCATCGCCACCGCGGTAGCCTTCACAGCGAACGGCATTGCCGGAAGTTATACGGTGCAGGCGGGGATGACGGGGGTGACGATCCCCGCCATCTTCACACTTGCCAATAGCGCAAGCGCGCCCGCGACGATGGTTGCCAGTACGGGCACCCCGCAGACGACGCCGATCGGGACAAGTTTCTCCATCCCCTTCGCCGTGACGATCACCGACCAGTTCAGCAACCCGCTCACCGGAATCGTGGTGACCTTCAGCGCCCCGGCGAGCGGTCCATCCGGCAACTTCGCCGATGGGGTAACGACCGCAACGACGAATGCGGCGGGCATCGCAACCGCGCCGACCTTCTTTGCCAACAATACCCTGGGCGAGTATCAGGTGACTGCCACAGTATACGGACTGACGGCCACCTTCGCCCTCACCAATACGGCAGTGCCCCTGCCACAGAGTAAGCCGGGTGCCGCGCCGAGTGGGGGTGTGTCGCCCGTGGATAGCAGGACAGGCAACCCACCCACAGGCGGAGCCGTTCCGCCACCCATAGGCCGGTAACCGAGACACCGCTACCAGCGGACGGGCTGCCAGCCGGGTTGGATTTTCTGCATCTCCGCGACATCGTCGCGCTTCGTGAGGCCCACCTTGTGGTACTGCTCGTGCAGACGGGCGAGGGCGTCTTCATCCAGTTCCACGCCGAGACCGGGGGTGTCGTCGATGACGATGTGACCGTCCGTGAACTGCCGCTTGCCGCCCACGATCACCTCATCCACCTGCCAGGGGTAGTGCGTATCGCAGGCATAGGTGAGGTTCGGGATCGCCGCCGCAACATGGGCCATCGCCATCAGCGAAATGCCGAGATGCGAGTTGGAGTGCATACTGACGCCCCAGCCGAAGACGCGGCAGAGCTGCGCCAGCTTGACCGTCGGCTGCAGCCCGCCCCAGAGATGATGATCCGAGAGCAGGATACTGATCGAGCCGCGCGCGACCGTTTCCGGGATGTCGGCCCACGAGGTGGTGCACATATTCGTCGCGAGCGGCATCGGCACCTGCTTCGCGACCGCCGCCATGTTCTCCTTGCCGTCCGTCGGGTCCTCGTAGTATTCGAGCGTCCCGGCGAGTTCCAGGCCGATGCGGACCGCAGTTCGACACTCCCAGGCACAGTTCGGGTCGATACGCAGCGGCATGTCCGGCCCGAATGCCGCGCGCATGGCGAGGATCGCTTCGCCTCCGCGTCGGGATCGAGCACGCCACCCTTGAGCTTGATGCTCTTGAAGCCAAAGCGTTGCACGAAGTCCTGTGCCTGCCGCACGATCCCTTCCGGTGAGAGCGCCTCCCGCGCGAGGTAATCGTCCCGCTCGCGCGCGGCGGTCGATGCGCTCGGCGAGGCCATCCGTGCCGCCGATGCCCGCGTGCTTGTAGAAGAGGTAGGCGGAGAAGGGCACCGCATCGCGATAGCGCCCGCCGAGCAGGTCCGCAACCGGGCGGCCCGTCGCCTTGCCGATGATGTCGTAGCAGGCGACCTCGATGGGCGAGAAGGTCTGCACCGGTGAGGAAACCGTGCCCTCCCAGGGCCGGTCTCGTTCGGCGCGGCGGTCGGGTCACCGGCAATCGCGGCCTCGATGCGCGTCAGGTGCTACGGGTCCTGCCCGATCACCCGCTCGCGCGCCGCTGCAAGATCACGCAGCGGGATCGCGCCGCCGTACGTCTCGCCGAGGCCGGTGATGCCTTCGTCCGTGCGTCAGTTGCACGATCGTGCGCAGTGCATACGGCGCGTGCAACCCGAAGGCGCTGCGCAGGGGCGGGTCTGCCATCGCCACCGGCACGACGCGCATCTCGACGATCTTCATTCTTCCTCATTCCTCCCATTGTCTGCGCGTGTCGCGACCTGCCATGCCGCGCACATCATACCGAGTCGTCGCCGTCGCCACTACAGGCAAAT
>CAVXPY010000009.1:0-9748 GCA_963763655.1 uncultured Chloroflexia bacterium
AGCTGCCGCAAATGCGCTCCGAACGCGGCCGCGCGTCTCGGGATTATGTCTGCGGATTCGATGCCCATCACACTGTGGGAGAGTATCACCATATCCGGGCCATGACCAGCGCGCGATGGCGACATCCCGCCGGTGTTGCGAACTGTTCCAGCAGTGTTCCAGCGTTGTGGCTGGTTCGCCGCCGCGGTCGATGCGAGAGTGGGGGCACGGGTGAGCGGCGAACGGCACCCGGCGGGAACGATCGGTATGTATCGCGGCAGGGAGCAAGGGGGATGGTCATGGACGAGATCGCCAATGGACCGAGCATGCACGTCCCGTCGGGCGCGGGAAGATCCTACTGGATGATCGGCGGGGAGCGGGCGACGATCAAGGTGACAAGCGGAGAGACGTACGGGGCCTATGCGGTCGTGGAGGTGACAACCCCGCCCCTGATCGGACCGCCACCCCACATCCACCATACAATGGAAGAGACTTTCTACCTGCTCGAGGGCGAGATGGAGTTCGTCATCGATGGCATCGCCACCACGGCCACGGTCGGGTCGCTGGTGCGAATACCGAAAGGGGTGCTCCGGGGCTACCGCACCGTCGGGGCCGCGCCCGCGAAGGCGCTCCTGTTCTTCCTGCCGGGCGGTTTCGAAGCGTTCCTGGCGGAAATGGGGCAGCCGGTCACCGACACGTCGCCCCCGCACGGAGGGCCGCCGGATATGGGGAAGTTCGTGGCGACCGCCGCGAAGTATGGATGCGAGATACCACCGCCGACCGCGCCGTGACGAGGTGGCAGCCTTGCGGTCGACACAGGGGAGCATCGTGAAAGGAGATCCGAGATGACTATTGCCGTTGCCGCGCCGCATCCGTGGGCCATCGAAGGGGCACACCGCGTGCGCTTCGGCGTCATCACCGCCGTCCCGGACGACTGGGCGGTCACGCGCGACATCGCCCAAACGGCCGAGGCACTGGGGTTCGATGGCCTCTTCCTGCCCGACCATCCGCTGATCGCCGGCGGCGCCGCCTGGACCACACTCGCGGCGCTGGCCGAGGCGACGCGCACCATCCGCCTCGGGACGCTGGTCAGTTGCGTGTCGTACCGGAATCCCGTGGTGCTCGCGCGCGCCGTCGCCGATGTGGATCGCATCTCCGATGGCCGGGTCGTGCTCGGTGTGGGGAGCGGCGACATGCCGCAGGAGTTCCGCCAGCTCGGGATCGACTATCCGCCGACCAAGGAACGGCAGGCGACCCTCGAGGATGCGCTGCGGATCCTCCGCCCGCTGCTGCGCGGCGAGGAGGTCACGTACCAGGGCGCATACTTCCGGGCGGAGAGGGCGAAACTCCGCCCGCCGCCCGCCCAGCAGCCCCACGTGCCGATCATCGTGGCCGGCGGCGGCGAGCGCACGACGCTGCGCTTCGTGGCCCAGTATGCCGATGCCTCCAATCTGTCGGCCGCGTCGTGGGCGGGCGGCGTCTTCACCCCCGACGATGCCCGGCGCAAGTTCGACATCGTGCGGCGGCACTGCGGGGAGGCGGGGCGGACCGATGAGTCGGTCCTCCGCACCACCACGCTCGCCCTCCGCCTGGCGGAGACAACGGCGGCGGCTCGGGCGAAGCTCGAGCGCCTCCCACCGAGGCTGCTCGCCCACCTCGAGCGGATGCCCTTCGCCGGCACGCCGGAGGACGCGGTGGTGCATATCCGCGGGTTGGTAGAGGCCGGTTTCCAGTACATCATTCTTGGGGGCGGCTGGGTTGATACAGAGACGCTCCGCCTAGCCGCCGAGCGGGTGATCCCGGCGGTGGTCGGCAGCGGATCGAACGAGCAACGAGAGTATGCCCGATAGGCGCGCGAGATGCCTGCGAACCGGGAGGATGGGGCGGTGCGGGGAGACAGCTGTGTCCGGCAGTTCTGCGGCCCAGTAGGCATACGTAGGGATATGCGCTATCCACGAGCGCGTAAGGTCCGCGAGTCCCCTGCCCGTTTCAAAAAGGGGGGACTCCCTTGACAAACCCACAACTCGCCCTTATCCTAATGACATTAGGATACCCTACCTTCAAAAGGAATGGGGGCCCATTGGTGCCATCCGATCTCACACTACCCGCACCTGTCCTCTCGCCCCGTCAGCGCCGTCGGCGCAATCGCGACGAGATGATCGCCAACATCCTCGCCGCCGCGCAGGCCATCATGCGCGAGCAGGGTGTTGCCGCCCTCAACCTCAACGAAGTCGCGCGGCGTCTGCAGATGCGCGCCCCCTCGCTGTACGAATACTTCCCGAGCAAAGCCGCGCTCTACGACGCGCTCTATGCCGAGGGCGTCCGCCTGATTCGCGAGAGCGACGCGCGCATCTGGGCCGCGTACCCGCCGGGCTGGGAAGGCATCGAAGCGTGGTTCCGTTCCCGACTCGCCCTGGCGCGTGCGCACCGTGAACTTTACGAACTCGTCACCAGCAGCCCCGTACCGGGTTTCGTACCGTCGGCGGCCAACCTGGATGCCGCCTTCGCCACCGGGGCCTTGCTGCAGCGTGGGGTGGAGGGGGCGACTGCGGCCGGGGTGATCGCGCCCGGCATCCCCGGCCGTCGGGCGATGCGCCTCCTGTTCGCGCTCTCGCGCGGGGTGATCGCCGAGGCGCTCGGCAAGGAGCCGATCGATCCCGACACCCACCGCGCCGAGGATGCGCTGGGCGACTGCCTCGCACTCCTGCGCACGGCGTGGACACCACAGCGTTCGCGCGACGGGCCGCGCTGAACGGGTATTCCTATTCCCGGCAACACCTTTCCGAGAGATAGCCGCACGATGCGGGCGGCTCAACACGCGCAAAAAAGGAGGATGGCACGATGGATACGACATGTGGGTTCGCGCCAGTAGCGTTGGGCGAAGGCGCCTCCTATCTGATCATCGACAATCTGGTCACGCTGAAGGTCACGGGGGCGCAGACGGACGGCGCCTACGCGATCACCGAGACGATCGTCGCGCCCGGGGGCGGGGTGCCCGGCCTGCACACCCACGCGGCCCAGGAGACGTTCTACATCCTCGAAGGGGAGTTCGCCTTCCCCGGCCTCGGGGAGACCGTGCGCGCCTCAGCGGGGGACGTGGTCCACGTCCCTGGCGGCGTGCCGCATACGAACCTGAACGTCGGCGGGACGACGGCCCGCTACCTTGCGGTGTTCGCCCCCGCTGGGATGGACGACTTCTTCGCGGAAGTGGGCGAGCCGGTGGCCTATTCGGCGACGGTGCCTGTGCTCCAGGGGCCGCCCGATATGGAGCGGTTCATGGGAATCTGCCAGAAACATGGCGTCGTTTTTGCCGGGCCGCCACCGCCCGCCTGAGCGACGCGGGGTACGTCTTGGCGAGGTATGTCGCGCGCGACCGTCTTCCGCGACCAGAACCGTGGCGAAGCTGCGGTCGTTAGGGCACACACGCGTACACCAGACCTGTTGGGCCATGCCGTATTTTGTTGGAGCGCGCGCGAAGGAGGGTGCCAGTGAGTACATTAGCGATGGATGTATCGGAGATGGCCGGGGCCCGACTCGGTCGCCGTCGATTCCTGATGGTCGCGGGCGCGGCGGCGGGGAGCGCGGTCCTCGCGGCCTGCGGCGGCAGCACCGCGACCGATACACCGAGGCCAAGCGCGCCGACGACCGCCGCACCAACAACAGCCGCACCCACTGCACAGGTGGCGCCGACGGCTGCCGCAGGGAGCGCGGCGGCAACCCGCCCCGCCGGGTCCGCCGTGGCGAGTGCCGCCGCCAGCACCACAGCCCCCGCCGCGACCGCATCCAGCACCACAGCCGTTGGGAGTGTCGCCGCCGCGACCCGGCCCGCAGGGAGCGCGGTCGCCGGCAGCGTGAGTGCGACGACCGCCTCCAGTAGCGCGGCAGCGGGCACGACAAGCGGCGGCATCCAGACGATGGTGATCGAGGCGTTCGATTTCGGCTTCCGGACGCTCGGTAGCATCCCCGGCGGTCAGACCCGCGTGCAGATGAAGAATACCGGTAAGGAAATCCATCACGCCCAGTTCATGCTGCTCAACACCGGCGTCACGCCCGACCAACTCGGCGCGGCCTTCGCCAAGGGCGAGCAAGGACTGGGCGAGGTCTTCGGCCTCGTGACGCAGGCGGGCGGGGCGGGCGTCACCCTCCCCGGCGGCGGTACCGAGGTGATCCTGAACCTCAAGGAGGGCCAGTACATGATCGCCTGCTTCATCGCGGGCGACGATCACATCCCCCACCTCGCCAAGGGGATGCTCATGCCCCTGAAAGTGACCGCTACCCCGGCCGCCGCATCCCCCGCACCGGCGGTGAACGGCACGATCACGATGTTCGACTTCAACTTCACGATGCCCGACACGCTGCCCGCCGGGAAGAGCATGTACACGGTGGCGAACACCGGCGCGCAGTTCCACGAGTTCAACATCGGCCAGATCCCGCCCGGCAAGACCGTGGACGACGTCAAGGCGTACTACGCCGCGACCGCGCCGCCCGCCGGCCCACCGCCCTTGATCCCGATGGGCGGGATGAATGCCCTGACGAAGGGCAACACCGGAATCGCGGTCTTCGACCTGACGCCGGGCAGCTACGTGGCGATCTGCAACGTCCCGGACCAGTCCAAGCCGAACGGCGACTCGCACGCGCATCTCGGCATGGTCAGGGGCTTCACCGTCAAGTAGCCTCCCCATCCGTGCGGAGCGACGGGGCGCGGCCCACCGGACTGCGCCCCGTATGCCGTCATGGGGCCTTCCCCACAGTTTGCTACCGTCGGCGAAATCGGTGAGGCGGCATACCGACCCGGGAAATGCGCCGGGATCGCGGCGATTTGGTCGCACAATCGGGAGGTAAATGCTGTGAATCCGCTCGTCCGCACCTTCGGCAAACAGCTCGCGCGCCCGCACGGTCCCCTCGGTCGGATAGCCGCACGGATTGTGCGCGGCGGCAACGCGCCGCTCAATATGTGGATGGTCGATCTCCTACAGGTCGCGCCCCGCGACCGGGTCCTGGAGGTCGGCTTCGGCCCCGGCGTGGCGCTCGCCGCGCTCCTCGCCCGCGCCTCGGAGGGATTCGTCGCGGGCGTCGATACGTCAGGACTGATGGCGCGCCAGGCGCGTTCCCGGCATGCGGATGCGATCGCGGCGGGGCGGCTCGATCTCCGCGAGGGCGACGCCGCTTCCCTACCCTTCGGCGGTGCATCATTCGACACAGTGCGCGGGGCGCACGTGATCTATTTCTGGCCGGACCCGGCGACCACCGTGCGCGAGCTGCGGCGGGTGCTGCGGACCGGCGGCACCCTGGCGCTCGGCTATCAGGAACGGGAGCGGATGCCGCCGCAGGCCAGGACAGGCCTCCCCCGGCCGGCGCCCGATTGTACGGCCCTGGCGAGGTGGAGGCGGTCGTACGGGGGGCCGGGTTCGCGCAGGTGCGCCTCGAGACGCAAGCAGGCCCGGATGGGCCCGCCGGATTCTGCGTGCTGGCCGTCAAGTAGCGGCCGCATGCTCCTGCGTGGAGCGGCGTGGAGCAATCCACAGAACGACGCGGGCACAATCGCCGGGTGCAGCAGAGCGTTGCACAATTCGTGCAGTTTATCGCACGTTACAGCCATCGGCCTGCACAGTGCGACGATCCAGAAGGTCGGGAAAGGCGGAGAACGATGAGCGGCGACCTCGAGGCTAGCCTCTTCACCACGGTAGACCATACCCAGGATCCCGACTTCTTCGTCCGTTTCATGGACGAGGCACACAAGCTCCCTGGTTTCCGGGCGGGCAAGGCGCTCATCCGCCAGCGGCTTGACGTGCGCGCCGGAGACGCCATCCTCGATGTCGGCTGCGGTCCCGGCATCTCCCTCGTCGAGATGGCGGCGGTCGTTGGCCCGACCGGGCGGCTCGACGGCCTCGATGTGAGCGAGACGATGGTCGCCGCGGCGCGTCGCCGGGCGGAGCAGGCCGGTATTCCGGCCACTTTCGAGGTCGGGGATGCGCAGACGCTGCCCTACTCGGACGGGTGGTTCGATGTCTGCCACGCGGAGCGGGTGCTGATGCATGTGCCGGATGCTGAGCAAGTGCTGGCGGAGATGGTGCGCGTCGCGCGCCCCGGCGGTCGGGTCGGGGTCTTCGATTTCGATCAGGAGACGATGGTGGCGGACAGCTCGGAGAAGGAGACGACACGGACGATCGTGCGCACCTTCTCGGATGCGATCCGGCAGGGCTGGATCGGGCGGCAGTTGCCACGGCTGTTCAAAGAGCGGGGGCTGACGGAGGTGTCGGTGGATGCCGTCGAGATCTTCACCACCTACGCCTTCGCGGAGTTGCTGCTGGGCGGACACTGCACCCGACTGCAAGCGGAGGGTGTGCTGACCGCAGAGCAGGTGCGGAGATGGTGGGAGGGGTTACGAGCAGCGGAGGAGCGGGGCGTGTTCCTGCTGGGCTTCACGGCATTTATCGTCGTCGGTGTCAAGTCGGGAGGTGCGTGATCGTCGCCGTCCCGGGTTGCGCGGCGTGGAGGAAAGTACAGAGCTTCGCGGACACAACCGAGTGCGCCCGGAGCGAGTCGTCAGATTAAAGGAGATCCCAGATTGACATTCCTCCGCGGCGGGTTGGTCTGGGGGACACGCCGCCCATGCTATGTAGCGTGCGTCGTAGCCATCTTCGATCACGGTAATTGTGTTGCGTCAGGAGGAGTAGCTATATGTCGGTAGAGGAGAATAAAGCCCTGATTCGACGGTATCTCGAAGCGACGATGAATGCGCAGGACGCGGATGCATGCGCGGCCTATTACGCGATCGATTCGACGAATCATGGTCGTCCCGTCGGTCGTGAAGGTTTCCGCCAGACCCATCGCGACATCTTCGCGACCTTCCCCGATTGGCAGAACACCATCGAAGAGATCGTCGCGGAAGGTGACACCGTCGTCTGTCGGAACACGACGACGGCAACCCATCGCGGGATGCCGTCAGTCGTCCCCATCCATAACATGCTGGGGATCGAGCCCACCGGGAAGCCGGTAACCATGCAGAGCATCCACATCTTCCACTTGAAAGACGGGCTGATCACGAGCCACCAGGCGATCCGCGACGATTTAGAGACAATGAAACAGATCGGCCTGTGGCCTCCGGAGGCTTCGCTCACGCCATGACTGAGTCACGAGGAGCGAATCGACGGCCCTCACATTGTCTCCATTATGGGGAGAGGCGCGTCAGCCGGTCTGCGGTACTCGATCCCCAGCGCTACCGGGCCAGCGAGCACCGCACATGCCGGTGCCTGGGAAATGTCCATCTGGAGTAGACTCCAAACTGACGATTCGCCGCGCATTCACGAGCGAAATCCCACTTCTTCCCATTGGGAACTTCAATCCATGTACTGAGAGCAATTCATCCAGTCATTATGCGACCTGTGGGAAAGAGACCGTAAAGGTGCTGCCTTCGCCGGGGGTGCTCTGGACGGTGATGGTGCCGCCGTGCAAGGCGACGAGTTGCTGCGTGAGGGTGAGGCCGAGGCCGGTACCATCGTGGCGGCGTGTCAGTGAGCCATCGACTTGTGAGAACGCCTGGAAGAGCTTCGTTTGATCTTCCGCGCTGATGCCGATGCCGGTGTCCGTGACGGTCATCGCCACGCCGTCCGGTTCCGCGCGCGCGGTGATCGTGACGCTGCCGCCGGGGGGAGTGAATTTGATCGCGTTGCCGACGAGATTGAGAAGCGCTTGTTTCAGCTTGCGCAGATCAGCGGTGACGGTGACAACATCGCCGGGATCGGTGACGAGGGCGATGCCCTTGTTGGCGGCACCCTCGCGCAGCAGCGTTGTGATCGTCGCGAAGAGGGCGGGCACGGCGATTGGTTCGAGACTCAGTTCCATCCGGCCCGCCTCGATCTTCGAGAGGTCGAGAAGGTCGTTGATCAGCGACAGGAGATGGTGCGCGCTCGCGTGAATGTCCGAGAGGCAGTGTCGCCGCTCCTCTTCCTCAACGACGATATCGTCGCGCAGGAGTTCCGAGAAACCGATGATCGCATGGAGGGGGGTGCGTAGCTCATGGCTCATGTACGTCAGGAACGTACTCTTCGCCTGATTGGCAGCGTCTGCCGCTTCCTTGGCGGTCTGAAGCTCCACCATGATCTGCCGCCGCTCGGTGATGTCGTGTACCCGACCGATAATGTAGGTGCAGGCACCATCAGGGCCGAAAACAGGTGTGAGATCGAGGGCGGTGAGAATATCACCGTAGGGCGTGCGCACAACTTCCTCGACGGTCACCCGTGCGCGAGTCTCGATGGCGTGACGGAAATGCCGAAGGGCGCGTGCGACTATGTCGGGCGGCTGATACTCCTCGATCCGCCTGCCGATCCGCTCCTCGGGGCGTGTTCCAGTCAGCGCACTGAGTGCGCGGTTGATGAAGAGGCAGCGATACGATCCCTCGTCGGGTGCCATCACAGAGATCGGTTCGGGGACTTCCTGAAGAACGGTACGGAAGAAACCTTCGTCCACTGACATCACTCGCTCCATGAATGCGTTGCGCGTCGTCGTCGTGTAGGCAGCACAGAGAAATGCGCGAGGGCGTGCGCGCCATACCAGAGATGACCGCTGGTGGCGTGCCGCAAGTCGTACAATAGAGACGAAATATCCGTGCCGTCAAGTATCCGCGTGCAATAATGGAACGTTTGCCGACGATTCTCCTCTCAAATGCGTCAGGTTCGCAGCGCGGGAAGGGCGGGGAGCGCGGCATCGACGGACAGGAGACCGACCGCGTCGTTGAGCGGTCGCCACAGATCGGCCATCGCCGCATTCGCCTGACCGCTCGCGTGCGCGGCGAATTCGTCCCCAAGGGTGCGGGCGAGGGTGACGGCGCGCTCAGTGGTCGAATCAACGAGCGCACGGAGAGTTGCGACGCCCCGCGCATGATCGCCCCGCACGAGCCACTGCTCTGCTTCGGCCTCCGCATCTGCCGCGTCGATGTGGAACTGCGCTTCGAGCGCCGAGAGTCGCGCGCGGGCGATGGGAGCGAGCGCGGGCGCTTGCGCGACGATTCGCTGTAACCGCTCGAACGCCCACCACGGCGCACGAGCATCATACGTCCCGCCGCCCGTATCGAGGATCGCAGGCAAGCCGACCGCACAGGGGTAGACGGGCCGGAAGATGCTCAGACAGGGCGAACCGAAGGCGGTCCAGCAGGTAGTGGCGAGTTCACGGTGCCGGTCCGGACGGAGATGGGCGACCATCGCGGCGGCAGTTTCAAACGGGTGGCCGGGTGCGGCGTGCATACAGATCGTCGGCAGGGGTTGCGCGCCGATTGGCAGGTCGCCGCCGTTGTGATCGCGCAAGAGCGCCTGCATCTCCTCGACGCGGACGGGCGCGCGATAGTCGACAAGGACGGCGCGGGCGCGATCGAGGCGGCAGACGCGCGGGCGAAGGTCCGCTTGGGATCCTGATAGGCGGCGGCGAAGTCGAATGGGGTGCCGCCCCAGCCTTGCTCCTGCGCGTATGTTACCGCACCGGGTGAGCACGCATCCCAATCGTCGCGGAGCGTATAGAGATTGGAGATCGCCTCGCGCGTGCGGACGCGCTTCGCGACCCATCGGCGGTCCATCGTCTCGAGGATCCATGCGGTGGTCGGGTCCGCGATGATGAACGAGTTGTGGTAGGTGCGATAGCCGGTCTCCTCGCACGAGCCGCCCTGACCGTACTGTTCGACGAGCGCGCCGATGATCCGCATGGCGAGGTCTGCGGTCCGCCCCCGCTCCAGGCCGAGGCGCACGAGGTCCATACCGATCAGCGCGGCGTCTTCGTA
>CAVXPY010000010.1:0-50565 GCA_963763655.1 uncultured Chloroflexia bacterium
GTTACCCCGCACCTAGGATAGCCGATAGAATGGTGCGCGAGATGCGTCTTCGCCCCGCGACCCAGGCGCGCGGCTTGCACGATTGTCACATTGAAGGAGGCTTCAATGCCTGCACTCCACACCCTGATGACCGGTATTGCGTTCGGCGAGTCGCCCCGGTGGCACGACGATCGCCTCTGGTTCTCCGACTGGGGCGCGCGAGAAATCATCGCGGTCGCCATCGACGGCAAGAGCGAAGTCATCACCCGCATTCAGTCTCAGTCGTTTCCCTTTTGCATCGCCTTCTTGCCCGACGGACGCCTGCTTGTCGTCTCGGATCAATTGCTCCTGCGCAGGGAACCCGATGGGTCGTTGGTGACCCATGCCGATCTGACCGGCTTCTCTGAGTATGGCTGGAACGATATTGTCGTGGACGGTCGGGGAAACGCCTATGTCAACAACGTGGGCTTTGCCTTTCCCGGCGGGGAATTCGCCCCTGGGACCGTCGCGATGGTCACCCCCGATGGCTCGGTTCGGCAGGTGGCAGACGGCGTTGCCTTCCCCAACGGCATGGCGGTGACCGCCGACAACACAACGCTGATCGTGGCTGAGTCCTATGGCAACAAACTCACCGCCTTCGATATTGCGGCGGATGGCGGCCTGTCGAACCGGCGGGTGTGGGCCGATCTGGGCGACGGCGTCCCCGATGGCATTTGCGTGGACGCCGAAAACGCCGTCTGGTATGGGGATGTCCCCAACAAGCGGTGCGTGCGCGTGCGCGAAGGCGGCGAGGTCGCGCAGACGATCGAACTGGATCGTGGCTGCTTCGCGTGCGCGCTCGGCGGTGCGGACAAGAGCACGCTGTTCATGGTGGCAACCGAGTGGCGCGGTACCGAGGGCATGGGCGGTGGAGCACGCACGGGCCAGGTGCTTTCCACTGAAGCACCCGCACCGGGTGCCGGTTGGCCGTAGGAGAGAAACAGCCCGGGCGTTGGGTCGTGCTGCCCGCGTAGGAATGCGCGGTCGGTCGAGGCAACCCTGCTCGCATGCAGATTTGGCCGAGACATGCCAGCAAGGGGGAGAGATGGAGATCGCACAAGTATTCTTTTCGCGTTACGAGGACCTGCGCTCCGCCAGGGAGGGCCTCATCGCCTTGCCCGAGGCCGAATGGCGCGCCCGACCGCATGGCCTCAACCCCATCACCTGGCTGGTCTGGCACATGGCGCGGGCCGAGGACAGCGGCCTGAACTGCCTGATCTTCGATCAGCCGCAAGTCCTCGATGATCCGGTCGCGCAGTGGCCGACGCGGATGCAGATTCCGCTCCGCCACCACGGGTCCACGATGCCGTCAGACGAGGTCGATGTGCTGAACGCTCAGGCGGATATCGGCGCCCTCTGGGCGTACTCCATCGCGGTGGCGGAGCGCACGCGGGCGCTCGTCCGGCAACTCGACCCCACCATCCTCGACGAGACTGTCCCCCTCCCGCACCTGCGCCGGATGCTCTACGATGAGGGGATGCTGCGGCCCGGGTATGCCTGGCCCGAGCAACCGCTCCTGTATAGCGGAGAGACGCGCGGGGCACTCCTCTTCATGTTCGGCCTGACCCATAACTTCCACCACTGGGGCGAATTACTCACCGTGCATAGCTGCCTCGCCTCGCCGCATCGCCTGAGCCCGGCATGAGGCGGAATGCTAGCCACAAGCTTTCCCCCAATACGGTGCAGCGAGACGCTTCTCTGGACCAGGCTTTTGCTCCCCCTTCCCTGTGGAGAAGGGGGTTGGGGGGTTAGGACAGATCACCACAACGGAGAACGCATACGCCCTGCACAAACCATACCGTCTCGATTGACTTTGCCAATACTGCATGATACGATCATGGCATTCCTAAAACGATTTAGGCTTCGATCATGCAGGGGGCGCGATGGAGCGTTCGACGCGGCGAGTGACGATCATCGAGGTAGCACAGGCAGCGGGTGTCTCTGCGGCTACGGTCTCCCTCGTCCTCAATGGGCGTGCCCGCGCCGGGCAGATCAGTGAAGGAACCTCCGACACGGTGCGGGAGGTGGCGGCGACCCTCGGCTACACACCGAATCACGCGGCGCGCAGCTTGCGCCGTCGCCAGACAAACACCCTGACGATCCTCGTCTATACCCTCAGCAACCCCTACTACGCGGACATTGCGCGGGCCGCGCGGCAGGCGGCGGCGGAGCGCGGCTACAAGATGAACATTGTCGAGACGGAGGGGCGGGACGCGGAACTTGACGCCTTGCGCAACCTGCAAAGTGGCGACTCGGACGGTGTGATCGTGGCGACGATCCGGCACCGCGCCTTTCCGGAGGCGGCGGAGACCTTCCGCGAGGTCGTCAAGCGCGGTCTCGCTGCGGTCACACTGATTGACTACAGCATCGATCCGACCATCCCCGCCATCCGCATTGACGATGAGGCAGGCGCGCATCTCGCCACGGCGCATCTCATCGCGCTCGGTCATGCCCAGATCGCCTATTTGACCTACGCCACCACCGAAGAGCTCGAAGGAGGGGAGCAATCGCACGCCTTCGACCGCTACCGTGGCTATCGGCGGGCGCTGGCGGAAGCGGGCATCGCGTTCGATCCCCGCTGGGTGATTGCGGGGCTGCCCACCTACGATGGCGGGCGCGCGATGGTGCGCGAGCTTCTCACGCACGCAGCGCCGCGCCCGACCGCCATTTTCTGCTTCAACGACCTGATCGCGATCGGGGCGCTCCGCGCGCTCTATGAGGCGGGTGTCCGTGTGCCGCAGGAGATGGCGGTGGTCGGTTTCGATGGCATCGCACTGACCGCGTTCACGACACCCGCCCTGACGACCGTGGCGCATTCCCGCGATGACCTCGGGCGGCTGGCGGTAGAGACATTGATCGGTCTCCTCGACGGGCGAGTGCCGGATATGCCGGACCGGGTGCTACCGGGGCGACTCGTTGTCCGCGAATCCTGCGGCGCACCGATGGAAATGCGCGCGGAAACGGGGGTGCTCCCCGGCGAGTAATGGGGACGAGCAACCGGAGCGGCATGAAATGCAAGGGAGACGCAGCCATGAGGAATGCAACCCACACCGAGATTCAATCGCCGATGATACGCCGACGTGTCCTGTTGCGGACGGCGCTCGGTGGCGCGGCTACTGCGGCAGCGGGCGCACTGCTCGCCGCCTGCGGGGGTGGTACACCGACCGCCACTCCCGCGCCGTCCGCCGCCCGCCCTGCCTCGCCAGCCTCGCCAGCACCGCAAGCCCCGCAAGCGATCCCCGCGACCACCGCACCGACCGCTGGCGTCAGCACGAATGCCACGACGGCGGCAGGGAGTGCGGCAGCACCGGTGGGCAGCGCTGCAGCGTCTGCGGATGGCATCGTCCCCTCACCTGCGCCGGGGGTGCCGGAGGCATACCTGAAATTGCCCGCGCCGTTCAAGAGCGTCACGGCGGTGCCCGGCAAGGGAAGCAAAGTGACCGCAGTCTTCATCTCCTATAGTCCGCCCGTGCCGCCGCGCGATCAGAACAAATACTGGCAGGAACTAGAGAAACGGCTCGGCATCACTTATGAGCCGAATCTGATCCCCGCAGATAGTTACAAGGAGAAGATGGCGGCGATCATCGCCGGTGGCGACCTGCCGGACCTGACCGTCGTCGAGCAGCTGAACGCGCCGGACCTCCTTAAGGCCGTCAATCAGGGCGCGTTTACCGATCTGACGCCTTATCTGGAAGGCGACAGCCTCAAAGATTACCCGAACCTTGCCAAACTCCCGGACTATGGCTGGAAGAACGTCAAGATCAAGAAGAAGATCTACGGTGTCCCGATCGTCCGCTTCATCCCGGACCGGGCGATGATCTTCCGGGGCGATTGGGCGACAAAACTCGGTATCCCGCAGCCGAAGAACGCGGATGAATTCCTCACGCTCATGACTGCGATGACCAAGAACGATCCGGACGGCAACGGCAAGCCGGATTCCTACGGTCTCGGCGGCTGGACCGGCCTCTGGTACTCCCACCCGTTCTTCCTGAACATGTTCCGTGTGCCGCACATGTGGCGGCAGAATGCGGACGGAACGCTCACAAACGCGGTGGAGACGGAGGAGTACAAGCAGGCGATCGCCTATATCAAGAAGCTGAACGACGCGGGCGTCTTCCACCCGGACGCCGCCACGATGAGTATTCAGCAGGCGAAGGATAACATCGTTGCGGGTAAGTTCGGCGGCTATGTCGATGGCTGGACCGGCATCACCGGCGGCGCGACGAGCACGCGCACCAGGTTTCGCGCGCTCGACCCGAATAACCCCGCCGCCGTCATCCTTATCCCGCCGGGGTTCGATGGCGGCAAGCCGTCCATCGAGCGGTCGCAGGGTTTCTTCGGGATGACCTGTATTCCTGCGAAGATCGGCAGCGATAAAGAGCGGGTTAAGGAGTTGCTGCGCGTCGTGAACTACTGCACGGCGCCCTTCGGCAGCGACGAGTACACCTTCCTGCGCTGGGGGGTGCCGGGCGTCCACTACGAACTCAAGAACGGCGCACCCATCGCGAACGATCTCGGCAAAGCGGAGATCGGCTCACTCTCGTCCGGTATCGGGCGGCGCAACGATGTCTTCTACTATCCCGACGCGCCGGACGACGCGCGTCTGATGCAGCAGTGGTGCAAGGACCAGATGTCCTTCGGTGTGGACAACCCGACGTACGGGCTCTACTCCCCCACCTCCATCGCCAAGGGGAGTGAGTTGCAGACGCTGACGCAGGACCGGATGATCGCCGTTATCACCGGGCGCGATCCATTTTCATCGTTCGATACCTTCGTCAAGGACTGGCGCAGTCGCGGCGGGGACCAGATGCGCAAGGAGTTCGAGCAGGAACTGAAGGGGTGAACCTACCTCCCCACCGCCCAGAGGGCACCCGCCTTCCCTAAAAGGAAGGGGGAGCAATCTTCTCTGCGCCTCGATGTTTGAGGAACGCCACGGCACTTCAGATGAGGCACCCCTCTCCGGAGCTTGCGAAGGGGAGGGGCCGGGGGCTCCGTACGAGAGGTCCGACGAATTCATTGACAATTGAGGCGGTGAAATGCTACATTTCTGGGCGTCTCTACAAGAAAGTCTATCGATCTCTGCGCAGAGAACCTATGCATGTCACTCAGTCGTATCGTGGTGTATGAGGAGAGGAGTTCCCCCGTGGCAGAGCATCTCAGTCGGCGTGGCATCCTGAAATTGGCGGCGGGATCGGCCGCAGCCGCACTCCTTGCCGCCTGTGGTGGAGGAAACGCCGCCACGAACACCCCGAACGCTCCCAAGGCGACCGCGCTACCCGGTGGCACGGGCGGTCAGACCCCGGTGGTCGCGGGTGGTACGGGCGGGCAAACCCCTGCGCCCGCTGCAACCAGTGCGCCTGCCTCGACAACCGCAAGTGGATCGGCCGCCGCAGCGGCGACGAAGCCCGCTGGCAGCGCCGTCGCACCGAGCGGTACGACCGCCGCCGCAGCAGGCGGCGTCTCGCCAGCCAATACGCCGAATCCGACACCAAAGGGTACCGCGCGGGTCTGGCAGTCGACCTATGACGATCCAACGATTCCCGATGCGAAGTATCACGATCAGTGGGTGACATCGCTCAAGACGGAACTGCCGGGCGTGCAGTATATGGAAGAGCAGTACGCCTATGGAGACATGCTCGACAAGCTGCGGGTGGTATCGCGGGCGGGGCAAACACCGGATGCGGCGGTCGTCACGGTCATCTGGGACCCCGAATTGGCAGCGTCCGGCTATTTCCAGGAGATCAACCTGGCGGACTTCGGCTATAAGCCGGAGCAGTTCTGGCCGGGGGCGCTGAAGGCGGCGACCTGGAACGGTAAGCTCTATGGTATCCCAACACAGAATGAGACGATGGCCTTCATCTACAACACGGACATCTTCCAGAAGGCGGGACTCGACCCCACGAAAGGACCGGAGACGTGGGAGGATGTGAAGACCTTCGCTAAGCAGATCAAGGACAAGACTGGGAAAGCCGGCTTCGGCATGACGGCGAAACTGAACAATGGCAACATCCCCTATCGCTACATGCCACTCTGCTGGGCGTACGGCGGGGCGGCACTCGATGAGACCGCCGACAATCCGATCTACCAGAAATCCCAGTTCGACAGCGCCGGGAACATTCAGGCCCTCCAGTGGATGTTGGATGTCTATTCCAGTGGCGCCGCGCCGCAGTCATCGCTGACCAATACACAGACCGAGGTGCAGGACCTCTTCATCTCCGGTGAAGTGGCGATGATGATCGCGCACCCGTCCGCGTACACGAGTGTCAACACGAAATCGCCGGACGTGGCAGCGAAGATGAACTATGTACTCATGCCGAAGGGCCCCGTGCGGCGTGCGGTCGCCTTCGGCGGTTGGAGCATGTTCATCTCGAAGACCGCGAAGGATATGGAGGCCGTCAAGGCGGTCGTCAAAAGTCGGACCTCGCCCTACTGGTCGATCCGCCTGATCTGGACCGGTTCCAATCCCGGGAACCGGGACGCATTTAGTCTGCCGGAAGAGCAGACGCGGTTGAAAGAGATCAAGTTCCTCAATGTCACGACCGAGATGCTCCAGTACGGCATTTCCTTCCCCGCCATCCCCGAGGGAGCGGACATCATGAATCTGATGGTGCCGCAGATGATCCAGGATGTGCTGACGAAGGCGAAGACGCCCGAACAGTCCGCCAAGGATACCGCGCAGAAGGTGAACGACCTTATCGCCAAGCGCAAATAGCCACACGGCGATGAGCGGGTGCCTCTGGGCAGGAAGCAATGAGTGGAGGGGAATCCTTTCTCCTTGCTCATTGCTTATTGCTCATTACCCACCTATTTGTGCATTTTGCCGAAAACTTGTGTATTAGTTGCGATTTCTTGACAGCATAAGGAGTGAAATGTTACGTTTCTCGGCGTCTTAGGATAAAGACAGATGGGTCCCTGCCCGTTGAACGTGTCCGTATGTCTCGGACGTATCGTTGTGCAAATCGAGAGGAGTCCTCCCCGGTGGCAGATCATTTAAGTCGACGTGGTATCTTGAAACTCGCGGCAGGGTCCGCAGTTGCGGCCGTGCTGGCGGCCTGCGGTGGTGGCAGCAGCGCAACCAATACGCCGGCAAGCGCGACAAAGGCCGCCACAACCCCACTGGCGGGCGGTACCGGCGGCCAGACACCGCTCGCCGGTGGCACGGGTGGGCAAACGCCGATTGCTGCCGCGACGAGTGCGCCGGCCGCAACGACCGCTGCCGGTTCGTCCGCAGCGGCGGCGACGAAGCCCGCCGGGAGTGCGGCGGCACCGAGCGGTACAACCGCAGCCGCACCGATCGGTACGACCGCAGCCGGCTCATTCGGCGTCTCACCGACCAACACGCCGAACCCGACGCCCAAGGGCAATGCCAGCTACTGGCAGGTAACGGCGGACGACCCAAACCTCCCGAGCGAGAAGTACCACGATCAATGGGTTCCCTCCCTGAAAACGACCTTGCCAAACGTCAATTTCAAGGAGGAGCGGTACAACTACAACGACCTGCTGGACAAACTGCGCGTTACCCAGCGGGCGGGTCAAGGGCCCGATTCGGTTGTGCTCCCCGTCACGGGGTCGCCGGAGTTCGCGGCCAATGGCTCCTGCCTCGAGATCAATCTCGCGGACTTCGGCTACAAGACGGAAGATTTCTGGCCGGGGGCGCTCAAGTCCGCCTCCTGGAACGGGAAGCTCTACGGCATCCCCACCAACAACGAGACGATGGCCTTCATCTACAACAAAGAGATCTTCACGAAGGCGGGATTGGACCCGAATAAGGGGCCGGAGACCTGGGAAGAGGTCAAGTCCTTCTCCAAGCAGATCAAGGAGAAGACCGGTAAAGCAGGCTTCGGTATGGTGGCGAAACTGAATGCGGGGAACACCTCCTTCCGCTTCATGCCACTCTGCTGGGCCTACGGCGGCGGCGCGCTTGACGAGACAGCGGACGTGCCGACGTACCAGAAGTCCCAACTGGACAGCGAGGGGACCATCGCCGCGCTCCAGTGGATCTCTGATGTCTACGTCCGCGATCAGTCCGCGCCGCAATCGACGCTGACGAACACGCAGATCGAGAACCGCGACCTCTTCGTTTCCGGTGAGATCGCGATGATGATCGACCACCCATCCGCCTATCAGTTGGTCAAGGCCAAGTCTCCCGATCTGGCGGAGAAGATGAACTATGTGCTGATGCCGAAGGGGCCGGCGCGCCGCGCCGTCGTCTTCGGCGGCTCGAACTTCCTCATCTTCAAGACCGCGAAGGATGTGGATGCGATCAAGGCCGTCGCCAAGGACCGCACCTCGCCCTACTGGTCGATCCGCTTCGCGTGGGAAGGCTCGAACCCCGGCAATCGCCAGGCGTTCAGTTCGCCCGAGCAGAAGCAGCGCCAGAACGACATCAAGTTCCTCAATGTGACGACCGAGATGCTCCAGTACGGCATCTCCTACCCGGCCATCCCGGAAAACGCGGACATCATGAACCTGATCGTGCCGCAGATGATGCAGGACGTCCTGACGAAGGCGAAGACGCCGCAGCAGGCGGGCCAGGACGCCGCGAAGAAAGTCAACGACCTGATCGCCAAGCGCAAATAGTGCAGTACTGAGTACTGAGTACTGAGTACTGAGGAACGCATACCGTACTCAGCACTCAGCACTCAGCATTCAGTACTGCCCCGAAGGGGGCTCGATTGGCAACGGCAACGCAAACCATCCGGAAGCCGCAAGCCTCGCGCAAGGTGGGCGGCAATCTCTTCACCGAGATGTGGCACCATCGCGGCGATTACATGTATGTACTGCCCGCGCTAATTGTGATGGGCGTGGTGATTATTTATCCGCTCATCAAGGTGATCTGGCTCAGCTTTCACTATACCTCGCCCTATGGGGGTGGGGAACAATGGGTTGGCCTCGATAACTACAAAGAGGCCGTGCAGGACGAGCATTTCAGCATCGTCGTCAAGAACACGATCATCTGGACGTTTGCGAGCACGGTGCTCGCGCTCTTCCTCGGCCTGGCGGCGGCGATCCTCCTCGCGCGCCCGATTCGCTTCCGGGGCTTCTTCCGCAGCGTGCTCTTCATTCCCTATGTGATCGGGCAGGTGACGGCGGCGTTCGTGTGGAAGTGGATGTACCACGCGGACTTCGGTGTCATTAGCGGTTTACTGGTGCAGATGGGCATCATTAGTAAACCGATTAAGTTCATTGACAGTACGAGCCTTGTGCTCCCCTCGCTCATCATCGTCAATGTCTGGAAAGAGTTTCCCTTCGCGATGATCATGCTGCTCGCCGGGTTGCAGGCCATCCCCGAGCAACTCTATAACGCCGCCAAGATCGATGGCGCAGGTCGCTGGCGGCGATTTACCGATGTGACCGTGCCACAGTTGATGCCGGTGATCACCGTCGCGAGCATCCTTCTGATTATCGCCAATGTGAACGCCTTCACGATCGTCTGGGTCTTGACGGGCGGCGGACCGGCATATCGGTCACAGATCTTCATCACGCATGTCTATTCGCAGGCGTTCGTCGGTAGCCCGCACTTCGAACTGGCCTCCGCGCTCGGTGTGATGATCTTCTTCGCGCTGATGATCTTTGCTATCTTCTATGTCCGGCTTCTGACGCGGCAGACGCGCTCGCACCGCGCGGATGCCGAATAGTCGCTTGCAGGGGGAACTATGGCTGTCATCTCACCACAAATGCAGACAACACAGACCACGAACGCGGCGCACGAAGCGTTGATCGTGCGGACGCGACGGCGGCGGCGGATCGAAAATATTCTGATTGACAAGGTGCTGGCATACGGCTTCCTGATCGTCATGACCATCTTCGCGCTCTTCCCGTTCGCGTGGATGTTCAGCACCTCGATCAAGACTCCCCAGGAAGCGTTTGTCATCCCACCGCGCTGGATTCCGCACCACATCACCTTCACCGCGTATCGCGTGCTCTGGGACACCCAAGCCGCGAACAACAATAACATTCCCGCGCTACTTCCTCAATAGCACGATCGTCAGTCTCGCGACGAGATCCTCTCGGTGCTTGATCGCGGTCCCGGCGGCGTACGCCTTCGCGCGGTTCGTCTTCCCCGGCAAGAGTCCCTTCTTCTACATCGATCCTCGGCCGAAATATGTTCCCGCTCGTCGTCTTCCTCGTGCCCCTCTTCCAACTGATGGCGACCCTGAAGTTGCAGAACAACTACTTCGGCCTCGTGCTCGCCTACCTCACCTTCTCTCTGCCCCTCGCGATCTGGCTACTCAAGGGCTTCTTCGACAATATCCCCGTGGAGCTGGAGAAGGCGGCGCGGATCGACGGTTGTACGCGCTTCGGCGCGTTCTTCCGCGTCATCTTGCCGCTGACGATCCCGGGCATCGTGGCGACGGCGATCTACTCATTCATCGGCGCATGGAATGAGTACATCTTCGCCACCACCCTGACGAGCGATCCGAAACTCCGCACGCTCCCCGTCGGGCAGGCATATTTCCTCACGGAGAACAGTTCCAATTGGGGCGCACTGATGGCGGTCTCGCTCGTCATCAGCATCCCGGTCGTCGCGTTCTTCCTCCTCCTGCAACGCTACTTCATTCGCGCGCTCACTGAAGGCGCAGTCAAGGGATAGGACTGAGTGACTGAGGACTAAGAAGAGACGCGGAAGAGCTACTCAGTCCTCTAGTCCTTAGCCTCTGAAAGGGAGGCTTCGATGGCGGAAGTGGTATTGACGGATGTAGTCAAGTCATACGGCACGGTGCTCGCCGTGGATAATGTCTCGCTGACGATAGACGATGGTGAGTTCGTCACGCTCGTCGGGCCGTCCGGTTGCGGCAAGAGCACGACGCTCAACTTGATCGCGGGGCTCTGGAAATCACGAGTGGTACGATTGCGATCGGCGGACGGGTCATCAACGATCTCGACCCGAAGGATCGCGATATTGCGATGGTCTTCCAGAACTATGCCCTCTACCCGCACAAGACCGTCTATGAGAATCTCGCCTTCCCGCTCAAGATGCGCGGGGAGAAAAAGGACGAGGTTGAGCGCAAGGTGCGTGCGGCGGCGGAGAGCCTGGGCATCAAGGAACTGCTGGACCGGCGACCGCGCGAACTCTCCGGCGGCCAGCAGCAGCGCGTCGCGCTCGGTCGCGCGGTCGTGCGGAATCCGCAGGTCTTCCTGATGGACGAACCGCTCTCCAACCTCGACGCGAAGTTGCGCGTCCAGACGCGCGCCGAGATCAAGCGGCTGCACAGCGACCTCAATGCGACCGTCGTCTATGTCACGCACGACCAGTTGGAAGCGATGACGATGAGTGACCGTGTCGCGGTGATGGGTGGCGGGCAAGTCCACCAATACGGCACGCCGCTCGAAGTCTTCGACGCACCCGCGGATCTCTTTGTTGCCTCCTTCATCGGCTCTCCGGCGATGAACATTATGCGCGGCACGCTTGCAGCATGCGGAGGGGTCGCCGCTCCGTCCGCGTCGGGTCGAGTCGCTGGCCGCTGCCGCAGACGCTGTACGCCGCCGCCACAAGCGATGAACGCCGGGCCGGAAGTCGCCTATGGCGTTCGCCACCGTGATCTTGGATTCCACCGAAGCGAAAAACCGGACAGCGTCCATGGCATCGTCTACGCGGTCGAGCCAACGGGCGACATCACCTATGTTCATGTGCGCGTCGGCAGTGACCCGATCGTCGCGAGCGTTGAGCCGGATGAAATCTTCGCGCCTGATCAGGATGTCTGGCTGACGCCGAATCTGGATCGCCTCTACTTCTTCGATGGTGTCTCTGGTCTCGCGATCCGCGAAAAGGGTGCGATAAGCCCCGGTATGATGCCTCGCGCAACGTTCGCGAGTGAAGCGATGGCGGTCGAAGACACGCCGGTCCCGTCGAAATGCCGCATCCCGACGGTGACCGGGAGAGTGAACCTACCCCCCGGCCCCCTTCCCTAATGGGAAGGGGGAGCACGGTACTGATATGCGTGTCGTTAGGAATCAGTCACGAGCAGTTCGCATTGAGTCACCCCTTCCCTTTCGGGAGGGGGCGGGGGTTAGGTGGAGGAGAGGAGCATGAACATGGAGCAGCGATTTGGACGACGCGGGATCCTCAAGTTGGCGGCGGGTTCTGCGGCGGCAGCGTTGCTCGCGGCCTGCGGTGGCGGCAGCGCTGCAACGAATACGCCGAGTGACCGGCGGTGCGAAGCCGGCGGCACCGAGCGGTGGCACGGGCGGGCAGACACCGACTCCTTCGGGGACCCTGCGGCGGTACCGGCGGGCAAACGCCGATCCCGGCGACCGCTGCGCCGCAGCAACGACAGCATCGGGCAGTGCGGCAGCAACAGCGACGCGGCCGGCAGGGTCGACCGTCGCAGGCGGGCGCGACCTCGCCGCCGTCCGGCACACCCGTGACGAGTGCCATCGTCAAGGTGCCGCTCAACCCACCGAACACGACGGTCAAGGGCAGCGTGCGCGTACTGGCAGACAACGTTCGATACGCCCACATTTGCCGAGCGCGATCTATCACGACCAATGGGTCAGACTCGCTCAAGACGACATTCCCGAATATCCAGTTCAAGGAGGAGCAGTACTCCTATAACGAGATGCTGGACAAACTGCGCATCGTCCTGCAAGGCGAATCAAGCGCCGGATGTCGCCGTGTTGCCGATCCTCTGGGTGCCGGAGTTCTCGGCGCAGGGCGCGCTCGCGGAGATCAATCTCCAGGAACTTGGCTACTCCGCAGACAAGTTCTGGCCGGGCGCCTTGAAGTCCGTCACATGGAACGGCAAACTGTACGGCGTGCCGACGAACAACGAGACGCACGGCTTCATCTGGAACAAGGAGATCTTCCAGAAGGCCGGGCTCGATCCCGAGAAGCCGCCCGCGACCTGGGAAGATGTTAAGAACTTCTCCAAGCAGATCAAGGACAAGACCGGCAAGCCGGGATACGGCCTCGTCGCGAAACTGAACGCGGGCGACATTCCCTTCCGCTTCATGCCGCTCTGCTGGGCATACGGCGGCGCGGCGCTCGATGAGACGGCGGACAGCCCGAAGAACGACAAGTCCAACTTCGATAACGCATGGAACGATCGCCGCCTTGCAGTGGGTCTACGATGTCTTCGTGCGCGATCAGTCCGCACCGGCATCCGCCTTCACGAACACCGGCGTGGAGAACCAGAACCTGCTCCTCTCCGGCGAAATCGCGATGATGTCCGGCCACCCGACCACCTACGCGCTCGCCAAGAAGACCGCGCCGGACGTGGCGGCGAAACTCGGCTATACGCTGATGCCGATGGGGCCGGTGCGCCGCGCGGTCGTCTTCGGTGGCTCGAACATGGTCATCTTCAAGAGCGCGAAGGACCTCGACGCCGCGAAAGCGATCGTCAAGGATCGGACCTCGCCGCAGTGGTCGCTCTATCACCAGTGGGAGACCTCCAACCCCGGCAACCGCGACGCCTTCGCGCTGCCGGATCAGCAGAAGCGGCTCGCCGAGAACACCTTCCTCAATGTGACGACGGAGAACCTGCAGTACGGCATCTCGTTCCCGGCAGTGCCCGAGGCGAACGACATCATGAACCTGCTCGTGCCGCAGATGATGCAGGACGTGATGACCAAGGCGAAGACACCGCAGCAGGCGCGCCAGGACACCGCGAAGAAGGTCAATGACATGATCGCCAAGCGCAAGTAAGCGAAGGACTGAGGAGCTGAGGAATGAGGAATGAGAGGGAGAATCCGCTCAGTCCTCAGCTCACTTGCTGAGGAGGAAGAGGAATGTCCATGACAGGCGAGACGATGCGGGTTGGACTGTGCGATTCGGGTGAACTGACGGACGAGAACCTGACGTTCGCGCGGCAACTTGGTCTGACGAGTGTCCGCTCCGGGACGCCGTGGAAATGGCTGCCGGGCGACCAGCGCTGGGAATATGAGGACTTGCTGCGGCTGCGGCAGCGGATCGAATCCTTCGGCCTGAAGTACGAAGTGATCGAGAATGTGCCGCAGCACTTCTTCGATAAGGTGATGCTCGGCCTGCCGGGTCGGGACGAGCAGATCGAGCACTACTGCGCGACGATCCGCAACATGGGCCGGGCCGGTATCCCGATGCTCGGCTACCATTTCATGCCGAGTGCCGTCTGGCGCACCTCCCGCACGACACCGGGTCGCGGCGGCGCGCACGTCACCTCCTTCGACATGGCCCTCGTCGGGCAGACCGGCGCGCGACGCGCAGCGCGCAGTTCGTCCAGAATGTCAGCCCGGCGATCGATGAGATGTTGGGCAGAGGTAGACACGCTGACCGATCTCGGCGGAGCAGATGTGGGAGAACTACGCCTACTTCCTGCAACGCGTCCTCCCGGTCGCGGAGGAGGCGGGCGTCAAACTCGCCCTCCATCCCGATGATCCGCCGATTCCGATCGCTCGGTGGTATCGCCCGCATCTTCATCTCCGTCGAGAACTTCAAGCGCGGCTACGACGATGAGCAACGGCAGCCCCGCATGGGGGCTGGATCTCTGCCTCGGCTGCTGCTCCGAGATGCCCGGTGGCGCCGCCAACGTCCGCGAGATGATCGAGTTCTTCGGCCCGAAGGGCCGCATCTTCTACATCCACTTCCGCGATGTGCAGGGGACCGTGCCCGACTTCGCGGAGTGCTTCATCGGCGAGGGGAACTACAACGCGGCAGAGACGATGCTGCTGCTGAAGCGGAACGGGTTCACGGGCTTCCTGCTGGACGACCATGTGCCGCATGTGATGGGGGATACGCCGTGGGGCCACCGCGGGCGGGCGCACGCGATCGGCTACATGCAAGGGTCTGCTCGATATGATCGCGGCAACAGAATAGCGGACCTTCAAATTCCTCACGTACGGAGCCCCCGGCCCCTCTCGTACGGAGCCGTCGCCCGTAGATCACAATATGAATTAGATTTGTACGGCGATGGAGAGGGGAGCAACGCGGTTCTTAGAGCGGTTTGCGAAATTACTGAGCCGAGAGATGTTCGGTGGAGGCGGGCTTTAGCCTGCCGCAGCAAGGGATGGCAGGCTAAAGCCCGCCTCCACCGGGGATGTTCGCAGAGCCAGTGGTTGCGGAAACCGCTCTATCCATCGAGCGTCGTCGGAATTCCGAAGTGAACGAAGAGATCGGGATCGGCGAAATGTGCCAGTGACGCAATAGCGTCGCCCTCGATGGCCAGGACGAACACCGCATGGGCGTGATACGCACCTTCGTCGCTCTCCCGATAGTAGGCGGCGATCGCCGGTTGACGGTTCGCGCGCGTCGGCATGAGCCGGAACCGATCGAGACGGCCACCGCCCGGCACGGTGGCGAGGAACGCACCGATTGCCTCCCGCCCGACGTAGCGAATGCGGCTGCGGCGGCATCGTGAAGAGGGCATCCTCCGTCAGAAGCGCAACAAGCGACGGCACATCGGCGGCGTGCCAGGCATCAACCAGGCGGCGAACGAGCGATTGCTCATCCTGGGTACTCGTCGGGGTATGCCGCGTGTCACCCGCCCGGCGCTTCGTTCCCGCTCCAATGTCACACGGGCGCGCTGGAGTGCGCTGTTGACGCTCGCGACGCTGGTTGCCAGCATCGTCGCGACCTCGGTCGCAGGGTAGCCGATCACGTCGCGCAGCAAGAGCGAGGCGCGTTGCCGGGGCGGCAGGAACTGGACCGCCGCGACGAAGGCCAGTTCGACGCTCTCCTGTTGCTCGACGGTCGCCTCCGGGCCGAGGGTGGTCGGCGCGAGTTCGTCGAGCAGTTGGTCGGGATAGGGATCGAGATGCACGGGTTCCCCCTCCTCGCCATGCGCCGCCGACAGGGCCGTTGCGGTGACTTCGCCACGACGGGCGCGCCGCGTCAGCATCGTCAGGCAGACATTGGTGGCGATCCGATAGAGCCAGGCACGGAAAGGAGCGCGCGGCTCGAAGCGATCGATCTGCCGCCAGGCGCGCAGGAGTGTCTCTTGCATTGCGTCATCAGCATCATCGAGCGAGCCAAGCATCCGATAGCAGTGGACGTGGAGCTCGCGATGGAGGGGCGATGTGAGTTCCTCAAATGCGCGTGCATCGCCTGCGCGCGCGGCGGTAAGATGCGCAAGCTCCATCGGTTTCCTCTCCTGAATGTCCATGTCCCGCATGATAACGCTCTTTTCATAAGGTAATCGGGACGAGGCGCGCGCTGATCGCGCGCCTCGCCTCGAATAATTATCCCATCGTAGGGGTGGTACGAACGTCTCTCACGTGCGCCAAAATCCGTACGAACCAACTTCGCGCAGCTTGACCGGCACGGGCGGCTCGTCGCAGCGATCCGCGATATTCTCCTGAAAGGCATGGAAGGCCGCGACCTCATTCAGCGGACTCGGGCCATCCTCGTTGTCGCTCGATGCGACATGCACGAAACTGACCCCGTCTTCCAATACGAATGTCGCATAGTGAAGACCGGCGGGCGCAGTATGCTGTAGCTCCTCGTACACCTGCCGCACCAATGCTTCATTCTGCGTCGCCTCTTGGGGTTTGACCTTGTAGCGCACCATCATTTGCCTCATGGCGAACCTCCTGATGAGTAGTTGTATCATCGCACCGCTCCGGTACGTATCAATAAAACTCGCGATCGCTGTCAAACTCATCGCTACCGTTCAGTCGAACGACCGCGCCTCGGCCAATACCATCTCCTCTTCGCTGGATTGCGCTCGGGCAGAGTCAGCGACACGCGGGAGCGCAATCGTCGCGACGAGCGCGCCGAGCCCCGCCAAAACGAGGATGACGATGAATGCAGACCGGAAGCCGTCATACACGGCGGCGGCTCCCGCTGTCGAGCTTGCAACCCGCCCGGTATCTCCCGTCTGCGCAACCAGCGCGGTCGAGACAACCGCCACCCCGACTGCTCCGCCAATCTCGCGCATCATCTCCACAAGCCCCGACGCCAGACCGACCGACGGACTGGCTACTCCGGAGAGCGCCCCGATCTGCACCGTTGGGGCCGAGAGGCCAAGCCCGATTCCCATGACGAGAAACGCAGGAAGCAGGTCCTGAAGATAGTTCGCTCCCTGCGGAATGCGCGTCAGCCAGAGCGCGCCCAAGGCAAGCAGCGACAATCCAAGGATGAGGAGTCGCCGGACACCGACCGAAGAAACCAGCCGCGCTCCGGCCACGCCCGCGCCAACAAATGCCGTGAGTGATGTCGCGAGCCAGGCGACTCCCGTGCGAGTTGGGGAGTATGTCAGAACTTGCTGCATCAAGAGGGTACCGAGGAAGACGAACGAGAAGAACGCGCCATACAAGAAAAAGGTGACGAGATCCGCAGCGACCATCGTGCGATTTCTCAGCGCAACCCCCGGCACGAGCGGTGAACGGGAGCGAGACTCGATCCATACGAAGAGAGCCAGGAGGACGGCAGCTACGGCGAAGAGGGTGAGCGTCGATGCCGACTGCCAGCCGTGATCAACCCCTCGATTCAAGGCATAGACGAGCAGCAACAGACCGCCGGTCACCGTACTCGCGCCCGCAGCGTCGTAGCGGCGCGCACCGGCATCCACTCGATCGATAGGCAGGTATCGCGCTGCGAGCGCAATGAGCAGCACGCCAACGGGGACATTAATAAAGAATATCCATCGCCAGCCAGGCCCATCAGTGATGAATCCGCTCGCGATGACACCGACCGATGCCGAGGATCCACCGATCGCGCCATAGATGCCGAGCGCTCGATTTCTTTCGCGCCCCTCGGCGAACGCAACAGCGAGAATCGAGAGTGCCGACGGCGCCACCAGTGCGGCCCCAAACCCCTGAAGCGCACGGGCGCCGATGAGCAGCCCAGCGGACTGGGCGAGCCCGGCAAGGAGCGAGGCACCGGAAAAGAGAGTCAGCCCCGCAAGGAATATCCGGCGCCTGCCCAGCAAATCACCCAGCCGACCTCCTAACAAGAGAAAGCCTCCGAGAAGCAGCCCATACGCGATCACCACCCATTGCAAGGTACTCTGGCGCAGGCCAAGCTCCCGCTGGATGGACGGCAGCGCGACATTGACGATTGCGAAATCCAACACCACCATGAACTGAGCCATACAGGAAAGGGCCAGAATCACGCCCTTCCGCGTGTGGGAAGTATCCATTTCTCCTCCTGGAGCATCAATACGAATCGACAGACGCCCGTGATACATGCATGTGCAACGGTCGCAGTGGCCACTGCGACGGTTCCTCGGCCTATCGATATAACTTGCCGGACAGGGCAAACTCATCGGTGTCGCACCGTCGGCGAAGAGGAGAATCCGGAGGTGGAATTATCGGCTCACATGCGGGGCGGGCGGGAGCGCAGGTGGGTCGCCGCCACGACTGCGGCATCGAACTCGTTACTTTCGACGTTGACTTGGAACAGCCGGGCGGCGGCGGCTTTCACCTCTTCGCCCAGATCGTCCCGGAAAAATAATTGCTGCGCATCCTCAATCACATCTTGGATGAGACGTTCACATCGGTAGTACGTGAGCGCGCGCCAATCAATTGCCGTCTCTCCGTATCCCTGAAAGAATGGTGATGGCGCGTGGAGTGCCGGGCGGGTCGATCGTATTTCCTTGACGAAGATGAAATCTCGCTCTTTCGGAGCCAGCTTCACGTCGTCCCAATCGATCACGAAGATACGGTCAGCACTGTCACGCATGATATTGTTCGTATGGAAATCCGCGTGACAGATCACCTTCGGCCCCGATTGCGACTGGAGCGCGCCTGCCAGTTCGTTCATCGCAGTCATCATGGCGTCAATCCTGGGCTGATGCGTCACCCAACACACACGAAGCGCCTCTTCCGGAGGATTTCTGCCCTCCGTACGTACGTGCTGCGTCAGCATTCGTACCGAACGGTCGTATTCAGACGGGTCGAAGGTCTCTTCTCGCAATGATCGGAAGCCTTCGGGAGGCAAGGCGACCTGATGGACCTGACGGAGTGTCCTCCCCACATCTCGCCAGTTTCCCTCAGTCATACCCAGGCTCTTGCCGCTATCCCTATCGATAAAGGGATAGAGGATGACCGTCCATTCCCCCATCCGGGTCCATAACGTATTCGCATTCGTGGTGAGGGGAGCGACCACCGATGCGACCCCCTGGTCCCGGAGATAGCCGGGCACGAGACAACTCGGTTCGTAGAATGTGCCCCGCTTTACCTTGAGCAGATACGATGCCCCCTCCGCGCTCGTGACACGATAGACCCCGGCGTTGGTATCCAACCCGAGGGGGAGAAACTCAAGCGCGACGACCGAGAGGCGATAATCTCTTCGTAGGCAGTCACGTAACTGCTCTTCCGAGATGTTCAGTTTTTCACGCATCCGTGCGTCCATCTCCTCCGGCTACTTCAACTCCGAGCGACGAGCAACGAGCGACGAGCGACGAGCAATGAGAGATTGTCGCCTTTCCTCACCCCCGACCCCTCTCCACCGCCCCAAAATCACGGGAGAAATCAGGTGTGTACGGCGATGGAGAGGGGAGAGGGAGGGGCGCACGGGGTGCCCTTTTGAGCAGGATGCGCCCACTCATTGCTCATTGCTCATTGCTCATTGCTCGTTGCTCATTGCTTCGTAAACGGTGGGGTGTCGTCATCATCGAAGACCTGGGCATCGAAGAGATTGGCGATCCGCTGAACGGTCGCGTCGCCTTCTGATGAGGGAGCAGGCGGCGGGGCGGGTTCTCTCGTTGCGACTTCCACGCCGTTTGCGGGGCGCGGTGGTTCGACGACCGGCATCACAGACACGGCAGGCACGGGAACCGGTTCGAGCGTCGGCATCGGCACCACCGCAGCAACAGTGCCCGACCCCGCGCTTGGCCCGATCTCCGGACGCTGCGGTCGGCCGTTCCCCGGCCCGGCCTTGCGCCCACCGGCGTCACCACCGATCAGTTCACAGTTCACCCGTACCGGCTGCCCGAGGACTTGCCCGATCACTTTTTCGAGTAGCAGACGTGTCTCGTCCTCATTGATATGCTTGTGGTGGAACGCGCCCGAGGTGGCGAGGGTGATGAGATTGCCGCGCACCGCGTGAGGATCGACATCGTTGAGGATCGCGACGGTTTTCGTCCGCCCCTCCATCTTCACGCCCTGCTTGATCCGGCTCCACGCCTCGTGAATGCGGTCGATCGTCAGATCACTGCCCGCGATGATCGGCGCGTCTTCAATCGGTGCGACGGGTACCGGAGGGGGAAGCGGTGCGCCCCGATCGGGCCGGATCGGCGTGGGTGGTATCTCCTCATGGGCGGGAAGAGCGGGGGCCGATTGCGCGACCAGCGGACGCGACGGGCGCGCGGCAGAGATCGGTGTTGGCGTTGCGGGCGAGGCAGCAGGGATCGATGCAGATGGAACAACCGCACTCTGCACGGACTGCGTCGCCGGTACCGATTGCCCGGTACGCATGAGGATCGCATCCACGACAGCGAGTTCGAGCGGCAGATGCCCATACGCCGTGTGCTTCAGGCGGAACTCGACCTGGCTGAAGAGTTTCGTCATGTAGGCCACTTCGGCGGGCGCGAATCTGCCTACCCGCTCCTGAATCGCCGTGTCCGCGCGCTCGCTTGCGCCCGGCACGGCATAGGCGGCATAGAGGAGCGCGCGGAGGGCGGCAACCACCTGCCCCACGAGCACGCCCGGTTCGACGCCCATTTCTGTCGCGGCATTGATGGCGGCGAGGCCCGCGCCGACATCGTTCGCGGCGAGCGCGTCGATGATCGTCAGTACGCGCTCATTCGATCCCGCGCCGAGCACATTCCGCACCGTCTCCAGCGTGATCCCCTCGCCGGAGGAGCCGTAGGACGCGAGGGTATCGAGGAGGCTGAGCGCGTCACGCATCGAGCCCGTCGCCTGCCGTGCGATGGCGGCGAGCGCGTCATCGCTGGCGACAAGCCTCTCGCGCTCGCAAATCCGCCGCATCAGCCCGGTCATCACGTCGATCGCGAAGCGATGAAAATCAAACCGCTGGCAGCGCGATGCGACGGTGTCGAGCAGTTTTTCCGGCTCCGTCGTGCAGAGAACGAACTTCGCGTGCGGGGGTGGTTCTTCCAGCGTCTTCAGGAAGGCATTCCACGCTGCGGGCGTCAGTTGGTGGCACTCGTCGATGATGTAGAAGCGATAGCGCAGTTGCGATGGGTTGAACTGCACCGTCTCCCGCAGTTGCCGAATCTCATCGATGCCCCGGTTCGAGGCGGCATCGATCTCGATGAGGTCCATCGTCCGCCCCTCATTGATAGAGCGGCAAGCGTCGCACTGGTTGCAGGGGCGGCGGTCCGGGTCCGGGTTGAGGCAGTTCGCCGCCTTCGCGAGCAGGCGAGCGGTGCTCGTCTTGCCGGTGCCGCGCGGGCCGCAAAAGAGGTAGGCGTGCGCGAGCCGCCCATGTCGGATCTGGCTTCTCAGGGTGCGGGTGATGTGATCTTGCCCGACGAATTCGTCCCCGTCGAACGTAGTCGGGCGGTAGACACGGTAAAGTGTCTGTACCTTCGGTTTGTCGGCGTCCATGCTGCCTCTCGGTCATGCTGAGCGGGGTCGTGGGAAGGCGATACTGAGTGCCCCGCGCGGGTGTTCGTTCAGCCGCAGTATCGCCGAATGGGGGGAGGGTGGCAACCATGGACCGTGCTCGCGTAGGGCTGAAGTGTTCTCCGTTCTGGCGATCTGCACGAATCGCAGGCTTCCTTCCCTGTGCGAAAAGCTTCTTGTACTGCGGGCACGCTGCATCTACCATAGACAGATCGTCCGTCGCGCCGAGGTAGCTGGATCTCCGTTTGGTTTCCGCTACCACGTGGTATCGCAAAGAGGAGTGACGCATGGCTGCACCTGTCCGCACCGAGACGATTGACCAGGAGCGCGCCCGGCGCATGGCGGGATCAGCGACGCTCCACGCCCGTGCCAAGCCGACCTTCCCCGATGGCGTGACCCACGACGGCCGCTATATGGAGCCCTTTCCACTCTACTGCACCCACGCCCTCGGGCCGCGCAAATGGGATGTCGATGGAAACGAGTATATCGACTATTTCGGCGGTCACGGCGCGCTGCTGCTCGGTCACAGCCACCCCGCGATCGTCGAGGCGCTGCAGCGGCAGGCGGCGCTCGGCACACATCTCGGCGCGAGTCACGAGCAGGAAATCATCTGGGGCGAGCAAATCAAGGAGATCGTGCCTTCCGCACACGGCGGCATGGTCAAGTTCACCGCCTCCGGCACCGAGTCGACGATGCTCGCCATGCGGATGGCCCGCGCGGCCACCGGCAAGGATGTCATCTGCAAGGGACAGGGCGCCTTCCACGGCTGGCATGATTACGCGACGATGGCGATGGTGCCGCCCTACAACGAACCGAACTCCTCCGGTGTGCCGGAAGCACTTTTGCGGACGGTCGTCAGCGTGCCACAGCGGGATATCGAAGCCCTCACGCAGATGCTCAACAGCCGCAACGACATCGCCAGCGTCATCCTCATCGCGGACCAGGCAGGCACGGAGTACCTTCAGGCGGTGCGCGATCTCTGCACCGCGAAGGGCGTCATCCTCATCTTTGACGAAGTTGTGACCGGCTTCCGCTACGCTCCCGGCGGTGCGCAGGAGTATTACGGGGTCACGCCCGACCTGACCACGATGGCGAAGATCCTCGCGGGTGGCCTACCGGGCGGTGCAATTGCCGGGAAGGCGGAACTGTTCGCGGGCTTCCTGCAGAGCGACGACGAGGAGTGGGTGCGCCACGAGCGCATCCCGCACCCCGGCACCTACAACGCTAACCCGCTCTCAGCGGCGGCCGGGATCGCCTGCCTCGACATCGTACGGGATGCGACAGTACAAGCGCGCGCGACCGCCACTGCGGATGCGATCCGCGAAGGGTTCAACGCGGCGTTCGCGCGTCATGGCATCGCGGGCAAAGCCGGTGGACCCGTCTCGCTCGTGCCGCTCACCTTTAGCGAGCCGAAAATTCCCGCCCGCAAGCTCATTCATCGCCTCAAGGCCGCCCTGCAACTCGGTGGCGTTGACCCGTCCGGTATGCAGTTAATCGTCTCCGCAACCCACGGCCCCGCCGAGATCGACCAGACCATCACGGCCTTCGATCAGGCACTTGGAATGCTCAAAGAAGAAGGCACCCTCTAGGAGAGCCGTGGGGTATCGTTGCCTGATACATGATGAGCGCGAGACCGACGGTCTCGCGCTTCTTACATTGTATGCTCGCCATTGGTGCGGAATGAGCATCGCATCCCACCGATGGATGTATGATGATCGCGGAAGGGAGCGACGAGCGGCGCAGGCGGTGAGGAGGATGCGTGACGCAGTGGCGACGGAACCTGGCAGCGATCTGGGCCGCACAGATGCTCGCGATTGTTGGCTTCAACACGCGCGCGCCCTTCTTCGTCTTCTATCTGCGGGATGATCTCGGGGTGCATTCCACGCGCGCACTGACGATCTGGTCCGGTGTGCTGAACTCGGGGGGTGCGCTGACGATGATGATCGCCGCGCCCATCTGGGGGGTCATCGCCGATCGCTATGGCCGGAAGCCGATGGTCGTGCGGGCGATGACCTGTGGGTGCGCGCTCGCCATCCTCTCTTCGTTCGCGCAGCACCCGTGGCATGTCCTCATCCTGCGGATGCTCGAAGGGGCGACCCTCGGCACCGTCTCCGCCTCGGTCGCCTTCGTTGCCAGTGCGGTGCCGAAGGAGCGGCTCGGCTTCAGCCTCGGACTCATGCAGATGGCGGTCTTCTCCGGTGCATCCATCGGCCCGCTCGTCGGCGGCTACCTCTCGGATTTGCTCGGTTACCGCCATACGCTTCTGGTCTCCGGTTCGCTGCTCGGCCTGGGCGCGCTCGTCGCGCTCTTCTTCGTACACGAGGATTTCGTGCCGCGCGCCTCCGGAGCACGGCGTCCCTCCTTTCTCTCGACGACGCGGGGCCATCTGCGGAACAAACTGCTGCTTGTCCTGATCGCCGTGCCGATGCTCGAACAGACCGCCAATCAGTCCGTCGCGCCGATCGTGCCGCTCTTCGTGCAGCACCTGATCAGCGCCGGGACGAACCCTGCCTCGATCACCGGGCTCATGCTCGGCCTCGGTGGGGTCGCGGGGGCGATCTCCGCGATCTTCTTCGGACGCCTCTCGGACAAGAGCAACCCGAAGTACATTCTGCTCGCCTGCCTCCTGATTGGTGGCTGCTCGTACCTTCCCCAAGGACTCGCACCGACGGTGATCGTCCTGATCGCCGCCCGGCTCGTTTTCGGTCTGACAACGGGCGGTGTCGGCCCCACAACGAACGCGCTTCTCGCCGAGATCACCCCGGCGGAGCAACGCGGCTCGGTCTATGGCCTCCTCGCGGCTTCGACCTCGGCGGGTGGGCTCATTGGCCCCCTCGGTGCGTCCACTCTCGCTGCGGTGACGAGCTTGCGCCTCCCCTTCTTCCTCACCGGCATCATGCTCCTCCTCACCGCCCTCTGGGTCTGGCGCGTCGTACCCATCTCTATCGCCGACGCGGCTCGTGGCGACGCGCCCCTGCCCGCTCCGAAACCCACTCGCGCCGCGTGACCACCGGAAGAACGAAAGAAGGAGCGTAGCCGTGGGAGACTCACGCATCGCCCGCATCGAATACGGCGTGTTGGAGGGGCGACGACCGCGCAACGCGGGCAGCAATGCCCGGCGCGGCGAGCATGGCATTATGGTTCGAGTGCCCATTGCGCGCCTCACCACCGATGACGGTGCGCAGGGATTCGGCGTCTTTCGGGGCAGCCAGGCGGATGCGACAGCCTTGCTCGGTGTCGAGATCGCGCAGATATTCAGCCCGGAAAGCGGTGTCGCGGAGCCGTGGCGCGTGTGGGATTACCCGCTCTGGGATCTCATGGCGAAGCGCGCGGGTGTGCCGGTATATGCCTTGGCCGCAGCCGTCAATGGCATGACGCCATCCGCGCCGTATCGCGCACCGTGTTACGACACATCCCTTTACTTCGATGACTTGCATCTCGCATCGGACGACGCAGCCGCCGCGCTGATTGCTACGGAGGCACGCGAGGGATATGCGCGCGGGCACCGGGCATTCAAGATCAAGGTGGGCCGGGGGGCGCGGTATATGCCGCTCGAAGCGGGCACACGCCGCGACATCGCTATCGTCCGCGCGGTTCGGGAGGCGGTCGGGCCGGGGCTCCCAATCATGCTGGACGCGAATAACGGCTACAACCTCAACCTGACGAAGCGTGTCCTCGGTGAGACGGCGGAGTGCGGTATCTTCTGGATGGAAGAGCCATTCCACGAAGACCCGCTCGTATACGAAGACCTCCGCGCGTGGCTGGCACAGATGCAGCTACCGATCCTGATCGCGGACGGCGAGGGCGACGCCTCACCGCGCCTGCTCGATTGGGCGCGTGACGGCATCGTCGATGTCATTCAGTACGACATCTTCGGCTACGGCTTCACTCGCTGGCTCGCGACCGGCGCACAACTGGATCGCTGGAACGTCCGCAGCGCGCCGCATCACTACGGCGGCCACGTCGGGAACTACACCGCCGCGCACCTTGCCGGGGCGATCCGCGGCTTCACGTACGTCGAGTGGGATGAGGTCGCCACACCCGGCCTCGATGCCTCCGGCTATATCATCCGTGATGGCTGGGTGGCGGTGCCCAACACGCCCGGCTTCGGCCTCACACTCGATGAAGCGATCTTCCGGGAAGCAGTTGAGACGGCGGGATTCAGTCTGTCGGTCTCACAGCGACGTTAGGCGATATTGAAGGTCACATCGCCGAAGATCACGTCTTCGCTGCTGCCGGGGGCGGTGTTCCACATCACCATGTACCAACCGCTGGAGAGATTAGGGGCGAGCGTAATCATAATCTTTGTTGGGTCGTTCGCGTCCACCTTGATACTGGTCGAGACGATCATGCCGTTCACATCGTGGACGTAGCCGCCCGTCAGATCGGGGTTCATTGGCATGCTGAACAGCAAGGAGATCTGTGTCGGAGCGGTCGTGATCGTCGTACCGGACTGCGGCACCGAATCGACAAACTCCGGCGGGTTCGCCGCGCCGGCGGGCAGGGCGCTCATCCCCGCGAGCGTGAGGAAGAGCATCGCGGTACAAAAGATACGGCTACGGTGCCGCACACGCATCACTTCCCCCTGTCCATCGCCGAGGCACCCTCGCAGAATTGCGGTACGACACAGTATACGGCATGACACCCTCTCTCGGATGTATCAGAAACGATGGTTCAGGTACGCTCCTTGTAGGGGTAGAAGCGCCGCTTGTCGCCGTCCGCCCATGCCTGGCGCAGATCGGGTGCAGTGATGTCCCAATCGGGGCGGACACGCTGGGTGACGGCGCGCAAATCCTTCCAGAGGTCTTCGTTGGAGGGCCGCCCCCAGAACCAGTAGCCATTGTAGACCTTGTAGATCATCAGGCCCGGTTCGAGCACGAGTGTGTACGGGATCATCGGATCGTGGTGGGGATCGGTGTATTCCTGAATGTCGAGGTCTTTCTGCACCTTGCGGCCCGCATCGGAGAGGAATGTCCATTGCGCACCGACGGCACTGCGGAACTCATTCGTTTCGAGGATATTGTCTGTGGAGATCGTGACGATCTGCGTATAGGCGACGGCGATTTGGGGATACAAGGCAGCCAACGCACGGTGCTGCTGATGGTCCTTCGGTCAGTAGTGGCCACGCGAGAGGACGAGGATCATCGGGTCATTCCCCTGCAACTCGGAGATTGTGCGCCGTTGCCGCGCGTGGTCCGTCAGTTCATAGTCCGGGAAACGGGCGCCAGGTACGATGTCTGCACGCATAGTGAACCTCCCTTCGGTCAAACACGAGTGCGCTATGAGGACGTAACGCGTCAGACGGCCATCCTATTTCATCCAGGCCCCGAACGTATATGGGTGCGCAACGATGCTGGCTACTTCAGCGTACGATCCTCGCTATGCAAGGAGCTGCTCGGCTGCTCGGCTGCATCGAGGTGTCACGCGATCGTGTGTTGTTGCTATACTGACGTGTCGTATCATTCAGGAAGGGAGATCTCCTGAGAGGATGTGCTTCCGTTCTTCGGACCATACACGGATTCACCGATCGTGCAGCTAGCGGTGAGGGAGCTTTTTCCTTTATGAGATCATTACGGGCAACGTTGTCTCGACGGCTCGCGACAACGCGCATACCGCATGGCAGTGTGGACACGGACAGGCAGTTGCAGAGCAGGGAATCAACGCCCCTCGTCAGTGTGGTGATGACCACCTATAACCATGAGAAATACGTCGCGGAAGCCATCGAGAGCGTGCTCAACCAGACCCACGCGGAGATAGACTTCGTGATCGTCAATGATGGCTCGACGGATCGCACCGACGCGATTGTCCGTCGCTATACGGACCGGAGGATCACCTACATTTGCCAGACGCATCGGGGAGAAAGCGCGGCGACGAATCATGGTGTGGCGATGGCGAAGGGGCGGTACATCGCCTTCATGGACGGGGATGATGTGTGCCATCCCGAGCGGCTTGCGCGGCAACGTGACTTTCTCCGGACAAATGATGCAACCGTCGTGACCTCATGGATCGATCTTATCGACGATGACAGCCTGCCGTACGGTGATCGGCCCGATCTCCTTGCCTTATGTAATTGCCCCCCGGCGACATCACGCGCAGCGATCCTTCACCGACTCTGGGATGGCAATTATCTTTGGTTGGCAAGCGCGATGATCGACGCCTCACTCTTTCATGAGATGGGGGGGCTTTTCCTGAGTTCACTCCAATTACAGGATCATATGCTGTGGATTGAGATCGTCAAACACACGCATATCGCTACGTTGTCCGAACCGCTGCTCAAATACCGACTCAGAGCGGGTGCCGCAAACTCCAGTCAGGATCCGCGCAACTGGCCGCGTACCGAGTATGAAACCAAACACGTCTACCGACGCTTCTTCGAGAGGCTCCCGGAGCCGCTCTTTCGCGAGGCGTTTGCAGATGGTCTGCGAAACAAGGAATTTACGGGCCCCATCGAATACGCAATTGAGCGGGCTTTTCTCTACCTCACCCACCCGGTGTTGTCGGTGCGTGAAATCGGCGTCGATAATTTGTTCGGACTCATGGGCGATCCACATGTTGCAGAGGTTCTCTCTGAGAAGTACGACTTCACCCTCTCCGACTTTTTCTCGCTTGAGAACGATCCGGCATTCCTCTTGAGTAATCTCGCGAGGACACATAATGACGATGGTTTGATGGCTGGCCGCAACTTTGCGGCAGTATCGAGCACGTCGGCTCTGTCCAACGCATGAGCGTGCAACCACGCCTGAGAAGACCCAAACGTGATTTCCTCTTCGTTGCTTGCTCCCTTGCCAACGCAATCCTACCCATCTATCGAATGATGCATCGCGTGATGAAGCCACATCTCAGGGCGGCACGATCGGCGGTAGGATTACCGGCAAGCAACTGGCAGCATATCCAGCGGTGGCTACTGAATCGGTTGGGGCGGGATAATTGCGTCGCGCCGTCCGTCGCGCCACCGTCAATCCTTCGCTGGAATCCAGGCGAAACCCAACCGACAAAACTCACGACACATGCCGTGCGGGAATCGCGCGCGAAGCTCATCGTTCAGCCGAACTCGCTTCCGATCGACGCCATGATGAGTGCGGTGACCGTCGAATGGGAAACGGGAAGCGAAGCGATCGGCCAACTATGGCTATCGCGCGACGGCGGGCCGGAGTTTTTCTTTGCCCGTGGCGCGCGTGGGGCAATCACTGCCCCGGGTTTCGCATCAACCTCCGCGTATCTCTTCACCCTCTATACGGGCGAAGATTTCTGCACGATCCTCCGTTCTCTCGTCGTCCTTTCCGCTCCTGCGGATACCGGAGACACACCGAGACGGTGGTTGCGGGAGGCGCGCCATACCGCGCACCTCGCCCGCCGTCTGTTGTCTCAGAAGCTGCATCTCTGGTGGTACTACACCGTTTTATCGCGCCTATGTAGCCACCTGGCGTATCCAGTGTGGCGAGGCCCGTCCGCACTGTTCGCCTGTCTGCGCGTGCTCGTTGATGGCGAGGCAGGTGCGCTGAGTCGTCATCTCTCACATGCCTTGGGCGTTTCGTCCTCGCTGGAGCGCTGGCGGTTGCGATGGTCAATCTGCTACCACTATGAGATTGAACGTCTCATCCTCATACAAGCAGATCGGCTCACGCATGAATGGGCGATGGAGCATGTGCATATCTGCGGCCACCTACCGCCCGATGGAGCGATCCTCCTCACGTCGCACCAGTTTGGGCGCTGGATCGCGCGGCTGCGGCTTGCCAGCATGGGCGAGGCGTGCAGTTCGATTTCAATGGAGCCCACACCGGAAGATGTGACCATTTTCGTCTTAGCCGACCCTGTCATCCAACGCGAAATCATTGCCAAACATCGCGTGCAAACGCGATTGCTCCGCTCAGACAATTTTCACTGGGGCAAGGGTGGGCGCAAGGTGCTGCAATTCCTGCGGGATGGCGGATACCTCGATGTGGCGACCGATGTTTTCATCGATGGATGGCCGATGGGTGAGGTATTGGGGAAGATGATGCCGATTCCGCGTGGCCCGGTCTGGCTGGCCCAACACACTGGGAAGCCGATCATCCCGATGACCCTTACACCCGTTGGGCGCGGATGGGAACTGAGACTCGGTGAACCGATCGAGGCGACGCACGACGCAGTCGCCAACGCATTGGACACTTCCCTCCGCCGTGCGCCCGCTGCATGGCAACGCGATCATGCGGCGGCATGGATGCATGCCGCAAATGAGCAATGAGCAATGAGCAATGAGTGAGATTGTGACGCCCGCGGGGAAAACACCGTCGTAATGGTGGAGGCAAGCGACTCGCTTGCATGTCAAGCAAGCGAGACGCTTGCCTCCACCGGAGAAATACCGGATGCAGTTGTGCGGGAGCTACATACGCAATGACGCGGTGTCGTGCCAGCCGTATCCCGCATCCATGAGGAGCACGCCCTCGAACATCGCGGGTTGCTCGCGCAGGAACTGCCCACCCAGCGCTGCATAGAAGCGGCGGGCGGGCTCATTCTCGCGTAGCATCCAGACGAGCAAGGCGGTGACACCGTCCGCCGCCAGCCGTTCCGCCACCGCACGCAGCAGTGCCCGCCCCACGCCGCGCCCCTGCGCATCCGGATGCACATGCAGCACATACAACTCTCCGCAGTAGTGGGGGTCGCCGCCCAACTCCGGCCCACCCGAGGCGATTCCGAGCAGCCGCCCCTCGTCGTCGTCAGCGATAAAGACGAACTCCGTGCCATCCCGCGCCGCAAGCACGCCGTCCCAATGGGCGACGCGGGATTCCTCGGTGATCGCGTCGAGCGTATCGTCCGGTACGATGCCACGATAGGCCGCAAGCCAGTTCTCGCGATGCAGCCGGGCGATGGCCGCCGCGTCCGCCCGCGTTGCCGCGCGCATCCGCACACCCCGTTTTCCCGTCGCAGGCATCGGGATTAACGTTCCGCCGCGCGGGCGATCAGGTAGGCGGCGATATAGGTGCGATACGCCTGAACCGCATCGGGCGAGACCCAGCGGATCGCGCGGTCGCCGGTCCGCTCAACCGTTGGCAGCATCTCCACCATATCCGCGTGGAGCGAGGTCGCCCACAGCGTCTCCATCGTCACGGGCGGCGTGACTCTATAGGGCGCGAGGGACGCCGCGCGCCGCACCGCTTCCTCCGCGCCCTGCCGGATGCGATCCCGCGCGACGGTCGGATGCACCATCCGCGCGGCAACGCGATTGATCCCCTCTTTCGTCACCACCGTGACGATCTCCGGCCCGAAGTCCGCGATCGCTTCGGCGGCGGTGGCCTCATCGCCGGTCACGAGGGCAACGGGCACGCCGTACTGCCCGGCGACCGCCGCGTTGAGCGTCGCCTCGGAGCAGATGACGCCGTTCATGCGCGTCTCGTACGGGCTGAAGGTGTGGTTGAGCGTGCCGCGCGCACTGCCCGCACGGCCATGATAGCCGACGAGGAAGAGCGCGTCGTACGAATCATCAATCCCCTCGACCATGAACATCGGCTTGTGCCGCCCCTGGATCAATTCGGCGGCGGGGTGCAGCAGTTCCGGCAAGAGATTGCGCATCCGGCCGTGACTGTCGTTGACGAGAATGGCGGTCGCGCCTGCCGCCAGCGCGCCCTCGATCGCCTCATTCGTTTCGAGCGTCGTCAGGCGGCACATCGCGTGGTAGGCCGCGCTATCCCCCATCACCTGATCCCAATCGACGACGCCCGCGACCCCCTCGACATCGACCGAGATATAGACGCGCATCCTCGTTCCCTCCCCTTATAGTGGCTGCATTCGACGCGGCAAGTATACTGGGCGGCGAGAGGAGATGCCTGCATGATCACCGTACAACTGATCCTTGGACACACTCACTGATGCGCCGCCTCATCTACGGCCTCATCGCGACGATGGCCGTCCTCGTGGTCGCCACAATCGCCTTTCTCGTCGTCTCGCATATCGATAGCAGTTCGTGGTTGATCTACTTCTTCGGCATCCTCAGCATCATCCCACTCCCCGTCGCGCTCGTTTTCATCTTTTTGATGATGAATCGCGGCCTGCGCGACGAGTGATACCTGACCGTATTACGTCATCCGTTCCAGTGTTACCCAATGGCTCAGGGCATTGCCCCATGCGGGCGCTGTCCGTCCCGCGCGACCGCCACCGCGAACGACGGCACGCCATGCGCGGGGAAAGAGGTTTGAGCGCAGAGAGCGCAGAGAACGCAGAGGGCACAGAGAGTACAAATGGTTTCTCTTTTTCTCTTCTCTGCGTTCTCTGCGTCCTCTGTGGTCTCTGCGGTTCTCCCCGGTTTCGCCCCTCGACGGTTCTGACACTGGGTCAGGCGAGCACTCCACTGAGGACGCGCAGGAAGTTTTCACCGAGGATGCCTCGCACTGCCGCTTCGTCGTATCCCCGGCGCAGCAGGGCCGCCGTCAGGTTCGGCAAAGCGCGGATCGTTTCCAATCCGTCCGGATAGAAAATGTCGTGCCCGGAGAAGCCGCCCGTGAGGTAATCGACGTAGTCTGGCCCAAGTGCGACATGCTCCACACCGACGACGCCCGCGATGTGGTCGATGTGGTCGATGACGCGCTCGATATTCGCGACATGGGGATCATCGGTGATGAACTCCGCGACGAGGTTGATGCCGATTGTCCCGCCCGAGGCCGCGACCGCCCGCAACTGCGCGTCATCGAGATTGCGGCGGTGGCTGCAGATCGCCTTCGCGTTGCTGTGCGAGGCAATGATTGGTGCCGTGCTCGCCTCAACGAGGTCCCAGAAGGAGTTCACTGAGAGATGCGAGACATCAAGGAGGACGCCGAGCCGGTTTGCCTCCGCGACCATCGCTCGCCCGCGCTCGGTAAGGCCACCCCCGGCGCGCTCCTCGCCGACGCCTTCCGCGAGCAGGTTCCGCTGATTCCACGTGAAACCCAATACCCGCACGCCGAGCTCATAGAAGACACGGAGCGACTCGATGCCGTCCTGAATGCATTCGCCGCCCTCAATGCCGAGGAGGAAGGCGATCTGCCCGCGCGCCAAAGCGGCATCCATCGCCGCACGCGTCGTACCGAGCGCGACATCGGGGGTTTCGGCGATGTCATTGAGGGCGGCACCGAGGAGGGTGATCGCGCGCCGCAACGCCCGATCCGGCTTGTGCTCCTCCTCGACAAAGAGCGTCGTGAGGACGACATTGACGCCGCCTGCTCGCCAGGCAGGCACATGGAAGCGGCTGAGCACATTCGTCTCGCCCCGCAGCCGCCGGTTCGCGACATCGCAGAAGACATCGGAATGCGCATCCACCACGACCGCATCAAAATGCACCCGCCGCGCCACATCCTCACCCATCCTCCACCTCCAACTGGATCAGAAACCGCAAAGGCACAACGGACACGAGGATCGTAACGCAGAGGACGCAGAGAGCGCAGAGGCGCAGAGGGGAGAGAATAGTTTTTCTTTTTCTTCCTTTTTCTCTTCTCTGTGTTCTCTGTGTCCTCTGCGCTCTCTGCGCTCAAATCTTTCATCTCCTCATCGGCCCTGCTGCCGGGGATCGAGGGCGTCGCGCAAGCCGTCCCCGACCATGTTGGTCGCGAGCACGGTAATCATGATCGCGAGGCCGGGAAAGACGGTCACCCACCAGGCTATTGTCAGGTAGGCGCGCCCCTCACTGAGCATCGCGCCCCACTCCGGCGTCGGCGGTTGCACACCGAGGCCGAGAAAGGAGAGTCCGGCGGCGGCGAGGATGGCGGAAGCGACGCGCAAGGAGGCGATGATGATGACGGGCTGAATGACATTGGGCAGGAGATGACGGGCAAGAATGCGGCCCGTCCCGGCCCCCATCGCACGCTCGGCGGTGATGTAATCCATCTCCTTGGCGGAGAGAATGGTGGAGCGCACGAGGCGGGCGAAGCCGGGCACCGAGAAGAGCCCGACCGAGATCATCACATTGCGCAAACTCGATCCGAAGATCGAGATCAACCAGATCGCGAAGAGGATGCTCGGGAAGGCGAGGATGACATCGCAGCCACGCATCAGGATCGTATCCGTCCACTTGCCGAAGTAGCCCGCCGCAGTGCCAATCGGCACGCCCAGGAGGAGGGCGATACCGACCGCAATCAGGCCCGTGGGCAGGGAGATACGCGACCCGTAGATCATGCGGCTGTAGGCATCGCGACCGAGGTTGTCAGTGCCGAGCGGGAAGAACGAGTTCGGGGGTTCCAGCTTGTGATTGAGGTATTGCTGCGTTGGATCGTGCAGCGCGAGGAGCGGCGCGAAAATGGCGATCAGGATGAGCAGGATGAGCACGATCAACCCGGCCAGCGCGATGCGGTTCCGGCGGAAGCGGCGGAGGGCATCGCTGTACAGACTGCGGCTCTGACTCTGCTTCCGTAACGGTACGACCTCAGCGGTCGCGATGGCGCTGCTACGACTACTCATGCGATGCGGTCGCTCCCCATCATGATAGGGTCTGCCCCTAACGATCTACTCGTCGCTCTTCTACTTCTACTGTCTACTGTCTATGCCACTGTCTACCACCTACCGCCTACTCTCACTCATACCGGATACGCGGGTCCAGGAACCCGTAGAGGAGATCGACGAGCAGGTTAATCATGACGAACGTGACAGTTGCGAGCAACACGACGCCCTGCACCATCGGATAATCCCGGCTATTGATTGCGGTGACAGCGAGGGTGCCGAGGCCGGGCCAACTGAAGATCGTCTCGGTGATGACCGCGCCGCCGAGGAGTGCGCCGACTTCCAGACCGATGACGGTGACGACGGGGATCAGGGCATTCTTGAGGGCGTGCCGCGTAATGATCGCGCGCTCCCGGAGCCCCTTCGCCCACGCGGTGCGGATGTAATCGAGATGGATCACCTCGATCATGCTGGAGCGGGTAATGCGCGCGAAGACGGCGGCGGGCTGCAACCCGAGCGTCAGGGCGGGCAGGATGAGATGCTTGAGCCCACCGTCGCCGACGAACGGCAACCAGCCGAGCTTGACGCCAAAAAAGAGGATGAGGAGCAGCCCCGCCCAGAAGGATGGGAAGGAGTACCCGGTGACGACACCGACCATGACGATATTGTCGAGGATCGAGTTCTGCCGCGTCGCGGAGACGATGCCGATCGAGACACCGAGAATCACCGAGAATGCCAGCGAGGCGAAGGCGAGCTTCGCCGTATGGGGCAAACGGGCGCGCAGTTCCTGTGAGACGGGGCGGTTCGTTTTCAGGGAGCGGCCCAACTTCCCATGCACGACATCGCGCATGAAGAGCGCGTACTGAACCGGGATCGGGCGGTCCAGACGCAGGTCGTGCCGGATCGCCGCGATCTGTTGCGGCGTGGCGAAATCCCCGGCGAGCGTCGCGGCGGGATCACCGGGCGCAAGCCGCAGCATCGCGACCGTCATGAAACTGATGACGATCAGCACCGGAATAACCGCCAGCACCCGCTTGAGAATATAGACCGCCATACGGACTCCCTACCCCCTGCCCCCCTCCCTAGGAAGGGGAACCTGATCTGGGCATCGTGCTCATCCTGGGAACGCCACGGCATCGCAGCGAGTCACCCCCTTCCTTTTAGGGAAGGGGGCCGGGGGTTAGGGCCGCCCTACTTCTTGATCCATGCATCGTGCAGCAAATACCCGCCCTGCGGGTGGATCTGGAAACCGCGGACCTCTTTGCGGACACCGGAGAAGACGTAGGGATTGCCGAAGATGACCCACGGTGCCGCCTTCACCACCGTCTCCTGCACCTTGCCGTAGATCACCTTCTGCTTCGCGGGATCGAGTTCTGCCTGCCCCTGCTCAAGGAGCGCGTCGAGTTCCGGCGTCGAGAACCAGGCACGGTTCGTCGCCTTGATGCGCGAGGAGTGGAAGAAATAGAACATGATGCTCGGGTCTGTCGAGCCATAGAGTTGCAGGAACATCTGATGCGTCCCGGCCACCGTCGCATCGGTGAGCGCCGTGCCTTCGGTGATCTGGATATTGATCTTGATGCCGATCTCCTTCAGTTGCGCCTGGACGATCTGCCCGGCGCGCTTGAAGAAGTCCGTATTGTTGAGGAGCAGCGTCACCTCGAACGGCTGGCCGCCTTTCGTGGCAACCGCGCCACTGACATCGTAGCCTGCCTGCTTCAGTTTGTCCTTGCCCATCGCCGGATCATAGGCATAGGTGAACTGCTTCATTCCCTCACTGTCGGAATAGGCGATTGCTGCCGCGAGTGGGGTGTAGAGGACTTCGCCGTACCCATCCATCGCGTTCTTGACGATCGATTCCCGATCGATCCCATGCGTGACCGCCTGCCGGACGAGCGGATCGTTGAACGGCGGCTTGGAGCAGTTCATGCCGAGATAGCGGATGCCCGTGTCCAGCTGCTTGACGATGGTGATGTCCTGATTGGTATCCGCTTCCTTGACGAAGGTCGTCGGCACCTTCGCGACGTGCACCTCACCGGCCTTGAGTGCCGCCCAGGTCGTCGCTTCCTCCTTGATGACCTTGATCGTCACGCCATCGAGGTAGGCCGGGCCGCGGTTCTTGTAGAACGGCGGCGGCTGGGTGTAGTCCGGGTTGCGGTCGTAGACGATCGAGTTGCCCGGTATCTGTTCCTTGACGACATACGGGCCGGCACCGATGGGGTGATTGCCGAAGTCATCGCCGAACTTCTCCACGGCGGCCTTCGAGGAGACTTCACTGCCGGACATGCCGCTATAGAGCGGCGCATACGGCACGTCGTACGTCAACTTCAGGGTGGAGTCATCGACGACCGTCGTGCTCTTCAGCGAGGTAAACGCCGATGCCCCCGGCGCTTTCCTTTGCGGGTCCACCAGCCGGTCAATGATGAACTTCAAGGAGGCGGCATCAACGACCGTCCCGTCGGTGTTTTTGATGCCCTGCCGTACCTTGAAGGTCACTTCCTTGCTATCGGGCGACGCCTGCCAGGACTCAAAGGTGTCGGCGACATAGGAGAGGTCCGGCGCTTTGGTGATGTAATGACGGAAGACGAGGAAATGCGCCGTGCTGTGCCAGGGGGTCTTGAACGGATCGAGGGGCTGATCGCCCTGATCGTCGGCGATGATCAACCGCCCGCCCGGCACGGGCGTCTCATTGCTCGCATTGGCGGCGGCAGCAGGCGTGGAGGTTGGCAGCACGGCCGCTTTCGTCACGGCAGGCGCGGGCGCGGGCGAACTTCCCGCAGGGGTGGTCGCGGCCCCTGCCGCTGCGGGCTTCGGCGTATCGGTCGCCTTCGCGTCCGGGTTCCCGCCGCATGCCGCGAGGATAGCGGCGGCGGCGGTCGCGACCGATCCCCCGACGAACGCGCGCCGGTCGAGGCGCACCCGATGAGACTGCCTGGGTGAATTCCCGGATTGCATCTGCTCCCCCTCACTCATTGAGCCATCCACTCCCACCACGACCCACGAACCGTGAACCCCCTTGATCGGTTTTCGCAATCACTGGCCCTGTCAAAATCCCCGGTGGAGGCGGGCTTTAGCCTGCCATCGCAAGGGATGGCAGGCTAAAGCCCGCCTCCACCCACTATTGCTCGGCCCAGTAATTCTGCAAACCCCCGCTAACTCGTATAGGTCGGGCCAACCACACCGCTATCCGCCATCGCGGCACGCGCGATATCGCCGATGACTTCCTCCGCGATATGCGTGTCTGCGTAGTTCTCGGTATAGACGGCGATGATCAGCCGCCCATTCGGCCCCATAATGAATCCGGCCTCATTGCAGACACCGCGCGTCGTGCCCGTCTTGCTCCCCCAGCGGATCGTATCCGACATCGGCAGGTGGCGGGCGATGCGGCGGCGGTTCTGCTGCTTCTCCAGCATTGCCGTCATCGCCGTGCAGGATTCCGCAGAGGCCGCTTCACCGCTCAGGATCGCCGCGATGGCACCCGCATAATCGTTCGGTGTCGCCCGGCCCAGTTCCGGTGCCCCGGCGAAGTAGGCGCGTGATCGTCCCCGTGAGGAGGGAATTCTTCATGCCGAGATCGGCCATCGTGCGATTGACCGCCTCCACACCCGCCTTCCCGATCAGGACATCCGTGGCGAGGTTATCGCTGATCGAGATCATCAGATAGATGAGATCATGAAGGGTGATCGCCGCGCCGGATGCGCATCTCATTGAGGACGCCGCTGCCCCCGACCCGGTCTTCATCAGTCAGGACATACGGATCATCGAGGTGCAACATCCCCGCATCGATCTTGCGGAAAATCTCAACGAGCACCGGGATTTTCATCGTGCTGGCGGGGTTGAAAATGCGATCCCCGAACTGCTGCCACGTTGCGCCATCCGGCCCAATGATCGAGACGCCCACCATCCCGGAACGACTCGCCTCCTCCACGACCTCCGCGACCCGTCCCCACCCGTTCCCTCCACTCATGTTGCACCCCTCCGGTTCACACGATTAAACCGCATTCCCCACAAACCAGCGATCATCTTGTCTTTGGAGAGAATAGTCAAAAACTTTTGAACGTGAGCAGTGTAGAAAGGGGCGCAGGTACTGTCAACGATCTTACCTCACGTACGGAGCCATCGCCTATAAATCACGATACGAATAGGTTTGTACGGCGATGGAGAGGGGTGACTCAAGGAAATGCCGTAGTGTGCTCCGAACATCTCTTTTCCTTGTATCTCTCCCCCCCCTCCGCCATGGTACGAATCTTTCTCTTTCCACTATCTCAGGGGCGATGGAGGGGGTCGGGGGTGAGGTCGCCCGCCTCCACGACCTGAAGGAGCGCTTTGATATAGCCGAGGCAGAAGGCGAATTGCCGCTCCTTGTCGAGGTCCACGGCAGAGGTCGGGACATGATCGGGGCAGATCATCCCGTGGTAGCCGACCTCCTGATAGACCTGAAGCGCCTTGTGCATATTCACATCGCCGTTATCGGGATAGACCTCATCGAAGTGCAGGTAGCTCCCTTTGATGTTGCGGAAATGTACCATGAAGATCTTGCCGCGCCCGCCGAAGTAGCGGATCGCCTCCAACACCTCGGTCGCGGGATTCGCGCACATCTCCGCCACCGTCCCCTGGCAGAAGTTCATCACATGCGCGCTGCTGGGGCTGAGATCGAGGTAGCGCTTCAGGCCGTCGATGCTGCCGAGGACGTGATGGAACCCGCGCAGGCCGGTATCGTGCGGCAGCGGCGGGTCTTGCGGATGGAAGGCGAGCGCGACGCCGGATTCTTCGGCAATGGGGATCATCCGTTCGAGAAAATACTCGAATGCATCCCACGATTGCTGCGGCGAGACCGGCCCGACTTCCGCCGCGCGGCTCTGACCGGCTGCCTGCCCGGTGTAGGCGGCGAGCGCTTCGTCCGTCGCCTCCGCAATGTCGAAATGGGCGTAGAGCGCGCCGCCCCGCCCCGGCGTCCGCCCCGTGCGCGGGATACCGATCATGTGGAGCGCGTACTTGAGGCACGGCACACCCGCTTCGCCCGCCGTGCGGATATTGTGCGCGATCACGGCGAGTTGCGCGTCCCGCCGCGCGCTGTTGCCCCGAATGATGTCGATGAGCAGCGTCTGCATCTCCAGGCCGATGACATCGACACGAATGCCGTTCGCTGCCGCGCGTGCCTGCACATGCCGGATGCGATCGAGCGCCCATCGCCCCGTCTCGCTCTCGTCGTACAGTTCCCGCCCCATCTCGACCACGAGATGACTGACGCCGAGTTGCGCCGAGAGGGTCAATCGGGCGTCAGACGGGTTCGGTAGTTGCTCGCCGAGATACATGCACGTCCTCCCCTGCAATCGTTGATCTTGCGCCAAACGCGAGGGCATTGTGTCATACTATCGGTCTGGACACAGGCTGTGGAGATTCGGTGAGACGGAAGGGAAGCAAAACGATGGCCTTGACAATCACGACACAGTCCGGGGATGCCCTGACGGCGAGCGCGGACGCACTCATTTTGCCCGTCGCCGCCGGGACGGACGTTGCGGGCGCACTGGACGGCGCGGAACGGTTCGATGGGCAACTGGCACCCGTACTCGATGCGACCGGGTTCACGGGCAAAGCGGGGCAGGTCGCGGCGTTCGCGACCTTCGGCAAACTGCCCGCGCGCACGCTCATTCTTGCCGGTGCTTCGGCGACGGGGGCGAACCCGCCATGCGCGGCGAATCGCTCCGTCGGGCATACGGTGCGGCGATCAAGCGGGCGCAGGAGAGGGCGCGCGCACCGTCGCTGCCGCTCTGCCGGATGGTGCCGACGCCGATGCGGTCGGCGCCATCGTCGAGGGGCTCACCCTCGCCTCCTACCGCTTCACGCGCTACAAGAGCAGTGGGGAAGCCGGCCAAGGAGGTGGAATCGGTCGCACTCTGGTCGACCGGGGCGGCGGATGCGGAGCCGTCGCACACGGGCAGGCGATCGCCTCCGGCGTCGCGCTGGCGCGGGACCTCGTTAACACGATCTCGAACGACAAGACACCGCCGCAGATCGCCGAATGGGCGCAGCGCGTCGCGCGCGAATCCGGCCTGCCCTGCGAGGTGCTCGATCAGCAGGCGTTGGCCTCCGGCGGCTACAACTGCGATCCTCGCCGTCGGCAAGGGAAGCGCGGCGGAGCCACGGCTGATCGAGATGGTCTACGAGCCGCGCGGCGGGGCGACGAAAACGGTTGCCCTCGTCGGCAAGACGATCACCTTCGACTCCGGCGGCCTCGACCTGAAGACGCAGGACGGCATGTACTCGATGAAGACGGACATGGGCGGCGGCGCGGCGGTGCTCGGCGCGATGTATGCCATCGCGCAGGTGAAGCCGAATGTCCGCGTCATCGGCATCATGGCGGCGGCGGAGAATATGCCGAGCGGCACGGCGATGCGCCCGAGCGATGTCGTCACCGCACTCAATGGCAAGACCTTCGAGATCGGCAACACGGACGCCGAGGGCCGGATGGTACTCGCGGACGCCGTTACCCACGCCGCGCGCGCGGGCGCGGACGAGATCATCGACCTCGCCACCCTCACCGGCGCGAAGATGGTCGCCCTCGGCAATGTCGCGGTCGCCGTGATGGGCAACGATCAGGGACTGGTGGATCGTTTCCTCCGGCGGCGGGCAACGCGGGCGAGCGCGTCTGGCAGTTGCCGACCTGGGACGAGTACAAGGAGCAACTGAAGAGCGACATCGCGGACCTCAAGAGCACCGGCGGGCGCGGTGGCGGCGCGATCACGGCGGCGCTCTTTATCGGTGAGTTCGTCGAGGGCAAGCCGTGGATTCACCTCGACATCGCGGGCAGCGCCGCGACGGATCAGCATGGCCCCTACACCCCGAAGGGCGCGACGGGCGTGATGGTCCGCTCGCTCGTCCAGTACGTCGAGGAGGCGGGCGCGTAAGTCTCGTCCTCTCAAGGCCCGATCCCGACGGCCGTAGTCGGTGGCTGCGCGATGCGCAGCCACCGGTTTCGTTTTTCGCTCCCCGAAGCCTCGCACATCTCTGTCCGTACCGGCTGTGATAGAGTAGCGACGAAACCAGCAGAAAACGCTTGAACCGCAGAGACGCAGAGGACACAGAGGGGGAAAGAGAGAAGAGAAAAACTGCATTCTTCTCTTCTCTGCGTTTCTCTGCGCCTCTGCGGTTCAATAGGTTTCCCAACGAAGTGATGGGGGGCTGCGATGCCACGGGCGGAAACACGACCGGGGAATCTGATTGGCATGGAAAAGGCGGCGATTGACACGCCCGCCCTCGTTATTGAACTGCGATGCGATGGAGCAGAACCTTAGGACGATGGCGGAGTTCTTCCGCGACAAGCCCGCGAAACTCCGCCCACACGCGAAGACGCACAAAAGCCCGGTTATCGCCCACAAGCAGATCGCCCTCGGCGCGGTCGGCATCACCTGCGCGAAACTCGGTGAGGCGGAGATCATGGCGGAGGCAGGTATCAAAGACCTCCTCATCGCCAATCAGATCGTCAGCCGGGCGAAGATCGCGCGCCTCATCGGCCTCCTCCATCACACGCGCGTCACCGTCGCGGTGGATGATCCTGAAAATATGCGTGAGCTCGCCAGTGCGGCGGCGGCGCAGGGCGTCGAACTCGATGTGCTGGTCGAGGTCAACACCGGAATGAACCGCTGCGGTGTCCAACCGGGCGAAGGAGCGGTGCAACTGGCGCGCATCGCGTCGGACCTGCCCGGCCTCCGCTTCCGAGGCATCCAGGCATATGAGGGGCATCTCGTCAATATTCAGGACGATACGCAGCGCGCGGAGCGCGTGGCGGCGGCGATGGCCCCGATCATCGAGACTCGCCGTGCCATTGAAGCGGCGGGCATCCCGGTCGGCATCGTTTCCGGCGGCGGCACCGGCACCTATGCGCACACCGGCTCCCTCGAAGGGTTCGATGAAGTCCAGGCGGGGTCGTACGTCTTTATGGACAGCACGTATGCGGGTGTCGGTGGGATCGGCGAGCGGTTTACGCCCGCCCTCACGGTACTCGCCACCGTCATCAGCCGCCCAACCCCGGAGCGCGTCGTCCTCGATACCGGGCGCAAAACCGTGGGCACCGACCACGGTACGCCGATGCTCAAAGGCTACCCGAAGGGCGTTGAGTTCAAGGGCTTTTCCGAGGAGCACACGACGCTGATCGTGGAAGGCCCCGCGCGGGAGCTGCGCCGTGGCGATGTCGTCGAGATGATCCCCGGTCACGTCTGCACCACGGTCAATCTCCACGACTGCTACTACGCCACCCGCAAGGGCATCGTTGAAGCGATCTGGCCCGTCGCGGGTCGCGGCCGCTCGCAGTAGATGCACCTAACCCCCCGGCCCCCTTCCCTAAAAGGAAGGGGGAGAAATGCCGCAATGCCGTGGCCTTCGGGGATGAATACCTCGACTATTCGCAATGAGTCACCCCTCCCTTTTAGGGGAGGGGCCGGGGGAGAGGTAAGATGACCGGAATTTATGAGCGCCTCGGTATTCGGCCCTTGATCAATGCACGCGGCACGCATACGCGGCTTGGTGGCTCGGTGATGCCGCCGGAAGTGCTCGATGCGATGCGCGAAGCGGCAGGGGCGTACATCCTCCTCGATGAGTTGCAGGCGGTCGCGAGCAGAGGTGATTGCCCGCGCGACTGGCGCGGAGGCGGGGATGGTCGTTGGGGGAGCGGAGGCGGGGCTACTCCTCGCGACCGCCGCCTGCCTCGCGGGGACGGACCCGATCAAGATCGCGCAACTGCCGGACAGCACCGGCATGAAGAATGAGGCGATCATCCACCGCGCGCACCGCAACGGCTACGATCACGCCGTCCGCGTGGCGGGAGCGACGGTGGTCGAGGTCGGCACGGCCACGGCACGATCCCGTATCAACTGGAAGCAGCATTCACCGAGAAGACTGCGCTTGTCGCCTATCTCGCCTCGCCGTGGGCGAGCCGGGGAGCGCTCCCCCTCGCGCAGACGTGCGAAATTGCCCACAAGCACGGCGTTCCGGTGCTCGTGGATGCGGCAGCGATGCTCCCGCCACCGGAGAACCTGACCCGCTTCACGGCGGAAGGCGCAGACCTGGTGACATTCAGCGGCGGCAAAGGGCTACGCGGGCCGCAATCCTCGGGCATCCTCGCCGGGCGCGCGGACCTCATCAAGGCCGCGATGGCGAACGGCAGCCCGAACCACAGCGTCGGGCGGGCCGCGAAGGCCGCAAAGGAGGACATCGTCGGGCTGATCGTCGCGTTCGAACGGTATCTCACGCTCGATCATGCCGCCGACATGGCGCGCTGGCAGGCGCAAGCGGAGTATATGGCCGAACGGCTCGACGGCATCCGCGGCGTCGAGGCGCGCTGCGTCTACGACGGGCGCGAGCACATCACCCACGGGTGGAACTGCGGTTCGACGCGACGAGCCATATCGACGCGCATGAACTCGTGACCGCGCTGGAGGAAGGCGAGACGCGCCTCTACCTCTTCGAGCCCAATGGCCCGAGTTCCGTGCCAAACAGCGTCGTCATCAACACCCAGACGATGCAGCCCGGCGAGGAGCGCGCCATCTCTGACATCCTTCGCCCCGCGCTCCTGGAGCGCGTGAAGCGCCCGGTGCACGCAGACTAAGCGTTCCCTTACCGCGCGCGGATTGCGGCGGGTGGCGCGGGTTGCACGACGACATCGATGGTATCGAGGCAGGACTGCGGGTTGAAGATGTTTGCGGCGGTATGCCACGGGCCAGGGCGCATTGTCAGATTCGTCAGACGGTCCACGGCGAAGCAGCGCCACTCGCCGTTCGGCGGGAGGCCATGTGCGCTCCCGCCGCCGAACTGATAGGCGAGCACATGATGCGTGCCGTTCTTCGTGCCGAGGGCGTGCGGGCAAATTCGCGGGCTCACCATCATAGGTCGCGATTACCTGCGCGCGGCGCTCAATTGCCTGTTCGGGAGGGCGTAGCCGTCCATTACTCGGCTCACCTCCGTAGAGACGTATACACCGGTGTCGATGAATATCGCATCTGCGATGCCAGGAGCTTTGCGCGGTTTCCCGTGTCAGACCACGCGATGGATCGTTGACGATATTCATTCTGCACATGGTTCCGGGTTTACCGATCCCTCATGCAGGGAGGTCAGAATGGCGACCATGACGATGACCGAACGCCGCGCCGGACACGAGCGGTACCGCGTCACGGTCGAGCAATATCGCACCTTCCATGCGGAGGGGTATCTCGTTGTGCCCGGTCTCGTCGGTGCGGAGGATGTGCGGGAACTTGACCACGCACACCGATGACATCCTCGCCGGGCGCATCCCGCTCCCCGGTACGAAGCAAAAGATCAGCGGTTGGACAATGAAAGAGATCGAGCAGCTTTTCAATCGCACCTTCATGCCGCATCTCGAACGAGGCAATCCACGAGCGGTTCCTCCTCCATCCGCGCCTCCTCGATGTGTTGGAAGCATTGATCGGCCCGGACGTGATGGCGATGCAGACGATGCTCTTCCTCAAACCGCCCGGAAGCGCGGGGCAGGGATACCACCAGGACGCCTACTACATCCCAACGAAGCCTGATACGCTCTGCGGCGCGTGGCTCGCTCTCGACCGTGCCGACGAGGAGAACGGCTGCCTCTGGATGACGCGCGGCACGCAGCACGAGCCAGTCTACCCGGACGTGCAGAAGATCGGCCAGAACCACGCGCCGGACGCCCTCGCGGGTCTCACACCGATTGACAACGCGAGCCATGTGGACGAGGACGTGAACGGACTGACGCCGGTTGCCCGCAGATACGCCGGGCAGGAGACGCCGGTGATCGTGGATCCCGGTGATGTCGTCTTCTTTCAGGGGCATATCCTCCACCGCTCCCACGCGAACCGGGAGCCGGAATCGCTTCCGCCGCTCCTTCGTCGGCCACTACGCAAATGCCCGCTCATATACCGCATGGTACGGCGGGAACGCGGCGCAGATCCTGGCGCGCGGCGATACGCACTGCCCTTCGCCGTGCCCCGGTTCGGGACGCCCTGTGCCGCGATGCTCCCCGCCGAAGAACGCGCCCGGCAATACGGGGAGCGCACCCTGCTCGCGCAAGGCGAACTGATGGGTGTCGAGCAGGTTGATCCCGCCCGTAACGCTCCCACGACGCACGATCATTAGACCGATTTTCGTCGCGACTGAACCGCTTTTTCCCGGTGGTAGGCGGGCTTCAACCTGCCACCACCAAGTTTTCTATTGCTTGCGGCATCACGCGGATGTAGCACGGTATGCCCGCCTACAGCGCGGCGGACATGACGGCGTTGCTGAAGAGGGACTGGCGGGGGCGCTCGGTCGTCCAGCCGCTGGCCATCGTGCGGTTGGTGAGCAGGATGCAGACGATGTCCGTCGCGGGATCGGCCCAGACCATCGTGCCGGTCGCGCCGCCGTGATGATAGGTCGCGGGTGAGGTGAGATCGCCGCTCGGATGCGGGCGCTTCGCTCCCTTTGATGTCCCAGCCGATGCCCCACGGCACTTCGGGGCGGATGAGCGGCGGCGTGCCGTCCCGCAGTTCGGGTGCGAGGTCCGCCGGGCGCGTCCGGTGGGGCGAACTGCGCGGTCGTCATCGCGCGGGCGGTCGCGGGGGAGACGATGCGCGCGCCGGGCATGACGGGATCGTCGATGGCCGATGCGCTGCCGCCCGCCCGCCGCGGGGAGGAAGCGTCCGCGAAACGGACGAGATCGCGCGGGCGGCTGAAGAGGCCGCCCCACGGGATGCCGAGCGAGCGATAGTAGGCGCTGTTCGCCATCTCCCAGTCCTGCCCCTCCTGCCCGGTCCGCTCCACCCAGGCGATCCGCTCGTTCCATTCCGGCGGCGGGCGCAGCGCACTGGCCGTCATGCCGAGCGGCGCGAGGATGTGCTGCTGGACGAAGGTGTGGTAGTGCCCGACGGCGGGCGACGCGACCGCCCGCCGCAGTGTGCCCGTCACGCGCCCGCCCGACGACCTCCGCCGCCATCAGGATGCCGGGGTTGCTGTAGTAATGCAGCGTGCCCGGCGCGAAGAGCAGCGGCTGCTGCGCCGAACGAGCGGACGAATGCCTCCAGCGGCTCGTGCGCGCGGCGGAGGTCGAAGTTGTCCGGGCTGAAGCCGGGCAGGCCGGAGCAGTGCGCGAGAATATGGCGAAGCGTCACCGCGCGCCGGTCGAAGGGTGTTTCGGGCGCGCATCGAGGAACTCCGGCAGCAGGTCGGCAAGCGGTTCATCGAGCGTACAGAGCCCGCGCTCGACCATCAGCATCACCGCCGTCGCGGTGAACGGCTTGGTGATCGAGGCGAGCCCCCAGATCGTCTCGGAGTCCGCCGGGCGCTTCTCCGCGCGATGGGCGAGGCCGAGATACGCCTCCCCGGCGATTTGCCCGCCCCGCGCGACGAGCGCCGCCGCACCCGGCAGGACGCCCTGCGCGATCCACCGTCTCGATCAGGCCAAATGCCCGCCGCAAGCGCCTGCGGATCGAACCCCGCGTCCCGCGCGCCCTCGCACCGTTATCCCTCGCACGACTTCCTCACCCACCCGCCGCGCTCCCCCGTTATCGGCGCTCTCCGCCCGACGTTGCGCTTCCTCGTAGACCTGCCGGAACACATCGTACGGCTGCGCGCCCTGCACGCCAACCTGCCCGATCACGATCGTCGGCACGGCGGAGATACCGATCCGCGCCGCGAACCGCTCCTGCTCGATCACCTGATCCGTGTACCGCCCCTCCGCGAGCGCGGCGCGCAGATCGTCGGCATCCAGCCCGACCGATGCGCCGATATCCCGAGCACATCCGGATCGCCGATGTCCCGGTTCTCGACGAAGAAGGCGCGGAAGAGGGCGACGCGCATCGCATCGACTCTTCGTGCGTCGCGGGCATAGATCGCCGCCTCGTGCGCCTGCCGGGAGCGCGACTTGAAGGGCGGGAAATGCATCTCCACGCCGAGCCGCGCGGCCATCGGCGCGACGCCCCGCTCCCAGTTCTGCCGGAACCGTTCGCCCGCCGCCCCGGTGATGTCCGGCAGCGGCGCGGGTTCCGGCCGCAGTTCGAAGGCGAGCCATTCCACCGCCACATCGTGCGTCGCTTCCAGTTCGGCCAAGGCACCCTCAGCCAGATAGCAGTACGGTCAGACGAAATCCGAGAAGACGATCACGGGCATCGGGGCATCCATTGCTGTTTCCTTTCTGGACCCGCGAGGACGTTCCGATCCGAAGGTAGGAATATGCCATCGAAGAGAAGATGCACGCCTCCTATCCAACGGAGTGTACACGCTCTGGATATGCTCCTGCGCACCCCTTTGTGAGCAATTTCGCGCCGAATCCATGCAACCCCTTGACAAATGTCCGAACAGTCTGTATCTTCATCATTGTAAGGTCCCGATGACCGATGCACCTCAGTCGGATACGGAAGCCGCAAGGCCCACGGATTCGGTTGGAGCGCACTGGCTGTCGGGGTCTTACACTTTAAGGCGATTCTGATTCCTCACCCCCTGCCCCCTCTCCATCGCCCATAGATCACGGAATGGATGAAGTTTGTTCGGCGATGGAGAGGGGAGACGAATGGATTTGTGACTCATCCCTTCTCGTACCAGAGGAAGCCTGATCGATTGTCACCCAGGTGTTCGTCGTAATCGCTGTGTCGAGAGCATCGAGAATTGCCTGGATCGCGACGCCATCGGCGAAGTTCGGCGCGGGGGATGGCCTCCCGTCCTGGATTGCACGGATGAAGCGCTTCGCGATCCCCGCTCGATCCCAGAGGCCCTCTGGAAGCGGAAGATCCACGGGTGCCGGATCGGCGGCGGTCGCGCCTTTCAGGTCACTATTCGTGGCGATCAGCGCGCCCTCGGTGCCGTTGAACTCGATCGAGAAGCCGCCACGGTGATAGGCAATCGGCACCCCGCGCACCGTCGCCAGCCCGCCATTGGCGAAGCGCAGCAGAGCGATGAAGGTATCCGGTGCGGTGATGCCGGTGATTTCGCGGCCATCCGACCAGGGTAGCGGCGGGATCGCGAGAGCGGACCTCGCCGCCGACCGCCACAACCTCCCCCCAACACCAGCGCAGCATATCTGGGAGATGCGGCCCCGCCGATCCGGCCATAATCCCGCCCCCCTGCGCCGATCGGTGAACCACCCGGTCTTACTCGGGCTCCAGAGTGGACCCGCGCAAGTAATACGACCACGTTCATGCCGACACGGGCATCCGCCGTAGCGTTGGCTGGCCGAGATAGCCTGCGGCGATCCGCTCTCTGCATCGCCGTGTAGGTCGCGCCGAAGCGCATGTGATGGTTAAAAATCATGTGAATCATGCCCGCCGCCTCCGCAGCATCGCGCATCTCTGTCGCCTCCGCCAGTTGGGGGGCCAGCGGTTTCTCACAGAAAACGTGCTTGCCCGCCGCAATCGCATCGAGCGTCATCGACACGTGCAGCGCGGGCGGTGTGGTAACGATCACCGCGTCAACATCCGCGCTGAGCAGATCGCGATAATCGCTCGTCGCGCGGGGGATAGCGAACTGGCGCGCCATTCCCCTCCGCGCGCTCCTGTTGCGCCGAGCAGATCGCTGTGACGACCGCGCCAGGGGGCCTCCTGCAATGCCTTGATGTGTTCGGCGCCGATGCCCGTGCCGATGATACCCACCCGTACTGTCTGTGCCGTCATCGCTCCCCCGATTCCGCTTCATGGATATGTGCGCGTGGCAGTGTGTCACGCGCCGCGCATGAGTATGGCGCGGCGGCACTTTGAAGCGCAAGAACCGGATAGAACACGATGCCCCCATGCCCTATTCTGAGAATAGAAAGGAGACGGATGATGAACATACAGAACGGGATATTTCGGGACACCGCAGCTGTCACCGCGCACTATCGCACACAGGACCTGCTCACGCAGGCCGAACGGGAGCAGATACTCCTCGACGCACGGCCACCCAGGCACGCAATGATGACGGGGATCGGGCAGCTCCTTGTACGCCTCGGTCAACGGCTCCAGGGATTGGCGCAGCAGCCCACATACACGGAGGAAACGATATAATGATAGTGGCGATTGAGAAGACGATGACGATGGATACAGAGATGACCGAGATCGGTGTGTTCGTGGCAGAGACGGTGAATGAGCCAAGACACGTATACGACGCATGGGATGAGACCCGGCAGCGGGCGTCCGTGCTCGCGCGCGACGCGGAGGCGGACGGTCTCTTCGTCTATGCCGTGACCTCGACCGGCATCTACTGCCGCCCGACGTGCCCCTCTCGGCGACCACGGCGCGAAAATGTTCCATTCTTCGCCTTGCCGGAAGCGGCCGCGCAGGCCGGATACCGCGCCTGCCGTCGCTGCCATCCGGAACAGGCCGCGCTCCGGAACCCGCAGGTGGAAAAACTCGTGCAGCGTGTTGCCGGGCAATCGCGGCGAACCCTGAGGAGCCGCCGACGCTCGCCAGCCGGGGAGAACAGACCCATCTCAGCCCCTTCCATTTGCAGCGCACCTTCAAGTGGGTGATGGGCATCACGCCCCGGCAGTACGCCGAGGCGTGCCGGGTAGGTCGCCTCAAAGGCAAGCCGCGCAAAGGCGAAGCAGTGACGAGCGCACTCTACGGCGCGGGATACGGCTCCGCCAGCCGTCTCTATGAGCGGGCACCCACCCAACTCGGCATGACGCCCGCCCTCTACCGACGGGGCGGCCTGGGAATGCGCATTCAGTACACCATCGTTCCCTGCCCCCTCGGGCGGCTGCTCGTCGCTGCGACGGAGCGTGGCATCTGCGCGATCACCCTCGGTGACGGTGGCGGATGAGACCCTCGCGGCGGGTCTGACGAAGGAGTATCCCGCCGCCGCGATCACGCGGGATGCCTCCGGCCTCGATACGGCGGTCGCGGCGATCATCCGGCACATCGAGGGGCACGAACCGCATCTCGATCTTCCCTCGATATTCAAGCGACCGCCTTCCAGTGGCGCGTCTGGGAGACCTTGCGCACCATCCCCTACGGCAGCACCCGCTCATACGGCGAGGTTGCCCGCGCCATCGGCCAACCGACCGCCGCCCGCGCCGTCGCACAGGCCTGTGCCACCAACCATGTCGCCCTCGCCATTCCCTGCCATCGCGTCGTGCGGGAAGATGGCGACCCCGGTGGCTACCGCTGGGGCATTGAGCGCAAGCGCGCCCTCCTCGCGCAGGAGCGGAGCGGGGGGTAAGGGAATTTCCCCCGTACGGAGCCCCCGGCCCCTCCCCTTCGCAAGCTCCGGAAAGGGGTGCCTCATCTGAAGCGCTGTGGCATTCTCTGAGCATTCCTTTCCCCTATATTTCTCCCCCTCTCTATCGCCGTATAGACCTTCTATTCCACAACCCTATGGGCGATGGAGAGGGGGACGGGGGGTGAGGTTTCCCGGATTGACCCCTCCCTCCCTGCGGCATTACGATGACCCCCGGTCGCGATGGCACAACAGGGAGGGAGGCGCAGATGGCGACACGCTATCCAGAGAAGCAGTACGCGGGGATGGATTGAGGAGAACTGGCAGCGGTTCTCCGCTTTCGATATGGAGATCTGGCACTACGCGGAACCCGCGTGGCGGGAGTACAAATCCGCGAAAGCCTATGTGGACCTCCTGCGTGCCGAGGGGTTCACCGTGGAGGAGGGATCCGGCGGGATGCCGACGGCATTCGTCGCGACGTGGGGCGAGGGCAAGCCGGTCCTCGGTGCATACGCCGAGTACGACGCGGTGCCCGGCAACTCGCAGCGACCCGTACCCTACCGCGCCCCGCGCGAG
>CAVXPY010000011.1:0-254172 GCA_963763655.1 uncultured Chloroflexia bacterium
ACTACTGCGCCGCCAGCCTCAACGCCGAGAAGCGGATGCGCGACGAAGGACGGGTCAGACGCTCAACCCCGTGCTCGGCATCGGCACCTTCTGCACGCATACCGTCGTCCATGCCGCGCAAGCGGTCGTCATCGATAAGGCATTGCCGGACGCGCAGATGTCCCTGATCGGCTGCGGCGTGATGACGGGGGTCGGGGCGGCGCTCTACTCCGCGGGTGTGCGGCCCGGGCACGAGCGCGGCGGTCTTCGGCTGTGGCGGCGTGGGGGATAGCGTCATCCAGGGCGCGCGACTGGCGGGCGCGACGACGATCATCGCCGTGGACATCGACCCAAAGAAACTCGAATGGGCGAAGCAGTTCGGTGCGACGCATACCGTCAATGCGCGTGAGGGCGATCCGATCGCGCGGATCAAGGAACTGACGGGTGGCAACGGCGTGGATTACTCCTTCGAGGCGGTTGGCAGACCGGAGACACTGGAGCAGGCGCTTTTCTGCCGCGATCTCGCCGGTACCTGCGTCTTCATCGGCGTGCCCGGCCCCGGCCCGATGCTCAATCTCGATATCCAGCGCTTCTTCGATATCGGTGGGAGCACCGTCGTCTCGTGGTACGGCAACTGCCTGCCGACGCGCGATTTCCCCCTCCTCGCGGACTGGTATCAGCAGGGCCAACTGAAACTCGATGAGGTCGTCACGCGATGATCCGGCTCGAAGAGACCGAAGAGGCCTTCCACGCGATGGAGCGCGGCGAAACCCTCCGCTCGGTGATTGATCTGGCGAACGTGTAAGACCTAACCCCCTAGCCCCCTTCCCTAGAAGGAAGAGGGAGTCCAACCTCCTGAAGGTCTGCGGCCAATGCATAGGGCACAATATCTCGATGAGTCACCCCCTTCCTTTAGGGAAGGGGGCTGGAGGGTTAGGTAATCTACTTCTTGAACCGTTTATCCAGCCACCCGGTGGCATCTGCGAGGGGCTTTGGGATCAATCGGCTGGAAGTTATCGGCGTTGACGGAGGGTAGCTGGCCGAGCGAGTGACCGAGGTTCGGGTAGGTAATGAGCGTATGATCGCGGGTTGCCTGCCGCGGCGAGGGCGTCATCAATCTGCTTCGCGCCGGCGGGAGACACATTCGCGTCATCGCCCACCTTGCAAGATCAGCACCGGGCCTTTGTAGGTCGGGAGGCTGCTGAAATCGTTGGTGGCGTCTTGTCCGAGGTGTATTGCGCCGTATGGGGAATTTGCGGCGTTCTGGTCGAAGTTCGCGAAGAACTGCTGGAAGAATGGCGTGACTTCCTGGCGATGTCCAATTTGCCGTCCCATTGGTAGTCCAACCGCGCATTGAGCCGGGGCGCGGGCGCGGACCGGCGATGAGGCAGACGGCGCGGCGGTGCCCGGTGGTGGCGCATTCGGTGTCAGATCAAGCGTCATAAGGCCGCATAGCTCGAGACGGTGCCGGGACTCTTTTGGAGCGCGGCGATCAGTTCATCGAACGTCACCGCGCCATCCTTGTTCGTATCCGCGACATCGCGCAAGAAGCCAACGCCGAGATCGAGCAACTGATAGGAGAAGGTATCTTTCCACGTCCCGGCGACGGGTGCTTGGAGGATCACCCCTGCGATCTCCGGGTGCATTACCGCGAGTTGCGTCGCGTGCGTCGTTCCCTCGCTCCATCCGTAGAGGATGATGCGCGCCGGGTCCACTTTCGCGTTCGCCTTCGCCATCTGATAGACCTTGTCAGCGTCCGCGAGCAGTTGCTTCTGCGTCGCATTCGTGTAGAACGTATTCGCGGTCGCCGGATCGAGTTGGTCGGTCGGGCCAGGTGATGTAGTGCTTGTTGTAGCGCACGACCGCGTAGCCGTTCGCGGTCAGATAGTCTGCGATGTCGCGGAAGATGTGCGATTTCGGTTTGCCGGTCAGGCGGTCAATGAGTCGTGAAATCGAGATCGTACGGGCCGGTGCCGGGAATGAGGACGATGGTTGGGAAGGGGCTGTTGCCCGTCGCGGGATAGGTCAGTTGCGCGTGGCTCTGGAAATCTCCGAAGTCCACCGTGAAATCGTCCCGCCGGACATTCGGATTCCCGGCCACCGATGATGCTGCGGGACTTCCCGCAACCGTCGCCTGCGCGGTGGCCGAGCCACGAGTCGTACTCGTACTCGTACTCGTCGTGCTCGTCGCAGACGCGGCGGTACCTGCGGTGGCCGTCGCCGGTGCGGTTCCCGCGACCGCACTCGCAGAGCCTGCCGGTCGTGTCGGTTGGGCCACCGAGCTTGAGGCCGCAGGGGACTGACCGATGGGCTTGCGACACTCGTCGGCGGACGGGGCGTGGCGGTCGGGCTACTGCCACCACAGGCAGCGAGAAGCAGCAAACGCAAAGGATCGCGAGAGCGCCAATACCGAACCGCGCGCGTGAAGATGCTCGTCGATGACGCATCGTTTCCGTTCCTCTCGTCCTCATTGCCGCGCCCTCTCGGTGGAATACCCGATCGCGCTTCGACGTGCAAGGGAGATGCCAACATGTCGCAGGGGGTATACGTGCGCGGGATCAACCTCACCCCCGTCCCCTCTCGTACGGAGCCATCGCGTGGAGAGGGGTGCCTCGCTGCAAGTGCCGTGGCATTCCTGAAAAGCCGTGTTCTCAAGCAGGTCGCTCCCCCTCTCCACGCGTGGAGAGGGGGGCCGGGGGGTGAGGTTGATTGGGCGTGCAAAAGCTGCATCATCGCGGCACTGCGCGCCTCTTCCCATCCAGGCAGCGGGACGCATACGATAGCGTGATGCGGTATCGATACGCGGAGTAGAGAGGAAGAGGAATCATGTTCGCACTCATCAAGGAATTGACCGAACTTGCCGGGCCGGTGGGGCAGGAAGGCATCGTGCTCGACCACATCGAGCGCGTCTGGCGCGAGGCGGGCGCACGGACGGAGCGGACACGGATCGGCAATGTCCTCGCCCGCGCGGGCGGAAGTGGGAAGAAATTGCTGCTCGCCGCACACGCGGACGAACTCTGCTATCTCGTCCGCGCCATTGACCCCGCCGGTTTCCTCTGGCTGGCGAATGGGCAGGCGTGGGAGCGGAAGACGAGCGTGCGCAACTGGTTCACCGTCGGGCAACGCGTGACGATCCTTGCCCGCTCCGGTCCGCTCCCCGGTGTGATCGCCAGCGCCACGGGCCACCTCGCCTCCCTCGCGCTCCGCGAGCCCGATGAGCTCACCTGGAACGACTTCTGGGTCGATACGGGCTACACGCGCGATGAACTCCTCACACGCGGTGTGACGCCCGGTACGCGCCTCGTCTGGGACGCGCGGACCGAGCAGTTCGGCCCGCACGTCGTCGGCAAGGCGCTCGATGACCGCGTGCCGCTCGCGGTGATCACCGAAGTATTGCGGCGCGTACCCCAAGACGAACTTGGCTGCGAACTGACCCTCGCCTGCACCGTGCAGGAGGAGATCGGGCTGATCGGCGCGTTCGCCCTCGCGGCGCGGGAGCAGTTCGACGCGGGGATCGCTGTCGAGATCGGCCTCGCGGGCAGACATTCCCGGTGTCGAGGAGCGCGCGATGCCCCTCTGCCTCGGCGCGGGGCCGCTCCTCGTCCACAAGGACGCGATCACCCACTATGACTACACGCTGACTGCCGCGCTCGAACGGACGGCGGGCGCAGCGGGCATCCCGATTCAGCACGCCGTCTTCGGCTCGTTCGGCAGCGATGGCGCGGCCTTCATGAAGGCGGACATCCCTGCCGCGATGGTCGCCTTCCCCGCCCGCTACACGCACAGCCCCTTCGAAACGGGCCACCTCGGCGACATCGAAGCGCTCGTCGCCTGGCTCTGTGCCTTCGTGCGCGATGGGATGCGATAATAGACAGGTCGTGTGACAGCGCGTCGGGCATTTTCTGCCGGGGTGCGGTGTTCCATAAAAGATGGTCGTGCCGGTACACAGTATGGGGTGCAAGGTGGACGTGACGACAGGGAACAATGTCTATCGGACGTATGTGCGGCGGTTGCCGATCGTGGTGCCCGCGATGGAGCGGGACGCGCTCGATGGTGCGCTTGTCGCCCTCGGGGTGACACCCGACACGGTGACAGAGGAGCAGATGCTGCGTGCGCTCCGCGAAACCGTCTATCCCCTGCTCACGCAGAGCAGCCGCTCCGCGACCGTCGCGCCGACGCAGGCCGGGCTCATCACGACCGACGCGACCAATCGCGTCGTTTCGATCACGCCGATCGCCGCGACCATCGTCGGACTGGCGGCGGGCGTCGATGCGGTCGGGCAATCGGTCGATGCGCTCCCCGGATTGGATTGCTGCGTGCCGCACGTCGATGCCTTCGCGGACCCGGATACGGTGCATATCGAGGAATGCGTCATCTCCACGGATGAGCGGCGCGTGCAGTGCACCAGCCATCTGCGCACGGCGGCGGATGGCTCCGTATTGGGCGTCAGCACGACGGTGCAGGACATCACGCTCGAAGCCGCCGTCTATGCCGAAGTGGGGCCACTCTATCGGGCGAGCGAGACCCGTGCGGAGGAACTTTCCGCCTTCGCGGAGATCGCGCGGCTCATCGCCGTTACCACCTCGCTCGACGCGACGCTTGCGGCAATTACGAAGCGTGCAACCCTGCGGCTCGGCTGCAAGGCGGCGGCAATCTTCCTCTCGAACCCACTTGGCGAATTGCAACTGATGGGGCAGTATCGGTCTCCCGGAGGGATACGGGGAGACGATCAATGCCTACATGCGCTACGCGGCGAACGCGCCGGAAGAGGAGCAGCCACCGACGACGCTCGCCTTCCGCGACGGCGTCCCCGTCCATCGGAACATCATTACCATCCCACCCGATGCACCGGAAGGGATTCATGCGGCGCGGGCGGCGGCGATCGCCAATGGCTGGGCATCGATCATCGCCGTGCCGCTGATCGCCAATTGGACGACCATCGGCACGCTCACCTGCTACCTCCCGCAGTCGGAATGTCCCAATGATGCGACGCAGCAACTGATCATGACGATCGCGGATCACGCGGCAATTGCCGTGCAAAACAGCAAACTCTATGGCGAGACCCAGCGACAACTGGCGGAGATGACGGCCTTGCATCAAACTGCGGCGCTCCTCAACTCAAACCTCGACCGCATGACCGTGCTCCACACGATTGTCGATCAGGCAGCGCAGGTGACGGGCGCGCGCGTCTGCGCGCTCCTCGAACTGACGAGCACCGGGGACGGGACGATCCCGCGCGCGGTGTACGGCACAGACACGCTTCCCTTCCCGGACATGCCCATCCTCCGTTTCGGCCCCGCGCTCTATGCCATCCAGCAACGGGAAACGATCGTCGCTCGCAATCACGACGAAGCGGCGAACTTGCCCTGGTGGCGTCCGGAATTCAAAGAATATATCGATCGCACGGTGTTCAAGGGATTCATTGCCGCGCCATTCGGCTTCCAGGGAACCTACAACGCGGTACTCATGCTCGTCTACGATCACCCGATCAACCCGAGCGCGAGCGAACTGCAACTGATCTCGACCTTCGCGGATCACGCGGCGGTCGCGATGCATAATGCCCAGTTGTACGAGCAGGCGCAGCAGGCAGCGGCACTGGAGGAGCGACACCGTCTCGCGCGCGATCTGCACGACAGCGTGACCCAGTCGCTCTTCTCGATGAGTCTGCTCGCGCAGGTATTGCCCGCACTGTGGGAAACGCAACCTGCGGAGGCGCAGCGGAGCCTGGATGAACTCCGGCGACTGACGAAGGAAGCCCTGGCGGAGATGCGCGCCTTGCTCTTCCAGTTGCGACCCGTCGCGCTCGAAGAAGATGGGTTCGATTGAGGCGCTCCGCAGGCATATCGAATCGCTCCAGCGGCGCGATGGCCCCGCTCTCACCTTCGCGGCGACCGGCGATGAGCGTATGCCGCTGCCCTCGGAAGACGCACTTTTCCGCGTCGCCAGCGAGGCGGTCGGTAACGCCCTCAAGCACGCCCACGCGAAGAAGATTGCCGTGACCCTCGACATGGGTGATGGCATGGCCACACTGACCGTACGGGACGATGGCCGGGGCTTCGACCCCGCACGGCATCAGTCGCAACCGGGCCATCTTGGCCTGCCGGGTATGCGGGAGCGCGTGGAGCATATTGGCGGTATGCTGACGATCGACAGTGCGCCGGGCGCGGGCACGATCGTGCAGGTGCGTCTCGCGGTGCCGACGCTGCAACCGGTGTGACCGAAGCGGCGCACGATAGTCTCGCCGCCTGCGGTAGAATGGCCCTGATACGGGAGTAACCGAAGACGAGATCGAGGTACTGGATGAGTAGCATAGCCCAATCGCCTGAGAAGAAGATTCGCGTCCTCGTCGTGGACGATCACAGTGTCGTCCGGCAAGGGTTGCGGATGTTCCTCCTCGTGCAGCCCGATATGGAGATGGTCGGCGAGGCGCAGAATGGTCGCGAGGCGGTAGCACTCGTGAATACGCTCTCCCCGGATGTCGTGCTGATGGATTTGCTTATGCCGGAGATGAACGGCATCGAGGCGACCGCTGCCATCAAAGGGGCGCACCCGGAAACGCAAGTGCTCGTGCTCACCACCTTTCTTGAGGATCAGCGCGTCGCGGAAGCGATTCAGGCGGGCGCGGTAGGCTTCCTTCTCAAGGAGGTGGAAGTGGAGGACCTCGTGAAGGCAGTGCGCGGCGCGGCGCGCGGTGAGCCCCAACTCCATCCGGACGCCGCGCGCATGTTGATGGGGCTCGCGATGCGCCCCAAGCCTGTGGCCGCGCAACCCGTCGCACTGACCGAGCGCGAACGCGATGTGATCGCCCTCCTCGCGGAGGGATCGAGCAACAAGCAGATCGCCCGCGAACTCTCGATCAGCGAGACGACCGTGAAGGGGCATGTCGCGAATATCCTCGGCAAGCTCGAACTCACCGACCGCACGCAAGCCGCCGTCTACGCCGTTCGGCACGGCCTCGCGCGCGAAGTGCAGACGTAACAATCGTCGCGCGTATGTGTTTCACATGAAACGGCGTGAGCACGAGGGGCGCAATGGCGGAAGAGCGGACACGACGGCAGGTGCTCGGTCGGGCGATGCGGCTCCGCTGCCCCGTCTGCGGTCAGGGGCGGCTCTTCACGCGAATGACGATGCGCGCGCAGTGCACGCACTGCGGGTTCCGGTTTGAACGCGAACCGGGGTACTTCACGAACACCGCCGTCGTCAATTACGCGGTAGCGGCCCTGCCGATCTTCTTTATCGTCGCGCCGCTCGCCTATCTTCGCCCGCATTCGCTCGTCTTGCCAATTGCGCTCGGGTTCTTCTTCGCCATTGCCCTGCCCATCCTCTGCTTTCGCCACGTCCGGAGCCTCTGGCTCGCAGTTGATATGCTGGTCCGCCCGCCCGTTGCGTCCGAGTTCACCGCACCCGAGGGATGAGACAAACCGTAACCGATCGTCATGGGATAATGGAGGGCATATGACGCTGTCAATCACGACGAGTGTAGGCGATGCAACGACGGCAAATGCCGACGCGCTGGTTCTTCCGGTCTATCTCAATGAGGCGGTGCCAGAGGAGATCGATGCGCGCTTGAATCGGCTGCTGATACCGACAGTAGAAGCGGCAGGCTTCCGTGGCACAGCGGGCGACATCGCGGCGGTCGCCACCTTCGGCGCGCTTCCCGCGCGCTGGCTAGTCCTGACCGGCCTCGGGGAGCGCGGCGCGGCGACGGGCGAAACCTTCCGTCGCAGCTACGGTGCGGCAGTGACGCGGGCACGTGATGAGGGTGCCCGCGCGGTCGCGGCAGTCATTCCCGAGGGTGCCGATGCCGATGCGATCAGCGCCGCCATCGAGGGAGTCGCGCTCGCCCTCTACCGCTTCACGAACTATAAATCGGACAAGACCGGCTCCGGTAAGGAGATCGACTCCGTCGCCTTCTGGTCGTCGCAGGCGATTCCGCCAGCGGTCGTTGCGCACGGTGAAGCGGTCGCGGCGGGGGTCGCCCTCGCGCGCGATCTCGTCAACACGATCTCGAACGACAAGACCCCGCCACAGATCGCGGCGTGGGCGCAGCGGATCGCGCGCGATGCCGACCTACCGTGCGAAGTATTGGACGAGCAGGCGCTGGCGACTGGTGGCTACAATGCGATTCTCGCCGTCGGGAAGGGGAGCGCCGCGCCACCGCGGCTGGTGGAGATCGTCTATGAGCCACCGGGTCCGGTGACGAAGACGGTCGCCCTGGTTGGCAAGACGATTACCTTCGACTCCGGCGGCCTCGACCTGAAGGCGTCAGACAATATGTATTCGATGAAGACGGACATGGGTGGTGGCGCGGCGGTGCTCGGCGCGCTGCACGCCATCGCGAAGCTGAGGCCGAACGTGCGGGTAATCGGCATCCTGGCCGCCGCGGAGAACATGCCGAGTGGGACGGCAACGCGCCCGAGCGATGTCATCACCTCCCTGAGCGGCAAGACCTTTGAGAACGGGAACACGGACGCGGAAGGTCGCATGGTCCTGGCGGATGCGGTGACGCACGCCGCACGCGCGGGGGCGGACGAGATCATCGACATCGCCACGCTCACCGGCGGCGTCCTCGGCAGGCGCGGCACGGTCGCCTTCAGCAACGATCAGGCGCTGGCGGACCGCTTCCTTGCCGTCGCCGACAAGGCGGGGGAGCGCGTCTGGCAACTGCCACTCTGGGAAGAGTTCCGTGAGGACCTGGAGAGCGAGATCGCGGATATCAAGAGCACGAGTCCGTGGAATGCGGGCGGCGGGTCGATCACGGCCGCGTATTTCATCAGTGAGTTCACCGAGGGCACGCCGTGGCTGCATCTCGATATCGCCATGGTCGCCCATACCGAGCGCGCCACTCCGTACACGCCGGTGGGTGCAACGGGCGTCATGGTGCGCGCGCTCATCCGCTACCTGGAAGAAGTGGGCGCGCCCGTCGCCACTGCGTGAGGATCAGACCCTTGTCCCGCTGACGATGCTTATCCGTATGTGTGCGCGGTCGCGTGTTCCGGCTCGACTAGGAAGACGACCCTGTCTGTCCGCAGTGGATACGGCTGGCCGGTATACTTCTGTGAAATCCGGTCGATCACGGCCCAGGCACGATCACCTTCGAGTCGCTCGGTGACGCGGCCGCGGATCTGCGCCATCGTGTAGGGCTGGTCATGCTGTGTAATGGAGATGGCGACGCGCGGGTCGTGCGCGACATTGCGCGCCTTGCGGGACGATGGGGACGTAAGGAATGCGATGCGGTTGCCTTCCAATCCGACCCACATTGGGACACTGTGGGGGGCACCGTTCGGCAGCACCGTCGCGAGGTGCGCGTTGTTGGGGCCATCGATGAGCGCGCGGACAGCGTCAGAGAAATCGGTCATGGGGTACTCCCTTCTTGAGGCCATTGATGGCCATCTCTGTGCACTATAGTAGGCGGTCACGCCGCCACGGCGAAGGGGCGATGCCCATCAATATGTGAGAGATTAGCTTACAAATGGAAGCGAGAAGGCACGATGGCTTCACGACCGGAAAGACCCCTCGATCACCTCGATTGGCAACTGCTGCGCGAATTGCAGGCTGACGCGCGGTTGTCATACAACGAGTTGGCCCGCCGTATCGGGCTGTCGTCACCGGCGGTGGCAGAGCGGGTGCGGCGCATGGAGGAGGCGGGCGTCATTGTCGGCTACCGCGCGGAGGTCGATCCTGCGAAGGTCGGGCTGCCGGTGGCCGCGCTCATCCAGCTTCGCTGCGACCATGGCCGCTGTCTGCTCCACTCCTTCTGCGCCGCCGACTACCCCGAGGTGCTGGAGGTGCATAAGCTGGGTGGTGAGCGCTGCGTGGCGCTCAAGGTCGTTGCCTGTTCGGTAACGCACCTGGAGACGCTGGTTGACCGGCTGAGCAAACACGGCGAGATATGGACCACGATCATCCTCTCCAGCCCGCTGGAGAAGCACGCGATCGACTGGGAGGACGGCTCAGGAGCGGGCGATGCCCTGCCCGAAAGTCGCCGCCTCCGGTAAACGCCCGCATCACGCTTCTTCTGCCGCAGTATACAAAGAAAAACCGCCGCACAGCCGCCCCCGGTATCGGGCATTCTCTGCCCCTCCATTCGGAGGGGTATGGCTCCCTCCGGGCAGCAACCGAAAAACCGTTCATGCGGAGAATGCCGCGAGGGCAGCCTGCTGGCACAATGAGACCAACACCGGAATTCCGCGGTTTGGGGTCCTATTGATAGGAGGAACATATGGCAACGGCAGTCGCACACGCCCCCCGCACACAAGTACAAGAAGAGAACCGCGCAAAGTGGTTCACGCTCGGGGCGATGTGCTTCGCGCTCTTTATGATGATGCTGGACAATACGGTCGTCAATGTCGCGTTGCCGACGATCCAGCAGAAGTTCACGGCGACGACCTCCGCGCTGGAGTGGATCGTCAATGGCTACACGCTCTCGCTCGCCGTCTTGATGGTGACGATGGGGAAGCTCGGTGATGTCTTCGGCCGCAAGCGGGTCTTCCTGATCGGTCTGACGATCTTCACCGCCGCATCGTTCGCCTGCGGCATCGCGCCGAACCTCGGCTCGTTGGTCTTCTTCCGTGTCCTGCAAGGCGTCGGTGGCTCGATCATGATGCCCGCCACGCTCTCGATCATCACCGCGACGTTCCAGGGCAAGGAGCGCGCGCAGGCGATTGGTATCTGGGCAGGCATCTCCGGCCTCGCGCTCGCCGCCGGTCCGATTGTCGGCGGTTTGCTCGTTCAGTACGTCAACTGGCAGGCGATCTTCTTCGTCAACATCCCGATTGGCATCATCGCCTTCCTCGTTGGCACGCGGGTGATCGGGGAGTCGTCGGACCCGACTGCCGCGCACTCGGTGGATTACCTCGGCGTGGCGACCCTCACTCCCGGCATCTTCGCCCTGACGCTCGCGCTGATCGAGGGGGAAGGCTGGGGCTGGACGAGCGGACGCATCGTCGGTCTGTTCGTCGCAACCGTCGTCTTGCTCGCGCTCTTCACCCTCATCGAGCTTCGGCAAGCGAACCCGATGGTCGATTTCAAGATTTTCCGCTCCGTGACCTTCTCGGCGGCGAATGTGATTTCCTTCGTACTCTCCTTCGGGATGTTCGGCACGATCTTCTTTCTGACGCTCTACATGCAGAATGTCCTCGGCTACTCGGCGATCCAGGCCGGCTTGCGGATGCTGCCGACGACGGGCCTGATCATCTTCAGCGCACCGCTCGGCGGTCGGTTGGTCGGTCGGTTCGGTGGCCGCCCCGTGATCTTCAGCGGCCTGATTCTCGTCGGTCTCGGTCTGCTCCTCTACGTCTTCCGCCTCACGGCGCACTCCGCCTACACCGATCTCTTGCCCTCGTTCCTGATGCTCGGTGTCGGTATCGGCTTCGCGATGTCCCCCCTCTCTGCGGTCGCGATGGCGTCGGTGGAGCGGACAAAGGCGGGCGTGGCGAGTGGCATCCTGAATATGAACCGGCAACTCGGTGGCGTCTTCGGCGTCGCGCTCCTCGGCGCGATCTTCGCCAATCGCTCGCACATGCATGTGGTTGACGCCGTGACGCGCCTCCCGCTCGCCGACCCTGCCAAGGCACAGATCATCGCGAACGCGAGCCTCGGCAAGGGAAGCGGTACGCTCCAGGGCGCGGACCCGGCGCTGGTCCTCCAGATCAAGGATGCGGTGCTCGGTGGAGTCGTCAATGGCCTGACGGATGCGATGCTCATCGGCGCGATAGCCTGCGCGATTGGCGCGGTCCTCGCCCTGACGATCAAGCGGCCCGTGGAGGAAACAGAGACGGCGACTACAAGCGCCCCTGAGATGGAGCACGAGTACGAGCATATCGCGGAACCGGCACTCGTCTAATGTGCGGCAGGGGGCCGGTGATAATCCGCTGGCCCCCCGCTTGCGTACTCGTTATGAAAATGGTATTTCATCTTTGAGGCAGAACATGAATGCAGAGCAACGAACAAATGGTCGTATTATTATTGCAGACGATCTCCCGCATGTGCGCGCGAGTATCCGCACGATGTGCACGCTCGCCCTCGGGGTGCATGTCGTCGGGGAAGCAGCGACGGCGAGCGAACTCCTTAAGCTTCTTGAAACGACGGAAGCAGAAATTATTATCGTGGATCGCGATCTCTCCGGCCTTGATGACGAGCGGGTCGTCGATGAGATGCGGCGGCTTGCACCGCGCAGCCGGATCGTCCTCTGTTCGGTCTTCGAGCGGACGGACGGGATGCGCGATTGCCCGCTCAAGGCGGATTTCACCCTCTCGAAATCCCTCGGCCCCGATCACTGGCTTGAAGCCCTGAATCGGATGCTGCTCGCGCGCGAGCCAGGTATCATCAATGTCGCGGTCGAGAAATCCCCGCAAATGCGCACCATGATGCAGGATGCCGACTGCCCCGCCGCCGTATCTCCCTCGGAGCCCCGCCCCGCCCCGCCCCCCTCCCGAAATGGGAAGGGGGAGATTGTTTAATCGACGCCCGTTGTCTCGGCGAGGAGCCGGATCGTCTGTAACTCCCCGCAGTGCGTCGCTTCGTGCTCCACAAGATGGTAGAGGCACCACTCGGGAGTGACATCGTAGGCGGGCAAGGCGCGGACGCGACGGAAATCCTCTCGCGACATCGTGCTGAATATCCTGAGCAGTCGTGCCCGCACTGCATCGAGCAGTGCCAGGTGCTCCGCAAGCGGGCAATTCTCTACAACAGTCAGATGGCCCGACGCATCCCGGACATCGTCTGGGAAGCGTGCCGCAATGTCTGGCGGGATCGCTTGCTCCACCACCTCCGTGTAGAGCCAATCCGCCTCGATCAGTGCGATGTGATAAAGCAGCGTGCCGACGCTATTGCTCGCCGGCACGGGAGCCCAATCGACCGCCGCAGGATCGAGCCCGATTAGCGCCTCTTTCGTGTGCTGGCGTACATCATCGAGCATCCAGAGGAAGCGACCAATCTCCGGAACTGCGGCATGAATCGGGGTGATGAGAAGCGCGCGCCGGTTACTCATGGTGGTGATACCTCCCCGATACGTATCGCGGGTTCATCATCGCGAACCTGTGCTAACCGCGCCGCAAACTAGGTCAAGAGTTGCTTGACACATTGTGATCGCGTCGATGGCGGGATGCACTTACACAGTCGCTGCGCCGTCACCCTTGCGGCCGATGTAGAGCAGATGGCGCGAGGCCCCCACCGTCGTCTCGTCCGCGCTCACTTCGAAGAGCAGATCCAGCCACCGCTCGCGTCGGGGCGACGGCAGCGTGTTATAGCTCTCATCGTCGGCGGAGATCGCTGGCTCAACCCCGGCCAGCACGACGGTCCGGATCCCGAACGCCTCGTACAGCGGCTCGATCTCCGAGACGCGCGCGAAGTACGCCCGGAAGCCACCTCTGGGCGCATCATCCGGGCGACTGCCTCGGTCGAGCAGGGAGCGCACGTCATCCCCGCGTTCAATCCAATCCGGCATCCGCTTCATGAAGTCGCCGAGCACGCCCAGGAGGCTGAGGTGCGCGGAAAACAGTAGACCTCCACTGCGGAGACGATCCGCCGCCTGGCGCACTGCCTCCCGCCGGTCCTCCGCGAACACTAGGTGGTACAGCGGCCCCATGAGCAGCACCGCGTCGAATGCGGTGGACAGCACCCCGTGGAGGTCCCGTGCGTCGGCCACAAGGAACTGCGCTTGTCCGTCCAGCCCCTCCGAGGCGAGCCGTCGCTGGCAACGTTCCAGGAGGGCTGCGGACAGATCGACCGCCGTGACGGAATAGCCACGCCTGCACAGGCCGAGGGTGTACCGTCCCGTCGCGGCACCGATTTCGAGGATGGTGCCCGTAGGCGGCAGGTAGCGCGTCAGGTAGCGCCACGTAAGGTCGTACTCGAGTTGATGCCGCTCCAGTCGCTCGTCCTCATCGTCGACGTCGGCGTTGTAGTGGGCTGCAATATCGCGGATGTCGTCTCGCACGCGTCTGCCTCCTCGAGAAGTGGAGGATAGCGGTTCGCCAGCGACCTGGGCTCTCCCCACGGTTTGGTGAAAGCTCGGAGCGCGTGCCGGAGATCGTCGTCCCTTCCGCGCGCACGATTGCCCGTTCTCAGTCGTCGAGCCTCCACCGCTACGGCTGGGCAGGCGGCACCTCCAGCGCGTACTGCGGGCCGATCGTGCGAAACCGCTCCCTCTCCGCCTCATCGGGAGGGGACGGGGATGTGCCTGGTGTCGCCGGTAAGCCGACGGCGAAGAACAACCCCTCGACCCCGCCGGGCGTGAAGAGGATGAGCATCTTCGCCGTGTCCGCGCCCACATTCTTGAACCGGTGCAGTGCACCCTTCGGGATCGTGATGAACGCCCCGGCGTGCGCCATGAAGGTCCGCTCCCCATCCATGATCTCGAGCTCGCCTTCGAGCAGGTAGTAATACTCGATTTCCCGGTGATGGATGTGGGGCGGTGGCACGCCTCCTGGTGGGATGATGGCCTCGAAGAGCGTGAGCATCCCGTCGCTCGTCTCGCCGACCGCCTTGAAGGTGTAGGTGTCACCGGACATGTGGACGGCGCAGCCCTCGCCGGATGCGAGTTGGGACACGTGTTGCTGCTGCATAAGGATCCCCTTCCCTTGCCCCCGAATGAACTTGAATGCCTCGATGAATCTGGGTGAGTTATACGACTATGCTGTGCAGGACGCAATGGGAAAACGACTTCATCGGCGTGGCATATGCGGATCTGAGGAGCGTGGGGAAGCAAAACGGCGGAGAAAGGGATCGGATTGTTCATAACGGAATGATACCGCCGTTGGATTGCTCAGACTCGCTTCACCAAAACGTGGGGAGAGCCGCGACCTGACAAATATGTGTCAAGCAACTCTTGGCTTCGTTTGCGCGCCGCGACTCGCAAGACACCCTACGCCCGCACTCCACACATTTCGGTATACTGCGGGGCGATAAGGAAGATTGAGAGAGGGAAACACGAAGGAGGGGGATCGTGGGAAACGCGCCGCTGCGTGTGGGGCTGATCGGACTCGGCGCAATCGGGCAGGCGGTTGCGCGGCTTGCGAGCGAGCATCGTGCTGCGGTGCAGATCATCGGCGCGGTCGTTCGCGACCCATCACGCGCCCGGCCTGATGCCACCGTGCCAGTCGTCCCGTCAGTGAGCGCGCTCCTTGCGCTACGGCCGGATGTGGTCGTCGAGGCGTGCGGGCACGCGGGGCTGCGAGAGCATGGCCCAACGGTTCTCAAGGCAGGCTGCGATCTCATTATGGTGAGCGTTGGCGTCTTTGCGGAACCGGGCGTGATGGAAGCGATGACCGCCGCCGCCGAAGCGGGAAATGCCCAGGCGAAGGTCGCTTCCGGCGCGATTGGCGCGCTCGATGCGATTGCCTCCGGCGCGGTCGGTGGCCTGACCCGCGTGACGCATACGACGCGCAAACCGGCGCACACACTGATGAGCGCGGAAGAAGCGGCAGGTCTCAAGGAGGCGCGTGAGGTCTTTCACGGGAGCGCGCGCGAGGGGGCACTGAAGTTCCCGGAGAGTATCAATGTCGCGGCGGCGGTCAGTCTCGCCGGGATCGGGCTGGACCGCACCGAGGTTCGCGTGCTTGCGGACCCAACAATCGAGCGGAATATGCATACCGTCGTCGCGGAGGGAGCGTTCGGGCGGCTACAGTTCGATATTCAGAGCATCCCGACCCAGGAGAACCCGCGCACCGGTCGCCTGGTCGCAATGAGCGTGATGCGCACGCTGCTGCTCCGCCGCGCGCCGATTGCGGTCGGCTGAGTATACGCTTTACAGCGAGTTTCAAGACGACGGAAAGATGAACCACCAAGGCACCAAGAACACCAAGGGCACCAAGAGAGAAATAAAGCATTCCCCCTTGGAGTTCTTCGTGTTCTTGGTGCCTTGGTGGTTTTGAAACCCGTTCTCACGCCGCCCCGTGGCCGGATTCGTCGTGTCGGGCCTTGAGGCCACCGATGAAGAGGTCCAGCCCGTCCTCGAATTTGGCGTCGGGATTGTAGGGCGTTCCGCCGAGGAAGGCCGCCTTCAGGATCGGAAATTCGCCCTGGGGCAGTTGGGCGATCCGGGTCGCGACCTCCTCCATCGTTGGATCAGGGACACCGCCGGGCTGCTGCCCGACCTCCGCGAGCGTGACACCGACGACATATCCACTAATGCAGCGGATTGCCTGGAGCGCCTCAACCGGCATGAAGCCGACACTGTGCAGTATCTCCGCCGCCGCTTCCCACTGCCGCAGGCCGGTCTCGGAAAGCACGGGATGCGTGGAGAGGACGGGGAGGGCGTGCGGATGGGCGCGGAGGGCCCGCCGCCAGGCGCGGATGATCTCGCGCAAGCGGATGTCCCACGGCGCGTCATCGTCGGGTAGCGGCACGATTTCGGATTGCACTGCGTCAACGATGCCGTCGAGCACCGCCGCTTTGTTCGGGAAGTAGTGATAGACCGCCATCGGGTCCACGCCGAGCTCCGCGCCGAGTTTGCGCATGGAGAAACCCTCGAACCCGTCCCGATCGACGATGGCGAGCGCGGCACGCACCACTTCCTCGCGCGAGAGCCGGGGGCGCGGTGGCCCCTGCGGCCCCCGGCCCCGGCCGCGCCCGCCGCGCTGCATATCCCACATCTCTTCGTGATGCTCGCGGACCAGTCGTCGCCGCTGCTCCTGGAGCTGCTGGCGCTGCTCGCGGGCGAGCTGCTGCATCTGCTGCATCTGCTCGCGTATCTGTTGCTGGCGCTCACGCATTTGCCGCCGCCGCTCCTGTAGCGACGGTTCGCCCGGCTCCCCTTCCCTCACCACGTTCGTTCCTCTCTCCTATCGTTCGTTCTCATACTGCCCCGGCGGGGATCGCCGGGTGCTCCGTGCAGCACGATATACTTGGGTTCTGTCGACTACATCATACGCGCATTTGCCGCTCTGGGGCGTACTGAGGAAGTGCAAAGTGCATAATCTCGCGCGCCAGCAGGGCCGGGGCAGTGACGTTCGCCAGATGTTCCTGGCCCGGCAGGATCGCGATGCGGTTGTTCGGCAGTGTCGCCGCGAGCGTTTCGACATCCGCCTGCACCCACGGTTGGCTCGCGCCGCCAAGGAGAAGGAGCGTCGGTGTCGTGATTTTCCGTAACCGTGCCGCATCTCGTGTATACGTCCCCGCGATCCGTGCGTCGTGGGGCGCGGTGTGCGCCTGTGCCGCCATCACTGCCCATCCCTCATCGGTCCCGTCGTTCCCCTGCATCAGGTCGATTATCGTGTCGAGGATGCCTGGCCCCTCGCGCAGGAAAGTCCGGAGCACCGCATCGCGATCGCCCGACGCCAGGAGTGCATCCAGGCGCTCCGGGAGATCACGCGGTGGGCGCGGGCGCTGTCCGCCCAGAAAGAGCGGCGGTTCGTAGAGCAGCAGGCGCTCCAGCGGCTGCCCCCGTTCAGCCACCAACAGCGAGAGGATTGCCCCGGAGGAGTGACCGAGCAGGTTGGTTGGCTCGCCGATCCTCTCCAGGACGGCGATAATGTCCTCTACCTCGCGTTCCACGGCGTAGGGCGCGGTATCACCACTCTCCCCGAATCCGCGCCGGTCGAGGGCGTAGACCGTGAAATGGGGCGCGAGGAGCCCCGCGACGCCGCTCCAGACAACGCTGCCCATCGTCGCCCCATGCACGATGAGGAGCGGCGGGCCAAAGCCGCTCTGGTTGAAGGTGATCGTCGTGCCGTCGGGCGATTGTATGTAACTGCGGACCATGAGCGTTTCCCTTTCGCGCGCCGCCTCTCAGCGCGTCGTCCGCCGCCGATACAATGAGACGGAGACCGGCATGAAGACGACGAGGATACCGAGACACCAGGCAAGTGCCTGCCAACCGACGGTGCCGACGGGTTGACCGAGCAGGAGCGCCCGCGTCGCATTGACGATCGCGGTCACGGGTTGGTGATCGGTGAAGGCGCGCAACCAGGAAGGCATTGTGCTCGTCGGGACGAAGGCGCTACTGGCGAAGGTGAGTGGGAAGATGGCGACGAAGCCGAACGCCTGCACGGCCTCCGGGTTCGGCGCGAGGAGGCCAAAGATCGCCCCGATCCAGGAGAAGGCGAAACCGCAGAGCAGGACGATGAGTAGCGCCGCAACCCAACCAAGGGGATTGCCGTGCGGCCGGAAACCGACCAGTATCCCGACGACCAGCATCACCGTGATGCCCAGGACGCTCTGCGCGAGGTCCGCGATGGTCCGCCCGGCGAGCACGGCGGAGCGCGCCATCGGCAGCGAGCGGAAGCGGTCGATCAGCCCCTTCTGCAAGTCATCGGCGAGGCCGACACCCGTATTGATGCCCCCGAAGACGAGGGTTTGTACGAAAATACCGGGCATCAGGTAGTTGACGTACGAGACGCCGGTGTTAATCGCGCCGCCGAAGACGAAACGGAAGAGCAGCACGAAGATGATCGGCTGGACGGTGACATCGATCAGCTGCAGCGGGACGCGCGGGATGTGCTGGAGGTTGCGCTTGGCGAGGATGAGGGCGTCGGCAATCGTCCAGTAGAGTCGGCTCCGCTGCTCCGGTTGCAGATCGCCCACATGGGGCGCTGCGGTAGGTGGGTTCAGGGTGACGGTCATTATGCAGCCTCCTCATCGCGATTGCGACCGGGTTTATCTGTCGTCTGGTCATCGGAAATGTCGATTTCCGCCGCATGTCCGGTCAGCAGGAGGAAGACATCGTCCAGCGTCGGGCGGCGCAGACCGAGATCATCGAGGCGCACGCCCGCCGCATCGAGATCGCGCACGACATCCGCGAGCAGCCGCCCGCCGTTCGTGACGGGCATGATGATGGTGCGGCGCTCGGCATCGATATGGGGATCGCCCTCGCTGTAGGAGACAATCGCCCGCCGCGCGGCGTCGAAGTCGCTTCCCCGCGCCACGGTGACGGCCAGTCGTTCACCCCCCACCTGTGCTTTCAGTTCGTCTGAGGTGCCGGTGGCGATCACCAGACCGTGATCGATCACGGCGATGCGATGGGCGAGTTGATCGGCTTCCTCCAGATACTGCGTCGTCAGCAGCAGCGTCGTCCCGCCCGCGACGAGTTCACCGATCACGTCCCACATCGCCAGGCGGCTGCGCGGGTCGAGGCCGGTCGTCGGCTCATCGAGAAAGAGCACCGGCGGCGCGAGGATCAGGCTGGCGGCGAGGTCGAGACGACGGCGCATCCCGCCGGAATAGGTCTTGACGATGCGGTGTGCGGCTTCGTCGAGGTCGAAGCGGACGAGCAGTTCGTCCGCCCGGTCGCTGGCCCGTCGCCTCGGCAAATGATACAGTCGCCCGACCATTTCCAGGTTCTCGTGCCCCGTGAGTAGCTCATCCACTGCGGCGTACTGCCCGGTGAGGCCAATGCGCGAGCGCAAGGCATCCGCCTGAGTGACGACATCACACCCCGCGACGACCGCGCGCCCGGCGTCCGGTTCGAGCAGGGTGGTGAGGATGCGGACCGCAGTCGTCTTGCCCGCGCCATTCGGCCCGAGGAGACCGAGCACCGTCCCTTCCTCCACCACGAGATCGATCCCGCGTAATGCGTGAGTCTTGCCAAAACGCTTCTCCAACCCTTCCGCGAGGATGGCGGGTCTTCCACTTCCCATCTATGCTCCTTCCCCGTGCATTTTCTACGACGTAGATCAGATTCTACAGTGTAGAGAATACGGTCTACACTGTAGAAAGTCAAGGGGTTTTGCGATGATCGTTGGTGTGCAGTCGCGCGATATTCATGCCCATTACGAGAGAGATTGGTCACACTCCTTCAGGGAGCGAAAGATCAGCAGCGATGTGCCAACGCTACGGATCATAGCGATTGATATTGATTTTGTCAATATCTATATCAATATTATTTAGACGTCGGCGGTTCAGTACGATAGACGCGTCGAAGTCCATAGGGAGACGAAAAGCCGCCCGGTCAGGCGACAGTGCGTAAAATACGGTTCGGCGCGCCGATCAGGCGAGCGGTCACGCGTGGCACGGAGGCACTCTGGCAGCGTGCGACGCGCGACCGGACGCGCGAAGTCTGCATCACATCTGGGATGCCGTCAGAGTAGTGCTATTCGTCGTTGCTCGGTACGTGGGCGGTCATCGTGGCGGTGATGACGATCGGGTCCGGTGGCTCGGCAAGCAGGTGCAGGCGACCATTGCCGTAGAGGAGCGGGAAGGCGTACCCCTCGCGGATCTGCTCGCCATCCTCACCGATGCGCGCCCGGAGATCGACGCCGTCATCAATCGTGATCGTGTGCGCCCAGAGCAGTTGCCACCCCTGTATCTCGACCTGCAAGCTCCCATCTTCTTCCGCCCGTACGCGCACGAAAGGTGTTCGTGACGTTTGCATATTCCCGCGCTCCTTTCGTTCCTCGTACGTCTTCAACTATCCTTGTAATTATAACGTCTCGCTATTCCCCAAGCGATTGTGGCGGCGTGCAGCGTATTGATGGAATGATGATCTGAAGAAGGGCAATCACCTTCGCCCGATGATAATAAGAGGGGACATGATGACATGTACCGGGCACGAACGCAACGTTATCGCAGGATGAATCCGCAGACGACGGGAATGAGCGGCACTCACTTGACTCTCGTGCCTTTGGGGCAAGAGTCTGTGGATGGTTATGTATAACCCCATTACGGCATGAAAACGGTGGATAACCTGTGCCGTACGGTCATAGCGAACGTACGGATTATACGTGACGGAGCGAGATTTATCCTTGCAGGGCGGCGAAAATGGCGCGGCAGACTTCCATAGTGGTGGCAGTGCCGCCGAGATCGGGGGTGCGGACGCCCGCAGCGAGGGTTGCTTCGGTCGCGCGCTCCAAGCGGGCCGCTTCATCATCCGCCCCGAGGTGCTGAAGCAGGAGGACGCTGGCGAGGAAGGTGGCGGTGGGGTTGGCGATGCCGCGTCCGGCGATGTCCGGCGCACTGCCGTGGACAGGCTCGAAGAGCCCCTTCATGTCCCCGACATTCGCGGAGGCTGCGACACCGAGACCGCCGATATGTGCGGCCGCGAGGTCCGAGAGGATGTCCCCGAAGAGGTTCGTCGTCACGAGCACATCGAACGTCTCGGGCTGCTGGGCGAGGCGGAGGGCGGCAGTATCGACGAGCAGTTCATCGAGCGTGACGTCCGGGTACTCCGCTGCCACTTCGCGCACGGCGCGGCGGAAGAGTCCGTCCGTCTGCCGGAGCACATTCGCCTTATGCACCACCGTGCAGTGACTACGCCGCCCGCGCGCGAGACGGAAGGCGGTGTGTGCGACCCGGCGGGAAGCCGCGCCGGTGATGACGCGCAAGGTGGTCGCCCGCTCGCCATCGTCGCTCACTTCCTCGATGCCGCTGTACATGCCCTCGGTGTTCTCGCGGACGATCAGGAGGTCCACACCGGGGCGGGAAGTCGGGATCGGTAACGACCGCACCGGGCGGAGATTCGCGGCGAGATTGAGTTCCTTACGAAGCCGGAGGATAGGCGAGCGGTAGCCAGGGATGTCCGGTGGGGTCGTCACCGCCCCGAAGAGAATGGCGTCCGCTGCGCGGCAGGCAGTGAGGGTCGCATCCGGCAGGGGCGTACCCTGTCGCTCGAATGCCCCGAAACCCGCTTCCGCTTCGCTGAACCGCGCGCCAGGCAGGAGGGCTCGCAACACGTCCGCGACGGCAGGGATCACCTCATGGCCGATACCGTCACCGGGGATGAGGACAAGATTTCGCCCTAACCCCCCGACCCCCTTCCCCCGTGGGGAAGGGGGAGAGGGAGAAGAAGATGAGATGTTACTGGTCATGTGTTCTCGCGATGTTGCGGATTTCGGCGAGACATGCGGGCAGATCGTGGGTGATCCGCTCGTTTGGGAAACGGAGTACGCGCATACAAGATGCGATCAGGAAGGCGTCGCGTTCCGCATCATAGTCGGCTTGTGATACGTGGATCTCACCATCAACTTCAATGACAAGCTTTGCCGCATGGCAGTAGAAATCGACAATGAAGCCCTCAAGCACTTGCTGACGGCGGAAGTGCAGCCCGTCGAGTTGGTCTGTCCTGAGATGCTTCCACAGGATGGCCTCGGCGGGCGTCATTTCCTGACGTAACTGCCTGGCCCGTTCTTGAAGGCTCTCGTTGTGCTTGCCTCGAACGAATCCCGACAATTCGGACATCGCTTCCGTCCTTTCGCGAAGCACAATGATACCCCCTCTTCCCCGTGATTGAGATTATGAGATGTGATTCTGATCCCGTATTCCTCCCCCTTCCCCCGTGGGGAAGGGGGCCGGGGGGTTAGGGCGATCTACTCCCCCCAATCCTCATCCTCTTCGGGCGCGAGGGCGAGGGTGAGAGGCGCGAGATCGATAACTTCCAGTTCCGCGCCGCATTCGGGGCATTGGATAATTTCGCCCGTGGTGATACCGCTCACGATCCACTCGCCCGCGCACTCGGGGCATTCAGCGGTCGCGGTCGTCAAGGTCGTGCTCATCGTGACAATCCTTTCTGGCAAAGAAACCTTGGCAGGCCCATGCCTGCCATTCCATACCCCTACGCGAAATCGGTGCGCGTTACACCTTCCCAGCCATACCGCTTGACGAACTCGATCATGCCGCCCACCTCCGCGACGCGCAGGACGAAGGGCGGCAGTGGTTCAGCATGGAAGACGAGCCCACGATCCGGTAGGGCAATTCTGCCGGTGACGGGGTCGACCTCGATTGTCTCGCCATCGACCGCCGCTGCCGCCGCTTCGGGCGAGACGAGGATTGGTAGGCCGATGTTGACGGCGTTGCGGTAGAAGATGCGCGCAAACGAGCGCGCGACCACGCATCCCGTCCCCGCCGCCTGAATCGCGACCGGCGCGTGCTCCCGTGAGGAGCCGCAGCCGAAGTTGTTCCCACCGACGATCACATCGCCGGGCCGTACCTGCGTGGGGAAGTCCGGCCGCACCTCACACAGGACATGCTCCGCGAGATACGCCCGGTCCGTCGTCAGGTTATACCGGCCGGGGATGATCTCGTCTGTATTCACATTGTCACCAAACCGCCACACACGGGCCATCTCTATTGCTCCCTTCCGTGACTCATCAAATCGACAAACCGGATTGACGCAAAGGGCGCAAAGACGCAAAGATCGCGAAGAAGAGAAATGAGGAGAATCTTTTTGTCTTCTCCTTCCTTCCTCTCTCCTTTGCGTCCTCTGCGTTCTTTGCGTCTTTGCGGTTCATTTGTTTTCTCCCCGACAGCTTATAGATATGCCCGCGGATCGGCGATGGCGCCTTCGATAGCGGAGGCTGCTGCCGTCGCCGGGTTGCCGAGGTAGATTTCGGCGGTCGCGTCGCCCATGCGGCCGGTGAAGTTGCGGTTCATCGTCGTCAGGGCGCGCTCGCCCTTGCCGAGGACGCCGAAGTGCCGCCCGATGCAGGGGCCGCAGCCCGGCGTGCCGATGTGTGCGCCCGCGCGCATGAACGTCTCGATGTAGCCATGTTCGAGGGCTTGCAACTGAATCTCGCGCGAGGCCGGGATGATGATGCAGCGGGTGCGCGGGTTGATCGTGTGCCCGTCCAGCACACGGGCAGCGAGCGCGAGATCATCGAGGCGGCCATTCGTGCAGGTGCCAATGAAGACCTCATCGAGCGGTGTCCCGACGACCTCGCTTACGGGGCAGACATTATCGACTTCCGGGGGGCAGGAGACGAGCGGTACCAGGTCATCGACATTGAGTGCGACCACACGGCGATAGTGCGGGTCCACGGGGCGGAGATGACCGGTGCCCGTGTCGTAGCGGACCCGACCGGAGAGGTAGCGATCCGTTACCTCGTCTGCCTCGATCAGGCCGGTCTTGCCGCCCATCTCGATTGACATATTGGCCAGCGTCATCCGCTCGCTGATCGAGAGACCGCGCACGGTCGGCCCGCCGTACTCCACCGCGTCATAAACCGCGCCGGAGACGCCGATGGTCTGCACCATCAGGAGCGTCAAATCTTTCGCCGTCACGCCATGACCGAAGCTGCCGCTGACCTCGAAACGCACCGTCTCCGGCACGCGGAACCACGTCTTGCCCGTCGCGTAGACGAGGCCGATGTCCGTGCTGCCCATGCCGGTCGCGAAGGCACCGAGCGCACCGTAGGTCACGGTATGCGAGTCCCCGCCAACGACGATGGAACCGGGCGCGACGAACCCCTGCTCGACCATTAGTTGATGGCAGATACCGCTGCCGCCCTCGAAGAAGTTCGGGATCTCCTGCTCCGCGACGAACTGGCGCATGTTGCGATGGGTCGTCGCAACTGCCGGTGTGGAGGCGGGTACGACGTGGTCGATGGCGATGACGATGCGCGACGGGTCCCACAGTGGGCGACCGAGCTTGCGGAACGCCTCGATGGCGAGCGGCGAGGTCGTATCGTGGCTCATCGCATAGTCCACATCCGCGACGACGATCTCCCCCGCGTGGACGGGCCGTCCCAATCGTGCCGAGAGGATTTCTTCAACCAGCGTACCCATAGATCACTCCTTCCTCGGTGGCGTAGGCTTCCGCCTGCGCGACAGACTCGGCGGGCTGAAGTCCGCCATCATTCATTGCTGCCCAGGTATGAAAGAATCTCATCGAGGTCCGCGTCCGTGATCGGCGCGGCGTCGGCGCGGCGCTTCACCTCGGCGGTCACCGCGCGCAGCGTCACGGCGTCAAAGCGCAGGCCGAGGGTGCGCGCGCGGGCGGCGATGGCGGCGCGCCCGGTCAGCGCGTGGGCGACGGAGATGACGCGCTCGACACCGAAGGCCGCCGGATCAACGATTTCGTAGGTACGCGGGTCCGCCAGTACTGCCTTCGTATGCACCCCCGCCTTGTGCGTGAAGGCGGTCGATCCGGTCAGGTAGTTATTGAAGGGGATCGGCACACCAACAATGTCCGCGACGAGGGTATCGAGATGGCGGAGGCTCGGCAGGTTGTAGGCAGTGGTCAGGGCCGGGTCCGTCGCGTAGAGGCGCGCGATCAGCCCGCCAAGCGGCGTGATGCCATTGCGCTCGCCGATGCCGAGGACGGTGGTGTCGATGTACCGCGCGCCCGCATCGAGGGCGGCATGGGCATTGGCGATGGCGCAGCCGCTATCGTTGTGCCCGTGGAACTCAATCGCCGCGCGGCACACCTGGCGGAGCGTCGTCACCAACTCCTCGACCTGACGCGGCGTCGCGATGCCCACGGTATCCGCGATGCCGATGCGGTCCACGCCGAGCGCATCCACCGCACGGTACATCGTGAGCAGGTCATCCCAATTGGTGCGGAAGGCGTCTTCACTCGAAAAACGCACGACGAGGCCATGCGCCTGCGCGAGCCGGATGCATTCCTCGGCAGCGGCGATCATCGTGGCGAGGCTATGGCCGTGGCTATGTGCCCTGAGTGCATCGGACATGCCGTAGAAGATGTTGACACCGTCCACGCCCGCGTCAATCGCTGCCTGCACGTCGCCCACCGTGCAACGGACATGCGCGAGGATCATCGCGCGCAGCGGCATCGCACTGAGCACCTCGGCGTCCGCAAAGGAGCGTGGAGAGGCGGCGGGGTTAGTGATTTCGATGGCGTCCACCCCGAAGCTATCGAGGGCGCGTGCGATCGTCTGTTTCTGCGCCGTGGTGAAATGCGCGTGGGCGAACTGCTCGCCTTCACGCAGAGTCGTGTCGATGATCGCGACGTGCTGGATAGTCACCACGAGCCTCCGTTGAGTAGCGAGTAACGAGTAACGAGTAACGAGAGATGCCGGATCCCTTCTCGTTACTCGCTACTCGTTACTCGCTACTCCCATCTACCGTGCCGCCTGGGAGGGCAAACAAAAACGCCCTCCTCCCGATTGGGACGAGCGGCGCGGTGATCGCGGGCTTCGTGGTACCACCCAAGTTCGCGGTGCCCCTCACGGGCATCGCCTCAGCCGTACGGAATAGCATGGTGGAATAGGCTTCAGCCTGTTCTCTCTGCGCAGGCTAAAGCCTACGCCACCATAGAGATTCGATACGCGCGCCTGTGGTAACGGTGGCACTCCGGCGAATCATCAGGAAGCCGTAGCCTCCATCCTCTCCGCAACACCCGAGGCTTTTTTCCCGAGATTCCCGGCCCCGCCTCACACCTCGCGCGGGTCGCTGTGCCGTTTCCTTCGGTACTCTCCCTCGTGTTTCGGTCTTCATCCGGTGCATGACCGGATGCGACTACTGAGGACAGTACAGGGAAATCGTGCCGCTGTCAATCTGTACGGACACCGCTGGGTTGCACAGAGTGCCGCGTTTACATGGCGAGGGCAGGTGGCATGAGTACAATCAGATCGGCGAATTCGTCCGCGTGCAACTGCTCGAAGCCCTTCTGGGGCACTTTGACGTAGCGCCACGAGGTGCCGGTGAGCAACGTGGCATTCTCGCACCAGATGACGGCAGCGCGGTCTTTGCGCGCCACATCGGTGTCTTCGCGCCCTGTCCTTTTCGAGGTCGAAGGTCTCCAGTTCGATCTCCTCGGCGCGTTCCAGTTCCGCGACGAATTCGAGGAACTTCTTGTTGCCGATCACGTCCACGCGCTCGATGTAGGTATTGCCTAATTCCCGGAACATTCGCCGCAGCCCGCGCCCGATCGCCTGCTCCGGCAGGATGTTCGCCTTCGACGTATAGGGGCGCAACCCGACGATCACCGTGACATTCTGCACATCCCATCCCTCGCGCAGCATCAAAACACTGACGATGGCGTTCACGGGGCTGGTCGCCTCATCCACCTCCCGCGCGAGCGTGCGCGCCACGTCGAGATCGCGCTTGGAGACCTCGCCCGTATTGTCCGTGTGGATGATCAGAAGCCCCGCGCCGCCGAATTCGGCGGGTACGTCGTCTGTAGGTAGTTGCCTACATCGTCTGCCTCGACGGTGCTGTTGAGCATGACGAAGAGGATCGGCTTCTTCTCCAGCGGTTCCAGTTGCGTGCGGTACGCGCGCCACCGCTCCACACCGGCGGTCAGATATGCCTGATACTTGACGCTGGCGAGATCGGACGGCTGCTCCTGAATGCCGACGGCGACGCCCTTCATCGGGCGTTTCACCAGCCCATCGAGGATCGCCTGCTTCAAGGGATAGTCGAAGACCGTCCAGGTGAAGAGCGCGCCCTTGCTGTAGCGCGGCGTGGCGGTGAAATCGAGTTGCGCCGCCACGCCGGAAGCGAGATCGCTGTCGATCCGCATCCCAGAAGATGTCCAACTCCGGTGGGATCATTGGGTCCGTGCGGAAGATGCGCCCGCCCGCGAAATCGCTTTTCAGTCGCTCGAAGACGATGACGTTCGGCGCGATGATGAGGAAGCTTTGTGCGTAATCGTCCCGCCCTCCGGCGACGGCGTTGAAGTAGTGCCAGAGGATCGCGAGGGCCATCACCTTTGTCTTGCCGCTGCCGGTCGCCATCTTGACGCAGTAGCGGGCGAAATCGTCGTACTGCAAGAGGCGGAGATTGGGCGTGTTCGTCGCGTAGCCCTCGACAAGCGCCTTATGCCGCCGCACACCCTGCGCTTCGTAGAGAAAGATGAGCGTTTCGATTGCCTCACGTTGCACGTCGTGATAGCGGAACATCCGTCCGTCCCGCTGGCGGTGATCGGTCTTGAACCAGTGGTTCAGCAGTTGCCGCGTGATCGCTGTCGTGCCCGGATAGTCCTTCTCCCGCCACGCGCGCACCGCCTCACGGATCGCGGGCACGCACGGCGCGGTCTTCGCCCGCACTTCCAGGAGCGCGATTTGGTCTTTCTTTGCGCGTGGCATGGGCCCTAACCCCCTGACCCCCTTCCCCACCGGGGAAGGGGGAACCTGTTGTTTGCCTCGTACTCAATCATCCGTCACGGACCTTTCGGAGAGTCACCCCTTCCCCCGTGGGGAAGGGGCTGGGGGTTAGGGCAAAACCACACTCAACGTCTTCGTCGTGTCGTTGCCGAGCAGGTCGATCACCTTAACGACGATGGTGTACGCCCCCGGCTGGTCGTAGGTGTGGGCGGTCTGCTTGAGCAATTCTTTGCTCGCGCGGGTGCGGTAGGATTGCCACTCGTTGTGGAAGGCGTCGCTCCGGTTGTCCCAATCCACTGCCCAGTAATCGACCCACTGGGACCAGTGCGTGATCGCGCGCTGCACATCTTCCGGCACGTCATCGAGCGGGATAACGAAATCGGCGAGGGCGAGCGTGACGGTGCGCCCCTTCTGCTGCACCTCCACCGAGAGGGCGGCAAGCTCGAAGAAGCGGATATCGCCCTGCTCGACCGCCTTCTTCTCCAGCACCTCGCGCGGGATGCGGACGAAGCGCACATCGATTCCGGCGCGTGCCGCCTGCTGTGTCGTCCACCTCGAAGGCGAAGTCCCAGCCGAGCACGTCCACCCGCGCTCCGGCGCGTCCGGCCCGCCCGCGGCGTCACATCGCCTCGGTGCGTCCACCGAGCCGACATGGACCATCCGCCCGTTCTTCCGGCCATGCAGCCAGTTGTAGCCGGTCAGCGAGCGGGCATGGTAGAGAGCGAGGATGAACGCGCGGTACGCCTGGGCCGCCGCTTCCGCGCGTTCGCCGAACTCCGCTTGCTGCCAGACTTGCCGCTCGTACTTGCCGAGGTTCTGCACGACGAAGGGCCGCACATTCGGGATACCGAGTAATCGCTTGCGCGTCGTATGGATCGCGAACCGCCCGAGGTCCGCCGTGATTCATCGCCGCCCCAACGCCCGAACTCTCGTCCAAATAGCGCTTGTAACGCGGGGTGCCCTGCTTTGTATAAATGAGCCGCCCGTCGTCATGGAGTTGTTGCATTCGCTCCTTGGTAGCCCGCCACACACGAGTGATACCCCGCCATTCGTACCTAAGATTTGGGCGGTCGGGGTTGGGGTTTGTCATGTCTCCAAGGGTATAACGACGACCCGTACCTTCTTCCACATACTGGTAGTGACTGCTAATATATTCGTCGCGGAGCGGCAAGAACTGGGTGTTCCATTTGGGCAACTCCGATTTTGAATACACAAAGGTGACATCATGCCCCCAACTCATTCCGAGCTGAATGTTCGACCTCGGACCGGAGTGTGCCCAAACTACCTCGTTGATAAATCGTTCGGTCCCGAAAACCTCATCAAGAATCGTTTTTGCATAATGCCCGACATGCCAATCAAGATGGACGTAGAGGCTACCCGTCTCCGCAAGCAAATCTCGTAAGTGGACTACCGTTTCATAGAACCATTGGAGATATGAATCGAGTCCCCGTCCCCATGTATCCCGATATGCCTTCTGCTCAATGATGCTTGGTTCTTTGACGAAGGCGATTCCTTCCCCCTTTATTTCACCCCCCCCGTCTGTTGTGTTTTACGGTATATTAGTGTTGAGCGAGAAATCAGCACCTGTATCGAAAGGAGGATCGATATAGATCAGGTCCACTTTCCCGGCGAAGTCGTCCAGCAGGGCGGGGAGGACGTATTTCTTATCGCCCCAGATCAGGCGGTTGCGCCACGCGGGGTCGCGGCCCTGACTGAAGAGGTCGAGCGCGAGGTTGCGTTCCTGCGTCGATTCGTTGACGGTTTCGACAGTCTAGAAGGGCAGGCGCACCCGCAGCGGCGCGACGCGTTTGCCATCCGCGTCGTATTTCCCCTCCCAGATCAGCTCCGTCACTCCATCTCTCCCCACATTCGTTTCGCCCTGCCGTGTCTGCGCGCATGATAGCAGAAGAAGTCCACCCCATCTGCATACATACCGCGATGTGCAACGATCAATCGGCGCGTCGCATCGCGAACTCCGATAGCCTGCACGTCGCGTTATACTCTTTCACGATAGACCTGTCGTTACGTATGGCCCGGTCCGTATTGCGTAGGGGCGGTGCTCGAACCGCCCTCCCCGACCTGCCCGCGTCGTGGTCGCCGCACGCTATCCTGCCCCCGCACCGGAGGGCGGTTCGAGCACCGCCCCTACGCAGGCATCACGCCATCGCTTTCGGGCAAGAGTATTAGGCACGCACGCACTCGTCCACGACCAGCTATATCGTGTGCATCTGGGCGTGGACGAGCGGGCGAAGACCCTATTTGATGCTGTGGGGGAGCGGCAGTTCGACGTTGCATCACTACCCGGGCATACGCTACACGGCGACCCGCTGAATCCCCTCGCAGGTGAGTTGCACTGTCTCGTAGGCGATCTCGCTTGATCCCGCTTTCATCCCACTGATCTCAAGTTTCGACGGCCAGGCATTCACGAGATGATAGCGCGCGACCGCCGTCCAGCTCGTGTCGTACATCACCAACGCGCAATCCTTTCGCGCCGCAGCGATCTTTCCTTGCCGTACCGCCTCGTGCCATGTCCAGAGGGCCATCCCGCCGCTCAGGCTCCGCTTGAGCGTGACGGTAGGCGGCTTCGTCTTGCCGGGGAGCTTCTTGAAGATGACTTCTTTCCCGGTGGCTTGCAGGTATTCGATGGGCTCAACCTCGCTCGTGATCCCGACCAGTTCGCGAAAGGAGGCGATCTCCGTACCATCGATCGAGATCGAGAAGTGCGTTGCGGTGGTCGGTGCTTGCGACGGCCCACCCGCCGCCGCCACTGCGGTGGCCGCCGGGCCAAGTGCCGCCATCGCCGTCACGCCGAGTGCGCCCAGGAGGATGCTCCGCCTGCTGATCGCCGCACTCCGCAGATTCATGCTGCCGTCGCCGCGCCACTCGCTCATCATGCCCCTCCCTGTACCGATCATCGTTGCAGCTCATCTCGCCGCCCTCCCATCACTCTAGCGATACAAAGGCGGCGGCACATCGCCCAGATGACGCAATTGTGCGCCGTGTGGGCGCAGCCCGCAGCGCGGGCGGATACGTCATATGACCTAGTGGCGGGTGGGAATACGCCGCGCGTTAGAGCAGTCCTCGCTCGATGGCGACGCGGGCGGCGGCGGTGCGGGAAGAGACATCCAGCTTGTTATAGATGCTGCGCAGATGCTGGCCGACGGTGCGCGGGCTGAGGAAGAGCTGCTCCGCTACCGCCGGGTTCGTCAGCCCCTGCGCGACGAGCCGGAGCACTTCCACTTCGCGTGCCGAAAGGCCGGCGGAGTAGGGGGCAGCAGTTTCTTGCGGCCTGTCCAGAGAGGCCAGAAGCGCCGCAGCACGGGCAAGTGCGGGCTGCGCGCCTAGCGGTTCGCAGATCGTCTGCACTGTCTCCAGCAGTGCGCGTGATGCGTCCCGCTCGTCGCGGGCGATGTGCATCTTCGCCATACCCAAAAGCGTGAGCGCTCGCTCGTGCGGCGCACCGCAGGAGTCCACAAGCGCGAGCGATGCGCGGAAATGCTCCTCGGCGGCAGCGAAGAGGCCGGCATCAGTCGCCAGTTCACCGATGAGCCGATGCGCCGCGAGCAGGGCGAGAGGCTGCCGCGGCGCAGTCGCATCGGCGAGCGCCTGCCGCGCGTGCGCGTCTGCCCGTGTGGCATCGCCTGTCTGCCGGAAGTACTGCGCCCACAGTGCCTGCGCCTCGGAGCGCCCAAGCACGGCCTCACCCCACACCAGCCAGCGATCATGTGCCTCGATCCACGCCTTCGCCCGCGATAGATTCCCCTCACGGAGCGCCAGTATCGCGGCGACGCGCTGGAGGGGCGTCGCCGCATACCAGGGAATATTGCCGGGCTCGGTCGCTGGCCCATCCGGGAGTCCGCGGTCGATCACTTCCCACGCGCGCGGTGCGGCACCCTGGGCTTCGGCGAGCTGTGCGAAGACCTCGCCGAAGCCGGCCTCACGCATCACTTCGGAGAGGTGATGTGAGTGATGAAGCACGCGATCCATCGTCTCCCATTCCCCCGCCAGCAACGACGCGGACGCATGGAAACGGAAAAGCGCGGTAGGCTCGCTGCCTGTTGCACCGCTCGCCTTGGGCACCGCCTCCGTCAACTCTTCCAGGAGCCGTCGCCGATCGGTGAGCGCATCAGTGAAATACGGTAGTTGCACGAAAGAGAGGTACATCGCAAGCGAGACGAGCACCATCCAATGGTGCTCCTCCGCCCGGTGTTCGGTCACCGCCTGCGTAAACGCGCGGCGCGCCTCGTGCGGCTGCCCAAGCATGGCATACGCGATGCCGATGCCGACATAGGCATCGCCGCGCATCGCATCGCCGACACCCCCCGCCGTGCGTCCGGGGCTGCGGGCAATTAGTTCCTCCCCGAGGGTGCGCGCCGTCGCGTGATGACCAACGATGGCGCGGCGCAGTACGAGCGTACCCACCCCATCCCCGTCGACTTGCTGGCGGATGGCGAGCGGTACCGTGCGCAGCCGGTAGCGCGCCTCGTCGGGCAACGCCTCGAGCCGCGCAATGCCCGCCTCCATCTCCGGTAGCCCCCGATCGGAGTCCTGCCGGAAGCAGCGAAACAGCCCGCCGACGATCAGGATATAGGTATCCAGGAGCGGGTCAGACGTGGCGGGTAGCAGTGATCGCGCGGTGTCCACATGCAGATATGCCCGCTCGCGGTCTGAATGCGAGTAGAGCACCGCGAGACGGAGATGCAGCCAGCCGCGCTCCGTCGCGGATGCCGTATGCTGCTCCATCAGCGCAAGCGCCGCTTCAAAGCGCGCCGCCGCTGTCGGCCACGCATAAGCGCGCTCCGCTCGGTCGCCCGCTTGCACGAGCCATTCCACCGCCCGCTTGTCGCCCGCCCGCAGAAACTGGGAGGCGACGCCGTCCGGGTCGGGATGGCGTCGTGCGGCGAGCGCCTCACCGACGCGCCGATGAATACGGCGGCGACGGATCGCCGAGATGCCCTCATAGAGCGCTTCGCGGATGAGTGCGTGCACGAAGCGCACACCGGCGCCGTCGGGCGTCTCCACGAGGATGTGCGCCGCCTCCGCTTGCTCGATGACGCTGACGAGGCTGTCCTCGTCCGTTGCGCCCGCCTCCGCCCAAATCGTGAGCGGGACTTCCTGACCGATGACCGCCGCGACGGCAAGCAGATACTGGGCCTCGTCGTCCAACCGGGCGCAGCGCGCGTCGATCACCTGCCGCAGCAGCAGCGGCACTGCCGCTTCGCGCAGATCACCCAGCCGCCACCCGTCACCCTGCCGCTGCACCGCGCCGGTCTCTACCAACGCGCGAAGCAACTCGCCGAGGAAGAGGGGATTGCCCTCCGCCCGGTCTTGTAAGTACGCGGTCAGTTGGTCCGTCTCGCCACCGGGCATGTGGTAGTACGCGCCGATGAGCATACGCACCGCGTCACTGTCGATGGCGTGCACATCGAGGCGTCGTGCGCCCGCTTCCCGGACGATCAGAGGCAGCAAGACGTGGAGGGGATGGCGGCGGGTCAACTCCTCACTGCGGTAGGTGACGATGAGCAGAAGAGGCATCATCGCGAGATTGCGGGCGAGAAAACGGAGCATATCGAGGCTCCCCGCATCCGCCCAGTGCAGATCATCGAGCAGAATCACCGTCGGGCGGGCCGTGGCGACCGCGGTGAAGAAATCGAGCGTCTGTTGGACAAGAGCTATCTGGCTCGTCACTTCTCCCACGGTCCCACGGCTCGCGAAGGCAGCAGGTAGCGGCGGCATCGCCTCGCCTTGCCGATACCGGCCGAGCAGTTCGACCCAGGGGCCGTAGGGCGGCGTCTCTGCGAGATCGTAGCACCGCCCGACGAGCACGAGTGCGCCCCGGTCCGCGGCGACCATGCACGCCGCCTCAGCGAGCGCGGTCTTGCCGATTCCCGCCTCCCCGCCGATGAGCACGGTGCTCCCATGCCCCGCGAACGCAGTATCGATCGCGTCACGGAGGATCGCCTGCTCGTGCTCTCGGCCTACGAGCGACGGCGCCAGAGGAGGCGATGGCGGCGGTGTGGTCACGACACACCTCACGGTTGAGCGACTCATGCACGTCGGGATGATTATATCGGTTCTTTGCTCTCTGCGAGGAGCAAATCCGTCTCTATACGATCGAGACCCGTATGGATTCGGTCCGTCGCATTTCGGACGGCAGCGGATCAACGCCAACGGCACGATGTCATCCCCTTCGTTGTCTGAGCACGCAGCGAGATCACGATCAGTACGCGCAACGGCAAAGCGCGCCCAAGCCCATTTTGGAGGCTTGGGCGCGCTTTGTGAAAAGCGGCGTGAACTACTTCACCGATTGATTGTACTGGTCGAGCGCCTTGTTGGAGTTGGCGACGGCTTTGTCGAGGGCGGCCTTCGCGGTGGATTTGCCGAGCAGGGTCTCCTCGATGGCGCCTTCGTTGTCGGTCGTGCGCGCCTGGGTGAAGATGCCGAGTACCGCGCCGCTCGTCGCGGGGTTGGACGGGTTGGCATGGAGCTGATCCACCGCCGTCTGGAATTGCGGGTACTTCGTCATATTCTCTTTCACTTCCGGCAGATCGTAGGTGTCCTTGCGGATCGGGAAGTAGCCGGTGTTGATGTGGAAGAATGCCTGCTGCTTGGGCTGGGCGACGAACTGGACGAACTTCCAGGCCGCCTGCTTCTCCTTGTCCGCCTTGTCCTTGGCGATATAGACGGACGCGCCGCCCATGATGATGCCGCCCTGCTCGCCGCCTGTGGTGGGGCGTGGCATATAGCCGGTGCCCACCTCGAACTTGCCGCCCGCCTTGGTGAGGATGCCCTTGAGCCCGGCGGTCGAGTTGATCGTCATCGCCACTTGCCCGGCAGCGAAGGCATTGTCCGTGTCCCCCGTGCTCCGGCCGAGGTTGGCAGCGATTCCTTTGTCCACCATCCCCTTCCACCAGTCGAGGATCTTCACGCCCGCGTCGTTGTTGTAGACGATCTTCGTCGCGCGCTGCGCTCCGCGGCCATTGTCCGGATCCGCATAGACGGCGTTCTGTGTCGCCATCCACTGCTCGAAGAACCAGCCGTAGATAGCGAAGGCGGCGCCAGGCTGCGCTTTGCCGCTCGCGTCCTTCTTCGTCAGCTTCTCCGCCGATGCCGCGACCTCATCCCAGGTTCGCGGCGGCTTGGCCGGGTCCAGGCCCGCCGCCTTGAAGGCATCCTTGTTGTAGTAGAGGATCGGGTTCGAGGTATTGAACGGCATCGCGTTCAGTTTCTTGTCCACTGTGTAGTAGTTGAGGATCGGCTGCTCGAAGGCGGAGAGATCGAACTTGTCCGCATCGATGAAGGTCTGCATCGGCTCGATCGCCTTGCTGTCGATCATGAAGCGCTGGCCGATGTCATAGACCTGGAGGATGTGCGGCCCGTCCTTGGACTGCAACCCGGCGCGGAACTTGTTTACCAGGTCATCGTAACTGCCCTGATAGACATCCTGCACGAAGATGTCGGCCTGGCTGTCGTTGAACTGGTTGACCAGGTTACTGACCGCCTCGCCATTGGTGCCGCCCAGCGCGTGCCAGAAGGTGAGCTTCGTCGCGCTCGCGTTCTTCGCCACTTTCGCGGTCGCGGCAGGCAACGTTGCCGGTGGTGGTGCGCCCGTTGCGACTGCGGCGGGTGTTGCGCCGCCCGCCGCGGTCGTCGGTGCCGTCGTTGCGCCACCTGCCGCAGTGGTCGGCGCAGTCGTCGCGGCGGCCGATGGGGCAGTGGTCGCGGCCCCGGCGGCGGGTGTCGTGCCGCCGGATGCGGTCGTTGCTGCGGGCTTCGGCGTCTCAGTCGCTTTACTGCCGCCGCACGCGCTCAGGATCGCGGCGAGCGCGCCCGTCGCAGCAGTGCCGACCCCCAGCCTGATCAGGTTCCGGCGCGAGAGCCGGTGATTCGCTGTCATCCCTTCCACGTCTGTAACTCCTTTGCGGTGTTCCCTACAAATCGATGCGCCCGCCGTTACCCCTTCACGGAGCCAGCGGTGAGTCCCCGAATCAGTTGGCGCTGCCCGACGACGAGCAGCGCAATAGTCGGTATCAGGACGAGCACGACGCCCGCCATGATGAGGTTGTACGAGAGCGACTCCTCATTGCGCAGGAAGTTCAGCCCGATCTGCGTGGTCCGCATATTTCTGCTGTCCGTGACAAGGAGCGGCCAGAGATATTGATTCCAGGTCTGGAGGAAGCTGTAGACCGCCAGCGTGCCGAGCGCGGGCCGCGACAGTGGGATGACAATAGTGAGGAGATAGCGTAGGCTGCCGCAGCCATCGAGCGTCGCGGCGTCGTGCAACTCCTTCGGGATGGACATGAAGAATTGCCGCAGGAGGAACGTCCCGAAGCCCGTCGCGACGAAGGGGGCGATCAGGCCGAGGTAGCTGTCCTTCCAACCCCAGTGGGCGATGGTCTGGTAGTTCGGGATCAGTGTCACCTCGAAGGGCACCATCAAGGTGGCGAGGAAGAGCATGAAGAGCGCGGTGCGCCCGCGAAACTCGCGGACGGCGAAGGCATAAGCGGCGAGGCTGGCCGTGATCAACTGTGCGATCATCACGGACCCGGCGACGATGAAACTATTGAGGATGTAGCGTGGGATCGGCAACCGCTGCAGCACGGAGCGGTAGTTGTCGAGGTTCAGGCCGCTCGGAATGAACTTGGGCGGATAGTGGGCGATCTCGTCCTGGGTCATGAAACTGACGACGAACGCGTAAAGGAGCGGGAAAAGGATCACCAGCGCGACCGCGGTGAGCAGCAGATACATGAGCACCTTCCGCACGAGGCGCGTTTGGGGCGAACCGCTCATTGGTAGAACACCCTGCCTTCCAACGACTTGAATTGGATACCCGTGAGTGCGACCAGGATAATGAAGAGGATGACCGCCTGCGCCGAGGCATAGGCGGAATGGAAGTTGAAGAAGGCATCGCGGTAGATCGAATAGACGACGACGTTGGTCGAACCGGCCGGCCCGCCTTTGGTGAGGATGTCGATCTGCGCGAAGCTCTGGAAGGCTGCGATCACCGAGATGACCGAGACGAAGAAGAGCGTCGGCGAGAGCAGCGGCAGCGTGACATTGAAGAACATCCGCGCGGGGCTCGCGCCGTCGATCTTCGCGCTCTCGTAGAGTTCCTCGGGAATGCCCTGCAAGCCACTCAGGAGGATCGTGAAGTTGAAGCCGAGGCCGAGCCAGATCGTGCCGATCGCAATCGCCCAGAGGGCGGAGTTGGTATGCGTCAGCCACTGAACCGGCGACACGCCAACCTGCTGCAGAAAGTAGTTCAGCACGCCGACGCTCGGGTTATAGAGGAGGGCAAAGATCACCGCACCGGCCCCGACCGAGACGCCAATCGTGATCGCGAAGGCCACCCGATAAATGGCGATCGCCCGGACGCGGACATTGGCCAGCACCGCGAGCATCAATGCGGCGAGGAGCCCGAGTGGCACCGTGTAGAGCGCGTAGAGGAAGGTGATTTTGAGCGAGTTTCGGTAACTGTCGGAGGAAAGTGCGTTCTTGTACTGATCGAACCCGACGAAGATATCGGAGGTGCCACCGAACGGGTTGTCCGCATGGAGGCTGATCCAGACAGACTTCACGACCGGGTAAAAGACGAAGATGGTGAAGGCGACGAGTGAGGGAAGGAGATACAGGAGGGAGATCAGCGTCGCCTGAAACTCCCGCATCCGTAATGTTCCGCCCGCGCGCGCGCGGGTGGCCGTGACACTGGCTTGCTTAGTCGCCACGCGCTTTCCTCATCTTGAACCGACATTCCTCCCCATCGTTATAACACTCCGCAAACAATCGTCAAGTCTCAATCGTATCACTGAATTGTAATCGTACCGTATGCGCCGCCTACGGAAATGCACCCCTATCCCTTTGGACACGCACATGCGGTACGAAGGGACGGTGTGGCACGGTTCCTGCTTTGGCATACTCAAGAGCAATGGAACGGGTAAGCGGAAGCGGAATCGGAAAGCGGATCAAATCGGACGGAGGGATGAGCAATGCAGTTTTTTATCGAACTACTCCTTTGGCATCTTATTATTGCGGGCTTTCTCGTTGGCGCACTCGTTCTCTCGCGTAATGCGCGTCAATCTTCCGGGCCGATGACTTTCGTGGATGACCGCCAGGCCCGCTAGTCTCTCCAAATCGCTTTTCTGTGCTCATACCTATAATAAAGACCGGCGGTGATGGATCACTTCCTTCACCGCTGTTTTGTGTCCATTGACCTCTCCCCCGGCCCCTCCCCTAAAAGGGAGGGGTGCCCCAATCTCGGCGTCGTAAGCGTTTCCCCGAAGGCCCCGGTATTGCAGCGAGGCACCCCCTTCCTTTTAGGGAAGGGGGCTGAGGGGGTAGGTAAACCATTCCCATGATAAAATCCATCTCCTGCGCTCCATGACGTAACGGCACAAAAGGAGGAATAGCACCATGCAAACTCGTTTCGCTCACATTCAGTTCAATGTCCACCCCGAGAATCTACCTTTTTACAGGGATCTGATGACATTTCTGGGTTGGCAGACGCTTGTCGATAGCGACGGGACGCTTGGCGTGGCGGGGAAGGGTGGCACCAGCCTCTGGATCTCCAGTCAAGTCAAAGATGTCCGCAATGATTACGATGGGCCGGGAATGAATCATTTCGCCATCGGCACGGAATCGCAGACGGACGTCGATACCGTCGCGGCCTACCTCAATGAGCGGAGTGTAGAACTGCTCTTTGAGACCCCGCGCCATCGCGCGGAGTTCACCCACACCGAAGGGCATACCTACTAACAGGTGATGTTCGAATCACCGGATCGCGTCCTCTTCGAGGTCGTCTACACTGGTCCAAGGGCCACATAAGCGCGAATTGCGTGCCAGTATCCCTCCCCTCTCCATCGCTGCGCAAACCTGATCGTCACCGTGATTTTAGGGCGATGGAGAGGGGCCGGGGGTGAGGAATAACCACCGCATCATGCAAAATTACCCGGTATCCAGCGCAAAATCATTCGGTGATTTCGTCGGGGGAACGGTCGGCTTCGCCGTACCAGAGCCGCCGCATATCCTCGCATTCCGCCAGTAATTCATTGAGGGTGCCGGTCGCCTCAATCCGCCCCTGGGAGAGAACGATGATCTGATCGGCGCGCCGGAACGCGGTACGCCGGTGCGAAACGGCAAGCACGGTACGATCGCGGCGCGCAAGGAGACGCTCCCACAGGGCGTGCTCGGTCTCCACATCAAGGGCGCTCGAAAGGTCATCGACGACGAGCAGTTCCGCATCGGTGACGAGCATTCGTGCCGCTGCGGTGCGTTGGCGCTGACCACCGGAGAGCCGCACCCCGCGTGGCCCGATCACGGTGTCCAGCCCACGATCCAGGCCCGCAATCTCCTCTGTCAACACGGCCATGTGCAGGGCGGACGGCAGCGCATCATCGGTATCCGGTAGCCCGAGGAGAATGTTCTCTTTGATCGTCTCGCTGAACAACCGGGGCACTTGCGGCGTATATGCACAACGGGGCGGGACGAAAAACGTGGCGGGATCGAGGATCGTCCGGTCGTTCCAGGTGATCGTGCCGCGCTCTGCGGGCAGGAGACCGAGGAGCGCGCGGAGGAGGGTCGTCTTCCCCGCACCAATCTGTCCCGTGACGACGGTGAAGGAGCCGCGCGCCAGCCGTAAGTCGATCTCCTCGATCCCCTGCGGCTGATCCTCCCGCGCGTCGGAGAAGTGATAGGTCAGCCGGGAGACCGTCAGCATTTCCAGACGATCATCGGCGGTGCGCGGCGGCGCGGCGATGGGTGGGCACGCGTCGCGCATGTAGACCGGGCCGTACGCCATCATGCGTTCCGCTGGCACTCCGTCGATGAGCGTAAGTAAGCGCGTCAACGACACCATCGCCTGCCGATAGATCGCCAGCGTGGTCGCGATTGTTGGGATGATCGCCGTAATGAGCGCGAGCATCGTCGTAAAGAGGGCGAAGTCACCGATAGTGAAGGCGCCGGAGCGGATCGATGCCCCGGCGAGGAGCAGGATCAGCCCTGTGCCGAGGGCAATGGCATTCGCCCCGATGGACCCGAAGAGTTCGGTGAACAGCCTTTCCTGCAAGCCCGCCTTCCGGCGCGCCTCGTTCAGCGTAGCGAACCGCGCCACGACATGCGGCGCTGCATCGGCTACCTTGATCGCTTGTACCGCGCCGAAGGTCTCCCCGATTGCCCCCGTGATCCGGCCTGTCGCCTCGCGCACTGCCTTGCGGTAATGCGTGAGGCGTCGCCCGGCGAGATTTGCGGCCGCAACGATCACGATGAAGGGGACACAGACCACGAGGGTGAGCGGTGCGTCGATGCGCAACATGATACCGAGCGCCGCGACCGCGAAGAGCAAATTGCCCGTATTGAGCAGCACCTGACTGAGGATGAGTTCGACAATATCTGCATCGTCGCGGAAGCGGCTGATTGCATCCCCGGAGGAGGCGGGCAGGCCGCGTGCATCGGGCTTCGTGAGGACGAGGAGGAGCAGGTTCTTGCGGAGTAGCGCCTTCGCCGTCATCATCGCGGTCCGGTTGACGGCGACCGCCCCGAGATTCGCGCCAACGACGATCAGGCGCGCGACCACGAGCAGGATCGCCAGCCCGTCGATGCTCACATGCCACGATGCGTGACCAGCGAGCGTATTGAAGAAGGTGCGGGCGATGAAGGCGGGGGCGAGGAGCGCGATTGCCCCGAGGATGGTGATCGCGGCACTCACGAGATAGAGCCTTGGCTGAAAGCCGAAGAGTCGCCGCACCAGTTGCCATAGCGTCATGCGACGACCTCAAGGCCGGTGCGCAGCAGCCCCGCGTAGCGTGACGCTGCATCTGCGGCGAGCGCCCGACGTTCGCCCTGCTCGATAATCTGCCCGCTTTCGAGGATCAGGATCGTATCGGCCCGTTCGACCGTTCCCAATCGGTGCGCGACGATGATCCCTGTCCGCCCGCGCAGCAGTACATCCACCGCGCGCTCGATGCGACGCTCGGTCGCCGGATCGAGGCGGGAGGACGCCTCATCGAGGATGACCAGGCCGGGGTCTCTGAGGAAGATGCGGGCGAAGGCGACCAGTTGCGCCTCCCCCGCCGAGAGACCGGCCTCCCCGCCGGACAACTCCGTATCCAGCGCGGCGGGAAGTGCCGCGTACCAGTCCCACAGCCCCAGATTGCGGAATGCCTCGAGGATCTGTGCATCCGGGATGGCGGGGTTGAAGAGGGTCACATTGTCGCGCACCGAGCCGTGGAAGAGTTGCACCTCTTGTGTGACGATGCCGACGCGCGCGTGAATCTCGCTCTGTCGCGCCTGCCGAAGGTCGATCGTGCCGAGTTGGATACTCCCCTCGGTCGGGTCGTAGAGGCGCACGAGCAGGCGAGCAAGCGTCGATTTGCCGCTGCCGGTCCTGCCGAGGACGCTAAGCACGGTGCCGGGCTCGACGGTGAAGGAGAGGTCATCGAGCACTGTTGCGTCCTGCTGGTAGCTGAATGACAGATGCGTACACGCCACCGATAGCGCGCCGGTGGGGATCGTAGACCTGACACCCTCCGGGAGCGCGGACGGTGTAGCGAACAGTTCCTGTACCCGGATGATCCCTGCCGTCGCTTGCTGGAGGTCCTGCACCTGTTGCGTCAGTTGATTGAGCGGCGCGAGCACCAGGGCGATGTACGAGACCAGCGCGAAGACGGTACCGAGAGTGATCGTGCCATGCCGGAACAGATAGCCCCCGAGGGCGTAGGCGAGCGCCGTACCGATGGCTGCGAGCAGCGCGACCATACCGAAGAGGGCGGCGTAGAGGACATCCGCATTGCGCCGCGCGCGCAGTCGTGCCCGCATATGACCGTAGAGACCGCGCAGGACATGATCGATCGCGCCACGTGCGCGGATATCCTCGATGCCCGTGAGCCGTTCTTCGAGGTAGCCGAACAGCGCGCCCATCGTCTCCAGGTCGGTCTTCGCAAACGGCACGATGAACCGCTGGACGGTGCGGAGCGCCGCGAGGGCGACCACGATGAAAGCCGCGAAGACAAGCCCGATCCAGTGATCAATGCCGAAGAGCACGATGAGGACACCGAGAATGAGGAGAACGCTTGCCACGACGCGCAGAGTGAAGCGGCTGAAGAAGTTCGCGAGGGTACTGACGTCGTAATCGAGGCGTTGGATGAGTTCCCCCGGCACATGCGCGTTGTGGAAGCTCATATCGAGATCAAGGACGTGACGCATCAGGTCGCCGCGCAAATGATTCGTCGCCGTCCATCCCACATCCTCCGCGATGTAGGTCTCGATCACGCCGAGCAGTTGCACGACCACCGCAACGCCGATGAAGATCAACGCGATCCTCGTGAGCGTTGCGAGCGCTTCTCCTCGCTGCGCGGTATCGAGGAAGCGGCGCAGCAGGAGCGGGCTGACCAGTTGGAGTCCCGTATTCGCAAACAGGAGGATCGCTAGTACCGCGACCTTCCGCCAGGCGGGTTTGAGATAGGTCGCGAGCAGTGCCCAATACTGCGTGAGCGGGATCGTCACGGTGCGTCTTTCGCGGGGAGCGTGTCGCCGGATGCGGGATCGGCAAGAATCGTGGTCGAGCGCGCTACGCATTCGTCGCAGATGGAGACGCCCCCTGGCCCGGCGATCAGCCGCGCAACGGCCTGACGCTCCTTGCCGCAAAAGGAACACTGCCGGAGCGGTATCCATGTGGAGCCCTGCGGCGTGAGGGATTGCGTGACGATCTGCATCACCTGCTGCCGCACCAGTTCCAGGCTCACCTCCATACTCTCCAGCATCCCGGCGGCGATCCCCTCTCCTTCCCTCACGATCCCAAGGAGTAGATGCTCGGTGCCGATGTAATGGTTGTCCAGTCGGCGCGACTCGGACATTGCGAGGGCCAGCACTTTCTTTGCCCGTGGGGTCATCGGTTTCTCACCCGCTTGTACGCTACCAGCCCCCCGCCCGACGAGGTAGGTCACGGATTCCCGCGCCCGCTCAATCGTGACGCCGAGACGCGCCAGCACCCGCCCCGCGATCCCTTCCTCTTCACGAATGAGGCCGAGAAGTTGATGTTCCGTGCCGAGATAGTTGTGGTTCAGCAGTCGCGCCTCTTCCTGCGCGAGAATCAACACAGTCCGTGCCCGCTCAGTGAAGCGGGAGAGATCGATGTCGGCGGGGCTGTCAACAACGAATTGTTCGAGCGCTTCGATGCACCATGTATTGATGCTCTTTCCCGTCGTCTCTGCCGCAGAGGTGATGCGGCGATGCAGGCTCGGTGAGAGGCGCAGCGTGACGCGGCGATCCGCATTGCCTGCACGGAGCACATCGTCCCACGTCACCGTCTCCGGCTCGCCCCGTGTATCGAGCGTGTGGCCTTCACCGGGCGCGATCACCGAATGATTTGCCCATTCGATGCCGAACTCCGCAGGAGTCATGCCTGCTGCATCCAGTGCGAAGCGCACATCGCTCGCAGTGGCGTCTTCCGGGGCGTCGAGGATATAGCGGCGCGCGATGTGATGCTCGCGCCCTCCCTCCTGTCGGAGGTGATAGACGATTGCCCACGTATTCATACTCAAGCCTCCTCAATTATCAGAGCGATGAAAGCAGCATAGCAGCACAGCGTCACGCTGTCAATCGGCCGCATTGGTAGCTCGCTCTGGTGGAGGTGCGTAGAGTGATTTTCGCAATCCCATGCCCTAAAGTCCCCGGTGGAGGCGGGCTTCAGCCTGCGAGAGAGACCGCAGGCTGAAGCCTACGCCACCGGGGCTCACCAAACATCTCTCCGCTCAGTGACTATTCGCTCGACAGCGGATCGCGTATCCTTCGCCTGTGCCGCACTGCATCGCACGATGGAGGATCGTCTGCTTGATCGAGAGAGAGAGTCCACGCGACAAGCGTCCACTGTTCGGCGGTGTCGAGGCGGGCGGCACGAAGTGTGTCTGCGCGATTGGCACCGACCCTGACCATCTCACCGCGCAAACGAGCTTCGCCACGACGTCCCCCGAAGAAACGCTCGGGCACGCCATCGCATTTTTCCGGCAGCGCGCAGCGCGCACACCGCTCGCCGCTATCGGGATCGCCTCGTTTGGCCCGATAGACCCGGATCGTCACTCAGCGCGGTACGGCTTCATTACGACGACCCCGAAGCCGGGTTGGGCGTTCACTGATGTCGCTGGCACCATTGGGCGCGCCTTAGCTGTGCCCGTGGCCTTCGATACGGATGTCAATGGCGCGGCGCTCGCCGAACAGCGGTGGGGAGCCGCACAGGGTCTGGACACCTTCATCTATCTCACGGTCGGCACGGGCATTGGTGGCGGTGGGATCATCAACGGAAAACTCATGCACGGCCTGGTGCACCCGGAGATGGGGCATATCGCCATCCCGCATGATCGCGCACACGATCCCTATCGCGGTATCTGCCCCTATCATGGCGATTGCCTCGAAGGGCTCGCCTCCGGCCCCGCCATTGCAGCGCGCTGGGGAGCGCCCGCGGAGTCTTTGCCGCTCGCGCATCCGGCATGGGCACTCGAAGCGGAACATCTCAGCGTGGGGCTGGTCAACTTCATCTACACGCTGTCACCGCAACGGATCATTCTCGGTGGGGGCGTGATGCAGCAGGGGCAACTCTTCCCCTTGATTCGCCAGCGCGTGCGCGCGTTGCTCAAGGGCTATCTCCCGCTATGGGATGACGACGATGCGCTGGAGCGCGCGATCGTGCCGCCCGCTTTGGGAGACAGGGCCGGCGTCCTCGGCGCGCTCGCGCTCGCACAGCAGGTCTACCCATGACGCATGACCATGCACGGAGCGCGTGCGTGCCCCGTTCAAGACGGGTCGTAGCCCCAGCGATCCTTCCGCTGGCACAGCGCGCGGATGTGATTGATCTCGCCCGCGTGGTAGAGGTCATGCTCGATCAGCACCGCAATGATCCAGCGCGTCTCCTTCTCTTCGCCCCAGTGCGCCTTTCGTGGGAGCAGCAGATCAGAGTCAGTGAGCGCGCCGATGCTCTGGCGCAGCAGGTCGTGTCCCTCGCGCAGCCAGCGGATGGCCTCGGCCATCGTCGCGAGCCGGTCACTCCCGGCAACGCGGGGATCGTCCCATGTCAGGTGCGCGTCGCCAAAAGCGTGATTGTGGTACATGAATTTGCAACTGCCCGCATGTCGGACAATGTCGCGGATCGCTCGCTCGCCGCGCGGGGGAACCCAGAGCCAGTCGTCCGGCGTGACGGAGCTGAGGTTGGCCAGCAGCGAGTGCCAGCGCGGTGCGTCGAACGCATCATCGAGAAGCGAGACGAGTTGGCGGACGGCTGGTGCGCTCATGCGGGCGATGATACGACACGAGCGACGCGATACTCAAGGCCGACGGTTCGTCGTGCTCGCCGAGCAGACGGGAGGCAGTTGCTTGCCACGATCACTGGCTCTCCCGACGGTTTGGTGGGGCTCGTCATGTCGCATTCAGGCCAACAGTGCCCAAGACAAACCTCATGTGGCGGGCCCTCCTACCGTGCCTGTATGTGAGACGCCAGGTGCTCCATAATCCGTGTCCAGCCTCGTGTATGCCGGTGAACGGCCATCTCATCCGGCAAGAGCGCCTGCGTGAGCCGTAGCTCGGTCGTGTCTCCGAGCGCGCGCAGCTCCACCGTCACCAGCGTGTCGCGGTGCTGCGTATACTGCGATGTCCAGGTGAAGACCAGCCTCTCCGGCGGGCTGATTTCGCGGTAGACCCCGGTATGGACGAGGCGCTCCCCCTCGATAAGCATCTCGACCCGAAAGGAGCCACCCACGCGCACATCCATCTCGGCCAGCGGAACGGACGCTGCCTCCGGGCACATCCAGTGCTGCACACTGTCCACGCTCGTCCAGGCATCGAAGACCGCCTGACGGTTCGCGACCAGGATGCGGGTAATGGTCAGCACCTGCGGATCGGTGCGATGCGCGGGCTCCATCATTGCTCCTTTGCGCGTGCATCCTCACGCGGCCCGGCCAGGAAACGTTCGAGCGCGTCCAACCGCCGCTCCCAATACGGGCGATAGTAGTCAATCCATGTGCCAGCCTCGCGCAGCCGCGTGGCGTCCAGGGAACAGTGGTGGGTGCGCCCCTGGATGTCTCGCCGGATCAGACCCGCGTGCTCGAGCACTTTGACGTGCTTGGAGACGCCGTTGAGGGACATGTCGAACTGATCCGCGATCTCCAGGATGGTGGCGCTGCGATCGGCCAACTGAACGAGGATCGCCCGGCGGACCGGATGGGCCAGGGCGTGGAAGGTCATGTCCAGGCCGGAATCCAAGTTTGTAGCCATTGTGTTGAACCTATCCACCGCAACGCCATCGGTGAATGCCAAGCGTACAGAGAGATGAAGAGGGGCGCGTACTAGTCTTCATATTCATCATGGCGGCGCACCCAGAAAGGTCCACGATCACCCTCATCGCGACCCTTGGGGACCAGATCAAGGTAGTGGTAGGCCGCATTCACCATGTCGATGCCACGCGCATACGCTGAATAGGTGTGAAACACGCGACCCGTTGGGTCCTTGTAAAAGATGCTGACTCCCGCCGCCTCTGAGTCGCCTGCTTCCTGCATCGTGAAGTTGTAGAAGGCTTCTTTCCTGGCGAGTTCTTCCGGCGTGAACGAGACATGGTAATCGAAATTGAAGTCTGTGCCGGACGATGAGACCCACGGGAAATTCCAGCCCATTCGCTCCTCGTATGCCGCCAACGTGGGGTACGGCGCCCGAGACACCGCGATCATGGATACATCGCGGTGATTGAGGTGCCCAATGATGCCGTTGAAATTGTCGGCCCAAAAGGAGCAGTGCGGGCATCCTGCCTCCCAATCCGGGTCAAACATGAAGTGATAGACGATCAACTGGCTTCTTCCATTGAAGAGGTCAGGCAGCGTCTGTTTCCCCTTCGGCCCCTCGAAAACATATTCCTTCTCGACGGCCTCCCACGGCAACTCGCGTCGTTGCCGACTGAGTTGGTCGCGCAGGCGTGTGAATTTCCTTCTCTTTGTCCAGGAGTTGTTTGCGCGCTTCGATCCACTCGTCGCTCGAAACGATGCGGTGATTCTGCATACTGAGACCTCCTCCCACGTCGTGGTCGCTCGCCACGCAATCGCACGGGTATGTGCCGACCAAAGACGGACTGCATCGACCCTGACGTGAATGCGGGAATGTCGATCACTTGATCTTTCCGGCACGTCATTCAACTCTCAGGTTGAATATAATGCCGAGAAAGTCTGCTGTCAAGATCATGAGTCATCGCCATGTTTGTGCGGGATGCGTGCGGGACAAACTACCGTCAGAATGTCGATGCGACTTCCGGCGGCTTGTAATCCGAGACATTGAGCGGTATCCAGACCGGGCCGGGCGCAACGCAATTAACGCGGATGTTGCGCTCGGTCAGGCTCCGCGCCATCAGTGATGATCCTCCTTTGGGGGCGTTTCCTGCCTGTTCTCTGATGGAACCGTCTCCGGCTGCGCCTGTTTCCGCTCCGCGCGGTCGATCATCGCGGCGATCTGCTGCTGCTTTGGGGTATCTGTGCCGGTCATTTCTTCTTGTTTGGTGTCGTCCATCGCATTGGCGATCCTCCGTTCTTCCTCATTGACTGCCACATCCGATGTCATTCTCTTCGTTTCGGCCACGATTCCTGTCCTTCGCCTGTATAGCCACTCGATAGGGGCCCAACGCATAGCGAGCAAGGCGCAACATGGGTGCCAAAAAGCGATGAACCGCACAAAGTTTCGTGCAGTTCATCAACGGTGCGAAGAGTGCGTGAGGTATCTTTATACTATCAGGTGGCTCGTGAACCAGCCGAGCAGGCGCGTCAGCACATCCCGCTGCGTTTGCGGGCGACCACGCGTAAAGCCGTGCGACTCGCCAGGGTAGCGGACGAACTCGACCTCCCGGCGCAGTTTCCGTAACGCGACAAACAACTGCTCCGCCTCGGTGACGCGGCAGGTATAGTCTTCCTCGCCGTGCATAATGAGGAGCGGCGTCGTGATGCGCGTGACAAGCGGCATCGCGGAGTGTGCGCGGTAGTACGCTTCTGCCTCCCACGGCGCGCCGCCACTATCGAAGTCGATGGATTCCCACTGATCGGTCGTGCCGGAGAGGGTAGCGAGGTCGCTGATCGTCGCCATCGTCACCGCCGCGTGAAAACGGTCGGTATGCGTGATGACGTAGTTCGTCATGTAGCCGCCGTACGAGCCACCGAAGACGCCGAGACGGTCCGGGTCCGCGATGCCGCGCGCGATCAGTGTATCGAGCGCGGCCATGCTGTCCGCGTACTCCTTCGTGCCCCAGTCCGCGAGAATCGTATCCGCGAACGCCTTGCCATATCCCGCGCTCCCCCGGAAGTTGATCGAGTAAACGGCGAAGCCGTGCGTCGCCAGCAGTTGCTGCTGCGTCGAGAATGCCTCCCCGACCGCACCGTGCGGCCCGCCGTGCAGATGGAGGAGCGTCGGGAAGGGGCCGTCCGCGGCCGTTTTGCCCGGTGGCAGCCAGAGCACACTCTCGACCTGCCTTCCGTCCGCCGCCGCTGACCGTGAACCGCTCCGGCGCAGCTGACGGCGATGTCGTCCATCGTGAGCGGCGTTCGTCGGTGTCAATGGTCGCCGTGCGTCGCCGTTCGGTCGCAGGTCCAGACTTCCGGCGGGGCATCGGTGCCGTCCACGGGAAGGCGAGGCGCGAGCCGTCATCACTCATGCTGGGCCAACCCGCGCTACCCGTGCCGCCGATCACGCGCGTCGCTTCGCCATCGAGACTGAAACGATAGCAATGCGCATTGCCCGCGAAATTGAGGACGGCGAGCAGCGACTGGCTATCCGGCGACCAGAGCGGCGGGATCGCGGGAGCAGGCGGCTCCGGCACGCCGAACCGCGATCGAGATGGCCGGAGAGATTGTCTGGCTCGCCCCCGCCGCCGAAATGACGTGGAGATGATAATCCTCGGTTGAGCCGGTGGCGGGATTGCCATTATCGTAGTAGGCGATTGTTGTGCCGTCCGGCGACCATGCCGGGCCTTGGGAGACGCCGACGCTGTCCGTCAGTTGGCGAAGGTCGCCGCCATCAGTGTTGCATGTGAAAGACATCCCAGACCCATTCGAGGTCCCAATCCGCCCGCCGCGTCGTGACGCAAGGCGAGGCGCGCGCCATCCGGCGACCAGGCGGGAGTGAAATGATGCCAGTCACCCTCGGTGATCTGCCGCGTGACGCCACTCGGTACATCGACGACGAAGAGATGCCAGAAGCCGTCGCCGATGTAGCCGCGTGCCGTTGAGGAAGGTACGTAGGCGGCGGGTGACGCGGGGCGCGTTCTTCGGCACGTCTTGTGGCGTGACGCGGGCAGAAAAGGCGATGCGCGTGCCATCGGGCGACCAGACGGGCGTGCCTGCGCCGTGATGGAGCGTCGTCAGTTGCAGCGGGTCGCCCCCGGCGAGCGGTAGGAGCCAGACCTGCGGCGTGCTGCCGCCGCGATCCGAGAGTGAAGGCGATCCGCTGCCCATCCGGCGACCAGCGTGGGCTGCCGTCACGCACCGTACCGCGCGTCAGTTGGCGGGGTTCCCCGCTGCCGGTCGGGGCGAGCCAGAGCGCGGAAAAGCTCTTATCCTGCGCGAGGTCCATCGTCCCGACGGTATAGACGACCCGCGCACCGTCCGGCGCGATCTGCGGATCACCCACCGATTGCAGGCGAAGAATATCATCGGGTTCGAGCGGTCGATGCATCGATTCCCTCCCTGTAGCGGCAGGCCCCCGTGCCTGCCGAACGTCGTCTTTCTCTGGGCAATCACGGGGTTACTGTTACGAAACGATGGGCAGGCACGGGGTCCTGCCGCTACAGTTCTGTACTGAGGTTGTGTCGTGCTGACCAACGCCGTGGATTCTCCGCGATATAGGTGCGGATCAGATTCAAAGAGAGATCGTGCCGTATGATGTGATCATAATAGTTCCGCTGCCAAACACGACCCGGAAATGGCGGCCAGCCATCATGTATGACGCCTTTGCGATACCCCGTAGTTGTGAATGACTTGAAGCGATGGATAACATCCGGTAACGACATTGCATCGAGTAGTGATCGCTCTGTAGCGGCAACCCCCCGTGGTTGCCCAGCGTAATGGTTTCTCCCACAAGTACAATGATGCCGTGCATGTGGTCTGGCATGACGATAAACGTGTCTACCTCGACGCCTGGATACCAGCGCGGTAACATCTCCCACACGCGCTGTATCATCTGACCTGCGCTGCTTAGTTGCACACTACCATTGGTCACAGTACCCAATAATGGCGCGCGTTGCTCAGGTACAGATTGTGACGAAGTACGCGCCAGCGTGCTGGTAGTCGTATCCTTGCAAGCGCAGTGAATGACGCTGCGGTTTCATGCCAGTCTGACGTATCATCGTTCAGCCTCAGTGTACTATGCGACGAAACGCACGCATCATAGCACCACGTTTCCTGTAGCGGCAGGACCCCGTGCCTGCCCATCGTTTCGTAACAGTAACCCCGTGATTGCCCAGAGAAAGACGACGTTCGGCAGGCACGGGGGCCTGCCGCTACAGGTTCTGGGTAACCACGGGGGTTGCCGCTACGAACGCATAGCGATAGGCTGAGATGCGAACGATTCGTTTCCATGCACGGAGGGAAGGGTGACACAGACGACAGCGCAGGCGTTACCGGCGGCGCGGTGGGAGTGGGTTCCGGCGTGGTTGAAGCGCCCCTACCGCTCGCTCGTGCCGGGTTTGCTCTTTACCGCAGCGGTGGGCGTGGTCGCGCTCGTCCTCGCGGCGGTCGAAAAGCGCCTCTTCACCTACGAGATCATCGAACCGCTCGTCCTCGCCCTCGTCATCGGGATGCTCATCCGCACCTTTGCGCCGATCCCCGCGACGCTCGAACCGGGCATCGCCTACGCCGCCAAGCAGGTGCTCGAATTCGCGATCGTCATCCTCGGCGCGACGCTCAACTTGCGTACGATTGTCGATGCGGGGCTGCAACTCTTCCTCTGCATCCTCATTGCCGTGCCGCTCGCCATCGGCACGGGCATTTTTCTTGGCAAACGGCTGACGCTCGGGCCGAAGCTCGCCATTCTCGTCGCAGTCGGGAACGCGGTCTGCGGGAACTCGGCCATCGCCGCCGTCGCCCCCGCGATCCGTGCGAAGAAGCAGGAAGTGGCGAGCGCGATTGCACTGACTGCCGTGCTCGGTGTGGGCGTCGTGCTCATTCTGCCCGTCCTCAAGCGCATTATCGGCCTCTCAAATTATCAGTACGGTATCTTCGCGGGGATGAGCGTCTACGCCGTGCCGCAGGTGCTCGCCGCGACCTTTCCCGTCAGCACGCTCTCCGGGCAAGTTGGCACCCTCGTCAAGCTGACGCGCGTCCTCCTCCTCGGCCCAATCGTCGCCTTCTTCGCCTTCCTCTATCGCAATGAGGAAGGGGAGGGGACAAAGCTGACCTTCGGCAAGCTCGTACCGTGGTTCGTCACGGGGTTCATCCTCATGTCCATCCTGCGGACCGTGGGTGTCGTCAACACGAGCGTCAGCAGCCACGCGAAAGACCTCAGCCGCACGCTGACGATCCTCGCGATGGCGGGCCTCGGCCTCGGCGTCAATGTCCGCTCGGTGCGGACCGTCGGGCCGCGCGTTGCCCTGGTCGTGATCGGCTCGCTGCTCCTGCTGATGACCCTCAGCCTCTCCGCGATCTTCCTCCTCGGTCTCGACGGATAGGACGAAGGACTGAGGACTGAGGACTGAGCGGGCACCCGTGCGCCCCTGCCGCTCCCCTCTCCATCGCCTGAAAGCCTCGATATGGCTCAGGTTTGTACGGCGATGGAGAGGGGCCGGGGGTGAGGAATGTATACATCATCGCACCTTTGGGAAAGGAGTACGCAGCATGAGCATGACCGCGCAGTTCTTCGATGCACTCTGTCGCCGGGGTGGGACGCCGGACCGGCCATTTGTGGACGCGAACGAGATCGCCGAAGAACTTGCGATGAATGATACGGACCTGATCGCGACCATTGAAGCCCTGGAAGTAGGCAACCTCATCGAAGACGTGAGCCGGGGTGACCTGATCGATGTCCGCCTGACGCCGGAAGGTTTGGATGTCTGGAAGAAGCAGCATGGCTGATGTCATGGCATCGCTGCGATACCGCTATTCGGCCAGACAGGTTGATCCCTCGTAGGGGAACATATCAAGTCGTGCGTGCGCTCTGTCCTGCCCAGGTGCGGCAGTGGACGAGGCTCTTTGCCAGGAGTGCGACGATCCGTTCGTCCTCGCTGCCCGCGTCGAGTGCGTCCGGGTGGAGTTCGAGCGTGACCGCGCCCGCGTAGCCCTCCGCCGCCATCCGGGCGAGCAAAGGAGCGAGATGGAGATGTCCCGTCTCCGGGCGACGATGCTCGCGCCCATCGAAGTTGCTCAGATGCACATGCCGCACATATCCCTTGATCTGTGGATAGACATCGATCGGGTCGATGCCCCAGGTGCCGAAATGCGTGGTATCCATCGTCAGACAGGGGAACCGGACGATCTCCGTAGGGGTATTCCAGTGGCAGGGATTCCAACGGCGACCGAATAGCCGCTTCGCAGGCATATTCTCGATGCAGAGCAGCACTTCCGTCTCAGCCTGCAATATCGGGTAGGCATCGATGAGCCAGCGGCGATAGCGTGCCTTCGCGCGCCGATCCGGTGAGGGCAGCAAGAGGTGCTTCGACCCACTCTGTACAAAGACGTAGCCGAACCGCTCCGGCAGATGATGCACGACGACCGACGCGCCCACCGCTTCCGCCAGCGCCACGGATTTGCGTACCCGGCCCGGATCATCGAAGAAGTCTGACCATCCGGGGACGGTGGGTGAGAAGGGGCTGTGCACGGCGTCGATCGGTAGCCCGTACCGCTCCGTCAAGCCGCGCAGGTAGTGCGGCTGCCGGGTATCCCATCGCTGATCGACCATCAGTTCGATCCCGTCGAATCCGGCCTGCGCCGCGAAGTCGAAACAGCGCTCGATGCTGTACGTCCAGAGGGAACCGGTGGAGAAGATGAAACGCATTGCACACCCTTCATAGTGCGATCCAGCGGCGCACCTGCCTACGTCATACGCGCGAACCGTTCGGCGGCGGCGGCGAGCGTTTGGGGCTTCTTGGCGAAGCAGAAGCGCTCGAGCATTGCCGCACGGCTGGCGTCCGCATAGAAGACCGAGGGCGGGATACCGACGACGCCCGCCGTCTCGATGAGATGGAAGCAGGCCGCCACGTCATCCGCCTTGCCGAGCCCGGTCACATCCGCAAGGAGGAAGAAGGTGCCCCGCGCGTTGAGTGTCGGCAGCCCCGCGCCTTCGAGCATGGCGCGCATCGCGTCCCGGCGGGCGGTGTAATCCCGCTTCAACTGCGCGTAGTACCCGCGCGCCTCGGCCTCCTGGAAAGCTGTCGCCATCGCTTCCTGAAAGGGGGTCGCGGTGGCGAAGACGCTGAATTGATGGATCGTGCGCAGGGCGGCATTGAGGTGCGGCGGGCCAATCGCGTAGCCGATCTTCCAGCCCGTCATGCTGAAGGTCTTCCCGGTGCTGTTGAGGGTCAGCGTGCGCTCCCACATGCCGGGCAGGGTCGCGAGGGGCACATGCACGGCGTCATCGAAGATGATGCGGTCATAGACTTCGTCGGTGATCGCGATCACGTTGTGCTTCTGACAGAGTGCGGCGATCTGCGCGAGATCCTCCCGCGTGAAGACTTTGCCGGTCGGGTTGTGCGGCGTATTGAGGATGATTACCTTCGTCTTCTCGTTGAAGGCCGCCGCGAGTGCGTCCGGGTCGAAGGACCAGTCGGGCGGCTCAAGGGTGATATAGCGTGGGATGCCTCCCGCATAGATGATATCGCCCACATAGGCATCGTAATAGGGCTCGAAGAGGATCACCTCATCGCCGGGGTCCACGAGTGCGAGGAGGGCGGCGAGCATCCCCTCCGTCGCGCCGGTGGTGACGGTCACTTCGGTTTCCGGGTCGATCTGCCGCCCGTAGGACGCGGCCCAGGTCGCAGCGATGGCAGTGCGCAGCCGGGGCGTGCCGTGGCTCGGCGCGTACTGATTATGGTCCGCGAAGATCGCCGCCGCCGCTGCTTCCTTGACGAAATCCGGCCCGGCGAAATCGGGGAACCCCTGCCCGAGATTGACCGCCTGATGCTTGATCGCCAGCCGCGTCATCTCGGTAAAAATCGACGTCCCGAACCCACCAATCCGTGCCGCCCCTACCTCTCGCATCCTGTCTACTCCCCATGAAATCGGTCGAAACCGAATGAACCGCAAAGACGCAAAGAGCACAAAGAGCGCAAAGAGTTATGTGATGGGAATAGGAGAGCGAACGACTCTCTGTACACCGTCCTTGAGCGTGGTAACGTTGAAATTGATCAGTAAGCCGAGGGGATAGCCCGTGGCGCGCAGATAGGAGAGCAGTTGCGCTTTGTGAATCGGAGCGAGTGCATCGACCGCCTTCAACTCCGCGATGAGCGCGTCATCGATGATGAGATCTATTCGCCCCATGCCAACATCGCGGCCTTTGTACCGGATAGTGACTTCGCGCTGCCGAGCAAACGGGATGCCGCGATCATAGAGTTCCATACAGAGGGACTCTTCGTAGACTGATTCCAGAAATCCAGAGCCGAGCGCGCGATGTACCTCGATCGCCGCGCCGATCACCTCGTGCGAACGAGCATTCGCTAGCCACAGCATATTGGGCTTGTCAGTCCCGTTCGCGCTCATATCTTTCTCTCATCTCCGCTTTTCTTTGTGTCCTTTGCGCTCTTTGCGCCTTTGCGGTTCATTCGGTTTCAGTTTGGCTGCTCGATTCGGTCGGGAGGTCGGTGCGGGGGCCCCATTCGTTCCAGGAGCCGTCGTAGTTGGCCCAGTTTCGGTGGCTGGTGCGGTGCATCGCGAAGAGGACGCTCGTCGCGCTCACGCCGCCACCGCAGTACGCGACAGCCGGCTGCTCGTCCGAGACCCCGGCGTGCTGGAGGATGGCGGCGAGTTCTTCGTCGCTCTTCCAGGTGCCGGTTGCGGGATCGAAGAGCGTCGTGGAGGGGACATTGATCGCGCCGGGGATGTGCCCCGCCCGTCCGCTGCGTACGACTTCCCCCGCGTACTGATCCGGTGCGCGGGCGTCGATGAGGAGCGCGGACCGCGCGTTGCTGATGCGGGCCACTTCATCGACGGTTTTGCGCATCGCCTGCCGGACACGCGGTGTGAAGGTTGCCGGGGTGACGGTGGGCGTCTCGCTCGTGGTAGGAAGGCCCTCCGCGCTCCATTTCTTCCAACCGCCGTTTAGGACAGAGACGCGGTCGTGACCGTAATAGAGGAGGTCCCACCAGACGCGCGTGGCAATCGTGCCGCCGCTGTGGTCGTAGACGATGACGTGTGTCGCGTCATCGATCCCGGCGTCGGATGCCCACCGCGCGAAACGGGCGGGCGGGGCGATCTGTACGGGCACGGCGTCATCGGGGTCGGTGATGTCGCTCGTCCAGTCCACATAGACCGCACCAGGGATGTGCGCCGCGTCGTATTCCTCTTTTGCGCCCGCGTACTGGACGACCATGTTCCCCTGCCCGTCGTCGATGTGATGGACATAGCCGCGCGCATCGAGGATGCGGATCGTTGGATCATCCCAATGCTCCCGCAACCATGCGGTGCTGACGAGTGAGTCTACCGGCGTTGCCTTTTCCATCTCTCGCTCCCTCCCATGACTGCCATGACCATATAGGGGCGCATCATACCGCGCCGATGCGTGCGTAGACAGTAGGCAGTAGACGGTAGAGAGATACAAAAACCTGACTTCGACCTCTCACGTCTCTCCCTTCTGATACTGTACGACTACTGCCTACTGCCTACTGCCTACTCCGTGTAGCCCCTTGTGGAAACGCCTTCGGGATGCTACACTCACGGTCAATCGTTGTGAAAAAAGCCAAACAAGGGCCGGGGTTCTCGGCGCTTCGTACATAGTGCTTCCCTCTGTATCGCGAGTACGCTGGCGGTACACGTGTATGGCATCCACGAGCGGTGATCGACGCGATCACCCCTCGTTTTTGGCTATTGGGATGCAGGGGCCTGTGAGCGGAGCCTCATGGGAGGCTCGCGTATCGGTGAGTGTCCGCGATACAGAGGGGGAGGATCCAAGCATGGAGACGACCGAACGGATCGACGAGGGCGCGGTGTTGCGTAATCCGGAGATGCTCGCACGGTTGGAGCGCAATCTGCGGAGCGCGGGGATGCCCCGCCGCCGCTTCCTCGCGATGGCGAGCGCGGTCGCGGGGACGGCAGCCCTCGCTGCCTGTGGTGGCAGTAGCAGCCCGACCGCGACGACCGCCGCCACCGTCGCGCCAACCAAGCCCGTAGCGGCACCAACCACCGCCGCCGCTGCGACGACCGCACCGACGACCGCCGCCGCGAGCGCGGCGACGAGCGCGACCGCACCTGCCGCCTCTGTCGCCGCCACAAGCGCGCCAACCGCTGCCGCGACTGCTGCCGCGACCGCCGCCGCCGGGACGACTGCCCCCACCACCGCAGCGGCGACCGGCCCGGAGAGCAAGAAGGTCTTGATTGGCTGGTCCATCGTCGAGCCGGTAGATAACGACTCCAACCGCGATACCTACAACGATGGGCGGATGGAACATGTCTCCGGCCTCCTGCGCTACGATCAGGACTTCCAGATCTTGCCGGACCTCGCGGAATCCTATTCAAACAGCGGGAAAGTCTATACCTTCAAGATGCGCAAGGGCATCACATGGAGCGACGGTCAGCCGATTACTGCGAAGGACTTCGTGTACTCGATTCGTCGGCAGATCGATCCGCGCACCGGCAATGGCTATGCCTCCTTCTGGGATGGCGTCATCGCGGGTGCGTCCGATTTCTCCGCTGCCGATGTGAAAGCGCCCGCCGATCAACTGGATAAACTGGCGCAAGGGGTGCAAGTAAGCGCGCCCGACGATGGCACCTTCGTGGTGAACGGCGGCGATTTCTACGCGCTGATCCCCGGCCAGTTCGCCTTCCTCGCCGCCGCTTCTCCTTCCCGCGAAGATCAGGTCAAGAAATTCTCGGACTGCGAAGGGCGTCTCCTCGTGGACCGACCCCAGCAAGACAGGTGCGCCGGTCGTCTGCAGCGGCCCATACGTCCTGACCACCTGGAAGCACAACATCGAACTGACATTCATCCGTAACGACAAGTACTGGAACGCGAAAGCGATGCGCCAGAAGTACGTCACGGTCAAGATCCTTCCCGATCTGACGAAGACGACCCTGCCCTTCGAGAACAACGATATCGACTGGCAGGAAATCCCGCCCGTGCAGGTGGAGCGCTTCAAGGCCGATGCGAAACTGAAGACGCAGGTCTTCCCCTACATCAACCCCTTCACCCGTTTCCTCGTGCCGGACACCGGTCATGCGCCCTTCGATAAACTCGAAGTGCGCAAGGCACTGATTCTTGCCGTCGACCGAGATCGACTCGTCAACCAGGTGGGCAAGAAAGTCCATCTGATCGCGCATGGGCACACGGCACCGGGCGTCTTCGGCTACTTCGATGATGACGATAACAAGCTGAAGAATATCCAGAAGTATGACCCGAAGGCGGCGATGGATGCCCTCAAGGGCACGACCTTCGAGGGTGGCAGGAACTGGCCGAAGATCGAGTTATCGTACAACTCGTCGGATACCGACATCCCGGCGGGCATCCCGGACGAGATGGCGCGGGAATGGAAAGAAACCCTCAATATGGATGTCTCGCTCTTGCCCCTGGAGAGCAAGGTCTGGAACTCCCGCCGCTTCGCGCTTCGACCTGCAACTGCTGCTCTATCGCTGGTATTCGGACTACCCGGACCCCCACAACAACTACTACTCGACCTTCTCGCTGCACAACAAGGGGAACGGGGCGCGGCAGTCCTACAATGACCCAGTCTTCGATGATCTGACAAAGCAGGGGGCGGCGGAGCCGGACCCGAAGAAGCGGTTGGACTCTACTACCAGGCCGAGACGCGCATCCAGAGTCAGTTTGCCTCCATGCCGATCTACTGGCAGATCGTGAACTACGCGATCAAGCCGTGGGTGACGGGACTGCCGAAGAACAAGCAGGGTTACACCGTCCCGAATAACAACATCTTCTTCCGCGCGTATGACACGGTCTTCGTCTCAGACGACAGCCCGCACGACGCGCCGAAGTAGCAGGTCGCGGCCATTCCCATCGCCCCCGCTCCATCACGATGGAGCGGGGGCTTTTCGAGTCATCCCTTCGCGCCACTGGTGACGAAGGCGGAGATAATCGCCTTCTGCGCGATGATGTAGAGGACGAGCGGTGGGATGATCGCCATCGTCGCAGTCGCCATCAGTGGTCCCCACTGCTGCACGCCCTCGCCTTCGTCATAGTCCTCCCACGCCTCAGACTATTACCGAAATATGACACAAGATGTCAGGAAAAAGGGCGTAGGCTCTGTGTGCGGAGCCGGAGCGTTTCATATTCACGGTGGGAGATGACAATGCAGTACGGTCTCAGTGTGGCAAATACCGATATGTTCGGCGACGTTCGCGCATTCGCCAATCTGATGCGGCAGGCGGAGGCGGCAGGGTGGGATGGTGTCTTCCTGGAAGACTACATCATCTATCAGGGCTCCCGCGATGCCCCGACATACGATCCGTGGGTGGCAATGGCGGCGATCGCGATGTGCACGGAGCGGATACAGATCGGCACGTCGGTGACACCACTGCCGCGTCGTCGGCCCTGGAAGGTTGCCCGTGAGGCAATGACCCTCGACCATCTTTCCGGTGGGCGCTTCATTCTCGGCATCGGGATGGGAGACGTGAACGACGTCGGATTCACCCATTTCGGAGAGGTGACGGATGCAAAAGTACGTGCAGAGATACTCGATGAAGCGCTCGATGTGCTCATCGGACTCCTCGGTGGGCAGCCGTTCGCCTATCGGGGCGTCCATTTTCAGGTGGACGAGGTAACGTTCCGACCCGTACCAATCCGGCCTGGTGGCATCCCTATCTGGATCGGTGGAGGTTGGCCTCGTAAGGGGCTCGCGCGGCGCGCGGCACGCCTCGATGGCGCGTGTCCTTATAAGATCGGCGTCGAGAGCGAGTACGGAAGCGAAGGGATGACGCCCTCGGATTTCGGTGCCCTCAAGGCGGCAATCACCGCCCAGCGCACGCGTTCAACGCCCTTCGAGATCGTCACCGGCGGTGAGACACCCGGTGACAATCCCGCACAGGCGAGTGCGATCCTCGCGCCGCTCGCAGAGGCGGGTGTCACCTGGTGGGCAGAGTTCGTCGGCTCCTATCGTGGCGATGGCGAGGCCATGCGTGCGCGTATCCTACAGGGGCCACCCCGCGTGATGTAAAGTACCTCCCTTTATTCGAGGTCGTACGGCACGTCGTAGGCGGCGGCGAGATCGCGGAGATCGTCGCGCACTGACTGATGGAGCGGCACACCGGAGACACTACGCTCGCGGTAGGCATCGAACTCCGGCTGACCGGGCGCGAAGACCGCATCGTGCCCCGGCGCGGGCGGCGTCGCCTGAAGTTCGGCCATCATATCGTCCATCTGCGCCCGGTAAGTGCCGAGGTCCGTGAAGGCGTCGATGCGCCATGCCATGAAGCAGTGGCAGGTGCCGGGGTGCGGATGCTCGCCCTCACCACGTCCGGGAATGCGCTTGCTCCATGTCCCGCCGGAGAGCATCGCACTGAAGCAATCCACCATCACCGCGAGGCCATAGCCTTTCTGGCTCCGACGCTCATAGTCGCTCCCGAGCGGCGTGAGGGCGACAGCCTGATTCGGGTCGGTCGTGAACGCGCCGTCGCGGTCCACCGCCCACCCGGCGGGGATCGGCTTCCCTTCCCGCTTGGCGATCTCCAGTTTCCCCCACGCCACGCTCGTTGATGCCATGTCGAGCAGGAAGGGATCGGAGTGCGTGCCGCCGGGGAAGGCGATCGAGAACGGGTTCGTGCCGAGCACCGGAACCATGCCGAAGGTCGGCACCATCAGCGGCCCGGCGTTCGTCATGCTCATGCCGCCCAACTCTTCCTGCACCGCGAGCATCGGGTAATAGGAGAGCGCGCCGAGATGGTTGCTTGCGCGCATGGAGACCGTGCACCAGCCAGTTTCGCGCGCCTTCGCGATTGCCCGGCGCATCGCTTCCGGCGCAACGACGAGCCCAAGCCCGTGGTCACCATCGAGGGAGAGGGTTGAAGGCCCTTCGGCGAGGACGGTGATCTGGGGGTGAAGATTAACGCTCCCCGCGCTGATGCGGTCGAGGTACATCCTCATGCGCGGGATGCCGTGCGAGTCGATGCCGTGGATGTCGCTGAAAAGCAGCACTTCTGCGGCTTGGGCGGCATCCTCGGCGGGCACGCCAACGCGGATGAACAACCGCTCCATCAGTGTCCGCATCGCGTCCGGCGAAATCGCTTTGTGCTGTTCGGTCATCGTTCCCGCCACCTGCTGCTCCCTTCCTTATCGGCCACACACGTACGCATCGGTTCCTGTGACGTTCCCGATCAATTCCCGGCGACGGTCGTTGCTGCGACCGCGCCGATGCTCGCTTCGAGGCGTTCGATCATCGTGGTGATGCCCACCGCGTCGATCGTCAGGGGTGGTGCGAAGACGACGAAGTTCTTCCCGATCCGGGCGAGCAGGCCGTGCTCCCGCGCTGCCTGCTCCACCGCCGGGCCGGGTGCCGGGCCGTAGACTGCGGGGTCGAGGTCGAACCCCTGCAAGAGCCCCGCCCCCCGCACATTGCGGATACCCGGTAGTCGCTCCGCCAGCCCGTTCAGTTGGTCGCGCAGCACTCCTCCCATCGCCGCCGCATTCGCGACCAAATCTTGCTCGCGCATCAGTTGCAGCACGGCCAGCCCCGCCGCCGCCGCCACAGGGTTGCCGCCGTAGGTGTGGCCGTGATGGAACTCCCGTCGTTCCTCGGGCGTGCCCATGAAGGCTGCCTGCACGCGCTCCTGGACGAGCACCGCCGCAAGCGGCGCGTAGCCGCCGCTCATTCCCTTGCCGACACAGAGGAGGTCCGGCACGACGCCGAAGTAGTCCGCGCCGAACTTCGTGCCGAGCCGCCCGAAACCGGTGATGATCTCGTCCAGAATGAGCAGCACATTGTACTTGTCGCAGATCGCCCGCAGCATCGGCAGGTATTCGGCGGGCGGCACGGTGAAGCCCGCGCCGCTGACGCTGATCGGTTCGACGATCACCGCCGCGATTGTCTCGGGGTCTTCCGCCTGCATCGTCCGCTCGAAATGACGCGCGCAGGTGAAGAGATCGTGCGCGCGGCACGCATCGAGCGTGTGATCGTAGGGGCAGGCATTGCAGGTGGGTGGGTGGATATGGAGGAAGCCCGCGACGAGCGGCTCGAAGATACTCTTGCGTTCCCAGCCACCGGAGGCGGACAACGCGCCCATCGTCGCGCCATGATAGCCACCGTAGCGGGCCATGATCTTGAATTTATTGGGATGGCCGGTTTGCTTATGATATTGCCGGGCCATCTTCATTGCCGCCTCGGTCGCCTCCGAGCCACCGGAGAGCAGCTTGACCGCGCCGAAGCCGTTGCCGACGAAGGCGAGCAGGTCGCGCGTCAGTTCGAGCGCGGTCGGGTTCGTCCCGGCGAGCGGGGGAGCGAAGGCGAGCGTGTGCAGTTGCTCCGCCATCGCGCCGATCACCGCCCGATTGCGGTGCCCGACGGAGTTGACGAAGACGCCGGACAGGCCGTCCAGGTACTGCTTCCCCGTGTGATCGGTGACGCTCAACCCCTCCCCTTCGACGATCACGAAGGGGTCTTCCGCAAACGCCTGCATCTGACGGAAATCGAGAATCTGCCGCGCCAGCAGTTCCGGTGTCACAAGGTCGTCGTACTGGGACATACCTACCCCCCATCTGCCCAAAGGGCACCCGCCTCCCTGAAGGGAAGGGGTGACTCATGCCAACTTATCGAGACGTTCCCCAAACACCACGGCATCGCGGCATTTCTCCCCCTTCCTTTTAAGGGAAGGGGGCCGGGGGGTTAGGTGAGATCATGGCACGCCGCGTGCTATCGAGCAAGAGCGCGCGGAGCGCGTGCATTGGCAGGGTGAATGTGAGAAAACGCGATGATGACACGGGCCGTGCTTCAACACATGATGGGGTTTTATCTCGCGGTTGGTCTGACGATGGTCGTCTTGCCGGGTGTGGTGATGGCACAGGACGGACGCGCGGTGCATCTCCGGCGGGCGGGTCACGTGTTGATCGGGTTCAGCGCGGTGATACTCGCCCTCTCCCTCATGCAGCCCGCGTAACGCCAGGCATTTGTGCGATACTCACCGCATGAGTGATTCGTATTCCCTTCCCGATGATGAGCAGGACGCCGCACGTTGCCCGATCCCCGCGTGGGCGCTGCGACCACTGGTAATCCTCCTCCCCCTCCTCGCACTTGCCGCGATCATCTGGCTCGTCCTGCATTAGCGAAGCCGAAACCAAAAGCGAAACCGGGGAAACCACAAATACTGCCCAAAGGGCACCCGAAAGAGCGCAAAGGTCGCAAAGAAAATTTATCTTTTCCCTCTTTGCGTTCTTTGCGCTCTTCGCGTCTTTGTGGTTCATTCGGCTTCTTCCCGTCGAAAATTCTATATAAATCGCGCATGAGACTTTGACGAACGGGCGAGGCCGTTCTACGCTCTCTACGAAGGGGCAACGGCGCCCCGTCGTAAGGGGAAGCACAATGATCGTGCGCCTGATTCTGACACCGCTTTTTGCTTTGTTTTTCGCTTTCCCCGTGGTGACGCGATGAGAAACCCGCGTGTGGTGCGTGTGGGCACCCGTGGCAGCGCCCTTGCGCTCGCCCAGACAACCCTGGCTATCACTGCCCTCGCTGCGGTCGATCCCGACACGATCTATGAACCGACGATCATCCGTACCGAGGGTGATCGCGATAAGACGACGCCGCTGACCGTGCTCGGCGGTCAGGGTGTGTTCACCGTCGCCTTGCAGGACGCCCTTCTGCGCGGTGAGGCAGATATCGCGGTGCATAGCGCGAAGGACCTGCCGCCCGCCACCCCGGACGGTCTCGTGCTTGCCGCCCTCTTGGAACGAGCCGATCCGCGCGATGTCTTCATCTCCCGTCATGGTCTGTCACTCGCTGCATTGCCACCCGGCGCGCGCGTCGGGACGAGTAGCCGCCGCCGTGCGGTGCAGGCGCGGGCGATCAACGCGAAGATTGAGATCATCGAACTGCGCGGCAATCTCGATACGCGGCTGCGGAAATCTACGGAGCCGGAATACGACGGCATCATCGTCGCGGCGGCGGGGTTGGATCGCATGGATTGGCAGGAGCGGATCACCGAGTACATGCCGGTCGATCGTTTCGTCCCATCGCCGGGGCAGGGGGCAATCGGTATCGAGTGTCGGGCCGACGATGCCCCCCTGCGTGCCACCCTCGCGCGCATCGAGGACGCACCCACTCGCATCACCGTCACCGCAGAGCGCGCGTTGCTCGTCGCTGCGGGGGCGGGATGCACGATGCCGCTCGCAGGGTACGCCGAACTGCACGGCGACACCCTGCGGCTCTGGGGGATGACTGCGGAGATGGATGCTCGCAACCCGCGCTGGGTGACGCACACCGCGCCCGCCGCCGATCCCTTCCGTGCCGGATGGCAGTTGGCCGAAGCCCTCGGCCTCATTGCGGAGGTGCGCGCGTGAACGGTGCCGGGACGCCGCTCGCCGGGCTGCGGATCGTCGTGACGCGCCCGGAGCGGCAGGCGGACGCGATCATTACGCGGTTGCGGACGCTCGGCGCGACGGTGCTGCACGCCCCGACGATCCGCATCGCCGATCCCCCCTCCTATGCCGCGCTTGATGCCGCGCTCCGGCATCTCCCTTCCTATGATTGGATCGTCTGGACGAGTGCGAATGGCGTGACGCGGACCTTCGCGCGGCTCGAAGCGCTCGATCTCGATCCTGACCTGATGGGGGCGTGTCGGCGGGCCGCTATCGGTGGCGCGACGGCGCGCGTGCTTGTGACCCTGGGCTATCCGGCTGATCTGGTGCCGCCCGATGCCGTGGCGGAATCACTGTGCGATGCGCTGATCGCGGCGGATGTCGGTGCGGAATCGCGCGTGCTCGTGCCGCAGCCGGTCTCCTCGCGCGATCTCCTCGCGACGGGCCTGCGGGCGGCGGGGGCGGCGGTCGATGTCGTGCCCGCCTATCAGACCGAACTGAACAGCGATGCGGCGGCGGATATGCGGCAGTGGCTGCGGGCAGGGCAGATCGATTGCGCGCTCGTCACCAGCCCGAGCACGGTGCGCGGTTTGCTCGCCCTCCTTGAGGGCGATGTGGAGATGCTGCGCCGTATCCCGCTTGCCTGCATCGGCCCGGTGACTGCGGACGCGGTCGCCGCACTCGGTTGTCGCCCGCTGCTCGTCGCCACCAACCACACGAACGACGGCCTCGTTGCCGCCCTGATCGACCACTGGACAGGAGCCCGTGTATGAACGACCCGTTTGCGATCCCCGTCCCGCCGTTCCAGCGATTCCGCCGCTTGCGGCAAACGCCGTCGCTCCGTCGCCTCACGCAGGAGACGCGCCTTCATCCCGCCGCATTCATCCTGCCCTTCTTCGTGACGCACGGCTACAACGTGCGTGAGGAGATCGGCGCGATGCCCGGCGTCTATCACCTCTCGGTGGACCGGCTGTCGTACGCAGTTGAGGAAGCAGTGAACGCGGGCGTGACGAGTGTCCTGCTCTTCGGATTGCCGGAGACGAAGGACGCCGCCGCCACCGAGGCGTTCGCGGAAGCGGGCATCGTCCAGCAGGCGGTGCGGCGGATCAAGGCCGATTTCCCGGACGTGGTCGTTATCACCGATGTCTGCCTTTGTGCCTACACGGATCACGGTCATTGCGGCCTGCTCACTGAGACGGGCGCTATCGACAATGACACGACGCTGCCCGTCCTCGCGCGGGTCGCCCTCTCCCATGCGGAAGCGGGCGCGGACATCGTCGCGCCCTCCGACATGATGGACGGGCGGATCGCGGCGATCCGCGCCACGCTCGACGCGCGCGGTTTCGCGGCAACGCCGATCATGGCCTACGCCGCCAAGTTCGCCTCCGCTTTCTATGGTCCCTTCCGCGAAGCGGCGCACTCCGCCCCGTCGCACGGCGATCGCCGCTCGCACCAGATGGACCCGGCGAATGGGCGCGAAGCCTTGCGGGAGATCGCGGCGGACATCGCGGAAGGCGCGGACATGGTGATGGTCAAGCCCGCGATGCCCTATCTCGATGTACTGGCGCAGGCGCGCGCGGCCTTCGACCTGCCGCTCGCCGCCTATCAGGTGAGCGGCGAGTACGCGATGCTCAAGGTCGCCGCCGCACAGGGATTGCTCGATGAGCGCCGGGCGATGCTCGAAGCGCTGACGAGCATCACGCGCGCGGGCGCAGACAGCATCATCACCTACGCGGCGGTCGATGCAGCCCGCTGGCTGGCCGAGGAGTGGGGCGGCGCCCTCCGCGCCCTTCCGCAACCCTCCACCGTCGCGGATTGAGCGGGATCGAAACTACTCTTAGCGCAGAAGACGCAGAGGACGCAGAGAACACAGAGAGGGACAAGGGAGATTGGATAAGAATACGAGAAATGAAATCTTCTTTCCCTCCGCTGTGCCCTCTGTGTCCTCTGCGTCCTCTGCGCTCGTATTGATTGCCTAGAAAGGTGTAGCGATGCAGGAGATGGTGACAGTGGCGGGGCCGAAGCGGGGGACGGGGGAGGCGCGGATGCTCGATGCGTGCCATCACCGGCAGCCGGATTGCACGCCGGTCTGGTTCATGCGGCAGGCGGGGCGCTGCCTCGCTGAGTACCGCCAGATGCGGGAGAAATACGGCATCCTCGAAATTGCGAAAACGCCCGAACTGAGCGCGCAAGTGACGCTCATGCCGATTCACACCTTCGGGGTGGATGGGGCGGTGATGTTCGCGGACATCATGATCCCACTCGAAGGGATGGGCATCTCGCTCGAAATCCAGCAGGGCGGCCCGGTCATCCATCACCCGATCCGCACGATGGCGGATGTCGAGAAGTTGCGCGTCATGGAACCGGCGGATGTCCAGCCGGTGCTCGATGCCATCCGCATCGTGCGGCGGGAGCTTTCCGGAAAGCAAGCGGTGATCGGTTTCTCGGGCGCACCCTTCACGCTCGCTTCATACCTGATCGAGGGCGGGCCGTCGCGCACCTTCGAGAAGGCGAAGGGGCTGATGTACAGCCAGCCGGAGACCTGGAACGCGCTGCTCGATAAGCTTGCTGAAACGATGATTATTTACCTCAAGGCGCAGATCGAGGCGGGCGCGCAGGTCGTGCAACTCTTCGATAGCTGGATCGGCGCGCTCGGCCCGGAGGAGTACCGGCGGTACGTGCAACCCCACACGAAGCGCATCTTCGACGCCCTCGCGGAGAGCGGCACGCCGACGATCCATTTCGGCACCGGAAATGCCAGCTTGCTCGAACTGATGGCGGAGGCGGGCGGCGACCTGATGAGCGTCGATTGGCGCGTCAATCTGGACGATGCCTGGGCGCGCGTCGGTTTCGACCGGGGCATCCAGGGCAACCTCGACGGCACACGGATGCTCGCACCGTGGCCGGTGATCGAGGAAGGAATGCATGACATTCTCGCGCGGGCGGGCGGCAGGCCGGGGCACGTCTTCAACCTCGGTCACGGCGTAATGCCGGAGACCGACCCTGCCATGCTCGCGCGTCTTGTTGAGGCCGTCCATACGGCGACGGTGCGGTAACTCACCTACCCCCCGGCCCCCTCCCCTGCGGGGGAAGGGGGAGAGAGCCGCCGAAAGATCGGGGCTGTAGGGGGCAGGCACAGTAATTTGCATGAGTCACCCCTTCCCCCGCAGGGGAGGGGGCCGGGGGGTAGGTAAATGAAAGAAACAATTGGTGTGGTGCTCCTGACGTATGGCTCTCCCGCGACGCTGGCGGAGGTGCCACAGTTTTTGTCCAATGTGCGCGGTGGTCGCGCGATACCGGCGGAAGAACTGGCGGAGCTCGAAGCCGAATTTATGCGGCGCTATGACCTGATTGGTGGCTCGCCGCTGATCGCGCGCACGCAGGCGCAGGCGGACGCGCTCGGCGAAGAATTGGCGCGGCAGTTCCCGGACGGCCCGACCTTCCGTACCGGCATTGGGATGCGCTTCTCGGAGCCGTCGGTTACGCAGGCCGTCCGGGCGATGGCCGATGCCGGGGTGGATCGGATTATCGGCATCATCATGTCGCCGCAGTATTCGCCGATCATCATGGGCGGTTACCATCGCGCGCTCGATGCGGCGGTGGCGGCGGTGGGCGATGATGCGCCTATGGCGACGATGGCGGGGGCGTGGCACACCGAGCCGCTCTTTCAGGAGGCGCTCGCGGAGCGGGTGCGACAGGGGCTGGAACGCTTCCCTGCCGAGATTCGCGGGCGCGTGCCGGTCCTCTTCAGCGCGCACAGTATGCCGAAGCGCGTCACGGACCAGGAACCGGAGTACATCGAGCAGTTGCAGGAGACGGCACGCGGCATCGCGGCGCGCGTCGGCTTACCGGAGCGCCAATGGCTCTTCTGTTATCAAAGCGCCGGGCATGAACCGGGTGAATGGCTCAAGCCGGACTTCAAGGACATCATGCCGGAGTTAGCCAAGGCGGGTCACCACGAGGTACTCATGTCGCCTGTGCAATTTCTCGCCGATCATCTGGAAATCCTCTACGACATCGACCACGGCGCGCGCGAGGAAGCGGAGCGCGAAGGCATCACCTTCGCGCGCATCGAATCGCTGAACAGCTCGCCACTCTTCATGCGCGCCCTCGCTGCTATCGTCGTGGGTGAGTTGGCAAAGAGACCGGGGCAAACGCTCGCCGCGAGCGCCGCCGGGAACGGATAGGGATGCAGGCCGTATGCACCTGATCGCGATTGGGCTGAATGCCGGTAGCGCGCCACTCGCACTCCGCGAGCGCCTCGCCTTTTCACGTGAAACGCTCCTCAGCGGGCTGGAAACAGTGCGTGCCCAAATCGCGTGTGCCGAGTGCGGCCTTGCGGAAGCGATCATCGTCTCGACCTGTCATCGCCTCGAATGCTACGCGGTGACGGCGGACCTCCAGATGGGGCGGGATGCGCTCGTGCGCTTCCTCAGCGAAGCGCAACATATCCCCTCATTTGAGTTCGTGCCGCACCTCATCGAACGTACGGATGCGGCGGTCGTTGAGCACGTCTTCGCGCTGGCGGCGGGGTTGCAATCGCCCGTGCTGGGTGACAGCCAGATTCTCGGTCAGGTCAGTGATGCCTATACCGCCGCGCAACAGGCCGGGACGGCGGGGCCGACCCTCGCCGCCCTCTTTCAGCGCGCGATGCACGCCGCCAAGCGTGTACACAGCGAAACGACCCTCAATCGCCGCGTCTCAGTGGGGTACACGGCGGCAGCGATTGCGCTGCGCGCCACGACGGTGCCGCACCCCGCAGCGCTCATCCTCGGCGCGGGGCAGATGGGGCAGCGCGCCGCGTGGTATTTGCGGAAGCACAATGCGGGGCGCATCCTGATCGCCAACCGTAGCCCGGAGCGCGCCCGCGATCTCGCCGACCGCGTGCAGGGCGAGGTTGTATCGTGGGAACAGTATCCGGCTGCCTTCATGCAGGTAGACATCGTCATCGCCGCCACCGCCGCACCAGACGTGGTCGTTCGCGCGGACGACGTGGCAACGGCGATGCGCGCGCGACCGGATCGCCCGCTGATGTGCGTCGATCTCGCCCTGCCGCGCGATATTGAACCGTCCGTGGCTGCCCTCCCTCGCGTCTCTGTCGCGACGGTCGATGACCTCGCGAGTGCAGGCGATGACCGCGCAAAGCGAGAGGCGGAAATCCCGCGCGCCGAGGCGATCCTGGCGGACGCGAAGGCGGATTTCGCCCGCTGGCAGGCGGCGCGCACGGTCACACCGATCATCAGCGCGATGCGGGACGAGGCAGAGCGTATCCGCGCGACGGAACTGCGCCGCTTCCTCCAACGCGACGGCGCGGACCCGACCGATGCGGCCCGGCTCGATGCCCTGACGAAAGCTATCGTCAACAAGCTTTTGCATCACCCGACAGTGCGGCTCAAGGAAATGTCCGCCTCATCCGAGTACGCCACTGTCGCGGGCGATCTCTTTGGCGTCTCATCTGCTGATCCCGCATAGAAGGCAATGATGAACCGATGAAACCGGGGAGAACCGCAAAGGCGCAAAGGACACAAAGGTCGCAAAGAAGACGAAGAAGAATATCTTTTCTCCCTTTGCGTTCTTTGCGTTCTTTGCGCCTTTGCGGTTCGTTTGTTTTCCTCCCGTCGATCATGAAGGAAGGTCTACACGTATGAGCATGGCCCAGTCCCGATCGGATGAACTGTTTGCCGAGGCGCAGCGGGTGATCCCCGGTGGCGTCAACTCGCCGGTGCGGGCGTTTCGCGCCGTGGGCGGTCATCCGCGCTTCATTGAGCGGGGTGAGGGGCCGTACCTCTACGACGCGGACGGTCAGCGCTACATCGACTATGTCCTCTCCTATGGTCCCCTGATCCTCGGCCACGCGCATCCCGATGTGGTTCGCGCAATCGTCACGCAGGCGGCACGCGGCACGAGCTACGGCGCGCCGACCGCACTCGAAACCCGTCTGGCGGAGATGGTCATCGCGGCAATGCCCGCGATCGAGATGATCCGTTTCGTCAACTCCGGCACGGAGGCGACGATGAGCGTCCTCCGGCTGGCGCGCGCGGCGACCGGGCGGAGTAAGATCGTCAAGTTCGATGGCTGCTACCACGGGCACGCCGATTTCCTCCTCAGCCGTGCCGGGTCCGGCGTCGCGACGCTCGGCCTCCCCGATTCGCCCGGCGTGACGCCCGCGACCGCCGCCGACACCCTCACCGCGCCCTATAACGATCTCGCTGCGGTGCAGGCGCTCTTTGCCGCGCATCCCGGCACAATCGCCGCCGTGGTCGTGGAGCCAGTGGCGGGGAATATGGGTGTCGTCTTGCCGGAACCGGGCTTCCTCGCGGGATTGCGGGCGGCGTGCGATCAGGCGGGCGCGCTGCTCGTCTTCGATGAGGTGATGACGGGGTTCCGCGTCCATCCCGGCGGCGCGCAGGCGCTGTATGGCATCCAGCCGGACCTCTCCGCGCTCGGCAAGGTGATTGGTGGCGGGCTGCCGGTCGGCGCGTACGGCGGGCGCGCCGACCTGATGGGGATGATGGCACCGAGTGGCCCGGTCTATCAAGCGGGTACCCTGAGCGGTAATCCGCTGGCGATGGTGGCTGGGATCGCGACGCTCGCCGCCCTTCAGCAGCCCGGCGTCTGGGATGAACTGGCGCGGCGGACGACCATGCTCGCGGAGGGGCTTGGGAAAGCGGCTGCGTCCGCAGGCGTCCCGTACTACGGCACCCATATCGGCACGATGTTCTGTGGCTTCTTCACCCGCGAGACCGTACGCGACTACGCCACCGCGAAGACGAGTGACACGGCGATGTTCGGTCGTTTCTTTCATGGCATGTTGAAGCGTGGCGTCTATCTCGCTCCCTCGCAGTACGAGGCGGGCTTTCTGTCGCTGGCGCATACCGACGCGGTGATCGCCCAAACCGTCGAGGCCGCTGCCGAAGCGCTCGCGGAGAGTGTCGGATAATCTTAGGAGTTACGCAGTTCAGCAGGGAAAACTCAGTGGTAGCAGGCTTTTACCCTGCCCCCCTGGCCCCGAGTGGGCAGGCTAAATGCCTGCTACCACCAGAAAAGAGCCTTAACTGCGTAAGTGCTAAATCTGCTTTTGCGACTGGCCGCTATGCCTCTCTAGTCTCCGCGTGGATGTCGCGGACGTGACGCGCAGGAGAGAAGAAGAGGAGCACGAATTCGACGCCGACCGCTGCCGCGCCCGCGAAGAGCGTCGCGCGCAGTCCGATCGTGCTACCGAGAAAGCCGCCGAGCAGCGCGCCCAGCGATGCCGTGCCGAAGAGGAGAAAGCGGCGGGCGGCGGTGACTCTGCCGAGCAGTCGCACCGGCGTGAGGGCCTGACGCAGGCTGATCTGGTTGATGATATAGATGGTGGTGCCGATACCGGCGAGCAGTTGCCCGATGAAGGCGAACGGGAGATTGCGCCCCGCGAGTCCCGCGAGTGGCACCATCAGGCCGCCAATTGCCCAGAGGGATTTACCGAGGAGCATCGTCGGCCCAAGCCCGATGCGCTCTGCCAACCGCCCCGCGCAGAGTGCGCCCACGAGCGATCCACCGCCACCACACGCGAAGACGAGCCCAATTAGTGCCGGGGTGTAGCCCATCTCGCGGGCGAGAAAGAGCACGAGCACCGTGCTCTGTACCGCCGCCGCGAGTGTGCCGATACTTGAGGTCAGCGTGAGCGTTTTCAGGAGTGGCGTCCCGACCAACTCCCGCACCCCTTCGATAATCTCATCCCACAGACGGCCGCGCGGGCGGGCGGGGCGGCGCTCGGATGCACCGATCCCGCCCAGTGCGAAGGCGGACAGCAGGTATGACACCGCGTCCGCGACAATCGCTTTGGGCGCACTGAGTAGTTGAACCAATCCGCCCGCCATACTCGGTCCGGCAATCGCAATGACCGAATCGCTGATCGAGAGCTTGCTGTTCGCTTCCACCAGTTGCGTTTTTGTAACCAGCGATGGCAGCGCCGCGATCGCCGTGATCTGGAAGAAGACGGTCAGGGTTCCCGCCAGGAAGCCGACAACCCAGAGATGCAGGAATGTGAGATGACCGAGCGATGCGGCAACCGGGATCGATCCGAGCAGGACCGCGCGACCGAGATCCGCCCCGACCAGGATGGGCCGCCGCCGCGTGCGATCCACCCAGACCCCGGCCACCAAGCCGAAGAGCAGGTTCGGCAATGAACCCGCCACGCCGAGCAAGCCCATCTGCGCGGGCGTCGCGCCGAGCACGAGCACGGCAGTGAGAGGCAGCGCCACATTCGTGATCGATGTGCCGGTATTGGAAATGATTTGGGCGATCCAGAGGCGAAGAAACGAACGGTTGTGCCAGAGAGTGGGTGCTCCTCCTTCGGTGGTTACTGATCCGTCCACTGTTTCACCCTCGTTTCTTTCCTGCGAATGCCGCTCCGCTCAGATTGTCGGTGCATCGGGTGGCGGGAAGGGATAGCCCCAACCGGGTTCGTCCTTTGATTTGCCGGGTACCGGGCCGGAGAGGAGCGGGTCATTGGTCGCGTGCATCCAGTCATCCACGAGGCCGCGCAGTCGTGCCAGTTCGTCCGCGTGCGCGGGGTCGGCGGCGCGGTTCATCTGTTCCAGCGGATCGGTCGTGCGGTCGTAGAGTTCTTCGGGCGGGCGGACCGCGCCGTAATAGATCGGTGCGAGCGCCTGCCCGGATGGGCTGGTGAGAATGTCCGACGGCATATAGACTAGCGGCGCTTCGATGAAGCTGCGGGCATAGGTGGAGCGCGTCGTGCGAACGCCGCGCATCGGGTTGTAGCGGTCATGCCAGGTCAGTTCACTGAAGATATGGTCGTGCGGGCGATAGGCTTCCCCGCGCAGGAGCGGCAGGAAGGTGCGTCCGTGCAGACCGTCGGGAATCGGCAGTCCTGCCGCGTCGAGGAGCATCGGCAGCAGATCGACATTGACGATTAGATCGTCTACACGGCGGGCACCGGCGAAGCCTCGCGGCCAGTGCATGAGGAGCGCGGTGTGTGTGCCCGGCGCGTAGAGCATCCCCTTGGCGCGCGGCATGGCGATGCCGTGATCGGTCGTGTAGATGAAGAGGGTGTTCGCCGCCTCGGGATGGCGCGCGATGGCGGCGCGGATCTCTCCGATGGCGCGATCCGCCGCCTTCACCAGCCCATTCAGTTGCCCGATCTCCGCACGTATGGGCGGAAGATCGGGGAGATAGGGCGGCACCGTCACGGTATCCGGCGGGTCGAAATCGTAGCCCGTGCGGTCGAAGGGGCGATGCGTCTCATCGAAGCCTGCCATGATAAAGAAGGGCGTGTGGGGCTGGCCCTCGATGCAGGCGCGCACCTTCTCCGCGACGACTGACGCCTCGATGGCGGTGGTGTCGATATGCTGATAGCCGAGGCGTTCCGGGTGCCCGTATGCTTCGTGCTGAAAGCCGAAGAGATAGGTCGCGTAGCCGCCATCCGCGAGGTAGTGCGGCAGGCAGCGGACGTCCGGGCGGAGTTCCCAGCCGCGATGCGCGAGGCCCATCATGCCGTTGGTGTGCGGATACAGCCCGGTAAGGAGGCTCGCGCGGCTCGGTGAGCACTGCGGCGCGGTGCAATGCGCCTGCATGAGCTGCACACCCTCCCCTGCCAGCGCATCGAGCGAGGGTGTCGCCACCCCGGCCCCATAGCAGCCAAGCTGTGTGCCCGTATCGTGCGTAATGACGAGGACGATATTCGGCTGCACTCGCTCTGTCACAGGCGTTCCTTAGCTCTTGGTGGAGGCGGGCTTTAGCCTGCCATCCCTTGCTATGGTAGGCTAAAGCCCGCCTCCACCCTCTTTGCCCAGTATTTCCGGAAACCCGCGCTCAGTCGACGACCCGGATTGTATGATACACGGACGGGGCGGCAATCCATCACTCGCGCAAGGGGCGTACTCCTCTATAGCGGCAATATCACCGCCGTGCGGTGGTACACTACAGTCGGCAATGTGGGTGTACGGCGCGGATTTCGGATGGCACGCAAGCAGGCAGGCGTGAATATCTCCGGTAGAAACAGGAACGCGATGACCGCCCGCAGGCGTCTACCCCTTCTTGGTGTGTGCCTCGCGCTGCTCGTCCTCGCGCTGATGCTGCTCGCGCCGTTGCCCGTCGCGGCGCATACCTCGCTCCTACAGACCGACCCCACCCCGAACACGACGCTCGATCACTCACCGGAACTGATCACGCTTCATTTCGATGAGCCGCTCCAGCCCGGTTTCAGCAAAATCACCCTCTTCGATGCCACTCAGCGGCCCGTCACGCAGTCTGCGAACCCGGCTGCCGGTACCGATCCTTCGGTACTCACCATCGGCGTACCGAAGCTGATAACCGGCGTCTATTCGGTGATCTGGCAGGTGCTTTCGCCGGATGGGCATGTAGTACGGGGTGCCTATGTCTTCACCGTCGCGCTGCCTGGTGACCCACCGCCCGCCCCCGTTGCCAGTGTGCCGGACATCGCCGGCCTTTCGACCTCGAACCGCCCGCCGTTCCTCGCGGTGCTTCTGCGCGGCCTCCGCTACGCCGGGATCGCCGCGCTCGTCGGCGGGGTCGCCATTTTTCTCCTCGCCATCCTGCCCGCGTTGAAGGCCGTGCCGGAGGACGAACGCGCGGGCCTCCGGCGCACCCTCGATCAGCGGATGCAACGCTGGCTCTTTTTCGCCCTCGCCATTGCCCTCGGCGCGCACCTCTTCTCGCTGATCGTGCAGGTCGCGACCGTCAACGCGATCACCCTCCGCGAGGCGCTTCAATGGTCTCGCATTAGCGACCTCGTCAAGAACACGACCTACGGTGCGGTCTGGCGCATTCAGGGTATCTTCCTTCTCGCGCTCGGTGAGTGGCTCGTCCTCCTGCCGCTGATGGGACGGTTGCAACTGCCACGACGCCCGGTTGGCATCGTCGCCAATCCCACCAGCCCCGCCCGCCCGACGGTCATCACCGCAGAGGCGGATACGGCGAGTATCGCGCCGCTCTGGGGGTGGATTGTCGCACTGCTCGGCGGGCTGGCGCTCCTCCTGGTCACGGTCTTCGGCGGTCATGCCCTCGATGTGAAGGTGCATCCCGCCCTTGCGATGCTGGCGGACTGGGCGCATCTGGCCGCGATGAGTCTCTGGTTCGGCGGTATCATCCTGATGGTCGGCCTCGTGCCTGCATTGCTGCATGGCACGGCGGGCGCGGTGCAGCGGCGGGCGATGGCGGCGATGATCGGGCGCTTCTCGCAACTCGCGCTCATCAGCATGGCGGTCCTGACCGTCAGCGGCATCTACGCCGTCACTGTCCACACGACGCGCGCTACGATTGGCACGACGACCTACGGCCTCCTCGTCATCGGGAAGATCGCGCTGGTAGCCAGCATTGCGCTGATCGCCGCACTGAACCGCTTCGCCCTGAAACGATGGGTCACCGAGGATGCGGAAGGGCGCACGGCGGCACGCGCGCAGACGATGCTCCTGCGCGGGATGACGGGCGAAGTGATCCTCGGCATCGCGGTGATCGGGCTGACGGGTCTCATTACCCAACTGCCGCCTGCCAACACTCAGGGGTCGAATCAGTTGAGCGCGATCGCCGTGCCCTCCGCCCCCGCAGAGGTCAGCATCCCGCAGCCGGTATTGGAAGCGAACGGTGTGCGTAGTTTCCTCGCAGTAGAGACGAAGGGAACGGACGCGACCTTCGATGCCCGGATCACGGATACGGCGGGCAATCTGCGCAGTGATGTGACGCGCGTCACACTCTGGCTGAACAGCGGCGACCGTGATGTCGGGCTCTTGACCGTGCCGCTTCAACCCAGTGGGGATGGACACTACCGCGCAACCGGACAGTGGTTCGCGATCGGTCAGAACTGGCTCGCGCGTGTCGTCGTGCGCCGTCAGGATGTCGCGGAGGATGTCACTCTGCCCTTTGCCATCCAGCCGCGCCCGACCGCATACGCGGAGGAACCCGTCTCTCCCGCCGCCTTCCTCTGGCCGCGTCTCCTCGCGAACGCCAATTGGGGCATCGACGCCCTCATGGTCGGCGTCGCGCTCCTCATCCTGCTTCTGACCAGGCGCTTCGCGCGGCTGGCGGCGCGCCGCGCGACATGGATCGGCGCACTCAGCCTGATTGTGCTCGGGGCCACGCTGATGGCGTGGTATTCCGTGCCGACCACGCCGCTCACCGGGCGGCAGAACCCCGTTCCGAATACGCAAGATACCCTGATACAGGCGGGTGCCCTCTACGCGCAGAACTGTGCGGTCTGTCACGGGGCGAACGGCGAGGGCAACGGCAAGCCGGGGACGAAACTGACCGCGTCGACCGACCAACGCTACACCGACGGCGACCTCTACTGGCTGCTCACGAACGGCGTCGCGGGGAAGGGGATGCCCCCCTACAATACCCGCCTCTCCCCGACCGAGCGCTGGCAAGTCGTCCGCTACCTACGCACGATAACAAGTAACAAGTAACGAGTAGCGAGTAACGAGTAACGAGTAACGAGGGGGAAATGCCCTTTCGCTCGTTACTCGCTACTCGCTACTCGTTACTGATGCGCCGCGAGGGCCGCGCCGACGATGCCGGCGAGGTTGAGCATCTGCGCCGGGACCATTGGCGTCTGGATGGTGATATGCGGGGCGAGTGAATCCCACTCCGCGCTCGCGCCACCGCCGACGATGAAGAGGTCCGGCCAGAGGAGCCGCTCCAGTTCGTGGAAGTACTCGGTGAGCAAGGTGCCCCACTTTTCCCACGAGTATTCCTTCTTCTCCCGCGTCCCGGCGGAAGCGCGTCGTTCGGCGTCCTTGCCGCGAATGATGATGTGGCCGAGTTCGGTATTCGGCACCAACCGGCCATCGACGTAAAAGCCCGTGCCGATGCCGGTGCCGAGCGTGACGATCATCACACTGCCGCCTCTGCCCTTGCCCGCGCCGAAGCGCATCTCGGCCAGCCCGGCGGCGTCCGCGTCGTTCATAATCGAGACCGCGCAGCCCGTTTTCGCCTCGATGAGCGCCTGCCCGTTCGTGCCGATCCAGGAGGGGTCAACATTCGCCGCCGTGTACATCGTCCCTTGCTTGACGACCGCCGGGAAGCCCATGCCGATCTTGCCGTGCCAGTTGAAGTGCGTTGCGACTTCAGCAACCGTCTCGGTGACGGCCTCGGGAGTGGCGGGATGCGGCGTCTTGATGCGGAACCGCTCGCCCGTCAGTTCCCCCGTTTCCACATTCACCGGCGCACCCTTGATACCCGAACCGCCCACATCGATACCGAGAATCTCGTCCGTCATTGCGTGCGCTACCTTCCCATTGTCGTTGGCATCCGCGTGTGCGCCGTGCCATCCGTTGTTCCGCGTATGTCCGTAGTGTAGCCCCGAACGCGCGTGGAACGCAAAGAAAAGTCACTGCCAATGTGCGGGATCCCGGCGTACAATCGCACGTATCGTGGTCATCGCATCGGGGGGGGGCGACCTATGACGGCAACGGAGCCTTTGACGATCAGCGGAGCGCAAGAGGCGGTCGATGTCTGGATTCGGGCGCACGGCGGCTACTGGGAACCGCTGGCGCAACTGGCGCGGCTGACAGAAGAAGTCGGCGAAGTGGCGCGCGAGCTCAACCACCACTACGGCCCGAAACAGAAGAAAACAACCGAGGCGGAACGCGCCCTCGCGGACGAACTGGGCGACCTTCTTTACATCGTCATCGCCACCGCGAACACGGTCGGTGTCGATCTTGACGCCGCCCTCCGCGCCTCGCTGGCGAAGTACACCGCGCGTGACGCCAACCGATATACGGAAAAGACGGGAACAGGCTGATGAACATTCACGCCTTCATTCGATATTTGTCCGGTAGAGGCAAGCGGGACGCTTGCCTCTACCATGACCCGGATGGAGTGCGAAAAACCTGACAGAAGATGTCAGGAAGCGCGGTGTATGCTTCGTCTTCGGCGTGGGTTTTCTTTCCTCACATACGGAGCCCCCCCTCAGTCCTCAGTCCTTCGTCAGGAGTGTCTAATGCAGTATGGATTTATCTTCCCCGGTGGGGATGTGCGGATGCTGGCGGCGTTTTCGCATGAGGCGGAGGAGATGGGCTGGGACGGGGTATTTATCCCGGACTGCATCGACATCGAAGCCGGGTCGGATGCGCCATCGCTCGGGTTCGATCCGTGGGTGACTTTGGCAGCGATGGCGATGCGGACGGAGCGCGTGCGGCTGGGGACCATCGTGACGCCCATCTCGCGCCGTCGCCCCTGGAAGCTGGCGCGGGAGACGATGACGCTCGATCATCTCTCCAACGGGCGGCTGATCGTTGCGGTGGGGTTGGGTGCCCTCGATGACAAGGGATTTGGCAGCGTCGGTGAGGTGACGGACCTCAAAACGCGTGCAGAGATGCTCGATGAAGGGCTGGCAATCCTCGCGGGCCTCTGGAGCGGGCAACCATTCAGCTTCCACGGCGCGCATTACCACGTCGATGAGATGACCTTTCTGCCGCCACCCGTGCAGTCACCGCGCATCCCCGTCTGGGTCGTCGGGGCATGGCCGCGCATGAAGTCGATGCGGCGCACCCTTCAGTGGGACGGCATCCTCCCCCAGAAGAGCGGGGCCGATCCGACGATGTCGCCCGCCGATATCGCGGCGATGAAGGCGTTTATCGACGCCGAACGCCTATCGGGCGCGCCGTTCGACATCATCGCGGAGGGCGAGACCCCCGGCGATGACCGAGCGGCGGCGACCGAGAAGGTGCGACCGCTCGCCGAAGCGGGCGCGACGTGGTGGATGGAGACGCGCTGGCTCGCACCGAACGGACCCGACGTAATCCGCGCGCGCATCCGGCAAGGGCCACCGCGCCTTCCCTGACGAGCGTCGAGCAATTATGCCCAGCGTGCGAAGAGTGCGGGTGTGAAAGCGGTGAGGCTGGGGAGAATGAGATCGGCGGCGGAGAGGTTTTGGGGGAGTGTCGCCTCGCTGTTCGGCACGGCGATACAGCGCATTCCCGCTGCTTTCGCTGCCTGCACGCCGACCGCCGCATCCTCGAAGACAACGCATTCGTGCGGAGGCACGCCGAGGCGCTCCGCAGTAACCAGATACGGTTCGGGGTGGGGCTTGCCGTGGGTGACATCTGCCCCGGTGACGATCACGCTGAAACGGTCTGTGATGCCGAGACGATCGAGGACGAGCGTAATGTATTCGCGGATGCCGGAAGAAGTGACTGCCAGGGGATACCCGGCGATGTGCAGCGCATCAATCGCTTCAACCGCGCCGGGCATCGCGGGGAGGGCCGAGGCGTCCCGCAGAGCACCGAGGAAATGACCCTGACGCAGCTCAAGGAGCCGGTCAACGGGGTCCGCGATGGCGAAGTGCGCGCGCATGTCCGTGACAAGCTCGCTGATCCGCCGCCCGGAGGAGCCGAGGCGGATCGTTTCGGGCAGATCGTTATAGTCGTAGCCAAGCTGCGCGAGCGCGGCACGATCCGCCGCGAAATGCAGCACCTGGAGATTGATCAGGAGTTCGTCGAAGTCGAAAATCGCCGCACGAATCGTCATGCCACTATGGTACGCGATTCCTGCCGCATTCGCATATGCGGGCGACGGGATTATTCAATTCCTCACCCCCGGCCCCTCTCCATCGCCGATGAAACCTATCTTTACCGTGATCTCCAGGCGATGGAGAGGGGAGTATTTGCTCCCTCTCCCGTGTCGGGAGGGGGCTGGGGGTGGGTAAAGCGCTATGCCGCGCTGGACTGCCCGAGTTCGGCGCGGACGATCTTCACCGCTGCGACGATATTCGCGAGCTTTGCCTTGGATTCCTCCCAGGTGCGCGTCTTCAGGCCGCAGTCCGGGTCCACGTACATCTTCTCTGCGGGGATGTACTCCAGACCCTTCTTGATGCCCGCGACGATCTCATCGACCGTCTCGATGCGGTGCGAGTGAATATCCACCACGCCGTAACCGACTTCCTTCGTGAAGGGGTTCTTCTCGAAGTGATTGAGAAGGCGGTAGTGGCTGTTGGCGAACTCGAGGTCGATCTGATCGAGGGGCAGATCGAGCATCCGCGGGTAGATCTTGTCGAAGGTGCCGTAGCAGATGTGGGTGACGATCTTCGCCTTCACCCCTTGGGTGACGATGCCCATCGCCTCGATGGCGAGTTCGACTTCGTCGGTGCGGGCGGAGAGGGCCGGTTCGTCCACTTGAATGATCGTCGCGCCCGCCTTTTCGAGGTCCACGACCTCGTCATGGATAGCGCGGGCGAGGGCGAGCGTGCACTCGCGGCGGTTCGGGTAGTATTCCACGAACGACCAATCCATCATCGTATACGGCCCGGTGAGCATTCCCTTCACCGGCTTCGCGGTGAGGGTTTGCGCGTACCGCCACCAATCGACGGTGATCGCGTTCGGGCGCTCGATTGCGCCGACGACAATCGGCTTGTGGTAGTAGCGGTTGCCGTAGGAGCGCACGAGGCCGGAGCTTTCAAAGCCGCGCATCTGCTGCGCGAAATACTCCGCCATGTCGCCCCGGTACATCTCGCCATCGACGATCACATCGATGTCGAGGTCTTCCTGAAGCTGCACGACCTCGCGGGTCGCCTGCTGCTCCAGTTCCTTCAGTTCCGCTGGGTCCATGTCGCCGCGCCGCGCCTTCGTGCGCGCCTTCGTGATGTAATCCGGCTTCGGGAAACTCCCGACGCTCGTCGTCTGCAAGATTTTGTCTGCCATCTCTACTCCTCCTGAGTAGTCAGTAGTCAGAGGGAGAAAGGCGTCGCTGCGAATTCCCCACTGCCTATGTCTACGATTACTGACTACTGATTACCGACTACTGACTACTGCCCCCGCGACCATTCGCTCCAACTTCTCGTACGCGCGCTTGCGGGGCAGGAATTCGAGCCCTGCCGACGGCGTGATGTGCAGGTTGTGAATACCGACAACATCCTGCGCCATCTCGATGTTCCCACGGACATCTTCGAGCGATTCCAGCTTCGTGTTGCGGGCATCGACCACGCTGACGCCGATATGCCTGCCCTCTCCCTTCCCGCGCAGCGCGTCCACGACGAGCGGCGCGTAGGAGCAGTCGAAATAGACGATGCCGAACGGCAGGCTGAGCAGTTGCGATACGAGCGGCGTCGCATCACCGAAATAGGTGGCGAGGGCGGTCGTGCCCGGCACGCCGTCCATCAGACGAGTGATTGCCCGCTCGAAGAGGGACCAGTCGCCCGGCTCCTGCAAGATGCTCGGTTCGTCGATCTGCACACAGGTGACGCCAGTTGCGGCAATCGCCTTCAACTCGTTGTTGAGCGCCGCCGCGAGGTCCATCACAAGCGGCTCCAGTGCGCCGTAATGCTGGTCATCGCAGTACCGCGCGATCGTGTACGGCCCGGTAACAACCGCCTTGACCGGCTTCGGACTCTCCGCGACCGCGTAGGCGGATTCCGCCGCCACGACCGGCTGTTCCCAGCCGACTGCCCCGGTCACGACGGGCTGGCGTACATAGGTGTTCGAGTCGAAATAGCGAAGCAAGCCGCCCCGATGGATATTCGGCAGCTTGTTCGCAACGTGGGAGACCATGTCCTCCCAGCGGATAGAACCGTCCGTCACCCAGTCCAACCCGGCCTGCGCCTGCTCGCGGATGACCTCAGCGGTCACATCGTCCGCGACGGCGTTCAAATCCTCCCGGTCGATCTCACCCCGGTCGAAGCGGTGAATGCCTCGCCGCAATCGCTGCAACTCCGATGTATCCCCCACACGCGGATACGATCCCATGCCTGTCAGAATCATACGCTTCCTCCTTCAGTAGCCAGTAGTCAGTAGTCGGTACAACGCGTCTCTACTCAGTCCTCAGTCCTCAGTCCTTCGTTTCGCCGCTTCGTAGTCTGCCCGTTCTTCCTCCGTTTCGATTGAGAGCTGCGGGACGGGCGTGGGATTACCCGCAGCATCCAGCGCCACCATCGTCAGGTACCCAGTGGTGGCGTGCTTCCGTTCGGCGGTCAGTTGGTGGTCCGCGAAGACATCGACGCGCACGATCATACTCGTGCGGCCGGTGTAGACGACGCGGGCGACCGTCTCGATAATCATGCCCTCGCGGATGGGGTGTTGGAAGGAGACTGCTTCCATCGCAGCGGCGATTGCCCCGGTCGGGTCCATCAGATGCATGGACCCGACCGCCAAACATCGTGCCGTCGTGGTTGGTGTCGTTGGGGTTTCAATCCTCACCCGGCCTCGCGACCGAGTGCTGACGATGCCAGACTTTCCCCTGCTTGGCAAGGCTTTCCGGATTTCCGTGCATGAGCCTCCCATCGCGCGCGCCATACCGTCCGAGCGCTGTCCGCAGGGTGCATTGTGCCCAGAATGCCCGGACGTGTCAACCTCCCCAATTTGGCACACATCTCGGTGTCGGGGTTGCGGTATATTTTGTTGGACACCGGGCCTGTATGCTCAGAAGGGGACGGAATGATGCCGACACAATTGCTACCCGAGTACCGTCTACGCCGACGACACTTTGTGCGGGGAGCGGTGGGCGCAGCGCTCGCAGCGATCCTCGCGGCATGTGGCGGCGACAAGGCGACGAATACGCCCGCGCAAGCTCCATCGTCGCCGGTGCCGCCGCCGACGATCCCGCCGACAACGGTTACGGTGGCGAGCACGGCAGCCGCCGCCACTGCCGCACGCCCGTCTGTCGCGGGATCACCGGCAGGAGGAACGGCGGCAAGCGGAACGAGCCCTGCCGCATCGGGGACGGCATCCCGCACGAATGGGGAGCAGGAAGTCACCTTTACGAGCGGCAAAGATACGATCTACGGGACACTCCTCGTGCCGGGCACCTCCCAGAGTCAGAAACTGCCTGCCGCGCTCATTCTCGCCGGGAGTGGGCCGACGGATCGGGACGGCAATACGAAGGTGATTCCGGGGCCGGTCGATACCCTCCGCAATTTCGCCAATGTCTTCGCCAGCCAGGGGATCGCATCGCTGCGTTACGACAAGCTCGCCAGCGGAAAGACCGGACTCGCGAGTATCACCAATGTCGCGGACATCACCTTCAGCGTTTTCGTCGATGAGGCGCGGGCCGCGTATGCCTTTCTGCGGGCGCGCCCGGAAATAGACTCCCGTCGGATGCTCGTCCTCGGGCATAGTGAAGGCGGCTTGATCGCTCTGGTGATGACGAACCAGTTGAAGGGGAGCAGCGAGCAACCAACTGCGCTGGTGCTCGCCGCCCCGCTCGGTACCCCATATCTGGAAACGCTTCAGCGGCAGCTTACGGACCAGTACATGCAGGCACTACGCGCAGGTCAGGTCACACAAGCGCAGGTGGATGCCGGGCTGATGGAACTGAACCGGACGATCGCCAGTCTCAAGGAGAGCGGAAAAGTCCCCGCAGACCTCACCAACCCCGCCGTCAAGCAGATTTTCAACACGGGGAACGAGGCGTTTCTGGCCGAAGCCGAGAAGTACGACCCCCGTCAGGTTGCCGCAGCCCTCCCGCCGACGCTGCCGACATTGGTGCTGCACGGTCTCAAGGATCAGCAGGTGAGCACCGCCGATGTGCAGAACGTCATGCAGGGGTTCCAGATGGCAGGAAACACGAAAGCGATGCTTGCGGAGCTCCCGGATGTCGATCACGTCTTCAAGGAGGTGCTAGGAACGCCGAACCCCGCGACGGATTACATCAATCCGGCGCTCCATTTCTCCTCGGAAGCAACGACACACCTGACCGCCTTCGTGCGGGCTAGCCTTTGATAGTATGGGGTGGGCCACTATCGTCACGACCCTAAAGGTAGATGACCCGGCCAACCATCTGATCGGGAGTTTGCTCATTATAGAGCCTTGTGAGCCGTCGGATAATCTCTCCCAATGGACGCACCCTCGGACGGCAATACGCGATCCCCGCATGATGCGCATCCTGATGGGCGAGGCGGAGAAAGTCATCATCGTGCGTGACGATCACCCGCAATTCGCGCTGTGCATACTCCCAATGCGCCGTGTCAGTGCGTGTGCGCAGATGTAGGTCGTTCGTCGTTGTCACATCGACGCCGAGACGGCGCAACGCGCTGGCAATAGCGGATCAACGTTCTCATCGAGGTGAAAGCGGATATGGTCAATCGCCATCCGGAAGTTCAAGGATCAGTGAAGGATTTTCCCGCCTGAACGCTTCTGCGAACGCCTCGTCCGCTTCGGTGCGTTGATCGATCTCCGCACGATGGTCGTAGTAATACGCCATTCCTGCATATACTGCGGCGAGTGGCAACTTAAATTTCGCACGCGATCTCTTCGAGTGGTTGCCCGAGATCCAGATACTTGCTGGCAATGTCAGCGACCGTAATGCGCGTTCCCGCGATGCATGGCTTGCCGCTCCGCACGTCCGGTGTGATCTCAATGTGCCGATCTAACGATAGCCTCATTGTACGATCCTCCGTCACCATTGTACGACCTGAGACCCAACTTCGCGATAGCGGTATCCACATTTTCGTCCAGATGGAAGCGAAATTGGGCGATAACATGCGAGGAGTATCAGCGCGACTCTCACCGCGAGCGACGCCAGAGCGCGAGGGTGAGCGATGCTGCCCCTGCCAGTGCCGTGACGGTGCGGACGTGGTTCCAGGCCGTCCAACTGGTGAGGTATCTCGCCCAGAGGCGCGCGCCTTCAGCGCTCTCCGGCGCGACCGCCGCCAGCGCGTCGTTGCGCGGCACGTTGAACGCGATTGTCACGAGAATGGTACCGATGAGATAGAGGGCGCTGCCTACCAGGAGATAGACGGCTCCGGGTTCGTGCCATCGGACGAGCGACGAAACGGTCAGGGCAACACAGGTGGCGGCGGTGCCAAAGAGCGCCAGCATGAACAACGGCGTAATCGCCGTGATGTTGATGGATTGCATGGCGGCGATGCCCTGGGTGGGCGGCAAACGATCCAGGGCAGGCATGACGAAGACCGAGAAGGCGAAGAAGACGCCGGCGGCCAGCCCGCAGCCGAGCGCCGAGACGAGCGTCAAGGGGAAGAGCAAGCGGTCGATCATAGAAAGGCTCCTCTCTGAAGTACGTGATACCGTTCGTGTGTCGGTTCGCTGATCGTGCATCGCTATGCGCCCCGGACGCTCGTGCCGCCAAGAACCAGCGGGATCATTCGTGCTCCAGTGTTCATTTCGTCCCTCCATTGCCTGGTTGCGTGCCATCCGTTGCACGTTTCCAGTGTCGAGGGTTGGTGCTGGACTGTATATGACTACTCGTCGGCGTTTTATGCTCGTTCGTCCAGAAGATGGGACGCACCTATGCTGTATACTGAGCCCGATGAACGATCACGATCCCTGGCCCCGCGAGGACCCGCTCGGCGAGGCATTGCACTTCCTGCGCATGAATGGCGCGTTCTATTGCCGCTCGGAGTTCACCGCGCCGTGGGGCCTCGCGCTGCCACCGATGCGCGCCTGCCTGTGGTTCCACATCGTGACCGCCGGTGGATGCTGGCTTGAGGTCGAAGGAGCCGCGCCGCGCTTGCTCCGCCCCGGCGACCTCGCGCTCGTGCCCCACGGTGAGGGCCATCGCCTCCGTAGCGATCCCGGTGCGCCCACCCCGATTATCCACGCGCTTCATCGCGAGCAGGTGAGCGGTCGGTACGAAATTCTCCGTCACGGCGAGGGTGGGGATGCGACGCACATGGTGTGTGGGGCGGTCACCTTTGACCACCCCGCCGCGCATAATCTCGTCATGCTTCTGCCGAAGATCATGCACGTTGAGGCGTCAAGTATGCCGCAGACGGATTGGATGCAGAGCACCCTCACGTTCATCGCCGCCGAGGCCAGAAATCTGCGGCCCGGCGGCGAAACCGTCATCACCCGCCTGTCCGACATCCTGATTATCGAGGCGATTCGGTCGTGGATCGAGACCGACCCCGCCGCACAGACCGGCTGGCTCGGTGCGCTCCAGGACCGGCAGATCGGCCCCGCCCTCTCGCTCATTCATCGCAACCTGGCGCGGGACTGGACCGTGGCATCGCTCGCGGACGAACTCACCATGTCGCGCTCGGCCTTCGCGGCCCGCTTTACCGAACTCGTCGGTGAGCCTGCCATGCATTACGTCACTCGCTGGCGCATGCAGATCGCGCTCAACTGGCTCACGGAGGACGGGGCCGCCGTGGGCGAACTCGCGAACCGCCTTGGCTATCAGTCCGAAGCTGCCTTCAGCCGTGCATTCAAGCGCATCATCGGCGTCGCACCGGGTGCTGTCAGACGAGGCGGAAACGCGATGATCCTTGAACGCTTCGCATCGCTATAGAGCAATTCGCGGTGATCCTTGCCCCCACCCCCACTGCCCAAAGGGCACCCGCTCCCCCGCCGTGCGGGGAGAGGGGAGCTTGATGCAGAGAGATCACGGTGAATCATCGCCACAGACGACGCGGCGCGTCACCCCTCCATCGCTTGCGGGGGAGCGGGTGCCCTTTGGGCAGTGGGGGTGGGGGCGTTTGGCGGAATCTCATCGTCATTCGCTTCAGTCGTATGAATTACCCACGATCCCTGCGCTCAATATGGCTTCGTTTGGTCGGGTACTTCTGCGATCGCGCCAGGCGGGTGCGAGCGCGGCGAGAATCAGCGCGGCGGTGAGTGCGAATGCCGTCGCGTAGCCGGTCTGTGCGGCGACCACGCCGAATCCTGCGGCGCCCAGCCCCAGCCCGGCATCGTAACCGAGGTTCCACAGAGCACTCACCGTGCCGTACCCGGACGACGAAACCCGGTCGAACATGAGCGCCAGGCTGGCGTTCTGGGCGACGCCGAAGCCTGCCCCGAAGAGCACCAGCCCGACGATCACCGCAGTCGGGTTGGTGTGCAGGATCAGGAAAAACATGCCGATGGCGGCAGTGAGCACCCCAGGCATGAGCAGGCGGGCAGAGCCGTGGCGGTCGCCATACCGACCGGCCCACCAGCGGGTGAGGGTGGCGGCTGCGGCTTGAACGAGAAGGGCGACTGCGGCGAGGTTGCCGGAGGCACCCGGCACCGCCAGAGGCAGGAATGTCACGATGACCCCCGCTGCCATCGCGGTGGCGGAGAAGACGATTACGGGCCGCACCAATGCAGTCATCCGCAGCCCGGCCAGCACCCCCACCGACTGCTCAATCTCCGGTGTCCGACCGGGGAAGCCCGGCACCACCACCAGGCAGGCCAAAGAGGCCACGCCACCCGCAACGAACACCGGCGGGTATCCGACATGGGCGGTAAGCCAGACACCCAGCGCCAGCGCCACCACCGATGGCACCCCAACGACCACGCCATAGAGTCCCAGACCCTCTCCACGGCGCTCGTGCGGGACGAGTTCCGCCACCAGCGCACTGCCAAGGACCACCGTGATCGCGAACCCCACGCCCCGTACGAGACAGATCGCGAGGATCCCAGGCATGGTCGATGCGGCGGTAAACGCAAACGCCGGTGCGCCGAGGAGGAGCAGCCCCGCCGCGAAGGTCAGCCGGTAGCCGAACCTGGCGACCAGGCGGGGTGTCACGAGCTCCGTCGCCACCGTCGAGAGCATCAGCGCACCCGTTGCGAGCCCTGCTCCGACCCCACCGGCGGCGACCGAGGTGGCGTACAACGGGACCACCGACAGCAGCAGATAGAAGCTTATCGACGAACCGAAGGAGGCCACGAACATCAGCATCAGTGGACGGGTCATCATCCGTGGCCGCGCGGCCTCGACCAGAACAGACATTCTCCACCCCCATGCGCGCAAGCGGTTCAGGTGTCCGTGTGACACCGCTCATTGATTGATCGAATGAGGCCGCAGGATTTCGACATCCAACGCAAATTCCTGGTGGCGGTGGGCTTCAGCCTGCCGTGCCTGGCGCAGGCTGAAGCCCGCGCCCACCCTTCTCTTCATCTCACTATCACGGAAGACGTGTGCTACTCGATCCCAATATCGAAGGCACTGAGGAGAGAGATCGCTTCCGGCAGCGAGAAACGCGCTTTCGTGATCGTATTCGCGGTCGGGTCAATTGTGTAGCCGGTTGCCTGCCGGAGATCGGCCTTCGTGAGAATGGTGTGATGGAACTTGCTGCCGGTGAAGTCCGTGCCCGTGCAGATCGCACCCGTCAGATCGGCATCGCGAAAATCGACATCCCGCGCAACACAGCCGACGAACCGGCTCCGGCGCAGCGCGAGGCCGAAGAAGGTGGCGTAGTTGAGCAGGCACTCCTCGAAACTGATGGAGAGAAAGAGCTTCGAGATCACCGCGCTACCCGCTTTCGTCCAGTCGATCCCGAGCAGCTTGGACGAGTGAAAGCGAGTGTCGGTGAAGCGCGCGCCCGGTACGTGTAGGAGGCTGAGATCGCAGTGCGCGAACTGGCACTCCGTGAAGGAGCAGTGAGAGAATCTGCACTCGGTGAACGCGCAGTGATCGAAGACGCAGCCGACGAAATCGACACCGGAGAAGGCGCGCTCGTGCTCCGTCAGCCGGACGAAGCGCGCGTTTTCGTACTGCTCGCCGTCAGAAATTTCCGAGGCCACCGCCCCTGTTTCAACCATAGGAGAGCCTCCATCGGGTGCTACAGCACGCCGCCCAGGAGCGGCAGGCTGAGGTTCGTCCACTCGCGCCGCAGAACCTCCCGAAGCGGTTCGGTCGCGACGATGCGGATCAGCCGCCGGTGCTCCTCATAACGGCGGAAGTCGTCGGTCTGTGCCCCCACCACCTCGTGCCACGGCATGAGGGCGCTGAAGCCGATCGGCGGGCGGTCGAACTCGACCCAGACATCGGCGGACCACTTTTCCGGTTTCGGGATGTCAATCAGGACATCGCTGTCGTGCACCTCCGCGCCGATCAGGTGCGCCGACATCTCCGCCAGCGTGATCTCGGCGGCGCGGCGGTCACGCGGGCGGTAGTAGAGCGCGCCGAGTCGCTGGAAGAGATCGCCCGCGCGGGCGGAAACTTCCACCGCCCGCTTGTGGATACGGCGGGAGCGAAGCGCAGCGATCAGCCGCCGCGTCGCGTCCGGCATCCACGGCTGGCTGAGGAAGGCGAGCAGCGAGGCGTCGTCGTGCGCCGTCAGTTCTTCGGGCTCGATGGCACCCGCCTCCATCGCCTCCTGCACCGCGCGGAGAAGCATCGCCATACAGGCGCGGTTCGTGTGATGCCAGTAGACATTGTCGAACATCTCCTGCCGCGCGTTGATGAGGGAGTGCAAGGGGCTGATTCCCTTATCGTCGAGGACGATGCGCGGCGCACCGTTCACCTCGCAGATGCGCAGCGCGTCGATGAGGCGCGGCGTATCGACGCGCCCGTACGGCACATTGCAGGCGCGGGCATCGCGCGGCAGGTAATCGAGCTTGTCCATATCGAGTGCCCCGGAGAGGAGGCCGCGAATCAGCGCGTCCTGCGGTGTCTTCGGTGGTCCCGGTGGGTCGATGAGGTCCGCGATGCGGGCGGGATCGACATTCCAGATGCCCGCCAGCACGCCGGAAACTTCCGCACCGAGGATGATCCGTCGCCCGACCTGCTCGTGCTTGAGGATCGGCGGGCCAAGTTCCTCGATGGCGTGCGAGAAGGGGTAGTGCCCGATGTCATGCAAGAGGGCCGTCGCGTCCGCCGTGCGGGCGTCCACATCGCTGAGCGTGACGGGGCTCTCAGTGCGCCGCAGTTGGGCGATCCCTTGCCGCATCAGGTGCATCACGCCGAGGGAATGCTCGAACCGCGTATGCTTCGCGCCCGGCCAGACGCGCGAGACGAACCCGAGCTGCTGGATACGGTCCAGACGGAGAAATGCCTCGGTCGCCATCAGGGCGGACTCGGCGGCGTTGAGCGGGATACGGTCATAGAGGCCGTCCCGGACGGTCGTCATCGCTTCCCACGGATCTCCCACGCACCCACCTCTCATTTTCTTAGATTTTGATGTATTATTGTCCTTGTATCCTGATTGATCTTGAATCTTATCTCGGTCTGTCGTGTGCCTTGTGCCGCCAACATTCAAAAGTTAAGCGGCAGGTTCGCGGTCAGAGAAAACGAGGGACGGACGATGACCGCACTCACGGCGTCTACGATAACGGTAAAGGTGGCGGGACGCCAGTACGCCGTACCCGCCGAGGCGCGTATCGGGCTTAGTGCGCCGATCGCGCGGGCGTATCGCGTCCTCCTGCTCGGTGAGCACGACGGTGATTTTCTCGTTCTCACGGATACCTACGCGCCGGAGGTGACGCGCGAGTTCGTGGAAGCGCTGACGACGCAGCCGCCAACGATTATCACGGTTTCATCGACGGAGCTGGACGCGGCGATCTCCACCGTCTTCGGCGAAGACGATAAACCGCGCCGTCCGCCGACCTCGCTCGCGGAAATCCTCGTCGAAAGCGACACGCTGACGGCGGAGCAGGTAGCAGAAGGGGCGATGTACGCGGCCACGACGGGCACATCACTTGGCCCGGCAATCATCGAACTCGGATTCATCAACCCGTGGACCCTCGCGCAGCTCATCTCACGCTATCTCGCCCTGCCGGTTCTCAACCTGCGTACGCGGAACACGATGGAAATCCCCACCGATCTCCTCCCGCAGGCATTTCTCCGCACGCATCGTCTCGTGCCGATCACGCTCACTGCGGAGACGGTAACCATCGCGATGGTCGACCCGCTGGATCGCGCGCTGGTGGATCAGATCGCGCAGGAAACGGGCAGACAGATCCATGCCGTCCTGACGACCGACCGCGACATCGATTGGGCGCTCCGGCAGATCTATCGCGCGGACAATGTACGCACGAGCACGCAGGACCTCGTCTTGCGCCAGCCGCGAAACAGCGCGCATGTCACCTTCGAGCGGCGGCAAATCGTCGGCTTCGTCCTGCTCGGTCTCATCGTGGTCTTCGGGCTGCTCCTCAACTGGCGCTGGACGCTGATCGTGGTCAACGCGACCCTCACGGCCATCTACGTTTCCTTTGCCTTCTACAAGGGGTATCTTCTCCTGCGCGGCCTCACCGTGGACCTCGCGATCTCCACGCCACGTGACGATCTGCGCGCGCTGCGGGACGATGATCTCCCCTCGATCACGATCCTCATCCCTCTCTACCGGGAGGCGGCAATTGTCCCCGTCCTTCTGCGCGCGATCGCGAGACCTCGACTATCCCGCCATTAAGCTCGATGTCAAGATTCTCCTCGAAGAAGAGGATGAGGAGACCGCCGCCGCCGTGCGTGCCGCCCGCCCGCCCGAGCACTTCAAGATCGTCCGTGTCCCCGACGCCACGCCGAAAACGAAGCCGAAGGCGTGCAACTACGGCTTGATCGAGGCGACGGGCGAACTTCTCGTTATCTATGACGCGGAGGACATTCCCGAGCGTGACCAACTGAAGAAATGCGTCGTCGCCTTCCGCAATTCCCCCGATGATGTCGTGTGCATCCAGGCGAAACTCAACTATTTCAACCCCTACGAGAACCTCTTGACGAGCTGGTTCACGCTCGAATACAGCCAGTGGTTCGACATCTTTCTCCCCGGCCTGAGCACCACCCATGCGCCGATCCCGGCTCTTCTGGTACGTCTTCCATCCCGGCCTGATCGCCGCGATGAACCCCGGCCTCTTTCATATCGTCAATCTGGGCGCGCTCGTGATCGGCAATACCGTTTTTGTCGGCGCGGGGATCATCGGCGCGCTGAAGCGACGGTATTACAAGCTGCTCCCCGCCGCGCTCGCCATGCCCGCCTACTGGCTGATGATGAGCATCGCCGCCTACAAGGCGCTCTGGCAGCTCATCACTAAGCCCTTCTACTGGGAAAAGACCTCCCACGGCCTCTCCACAACCACCCCACACCCCAGTTTGCCTGCCACGGAGCGCGGCCAATAGACGCGCTCTGCATCGGGCAGACATTGGTGGTTCGTCTTTCCGTCGCACTTCGCCCGCAAGAATCGGATAGTTCGCCCGCACACACTCCCCTATGATGGCAGTACGGGGTTACCTCAGACTGACCAACAAAAGGAGTGACAGTGTGACGAATCAACGACTCTTCCGCTTCGGCCTTCTCGGTGAGCATGTCCACACGCGCGAGGGACTCATCGGCACGGCGCGGGCGGCGGAAGCGGCGGGTTACGCGACCTTCCTGATCCGGGACCACTTCCTTGAAGCACCCTTCGGTCATCAACTCGCCCCCTTCGCCGCGCTGGCGACGGTGGCTGCGGTGACGGAGCGGTTGCGTATCGGCAGCCTCGTCTTCGCAAACGATTACCGGCCCCCGGTGCTCTTGGCGAAGGAAGCGGCGACGCTCGATCTCCTCTCCGGCGGGCGGTTTGAACTCGGCCTCGGCACGGGTTTCCTGCACGCCGAGTATGAGCAGGCAGGTATCCCGTTCGATGTGCCCGGTGCGCGCGTCGATCGCTTCGCGGAATCGCTACGCGTACTCAAGGGGCTCTTTGCCGACGCGCCATGCACCTTTTCCGGGGAACATTATCAACTCAATGCATTCGACAGCTTCCCGAAGCCGGTCCAGCGGCCTCATCCACCGCTCCTCGTTGGCGCGGGCGGCAAGCGGATGCTCTCCATCGCCGCGCGGGAAGCGGACATCATCGGCATCCTCACCTCCTCGACGGCGGGCGGCGTCCTCTCTTCCGATCCTGCCCTCCGCATGGCCGCAGCCGTCGAGAGACAATTGGGGTGGATCCGCGAGGCGGCAGGGGAGCGGTTCGATGCGCTGGAACTGAGTCTCGTTCCGTGGATCGTCATCACTGCGAACCGTCAGCAAGCAACGGCGGACTATATCCAGTCGCGCGGTTGGAGCGGTGTTTCGGTCGCGGATGTGCTCGCGATGCCATCCGTCTTCATCGGCTCGGAAGATGAGATCGTTGAGACGATGCAGGAGCGACGCGTGCGATACGGCTTTTCGTATTACGTCATCTCCGACAGCGAAATGGGGGCGGTCGCACCGATTGTGGGGCGGCTCGCCGGGAAATGATCGGCGTCGCCAACGATGCCTGTCGCAATGTATCGCCTGCACCGATTCGACCGCAAGAAACGGAGTGTTTCTGACGACGCAAGAAGCTATTCTCGAAGGAGAGAGGCGATCGTGCTTCTCTGGGATCCCTGACAGTCATAGAGGGAGTTTGCGATGTCCAAAGAAGACGACAACAAGGCTATCGTCGGCCGCTGGTTCACTGATTTCTGGGGTAAAACCTGCAACCTCGACATCGTCGATGAGCTCGCCACTCCCGATATGCTCCTGCACTATTCCTTGCATGAGCCGCGCCGTGGTCGCGAGGACATCAAGGCGTTCATGTCCGATTTCCGCGCGGCATTCCCGGACCTCAATTTCTGGGGTGCCGCAGACCTCATCGCCGAGGGTGACTATGTGGTCGGCCGTTGGGAAGGTGGCGGCACACACACCGGGCCTGCGTTCAGTGACTTCCTCACCGGCTCGTTGCCCGCCGCGACGGGCCGAAAGATGCATTTCACCGGCACGACCGTGCTTCGGCTCGAAAACGGCAAAATCGTCGAAGAGATCGGCCTGGACGATGGCGTAACCGCTCTGCAGCAACTCGGACTCATCCGGGCGATCTGATCGAGGGCAGGCGGCAGTGCCGATAGGTATCGCTCGCATCGTGGCGCGAGGGAGAAAGAAGAGCCGGGGTGCCCCGGCTCTTCTTTCTCCCCTCCATTTCTGAAACTACGCGTCATACTGTGAGCAGCGCGCCGGGAAATGATCGGTGCCGATCCTGAAGGGGAGACGAAGCCCCAAGGGGGATCGTACATAGGGAGGGTGAATACGTATGCGTGAAGAGCGGGTCGAGAAGCTACTGAAAAAGCTTGACACGGCGTGGACGGCGTTCAAGGAGTCGTATGCCGGTTTGACGGACACTCAGCTCCTGGAGTCTGGTGTCACAGGCGATTGGTCGATGCGGGACATCATCGCACATGTGACCACCTGGGAGGAGGAGGCGTTGAAGCATCTGCCGCTGATTATCGCGGGCGGCAGGCCACCACGGTACTCAACAGCCTACGGCGGTATCGATGCCTTCAACGCGCAGACGACCGCGCAGAAACGCGGCCTCACGCTCGCCGAAGTACGAAGCCAGCAAGATGAAATCCACCGCCAACTCGTCGCCTTCATCCGGAACGCGCCGGAAGACCAGTTCGTGCGGGAAACACGCGCCCGTCATCGGCTGCGGCTCGATACGTATGGCCATTACCCGCTGCATACTGCGGCGATACGGGAATGGCGGGAGCGACGGCCAGCCGGATGACGTGCGTGCGAGGAATATAAGGAGCGTGAACCGCGCTATTCCGCGGGCATCGACACGCCCGGCGGCCACCAGGCGTCGAAAACGAGGCGGGAGAGGCGACCATTGAGGATCGCGCCATCGTGCTCGGGCCGGTAGAGATGGTCGCGGCTTCCCTCAGTCATCACACAGAGGACGTAGCGCACACCTTCTGGCATCTCGACGATCCCCGCGTCGACGCGCACACCGGACGCGCCGGAGAAGCCGCTCTTGCTGCGCACGATGACCGGACCCGGATGATCGTAGCCGGTCCGGTCGTACGGATTGAAGGGCAGATAGCGCGCGATCTGGTCGTGGTACTGCTGCGTGACGAGGATATCGCGCATTGCCGCGCAGGCGACGGGCGAGATCAGCCGATCTTCCGCGATGAGCGTCAGGAGATGGACGATGTCGCGCGGTGTGCTCGTCGCGTAGGTGCGCATCGCGCCGGAGCGGAAGGTCGCGGTCGTGTCCGGCATCCCCCATTCCCGCGCGGAGGCGAGGATGCGTTCGAGACCGAGCAGGCGGACGAGTACGGCGGTCGAGGTGTTGTCCGAGAGCGCGACCATCAGCGTCGCGTGGTCGTGGACGGTAGCGACGAGTGCGGGCGAGAGGTCCTTGAGGATGCCGGAACCGCCGCGCCGATCTTCGGAGAGCATCGTGACCGGGTCCGCGAGGCGCATCGTGCCCTCTTCAACCTGCCGGTAGAGTTCCGCGAGCACGAGGAGTTTGATCGTGCTCGCAGTCGGCATGACCTGATCGGCGCGCGAGCCGATTTCCTCCCTCGTCGTCAGGTTGCGCGCCAGAAATGCCGCCTCGCCATCGAAATCCCCAATCAGTTGCTCCGCTGCCTGCGTTACCGCTCGTTCGTCGCTCATCGATCTCCGCCTCATCTTGAAGATGAATACGCATGATACACATTACCGATCAGGATCAACTGAAGGCGAGGCCGAAGAAGCCGAGGATGGTATTGACGAGGATCACCAGCGAGAGAACGCTGACGATGATGGTCGTCCCCCAGGCGACGAGATTATAGACCACGCCATTACGATATTCGCCCATCAAATGACGGTTATTGACGAGCTTGAGCACCGAGACGAGCACGAATGGCAATGCCAGCGCGTTAATCAGTTGGGTGAGAATCAGGACCTTGACGAGCGGCAGGCCGGGGATGAGCGTCACGAGGACACCGAGCGCGATCAGGCCGGTGAAGATACCGAGGAAGACCGGCGCATCACGCCAACCCTGATTGACGCCCTTCTCGAAACCGAACGCCTCGGAAAGCCCGTACGCGGTCGCAAGCGGCAGGACGCCCGCTGCGAGAAGGGACGCGCCGAGCAAGCCAACGCCGAAGAGAATACCCGCGAACGAACCCGCGACAGGTTTGAGGGCAAGCGCCGCATCCGCCGCGCTCTCGATCTTCGCGCCGCTGATGAAGAGCGTCGCGCCCGTCGCGACGATAATCAGGATCGCCGTGATATTGGCGAAGATGCTGCCGATATAGACGTCCGCGCGCGTCACCGCATAGTCACGCGGGCTGACGCCCTTCTCCGCCACGGAGGACTGGACGTAGAGTTGCATGTACGGGCTAATTGTTGTGCCGATGATCGTCACGACGGCGAAGAGGTAAGCGGCGTTGAACTGGATGCTCGGATGGACCGTCTGACGCGCGACATCGCCCCAGTCCGGCTTGGCGAGGATGGCGGCGATTGGGTACGAGAAGAGCAAGAGCGCCATACCGAGGAAGACGCGCTCCACCCGCCGGTACGATCCCTTCGCGATCAGATACCAGACGACGAACCCCATGAGCGGCACGCTGAGGTACTTCGAGATGTGGAAAAGCTCGAACGCCGCCGCGATCCCGGCAAACTCGGAGACGACGATGCCACCGTTCGCGACCAGGAGCGCGAGCATGACGAACGCCGTCCAGCGGAGCGAGAACTCCTCGCGGATGAGGTCGGTCAGTCCCTTGCCGGTAACTGCGCCCATCCGCGCGCACATCTCCTGCACGATGGCGAGCGCGGGGATGAGCAAAACCATCGCCCAGATCATCCCATAGCCGTAGTTCGCACCCGCATTCGCGTAGGTGGCGATACCGCCCGCGTCGTTCCCCGCGCTGGCGGTGACGATACCGGGGCCGAGGAGGGAAAGGAAAATAAGCAGTCTTCCACGTGAAACACGCGGCACATGCGGGCGGCGTGGTCTGATTCGGCGCAGTCGCGCGGTCGCCGCTGGCACGGCGGTCGTGATCGCACTCCGCACCGTCTCAACCGGGCGGGGGGTTACCGGGGTAGGCTTCTCTGGGGCGCGGCCACTGACATCGATCTCGGGCCGCATTGGTTTCCACCTGCCATACGCTCACTCCACATCTCAGTAGTCAGTAGTCAGAACGGACGCGCATCCACTGACTACTGACTACTGACTACTAACTAAAGACTTTGAGTCGTTGCCGCCAGGAGTCTGGCAAGAGCCGTTCCATCGCGTCGTCTACCATGATGATACCGAGGATGTCTCCACTATCGCCGACGACAGGGAGGGCATAGAGACCATACTCGATCAGGATGCGTGCTGCGTCATCGGCGCGGTCGTTGGGTTTTGCCGTGATGACATCGCGCTCCATCAGCGCGGTGAGGGGCGTATGCGGTTCGGCGGAGACGAGCTGCCGCAGGGTGACGACGCCCTGGAGATATTCGGGGAGATCACCGCCCGGATCGTCTGGTGGGGGCGCGTCGCCGTGCTCGACGACGTAGAAGTAGTAGACCATGTCCGGCTGCTCGTCCATCGCGCGCAGGTGCGCCAGCGCCTGATCGGCGGTCATCGCGACGGGCACGGAGACGTAATCGGTCGTCATCATGCCGCCGGCGGTGTCTTCCCGGTATTCGAGCAGTTCGCGGACATCGTCGGATTCATCCTGCTCCATCAGGGCGAGGAGTTCGTCCACCTTCTCCTGCGACATGTCACCGAGGATGTCCGCCGCGTCGTCCGGGGCCATCTCCTCCAGAATATCGGCGGCGCGCTCGCTGTCCATCTGTTCGAGGATTTCCGCCTGTCGCTCGTCGTCCAGTTCTTCGAGGGTGTCCGCCGCCGTCTCGTCATCGAGGGCGGAGACGATCTCGGAGCCTTCGTGATACGAGAGGTCCTCGATGATGTTGGCGATCTCCGCCGGATGGAGCTTCGCGAGGCGGTCGTGTGAGACCTTGAGACGGACGGACGGCGCGTTTGCGGCCAGGTATTCGATGTCCGCCCAATCGACGAGATCGCCCAAGGGCGCGCGATCGCGCTTCTTGCTGAAACCGAGGCGCGCAAGGAGCGCCCGTGCCCCAACATCCACGCCAATCAGCCGATACGACCCCTCGACCGGAGCGATTTGCAGGTCATTGACGCGCACGACACGCTTGCCGTTCACGTCGATCAGTTGCCGGTCCAGCACATCCCGATTGAGGAGGATTTCCCCGTCGCGCCGCTCGAAGCGACCGATATTCAGTTGGCCGGAGGAGAGGATGACGCCATCTGCCGCGATACTGGCGACGCCGCCGATGCGGATGAAGAAGTCGCGCCGCCCCTGCCGAGCGACAAGGCCGGTGACGGGCGGGTAGCCCTCGCCCATCCGCGCGATAAGGTCCCGCACGACCGCGACCCGCTCGCCGTCCCGATCGCGGATGGGAGTATTGATGAGTTGTGACAGGTAGAGCATGGTGGCTCCCCTTCCTGTCTCATGCCGCGTCGTTGCCGCGCCAGCCGCGCCATCGTGAACACTGCCCTTCAAGAGAGACGAGACCAACCGCGCCGGTAGCTGTGGAGCCGTGCGATCCATCTCCGGCCCAGTGTAGCACTGCCTTTCGGCAGTGCCTACCCCCTACGCGAGCAATGAGCAATGAGCAATGAGTAGGATTTGTCCCCACTCGTTGCTCGTTGCTCATTGCTCCGTACCCGGTTATGTTGTCGGCAAATATTCGCGGATGATCCCTGCGAGGATTTTGACGCCGCGGCGGATCGCCTCTTCGTCGGTGTACGAATAGGCCAGGCGGATATTCTGCCGCCCCTGCGCATTGGCGAAGAAGACCGTGCCGGGCATGAAATCGACGCCGTGTGCCGCCGCTTCCGGCTGGATCGCCAGGGAATCTGCCCCCGCCGGCAGCGTGAGCCAGACGAAGAAGCCACCGTTCGGCTCCGTCCACTCGATACCCGCTGGCATCTCCGCCGCGAGCGACTCGATCATCGTATCGCGTCGGCTCCGATAAACCTTGACGAGTTCCTTCACATGCTCTTCGAGTTGCGATGGCGCATACTCCGCGACGACATGGGAGGTGAAGGGGCTCGTGCCGCCGTCCGGCTTCAATCTGGCGACCTTATGGATGAGCGTTTCCGGCCCGATAATCCAACCGAGACGCAAACCGGCACCGATGATCTTCGAGAAGGTGCCGGTATAGATCACCAATCCGGCGTCATCGAGCGTGACCATCATGGGGAGGCGCTCGCCGGAGAAGCGGAGATCGAAATAGGCATCGTCTTCGAGGACGGCGACGCGATACTCCTTCGCCAGTGCGAGAATGCGCAGGCGTCGATCGAGCGGGGTCGTCACACCGGTCGGGTTCTGGAAGGTGGGAATGATATAGATGAACTTCGGGCGGACGCCCTCTGCCCTGAGCGCGGCGAGCTTCGCTTCGAGGAGATCCATCTTCATGCCCTCGTCGTCCATCGGGATGCCGATGATCTTCGCCTGATGGGCATTGAAGAGGCGGAGCGCGCCGAGGAAGGTCGGTTCTTCCACCAGGATCACATCGCCGGGATCGATGAGCGCATCGCAGACGAGGTCGATGGCCTGCGACGCGCCCGCTGTGATGAGCACATTCGCCGGGCTAACCTCGACACCGTTATCGCGCTTCAGCTTGATGAGCAGTTGCTCGATCAGGCCGGTGTAGCCCGCAGCCTCACCATACTGGAGCGCCCATTGGCCGTTCTTCTCCATCGCCCGCGCGGTCGCGGCGGCAATCTCCTGCTTCGGCATACTTTTCGGGTCCGGCGAGCCGCCCGCGAAGTTCACCCGATCCGGCGAGAGCCCGCGCCCCGCAGGCGCGCCGGCGGGCATGCGCTTTGCCGCGCTGGAGAAAAGCTCGTCAAGTTGTAGCGCCTCTGTTTGTGCCATTTCGCCCCTCCACGTCCAGAGTCATTCTTCCTCGCCTAGCCGAAGATGCGTCAACTATACTGGCATACATTGAAGTTGCACAGGCACGATTCGCCAGTTCCCTGGCAGATGAAGGGGAATGAATAACCCAATGGCAAAAGAACGGGACATGACTACACAGGGGCAGGCAAGTTATCACGCATGGCGTGAGGGGTTGCGGGCAAGTCCCGAATATCAGGCGATCTACGAAGAAGAAGCGGCGAAGGGCGAACGCTGGCTACAACGCGCGGAAGCACGCCAAGTCTCTGCCGCTACATGCCGCGCATGAGGGCGGTCCGGAAGGGGTGGAGCATCGCCGTCATGATCCCCGCGCGCACGGCGGGGTCGTTGTGCATGATCGCTGCCGCGTCTTCGTCCGATGCTGCCTCATAGACGGTGATACCGAAGGTGGCATCGAGGCAGCGCCCGACGAAGATCACCGTTCCCTCAGCTAACAAGCCCTTGAGATAGTCGAAATGCACCCCGATGGTGGCGCGCTCCGCGTCGGTCGCATCACTGGGAAAGGTTGGGCGCGCGGGTTTGATCATGTAGCAATACTGAGCCATCGATGCTTCTCCTCATTGTGCGGGCGCGGGTCGTTTTTCGCTCGGATCGAACCGCACGCCACGCTCCACGAACGCCTTGAGCGCATCGCCGAGCAACATCTGCCAGCCTGCGTGGTAGCTCGCGCGTGTTTCCTCGCTGATTGGCCCGATGGCGTAATGCTGAAGCTTGAGGAGCGTGCCGTCCCCCTGCGGTTCGAGATCGAAGTTGACGATGCCCGCAACCGCGTGCGGCATCCCCATCGTGCCATTCACGGTCAGCTTCTTCCCCAGATCGATGTGCGTGACGGTCGCCCAGAGCACCCCCGGCCCGTCGTCCGCGTCGCCTTGATAGAAGCGGCCCCCGATCCGGGGTTCGAGGACGACCCCCTGCGGGATCGCCGCGTACCGCAACCGCCACCAGCCATCAGGGTCAAGGAGGGCGGCAAAGACGCGGCCCGGCTCCGCCGCGATCACCACTTCCTGTTCGATCTGCACCGTCTCCATCTGCCTGCTCTCCTTTCCCGCTGTCCGGTCCTGTTCGGCTGCCTGCTGAATATCGAGGAGCGACGCCGCCCATTGCGATTGATACGCGCTCACCCACCGTTCGTAAATGCGTTGCAGCGGCACGGCGTTCAGGTAATGCCACACCTCCCGCCCGCGCTTGCGCGGCACGACGAGCCCCGCCGCATCCAGGATGCCGAGGTGCTTCATCACTGCAAAACGCGAGAGGGCCGGGAAGGCAGCCGCAAGCGTGCCCGTCGTCTGCGGCTGCTCGCGGAGAAGATCGAGAAGCCGCCGCCGCGTCGGGTCCGAAAGCGCTTTCCAAACGGGTGCGAGCGTATCGTCCATATGTGACTCTATAGTAACCTATCAGAGCCGAAAGTCAAGAGGTTTTCCGCACGCATGTTCGCGCATCTTCTCCCCCTTCCTTTTAGGGAAGGGGGCTGGGGGGTTAGGTAATACGGTTGACAGTCGCACGGCAGGGCCTATACTCCTCGCAACATGCACCTGGTAACTGGCGAGAAATGTGGAACGCGACCATAGGGGAGCCGGGGCTGAGGCTAGGGAACGCGAGAACGCGAGAAACGCAGCCGCTCGCCTGGGCTGGGGCACCGACGAGTTAGTCGGTGCCCCGTTTGTTTTTCCGGCAGCCATCGGGGGATGGGTCCTGTCGGCATCGCAATGGAGGGACGCGGGATGGCTACCACTGTAGGATCGCAGACACTTCTGACCCGATACCTTGAGAAGCTCGCGGGCGGGCCGGTCAACTCCGCAGCGGCAGCCTATTACGCCTCGCTCGATTACCTGAACACGGTCGCGCCGACGGTCGCGCGGGGCATCGTCGCCGAGTTCCGCGACCAGCGGCAGAATCTGAAGTTGATCGCCAGCGAGAACTACTAGCTCGCTCGCGACGCAACTGGCGATGGGCAACCTCTTCACGGACAAGTACGCCGAGGGATACGTCAATCACCGCTTCTACGCGGGCTGCGACAATGTGGACGCGATCGAGGCGGAGGGCGCGCGGGTCGCGTGCGAGCTCTTCGGCGCGGACCATGCCTTCCTCCAACCGCACTCCGGCGCGGACGCGAACCTCGTCGCCTTCATGGCGATCCTCTCCGCGAAGGTCGAGGCGCCCGTCCTCGCGGAGATCGGGGAGGACGGACGCGTCGAAGCTCTCCCGCGACGCAGTGGGAGAAGGTGCGCGCGGCGATGCACAACCAGCGCATCATGGCGCTCGATTACTACTCCGGCGGGCACCTGACGCACGGCTACCGGCACAACATCTCCAGCCAGTTGTTCGATGTCTCGCCCGTACAAGGTGAACCCGGAGACGAAACTGCTCGATCTCGATCAACTGCGCGCGCAGATCCACGAAGTGAAGCCGCTGATCCTCCTCGCCGGCTACAGCGCCTACCCGCGCCTGATCAACTTCGCCAAGATGCGCGAGATGGCGGACGAAGTCGGCGCGGTCTTCATGGTGGACATGGCGCACTTCGCCGGGTCTCGTCGCGGGCAAGGTCTTCACCGGCGATTACAACCCGGTCGCGCACGCCCATGTCGTCACCTCCACGACGCACAAGACGCTGCGCGGGCCGCGCGGCGGCCTGATCCTCTGCACGGAGGAGTTCGCGCCGTGGGTGGACAAGGGCTGCCCGATGGTCCTCGGCGGGCCGCTGCCGCATGTGATGGCGGCGAAGACGGTCGCCTTCATGGAGGCTTCGACGCCGGAGTTCCGCACCTACGCCGCAGAAGATCGTCGACAACGCTCGCGCCCTCGCCGCGGGCTGTATGGCGGAGGGGATGGAAGTCGTCACGGGCGGGACGGACAATCATCTGATGCTGATCGACGTCGCGGAGACCTATGGCCTCACCGGGCGGCAGGCGGAGATCCGCGCTGCGCGAGTGCGGCATCACGCTCAACCGCAACTGCGATCTTCCCGATTGACCCGAACGGCCCGTGGTACACGAGCGGCCTGCGCGTCGGCACTCCCGGCGCAACGACGCTCGGCATGGGCGAGACGGAGATGCGCGAGATTGCCCGGATCACCAAGCAGGTGCTTGCCAATACGACCGCCACGACGATCGCCAGCGGCAAGCAGGCGGGCCAGCAGAGCCGCGTCAAGTTCGATCTCGATCCTGCCATCGCGGCGGACGCGCGCCAGCACATCGAGGAATTGCTCGAACCGCTACCCGCTCTATCCAGAACTGGACCTCGCACTGATGTCCGGCATCCTCGCGGCGGACTAACGACCGACTGAAAACCCGAGGGCGAAACCGGGAGACCGAAATACTGCCCGAGGGCACCCGAAAGGAACAAAGAGCACGAAGAAAGAGAAAAATAAGAATCCTTCTTGCTCCTTTGCTCTCTTCGCCTTTGCGGTTCAATCGCTTGACGTCCGGTTCTCATGCGGCGACATGATGTGTGAGGAGAAGAACGATGGCAGCAGACGGAGCGCCCTTTATCTATGTCGGCACCTACACCGAGCCTGCCCAGAAAGGCAAGGCGGAGGGTATCTCCGTCTATCAGATTGACCCGTCATCCGGCGCGCTCGCGAAGGTGCGGACGATTGCCGGTATCGCCAACCCCTCGTTCCTCGCCTTCGATCCCACCCACCGCTTCCTCTACGCCGTCAACGAGACCGAGAGTTTTGACGGGCAGCCAGGCGGCGGCGTGAGCGCATTCGCCGTCGATGCTGGTGCAGGTAACCTGACCCTCCTCAACACGCAGCCAACCTACGGCACCTTTCCCGCGCATCTGATCGTGGACCCGACCGGTGCATATGTGCTCGCGGCGAACTACGGCAGCGGCAACCTCGCTGTCTATCCCATCGGGCCGGACGGCGCACTCGGGGCCGTGACCGATGTCGTGCAGAACACCGGATCGGGGCCGAACAGGGCGCGGCAAGAAGGGGCGCACGCGCACATGATCGACTTCGACCTCTCCGGTCGCTATGCCCTGCTCGTGGACCTCGGCATCGACAAGACCCTCGTCTACACACTGAATACCGCGACGGGCAAACTCAACCCGCACACCATCAATGGACAGCAGGTCTCTGCATCCTCCGCGCCGGGGGCGGGGCCGCGCCATATCGCCTTCCACCCAACGAACCGCTATGCGTACGTCATCAACGAACTTGGCTCAACCATCGATGTCTTCGCCTGGGGCGACATCGCCGGGACGCTGACCGCGCTCCAAACGATTTCCACCCTGCCCGCCGGTTTCACGGGGGAAAGCACGACTGCGGAAATCGTCGTGCATCCAAGCGGGAATTTCCTCTACGGCTCGAACCGGGGGCACGACAGCATCGCCATCTTCGCCATCGACCCCTCGACCGGCAAACTGACCGCGCTCGGGCACGAGCCGACACAGGGGAAATCACCGCGGAACTTCGCCATCGACCCAACTGGAACCTTCCTGCTTGCGGCGAATCAATATTCCGATACCGTCGTCACCTTCCGCATTGACCCAGCTACCGGCAAGCTCACCCCGACCGGCGCTGTCGCCCCGATCCCGACACCCATCTGCCTCCTTTTCGGCTGATAATACTCTTATACTCTTTCGCGCTAGTGATGACGCGACCGCCCCTACGAAATCTTGATCGAGCCGGACATGACGACAGGTCTATCGCGAAAGAATATTAGGAGTTCCGCAGTTCAACAGGGAAAATCCGGTGGTAGCAGGCTTTCCAGCCTGCCTCCCCGCCTCGAAAGGGCAGGCTGGAAAGCCTGCTACCACAAGGAAAAAGCCCCAACTGCGTAACTCCCAACTCTTTCACATGATCGTGTCGCATGCACAGAAACTTCCCAGTCCTGGTAGGGGCGCACAGCCGTGCGCCTTTTGTCGCGGTCGAGCGGGATGGGGTGGGCGAAGAAAATCGGGCGCACGGCTGTGTGCCCCTACCTACGAAACAGGTCAGTATCATCGCGCAAGAGCAGCGAGAGAAATCTATGGACGCAGTTGCTGAAACAAATGACGCGGTCAGGGTCGATCGAGGAGGGCGGCGAGCCGTTTTGGGGCCGTCATCCGGTAGCTCTCCTCGATGAGATCGGCGACTTCGTCCCAGTCGAGGGCGATGTCGAGCCAGATACCGATCCAGCCGTGATGACCGACATACGGGGGTACGAAGAAGTGTGCGGGGTCGGAACCGACGAGCACCTCCTGAACGCCGGGCGGGGCCTTGCACCAGAGGGACATTCGCCCGTTCATGCCGTGGCGCATCGCGAAAATCTTGTCGCGCACCTTGAAGGTTGGGTCACCGACACCGCCTTGCTCGCTCGCTTCGGGGAAGGCGAGACAGATCGCGCGCAGCCGGTCGAGTGGATCGGTGTGCATCGGGGTCTCGGCGTTCATCGTTCCTCCGTCTGCTGATCCAACGCGGGCGGGGCAAACGCTTCACGCGTTTCGCGGTTGAGCGCCTCGCGGTCGAAGCCCGCGATCCGCTTGTATTCTGCCGCAATCGCTTCCAATTCCGCACGGGAAATGACGGTATCGAGGTCGGTGAAGCCCTGCGGCGCGCGTTCCTCCACGATTTGCATCACCCGCTCCGGCCCTTGTTGCCGATTGCTGAGGGTGATCCGGGCGGTTGCGGGCCGGCGTTGCGCCTCGTACTCGCGCAATGCTGCCGGAATATCGGTGTGTGCGGTGAGGGCTTCGGTTAGCGCACGGGCATCGAGGATCGCCTGCGATGCCCCGTTCGACCCGACGGGGTACATCGGATGGGCCGCGTCGCCGAGCAGGGTGACACTGCCCGCTGCTCCACCGTCGAGCGGGTCGCGGTCGACCATCGGATATTCGTAGATCGCCTCGGCGCGCCGGATGAGGTCCGGGATGTCCAGCCAATCGAACTGCCAGTGCGCGAAGGCGGGGAGGAAGTCGGCGGGATTGCCCCGCCGGTTCCAGTCCTCCCGGTTCGTCAGGGTCGTCGTGTCGAAGCGTATCTCCGCGATCCAGTTGATCGCGGCCTGCCTCGTCTCGTCAGAATCGGGGTGATCGGATAGGCGACGAACTTCTGCCGGGCATGACCGGCCATGAACATCGAGCGCCCGGTGAGGAAGGGCGCGCCGATCGTGATCGCGCGCCAGAGGATCGCGCCGTTCCACTTCGGCGGGCCCTCGTCGGGATGGAGCGCCCGCCGCACGGCGGAGTGGATGCCGTCCGCGCCGATCAGCAGGTCCGCACGCTCGGTCGTGACCGGCGCGCCACTCCGGCGGTCGATGAATCGCGCCAAGACCGTCCCATCATCGTTTTGCGTGAAGGTGTCGATGTGATAGCCGGTGCGAATATTCTCCGCGCCGAGTCGGGCGCGCGCGGCATCGAGGAGCAGCAGTTGCAGGGTGCCACGATGGATGGAGATTTGCGGCCACCGATACCCCGCCGCCAGCCCGCGTGGCTCCTGCCAGATCGGCTGCCCGAACGTGCTGAAATAGCGCAATTCCTGAGTTTGCACCCCCGCCGTAATCAGAGCGTCGAGCAGGCCGAGGTCGGTGAGTTCCCGCACCGCATGGGGGAGCAGATTGATCCCGACACCGAGTGGCTTGATCTCCGGCACCGACTCGAAGACGCGCACGGTGATGCCCGCCGCGTGGAGCCGCAACGCCGTTGTCAGCCCGCCAATACCCGCGCCGATTACGATTGCCCGCATCGTGTCACTCGACTTTCCTTACCAGGGCTGCCCGGCGCGCCATGCGACCGCAAGCGAGGTGTACGTGTCCAGTGGCGGGGTCTGCGGGGTCCGCCAGATCATCACGGGCTCCTCGGGCGTTGCTTCATCGCCGTTGGCGGTGCGGACCGCAGTGGGTCCGTGCCAGCGTTCCCAGCCAAGCCGCGCGTAGAACGGCACGCGACCTGTCGAGAGGGCGCCGAGATCGAAGCCGCGCACTTCTGCCATGAGCCGGGTAATGACGCTGCTCCCGATCCCGCGCCCCTGGTATGCGGGATCGGTGGCGACCGCATCGACGTAGGCGGTATGGAGCGGTGCCCCGCCACTCGGATAGATCTCGCGCTCTGACCAGACGGCATGACCGATCAGTGCGCCCGCGCTGTGGGCCAGCACATGCATCGAGCCTACCGACTGCGCGATCAAATCGAACAGTGACGCGAAATCCTGCCCGAAGGCGCGCGTGCAGAGGTCGGTGATCGTTGCTTTCTTGGCAGGAGTCAGCGCCGCAGTCGGCACAACGGTCACGTCAAGCGCGAGCGGCGCGTGATGCTGACGATGATTCGCGCTGTCGATCATGCCGCTTTACTCCCCTCCTGCACCGTTACCTTCGCACGATCTTTCTCAGGAGGCGACCTCGACGACGAGGTAGTGCCCTTCCGCCGAGACGGGATAGGTTTCGGCGACATGGGTCCAGGCACCTTGCCCGATGCCGGTGCATCCTCGGTGATACGGTCCCCCGGTTCGACACTGACCGCATACCGGCGCACCCGCAGTCGGTTGGGATCGCACCATGACTGGCCGGTGCGGATGTCGAACTCCCAGCCATGCCATGCGCAGGTCAAGATCTCGCCCGCGCGGGTGTACTCCAGTTCGCCCGGTGTGCGCGCGCTCAGCATCCCCCAGGTCTTGCCTTCGCACAACGGGCCGCCTTGATGCGGGCAGCGGTTGCGCAGGGCGAAGAACTCCCCACCGACATTGAAGATGCCAATCGACCGCCCCGCCACCGTGACGATCTTCCGCCCGCCCGGCGGTATCTCCTCCACCCGCGCCACCACATGCCGCGCCACGGACAACCCCCTTTGTAGCGCAGAGATCACAGAGGACGCAGAGGACGAGGAGAAGAAAAAGTGTAGTGTTGTATTTCTCTGTGCCCTCTGTGTTCTCTGCGTCCTCTGCGCTTCATGTTTCGTCAGTGTACGAGTCGGTCGCCGTAGAGGGCGAGGGCGTTGTCGTAGTAGATCTTGCGCCGGACCGCGTCGGGGAGTCGGGCGGGGAGGGCGGTATCGGGCGCGTCCCAGTCCCAGTGCGCGTAGTCGCTCGCGAAGATCAGGCGATCTGCGCCAACCTGGTCGATGAGCCACGGCAAATCCTCCGGGCGGTGCGGTTCCTCGACGGGCTGGGTGCAGAACCAGACATGCTCGCGGAGATATTCGGAGGGCAGGCGCCGCAGATGCGGCACTTCGTCGCGCAGCATCTCGTAGGTGCTGTCGAGCCGCCACGCGAGCGACGGCACCCAGGCGAAGCCATTCTCCGCCGAGACGACGCGCAAGCCGGGGAAGCGCTCGAACACCCCTTCGATGACGAGGCTGATCAGGTTGGCTTGCATCGATTGGGACGGCCCGACGTGGTCCTCGATATAGAACGAGGGCCAGCCGCAGCCGGTGATCGGCTGCCCGCCCGAACCGAAGGCATGGGACATCACGGCGAGGCCATATGCTTCACAGGCCGCGTAGATCGGCCAGTATTTGCGGCGGCCCATCGGCTCGCGCGGGCGGCCACTGAACTGCACCTGGACGAAGCGCGGATCGCTCGCGCGCCGCTCGATCTCCGCCACGGCGAGATCGGCGTGCTCGAAGGGAAGGATGATCGAGGCGCGCAGGCGTGCGTCCTTATCGAGCCATTCGGCAACCTGCCAATCATTGACGGCGGTGGCGAGGGCCGCGTCGAACTCGGGATTCGACTGCGACCCGGCACCGGTCAGGGGGTTGAGAATTCCGTAGGCGATGTTCCATTCATCGAGCAGTTGCACCGACGTGAAGGCGCAATCGGACCCCGGCTCCCGCCCGGAGGGTGGGTGCGCGTCATTGCGCCGATTGAGGAAGCGCGGATAGGTGCCGCCCGACGGCCCGTGCATCCCGTAGGTCATCACATGCTCGCGCCAGCGGGCGGAAAGGAAAGGGTAAAGATCGCGCTCAGAATCCAACTCATTGTGAATATCGCAATCGATGATCGCGGGCTTCGTCCGGGCTTCTCGTGCAGTGCGCTGTAATGTGGTCGCCATCGCGTTTCCTCCCTCAGAACGTGATCGGTCTAGGCGGGCTGCGGCGTGAGCCCATAGAGCGCGCAGCCGTTTTCGTAGCGGATTTTTCGTGCCAGCGATGCAGGAAGATGAGGCAGGAGTGTCGTAAGCGGGTCGGTGGGGTGCAGATGCGGGTAATCGGTCGCAAAGAGCAGCAGGTTGTCCGCGCCGATCTGGGTAATGGTCCGTTCCATATCCTCCTGAGTGGGTGGCGCATCGAGCGGCTGAATCGTCAGCCGCACATGCTCCCGGATATACTCCGATGGCGCGCGTTTCACCCAGGGAACGAGCCGCCGCAGGTTGCGCCACTCTTTATCGAAGCGCCACATAAAGCCCGGCAGCCAGGTGAAGCCGCTTTCGAGCAAGGCGATCCGCACATTCGGGAAGAGGTCCGGCACCCCCTCACTGATGATGCTCGTCAGTTGCGATTGAAAGACCTGGGCCATCCCCGCGTATTCCTCGAAGTAGTACGAGGGCCAGCCGGAGGGGAAGGGCGGATTGCCGGGTGCGCCACCGAAGTGGATGCCTGCCACGAGGTCGTGCTTCGTGACTGCCTCCCACATCGGGCGGAAGAGGCGGCTACCGTACGGGATGCTCCGAACGCACGGGGAGCAACACCTGGACGAAACCGGGATGATTACCGACGCGCGCGATCTCCTGCGCCGCCAGTTCGGGCAGTTGAGACGGCACGACTATCGAGGCCCGGAGGCGCGGTTCCTTGTCGAGCCATTCCGCGATCTGCCAGTCATTGACCGCACGGGCGAAGGCGACTGCCGCCTCCGGATTGTGTAGGCTGTCGATGGCATAGAGGCAATTGCTGATCGCGATGTCGATGCCGAGCGGATCGAGCAGTTGATCGCGTAAGAGGGCGAGGCTCGAACCCGCCGGTCCATCGGGCGGCGTGCTGCCGGGGCGGGCAGAGAGGGGCGCACGCGGCGGATAGTAGCTCGCGCTCGCCCCCTTGAACACCGATTGCGCGACATGCTCGACCCAATGCTGCGGCAGATAGGGAAAAAGCGCCTCGACGCGCGGTACCGTAAGATGGACATCGCAATCGATCAGCCCGGCGGCGGTCGTCGCTGCGTCCGATTCACGCTGTTGTGTCTGCATCGGCGACCTCCTCATGCGGCTATCGCCCGTGGAATGCACCCGCTCACGTCGAAGGGGATTGGCGGGATGCGTCAACTCATGCTACGGGAGCAGCGAAGAGGCGTCAACACGCGGATCAACCTCACCCCCGGCCCCTCTCGTACGGAGCCGTCAAGCGGAGAGGGGCGCCTCGCTGCAAGGGCCGTGGCGTTTCTGATATGCCGTGCCCTCGTATGAGTCGCTCCCCCTCTCCACGCAGATGGAGAGCGGGTGCCCTTTGGGCAGTGGGGGGTGAGGTTCATTGAGAACGCATTTGCCTTGCCTACAAGTCCTTCTTGCGGAAGACGAAGCAGGCGCCGACGACGATCAGGAGCGCGAGGTAGCCGATGGCAAAGGGGACGACCGCACCGGAGGGAGGAGCGGCGCTCGGGCCACCGCCGCCGCCGAACGAGAAGTTCGTCGCGGGTTGGATGAGGTAGTTCGCGTAGTTGTAGATGCGCTGCGAGGGGAAGAGGAGCGAGAGGACGAGACCGGAGTTCTCCATCGCGCGGATCTGGAAGAGGTTCCCCATCGACTCGACAATCGTCGCGGCGAGACCGAAGGCATAGAGCATGTAGCAGACGATGCCGTTCGCCATCGTCGCGAAGATCGTGCTGCCAAGCACCGTGAGCGCGAGCAACCACCACGTCGCAATAATCACGACGAGCGCCGCTTTCCACATCCCTGCCGGGACATGATGGGTAATCAGCCCAACCTCGGTCGTTACCGCCGCGACGACGATGCCGACGTAGAGTGCGAGCATGATCGCGTAGCCGAGCCACTTGCCGATAACGACTTCCCAGCGACGAATCGGTTTCGGCAGGATCGCCTGGAACGTGCCGCCATCGATCTCACCCGCGATGGTGCCAATGGCGGCAAAGATGCCCATGACGCCCGCGAGGAAGAAGATGATGAAGACGGCGAAGGCCATATTGAGGTCCACCGCCTGATTGAAGGTGATCGGGAAACGGAAGCTGCGCGCCGCTTCCCGCGCGCTCCATGTCGCCTTGAAGCGCATGACCCCCCATCCGTAGAACGCGACGAAGAGCGCGGTCATCAGGAAGACGATCCAGATCATCCTCTTGCGGATTGCCTCGCGGAAGGTCATGCGGGCGAGCAGCCAGATGCGCCGCAGACTTGCGATGGCGTCGAAAGAGCGAGTGGGCGCGAGCGCCCGCGTTGCGGTCGCCATTATTCCTGCCCTCCCAGCGCCGCGTCCTCGCGCTCCAAGCCATGTGCCGTGCGAGCCGTCATGCCGATTGCCTCCATGAAGACGTCTTCCAGTGTGCGATGGTGCGGCGCGATGGCGTAGACGCGCATGCCCGCCGCGACGAGGCGATCCACGAGCAGCGGGATCTGCTCCTCATCGGGCATACGCACCGTCAGGGTACGATCCGTGCCTTCGATCACCGTAATATCCGGGCCAAGCGTCTGCGGGTCCAGCCGACCAACATCGTCGATGGTAATATCCACGGTCAGTTCTTCAGCAAGCAGTTCCTGCATCGTGCCCATACGGGCGACGCGGCCATGATTGATGATCGCGCAGCGGTCGCAGACCTGCTCGACCTCGGCGAGGATGTGTGAGTTGAGGAAGACAGTCATCCCCTCGCTGCGAAGCCGCCCGATCACCTCGCGCACCTCACGCCGCCCGACCGGGTCGAGGGCGCTCGTCGGTTCATCGAGGAAGACGAGCGCAGGGTTGTTCATTACCGCCTGCGCGAGGCCGATCCGCTGGAGCATCCCCTTCGAGAAGGTTTTGAGGCGGTTCCGCCCCTCGCCCTCCAAGCCGACGAGTTCGAGGACGTCGGGGATGCGCCGCCGCCGCTCCGCCCCGCCCATGCCGTAGAGCTGGCCGTGGAAATCGAGGAACTCCGATGCGAGCATCCATTCATGGAAGCGGAACTGCTCCGGCAGGAAGCCGACGCGCTGCTTGACCGCCACATCGCCAATCGGGCGACCCAGGAGGGCCATCGCACCGCTCGTCGGGAAGACGAGGCCCATCAGCATCTTCATCGTCGTGCTCTTGCCCGCGCCGTTCGGGCCGAGGAAGCCGAAGACTTCGCCCTGTCGCACGGTGAGCGTCAGCGATTCCACCGCGACCTTCGCGCCGTACTCCTTCCGCAGTTCGCGCGTTTCGACTGCCGGTACGGTCGGATCGAGCGTGCCGTCCGCATGAAGAAACGCGACTTCTTCCGGCCGAAGCAGCGTCGGTTCGTGGGAGCCATCCCGGACACTCCGGGGAGGAGCCGTCGTCTGTGCCATCTGTTCGATAACCCTGCTCTCTGATTGTCGCTGTCATACCCTATGCATATGGTACACCTTGCACAGGAAAGACACCGCCCCCGCCTCTCGCGTGACATGCGTGCCCGCCGCTTTTGAGCGAGGACGATGGGGCAAACGAAAACCCGACCGCTTGTGGTCGGGCTTTGCGCTATGCAATGGTGCATAGCTCGTCTATAAGAAAACCGTTCAGCCTCCGGCGGGCGTGAGACAGACCTTCGTGTCTGGCTCGCGCGGTCGGCGCTACGGATAGACGCGACGACGGCGGCTGACCGGCACCCGGATGGGTTGCGACGGTCGGATGACGACCGGGATCGGCGTCGTCTTGCCGAGCAAGGCATCACGGCGCTTCGCGGCGGCATGGAGGAGTTGCGTATATTTCTCCACCACCAACGTTTGCAACGAAACCGTCTTGTCCATGATATATGCCTCCGTCCCTGTGGTCATTGCGGCGTATCCTGCCGCCTTCACCCTCTATAACGTGGGCTACGCATGATTTGTTCCTACACGTAGCATGACAGATTGTGTACACCGTTCCCATGTCCATCCGGTCAGTTTCATCAAGGCTATCCGGGCAGGTCGGGTCTCCTCCATTTGGCGTGTACCGGTGTGTCACACTCTATACTACGCAAGGAATCTGAAATGGAGATGAGGGTGATCTGAAGGGTGGCTGATAGCTGCGCGGTCGCGGTATTGAGCAGTGAATTCCCCCGCAATCTCTTAACACCGCTACCGCTTCACGCGTGACGATCCTGCCGCCTCTCGATTCGACGTGTCTGGACGAGGGGCCTACAATGGGGAACAGGGTTGCGGCGATCATCAACAGATTCGCTACCGGTGTGGGCGATGGATCGCGCAGCCGGTCGATGGGTAATGGATGGGACAATGGGCGACGTGAAATGCCGCAGGCCGGGGATGGACACACCCTCCACGATAGCAGCGCCCGCCAGTCGTTGAAGCGAATGCCGAAGGGCATGATGGGATGCTCGTCGTGCTGAGCGATCTGCACATCGGCGGTGATCCCGGCCAGGAAGACTTCTTCTGTCATCACGAACTGATGGCGCTACTCGATGATCTCGACCACGAGCCGGGGCCGGTGACGCTCCTCATCAATGGGGACTTCTTCGAGTTTCTCCAGGTGAGCGTGCCGCCCGGCGGGAACCGCGCGCAGGCGATTGTTGAGCACCCCGACCATGCCGAGCTTTTTACCCGCCTGCGGCAATGGAATAGAGGGCCTGGCCATCGGACGGTCTCTACCGTTGGCAATCACGACAGCGAGATGGGCTGGAATGCGGCGATCGGCACCTATCTGATCGCGCAGGGCATCGTCCATGATGTCGCGCTCGGCTACGAGCACCGCTTCGCGACAAATGAGGGCGTGCTGACGGTGTACGCCGAGCATGGCAACGAAGAAGATAGCCAGAATGCGATAGTCGATTACGGCCACCCGCTGATCGTCCCGGTGGGCACGCATGTCGTGACGCAACTCGTCAATCGCATCGAACCGCTCGGCCGCTTTGCCGGGCCGGATGATGCGACGACGCTCTCCGACATCGACAATATCTACCCGCTGGAGATGGTGCCGTGGTGGCTCTTCTCGAACTACTTCTACCGGCAGGCGCGGCGGTTCACGCGATTCGTCCTTCTCCCGGCCATCATCATTCTCTTCGCACTACGGTATCTGAATCTCGCGATTATCCGTCTCTCGCAGGGGCGGTTACCGGAGTTCTCCGCCGGACGGGTCACGCAAATCTTCCTCTTCCTGCTCCTCGATATCGTCGTCGTCCTTGGTCTCGTCTTGCTCATGCTCCGACATGACTTCACGCGCTGGCGGCGACGTTCCGGCCTGCACGAGCCGTTGCAGATTGTCGCCGAAGGTGCGGAGCATTATCGTGCCTCATGCCGTTCGTTCCTCGCGGGAGAGCGCCAACCGTCGCACCGAACGGAACAGGCGATGCCCATCGATGTCTTCGTCTATGGTCATAACCACGTCGCGGAACTGGAAGAGTACGTCGTGGGGGAGCGGCGCACCGCCTTCGTCAATACCGGTACCTGGATGCGCAAGATCATTCGCCTGCCGACCCGGCTCAAGCTCCCGCCGGTTTTCGTCCCCGCGTACCAACTGACCTATACGCTCGTGCAGATGACGCCTGCCGGGCTCTCCGTGTCCCTCAACGAGCGCGTGAAGCCGCTCCCGTTCCGCCTCGGCTGGGCGGAACGACTGGCGACCTTCCGCAAGCGCCCGCCGCCCCCCGCGTTGGCGGTGGCAGGTCAGGAAATCGTTGTTGCGAGCCTCATCCTGCCCATTACCGCGCCGCTACCGGCGGAACGCACGGCTGCGTACGCAGCCGTGCAATGAATGTGGTAACTATCCCGAAAGGTATCTAGCCGTCGCCCAACCGGCGGACGAAGTACGCAGTCAGATTCTGTGAAGTGCCTGCGCTCGGTGCGGTCGCTGGCGGGCTGGTCGCGATTTTCGCGACGCTATTGATACGGAGGATTTGCCCCTGCGGGCCATCCTTCGGCGCAGTGCTGCCGTTCACTGCCACATAGAGATTCCCTGCCTTGTCGAAGGCGACGCCATTGGGCGCATTCAGCCCATCGGCTACTGTCTGCTTCGTCCCGTCCGACAGTATCCGCAGGATACGCCCGCTATCGGGCGCTTCCACGCCGAACTCGACGATGTAGAGCAGGTTGTCCGGACCGAACGTCACCCACGAGACCGACGTTAGCCCCGTCACCACGTCGCTCACCGCGCCGCCCGGACTGACGCGCAGCACCTTCGCCCCGCCCTTCACGGTCGGGAAGCCAGTGAGCAGGCCGACATAGAAGTTACCGTCCGGCCCGACGACGACATTCGACGGCACGGGGTCGTTCTCCTTCGCTCCGCCGCGCGCCATATTCGCTGCCGGTGCCGGGATTCCCGCGAAGACGGTAACGAGCGTCGCTTGCCCGGTCTGCGGGTTGACGCGGATGAAATCATTGGCACCCGCATCCGCGACGTAGAGATTGCCGTCCGCACCCATCACGATCCCGTATGGGTCGGCAGTCAACTCGAAGGTATCAGGGTTGTTCGCCCGCTCGAAGGCGGCGAGGTCGGCGACCTGCGTCACCGCGCCGCTCTGCGGGTCGATGCGCAGCACGCTGGCGGCATTGGGGCTGGTCGGATAGCCATTGGGCATTGCCCCGGTCGCCAGCCAGAGTGTGCCATTGACCATGATAATCCCAGCGGGGCCAAGGACGAAGGCGTTGCCTTGCCCGCCGAGGGAGAGCGAAGGAAGATTGGCCGCGACAGTCGTCTTGCCGCCGCCCGGCGCAATCTTGCTCACGCGCCCGGTCATACCGCGCGTCGAGGGCGGATAGGGTGGGGCGGTGAATGCTTCGGTGCCGCCGAGGCCGGCCTCCGCGACGTAGAGCGTGCCGTCGTCGGTGATGAGCAGCCCGCGCGGATTGGCAAGACCGTCCGCAACGACCGTCCCCGCCGCCGCCGCGACAGTGGCGGTGCGAAAGAGCGACAGACCGATCATGAGGGTGACTACAAGTATGGATAGTGCCGTGCGCTGCCGTGCATACATCTCACTGGTTCCTTCCCTTTGGAGATACCTCTCCCGAACTTTGGCGCGACGAATGAAGGGCGTCTTTACCTCACCTCCTCCCTTGTGAGAGAGCGGGCTGAATCGGGTCGCTGGGGTGTTTGGTGTGCGGGCGTGACGTTAGGGTATCGTCAGGGTGTAATCAGGATTGATCTCGTCCGGAGGTGATGAGACAGTCTCAACAACGAACCAACTTCCGTCCACCATCTCTTCATGCATCCAGGTGCCGCCTTGCTGCAACTCGTAACAGGTGGGAAATCCTAAAGGCGGATAGAAGCAAATGCGATGTGGGGCACGCGCTGCGCGGAGGGCGGGCTCAATACGTGGTGGCAGCGAGAGCACCAAAACCAGGAAGGCTCCAAGGGTGACGATGAGCGCGAACAATGCAAGCTGTCGCTGCCGTCCGAGGATGCGGGCATAGACGAATTCCTGTACCTCGTTGCCTGGCAGTGGCCGCCGCGGCATGGCGACCAGCGCGCAGAGCCAGCAGGTGATTGGAACGGCGGCGATTGTGAGCATCGGAAGGCTCCTCGTTGTCATCGTAGAGACGCTTCGGATTGCCGGGGGACCCGCCGGGTGCCAATTGCGGATGCCATCAACGTCCGCCGAATCCCTCGACGCTTCCCATGATAGGGCGGTGTGCGGCGCGGCGCGTCCGCTCAATTACCCATTTATCGGGAAGGAGCGAGAAGGACATCTGTTAGAAAAGTGGCGGGAATTACCCACCGATGAGGTTAGGTGAGGTCGTGGCGGAAGGCGTAGGAGGTCGCCTCGGCTTTGCTGCGGGCGTCGATCTTCCGATAGAGGTTCTCGATATGCCGCTCGACCGTGCGGATGCTCACTGATAAGCGCTCCGCGATCTCCCGGTTGCTCATCCCCGCCGCGATCGTGCGCAGGACTTCCACCTCGCGCTCCGTCATCCCATCCGGGTACATGGGTGGGGGTGGGGCGGTGGCCGAGACAGAGGCGGCGAGAGCATCAGCGCGGGCGAGGGCGGGCTGCGCGCCGAGTGGCGTGCAAATGGCGCGTGCGGCATCAAGGAGTGGCATCGCATCGACCCGATTGCCTGATGCCGCGTGCAATTCCGCCTGGGAGAGCAGGATAAGGGCACGCTCGTAGGGGGCATCACAGGCTTCCGCGAGGACGAGTGCAGCGTCGAGGTGTGCTGCGGCATCACGGTATTGCCCGGCGTCGTTGTCGAGTTGACCGAGCAGGCGATGCGCCGCGAGGAGCGCAAGGGGTTGGCGGGGATCGCTGGCTGTTTCGAGGGCCACGCACGCATGGCGACGGGCCGCTGAGGGGTCGCCGCTTGCGCGGTAGTATTGCCCCCAGAGCGTGTGACCTTCCGAGCGCCACCGCACCGCATCGCTCCAGTCAAGCCAGTGGTCGTGCGATGCCAGCCACTGACGGGCGGTTTCCAAGTCACCCTGATCGAGCGCGCATCCCGCCGCCACCCGCTGCATCGCCGTTGCATCGAGAAATCGCGTCTCCCCCGGTTCGCTCGCCGCACCCTGTGGGAGCAGATCCGCAACTAATGCCCGCACCAGCGCGCCATTCCCTTGATAGCGCGCTACCTCAGCCAGTGCCCGTCGTGTAAAGAAGAACGACCGCCATGTCCGCCATGTTTGCTCGACAAGCCCCACCACGCGCACCGCCTCCCAGTGCCCCGAGATCACGAACAGCGGCACGAGATAGAAATCCTCTGAATATTCCACCCGCAGAATATCCTTGCAGCGAATCCACGTCTCCCGCATCTCTTCCACCAGCAGCTGCCGCTCATCCGGGCAATCGGCACTGTAGGCGAGTACCAGCCTCTCCAACTCGTCCGCTGCCGCCTGTACCTCCAGGAGGGGATCCCCCATGTCGCGCGCGATCGCGCGCGCCCTCGCAAAGGCTGCACGCGCCCGTTCCGGATCGCCCATCGCCGCGTAGGACATGCTCAGCGTCCGATAGGCATAGTGGCCGCAAATTCTCCCTTGCCATGCGTGCGCGGCACCGTTCGGCCCTCCCTCGATGATTTGCTCCGCAATTGCGCGCGTCTCAGCAAACCGACCGACGAAGGCGCGCCACTCAGCGGGTGCTGCGAGGCCACTCCGCTCATCCAGGTGGTCAGCGGCTACCGGCACCGTACGCAGTCGCGCTCGATCTGCCACAGATAAACCTGCTGCCATCGCCATCCCTCGGTCGAGTTCGGCCAGACCCTCTCTGAACTGCTGCCCCATGCAGAGCACAAAGCCATGTGCATAGATGGCGCTGGCGGCAAGTGCATCATCGTGCGCAGCCAGTGCCAGGGCCACAGCCTCCTCCAACGGGGCGAGGCGGCTCACCTGAGGGATGAAAAAGAGTCGCCGTAGCAGGCCGATACGCAGCAGGAGCCATCCTCTCTGGGCCGCGTCTTGCTCACGCCCCTTCAGAAGTTCCTGCGCGGCGGCAAAGCGATCGGTGGCGGTTGGGAGCGCGTACGCACGTTCGGCGCGTTCCCCGGCTCTGACGAGCCACTCGATTGCCCGTGGATCGCCGGCCTGCCGGAAGTGATATGCCACCATGTCCGGGTCCGCATTGACCTGATCGGCAAGCGCTTCTCCGATCTGGCGGTGCATGCGTCGTCGCCGTGAGGGCAGGATGCCCTCGTAGAGCGTCTCGCGGATCAAGGCATGGACAAATCGCGCGTGCATGCCGTCCGGCGTCTCATCCATCAGGTGCGCCGGGATCGCCTGCTCAAGAATCGCGGACAGCGTCTCTTCGTCCGCTCCGGTGACTGCGGCCCAGACATCAAGGGGAATCTCCTGGCCGATCACTGCCGCTACCGCGAGCAAGGGTTGCGCCTCCTCACCGAGACGCGCCAACCGGCCGTCGATCACTTGACGGAGTGGCACCGGGACGTGCATTTGGACGAGGTCACCGAGCGTCCATCCCTGCTCCGCATGGTGCAGCAGACCTCCCTCTTCAAGCGCCCGCAGCAGTTCCGTGATGAAAAAGGCGTTACCCTCCGCACGCTGCTGCAAATAGCTGGTGAGCCGTGCTGCATCCGGCTCCGTCAGTGAGTAGCGTGTCTCGATCAGTGCCCGCACCGCATCGGCGTCCAACGGCTGGGGATTGAGGCGAGTGGTGAGGGATTCGCGTTCCATGAGTGGCAGGAGGTGGCTGAGGGGATGTTGGCGCGTGAGTTCGTTTGCGCGATAGGTGACAAGGAGCAGAAGTGGCAGCCTGGTAGCCATACGGGCGACAGAGCGGAGCAGGTCGAGGCTTGCGGGATCCGCCCAATGGAGGTCATCGAAGAGGAGGACGAGCGGGCGAGATGTGGTGACGCCATCGAGGAATTCTCGCACCTGCTGAAAGAGCGCCGCCTGGCTTTCGACCTGCGCGATCATCCCGCGCTCCGCGAAGACCGCAGGCAGGGATGGCAGCGTCGCATCCGCCGGATAGTGCGCGAAGAGTTCCAGCCACGGTCCGTATGGCGGCGTCTCGGTCCGGTCGTAACAGCGGCCAACGAGCACGAGCGCGCCCTGTGCTCGCTGCCTCACGGCAGAGGGCCTCCGCGAGGGCGGTCTTGCCGATCCCTGCCTCACCACCGATCAGTACCAGGCCACCATGACCGCCGAGGGCTTCGGCCAGATGATCGCGCAATACGGCCTCTTCACGCGCGCGACCGACGAGCACAGGCGGAGTGGTGCCCGGTCGCCGGGGGTGATCGGGCGGTGGTGTCAACGGAGCGCCTCCCCGTCAGAGCGACCGGACAGCAAACGATGCGATGCGCGGTGTTTCGCGTGCAGTATAGCATGGGGGCACCCATGCCAGATGCTCTCATGCTTCGTTCGCGGCCAGTGCTAGCGGTGCGTCGTTCTCGGTGCTATGCGTGCGCGGGCGGGCGGACGATCAGCACCGGGCAGTGTGCGATATGCAGGACGCGCTCGGAGACGCTGCCAAGGAGGACCGAGCGTACTTCACCAAAGCCCCGGCTGCCGATCACGATCAAATCCGCCTCCAGTTCCCGCGCCGCATGGACGATCTCATCGGCGGGTGAACCGCTGCGGATGAGCGTTTCGACGTCCGGGACGAAACCCACCAGCGCATCGACGATGGTCTGGAGCGCGTGCTTCGCGGACGCCTCCGCCGATTCGTTGAGGCTGTCCCAGACATCCTGCGCGACACCGGCCATGCTGAAGAAAGGTGCGGTCGTGAGCGGACGAATGACGGCCAGCACCGTGACGCGCCCGATTGCCTCCGGGTTCGTGAGGGCGCGGACGAATCGGGCGGCCTCAACCGCTTGTTCCGAGCCATCGGTCGCGATGAGAATGTGCTTGCGGGGGTGTGCAGTCGTGGGCATGATGCGCTTCCTTTCGCAGCGAGGGGGCGGCGGCAACAGAGCGCCGTCCCGTTTCGTTGTTCCTCCCATCATACGCCGTGGGAAGTGTCGATACACCACGCCATCTGGTGGAGAGGTCGCCATCCTTTCGGATGGTATCAACAGCAACGCCGCCTCATCGTGCGATGAGGCGGCGTGTCAAAGTAGGTAAGCCGGGTACGTTGTCTCGTTCAAATAAGGTCTTGGGCAATTCCCATAACGGTCGGTGATTGTCAGTTCTCTTTCCTACTGGCCCGGTCTATGATTTCATTGCTCATTGCTCATTGCTCATTGCTCGTTGTTACTTCGCGCCCCGCGTACGCCGGGAGAAGAGACCAACCCGGTTGCCGCGTAGCAGTCGTTCGGCTTCGCGCCGGTGATTGGCCTTCGCTGCCTGCTCCATGCGGTATTCCTGCTCGATGCGCGCGACCATCATCACGGTATCCATGCTCGACATATTCATTGCAATCGTTCCCTTCCACACTTCCGAAAATCTTTCCAAACGCCTGTCCCGTTTCCTGGTTCTTTGCGCTTCGTTCTTTGTCCCTGGCATCATCATAGGGGATGGGGCGCTGCCGAACATCGGCCCTCCGATCAGTCCGCGTGCGGCCAAAGGATGGGAACATGCCCCATCCTTTGGTACAGGTTTGTGAAAGTGTGGGCAGGCAGAATGCGTCTCTTTCCTCACCCCCTGCCCCCTCTCCATCGCCCATAGATTTGTGGAATGAAAAGGTCCGTCTGGCGATGGAGAGGGGGAGAGAGATAGGAAACGGGATGTGCAAGGAAGGCCATAGTCGTTCCCGTTCCCCTCCCCTCTCTATCGCCGTACAAACCTGATTTACACCGTGATTTTTGGGCGATGGAGAGGGGCAGGGGGTGAGGAAAAGCCCCCCGCTCAGGTAGTCGTCTCATCCAGGGAGATGAGGTGATGCTGGAGGGCGAAGCTGACGGCCTCGGTGCGGCTCGTGACATTCAGTTTCTGGTAGAGGGCGTTCGCGTGGAACTTGACGGTGCGCTCGCTGATAAAGAGCGTGTCCGCGATCTCCTTGTTACGCAGCCCCTTCGCGATCAATACGAGCACTTCGCGCTCGCGCTCGGTGAGCGGCTCGATGGCGGGGCCGGTTGGGACCGGGGTCGCTTTGTGCGTGCCGCTGAGGGCACGCAAGAGGCTGTTCGCGATCGTCGGCTGCAAGAGCGAGCCGCCACTATGCACGACGCGCACCGCATCGAAAATCTCGGCAGGCTTCGCGCCCTTCAGCAAGTAGCCCTGGGCACCCGCCTGCACTGCCTCCAGGATGCGCTCGTCGGTGTCGAACGCGGTGAGAACGAGGACGCGGGCGGGAGAATCGAGCGCGCGGATCCGGCGGGTCGCCTCCGCGCCGTCCATCTGGGCCATCGCCAGGTCCATCAGCACGACATCGATGCCACCCTGCGCGACGCGCGTGACGGCCTCCGCGCCATCGGAGACCTCACCGATCACTTGAATATCGTCCTGTGTTTCGAGGATCGCGACGATCCCCTCCCGCACGATCGGATGGTCATCGCACACCAGCACCTTGATCGCCGCCGTCATCTTCCCTTACCCCATTACCTTTCGCACACTCAATCGTGCACTAGTTCACCAATTTCGACCGGAACGCACACGACGATACGTGTGCCCGCGCCCACATCGCTCCAAATATCGCTCGTCCCTCCCATCAATTGCGCCCGCTCGCGGATACCGATCAGGCCGAACCCACCCGACGTGCCGCGCGCGGTTCGCTGCGTGGCGACGATCTCGGGGTCAAACCCCACACCATCGTCAAGAATCGTCAGGAGCACTTTGTTTTCCTCGATGCGGAGGGCCATCGCGACCTGCGTCGCCTGGGCGTGCTTCGCGATGTTCGCCAGCGCTTCCTGCCCGATGCGGTAGAGGCCGGCACTGACGGATGAGGGGAGGGCCGGGAAATCCTCCTCCGCAGCCACCGTGACCACGACCCCGGAGTCGCTGGTGAAGGTCGTCGCCAGTCGCTCGAAGGCTTCCGTCAGGGTCACATTCTGGAGGTGCGCCGCGCGGAGGTCCATCACGGAGCGGCGGGCCTCTTCGAGATTCGCGCGCGTCAGTTCGAGCGAGCGGTTCAGTTTCTCCTTCGCGCGGTCGAGCTTGGGTGGCTCCATCGAGAGGAAGGTATCTGCCAGCTCCAGTTGGTAGGTCGTCGCCGTCAACCCCTGCGCGATGGTGTCGTGAATCTCCCGCGCGAGGCGGTTTCGCTCCTCGACCACGCCGAGTTCCTGCGCGTCATGGTAGAGACGCGCATTCTCAATGGCGATCGCTGCCTGGTTCGCCATGATGGAGAGGAGTTGCGCGTTCTCGGCATTCGCTTGCTCTGCGGGGATGAACCCGGCCATCACCCCGATCAAACGCTGCCCAATCAGCATAGGCACGCCGATCCAGCCCATCGGCAGGCGGACATCCGGGGGTGGGGCGGGCACGAAGCCCCGCTCCACGCACGCGGTCTCGTAATCCGCGACGACGAGTGGCGCGCTCGTCTCGATGACGAGTGCGGTCAGCGGGGCGATCTCTGCATCCTCATCGTACTGGCCGATCACCGATGCGCCGTCAACCGAAGTAACCGACTGAATCCATCCCAGATTCGCCGAGTGGTAGCCGATGAAGTAGGAGCGCAAATCGAGCAGCCGCTGGCACTCCCCGGCGATCGCGCGCAGGAGTGGTTCGAGGTCGAGCACGGCGCTGATCGTACGCGAGATGTCGTTGAGGATCGTCAGCCGCTCCGCGCGCGCCCGCTCACGTTCGAGGAGGCGCGCGTTCTCCATCGCAATCGCCGCCTGGCGAGCGATAAATTCGAGCATCCGCACCGCCGCTTCCCCGACTTCCTCTTTCTTCGTGAAGGCGGCGATGATGCCGATGGTCCGGTTCTTCGCGCGGAGCGGCACCCCCACCCAGCCACTCGGTAGCGTGACATAGGGAAAGACCCGCAGCGCCCGCCCGCGGCGCAGCATGTCCGCCTCGTAGTCCTCGATAATCACGGTTTCGCCGCTTTCGATGACCTGCTCGGTGAGCGGACGCTGCTTCATCACCGCCGCGAAGGGGAGGGTCTTGATCCCCTCGTTGCGGCTCTCCTCATGGAACCAGGTGCGCTCATCGTCCCAATAGGCGGCGAGGAGCGATTGGGAGGGGAAGAGACGTGGTGTCTGCCGTTGGATGACATGCAAGAGCTCGTCCATCTCAAGGACGGCGCTCATCGCGCGCGCCATATCATTGAGGATCGCCAGTCGCTCGACGCGCGAGCGCTCGCGCTCGATCAACTCGACGTTCTGCAAGGCGACGCTCACTTGATTGGCTATCGCAACGAAGGCTTCCTGCTCGTCCGGTGTGTACGCGCGCTGCTTGCCGTACATGGCGATCACGCCGAGGAGCGTGTCACCGGAGAGGAGCGGTGCGCCGAGCCACGCCTTTGCGCCCGGTCGGGAGTTCGCATGATCCGGGTCATAGGACGGGATACCGCGCGCGATGCACTCTTCATGGTAGTCCGCCGTGCTGAAGGGCTGCCGCGTCTCGCTGACCACGAAACTGAGGCCGTGCGCCATCGGCTTGCTTTCACGGTCGTGCCGCCGGGTGCCATCGACATACCAGAACTCCGGCACGAGCTCGCCTACCTCCCGCACGCGGGCGATCCGCAGATGCTCAACGCTGAAGAGGCGCGCGCATTGCTCGTAGACCGCGTTGTAGAGCGTCTCGCGGTCGGTCGTCGCGCTGATCGAGCGGGCAATCTCGGTGAGCGTTGCCATGCGGGTGGCGCGCTCGCGCTCGCGGGTGATGAGGCGCGCATTCGCCATCGCGATGCCGACCTGGTTGGCGATAGAGAGGAGCGTATCGCGATCCTCGGTGGTTAATCGCCGCTCGGTCGTGTTGAGCGAAATGATGCCGTAGACTTCCTCGCCCTGAATAACCGGGACGCCGAGCCACGAAGAGTTCGGCGGCGGCAGGGGGACATCGGGAAGCGCCATGCCCCGCCGCACCAGTTCCCCGGCGTAGTCGTTCGTCATCAGCGGCTGGCCCGTGTCACGGATTGCCGGGCTGAGGCCGCCATGCAGGACGCTGCCCTCCAACTCCCACAACCGCTCGCCGTGGCGGAAATAGCACTCCGCGATCATGTCCCCGCTCTCGGGGACGATGCGGCAGATACGTGAGTTCGCCATCGGCAGGAGGCGGCCGCACTCGCGGAAGACGACCGCGTAGAGTTCGTCCGGGTCGGTCACCGCACTGATCGCGCGCGAGACATCGGCGAGAGTCGCCATCCGTGTGGCGCGCGCTTCTTTTTCTTGCAGAAGGCCCGCATTCGTGAGCGCGACTGCGACCTGATTCGCGATCGCTGTGAGCATTTCCTGCTCTTCCAGGCTGTAGCCATTGCGCGCCCCGTAGACAACGATCACGCCGAGTGTGCGTTGCCCGGCCAGGAGCGGGACGCCCATCCATGCGTCGCCGCGCTCGTTCGGATCGGTCGGGTAATAGATTGGAATGCCATGCCGATGGCATTCGGCGAGGTAATCATCGGTCACGAGCGGTTGGCGTGTCCGCGCGACGATCGGGCTCAACCCGCCTTCGAGCGGTTCGCCTTCGAGGTCCGGCAGGCGGCTACCGCGCCGGTACCAGAGATCGGGGATCAGATCGCCCGTCGGTTCATCGACATGCGCGATGTAGAAGTTCTCGACGCTGAAGAGACGACCGCATTGCTCCCATACCGCCTGGTACAGCGTCGAGAGGTTCGTTGCGGCGCTGATCGAGCGGGAGACCTCCGTCAGTGTTTCCATCCGTGCGGCGCGGTTTCGTTGCTGCTCCAGGAGGTCGATCGTGCGCACCGCCACGCTGACCTGATCCGCGATGGCGAGGAAAACCCGGCATTCCTCATCGGTATAGGGGACGGGGCGACCGTTCGTGGCGATGACGCCGGATGCCCGATCTCCTTCCCGGAGCGGCACACCCATCCACGGCATATGGTACGTATGGACGTGCTCGCCCCATTGCTCGCTCGTCGGGACGACGATGCCGCGCGCGGCATATTCCCTGCCGACATCCGCAGTATTGATGGGCGTGTTTTTCTCGACGACGAACTGACCGAGACCCGACGACAGCGGCTTCCCTTCATGCGCGCGCATCCGGCGCGCGTAGGAGTACCAGAGCACGGGGGTAAGCTCTCCGTCCGCCATCGTGCGCGCGATATAGAAATGCTCCACCCCGAAGAGCCGCACGCATTGGGCATAGACCGCCTCATAGAGGGCATCGTGATCGGTCGCGGCGCTGATGATCCGCGCCACTTCCGTTAGGGTCTCCATCCGGCGCGTACGGTCGCGCTCTTCAGTGAGCAACCGGACTTGCTCGATAGCGAGCGCCCCTGTATTGCCGAAAAGCCGGGCAATCGCCATATCGTCTTCGGAGAATTGTTGCCCGGTCGTCCGCCAGATCGTCAGGATACCGAGGGTCCGGTTCCGGGTCGTCAGCGGGACGGTGCAGTGATCGGCGTATTGATCCTCCGGGATACCGCGGCGCGGGGCACCGCGCGCCGACGAAGATCGCGGTTGGTGCGGAACGCTTCCACCGCGAGCTCGCTTGACGAGAGGTCAATAATCGTGTCCGGAGGAGGCAGACGGATCTCCGACTCCTCATCGTCCGCGAGGGCGGCGATGACGAGTTGTGTCCCGCTGGCATCCGGCATCCGCACGCGCGCCGATGTCGCGTCCAGGAGATGCAGCGATTCCTCGGCGATGCACTGCAGGACTGTCGAGAGGTCTCCCCCGCTCGTCAGCGCGTCCGCGATCGCGGAGAAACTTTCCAGAAGCGCGTTCTCCCCACCGAGTGACACGGGTTGCCCGGCACGCCCGGTGGTCGTGGTTGTAGTCCGCTCATGCTTCGCTCTCACACTACCCCCATAGCGAGAGTATAGCAGCGCGGAACCGACCTGTACAAAAGGACAGGTCTCACGGCGCATCTCGACACACCGAAACTGTCCATGTGATAGATGGCAGGCGTATTGCGTAGGCGTATGGTAGTGGCAGCGGCGGGGACAGGCCGTGTGAGTGGAAGAGAATGAAAGATGTCAACGAATGCGAATGGTAGCACATGATTATGGGATGGTGAAGTGGTGTCTTCTTACGAGTTTTCTGCAATGAATGTTTTAATCGTTGATGATGACCGCGCCAGCCGCGAAGGACTCCGAGAACTTTTCGAACTGCGACCGAATATTCATGTCGTGGGCGAAGCGAAGAACGGGCGAAGAAGCAATCGATCTCGTCGGACACCCTCCATCCCGATCTCGTCGTGATGGATGTCCAGATGCCGAAGATGGATGGCCTCGAAGCGACCCGGCAAATCAAGCAGCGCATCCCGGAGGTCCGCGTCGTTCTCCTGACCATGTACCGCGAATACCGCGCCGCAGCCCTGCGCTCCGGCGCGGACGCATTTCTGGTCAAGGGTGACGGCTTCGGCCCGCTCCTCGCCGCACTCGGGAACTGAGCAATGAGCAATGAGCAATGAGTGCCGAGTAACGAGCGAGCGGTCCGAGAGGGCCGCTTTTGCATGGGCGGTGAGGTCTGACTCTCTCATTGCTCATTGCTCATTGCTCGTCTCGCTCGCCTGAGCCATGCATAGTCAGTGTCGAGGCGGGTTTGGGATTCCGCGATGGTGGTACGCATCCGGTCGGGTGCGGGGCCGCCGGGGAGGGCGCGGGCGGTGACGACGGCGACCGGGTCGAGCGCGCGCCGTACCATCTCTTCGGTGATCGGGAGAGCGATTGGCCGGTGATCGCTTCCGCTGCCGCCTGCACATCTGCCGCCGTCACCGCGTCCGCTTCCTTCCCCGCCGCGAGGGCGGATCTGGACGACGCGGGCGGTGATGCCGTGCGCGGTGCGGAAGGGGAGATGGTACTCCCGCGCGAGGGTGTCCGCCAGTTCGGTTGCGGTCGTGAAGCCCCGGCCCGCGAGCGCGGCCATCCGCTCCGTGTTCACATGCAAGGTATCCAGAACCGCCGTGAAGAGCGTGAGGACATTCCCCGTGTGCGCAAAGGCGCGATAGAGCGGGATCTGAATGTCATCCTCGACATCGTTCGTGTCCGCGATAGGCGGCATTGTGGGTCATCGTCTGCACCGCTGCCGCGTCGCCGTAAATGTAGGCGAGATGGGCGCGTAAATGCTCCAGAACGACGGGGTTGCGCTTCTGCGGCATGATGCTGCTGATCTGCACGAAGGCATCGTCCACGCGGATGAAACCGCTCTCGATCCGCGCCCAGACGAGGAGATCGTAGAGGAAGCGTGAGAGCGACGAGGCGCAGATGACGAGCGCCCCCACTGCTTCGAGCATCGCATCGGACGCGCCGACTGCGTCGTAGCCATTCTCGATCACGCCATCGAAGCGGAGCAGCGCGGCGATGCGCGCGCGGTCGATCGGGAAGGCGGTTGTGGTGAAGGCCGCCGCACCGAGCGGGGACTGGTTTATGCGCGCATACGCCGCTTGCAACCGCGCCGTGTCGCGCTCCAATGGCCCCCAGACGCCCGCGAGATGGTGCGCGAGCGTCGTCGGCTGCGCGGGCTGCGTATGCGTGTACCCCGGCATGATACTTTCGACGTGTTTCCTGGCGAGCGTGAGGAGCGATTGGCGGAAGGTGAGCACCTTCTCCATTACCTCAAGCACAAGTTCGCGCGTCACGAGCCGCCAAAGCGCCGCACCGAGATCGTTCCGCGAGCGCGCGAGTTGCAGGTTCCCGCCGACATCCGGCCCCGTCTGCGCGATCAGCTCGCCCTCGACCATGAAAAAGAGGTCTTCCGCCGTCGGTGGCGCGTTGGCGATGACGCGCTCGACTCCTTCTGCTTCCACCTTCTTAATTGCATCGAGAAGCGTCTCTGCCTGCGCTCTCGGCAGGATGCCCTGCTCCGCCAGCATGATGACATGCGCCCTGTTTGCCGCCAGCATCGGCCCAAAGAGCCGCGCCCGCGCATTTGCCAGCGCCGGATCAAGCACGATGGCGCGGTAGGCGGGGTGGGGGAATCCGGTGGGTGATTCTGGCATTGGGTCTCTTCCTTTTTCCGTTCCCTACGACTTCAACCCCGTCAGGGCGATACCCCGGATGATCTGTCGCTGGAAGATGGCGAAGACGATGACGACGGGCAGGGTCGCGAGTGAGGCAGAGGCCATGATGAGGTCGTACGCGGAGCCGACATCGCTCGAAAAGAAGGAGATACCGACCGGGACGGTGCGCAGTTTGTCGGCGTTCGTGATAATGAGCGGCCAGAGGAAGGCGTTCCAGTTGCCGAGAAAGGTGAAGATGCAGAGTGCGGCGATGGCGGGGCGGACACTCGGCAGGGCGATGCGCCAGTAGAGGCCGAATTCGCCGACGCCGTCGATGCGCGCCGCGTCGAAGAGGTCGTCCGGGATGCTCTCGAAGAACTGACGCATCAGGAAGACGCCGAAACCGCTCATCAGGCCGGGGAACATGATGGACCAATACCCCGCCGCGTAATCACCGATCCCCGTCACATCACCGCGCACCCAGTGGTTGTTGACGCTCATCAGGTACCACGGCAGCACGAGCATCTCCGTCGGCACCATCAGGGTCGAGAGGATCATGATGAAGATCGCCCGCTTCCCGGGGAAGTCGTACTTCGCGAGCACGAAGCCGGCAAGCGAGTCGAAGAAGGCGACGGAGAGCGTCGTAATCAGCGCGATAATCAGGCTGTTGAGGAACCAGCGCGGGAACTGGGTCTGCTCCAGCACATGCGTGTAGTTCGACAGCGTTGGGTGCTGCGGGACGAGGTTCGTCGTGTAGATCTCCGGGTTCGGCTTGAAGGAGGTCGAGAGCATCCAGAGGAACGGGACGATCATGCACAGCCCGCCGACGAGAAGAATGAGGTAGAGCCACCACGGCGCGCCGAGCCTGTTTTGCCGCTTTGTTCCCGTGGCGGCGAACAACCTAACCCCCCGGCCCCCTTCCCTAAAAGGAAGGGGGTGACTCGCTGTGATGCCGTGGCGTTCCCGGAAGACCGCGCTGCCCAGATGGGGTTTCCCCTTCCCTTTAGGGAGGGGGCGGGGGGGTAGGTTCTCTGCCTTAGTATTCATAGCGCCTCGTCAGAACGGTGAGCTGCACGATGGTGATGACCAGGATCATTGCGAAGAGGACGACGGTGATTGCCGCGCCGTAGCCCATCCGCGCCGGGAGGGTCTGGAAGGAGAGTTGATAGACATAGAGCACGAGGCTCGTCGTGCTGTTGAGCGGCCCGCCGTTCGTCGTCAGGCTGCGAATCTGCGTGAAGATCTGCAGGGACTGGATGACGCCGATTACAGCGAGGAAGACGATGGTCGGGTTGAGGAGCGGCAGCGTCACGAAGCGGAAGCGCTGCCAGGGCGTCGCGCCATCGAGCGACGCGGCCTCATAGAAGACATCCGGGATGCCCTCAAGCCCCGCGAGGAAGATGATGACCTGAAAGCCCAACCCGTACCAGACCGTCACAACAGTCACGGAGATCAGCGCCCCTCCCGTGCTACCGAGGAAGCCCGCCTTACCGAGACCGAGATTATGGAGGACCTCATTGAAGAGGCCGTTCGGCTGATAGAGCCACCGCCAGATCCACGAGACCGCGACGAGCGCCGTGACGTAGGGCAGGAAATAGAGGAAGCGCAGCACGCCCCGAAAGCGATTGACCCGCTTCAGCCCGAGCGCGACGGCGAGGCTGACGATCAGCCCCGCCGGTACGCCGTAGAGGACGTAGAGGAAGGTATTGAGGAGGGCGTGCCGGAAGACCGTGTCGTGCAGGAGGTCGCTGTAGTTGCCGAGGCCACGGAATTTGTGCTCCGTGTCGAGCGGGTCGTAGTCATAGAGGCTCAACTTAAATGCCTGCACCGCCGGCCAGATCCGGATCGTCAGGAAGAAGACGAGCGGGATGAGCAAAAAGGCATATGCCCACAGCCATCGCCGTTTGGCAAGCGTCATAGCGCACTCCGTGCTGAGTAACGAGTAGCGAGAAGGTCTGATCTCATCCTCGTTACTCGTTACTCATTACTCGTTACTTCACTCGTTACTTCTGATCCGCCCAATACTTGTCCATCATCGCCTGGACCTTGCCCTGTGCTTCCTTGACGGCGTCCGCAGGCGACATGCCCTTGAGGATCACCTGATCGGTGGCGTCGATGACGGCCTGCCGGTCGTCCGCCTCGGAGACATAGAAGGTGGCATAGGCATCGCCGAGTTGCGAAACGAACCCCTTGTAGAGTGGGTCGCTCAGGAACTCCTGCCCGACCGAGGGCGTCGCGGGCAACTCGCCGACCGCCGGGGTCCACTGCTTCTGGACGGCGGGGGAGGCGAGATAGTTGTTGAAGAGCGCCGCCGCGATGAACTTGTCGCTCTTCGGATCGCCCGCCTTGCGTGTGATCGCGTTGCACCAGAAGGAGGCAAAGGTCGCCTTTTTCTTGTGCTCGGGGAGCGGCGAGATGGCGTAATTGAGGGTCGGCGCATCCTTCTGAAGCGTGCTGATGCGGAAGTTGCCGTCGACCGTCATCGCGGCGTGGCCGGTCTTGAAGGCGGTCGGATCGTCGGTGTAGAACGCCTTCTCGGCGACCTTCAGCTTCGTCACCTGATCGGTGTACCAGGTGAACGCCTCGACGCCGAGCGGATCGGTCCAGTTGAGTTTCTTGCGATCCTCACTCATCGGCACGAGGCCGTTTTGGCGGTTCAGGCATTCGCGCCACCACGCATGGCCCTGCCCGTCCGGCCCCCAGGTGATTCCTTCCTGAAGGAGTTTGCCGCTCGCATCGCGCTTCGTCGTCGCCTGCGCCACCTTGACCAGTTCTTCCCAGTTCTTCGGCGCGTCGGTGAAGCCCGCTTCCTTCAGCATGTCCTTGTTCCAGAAGAGGGCAAGGACGCGCACCGCCGTCGGGGCGGCATAGTACGCGCCGTTGAATTTCGCCGCCTGCACCATGCCGTAGAAGTTCTTCTCGACCTTGTCCACACTGAAGAGCTCGTCCGGCAAGGGCTGGAGGAACTTCGACTGCACATAGGCCGGGAGCCAGCCGTAGTAGACATTGAGCGCGTCCGGCCCCTGCCCGGCCTGCACCGCCGCCGCGACCTTCGTGCGGAAGTCGTCGTAGGGGAAGTTGACGTGCTTGACGGTGATCTTCGGGTTCTGCTTCTGGAACTCCGGGATCAGCTTGGTTGACGAGATCGACCTTCGAGTCGAACTGATACTGCCAGTATTCGATCGTCACGGCGTTCTTCGGCTCGTAAGCCCGCCGCGCCCGTCGATGGGGCAGCCGCGCTGCCGGTGACGCTCGTCGCACTCGTCGCGGGTGCGGCGGCGCTGCTACTCGCGGTCGTGGTGCTGCTGGTCGTCGTGCCGCTCCCGGTCGTGCTTGGTGCGGTCGTTGCAGCCGCGCCCGCCGTCGAGAAGGGCGCGACGGTCGGGCCTTGCGTCGCTGCGGGTTTCGCCGTCGTCGCTGTTGCCTTGTCCGAGCTACCGCACGCCGCAAGTACGGCGGTGAGGACGCCCCCTGCTGCGGTCCCCGCCACGATGCGGAGCAAGCGCCGCCGCGTCCACTGTGTCTGACCATCCATCACGGATTTCCTCCCTCGTATCGGAACCGATCTGGCTCCGCTCTTCCCGTTTGTCTACCCAGGCCCCCTCACGGTGGAGGCGGGCTTTAGCCTGCTATTCCTTGTTATGGCAGGCTAAAGCCCGCCTCCACCACTATTGGGTTCCTTGGCCTGTGTCCCGGTTGGTACGTGATCGCGGCACCTCCCGTTTCTGACGGAGCACGCTCCGCCACCCCGTTACCGACCGACACCCACGGTTTCCGGTGCCACCCTCTCCGCACCGAGTGAAATGCCGAGCAGGCGCGCCGCATTCCCGCCGAAGATCAGTTGCAGGTGCTCGTGCGGGAAACCCGCGAGGCGGCAGATCTGCATCTGATCCTGGAGATAGCGCAGGGCGAACCCGCGCGGGAACCACGAACTATCGCTGCCGAAGAGGATGCGCCCCGGCCCGACCGTCTCGTAGAACTTATGGAAAAGGTCCGCCAGTGTCAGTGGATAGGGCATCCAGCGCGTCCACTGATTCGAGCCGGAGGTATCGACGTGCACATTCGGGCAGGCCCAGCAGAGGAAAAGGAGGTCCGTCACATACTGGATGCCGAAGTGCGGCACGACGAAATTGACGTCCGGGAAGTCTTTGGCGGCCTGTTCGAGATGGACGGGACTGATCTTCTCATTCCAGGCGATGCCGCCCGCGCCGCCGAGCATCCCGTAGTGGAAGAGGATCGGCACCTCATATTTCGCGGCGACTTCCCAGATTGGGTAATACCGCTCGTCGTCGATGCGCCAATCGAGGGTCGGGGCGAGCATCTTGTAGCCACGCAGGCCCAGTTCGGTGATGCCGCGCTCGAACTCTTCCGCCGCACCCGGCTGGCAGGGGTCGTGATGCGCGAGGCCGATGAAATGATCCGGGTGCCTGCGGCAGATCGCGGCGAGGCCGTCATTGTCCGGCCCCGTCACGAACACGACCTTATCGAGGCCGTGCGTGATCGCCTCATCCTTCCACATATCGGCGTACTCTTCCCAGGTGCGCTTCTCCTGCTCCGGCTCCGGGAAATCCCACGCATAGCGCCACTGCGCCTTCTCCGCCTCGACCGCCGCACGCCGCTTCGCCATCCCGACCGCCGGGATCTGGCGGCGCGTCGGCGGCTGGCGGCGCATTGTCGCCGGGAAGATCGGGAAGTGTACATGCCAGTCGATTACCTGCAAGTCCTGGTACATCGCTTACTCCGCTTCGCTTCGAGTTGAAAGTAACAAGAACCAAGTAACGAGTAACGAGTAACGAGGGTCACATGCCACTTTCTACTTTTGACTTGTTACTCGCTACTCGTTACTTTCGACTCCCCTATGGCTGTGACTCCGTGACGTGGATGCCACCCGCAAGGGAGCGATCCGCGAGGGCTGCCGCGCCGTAGAGGACCGCTCGTTCGTGGAGAACCGATCCGGCGAGCGCGGGCACGAACGGCACCCGCCCCGTCAGCCGCTCCGTAATGCGCGGGATGAGCGCCCCCGCGCGTCGTCCGATCCCACCGCCGATCACGATCTTGCTCGGGTTGAGAATCGTCGCGAACCCGCCGATCAGAAGCGCGAGCAAATCCGCCGTCTCCATCACCACCGCTGTCGCGAGCGCGTCCCCTGCTGCTGCGGCATCGAAGACCGCCCGTGCCGTCACCGCATCGCGCGCGAGGGTGCCGAGGCTGCTCGCGTCCCCCGCCGCGAGCCGCGCGCGCGTTCGCCGGACGATCCCTCCCCCCGCGACCTCGCCTTCCAGCGCGCCGAATCCGGGATAGTGCGTCGCTAAGGCATCGCGGTTCGGCAGGAAGTAGCCGACCTCGCCCGCCCCCTCCTGCGCGCCGCGATGGAGCCGACCGCCAATCACAATGCCACTGCCGAGCGCCGTACCGACGACGATCACGACGAGACAGGGTTCCCCCTGCCCCGCGCCGTAGGTGTATTCACCGAGCGCGGCGAGATTGCCGTCGTTCTCGACAAAGGTGCGCAGCCCGGTCACGTCCTCCACCGTGCGCCGGAGAGGGAAGCCATGCCAGCCGACCGCGGGCGCGAATTCGACGGTGCCCGACGGTTGATGCGCGATGCCCGGCGCGCCGATGCCGATCCCCGCGAGGGTGATCCCCTGTCGCGCGGCCTCTTCCTGTGCCGCCGTCAGTTCACGCAGGAGGACATCGAACGGAGTCGTGCCAGGCTGCTTTGTCGTCGCCACCTGCTCATAGAGGATGCTTCCCGTTCGGTCAACGATGCCCGTCGCAATCTTCGTTCCGCCGACATCGACCGCGATCACCGTCGCGCCGCGCGGCGCGATCTTGAGGAGGATTGGCCGCCGCCCACCCGTGGAGGTGCCGGGGCAGTCCTCAACGACGATTCCCTCGCGCAGCAATACCGCCACGACGCGCGTCACCGTCGCGCCGCTGAGCGAGAGCCGCCGCGCGAGGTCCGCGCGCGCAATCGGCCCCCACTCCTCGATCGCACGCTGAATCGCCGAGCGGTTGACGCGCGCCATTGTCTGAGGGGTGCCGCTAATCAGGGTCATCTCACCTTCCCCGCGACCTTTCTTACAGTAACAAAGAATGTGTAACATGCGATTGAGACGGCGTCAAGATCGTGCGATACTCACCGACACGAATCACTGCAATGTGTCAGAGGGGGCATGATCTATGGCATCAGAGGTGTCGCGTCGCCGGTTCACGGTCGCGGAGTATGAACGCATGGCGAGCGCCGGTATCCTGCATGAGGATGATCGAATCGAACTGGTCGGCGGGGAAATCCTCGAAATGGCCGACATCGGTATCCGGTATCTTACTGGTGATTGAGGTTGCCGATTCATCGCGGGAGTATGATCGGGGGACAAAGTTCCCGATCTACGCGGCAGCAGGGATCGGCGAGGCATGGCTCGTCGATCTCGCCAGTGCGACGGTCGAGCGGCACACGGAACCGCGCGATGGTCTCTATCGGGTCGTGACGATTGCCCGCCCCGGCGAATCGCTCGCCTCGACCATGATTCCCGCGCTCACGATTCCGGTTGATGCCATTCTCCGTGAGAGCGGTTCGCGCTGATACTGGCCCCCACCCCCAGCCCCTCCCCCCGCAAGCGATGGAGGGGTGTCTCACTGCAACATCTCTGACGATGGGTCCCAGTGACTTCTCTCCATCAAGCTCCCCTCTCAGCGCATGGCGGGGAGGGGCCGGGGGTGGGGGCGTTCGGCGGGCCAATCCCATCGCCATTCGCTCTAGAGAAGCCAAAATCCGGTGGTAGCAGGCTTTTAGCCTGCCCTCTCCGATGCCACGATGGGCAGGCTAAAAGCCTGCTACCACCACCAACTCCAATCGCCCAGGTGAATAGCAATCAGCTCGCAGTATCGCTCGCGCGGTCGTAGGGGATGATCTTGTCCCACTCGTCGGAGGCGGAGCGGGCGACGACGGCGACGACGGGTTCGGTGTCGCTGATGTTATAGACCTCATGCGGGACGCCCGGCTCGATGAAGATGAAATCGCCCGCCTGATTCTCGATTACCTGCTTCAGCCCCGGCCCGTAGGCGTGGCGCACATTGCCGTGCAGGATATAGAGCATCACCTCGAAGCCGTCATGGATATGCGCGTACGCGACCCCGCCGGGCGGGACGGTCGCGACATTCATCGAGAGGTTCTTCGCGTTCGTGTTCTTGCCGGAGAGGCCGAGCGCGTAGTTGATGTTGTTCCACTCGCGGACGTTCTCGCTGCTGCGGATGACGGAAATCCCGTCCCGCGACTCAACGACGGGTGCGGAACCGTTCTCGTGTGCTGCCATGCTGCAAGCCCTCCCTCGACGCGTGCGAACCGCTGCTTCCCTGTGCTGACGTTGTGCGCATCGTAGCCCGCTTTGCGGTGGGTCGCAAGGTTGCGCCTAACCCCCCATCCGCCCAGAGGGCACCCGGCTTCCCTAAAAGGAAGGGGGTGCCTCGCTGCAATGCCGTGGCCTTCGGGGGAACGGTTACGACGCCCAGATTGAGGCACCCTCCCTCTTTAGGGGAGGGGCCGGGGGCTCCGTACGAGAGGTCTCCCTATCCCGCCGCGCGTATGTCCTCGGTGAGCATCCAGCGCAGATGGCCGTTCTCGCAGCGGAGGCGGGTCGCGAATCGGCTATTGTCGCTCTGCTGCGGCAGTCCCTTCGTCGTGCCAACGATCAGGGCGGAATCGACCGCGCTCATTGGGTCTTCCCCCTCCACCTGCATCGCCGCGCCGCACTCCGGGCATTTGCCGAAGGTCTCGTCCGTGAACTCCCGCGCCTCCTCAGTCATCATTTCTCCCTTTTGTTACCCTCCCCTCTCCATCGCCGCACAAACCTGTTCCACATCGTGATCTCCGGGCGATGGAGAGGGACCGGGGGTGAGGAAGTGCCCCGACCCCCTCAGCACTCAGCACTCAGCACTCGGTCACTTCCATCGTCCCATCGTGTAGGCGGCAGGAAACGAGTTTTCGACGCGATGGAGCATCCCGGCCTTCGCCATCTCTTCGAGACGCCCTTCGATGGTCAGCAGATTACCCTCGCGGTTCATGGACCAGGTCCAGACCTGCATCGCACTCGCGGCCTTGAACGTCTTGACGGTTTGCTTGATCGCTTTGTCCAATTGCTCGGTGCTGTCCGCGACTGCCATCTCTTCTGCGCTCCCCAATGCGATCCATTGCAACGTCACGAGACGTAATGATAGCAGGGATTGCCCCGGTTCGCACCGGTCTGTCCGAATCGCCCGCTCCTTCCTTGGGGGAAGGGGATGCAGAAGGGAGTGTATCGCCAGAACCTATCCGTCTTGCGATCAGTTCAAGTGGCAGTACAATTCTTTCGATTGTGAAACAATTTGACAGAATACCTCTGCATTATGTAGACTAAGGACGTATTTAGTACCCACAGTCGCTAAATACGGGAATGTGTGCTTTGAAGGAGCCTTCCATGAACGCTGCGGCCCTGCGCGGCCCTCAACGGGTCTTGCGCCTCATTCTCGTCACCATGTTCCTCGGCGTTGCGCCGCTCGTGGCGATGGTTTCCGCATCGCCTGTCGCTGCTGCTACGACGATTACTTCTGTCGCACCGAATACCGGACCGGCTACCGGTGGTACCTCAGTGAAGATCGTAGGTACGGGTCTGACAGGGGCAACCGCGGTCAAGTTCGACACGTTGACCGCGACAGACTTGACGGTGAGTGACACGCAGATCACGGTAACCTCTCCGGCGCACGCAGCGGGTCTCGTCGGGGTTACAGTCTTTCTACCCAGTGGTGATGTCCCAAAGCTGAATGCCTTCACGTATACTGCCCCACCAACTCTGACGAATGTCTCCCCAGCGACGGGACCAGCTTCGGGCAGCACGACTATTACGATCACGGGCACGAACTTCGCAACCGGCGCGACGGTCACCGTCGGTGGTGGCACTTGCGCCGGTCCCACAGTCACATCCACGACGACGATCACCTGCGCCACACCCGCAGGAAGTGTGGGTGCAGCGCCCGTCACCGTCACGAACACCGATAGCGGCACGGTGACGCTTACTGGTGGCTTTATCTATACGAGTACGAGCCCGAGTTCAACTCAGGTTCCGAGTGCCCCCGTCGGCGTGAGCGGCATTTCTCCGAGTAGCGGGCCGACGAGCGGGGGCACGAACATCGTCATTACGGGCGTTGGCTTCGCGGCCGGTGTCGGGATCACTATCGCCGGTCTTGCCTGCGGCAATACCACGGTATTCAATAGCACCAAGATCGTCTGCACCACACCGGCAATCCCCGTCGGTATCGGCGGTGAGGCGGACATGATTATCACCTTCCCGAACGGGCAAAGCCTCACGCTCCCGCGTGCCTTCACCTACGTTACCCCGCCCGATCCGACGATCACGAGCATCCGCCCGAGCGTTGGGCTGATCGCGGGCGGTACGGCGGTCATCATTGCGGGGGCGGGCTTCCAGCCGAACGCGACGGTCACGATTGGCGGCAGTTCGTGCAGTGGTCCTGCCGTCTTCAACTCGGGAAAAACACTCAGTTGTGTGACCTCTGCGGGCACCGCCGGCCCCGCCAATATCATCGTCACGAACCCCGATGGCAAAGTCATCACTGCGTCGGGCTTCACCTATAGTTCCACCGCCGCACCGACGGTGACGGCGGTTTCTCCGAACTTCGGGCCACTGAGCGGTGGCACGAGCATTACCATCACGGGTACGGGCTTCGCGACGGGCGCGACCGTCACGATTGGCGGGAAGGCGGCGGCGCTCACGATTGACAGCACCGGCGCGAACGCGACCGCCATCACCCCGGCGGGGACGGCAGGCGCGGTCGATGTCGTCGTCAAGAATGTCGATGGGCAGACCGCGACGCTCGCCGGTGGCTTCACCTATGGCACCGCCGCCGCGAGCGCGCTGATCGTCTCCCCGACCAGCGGCCCGCCCACCGGGGGCACAACGATCACGATCACCGGGAGAGGTTTCGCAACCGGCACGATCGTCACAATTGGTGGCGTGACCTGCACTAATCTTGCGGTCCTCAATACCACGACCATCACCTGCGTTACCCCGGCGGGTACGGGCGCGGCGGATGTCGCGGTGACGATCCCCGGCCAAGCGGTCAGTAAGATCACGGGCGGGTTCAACTATGCCGCTGCACCGACGCCGACCCCCACACCAACGCCGACGCCGACGCCACCCCCGGCCCCCGCTCCGCAAGCACCGCATCCCGCCTTTGCTGCGGTCGCGCCGATCACCGATACAGCGGATCTCCGGTATTTCCCCGAGACGCACCACACGCTCAAGTCCACTTTCAAGACCTTCTGGGATGGGCACGGTGGAATCGCCATCTTCGGCTTACCGATTAGCGAGGAATTCCAGGAGCAAAACAAGTCGGACGGTAAGACGTATACGGTGCAGTATTTCGAGCGGAACCGCTTCGAGTACCACCCCGACTTGAAGGGCACTCCCTATGAGGTCGAACTGGGGCTGCTTGGGGTGCAACTGACCGAGGGGCGATCCGGCGAAGTGCCCTTCCAGAGTGTCCCGGCCTTCGCGAGTACCGCGAAGAAGCTCTTCGTCGCCGCGACCGGGCACAGCCTGGAAGGTGGGTTCAAGGCGCTATGGGAAGCGCCGAATGGGCTGGCGCTCTTAGGGAACCCCATCTCGGAACCGTTCGAAGAGAAGAACGCGGACGATGGCAAGACCTACACGGTGCAATACTTCGAGCGCGCCCGGCTCGAACTGCACCGCGAGTTCGCCGGTACCCCGAATGAGGACTTGCTTGGACTCCTCGGCATCAAAGCCGCCATCCAGCGCGGCTATCTCCCCGGACAATAGGCAACGAACACACAGTGAGGGCATTTGGTTCTACGGACGCTTCAGCATCTAACGGACGTGTAATCTCACCCGCAAGATGATGAAGGTGACGACGCATACCAGATGGTATGCGTCGCTTCGTGGGTTACCGGCCTGATGGTGGCGGCACTACTCCACCACTTGGTGCGCCTCCTGCCCGACTACCCTCGGATGGCACACTCCCGCTCGGTGGGGCACCCGGCTTACTCGGTGGCAGCGGCACCCCCGTATTCGTGAGTGCGAAGGTCGTGGTCAGTCCGGGCACCGTGGCAGTGACCTGATAGCTCCCCTGCGTGTTGTTCGCAAAGAACGTCGGTGCAGTCGCGATGCCACTCGCATTCGTCGTTGCGGTGATGATCCCGCCTGCAAACGTCCCGGATGCACCACTCGTGGGAGCAATGAACGTCACGACCTGACCGGAGAGCGGATTGCCGAACTGGTCGGTAACGGTCACCGCGAGCGGTACGGAGAAGCTCGCTCCTACCGGTGTGATCTGCGGCGTCGTGCTTGCAACGCTCGCGATCACCGCAAGTGGACCGGCGAGATTGGTGAGGCCGAAGCTCGATGGGCCGAATCCAGGGATCGTGACGGTGACGAAATAGGACCCGGCAACACCGTTCGCCGTGAAGGTCGGCGTGGTCGCGATGCCGGACCCCTTTGCGCTCGTGAGCACCACGGTCGTGAGAGCGCCGGGGAAGGTACCGGAGGGTCCGCTGGTCGGGACGGAGAAGGTGATGAGAACCCCACCGAGTTTGTTGCCGACGTTATCGGCGACCGTTTCGGTAAAGGGGAGAGAAAATGGCGTGCCGACGGTGGAATGATTGAGAAAGGTAGTGACGCGGCCGCTGACTTGCGGCTCGAAGGCACCGATGGAGCACAAGGTGGGGAAGCGGATCAAGCCCCGCTGATCGAGCCCCCCGGCACCAGCGGGCAGCGCATTCTGGCAGGTGACGGGATCGGCGTTATCGAGGGCGGCAGAATTGAGGAGGAGCTTGAACGAGGGGGTATGGCCACTGTTGAGCGCGGGCGCGACATCGAGTTTGGGATCGCCAGTTTGGGCAGCGATGGCGAAGGCGCAGGTGCTCGCGGGAGCGCCCACGCCGTATTCGAGGTTGTGACCCACCCCACCCTCAACGATCGTTCCCGTGTTAAACGTGGCACAGTTTGCAGAAGTGGGTGCGGTGTTCCCTGCAACGATGGTGTTTTTCACCGTGAGTGCCGGAGCCTGCGTCCACAGCCCGCCTCCGCCGGATGTGCTGCTCGTGGCAGTATTACCGGTAATAGTGCTATTGATGATAACCGTTGTGCCACCGGCAGCGACGACTGCACCGCCGAACAGCGCGCTATTGTTGAAGAAGGTGCTGTTGACGATAGTGAACCCCCCCCCGATCCCAGCGCTCACGATCGCACCGCCTGCGTTGCTTGCGACATTCCCGATGAAGGCGCTGTTGGTGACGACGAGCGGACCACTGCTAATACTATTGATGCCACCGCCATTGCCGCCAGTGGCCTTGCCCTTCTCGATCGTGAGCGCATTGATCCTCAGTGTGCCACTGCTGACTACGAGGACCCCATGCGCGTTGCTGCCGCTGATCGCCACCGTGTGCCCACTGCCGTCGATCGTCAGGTCGTGAGTGATCGTCAGTGTCGCTGCGGGCGCGATCGGCGTACCGGGATCGGGGCAGTCCACCGAGAAGGTGATCGTGTCGCCTATCCCCGATGTATTCACCAAGGTATCGAACGAGGTGGCCGCGCCATTCGTACACACGGTGACGGTGCTTGCCGCGTGGACGGTCGTGGCTGGGAGCACCGCGACGAACAAGCCGAGGAGCGCGACGATGCACACGAGCCGGGAGAGGCGCTGTATCCGCATGACCGATCCTCCCTTGACATTCGGATGATTCATTGTTGTCAACGATGTCGCAGGTCATTATTGCCGGGTACTCACCATCCGTCAACGACTAGCGCGTTCAACCCGGCATCGCTCTCACCCCGCAGAAACATCAAGATAACGAGGCATACCATGTAGGGTGCGGTGCTTGCTCTTCTGCGTACGTTACCGGCCTGACGGTGGCGGAACCGCTCCACCGCTTGGTGCGCCGCCGGGCCTGCTACCCGTGGAGGGCACACCCCCGCTCGGGGCGGCACCCGGCTTACTCGGTGGCAGCGGCACTGGCGTATTCGTCAGTGCGAAAGCGGTGGTCAATCCGCTCACTGTTGCGGTTACCTGATAGCTCCCCTGCGTGTTATTGGCGAAGAAGGTTGGTGCGGTAGCGACGCCGTTCGCATTCGACGTTGCGGTGATGATCCCGCCTGCGAAGCTGCCTGACGCGCCACTGGTGGGGGCACTGAACGTCACGACGGCCCCCGAGACCAGATTGCCGAACTGATCGGTAACGGTGACCGCGAGCGGTACGGAGAAGCTCGCTCCCACCGGCGTCGATTGCGTCGTGTTCGCGACGTTCGCAATTGCCGCAGGCGCACCGGCGAGATTGGTGAGCATGAAGTTCGATGGGCCGACTCCAGGGATCGCGACGGTGACGAGATAGGACCCGGCAACAGTGTTCGCCGTGAAGGTCGGCGTGGTCGCAGTACCGGTTCCCTTCGCGGTCGTTACCCCCACCGTCGTGAGGGAGCCGGGGAAGGTACCGGAGGGTCCGCTGGTCGGGGCGGTGAAGACGACGAAGACCCCACCGAGGCTGTTGCCGACGCTATCGGCGACAATCTCGGTGAAGGGGGGAAATGGCGTCCCGACCGGTGGAATGATTGAGAAAGGTAGTGACGCGGCCGCTGACTTGCGGCTCGAAGGCACCGATGGAGCACAAGGTGGGGAAGCGGATCAAGCCCCGCTGATCGAGCCCCCCAGCACCGGTGGGCAGCGCATTCTGGCAGGTGGCGGGATCGGCGTTATCGAGGGCGGCAGTGCCATTGAGGAGCTTGAGGGTGAGGGTATGGCCATTGTTGAGGGCGGGCGCGGCATCGAGTTTGGGATCACCGCTCTGGGCAGCGATGGCGAAACCGCAGGTATTCACGGGAGCGCCCACGCCGTATTCGAGGTTGTGACCGACCCCACCCTCACCGATCGTTCCGGTGCCCACCGTGGCACAGTTGGCTTTGGTTGTCGCGGCGGGGGCGGTGTTGCCTGCGAGGAGGGTGTTCTTTACTGTCAATGGAGAGTTCGGGCTAATTATTCCCCCTCCGCCGAATGCGCCCGTGGCAGTATTACCGGCGATAGTGCTATTAACGACAATCGCCGTGGCACCGGCATTGTCGACTGCACCGCCGAGGTTCGCGGTATTGTTGAAGAAGGTGCTGTTGATGATGGTGAGCACCCCGCTCCCGGAGTTTATGATCGCGCCACCGGCAAGGGTGGCGACATTCCCGATGAAAGCGCTGTTGGTGACGACAAGCGTACTGTTGTTGCTACTGATGCCACCGCCATTGCTGCCACCTGAGGAGCCCTTCTCGATCGTAAGTGCATTGATCTTCACGGTGCCATTGATAACGGAGAGGACCTGATGCGCGTTACTGCCACTGATCGCCACCGTGTGCCCACTGCCGTCGATCGTCAGAGTGTGGTTGATCGTCAGTGTCGCTGCTGGCGCGATGGGCGAGACGGGATCGGGGCAGTCCACCGAGAAGGTGATCGTGTCGCCTATCCCCGATGTATTCACCAAGGTATCGAACGAGGTGGCCGCGCCATTCGTACACACGGTGACGGTGCTTGCCGCGTGGACGGTCGTGGCTGGGAGCACCGCGACGAACAAGCCGAGGAGCGCGACGATGCACACGAGCCGGGAGAGGCGCTGTATCCGCATGACCGATCCTCCCTTGACATTCGGATGATTCATTGTTGTCAACGATGTCACAGGTCATTATTGCCGGGTGCTTATCGTCCGTCAACGGCAAAGTATTTCAACCTGGTTGCTGAGGCGTTTCATTGCGGGTGAAGTCGATCGTGCCCATCGGCAGGACGCGATCGGGGATAGCACCGTTCGCGAAACGGGCGGGGTCGAAGTGGGCCATGTCGTAGGGGGGCGCACCCGTTGCGAGCCACGTACCGACGACCACGCCGACCTCCGGCGCGATGGCGAAGCCGTGGCCCGTGAAGCCGCAGCAGTGGAAGAGGCCGGGCACGTCCGGCGCGGGGCCGATCATCGAGATACCGTCCGGGCTTTCGCCCTCCATGCCGCTCCATGCCCGCAGAAGTGGCAGTTGGCGAAGCAGGGGGAGGATACCCGTGCAGGCCGCTGCGCTGCCCGCGATATGCGCCCCCACCGTGCCCGCCCGCCCGTTATCGAGGTGCACCGTCCCGGCCCAGCCGCCCCCGACGACAAAGCCACCCTCCGGCACTTGCTTGAGCGAGAGCGGTCGCCCGACGCAGCCAACGACTGGATCAAGGAGATGCGGTGCAGGCGCGGTGACGAGCATCTGGTAGCAAGCCGGGCGGAGCGGGATCGTCGTGCCCGCGTGCCGCGCAACCTCGCCCGCCCATGCGCCCGCCGCGTTGACCGCCCAGCGGCAGGGCAATTTTCCGGCGGTCGTCTCAACGGCGATCACCCGGCCCGTCGCGTCCTTCGCAAAGCCGGTCATCGTCGTTCGTTCGAGGAGGCGTGCCCCGGCGCGTACCGCCGCATCCGCGAAGGCTTTCGTCGTCAGGATCGGGTTCGCGTGGCCGTCTTCCGGGGTGTAGGAACCGGCGACCACCGTGGTGGCGATACCCGGCATGATCTGTGCGAGTGCGCGTGGCTCGGCGAGGCGGATATCCAGCCCCGCGTCCTGCTGCCGTGTGACGGATTCCGCGAAGGCGGGCAGGAGGGCTTCGTCCTCGATCAAGGTCAGATGGCCGCCGCGCCGATATTCGACGTCCGCGCCGAGTTGATCCGCCAGCCCCGGCCAGCGCGGGATCGCCTTGAGCGCGAGGGGGAGTTCGCGCAGGTCACGCCCCTGCTGGCGTACCCCGCCCGCCGACGCGCCGGAGGCCGAGGCGGCGACTTCGCGCTGCTCGATGATCGTCACAGGTACGCCGCGCGTCGCCAGTTCGTAGGCGATGGCGCATCCCATCACCCCACCCCCGATAATGACGACATCGGTCGCTGGCTGCGGGTGCGCGTTCACTCTCTCTGCCTCCTGCCATTGTCCAATCCTCTACCGTGATGTTCGCACGCCTCTCGACCGCTGGCAATGCATGGGAAAGTAGGCAGTACCTACTGCTCATGCATCCAACCAATGCAGCACTACGTAAGGGATGATGGAGAGTATGAGGTACTACACCCCATACACAATTGATTGAAAGGAACCGCTATGCGACACCGTTTGCTTCTCACTCTGGGTATCCTCATCCTCAGCGCGGTACTGGCCGGATGCGGGGGCAGTACGAATACGACCGCGACCGCGACGACCGCCGCTCCGACGCGCGCCGCAAGTGCGCCTGCTGCCGCGTCTTCGCCAATCGCGACCACCGTATCTGCGGCATCTGTACCTGCGGCCACCGTCCCCGTCGGGTCCGCTGCTGCCACACGACCGGCGGGGAGCGCTCCCGCTCCGACTGTCGCGCAACCCACGGGGACGATTCCGCTCGCCACGAGCGCATCGACCGTGGCGGTCGCGACCGCGTCGGCGGCCTCCGCTGCCACGGGCGGCAATGCGGTGACGGTCGATCTCAAGGACTTTGCCATCGCCCTAAATACGTCCACGGTGAGTGCCGGGATGGTGACATTCACGATCAGGAACAATGGCCCCTCGCCCCACAACTTCAATGTGCAGATTACGGGTGAGGAGAAGGGTATCCCGACGCTCGATCCCGGCAAGAGCGCGACCCTCACGCTCGATCTCAAGCCCGGCACCTATACCTACCGCTGCAACATCCCCGGCCACGATCTCCTCGGCATGAAGGGAATGCTGACGGTGAAGTGACGAGTAGGCAGTAGACAGTAGACAGTAGTCAGTTTTCGGTAGTCAGAGGAGATAGACACGAGAGGTCTCGGACTTCCACTGCCTACTGCCTACTGCCTACTGTCTACTTTTCCCCACTTTCCCCACAGTGACGAAAATGGCGAATTCCCGTATACTGGGCGGCGCACGGGACATAAGCACGACAAACGAATGACAGTGTGTCTTGCGTAGGGGTGGGGGAGAGATGCGCCGGATACTGGTTCATGCCTGGGGTCACCTGCTCGCGGTGGTGCTCGTCTGTGCAGTCGCGACGCCTGTTGCGGCGGACTTCGGGACGCTCGCCGTCCCGGCGGTGCCGCCAAGTCATGTCATGCAGAATTTCCCCCTCGTCGGGCAGTGGTACAACCTCTCGTGCGAGTACGCTGCGACTTCCGCCGCGACCGCGTTCTTCAACATGACGGTGAGTCAGGATACCTTCGTCACGATGATCGGGTTCGACGCCAACCCGAATAAAGGGTTCCGGGGCGATTTGAGTGGCCCGTGGGGCGGAACGTGGCACTACGGCATCTATGCGCGCCCGATCCTCTCCGTCCTCATGCAGGAGGGGTTCACGCATTCCTATATCTTCCATGAGGATCCGATGCTGCTGCGCGATGCGATCAATAACGATCGCCCCGTCGTCGTCTGGATCACCGGCACCTATAGCAGTATGCCGCGCTATGAGGAAGAGAGCGAGGGGGAGCAATACCTGCTCGTTCCCTACGAGCACGCCGTGACGGTGTATGGCTATAACGAGAACGTTGTCTCGATCATGGACCCGGCCTATCCGGCGTACTACGATGTCTCCTGGGCCGTCTTCCTCAATGCCTGGTCGCAACTCGACGGATTAGCCCTCGCCGTCGCGGTGTGATTTCACCCTCAGCACACCCCCTGTATTGACTTTCGCCTCACTGGCCTCTACACTCGGTTACGGCATCACCGCGATGCCGTACGTTTCGGCATGAGAGGGACACACATGAGCGGCGGAGTGCTCAACGCCATTTGCGACACGGTGGACCGGCGAAAGCCGCGCGCCGCGTTTGCCGATGGCGGCAGTGTGCCCTTCTGGATCGTGCCCGATCAGTAAGTCCTCCCCCTAACGCACGAACCCAGACCCGTGGGCACACACCGGCTCACGGGATATTTGCGCCTGCCCGTCGAGCGTCCGCCCCCGTCCAGAGGCGTTCAGGAGAGGGTTTTCGATGCATCACTCTTTTGTCGATAGGACATTCAGTGGCTGATACGAGAAAGGACAGATCGCAATGGTGCAAACACTGGACGAACCGCAAACGCATCGCGTGCCGGTCACGATCCCGGCGAGTGAGGCTGTGGTTGTTGACCGGATTTCCAAACAGTTCGGTACCATCCTCCACTGGCCCTGGCAGGCCGCGAAGGAGCCGGTTCGGGCGCTGACGGACATCTCGTTCACGATTGGCCGGGGAGAGATTTTCGGCCTACTGGGCGCGAACGGGAGCGGCAAGAGCACGATCATCCGCGTCCTCAGCACGCTCATCCTCCCCGATGCGGGGCAGGCGCGCGTCTTTGGTTACGATGTGGTGCAGGACGAGCGCGCGGTGAAACGGCTCATCAACCGCGTCTCCGTGGAGGCAAGTTTCTTCAAGAAGCTCTCACCGCTGGAAAACCTGCTCTATGCCTGCCGCCTCTATGGTCGGGGCGAGGAGGCGCGGCGCGACATCCTCCGCACGCTGGACCTGCTCGGCATCACTGACGCGCAGGCAAAACGACCTCTGGAGACGATGAGCCGGGGGATGCAGCAGAAGGTCGCCATCGCCCGCGCGCTGCTCACCGCCCCCGCCTTGCTCCTGCTCGATGAGCCAACGACGGGCCTCGATCCCCGCTCGAAGCAGGAGGTGCAGCATTTCGTGCGCGCCATCCGCGCCAGCCACGACGCGACAGTCTTGCTCTCTACGCACGACATGGAAGAAGCCGAAGCACTGACGGACCGCATCGCCGTTGTCGATCAGGGCAAGATCGTCGCCCTCGGCACGAGCGAGGAATTGAAGCACCGGCTCCGTGAGGAGGGCCACACGCACCCGACGATGGAAGACGTCTTCATGGACCTCACCGGCAAATCGCTCATCAACGACATGGAGAAGCGGGGAGAAACAATTGAACCGCAAAGACGCAAAGAGCGCAAAGGACGCAAAGTAGGGAAAGATTATTGTTTTCTCTCTTCTTTGCGCCCTTTGTGTCCTTTGCGTCTTTGCGGTTTTCTCCGGTTTCGCGCACGATAAAGGAGTAGCATGGTATCGACGCTCGACACACAATCACTGCCACCGGTGCCCGCGCCACCGGCGAGCCTCTTCATCCGCGAGGCGCGGGGGGCGCACGCCTTTGTGGCGCGCAATATCCATCTTGTCCGGCGCTACTGGGGGTGGGAGATCGCCTTCTTCGTCTTCACGGTGGCGAACTCGCTCTCGATCATGTACATCGGCAAGGCCCAGCAGACGGTCAATAGCCCGGAGGCGACGCAGCGGCTGATCCTCTATCTCGGCATCGGCACGCTCGTCTGGAGCTACCTGCGCGCCGTCTTCGACAGCATCTCGGAGATGATCGCCTGGGAGCGATGGGAAGGGACGATCGAGTACACAATGATGGCACCCGTTTCCCGCCTCACCCATCTGCTCGGTACGGCGCTCTTCAGCATCGTCTACGGCGTCGTGCGTACGGGCATCCTGCTCGTCATCCTCTCGTCGTTCTTCCGTGTTGATCTGTCGCAGACGAACGCGCCCGCCGCCGCCATCGTGCTCCTCGTCGGCTCCCTCTCGTTCGTCGGCGTCGGCATGGTCGCGGCGGTTCTGCCGCTCCTTTTCCCGGAGCGCGGCGCGGAAATGACCTTCGTCATTAGTGGCATCCTCCTGCTCGTCTCCGGCGTCTATTACCCGGTCGATGTCCTGCCGGGCTGGATGCAGCCACTCGCCACCGTCTCCCCCGCCACCTATGTGCTGCGCGGGATGCGTCAGGCGATCCTCGACGGGCACGGCATCACCCAGCTTGGCAGCACGCTCCTGCCACTGCTCATCATCGGCGTGGCGTCCATTCCCCTCGGCATGTGGGTCTTCGGCATCGTCGAACGCTACGCCAAGCGGACGGGGAAGTTGAAGCGGAGCGGGTAGGGGGAGGAGAAGTAACGAGTAACGAGTAGCGAGTAACGAGCAGGGGAGCCTCGCTACTCATTGCTCGTTACTCATTGCTCGTTACTCGTTACTCGCTACTGAGGAGTGATCGTTGTTCACACAGAACAAGAAACTCGGGGCGGTTCCGGTCTATCTCTTTCTGATCGGGGGCGGCTCGTTCTTCTTCACCCTCGTCACCACGGTGAACCTGATCTATCAGGTGCAGGTCGCCCATCTGAACCCGCTGCAACTCGTGCTCGTCGGCACGGTGCTGGAAGCGGCTGCCTTCCTCTTCGAGGTGCCCACCGGGATTGTGGCGGATGTCTATAGCCGCCGCCTCTCGATCATCATCGGGGTTTTCCTCCTCGGTGTCGGCCTCGCGCTGCAAGGGGTGATACCGAAATTCGGCATTATTCTGCTCGCGCAGGTCGTCTGGGGCATCGGCTACACCTTCACGAGCGGGGCGACGGAGGCATGGCTCACGGATGAGGTCGGCGTTGACCGCGCGGGCGGGCTCTTTCTGCGCGGCTCGCAACTCGACCTGATTGGCTCGATCGTGGCAATTGTCATTGCCACCGCGATCGGCAATTTCTCGCTCAGGGCACCGATCCTGCTCGGTGGCGGCCTCTATCTGGTCATGGGCATCGTGCTGCTCTTCATCATGCCGGAGCACGGTTTCACGCCGACCCCACGCGACGAGCGCACGAGCTGGCAGGTGATGGGCACTCAGGCGAAAAGCGGGCTATCGCTTGTTCGGCGCTCGCATGTGCTCCTGACGATCCTCGGCATCGTGGCGATTGCGGGCGCGGCGACGGAATCCTATGACCGCCTGAGCACCGCCCATTTCCTGACGAACTTCACCTTCCCGACCTTCGGTGGCTGGAAGCCGGTCGTCTGGCTCGGTATCTTCAGCATCATAGGTCAGTTTCTCAATATCGGCGTCTTCGAGGTCGTGCGGCGACGACTCAATACGAGCAACCATCGCGCCGTCGCCCGTACCCTCACGCTCTCGACCGCGCTGCTCGTCGTCTGCTACCTCGCTTTCGCGCTCGCGGGCAATCTCGCTTTCGCGGTGATCGCGTCGATTGGCGTGCGGATGTTCCGCGACATCAACAGCCCGTTGCAAACCGCGTGGATCAATCAGCATGTCGATTCCCGCGTGCGCGCGACGGTCATTTCAATCAGCAGCCAGGCGGACGCGATCGGGCAGATCGCAGGCGGCCCGGTCGTCGGCTATGTCGGCGTCCTCGCATCGGTCCGGGCTGCACTGGTCGTCGGGGGGTGCATCCTTTCTCCCGCACTCCTGCTCTATGCCCGCACCCTCCGGCGCGACGATCCAATCCAGGTGGCCGTGGAGGCGGTCACGATCCCCGAACCCATACCGTAAAGAATCCTCTCTCCCCTCCCCTCTCCATCGCCGACGAAGCCTCTCTTTACCTCGATCTCACAGCGATGGAGAGGGGCCGGGGGTGAGGAATGATAGCCACACCGATATGAAAGGTACAGGAGGACACCCATCATGGAGCCGACAATACGAGAGGTTATGCCGGAGGATTTCTCCGCATTCATCCGCGCGATCGCCACCGCATTTGGTGGCACGATGACCGATGAGGAGGTGGAGAACGAACGCCCCTCCTTCGTGCCCGGTCGTTCCTTCGCAAGCTTCGACGGCGAAGAGATCGTCGCGACGATCTTTGGTATCTCTTTCGATCTGACGCTACCCGGCCTGACGACGATCCCGGTCGGCGGTATCACGGGCGTCGGCGTCCTGCCAACGCATCGGCGTCGGGGTCTCCTACGCGGCTTGATGCAGCGCGAGCTTGACGCTTTTCAGGAGCGCGGCGAATCCGTCGCCATTCTCACCGCGTCGGAGAGTTCCATCTACGGTCGTTTCGGCTTCGGCGCGGCGAGCTTCGCAACGCGCCTGGAGATCGACCGCCGCCACGCCGCGCTCACCTGCCCGGTCGTGCCCGCCGGTCGGCTGTCCATCATCGACCCGGAACGTGCCGCAGGGGTACTGCCGGAAATTTACCGACCGGGTACGCGCCGGGCAGCCCGGTGCCATCTCGCGCGATCCCGAATACTGGAAGACGCGACTCCGCCACTTCGCCCAGCGCCACGAGGGCGCAAGCCCGATGTTCTACGTCACCTACATATCGGATGCCGGGCAGGTGGAGGGCTACGTCTGCTATCGCATCAAGGAGCAGTGGAGCCATGACCTCGCGAACAGTATCGTGCAACTGCGTGAACTGACCGCCACGACACCGGAGGCGGCAACGGCCCTCTGGCAGTATTGCCTGAATATCGATCTCACGCTGACCGTGCAGGTGCAGGATCGACCGCTCGATGAGCCATTCCGGTGGCAACTGCTCGACCCACGGCAGTTACGTGTGACCGAGGTGACCGACGATCTCTGGGTCCGCATTCTCGACGTCCCCGCCGCCCTTGGTGCGCGCCGGTACGCCGTCACGGATCGACTCGTTCTGGAAATCAGCGATCCCTTCCGTCCTGGTAACATCGGGCGATACGAATTGGAGGGCAGCCCGGAAGGGGCCTTCTGCCGCGCGACGGATCACGCGCCCGATCTCGCGCTCGACATCGCGGACCTCGGCGCTGCGTACCTCGGCGGCGTGCGCTTTGGGACACTCGTCCGTGCCGGTCGGGTGAGTGAAAAGAGCGACGGCGCAGCGCAGCGGGCGGACCTGCTCTTCACGAGCGACGGGCTGCCGTGGTGCAGCACGCCATTCTAATTGTGATACAGTACCGCCCGAGGCATTGGGTTGGCGAGAGTCAGGGCTTATGCTGAACTCCCCTCACCCCCAGCCCCTCTCCCTCAAGGGGCGAGGGGTGCCTCGCGGTATTTGCCGTGGCATTCCTGGCATGCCGTGACCTAGTCATAGGTCGCTCCCCCTCTCCACTTGATGGAGAGGGGGTTGGGGGGTGAGGTTGATTGAGAACGCAGAAGCCTTGGGTCGAGGGTGGTTCAGGCGTGCATGTGACTGGCAATATCGCGGTGGCATCGACAACTGAGGCACACCCTTCGTCGGCGACGCGCGTCAGTACCGCGCTCGATGCGCTCGACCGGATCGCCCCGTGGCTCGTCGGGGCGCTCACCGCCGGATACTGCCTCTTGTTCACCCTGATGAGCGTTTTCTGGCGCGATAACCTGCGCTGGGGCTTCGATATTCTCGTCTATTCGCAGCCGATCTGGAACAGCGCGCACGGTCATATCTGGGAAGTCTCGATTTACTCGTGGACAACCAGCGAACTGGGGCACGATCTCGTCCTCGTCGAACTCCTGATCGCGCCCTTCTACCGGCTCTTCGGCAGCAATATCGTTCTCATCGTGCTCCAGAGCGCGGCGATTGCGCTGGGCAGCGTCGGTTCCTACGTGCTCGCGCGCCAGGTCATCCCGAAGGCGCGGCCGATTGTCTGCGCGCTCTTCTCCGTGCTCTATCTCTCGCTCCTCTTCGTCCAGCGCACGAATCTGGACGAGTTCAAGAGCCGCAACATCATCATGTGGACCTTCTTCTTCCTCTGGCTCGGCTACCGCACGAACCGTACGTGGCTCATCTGGACGATGATCGCGCTCGCCCTGCTCACCCGCAGCGATGTCGCGCTCGTCGTCCTGCTCTTCGGCGTCTATGCACTGACCGAGCGCAAGCCGTGGACGCGCTCGTGGCTGCCGATTGCGGTCGGCGCGATCTGGTTCGTGATGGTCGTCTATGTGATCGTCCCCGCGCACAGCACCGCAGGCTTCATCTATGAAGATAACTATGCCTGGGTCGGTGGCAGCCTCACGGGCATTATCAAAGCGGTACTGACGCGGCCCTGGTACGTCGCGCAAGGGGTGTTCACTGCGGCGAAGCTCCGCTACACCTTCGATCTCCTCTTCCCCTTCGCTTTCCTGCCCCTCCTGAAGCCGCGCCTCCTGCTCATCCCGCTCCCGATCTACGCCCTCAACATGCTTTCCAGCTACGGCAATCAGTTCAGTATCGTGCATCACTACAACGCGCTGATCGTCCCCTGGCTGATGATCGCCACCATTGAAGCGGTCGGCGACCTCGCGAACGGCACCGGCCCAGTCGGCAGCCGTCTCGCCCCGCTCCTCACGCGGGTCGGCACACGCGCGCGAATGACCGGCTCCCGGCTCCCGGTAACCGGCATTGTCCTGGCGCTCCTCGGCGCGATGCTGCTCTGTAGCCTCGTGCAGCAGGAGACGGTGAATAGCCCGGTGCAGTCCTATCTGCTCCATCATCAGGCGAACCCGCGCGCCGCCGCCGGGCGCGCCTTGATCCGGCAGGTGCCGGACAACGCCCCCCTGGCGATCACGCAGAAACTCGCGGGCAATACCCCGGACCGGCGCTCCATCTACTCCTTCCCCGGCGACCCGGAGTACCACGATCCCGCGCTGATCGACCGCGCGGACTACCTGATCGGGGATGAACAACTGAGCACGCCGGAGCAGGACGCCATCGCGCAGTACCGAGCGAACCCGGCGTGGGAAGTCGTGGACGAGCGGGGGGGCTTTATCCTCATGCGCAAGCGACATCTTGGGGGCGGCGCGTGATGGACCGCACGGACGGGGCCCTGACGACCCCGCCACCGACGGCCACGACCGCAGCGAACTCACCGACGGCCTGGCGTCAGGCAATCACCGCGCTCGATCGTGCGGCACCGGCGCTCCTCGGTCTCGCGATCTTTACCTATATTGCAGTCATCTTCGCGGCCTCGAAATGGCAACTCGATGGGCTGCATATGGGCTTCGATCCGCTCGTCTATGAGCATCCACTCTGGAACACCCTCCACGGTCACCTCGCCGAGCAGTCCGCTCTTCCGTACACGACCTCAGCGTTCGGGCAAGACCTCTTCTTCTTCCACTTCGTCCTTTTGCCCTTTTACGCCGTCAAGCAGACCACAGCGACACTGCTCTTTCTCCAGACGGTCGGTGCAGCGTTCGGCGCGCTCGCGGTCTATCTGATCGCGCGCGATACGCTACCCGGCACGCGGCTTGTGCCGCTCCTGTTCGGGGTCTTACTCCTCTCGTACGTGCCGATGCAGAACGTCAATCTCTATGAGGTTCAGCCACGGCTTTTCGCGGCGACCTTTCTCCTCTTCGCCTACTGGTGCATGACGCGCGGCTATGCGATTGGCTTTTGGGTCTGTATCGTGCTGGCGATCATCAACCGCAACGACACTGCCCTGGTGATCGCGGCGCTGGGCTTCTACGGCCTGCTTACCCGGCGGCGGCCCGTCTTCAGTTGGGCACCGATGATCTTCGCGATAGCCTATTGGCTGCTCGCCGTCTTCGTCATCATCCCCGCGATCACGGGCGGCGCGCAGTTTTCGTACTTGCAGAACTACGATTGGCTCGGCGCGACGACGGGTGAGATCGCCAAAACGATCGTCACTCGCCCCTTCTATGTGATTGGCACCGCATTCGGGCGCGATCGCTGGCAGTATGCCGTCAGCCTCCTCTTCCCGCTCGCCTTCCTGCCGCTCCTGAAGCCGCGCCCTCTGCTGATCGCAGTGCCCCCCCTCCTCATCAACATTTTCGCAAGCGATCACTACAAGTATCAGCGTGACATATTTCACCAATATTCAGCCCTCATCACGCCGTGGCTATTCGTTGCCGCTATCCTCGCGGTCGCAGCCCTCGCGGACGGTTCGCACCCGTTATATCGCTTCCTCCCGCGCATCAAAGAGACGTTGAAACGGGTGCCGACCGCAGCGATTGCCGTCGGCCTCGTGCTGGTGATGCTGGCACTCAGCGCCTTTCAGTTCGCCTACACGAACCCCGACAAAGTCGGCAGTTGGATCAAGAATGGCGGACAGGTCTCACAGGCGGATAAGAACCGGGTCGCGTCGGTTGATCTCCTGATCGCGATGATCCCCAAGGATGCCCCCCTGGGCGTGACGAGCCTCGCGGCACCGCACGTACCGCTCCGCCGCTATCTCTATGAGTTCCCCGGTAATGAGTTCTATGACGCTGCGCTGATCGACCGCGCCGAATACGTCCTCGGCGACCGACGCCGCGATGGCGGCAGCGAGGGGGCCGAAATCGACAAACTGAAGGCGAACGGTCAGTGGCAACTCGTCAAGCGACAAGGCGACTTCGAGCTGCTCCATCGGATCGCGCCACCACCGGGGCGGACGGGATGACCGCAACCACCGATAACCGCCGCGCACTGATCGCACGGATCAACGTCAGGAACCCGACGCTCTGGGCACTGATCGGCGCGATTGCCTTTGCGGCAATCTATGGCCGGGTCGCCGTCGCGAACTTCACCTATGGAGTCGTCGGCGGGAACAGCAATGGCTACGAGAATGTCTGGAACGATTACTGGCTGCGTACGGCCTTTCATCTGCACCGCAACCCCTTCTTCACCGATTACCTCCTTGGGCCGAACGGTGTCAGTCTCCGTTTCCATACCCTCAACCCGTTCGGTGGCCTGATTGCCGCGCCGCTCTCGCCCCTGATCGGCATTGTCGGCGCGATGAACCTGAAGTTCCTCCTCGCCCTCGTCGGTAGCGTCTTCTTCGCCTACCTCCTCATGGACGATCTGACACACAGCCCGCTCGCCTCCTTCGCGGGTGCGGCCCTCTATGTCTACGCGAATGACCAGACCATCTCGTATTTTTCGAGTGGCGCGGAGAATTACCTCATGGGGACGGCGCTCCTGCCGCTCTTTCTCTTCTTCCTCTTCCGCGCGCTCGCCCGCCCGCGCGGGTGGCCGTACGCGGCGGCGGCAAGCGGCACCCTCCTCGCGCTCTGCCTGACCGACTGGCAGTACACGATGTTCGCAGTGCTCGTCACGGTAACGTATCTCTTCTGCGTCCTTTGCACGCGGCAATCGTGGCGCGAGAAGGCAGTCATCGTCGGCAAAGCGGCGCTGATCGGCGGTGTCTGGGCCGTGATCGTCTTCCTGCCACTCGTCCTGCCGATGATCCGCGAAGCGCGCGACTCGCCGTGGCTCAATGTCAGCGGGCAGGCGACCGCCCTTTCCCGCTCACTGGTTCAATTCTTCCGCCTCGATGTCAGCAATCCCGGCTATCTCGCGCTCGTCCTCACGCTTAGTGGGCTCGTGCTGCTCTGGCGGCGCGTGGCGGCGCGGCCCGACCGTGTGATGGTCCTCTTCTGGGGCATCGTCGCGCTCCTGGCCTCGATCCTCGCCCTCGGACCACGATTGAAACTGACCGCGAACCATATCATCGACCTACCGCTGCCGTACGATCCTCTGACGCGGCTCCCCGTCTTCACCGCCGGGCGGCGACCGCAACTCTTCTACTTCGTCGCTATGCTCGCCTTCGCGGTGCTGTTCGCCTTCGCGCTGCGCGAGCTCTTCCTCTGGCTCGCACAACGCACCGCGCGGTGGGATCGCGGCGCCACATTCCGTCAGGCATCGCGCGCGGTGCCCGTCGCGCTCGTGGCGATCACCCTCGCGGTGACGCTCGCACCGTTCGCGTTCCGCACCGGCGATGCGAAGGCATTCCCCCTCACTACCCCGCCGTTCTATCGCGATGTGCTCGCCAAAGACCCAGACCACTACGCGATCCTCGAATTGCCCCTCTTCTCGTCGAGTCGCGGCGCGGACTGGCCCGCCTATCAGATCGTCCACGGCAAACAGATTTTCGACGGCAGCCTCTCACGCGATCACAAGCTGGAGAGCCCGACTATCTTCGTCAAGCACGCGACTTTCTACCGTGACCTCTTCTGGGCAGGCCAGCCGGAGAAGCAAGCGCAGTATCGCCCCACGAAGACGGCGGACATCCTCGCGCCGCCCAGCTTCACGATGTTCGGCCTACCGCTCCTCACCTACTATCATGTGCGCTACATCGTCCTCTATCCCGCCGCACTCCGCGCGATGACCTCCATCGCATTGGGGGATGCGCGCCAGTTGGTCCGGCAAGCGCTCGGCGCGGACACGGAACCGATGTACCAGGATACGGTGATGGAAGTCTATCGTGTGCCGGATGCGCCGCCGCCCGCCAACCCCGTCTTCATCGACATCGGCAATGATGGCTGGTTCCCGGCGCAACTCACCCCGACAAACGAGCCCTACCGCTGGGTGAATGGCGGATCGGCGGAGTTCCTCGTTTTCAACCTCAGCACTACGCGGCAGCGCGTCAGCGTGCAGATGGCGGTGCAGAACTACGCGCAGCCACGCACGGTCGATCTCGCGCTCAATGGCTACTCGCTCGATCACTTTTCGCTCGCGAGCCGGGGCGATCACCCGGTGGCCGTGGAGTTCGACGTGCCACCCGGCATGAACAAACTGACACTGACCTCACCGGAGCCCCCCGTTCCCGTGCAGGAACCGGGCGCACGCGATAGTCGCCTGCTCAGCTTCAGCGTCCGCAATGTACAGAGCACAACCCTCCCCCACACCCCATGAGTACCAGGGAAGAGATTTGAGCGCAGAGAGCGCAGAGAACGCAGAGGGCACAGAGGATACAGAATGGTTTTCCTTGTTCTCTTCTCTGCGTTCTCTGCGTCCTCTGTGTCCTCTGCGTTACGACCCCTCTTCGCGGTTCAAGGCGCGATTGGCGCGATGCGGACCTGCTGGAGGGCGAAACTGAGGAGGCGACTATCTTTGCCGAACTTGGGGTCGGCCTGGACGGGGATTGGCGGTTCCGGGGATGCGAGCGTGAGGCTGCTCATACCGGGCGGAAGATCGAGGTCGAGCGTCACCTCTTTCTGCTCGTCCGGCGCGAGTGTGAACTGACTCGCGGAGTAGCCATTGATCGCGACCGCAATCGTCCGGGGCGCTTTATAGTTGAATGCGGTGAACTGCACGCGCATCCGCTGGCGCTCTGCGCTGAGATTGAAGAGCAGGAGTTCCGCCTCCTGCCCGTCGCGTGTGTCCGCGAAGCGGTAGGGGATCTTCTCGGCGTTGATCTCGGGCGCGTACCAGCCGGTATTGCCGGTGTCAATGAAGACTGGCTGCGCGAGGGGTGGAGCATCCGGCACGCGGTAAATTTCCGTCACCGCATCCTGAAAGACGGGGCGGGCGTCCGCACCGAGCACCTGATGCATGAGCTGCTTCGCGGTGTCGAGTACGTAGGTCGGGCTTGGATTATCGACCTTCCGCTGGTCGAGCAGCGCGTCGAGATAGAGGACGATATATCGCACATGATAGTAGTTGAGGAGCGGGAGACCGATCGCACGATAGTCCGGCGTCGCGAGAAAATCCGGCCGCTTCGTCGGGCGATACGTCTCGATCGCGGTCATGTCTTCCTGAAAAAAGAAATCCCGAAAGAGCGTCGCATGACGCGCGAAGAGGGTCGGGCTCTCGTTATTGTGATCGCGGGAGATGCTCGCGCCAAATCGGTACTTGCCATGCGTGATCTGAAATGCCTGATAGGTGCCGCCATACTGGCCGCGCTTGCTCGGGAAGATCGGCAACTCCAGAATCGCGTACGGTTCCGGGTCCTTCGCGAGGACATCGCGGTAAAAGGAGGGCGCATGCAGTTCGTGGATTTCCGGCGTGCTCGCCTGCACGAAGAATGGCGCGACCGTGATCGCCAGTAGCATACCGACGAAGGCAGGCGTGCCCGCCCACTCGACCCATCGCAATCGCGGCCGCGCCGAAGTAGCACGGGCGAGAAAACGCTGCACAGAGGGGATGCAGGCGCGCAGAGCAAAGGCAAAGAGGACGCCGAAGGCGAGCATCGACAACGAGGCGTAGAACTCGTACGGCTTGCGCCCGACATTGAGGACGGGCACGCGGGTGAGGAGTGTGTAGGGAAGCGGGATGCGCGTGGGAGTGAAAGGCTTGATCTCCAGTCGAGGCCCAAGTGATGTGACCGTGCCGAAAATGGCGATGCCCAACCAGAAAAGCACCGTCTGCCGGTCACGCGAGGCGACTGAGCGCCGCAGCATGAGGAAGAGACCGATGAGCGTGACCGCGAGCACGAGATAGCCCGGATTGTTGTACCCGAGCGAGAAAAACTGCGTGATGGAGCGCGAATACGCGGTCGCTTCATCCCCGACCGAGAGCCAGGGCGACGACTGCGCCTCCCGAATCATCGGCAGGAGGAGCGGTACAAAGATGATCGCCACCCAGACCCCACCGATCACCGCGAAGCGCAGAAGCAGTTCGCGCGCCGCGCGGAGGGAGCGGCGCGCACCGACAAGGAAGAGGAAGTACAGGAGGGTAAAGAGCACCGCGAACATCGTGTATTGCCAGTCGGTCAGACAGAGCGCGAAGAGGAGCAGGCAGGCGGAAGCGCCATTCCGCCACCAGTGCGACCGCTCCGCAGCACGAAACAGGAAGAAGATGTAGAGCGGCAAGAGCGCCGCGCCCATCAGATAGTTTTCTTCCGCCGTCGTGTAGTATTGGGCCATCAGCGTGCTTGCAAAGGTGTAGACGACCGCGCCAGCTGAAGGCGGCGAGCGGGCTGTCCATCAGATCGCGGATGAGGAGGTAGGTGAAGAACGTACTGCCGGTGATCGCGAGCAGGAACTTGAGGTTCATTGTCGCGATCGCGCCAATGAGTGGTTCAAGCGGGAGCGCAAGGAGGCCACCGAGCGGGTTGAGGGTATGAAAGCGCAGGCTCACGCCCGTCGGATATTCGAGGTAGGTGGTGTACAACGGATTCTGATGCAGATGGAAGAGCGCGGTGCGCAACCAGTAATCGTTCCAGAGGTTCTCGTAGCCGTTGTACTTCCCGCCTGCCATGCCGGAGGTGAAGTGCGTCACGCTCAGATGCGCGTAGAGTAGCGCCAGCACGAGCGAAGCGAGCAGTGCCCACCAGGTCGCCCGATTACCGCCAACTCTGTCGAACCATCGCGCGCGGCGACCATCCGCAGAGTGTGGGGCGTCGCGCTTCATTATTCTTGCCCGAGCATCGCCGCGAGGCCGACTTCGAGGGTCGTTTCCGCCCGCCAACCGAGCAGTTCGTGCGCCCGCGTGCAATCGCTGAGGATCACCGGATTATCCGAGGGGCGCATCCGCGCGGGGTCCTGCGTGACGACGAAGGTGCCACCGTGCAACTGCTCGATCAGCCGCACCAGTTGCCATCCATCCACGGCGCGTTCACTGCCGAAGTTACAGGTCAGGATGCCATGCTCCCGGCACCCCTGCGCGAGGGCGATCAACCCTTGGGCGACATCATCGCGATGCACGTAATCCCGCTTGCTATCGAGGTTGCCGAGGCGAAGCGGCCCGCCCGCCCGGGCCTGCGCGATGATCGCCGGGATGAGGTGCGGGTTCGTCTCCCCCGGCCCGAAGAGATTGAAGAGCCGCGCAATCCCAATCGCCATGCCCGTACGCCGATGGAAGAGCGCCGCCAGTTGCTCGTTCCAGAGCTTCGTATGCCCGTAGATGTCCACCGGCCCAAGCGCGCTCCCCTCATCGAGGGGCGCGTCACTCGGGGCATAGACCGCCGCCGACGAGGCGAGGACGAGCGATTGCACCGTCCCGACCGCCGCGCACGCATCGAGCACCGCCTGCGTCCCGACGACGTTTACCTCGATGGCGCGGCGCGGCTCCGCATTGCACGTCGGGATGAAGTGGATCGCGGCGAGGTGAAAGACGGTCTCGGGGCGATAGGTGTGCAGGCAGCGCTGCAAGGCTTCGGGATCGCGGATATCGACCTCTGCGAAGGTGGCGTGGTGTACGACTTCCGGAGCGAGGTTCGTGGACTTCCCGAGGCTGAAGTTATCGAGAATCACGACCTCGTGCCCGTCCGCGACGAGCCGGGCACACAACCGGGACCCGATAAACCCACAACCTCCCGTCACAAGCACTGGTGCGGATCGCAAAGGGACTCCTCAAAACGCTCCTGCGCGAACTACCGTGAACCTACGCCGTCTTCCCACTTCTCGGCATCCGGCGCGCATTCTATCGCATACGCGCAATTCGTGACGCGGCAGCGCCCGGAGCGCATTTCTGCCGCAGAAGCACCCCTGCCTGCGCGTTTGTGTCCCTGTCATATGAAATGTGTCTCGGTAGCAAAATACTACTGACATAAGGGTGTCACTCTGCTCTCCTACAATGAAGATGCGATCGTGACGAGAGGCCAAAGAAGGAGAGCGGAAAATGAACCTCGGATTTGTTGTTCTGTATGTGCGTGATATGGACAAGGTGAAGGCATTCTATACGGACCTGCTGGGTCTGACCGTTGTGGCAGAGGTTTCCGGGCCGACTTTTGTGACGCTCCGCCCCAGTGGCGGCTCCCTGCTCGCGTTACAAGATGCGACGGCATCGCTCCTGCCACCGGGACGGGAAACAGCGTCCGGAAGCGTGGAACTGAGCTTCGAAGTGGACGATATTGACGGTACCTGGAAGCGTTGGCACGAAGCGGGCGTCGAATTCAGTGACCGAACCATTGGCGATGTCGTTCGGACGCTATTTCCTCGCAAAAGATCCCGAAGGCCACTATCTCTCCGCCTATCGCTTCACCCCGCAGGCGGCCGTCCCACCCGAAAGTGCCCGCCAGGAGAGCTAATCAGAAGTAGCCAATAGTCGGTAGCCAGTAGTCAGTCATCAGTGCGATAACCGAGGTCTGCGGTCCCATGCGACCGAGCGCACGTTTCCTTGCAGAAGAACGGAGGAGGGCGATCTCCGGGATTCTGACTACTGACTACCGACTACTGGAAGCAACCATAGTAATCCGCTTTTCCTTTACGCGCTCCGGTCGTTCCGCTAGATTGACACGAGCGATACGCGAGTGAGGTAGGGAAAGGCAGCGGGGTGGGGCAAACGGAAAGACTGCGCATCGCCATCGCAAGCCGGGCGGTGGCACCGCTACATGGCGTGGGCGGGCTCGAACGGGCGGTCGCAGACGTCTGCTCCGTGCTCACCGACCGGGGGCACCACGTCACACTGGTGAGTGCCACGCCGACGAGTGCCATACGCGACACCGCGATCCTGCGCGTGGATGACCTCATTACGGTGCCGTGGGCGGCGCGTCCGCTCTTTCGGCGCGGCGGGGTGCCGGATCGCGTCATCAACTATCCGCGCTTCATCCGGCGGGTAACGGCGGCGCTCACCGCGCGCGCGACCGTCTTTGACGCGGCGATTGGTCATGGCGCGGCGGCGGCGGCATTCGTGCCACTCCTTTCGACGGGGCGCGTCCGCCGCTTGCTCATCAATCCGCATGGCATGGAGGAGTTCTCCGCAACCGGGCTGAAGCGCCCGCTCCTGACCCAACAGCGGTCGCTGGTACGGCGCGCGGCGCGATCGGCGGACCGGGCGATCGCGCTCGACGCCTTTCTTGTGCCCGACGTGATGCGGAATCTCGGCCTGCCGCGCGAGCGGGTCGCCATCGTGCCGAACGGGATCGACGTGGAGCGTGTGGACCATCTCAGCCGGGCCGGTACCACCGCGCGACGGCCCGCCCGTGATCGTCAGTCTCGGGCGCATCGAGCAAAATAAAGGGCTGGACGTGCTCGCCGCCGCCCTCGGCGCGCAGCGGGAGCGCCTACCCGCCGGGTGGCGGTGGCTGCACATCGGGGACGGCGCGGCGCGTCCGCAGGTGGAGGAAGCGATCGGTCGCGCCGGGATCGCCGCGCACGCTACCCTCCTCGGGCGCATATCGGACGAGGAGCTACATCGCACGCTGGCGAGCGCGACCCTCTTCGTACACCCGACGCGCTACGAGGGTAGCCCACTCGTAATGCTCGAAGCGATGGCGCATCGCCTACCAATTATCGCTTCTGCGGTGGGCGGTATCCCGGACAAGGTGATCCCCGACGAGACAGGGTGGCTCGTGCCCCCGGATGACCCGCAGGCGCTCGGTGCGGCCATCGTCTCGGCACTTGAGCGACCACCTGCTATACTGCGCGCCGTGGGAGAGCGAGGGCGCGCGCGGGTACTCGCGCATTTCAGTCTCACCCAGGTTGTCGACCAACTGATCGCACTGCTCGGTACGATACCACCGCGTACGGGCAGATAAGGTACAACGCGCGTGAGCCTCGCCGGGGCACCATCCGCATCTGTCGCTCCGCAATGGGGCAGCCGTCTCAGGGGTAGATTCGCCGCCGGTTCTTCCTGGCTCCGCGCCGCCTTTGGCTGGCAACTGCTCGCCCTGCTCGCCGCCACCTTCGCCGCCCTCCTCGGCGCTTATCAAGTGGAGCGCCCCATCCGCGCCAATATCGGCGGTGCGCACGAAACCCCGTTCGTCGAGAACTTCCACACGAAAGATGTTGCGGACGATCAGGTCACCCACTATCGCTGGACACATGCGACCTCGTTCGTCATCTTCAAGGGGGTGGGCGGTGGGCGTGACTACGTGGGCAGCCTCCGCCTTCGCTCCGGTCGCCCACCAGGCGTCACAGAGCCCGTGACTTTGCTCGTCAATGGCGTCCAGATCGCGCAGTTCACGGTCGGGACGGAATGGCAGACGACCCGCTTTGATGTGCGCGGCGCGGCGACGCGCGGGCACGGTATCGTCGTGGAACTGCGCACGCCCGCCGAGAAATTACCCGAACAGCGCCGGGCGCGTCGTTGGCGTGCAGGTCAACGCGTTACAGCTCACGCCAACGGGCAGCGGTTGGACCGTACCGGCGTTGGGCACGCTCGCGCTGGCTCTCCTGGTCATCCTCGCCCTCTATCTGATCGTCGCCCGGACGCTCGGCGTCGCCATCACGGACGACGGGCGACGGCGCACCGTCGCCGCTCTCGGCACGGCAATCGGTGCGCTGATCCTTGTCGCACTTTTCGCCTTCGCGCGGCCCTATATCGCTGCCTATTGCGGCCCGCTGCTCGCTGTTCTGCTCGGCGCGCTCGGCGCGCTCCTCCTGCCACGACCGCTGATGTGGCTCGGCGCGCGCTGTGGCCTCGCGGTCACGGCAGCGGAGGCGACCGCCCTCTGCGCGGTCCTCGCCCTCGGCATCGTCGCGAAGCTCGGCGGCCTCCTCTATCCCGATACCATCGTCATCGACCTGCCGTGGCACATCCGCTGGGAACGCACCTTCCTTGACGGCAATTTCGGTGCGCTCTACTTCCCGTCGGACCTCTCGTCCGGCCCGAAGGAGTGGGGCATCGGCGTGCTGATCCCGAAATCGCCCCTCTTCTATGCGATGCTCGCGCCCTTCATGTACCTGCCCTTCGCTATCGGCACGATGCTGAAGCTCTGCGTCGGCGTGATGGAGATCGCGACCGTGATCTTCATCTTCGCGATCCTCAAGCGCGTAGGGATGGGTACGGCGGGGATCGTCGCGGCCTTTCTCTACACCGTGACGCCGCTCTCGTACCTCGCGCTCTCGTACGGGAACTACCCGACGATCTTCGCGCAGTTCCTGACGGTGATTGCCTTCGCCATCCTCCTCTTCGCCGATGACCGGCTGGACCGCGTCGGCGTTTTCGCCCTCTTCACGTTCGTCCTTGCGCTCAGTCTGCTCGCCTATCCGGTCGTGGCGCTCTTCAATATGTGCGTCCTCGTCGTCTTCGGCTTCTGGCGCTGGCGGCAAGGAGCCGATGCGCGGGAGAAGCGGCGGGCGCTCCTCATCCCGGTAAGTGCGGTACTGGCCGCGGTGCTCTCTTTTTTGGTCTACTACATCCAGTATGTGAAGGTCACGCTCGATTCGGTCCGCACGCTCGGCACGAGCACGGCGGAGCAGCGCGGCTACACTGAGGGGGGCTTGCTCGGCGCGCCGTGGCACATCATCACTGTGTTCGCCAAGAATATCCAGGTCGGCAATCTCCTGGTCCTCCTCGGCATCGTCATTCTCGGCGTTATCCTCTCCTACCGCTCCCTGCCGAGCGGTGAGGGGCGGCAGACCTGGCAATTCCTCCTGCTCTGGCTGCTCATCATGCCCGTCTTCACGCTCGCGGATGCCTATGTGGACCTGCTCCTCAAGCCGCTCTTCTTTACGACCGTCCCTGTCGCAATCTTCGGCGGCATCGCCGTCGTCTGGCTCTGGAAGCAGGGCCGCCTCGGGCAAGTCGTCGCCGTCCTCTGCTGCACCGCGATCACCGCGCAGGCATGGTGGCTCTGGTATCACCGCATCGCCTTCGCCGGGCAGGGGTAATCCCGTAGCGGCAACAAATCCGATTTTCCCAGCGGTGCGTCTGGTGACGTAGAGAGTTGCCTGTGAGAGGAGAGTTAATCGTGGTAGTAGCTTGGGAAGATTCATTGCGCAGCTTCGATGCGGACGCAGTCGCGTGGCTGGAAACGCGGATGTGGGAGGCGTACTACGCGAAGCACGATCTGCGCCTCTTTCTCCTGCTCGTCCGGCTCATCGCGCAGCAGTTCGGGCTGTCGGGGCGGCGGGCGTTCTCGATTGCCTTGATGCTCACGCGCCCGGCGATGCGCTTCGCCCGCGCGCGGGCGAATTACGAGGCCGTCATTCCCGATATTGCGGCGGCCTATCGTCAACTGTGCGCGGAGTGCGGCGCAACGTTCGATGCTGACGCAGTCGCCGCGCGCGAACTGCACTGGTGGATCGTCCACCGCCACCCGACCGAAGCGGGCGAGGCGGGGCTGACCGAGGCCATCGCGGACCTCTACGCGGCGGTCTATCAACTGCCCGCAGCAACGGTGCGTGAGGCGGCCCGCTTGCGTGCGGTCGCGGCGATTGTCTGCGATACCGGGCGAGAGCGGGAGGGTGTGCGCGGCGCGACCTACTGGGGCGAGGTCGGCGACCTTCTCCGGCAGTCGTATCGCGCGCTCAAAGTGGCGGTGCAGCCGTCAACTGCGTGGTAACGTCGGCGTAAAAGCGGTGGTAGCAGGCTTTCCAGCCTGCCTTACGTGGCGGCGGGGAGGCAGGCTGGAAAGCCTGCTACCACCGGGAATTCCTGGATTAAGTTCAAGCCTCATGAGTCTACCTGGCAACAGGGAGAGGCAGATGGCGACGAACGAGTATCACCTGACGACGGATTGGCGCTTCGCGGGCACGATCGAGGAGGTATCGGACCTTCTCAGCGACTCCCGGGCGATGGCACGTTGGTGGCGCGTCTCCCGTGCTCGAACTCGACGAGCGCGAGCCGGGAGACGCGCGCGGCATCGGCAAGGTGGTCAGCCTGCACGTCAAGGGCTGGCTCCCGTACAAACTGCGCTGGTCGTTCCGCGTCACCGAATCCCATGCACCGCACGGCTTCAGTATCGAGGCATGGGGTGATCTCAACGGGCGCGGCACCTGGACGCTCGTGCAGGACGGGCCGTACGTCAATGTCCATTACGATTGGCGGATCAACGCGGACCGGCCCCTACTTCGCTATCTCTCGTTCGCGCTCAAACCGCTCTTCGCCTCAAATCATCGCTGGGCGATGGCGCGCGGCGAGGAGGGCATTCGGTTGGAGTTGCAACGCCTCCATACACAGACGCCGGACGAGCGCGCCATTATCCCGCCACCGCCGCTGCCCGCCCGGCAGTAGCGAATCCGTCAGCCGCCGAGTTCGGCGTAGCGGAAGCAGTCGATTGTGTGGTCATTGACCATGCCGGTCGCTTGCATGTGGGCGTAGCAGATCGTCGGGCCGACGAAGGTGAAACCGCGCTGCTTGAGGTCCTTACTTAGTGCGACCGATTCCGCTGTCTGGGCGGGAAGGTCCCCGAGCGTAGGCCCATGCATTGATCTTCGGCTGACCATCCACGAAGCGCCAGATATAGGCATCGAAGCTGCCGAACGCGTCCTGCACGGCGAGGAAGGCGCGCGCATTGCGGATGGCGGCGGCGATCTTCATGCGGTTGCGGATGATACCGGGGTCGGCGAGCAGTGCATCGACTTTCGCCTCGTCATACCGCGCGACGATCTCGGGGTCGAACTGATCGAAGGCGACGCGGTACCGCTCCCGCTTGCGCAAAATCGTGTCCCAACTGAGCCCTGCCTGCGCCCCTTCGAGGATGAGGAACTCGAAGAGCGTCCGGTCATCGTGGAGCGGCACGCCCCACTCCTCATCGTGATAGCGAATCGAGAGATCGTTCGTTGCCCACACACACCGGCATATATCCTGCTGTTCGTCCACGCCTATCGTCTCCCCTTTCGATCCGATGCGCGAAATGCGACATCTGAGGGTGGTGGCGGGCTGATGAACAATAATAACTTGATTGGGTACTGGTGGGCGCGGGCTTCAGCCTGCGCCAGTCACGGCAGGCTGAAGCCCGCCGCCACCCGCAATTACCCGATTGGTCGTTAAGGTTCATCAGCCCGCCACCACCGGAAAAACCCGCTTCTTCAGTTCCCCATACGTGACAGCCGCCCAACCCGCGTGCTATGGTGATGGGTGGGAGGCGGCGGTGCCTCCCAATTGCATTGTATTCGAGTTTCGTGTCCTGAGTTACTGAGTCACCGCACATCTGAGGAGGGTCCTACGTATGTCATCTGCCCATTCACACCGCCGTTTGGCGTTGGTCGCATTGCTTCTGATCGTCGCGCTCGCTGCGTGCGGCGGCAGCGCCAAGACGACCGCGACTCCTGCGACTCCTGTATCACCCGCGACTCCGACGACGACCACTGACCGCGCGCAGGCGACATTGAGCGCCAGCCCGACCACTGCCTCCACGCCGACGCCTCTTGCGAATACCACGCTCCCGGCGGGTACTGCCCGCGCCACGGAAGCGGGCCGTGCGACCGGTGCGGCTACCGCCTCGATCACCACCGTCGCCACCCCCACTCCGCTCGCTCCTCGCACCTCCGTGACAACAGGCACCACGACGGGCACCACCGCCGCTTCAAGCGTAACGAGCGTGAGCACCGGCACCCTCCCGCGCGCCACGCAGCCCTCCGGCTCCGCGACGACCTCCGCGTCAACGTCCGGCTCGGCGGTGACCGGTACTGGCGCGGCAGGGCCACCGACGACCACCCCGGTGCCCGCCACGGCGGCGCGCGGTTCCGCCGAGCAGTTCCTGCGCTCCGTGCTGGCGAAGGGGGACATTTCGGCCTACCTGACGCCCGCACTCAAGTCGCAAGCGGGCAGCGACGGCTACAAGCTGCTCAATATCCAGCCGCCGGTGCAGGAATTCACGGTGGACAGCGAGCAATCGGATGCGGATGGCAACGGTGCGACGGTTGGCGTGACGATCACCACCGCGTCCGGGCCGACCAAGCGATCGTTCGTGATGCGTAAGCAGGGGAATGTCTGGCTGGTCGACAACATCCTCGGCTAGCACGCCGGGATGCGAGGGGAAGTGCAGCGTGCAGGAGGACGCCATGCCCTCAATCTGGCAAGGCAAAGAGGTCAGGCTGCGGGCGGTTGAGCCGTCTGATTGGCAGGTCTTCTTCCAGTGGAATCAGGACGACGAGCAGGCGCGGCGACTCTATTTCATCCACTTCCCGCTCTCTGCGGAAGCGACCCGGCGTCAGACAGAGGAGTTCGCAACCAAGCGCCCCGAATCGGACACGTATAATCTCGTGATCGAAACCCGCGACGGTGTGATGGTCGGTGGCATCGGCACGCACGACTGCGACCGCCGCACGGGCACCTTCTCCTACGGCGTCAATGTGCTCGCGGAACATCGGGGCAAGGGTTATGCGTCCGAAGCGATCCGACTGCTCGCCCGCTACTTCTTTCGCGAGTTGCGCTATCAGAAGCTGACCGTGCAGATCTACGACTTCAACGACGCATCCATCCGCCTCCACGAACGCCTCGGCTTCCAGCCGGAGGGGCGTCTGCGGCGGATGGGTTTCACGAACGGACGCCCCTTCGATGTATTTGTCTACGGCATTACCGCTGAGGAGTTCGCGGCCTCAGACCCGTAAACACCCCCGCCGATGAGCCTTCTGATCGCGCGATATGCCGCGCGTATCGGCGGGTGGCACGCGCTGTTTATTGCAGTCGCTCGCTGTGCGGACCGGACGCGGAAGAACCGGCAGGCTCCGCGAGGTCGCCGCGCAGCCGGGCGATCACCTGGGCATAGGTCATCCCCGGTGGCAGGTCCAACAAGGTGAGGTATTGGGCGGGGACGACATCGCCACAGTTCCAAAGGTGCGTCGTGAACCAGCGTGCCCGCCCTCGGGCATCGAGGCCCGACCAGCGCTGCGTCTCCTGTTCCGCCCAGGGAAATTGCTTGACCGCATCCGTGTCGAACCATTCCCACCAGCCCGTATGCTGGTCCCCGTATTCGATCGCCTCGCAGAGCATCGCGCGCACGTAGACGGGTGCGTGGCCTGTGCGGATCGTCATACGCGCGCCTCTGCTCCCGCGCGTATGACGATGGTGGATGCGATAGTGGATAGCGGATAACTCGATGATCCCATACGATTGCTCCTGACGAAAATAGCTGTTTCAGATGTGGGATGTGGAGAATAGGAGGTACGCAGTTGAGGCTTTGGGGGTGGTAGCAGGCTTTCCAGCCTGCCCTTGCGAGGCGGGGAGGCAGGCTGGAAAGCCTGCTACCACCGGGTTTTCCCTGTTGAACTGCGGACCTCCTGGAGAAATATCAAACAGATGATTTTCCCGCTACGCGGCGGACCAATCCGCCTGGGCATTCGTGGTTTCTCTCGCCCGCTGAAATGCCGTGGCAATCTTTCGGAACTTGTACGTCCGCTTCAGTTCCCCAAAGTCGGTCATGACGGTGAATGGGCAACTGTCGCCATGCCGACGGGTGACAATGACGGTACCATGATCCTTCATCGGGGTGCTGACGGCGGACGTAGCGCCGCTGGTCAGGGCGTGCATGGCGTCGGGTGTATTCATCTCGCTGAGTCCTTTCAATGATCCTTCTCCTCTGGCATCTCCAGAGAAATGGTGACTATCTGACGCGCTCCGGTTCGGCTCGTCACGATCCGCGATTGATGCGCTGCGGTCGCCAGTGATGGGACTGGTCACTATGTGCATCACTCGCCTGCTCATTTGCTGCGCGGGTCGCATCCGCTGCTGCGTCCCCCTCCGCGCGCTTCATGGCCGCTGCGGCATCATTCTCGGCACGTTGCGCCGCCACCGCCGCATCGCCCGCAGCCCGTTTCGCGTCCCGGTCGTTGGCATCGTGATTCTGCACACGGTTCTCCTTACCTTCTGCCGGTCACGGTGAGTAGTACACGGACGAACCCGCATGGGGGTCACGATGCGGGCGCGAGGACCAGTTCGCTGAGCAGGACGTGATTCCAGTCGTCCGCTGCCTCGCTCCATGACACGCGCGCCGTCGGGGAGATTCCTGCCGATCATCCCTTCCCACATCGCCAGGTTCCGGACGGTGCCGACACGGCCATGCGACCGCTGCTCCGTGCCCTCGCTCGCGCCGACATAGCGCACGCGCGAGCCGATCTCAATCATTTCGGCCTGATTCTTCGCCATTGCATTCCCTTTCCCGCTCGTCGCGGCTCATCGCCATTGCCCCGTCGCCGGGTACCGATCGTGACCGGCGTGGCGTGCCGGTTCCTCCGTCAGCAACCGCGCCGCCTCCGCCTCCTGGAGCGCGGTGAGCGGGTTCGCCTCCCATTCCCCCATCGCGACGACGAAGCAGGGGCGCTTGATCGCCGTCTCCCGCCGCTGGCGGAGTCGCTCCGCATTCGGCCCCGTCTGATTCATGTGAAACAGGACCGGATAGGTCTCGGACCTGCCGATGACCGCAAACTGCAAATCGCGCATATTCCCCTCCGGGGTGAATCTCATCGCGCAGCCGGATCACGCCACAGGCATGCGGATCGCGTCCTTGAAGTTGGTCAGGATGTCCCCGACCACCTCATCCTTGGTCACGTCGGCGCCCCGGTGGAGGAATCCCTCCGCCTCGGTCGCCGCGCTGGACCCGACGATACGCTTGCGCACGCGCGTCGCCACTTCCACCTTGCCGTCGCCTTGGCCGAGCGCGATCACCCGGTAATACAGCTCGTCGCGCTTCCCGTACTTCACCCCGATCGCCATCGGCGTGTCGCCCGTGCCGGTTCGGTGATCACGACGACCCGCCCCTGCGCTTCGAGGATCGCTTTCACATCGCGCATCGCCGGGAGGACCGCGCCCCGCATGCACGCGGTGATCTGCCGCGCCTCCGCACCGAACGCGGTCGCCTCCCGCTCCTGCTTCGCATTCTGTTTCGCGCTCTCCCCGGCGAAGAACGCGTCCATCTCGCTCACCCAATCTCTCGCCATGCTCATTTCTCCCTGTATTCGGCGGCCATCGTTCGAGATAGCCGCCGAACACACCATGCCATCGGAATGCGGTGGCGGATTGACAACTCTCACGCGCGATGGCATCGGTATGGCCGCCGGGCGTGAGTGTGCGCACCGCGCGATTCGCCCGCCGATGCGCGTATCGTGCGCGGGCCTTTTTTCGCCCTACTCGAGCGCATCGGTATAGGCGACTGCTTCCTCCACCGTACGGAAGACGCCGGAATAGCCGTCCGCCGGACGACGCAGCAGATAGCGCGCCGGCAGGTCGGGTGTGAGGCGGTACGCTTCGCCGCGGGACGTGAAGCTATAAATGGTACGACCGGCAACCATCCCGATTGAGTCGAGCGTGTGCCCGTTCACCGTGCGTGCATCCGTCATTCTGCGGTCTCCTTTACTGCCCAGCGGGCTCCGGCGCCCGTGCGGCGCGCAATGATGATCTCGATCAGCGCCGAGAGGACGCACAATCCGCCTGCGGCAAGCCCTGCCGCGACGAACCGGCGCACGATCGTGCTGATGCTGCTCTTCTCCACGTCTGCACGCGCTTCGAGTGCGGCGCGTTGGGCGTGGGTGACAGTGATCGTCAAGGGGATAACCGTGCGCCCGCACGGTTTGGGGCCGGGGCGGCCTTTCGGTGGGGATTTGCCGTCTTGTGATGGGATCATGCGGGTCTCCTCGCGTCTCGCATACACCGGGCGGTGCATGGCGGTCTGCGACCCAGGAGCATCTCGCATTGCCGCCGCCATCGTCCGGCGCGGCCCACAAATACGGGAGTGTCAAGCGGGGGTCAAGAACTAGACACGATCATACTACCACGTTAAGTGTTTTCTCGCAGCCGAAGCGTGCAATTCTCGCTGAATAGAGCGATGGCTATCGGTTTTCGTCACCCTACGAAATGAACTTTTTCATATCATGGTATAGTATTGATGCACCCGCTCATCGACGAGTTACCGATGCCGCGCACAGAGACGCCTTCGCCATCACAAGAGAAAAGAGCCTGCTGTGGTGACGTTCAAGAACGACCTTGATACCTTCTGTCGCTATATCGCTTTCCGGCCCCCCAATATCGATTACACCGTGGAGCAGCACATGGAGGATCGGTTTCTCGAAAAGTCGATGCGCGGTATCTACTACGTTGCCTCGTATCGTCACCAACCCGACGACGGAGAGGCAATCACGATCGCACTCGATCATTTCTGTGGCCGCATCGATCCCGATGACGAGACGGGGGATGAGGCAGTAGCGACGGTACGGAAGAGTGATGAAATCAATCAAAGCGTACTTGAGGCAGTGGCGGCGGCAGGGGGATCAGTCCGTCAGGGAGCCATGAAGTATACCGGCGAACTCGTCTCCCGCACAGAGTAACGCGTGCTATCGTCGTCGGCATCACGACGAACGGCGGGGCGTGCCTGGCGGCGTTCTTGCGCGTGTCCGATGCGAGACGTGCGTGTACTGATCGAAGGGGTTCCATGATGTGGTATGACGACAAGCGGACGATCCTGCACGTCGCGCGCTACAAGAACGCATACGCGGCGTGGAGAGATGGCAACGAGGCGGGAAAGAAAGGCTGGGAAGTCAAAGAGACGACCCAAGCGCCCGCGCGCGTCGCCGTCGGCAGGACGATCGCGCGCGGGATCATGACGGCGGGGATCGGTCTACTGAAGGGATGGCCCCACAAGGGCGGCACCGTCACCGTCACGTATATACGCAGCGCGGGGCGGCCGCTAGGTAAGACTTCCCGCGAGTTGCCGACTTGAGAAGCCTGCGCGCCGCCCAAGATAATCGACGAAGCGGACGAAGGGATCGAAACCGACGAGCCGGGGCGCATCGGTGACGAAATTGGAGATCGGGTTGATGTCGTAGAGATAGGTCGCGCCGTCCCGCTCGCTCTCCAGATACTCGACACCCCCGATGTCGATCTGCGCGCTGCGGAAGATGCGCAGGACGTCGTCAATGATCCACTCAGGCGGGGTGGCGGCCTCGATACGCTTCGGGGTTTTCGCGGCTGTCTCCACCGGGCACAAAGCGAAATCGTCCGATGGCGATGCACCGAATTCCTGCTCCGGCACCTGGCAGATATCCGCCGGGCAGAGATTGAAGCCGTCATTGGGGTCGTTGTAAATGCGGATCGCATAGAGGAACTGGTCATCCAGCGCTTCAACGCGGACGATGGACCCGCCCTTCGGGGGATGATATTCCTGCACGATCGCCGTCTGGTCGACACCGAAGATCGGCGCGAGTTCGCCACCCAGAAGCGCCGCATCAAGTTCGGCCACCGTCTCGAAGCGGCGCATCAGCGCACCACTGCCCCCGATATTCGGCTTGATGATGAGCGGAAAGACGAGGCGTTCCGCCGCCGCGCGCACCTGGCTCGGATGATTCACGGCCCAACTGCGCGGATGTGGGATACCGAGTTGCGCGAGAAGCGTCAACTGACGCGCCTTCGAGGTCTCCAGCGCGAAGGGTCGCGTGCCATTCACGACGGGAACGCCAATCGCTTCCAGATAGGCGAGGTATGACTGGGTCTGGAAAATAGCGTTCCCATGATCGCGGAGATACGAGGACGGGCTGACCCGGTTGACGACAAGCCCGTAGGGGACGGATGAAGCGGAGGGATCAAATCCGTACGCGTCCGCCTGGATGCGCGCATAGGGCAGCCCGCGACGGTCAAATTCAGTAAACAGCGGCAGAAACCACTCGGGATGCTCGTAGAGAATGCCTATCGGTTTCATCGTTCCTCCTTGCAGCTCACAACTCGCAGCTTGCAGCTCGAAATCTCGCGCAGTCGCGTCCAGTTCCTCAGCGATCCGCCGCGCTCTCCTCGTGGTCGGAAAGCGTCTCGCTCCATACCGCATACGCCAAGAGGTGATCCGGCTGGAGGGAGCCTGTCCAGCCGGAATTTTGCACCCAGCCAAATCGATCACGCAGACGACCGAAAGATGCCCGGACCTTCGCGGGCAATCTCTCCACGCGCGGCGGCGTCACCCATACGTCGCGCCGCTCAGCGCTCGGGGTCAGTGTTGGGGTGTTCATACGGTGGATCCCTCTCTCAACCTGTGCAGAGAAGCGCCGACCATCAAACAAGACAATGTCACTCAAGAAACTAAAGAACTTCATCTGCGGGTTGTATCACGCACCGATTGGCGTGTCAAGAAGGCGCATTCGGAAGCGTCTCATCGGTGGTCGGTCACGCGGCGGGACGCTTGCCTCTACCACCTCGCGAATCTTGCCGACCGATATGATGACGATGCCGATCAGGATCACATAGTGCGCATAGCCGAAGCCCTGGAAGGCCATTCGTGCCCGATCGGCGTTGGATGCGCGCTCCATCGCGCGCTCAAGGTGTGCATCCTCATCTCTGCCGAATTAGCACCACCACAGCCCGGCGCAGAGCAGCAGACCGAGCAGACGAGCGCGACGAGTGCGGCGTCGAACGGATGCCGTGCGCCGGGACCACATTCGTCAGCCACGCGTAGCCATCGTCCATGGAGTAGATCAGGCCGAGCATCACCGCCACCTGCCAGAGCGTCTGCCAGGTCAGTCTCGCGACGAGGAGTGATGTGATCTGGGTAATCGTGAAAACGAAGACGAGGTCGAAGAAGAGTTCGAGGGGTATAACCCTACTGACCGGATCGCTTTGACTCGGCTCAGTCGCGCACCGTAGAGGAGCTTATTGGTTCTTTCGCGTCCATATCGTCAGTTCACCGATGCCCAGGGGAGCGAACATGGCGAAGGTACGAAGGATCGCTACTCCTCACGCAGGGCGGCGAGAACGCGCGCCTTGAGGGCATTGAAGGTGGGATCGGCGACGAGGGTGTTGTGGGTACGAGGGCGGGAGAGCGGCACGTCGATCGCGGTGCCGATGCGACCGGGGCGCGGGGTCATCACGACGACGCGGTCCGCGAGGAAGACGGCCTCATCGACATCGTGCGTGATGAAGAGGACGGTCTGTCCCTCGCGCGCCCAGACACCGAGCAGCCATTCCTGCAAGGTGGCGCGCGTCAGTGCGTCGAGCGCACCGAACGGCTCATCGAGGAGGAGCACATCGCGCTCCATCAGGATCGTGCGCAAGAGCGCCGCGCGCTGCCGCATCCCCCCGGAGAGGGCGGCAGGGTAAACATCTGCGAACCCCTCCAAACCGAAGGTCGGCAATCGCTCCCGTGCGCTGTGCCGCGCCGACTGCACACTACCCCGCCGTGCCAGTTCCGGGCCGAGCGTGACATTCTCGATCACCGTGCGCCACGGCAGCAGGAGGTCGCGCTGCGGCATGTATCCCACATATCCCGGCTGGCCGATGACCGATGTGCCATGCACCGTCACGCTGCCTGTTGTCGGTAGGATGAGGCCCGCGAGTAGCCCGAACAGCGTGCTCTTGCCGCAACCGGACGGACCGATCACCGTCACGAACATCCCCGGCGGGACGGTCAGCGTGAGGTCCGCGACGGCGGTGACGGGTGGCGTCCCCCGTGCGGCGGGGAAGGTGACGGTGACATCTGTCAGATGTACCGCCGCATCAGCCGTCATGCGGCGGCACTTGTGGTGAGCTTGGCCGACTGCGCGACGCCGAGTGCGGCACCGAGAATTGTCCGGGCGGCGGGAAGCCGTTCGGGCACCAGTGCGTAGCGATCCCGCCCTTCCTGCATGATCAACCCCGCGCCGATCAGCTCGCGCAGGTGATGATAGAGCTGCCCCGTTGTATTGAGGCCCGCCGCCTTCATTAATTCACCGCTCGTCGCGGGCTGCTCCAGCACGGCGCGATAGAGGGCGAGACGCGGCATACTCGCCAGGGCGGCGAGGACACGCACGCTCCCGTCGAGGGGCACGGCGAAGATCGCGTTGCCATCCATGCCCGCCGATCCCCCGTGCGCCTCGATGGCGCGCTCGCCGAATACCTGCCCTTCCAGTCGCCCAATACGCTCCTGCAACTGCGCGAGCGTACTCGTCAGTTCGCCTGCGGCTGCGCCTCCTTCACGCTCGCGTTGATCGCGTTTTCGCGCCACGGTTCACCCCTCCTGCTCCCTATCCTTTATGCTCTGCATGATCGGTGTCGCGCCTATTCTACTGCATTTCGTCGCTACGTAGTATGCACACTACGAAAGAAGATAGGATGCATGTGCGCGCGAAACGGCGTTTCCTCACCCCCGGCCCCTCTCCATCGCCCCTGGATCACGATATGGATCAGGTTTGTACGGCGATAGAGAGGGGTGACTCGCGTGAAATGCCGTGGCATTCTCTAACCATCCCTTTCTCCTTGTATTCGTATCTCTCCCCCTCTCCATCGCCGTACGAAACCCCACTACTCCTCGGTCTACGGGCGATGGAGAGGGGGCCGGGGGGTGAGGAACGCTCCCAAACGATTGACACCCCCACCCAGATGATATATTGTCTCGACAACGATTGTTGAGATCGTATCTCGACAGTAACGCGTGGGAGGGATCGTGCGATGGGCGAAACTGTTCTTAAGCAGCGGATCGGGCGACGGGTCGTGCTGCTCGGCGCGATAGGCACGATGAGCGCGACACTGCTCGCCGCCTGTCGCAGGAACGGCGCTGAGAAGACTGCCGCGAACGCCAACGCACCGTTCGCGACCATCGCGCCCGGTATGAAGCTCACAGCTGCCGCGACGACGACGCAGATTCAGGACTTCGTGACGAATGTCGGTGGGGATCGCGTCACGGTCGTGGGTATTCTCAAGCCCAATGTCGATCCCCACGATTACGAGACGACCGTAGAGGACGCGAACACTATTGCGAAGGCGGGAATCGTCTTTGTCCACGGTGTCGGTCTTGATAGCTGGATGGATAAGACAGTGAAAGGCGCGCGCGTGAAAGCGCCTGTCGTCACGGTGACGGACGGTATCACGCCCCTGAAGGGCGATGAGAACGAACCGGCAGGCGATCCGCATATCTGGTTTGACCCGACACAGGTGCAGGTAATGGTGACGAACATCGCGAACGCACTCGCGAAGGTGGACCCCCCGAACGCGAGCGCCTACCAGGCCAACGCGAAGGCATACGGGGCGAAGCTGACGCAGCTCGATGACCAACTGAAGGGCATCTTCGGGCAAGTGCCGAAAGAGCAGCGCAAGCTCGTCACCAATCACGATGCCTTCCAGTATCTCGCGCGCCGCTACGACCTGACAATTGTCGGGGCGGTGATCCCGAGTCTCTCCGATAGCGCTGAGCCGTCCGCGAAGGGGGTGAGCGACCTGATCGACACGATCAAGAAGGAGAAAGTGAAGGCGATCTTCGCCGAATCCTCCGCGAACCCGAAGGTGGCGCAGCAGGTGGCGAAGGAGACGGGCATCACGATTGTCGATACCTTGTACGGAGACACGCTTGGCGAACCGGGCAGTGCAGCGGACAGCTACCTGAAGATGATGATCTATGATGCGACAACCATTGCGAACGCCTTGCGATAGTAGGGTTTATGCAGAGGGGGCTTTTTCTGGTGGTAGCAGGCTTTCAGCCTGCCTCCCCGCCTCGAGAGGGCAGGCTTCTGCCTGCTACCACCTGGGAAATCGCGGGTCAGGGAATCCAGATCACGCGCGCGCCATCGGGCACGATCGCGTGCGCGCCCCGACCGTCCGCACCGACGATCCAGATGCCGGCGTCCTCGCCCGTCGTGCTGTCGGTGCGCGCGACCGCGACCCGCGTGCCATCCGGCGACCAGGCCGGGCTTTCCGATGAGCGGCCATCGCTGCCGAGAAGCCGCACGAGGCCGCTGCCATCGAGATTGGCGATCCAGAGATCGGCGGTCGGTGTGCCGCTGGTCTGGCGGATGAAGGCGAGTCGTTTGCCGTCCGGTGACCAGGCGGGCATCACCTCCTGTCCGGCTTGATTGCCGAGGAAGATCTGCGTGTCACCGCTCATCCCCGCGATCCGAATACGGTTCGTGACACCGCCCTTGCTGTCCGGTACGGACTCATCGAAGGCGGCGCGATTGCTGTCCGGCGACCAGGTGATGCCGCTGCCGGGACCGGCGGGAAGCGCGTAGGGATCGGCAGAGAGGTCCGAGAGAACGACGGTCGATCCATTGTCGTCGCCGACCTGACCACGGAAGGCGAGCCGGGCACCGTCCGGTGACCAGACCGGGTCGAACCCGACCTCATCCCCCCGGCCGTAGATGCGCCCGAGTGACCGGCCATCCGGTGCGACCGCCCAGAGTTTCGATGTCCCGATCGTGACAGGTTGCGAGGCCCCGCTCGATGAGATCGTCCCCCCTCCTGCGGTCGGCACGACGCTCCGCAAGGTGTAGACGATCACGTCCCCCGCCGGGCTCCATGCCGGGCTCGCGTAGATCGAGGGATCGGCGGCGGGCGAGAGGCGGGTACGGCCCGTCCCATCGAGATTGATCGCCCAGAGCGAGGTGGCGCGCTGCTGCTCCGGGACGGTGTAGGCGATACGCGCGCCGTCCGGTGCCGTCGTGTATTCGAGGACGCCCGCAGGTTCGTGCGTGATCTGTCGCGGGTTGGAGCCGTCCGCATTCACCGTCCAGAGGTTGCGGCTGTCTGGCGGGCCACCCGGCGCGGCACGCAGGAAGAGCAGGGATGGCGGGCGGATGGTGAACTGCCAGATCGTATCGCGCGCGACGGCCCGGCCATTGGTCGCCTTCGCCCCCTTCGCGAGGGTCGCGCGGTAGGTGATCCCCGGCGCGAGCGGTTGGAGCGGGATGAAGTGCACCACACGATCCGAGCGCGCGCCATTCAGTTCCCATGACCAGTTACCCGACACCGGCGGATCAATCGTCAGATGCGATTCGACGGAGTCCGGCTGCATCGCCGCCGGGAAGGTGAGACCGATCAGCGTTTTGCCGGAGATCGTCGCGCCATCGGTGGGTGTCGTCGTCACGCGGATGTGTACGGTGCTGCCGCGCAGGATGACGAGGCCGATAGCGGCGAGAATCGCGACGATCAGGCCGAGCGCGCCGAGCCAGAAACGGCGTTCCGTCTGCGCGGTCGCGGGGTAGGAGCGATCATCGTCATGGATAGAGGTACGGTTGGCTCGGCTGCGGGATGCTCTCGACAGCCGTCGCCGCGATATACGGTGCGGCCTTGCCCTCGACCGTGCCCGTCGCGAGCGTGCCGGTGATCTGCACCCATGTATCGCGCTTCAGGGGTTGCTCCCACTTGACCGGCAGCGTGACGGCGTTGCCGTCCGCCACGCAGCAGACGATCACGAAGCGCGCGACGGTGAAGTAGCCCGCGCCGAAGCCGCTATCGCCCTGCGCGACGAAACCGACGAGACGACCGGCTTGCCGGCGAGCGTGCGCACATCGGGCGTTTGCGTGATCGCGGCAGTCCAGTCGAGTAAGCGTCCAGCGATCCGAGGCGGCGTCGAGTTCGCCGATCGCTTTCAGCCGGCTGTTCACATTCGCGCCACCGTTCGTGCCGTTGGAGCGCGACGCGACCGCCGAGGAACCGAGCGGATGGGCCGGGATGAGCAGCCCGAGGAGGAGCGGGATCGCGAGCATCGCGTAGCCGAGCGCCTCGATCCGGCCCGTCGCGTGCGTAATGATCGTCATGGGCTGCGTGCGCCGCATCGCTCCGCTGCGCCGAGCCAGCGCAGGCCGGCGATATAGCCGAGGATGATGAAGGCGATCCCGGCGGCGAGGATCAGGCGGGTGTAGACCCCATTGACGTAGAGGAGGATGCCGGCCCGTCGCGACCTTGACGACGAGCATCGCCCCGAGCCCAATGAGCAGCACCATCTGCACCGTCGGCCCCCACTGGACGCGCAGCCGCGTGGCGGCGGCGCGGCATTGGTTGCGTCTGCGTGCGGTCGCGGTATTCCATCAGTCGATTCCCTCTCAGGCGATATTCAGGTTAATGGTGATCGTCGCAAGCAGCACGAGCAGCGCGGCGAGCACGATCATCAGGGCGACGGCCCGCCCCTTGAAGACGGTCAGGAACATCAGCGTGCGATTTGATGTCCACCATCGGCCCGAAGACGAGGAAGGCGAGGATCGCCCCCGTCGTGAAGGTGCCCGCGAAGGTGAGGACGAGGAAGGCGTCTACCGTCGAGCAGACGGACAGGACGACCGCGAGGAGGACCATCGCGATGACGCTGCCGACGGGCGATTGCCCGATGGAGAGGAGCGCCTGACGCGGGATGAGCGATTGCAAGAGCGCGGCGAGGATCGCGCCGAAGACGAGGAACTTGCCCATCTCGAAGAACTCCATCGCGCTGTGTTCGCAGACATGCGCGCAGCTTCTCCGCGAGCGGCATTTGCGTGTGGTCATGCTCCGCATCGGTCGTGCGGCGCATGAGTGTGCGACGTATCCCCATGATGATGCGCATGCGCATGCGCATCATGCGGCAGCGGCGATGGTAGCCGAGCGCTGCGGGCGCGGATTTGAGCAGCGCGCGCCCATTGGGATGCCAGGTGAAGACGAAGCCGACAAATGCCGCGATGGCGAAGGTCAGCCCCGCCCGCCAGGCGACCATCTGCCAGTTGCCGCCGAACGCGCTATAGGTGCTCCACAGCACGATCGGGTTGATGACCGGCGAGGCAAACAGGAAGGCGACGCCGAGGCCGACCTGCGCGCCCTTGTTGACGAGGCGGCGGGTGACAGGCACGACGCCGCACTCGCAGACCGGGAAGATCAGGCCGAGCAGACTGCCGACGACCGGCGCGGTGAGGCGACCACGCGGTAAGAGCCGCGCCACCGTCTCATCGCGCACGAAGACGCCGATCACGCCGGAAACCAGCGCGCCGACCAGGACGAAGGGCATCGCCTCGATGAAGATGCCGAGGAAGACGGTGGCGAAGGTCTGCATGCCCGGCCTGCCACCCACCATGAGGAGCGCGAGCGCGAAGATCACATCGAGCGCGATCAACACCGCGATCACGGGGCGGTCATTGCGTGTGCGGGGCGCACGCCGCCGCTGGTTGGGGGGAAGGGTGGCTGCGAGGGGCGGAGGCGAAGCCAGGCGTTGCACGGTGACCTCATTCTTGGCGCTCAGGCGGCGTGCGCCTCTGTCGATGAATCAAACGTCCATGCCGCCACACCCACCACAGTATACCGTGCCGCTTCGTATGTGCCGCGATGGAGCGCAATACACGTAGTGTAGCCGATTTTCTCCGCCGGGCGGTGGGAACTGAGGCTGATATACTTCGCACTGCGAAAACGACTCGGATGCGGGGGAACGAAGATGATTGGCGATGGCGAGATTGCCCGTGGGAGCGTCACGAGCGTGCAACGGATCGGCGATACCATCCGACGCCCCACCGGCAGATGGACTCCCGCCGTGCACTCTCTCCTTCGCTATCTGGCCGCAGTCGGTTTTACCGGCGCTCCCCGTCTCCTTGGTATCGATGAGCAGGGGCGAGAAATCCTCTCCCTTCTTCCCGGTGAGACCGCCCTCCGACCCTGGCCGCAGATTGTGCGCGAGCGACGCGGGGTCGTTGCGCTCGCCCGGCTCCTGCACGACTACCATGATGCAGTGCGCGGGTTTGTCCCGCCACCGGATGCGGAATGGTATGTGCCGGGCGCGACGTGGCAGCCCGGTCAGATCATTCGTCATGCCGATCTCGGCCCCTGGAATAGTGTCTGGCAAGGGGAGCGCTTGATCGGGCTCATCGACTGGGATTTTGCCGAGCCGGGCACCGCGCTGGAAGACGTGGCGCAACTGGCGTGGTATCTCGTGCCATTGCGGGGTGAGGAGCATTGGCGGGAGGCGGGGTTCGCGCAGCGACCGAACCTACGGGAACGTCTCGATACACTCTGCGACGCATACGGCGCGTCTCCGTCTGCCGTGCTCGCTGTGCTGCCCACGCTCCAGACAAACGAGATGCAACGAACTCACGATCTGGCAGAACGCGGCATCGAGCCCTGGGTGTCATTCGCGGCGCGCGGCGACATCGAAAAGATCGCCCAAGAGCGTGCATGGCTGGCCGCGCAGCAAGTGCAATTGTGCCCCTGATCTATCGTGCCCGATCATCGTAGGGGCGTGGCGCGCCATGCGGGGGGACACGCCCTCCCCGGCCTGACCAATTCCAAACGCCCGTGGTCGCCTCGGCGGGCGCGTCGAGCCGCGCCCTACGAACCGGTGTAACGGCACGAACTCGAAACAAACCGTTGCCTTGACGGAGGCGTGGGAAATGGTATATTGTCTCAATAGCGTTGTTGGGATGCGAATGCAAATGCGCTGTAGTAAGGATAGACGGATCAGAATGCAGGATACCGCAGCGCCGGTGATTGAGGTCCGTGATGTGACGGTCGCGTACCATCGCGCTACTGCCATCGAAGGGATCAATGTTGCGTTCCCCGCGCACGCCGTGACGGGGATTATCGGGCCGAACGGCGCGGGGAAGACGACCCTCCTCCATACCATCATGGGGATGCAGCCGCATCAACGCGGCAGGGTGACGCTCTTCGGGGTGGCGATTAGGCAGGCCCGCCGCCGCGTCGCCTATGTGCCGCAGCGGGAAGCGGTGGACTGGCAATTTCCCGTCACGGTGCGCGATGTCGTGCTGATGGGGCGCTATGCCGCGATGGGCTTCGGTCGCCGCCCGACGAGCGCGGACGAGACGTGTGTCCACGAGGCGCTGACGCAGGTCGGGATGGAACCCTTCATCGGGCGGCAGATCGGCACCCTCTCCGGCGGGCAGCAGCAGCGGGTCTTTCTCGCCCGCGCGCTCGCGCAGCAGGCGGAGTTACTCATTCTCGATGAACCGTTCGCCGGGATCGACGCGGCGTCGCAGGAGACGATCTTTCACTTGCTCGCCCGCTTTCGCGACGATGGCAAGACGGTGCTCCTCTCGACGCACGATCTCACCAGCATCCGCAGCCACTGCGATTACGTCCTCTGCCTCAACCGGAGCGTGATCGCCTTCGGCCCGGTCGAAACGACCTTCCGCCTCGATGTGCTGGAACGCACCTACGGCGGGCGGCTCTTCCATCTGCACGGGAACGAGGCGGTGATGCTCCAGTGATCGCGATTGCCAACCTCTGGAGTGACTACACCTCCGTCCTCCACAAGCAGTTCTTCCAGCACGCCCTCATTGCGGCGGTGCTGATCGGCGTTCTCTGCGGCGTGGTGGGCACCTACGTCGTCCTGCGCGGCTACGCCTTTCTCGGTGATGCGCTCGCACACGCGACCTTTCCCGGTGTGGCCGTTGCCTACGTGCTGGGAACGAGTATCCTCAGTGGCGCACTCGTCGCCGGATTGGTGACCGCCTTCCTGATCGCGGTCGTCTCGCGGAACCGGCGGGTATCGAATGATTCCGCCATTGGTGTCCTCTTCGCGGGGGCGTTCGCGCTCGGCGTGATGCTGATCAGCCGCATTCGCTCGTATCGGAAGGACCTTTCGTCGCTCCTCTTCGGCAATGTGCTCGGCGTCTCGACGCGGGACCTCGTCATTATCTGTGTGATGGGCGCGATCATCCTCGCGCTCGTCGCCTTCTTTTACCGCGAACTGCTGCTCATCTCCTTCGACCCGACCTACGCCGCCGCGCTCGGTTATCCGACTTGGGCGCTCGATCTGCTCCTTTTGGGCATTCTGACGCTGACCATCGTCGTCTGCTTGCAGGTGGTGGGGAACGTCCTCGTCGTGGCGATGATTCTCACGCCGAGCGCGGCGGCGCGACTGCTTACCGACCGCGTGCCGACGATGATGGCGCTCGGTGCGGGCATCGGGGCGTTCTCGGCGGTGGTCGGGTTGTTCGCGTCATACCCGGCGGAACTGGCACCCGGCGCGACTATCGTCATCGTGGCGACGGTGATCTTTTTCCTCGCGCTGCTCTTCTCGCCTCGGCAGGGCTACGTGACGACCTGGCTCACCCATCGCCATGACACGGTGCCGCGCGCGGAATCAATGCGGGAGCGGACACCCGCAGATGTGTAGGGCGCACCCCTTGAGGGTGCCCTCCAGGGCTGGGTATCCGTCGATGATCGGGCCGCGATGCGGGCAGAGGGCACCCTCAAGGGGTGCGCCCTCCATTTCGCAAACTGATACACTGATGCACAGAGCAATCGTCGGTGCGACCACGACGAGAAGGAGTTTCCGATGAGTGTGAGCCTCGATACCGGCACGGCGGACCGGGACGAAATCGTCCGCTTACTGCGCGATGAAGGGTATCGCATCACCCAGCCACGCATCGCCATCGTCGATGCGATCCTCGCGACGCCGGGCGGCTTCACGTCGGATGGCCTCTATGACCGGCTGCGGGGTGTGGCTGGTATCGGCAGGGCGACGGTTTTTCGGACAGTCGACACGCTCGCGCAACTCGGCTATCTCCGTCGCCTGCACGGTGAAGAGCATTGCAGCCACTACATCCGCACGACGCCCGGCCATCATCACCACCTGATCTGCACGCACTGTCACCGCGTCGTGGAGTTCGACGGCTGCACGATCGACTCGCTCGCCAATGCGCTGAGTGAGCAAACGCAATTTCGTATCCAGGGGCATTGGCTGGAGATTTTTGGCCTCTGCCCGGATTGTCAATCTGTAGCCGCGTGAGCGCTCGCCTCGCCGCTCTACCAAGAATCGAAAATGATAAGGAGCGTTCCCTGTGACCGAGAGTGTGGTATCCCTCCCCCCAGGATTGCAGAAAATCGTCACGATGTTCAGCGGCGCGGAGGGGCGTGACAAACTCGAACTGCTGCTCGATTACTCCGCCTCGATGCCCAAGGTGCCCGATGCCTACAAGGACCGGCGGGACGAACTCGAAGCGGTGCATGAGTGCGCGACGCCGCTCTTCGTCCATGCGGAGTTGCACGACGGCAAGATGGCCTACAGCTTCGATGTGCCGGAAGTTTCACCGACGGTCCGGGGATTCGCAGCGATCCTCGGCCTCGGTCTGAAGGGCGCGACGCCGGAGCAGGTGCTCACTACGCCGGGCGATGTCTTCTTCCAGATGGGTCTGCACAAAGTCCTCACGCCGCAGCGCCTGAACGGCAGCGCCGCCCTCCTCGGCCACATGAAGCGCCTCGCCTTGCGTGAGATGGAGAAAAGTAATGCGGGAGGGGAAACCTAACCCCCCTGCCCCCTTCCCTAAAAAGAAGGGGGTGTCTCGCTGCAATGCCGTGGCGTTCCCGGAGGGCATGATGCCAGGATCTGGTTCCCCTTCCCTTTAGGGAGGGGGCAGGGGGTAGGTCAACCTACGGTAAGAATGCCGCCGTGAATGCCTTGGTCGGGTCGAAGGGTTTGGCGAGGAGCTTCTGCTCCGTCATGAAGGTGCCGAAGGTTTGCCAGACCTCGGGCTTCTGCTCGCCCCAGCGGGTCGCGTCTGCCTTGTACTGCTTGGCGAGGTAGGTCTGGCTCTGCTGGATTAAATCCTTGCTCGTCTCCGGCGTTGCCTTGGCGAGGATGTCGCCCGTCCCCTTGGGGTCGGCGATCGCGTCGTTGAATCCTTTGCTCGTGGCGGTGAGGAACTTCTTGACGATGTCGCCGCCTTTCTGCGCCATCGCTTCGCTCGTGATGAAGATCGGCGTGTAGTAATCGGGGATCGACGGTTTGTATGCGGTGAGCGGCAGGTAATTGAGCTCAAGCCCGCGCAGTTTGCCGTCGATCACTTCCCACCCCTCGAAGACCCAGGCGAAATCCATCTGCCCCTTCTGGGCGAGGGTGAGGAAGTCCGCATCGCCGATCTCGATGAACTCGACCTTCGTGACATCGCCGCCATCGATCTGCATCAACTTCGTCACCATCGCCTTCTCGGTGTCGGAGCCGAAGGAGCCGTAGCGCTTCCCCTCAAAATCCTTCGGGCGCATGATGTTCGCCTTTTTGAGGGAGGCGAAGCCGGAGGTGTTGTGCTGGATGATCGAGGCGATGCTGACAATCGGCACGCCCTCGGAGCGCGCCTTGGCGAGCGGTTCGGAGGCGGAGATGCCGAACTGCACCTTGCCACTCGCGACGACTTGCTCGACGCTGCTTCCTTCCGCCAGCGGCAGGATTTCGACCGTCAGACCCTGCTCCTTGAAATATCCCTTCTCCTGGGCGACATAGAGGCCGGTATGATTCGTGTTCGGCACCCAGTCCAGCATCACGGTGACCTTCTGTGCGCTGCCCGTGATGGTCGCTGCCGCGCTCGCGGAGGCGGCAGGAGCGGTTGTTGCGGCAGCGGATGGGGCAGCCGTGGCGGGGCCGGTCGTGTTCGCGGCGGCAGGGGGCGTCGTTGCGACTGCCGAGGTGGCGGGTTTGGTTGGTGCGGCGGTGGCGGCAGGGGCGGCGGTCGGGGTGCTGCTCCCACCACAGGCGGCGAGGATCGCGCTGACCGTCGCGCCACTAGCGAGGGCGAGGAAGCGGCGACGGTTCAGGCGAGCGGCATCGGGTGTTGTCAGTGGGAGCATCATTCGGAGTATTCCTTTCGCGTAGCGGTGTACCACGGCATCAGCCAGCGGGCGACGAGATCGATGATGAGAAAGAGCGCCAAGGTCAGGAGCATGACGATGAAGACGGCGGCGAAGACCTTGTCCGGCGCGAACGATTTCTGCGCGCGGATCATCGAGACCCCCAACCCCTTGCTCGCCCCCAGCCATTCGCTGACGACGGCACCGCTCACCGCATAGGTCGCGGCGATCTTCACGCCGCTGAAGATGCCTGGCATGGCGGCGGGGATGCGGGCGACGCGCAGGAGTTGCCAGCGGTTCGCGCCCATCGCACGCAGCAAATTGAGCATCTCCGGCTCGGCGGAACGGAGGCCGTCCACCGTGCTGACGACGATGGGGAAAAAGCAGTAGAGGACGATGATGACGACCTTCGGTAAGAGCCCGAAGCCGAGCCAGATGATGAACAACGGCGCGATGGCGATGATCGGGATCGTCTGCGAGGCGATCAGGAGGGGATAGACCGCGCGGCGCAGGAAGGGCGTCGCGTCGATGACGAAGGCGAAAAAGAGCCCGGTGAGGATGGCGACCGCGAAGCCGACCGCCGTTTCCTGCACCGTCCGCCAGGTGTTGTCAGCATAGAGGCTCCCCTGCGCGCGGAAGACTTTGAGGATGCGCGAGGGTGCGGGCAGGAGAAACGGATCGACCTTGAAGAGACGCACCCACCCTTCCCAGACGAGGACGATGCCGATTAGCACGGCGAGGGGCAGGCCGTGACGGCGCACCCCTCCTCCTCGCTCCCTCCCCCATCGGGGAAGGGGGAACGGTGCGGCATCGTGATCTTGCGTGCGCCCCTCTAATGGGGGGAGGGTCGGGGAGGGGGTAGCCATCGTTACCGCTCCTGCTGATCCGCCCGGAAACCGGCGCGATACTTGCCGATCTTCTCATCAATGGACGCGCCGCCCTGCTTTCGTATCACCTTGATGATCGTGACGACGCTCGATGCGCCGACTGCCATGATCGCGTCCTGCGCTTCCTTGACGATCTGCATGAGTTGATCGTATTCGCCCTCCATCGTCGTCTCCATCGGCCCGACTTCGTACCGGACGCCGCTCGCCTGCACGACCGCAATCGCCCGGTCGACCGCGTCATAGACATGCATTCCCGTGACCGTGGGCAGAACCTGAAAACTGACATTGACGGTGTCCATGTTGATCCCTAACCCCCCAGCCCCCTTCCTCGCAGGGGAAGGGGGAGCGAATGAGAAAAGCCGCCGTGCGACCCTGATGGAGGTCGGCGTACGGCGGCTCGGGAGCCTTCTTCGCGCTTTCCTCCGCTGGTATTACCCAGGTCAGGTTCCGAGGGTTTGAAGCATTGGCGGGCTTCGCTCTCAGCCGGACTCATCCGGCACCCCTAGCGGCTATCATGATGTCAACGTAATGCTACGATTGCGTGCCGGTAATGTCAATTCGTATCGTGGCACCACGCTCGCGACCTATGGTACCGTACCCGAACGACAAACGACTGAACCGCGAAGGCACGAAAAGGGGAAAGAGGTTTGAGCGCAGAGGACGCAGAGAGCACAGAGGGCACAGAGGAGAGAATGATTCCCTTTTTCTCTTCTCTGCGTCCTCTGCGTCCTCTGCGCTCTCTGCGTTACGATCCCGCTTCATGTCTTCGTGGTTCAAAATCCTGGAGGCGTGAGATGAGTGCAGCGTTGCAATCGTATATTGGTGGGGATTGGCGCGGTGGGGTGCGGACGACGAACGACATCAGCCCCGCGAGCCCCGGTGAGGTCGTGGCGGCGGTCTCGATGGGTGATAGCGCGCTCGCGGCGTCCGCCGTTGAGGCGGCGCGGGACGCCTTCGCGGGCTGGCGCGCGATGCCTGCCCCGGCGCGCGGCGAAATCCTGCGCAAGGCGGCGGAACTGCTCGACCAGCGGGCGGAGTCGGTCGGGCGCGACCTGACGCGCGAGGAAGGGAAGACGCTCGCCGAGGGGATTGGGGAGACGAAGCGCGCGGTCGCGATCCTACGCTACTTCGCGGGCCAGACGCTCGAACCGGATGGCGAGACCTATCCCAGCAACTCACCCCTCACCTTCCTCTATGCGCGCCGCGAGCCGATCGGGGTGGTCGCGGCGATCACGCCGTGGAACTTCCCCATCGCTATCCCTGCCTGGAAGATCGCCCCCGCGCTCGCGTACGGCAACACGGTGGTCTGGAAACCGGCGGAGATCGTGCCCCTAACCGCCGTCCACTTCCTCCAGGCGCTCGTCGATGCCGGGTTGCCGCCGGGCGTCCTCAATCTCATCCTCGGCAAGGGATCGGAGGTCGGCAGCGTCCTGACGACGCACGAGGCGGTCGATGCGATCACCTTCACCGGCTCGAATGTCGTCGGTCGCGCGCTCCAGTCGCAGGCGATCCAGCATGGCAAGAAGGTGCAGCTCGAACTGGGCGGCAAGAACCCCGCCGTCGTGCTGGCGGACGCGAACCTCGCCCACGCCGCCGAGCATGTGGCGCGCGGCGCATTTCTCAGCGCGGGGCAGAAATGTACGGCGACGAGCCGCGTGATTGTCGAGCAATCCGTCCTAAGCGAGTTTCAGGATCGCCTCGTCGCGCTGGTGGAGGGATGGAAGCTCGGTGATCCGCTCGATGGCGCGACGCGCATCGGCCCCGTCGTCTCGCAGGACCAGTTGGATACCGTCATGGGCTATCTCGACGTCGGGGCGCAGGAGGGCGGGCGCGTCCTCACCGGCGGCAAGCGTGCAACCGACCTCGGCGATGGCTACTACGTGCAGGCGACCGTCATCACCGATCTGAGCGCAGAGAGTCGGGTCGCACGGGAGGAAATCTTCGGCCCCGTCGCCGCGATCATCCCCGCCGGATCATACGATGAGGCGGTCACGCTGGCGAACGACACGCCTTACGGACTCACCTCAAGCCTCTTCACGACTGACCTGACGCGCGCCCTGAAGTTCGCGAACGACATCCGCACCGGCGTCGTCAAGGTCAACCAGGAGAGCGCGGGGCTCGAATACCAGGTGCCCTTCGGTGGCATGAAGGAGAGTTCGTCCGGCTCCCGCGAGCAGGGCAAGGCCGCCCGCGAGTTCTTCACCCAGTGGAAAACCGTCTACCTCGACCCCTCGCCGTAACACGAAAGCAAATGAACCGCAGGACGTAGGGGAAAGATGCGAACACAGAGGACACAGAGACCGCAGAGAGCACAGAGGGCACAGAGGAATCCTTTCTTATTTTCCCGTCTCTGTGCTCTCTGTGTCCTCTGTGTCCTCTGTGCTCAGTCCCATCACTGGCGTACTCTGCACCTGTACGGTTCAATCCGTTTGTCAATGAGCAAGGGCGGGTGATCGGTGGTGGTGCAGAGTGGGTTGGATCGGTTGCCTGCGGAGTTGGTGCGGGGGAAGCGGATCGGGGTCGTCGCGAATCCGACGGGGATCGACGCGCGATACCGGCGGACGGCGCAGGTGGTGGCGGATCAGGGCGCGCGAGTCGTCGCGCTTTTCGGGCCGGAGCATGGCTATCATGGGGTAGAGCAGGCGGGCGTCGCGGTCGATGCGGCGGCACGCGATCCCATCACGGGCGCGCCGATCTACAGCCTCTTTCGTGCGGGGGAGGAGGGTGAGTATGTCTTCGGTCCGCCGCCGGGGAGTCTCGATGATCTGGACGCGCTCGTCTTCGACATTCAGGATGTTGGCGCGCGCTATTACACCTATCCCTCGACGCTCGGCATCCTGATGGAAACAGTGCCGCTTCCGCTGATCGTCATCGACCGACCAAACCCGATTAATGGGGATCAGGTGGAGGGTCCGCTGCTCGATCCGGCGTTCCGTTCCTTCGTCGGACGCTATCCCGTGCCCGTGCGGCATGGGCTGACACTTGGAGAACTGGCGGTGCTCATCAACACACGCTTCTTGAGTGGTCGGGCGGATCTGACGGTCGTGCATATGGAAGGCTGGCAACGGTCGATGCGCTTTGCGGAGACGGGATTGCCGTGGGTGCCGCCCTCGCCGAATATCCCGACGCCCCACACCGCGCTGCTCTACCCTGGCACTTGCCTTTTCGAGGGGACGAATCTCTCGCTCGGTCGGGGGACGACGCGACCATTCGAACTGATCGGCGCGCCCTGGATTGACCCGGATGTACTGGCGGCGGCGCTCGCGGCGTGCGACCTCCCCGGCCTCGCGTTCCGCCCAGCGTACTTCAAACCCGCCTTCGATCGCTTCGCGGGCGAAGTCTGCGGCGGTGTGCAGGTACATTGCACGGCGGAAGGGCGCGATGCCGGGTTGCCGGGCATCGTACGTAGTGGGCTGACGATGGTCGCGACTGCGCTCCGCCTCTCTCCCGATCACTTCGCGTGGCTCCCTGCCCATTTCGACCGCTTGATCGGCAGCGACATGCCGCGCACCCGCCTCATCGTGACGAAGGGTGAATCCGCCGCCCTCGCGCCCCTTTTCGCGGAATGGGAGCGCGACGAGGCGGCGTTCCGTCATCTCCGGCAACCATTTCTCCACGCATAACGCGGAGCAGTGCCAGCGCGCGGTGGTTGTCTGCGTCAGGGTGGCGCATAATGGCAGCGACATTCATCCGCCACGTGCCGCGCGCCGTGCGCTGAGAGGGAAGGGGACGCATCTGCACTCGCTGCACCGCCGGGACCTGTTGAAACATGCTGCTGCCGGGAGCCTCGCCGCCCTCCTCGCGGCGTGCAGCCGGGGCACGTCACCGACTAACACCCCACCGCCCGTAGCAACGAGCACCCCGGACTCTGCCCCTACGCCGACCGCGTCCGTCGCGCTCACCGCAGGGGCGGGGTTCCCCGCCGCACTCGCAGGCCCTTCCGGGATCGTGGTGACCGCATCGCCGCAGGGTCCCATTACGCTTCCAAGCCGGGATACGATCAAGGTGGGTATCGTCACCTCGATCACCGGCCTGTTCGCGTCGTACACGCGGCAGTATCTCGATGGGTTCCAGGCCGGGCTCGACTACGTGACGCAAGGCACGGGTGCGATCGGTGGGCGCACCGTTCAGTACGACGTCAAAGACGATACAGGTGATCCGGCCACCGGCGTCGCGGCAGCGACGGCGTTTATCGACCAGGGATACAAGATCATCGCCGGGTCGGTCGTTTCGGGGGTCGCCTTGCAGATCGCGCCACTCGCGGAACAGCGGCAGGTGCTCTTTCTCAGTGGCCCGGCGACGAACGACACGCTGACCGGCATCAACCGTATACACCTTCCGCTCCGGTCGTCAGGCCGTGCAGGACATCGAGGGCGTGAAGAGTCTCCTCGCCCAGACGCAGGGGAAGCGTGTAGTCGTCTTCACGCAGGATAACCCCTTCGGGCAATCGAATGTGCTGGCGATGAAGCAGGTCTTCACAGTAGATGGGGCAACCGTCGATGCGGTCCTCGTACCGCAAGAGGCAAAAGATTTCACATCGTTCGCGCAGCAAATCTCCCGCGCGGTGCCCGATCTCGTCTTCGTCGCGTGGGCGGGCACGAGCGCGACTGCGATGTATGACGCGCTGGACGGTCAGGGCGTGCTCGCGAAGACCACGGTCGTTACGGGCCTCGACCAGCGTTCGACGTACACGATATTCGGCACTGCATCGGACAAGATTTCCCTGATCTCGCACTATATCTATCAAGCGCCCCAGAACCCCGCGAACCAGTTCCTCATCGATGCCTTTCGCAAGAAGAATCAGTCGCCGGACCTTTTCACGGTCGATGGCTTCGCGGGCGCGCAACTTCTTGCCCACGCCATTGAGGCGGGGGAAGGCGTCGATGTCAGCAAGATGATCGCCGCGCTCGAAGGGTACACCTTCATCGGGGCGAAGGGCGCATATACCGTTCGCCCGGAAGACCACGCGCTCCTGCAACCGATGTTCGTCGTGAAACTCGTCAAGCAGGGCACCACCTACGATACACAGCCCGTCATGACCATCCCGCCGGAGAAAGCCGCTCCGCCACTCCAGAGATAAGGGAGCCGGAAATCGGAGGGCCGGAAACCGGGGAGAACCACAAAGACGCAAAGGACGCAAAGGACGAAAAGACGGGAAGAAATAAAGAAGAAAAACAGGAATCTTCTTTGTGTTCTTTGCGATCTTTGCGCCTTTGCGGTTCATTTGGTTTCGGTTTCGGTTTGACTATGGATCGGGTGGGCGGACGAGATGGGTGCGGAAGGTGTATTTGTCGCCCCGGTAGACGGACTCGGCATACTCGATGGGCTGGCGGCGCGCGGTGTAGGTGGTCCGGCGCAGGAGGAGGACGGGACTGCCCGTGGCGATCTGGAGGATCGCGGCATCCTCTTCGGTGGCGAGGCCCGCTTCCAGTTCCTGTTCCGCCTCGGCGGGGCGGACGCCGAAGCGCGTTTCGAGCAATGTGTAGAGCGATCCGTGGGCCAGGTCTGCATCGAGGAGCTTCTCGCAGCCGAGGAAGCTAATGAGGGAGCGCTCGATGGCGAGGGGTTCGCTATCCGCGAGGCGCAGGCGGCGCAAGTGAAAGACTTGTTGACCGGGCCGGGTTTGTAACCGCTCCGCCGCGATACCGATAACGGGCAGCATCCCGGTCTCCAGGACACGCGTACCTGGGTGCTGCCCGCGCGCGCGGATGTCTTCCGTGAACCCGGTGAGGGTGGTCAGTTGCTGCGTGATGCGCTGCCGCGCGACGTAGGTGCCCCGGCCCTGCTGGCGGTACAGCAGCCCCTCGTTCGCCAGTTCGGTGATCGATTGCCGGGCGGTCATACGGCTGACGCCGTACTGCTCGGCAAGCTCGCGCTCCGAGGGGATGAGATCACCCGGTTTCCATGCTCCGGAGCGGACGCTCTCGCGAATAATCTCCTTGAGTTGGTGATAGCGCGGCACAAATCCACTCGTCACCATGCTCGCTCTGCCCCTTTTGTGCCCCATCTTGACTTCTTGTATAGACCAGTTCTCTCTATCGTATGTCGTGGTCGGTGCGCTGTCAATCCGGTCGATCTCATGTGCGTTGATGCCAGGCATTTTCCCTTGTGTGAGAAATGATTTGACACCTTTATGCGTGCGAGTCACGCGCGGGGCATTGACACGGTTTGGAAAGGATGCAAGAATCGGCGGGTATGGTATATACAAGTAGATAATACCGATGTGAGGCAGAGAGCGGCAAAGCCATAAAGCAACGGAAGCAAGCGACGGTATGGGGTTGCACTTGGGGCATACGTGCGGGGTAGCGCGCATGGAAGCAACGGGCGAAGAGCGAAGAGCGAAGAGGAGGAAACCGTGGATGATGTATCGCGTACTCTCGTGCGAGGCATGAGTGCGGGGCGGTTGACCCGCCGGAATTTCTTGCGCGGCGCGGCGGCCGGGCTCTCGGCGACGGCGGTTGCGGCGGTGCTCGCCGCCTGTGGTGGCAGCAAGGCGACCGATACCCCGAAGCCTGCGGGTACGACGGCCCCCGCCGCGACGACCGCGAGCAGCACGACCGCGCCTGCTGCTGCCGCAACGACGGCCCCCGCCGCGACGACTGCCGCCGGTTCCGCTGCCGCTGCGACGAAGCCCGCCGGGAGCGCGGCTGCATCGGCACCGGCAACGACGGGTACGACCGCTGCCAGCCCCGCCGCGACGACGAGCGCCGCCGGGGGCAACCTGACGGTGAGCAAGAGCGGCTTCAAGGGCACCTTGCAATATTGGGTGCTCGGCTACCTACCGAACGGTGGCAACGCGACCGGCAAGCTGATGGACGCGGCGGTCGCCAACTTCACGAAGGCGAACCCGGACATCAAGGTCGAGATGACCGGCTACACCGGCGATCAGGCGGGCTTCACGAAGCTGACGCAGGCAGTGCAGGGCGGCGGCACGGTTGACATCTTCCGCCTGCCGTCGGACATTCTGCCGCTGCTCGTGCAGGATGGCCTCGTCGCGCCGATTGACGATTTCCTGACGGCGGACGACAAGGCGGACCTCATCCCGAACGTCTTCGATTCGGTGAAGATCAGCGGCAAGGCATATGCGTGGCCGCTCTGGGTGCCGCCGGTCGGGATGTACCTCAATCTCGACATCTTCAAAGAGAAGGGCGTCGATCCGCCGAAGGACAGCTGGACGTACGATGAGTTCGTGGAGATCGCCAAGAAACTGACCTTCCAGCGCGCCAACGGCGAGAAGGTCTACGGCTATACGGGCGGTATCGACCCCGGCCTCGTCAATACCTGGCCCTTCATCCTCAATGACGGCTCCCTGCCCCTCAGCACGGACAACACGAAATACACCTTCAACACGCCGGAGGGGATCAGCGGCCTCCAGAAACTCGTCGATCTCGCGCAGAAGCACAAGGTGACGCCGCCGGACTTCGCCACGCAATCGGTCGCGGACATCACCACAGCCTTTCAGGACAAGAAGCTCGTCGCGATGTACAGCGAGCCGTCGGCTCCTCCGCCACCTACAAGGACAAGAAACTCAACTTCGATGTCAAGCGCGATGCCGACCGGCAAGACCGGCAAGCCGGGCACGTGCGGGCGGTATCGGCCTGATCTCCGTGGCGACGAATAAGGACAAGGCGAAGCTGAGGCGGCGATGGACCTCGGGCGCTATCTGACAAGCGCGCAGGTCGGCAACGATGTGGACGGTTTCTATCTCGCCCCCGGCGCGCGCAAGTCCGTCAAGGTCGCGGACCCGATCAATAAGTTCGACCCGCTTCGTGCCGAACTGCTACATCACGCCGATCATCGCGGACTGGCCGCAGATCCGCACGATCATCCACCCGAACATCCAGAACGCCGTCTTCGGCAAGATCACCGCCGAGCAGGCGATGAACAACCCGGCGAAAGAGATCAACGACATCCTCGCCAAGAAGAAATAAGGACTGACGGACTGAGGACTGAGGACTGAGTGGGATACAGCTTACTCAGTCCGTCCGTTCTCAGTCACTCAGTCCTTCCCTAGCGGGAGGACCGATGGCAACCACGCGGCAATCATCCTCAGTCCTCAGTCCTCAGTCCTCAGTCCTCGGCGCGGTTCGGCGCTTTTTCCAGCGTTATGGCTGGGGATATGCGTTTGTGCTGCCCAGCATGATCGTCTTCGTGCTCTTCCGGCTCGTGCCGGTGATTTTCTCGCTCCTCATCTCGTTCCAGAACTTTCGCCTCAATGGCGATTCGACGTGGGTCGGCTTCCATAATTACCTCGATGCCTTCACGACCCAGAGCGGTGTCTTCAAAGAGGCGCTGAAGAACACCTTTTTCTATACCGTCTTCACCGTGACCGCGAACATCTTCATCGGCCTGATCCTCGCCAGCCTCATCCAGCCCCTTGGGAAGTACGCGCAGACCTTCTTTCGCGCCGCCTTCTATCTGCCCGCGGTGACGAGCGCGGTGATTATCGCGATGATCTGGCGCTGGATGTTCAACACGCAGTGGGGGTTCCTCAATTACCTCCTCAGCCTCGTGCATATCGGCCCCGTCAAGTGGCTCTCGGACCCGGCGATTGCGCTCCGGAGCATCACGCTCTCGACGATCCTCACGGTGCCCGCGACGGCCGTCGTGCTCTTCAGCGCGGCGATGGGCGGCATCCCGACCGAACTCTACGAGGCCGCCGAACTCGACGGCGCGGGGCCGATCCGCCGCTGGTGGAACATCACCCTGCCGCTCATCAAGCCGACGACGCTCTATCTCACGGTGCTCTACACCATCGCGAGCTTTGAGGTCTTCGAGAAGATCTTTATTATGGTGCCGAGCGGCGTGGGCAACAGCACGCAGGTGATCGTCACGCAGATCTATCAGAACGGCTTCCAGCAGTTCCGCTACGGGGTCGCGGCGGCGCAGGCGTTCATCCTCTTCCTGATTATCGCGTCGGTCGCGGCGTTGCAGTTCCGCTTCCTGCGTAGCAACGTGGAGTATTAGGGGCAAAGCGATTGAACCGCAAAGACGCAAAGAGCGCAAAGAACGCAAAGGGGAGAATCTGGAAAATGGCTGTTCTTCTTTCTCCTCTTTATGTCTCTTTGTGTCCTTTGCGCTCTTTGCGGTTCATATCCGGTTTCTCCGGCTTTCCTGAAAGGGGCCGTAGGCGTGGTGCGTAGTGTGGCTCGTGAGGTGTCGCCGTCCGGTCTGAAGCGGCCGGGGATCGGTCTTTGGATCGTGCTGATCGTCGTCGCGATTGTCTCGCTCTGGCCGATGTACTGGCTCTACATCACCGCCTTCACGCCGACCGACAACTCGATCAAGACCCCGCCGGACCTCATCCCGATCCACGCCAGCCTCGACGAACTTCACACGCCTCTTTACGCAGGCAAAGGATTACTGGCGCTGGGGATTCAATAGCCTGCTCATCAGCCTGAGTGTGACCGCCTTTCACCTCCTGTTCGACACGATGGCGGGGTACGCCTTCGCCAAGAAGCGCTTTCCGGGGCGGAACTTCTTCTTCTGGCTGATCCTCAGCACCCTGATGATCCCGCCGCATGTGACGCTCGTACCCCTCTACATCGAGGCACGCAAGCTCGGCCTCATCAATAGCTTACTCGCGGTCATTCTCCCCGGCACGGCGGATGTCTTCGGTATCTTCCTGATGCGCCAGTACATCCAGACGTTGCCCTCCGAACTCGAAGAGGCGGCGCGCATGGATGGCTGCAGCGAGCCGGGCGTCTTCTGGCGCATCATCGTGCCGCTCTCGAAACCCGCGCTCGGTGCCTTGGCGATCTTCTCGTTCGTGCGCTACTGGAACGACTTCCTCTGGCCGCTCATCGTGCTCCAGAAAAGCCCGCACTACACCCTGCCCGTCGGCGTCGCCAGCCTGCAAGGGGAATTTCGCACCGATTACGGCCTGATCTTCGCGGGCGCGGCGCTCGCGGCCCTGCCGATGATCATTTTCTTCCTCATCTTCCAGCGCTACTTTATGGAGGGTGTGCGGATGGGTGCGGTGAAGGGGTAGGTGGGCAGTCGAGTCAGATTCGCAGGGGAGTCGAGGTGGCGAGCCACTGCATCAGAAGCGATAATTCGGAGGCACGCGCTGCCCTTTCTCCCAACTGACTACCGACTACTCATGGAGGGACCATGACGAGACTGGCGATCATCGGCGCGGGAACGATGGGCAATGTCCATGCGCGCTCGTGCCTGGACGTTCCCCAGGCGCGCGTCACATGGGTGGTGGATCAGGAGATTGGGCGGGCGGAAGCGCTCGCACAGACGCTCGGCGCGCGGGCCACCGCCGATGCCGACACGGCGCTTCGTGCGCCGGATGTGGACGCGGTTATCATCGCGGTGCCAACCTTTCAGCATCGCGTGGTGGCCGAGCAGGCGGCGGCGCACGGCAAGCATATTTTCTGTGAGAAGCCGCTTGCGCGCACGGTTGCGGACGCGCAGGCGATGATCGCTGCCTGCGCACGGGCGAAGGTGCGGCTGATGGTCGGCCATGTCGTGCGCTTCTTCCCGGATTATGCCCGCATCTATGCGGAGTTGCAGCAGGGCGCGATTGGGCAGGTCGGCGTCGTGCGCGCGTCTCGTCTCAATGTCTATCCGAACAGCGGGGAGGGTGGCGGGCGTGCCTGGTACGGCGATTTCGCGCTGAGCGGCGGGCCGATTGTGGACTTGATGATCCATGACCTCGATACCTTGCGCTGGTACTTCGGCGAGGTCGAGCGGGTCTTCGCTCGGAGCCTGAGCCATACGCCCTATCAGCCACATGTCGATTACACACTGGCGATCCTCCGCTTCGTCAATGGCGTGATCGCGCATGTCGAGGCGAGTTGGGCGCACACGAGCTTCCGCACCGCGATCGAGATCGACGGCGAGCATGGTGCCTTGCGGCATGTAAGCGGGGAGACCGGCACCGATTCGTGTGGAGCGCACGGTGCCCGCGCCGCCGCCGTCCGGCGCGCTTGTCCCGCGTGGTGCGCTGCCTGCGGGGCCGTATGAGATGGAGTTGCGTCACTTCCTCTCGTGCCTCGACAGCGGCGCTCCCTTCCTGACCGACGGGGACGAAGGGCTGCGCTCGTTGGAGGTGGCGTTGGCGGTGCTGGAATCCAGCCGTACTCAGCCGCCCCATTCATTTCGCTGATGGGCACCCGCGATGGGAGGCGATGCCGCAATGACGATGAAAGCCGGGATACTTAGCTTCGCCCACGGCCATGCATTTGGGTACGCGCGCTGCCTGGCGGAAATGCCCGATGTCGCACTCGTGGCGGTCGCTGACGACGATGTCGCGCGCGGTGCGGCGGCAGCGGTGCGGCACGGCTGTGATTTCTTTGCCGATTACCACGACCTGCTCGCGCGGGACGACATCGACGCAGTCATCATCACGGCACCCAACGCGGAGCATCACGCGATGACGCTCGCGGCTGCGGCGGCGGGAAAGCACGTCCTCTGTGAGAAACCGCTTGCCACGACGCGCGCCGACGCCCTGGAAATGATCGCGGTCTGCCGGGAGCGCGGCGTCATCCTCCAGACCGCCTTCCCGATGCGCTTCAGCGCGCCCGCGATCACGCTCCGGCAGATGGTGCGGGAGGGGGCGGTCGGGACGCCGCTCGCCGCGATGACGACCAATCACGGGAAAATGCCCGCGCCCGCGTGGTTCACGGACCCGGCACGCAGTGGCGGCGGCGCGGTGATGGATCATACCGTCCATGTCGCGGACCTCTTGCGCTGGACATTTGGGCAGGAAATCACGCGCGTCTACGCGGAGATCGATACCCGCATCCACCCGAATCTGCCCACCGATGATGTCGGGATGCTCATGCTCGAACTGGAGGGCGGCCTCTGGGCCAGCCTCGATCCGAGTTGGGCGCGCCCGAAGACCTGGCCGATCTGGGGCGGGTTGACGATTGACGTGATCGGTGAGCAGGGCGTTCTCTCAATGAATGCCTTTGCCCAGAACCTCCAATGGTTCGACGATCGCGGCGGGCAATATACCCTGATCCCCTGGGCGGAGGGCGGCGACCCCGGCATGATCCGCGCCTTCTTCGACGCGGTTCGTGACGGAGGCCCGCCGCCCGTAACGGGCGAAGACGGCCTGCACGCACTGGAAGTGGCGCTCTGCGCCTATGAGTCCGCGAAGCGCCATGAGCCGGTTTCCTGCCCCGATGTGCTCATGGCGTGATTGCGGTTCGGGACCTTGACGATGATTTCGCCCCGTACCTGTCGTTGCGGCTTCGGGGTAATGACGATCTCCACATTGCGGTCGAGCGCGGTCAGAAAATGCATGAGCCGTTCGACGGAGAAGCCGCTCAACCGCCCATTGAGAAGATTCGAGATGGCTGGCTGTGGGATGCCGAGAACCCCCGCTGCCGTCTTCTGTGTCAGCTTACGCTCGGTGAGAATGGCGTCGATCTGCCGGGCAAGTTCGGCTTTCGTCTGGCGTTCTTCGGGATTCGGGAGACCGAGATCGGCGTAAATGTTTCCGCTGCTTGGGGTAACGACAATTTTCTCTGTCATATTTGTGCCTCACCGTAGACTGGCCGGAGTGCATCGCGCATGTATGCAGTATACCTATTTGGGTATATCCCAGTCAATCCTGGAGGTTGATGATGATCGGCACAATCCGACCCGCTTCCATCACCGACGTTCCTCGAATGGTCGCGCTATCTGAGCGGAAACGCGTGGGGTATGCACGGCACCAGTCAGTTTTTTGGCGCGCGGCAGCGGACGCCGCCGAGAAGCAGGCCGCCTACTTCGACCGTTTGTGCGAGCGTGACGATGTCGTGGCACTTGTCTACGAAGAGGATGAGACGATCCGTGGATTCATCATCGGGGCGATCATCGCAGCCCCCCCGATCTATGATCCCGGTAGCCTCACCTGTAGCGTGGATGATTTCGCGGTAGGTGATGTGGCAGAGTGGCAAACAACCGGGCGCGCGCTCCTGCGGGCCGTGCGCCGGGCAGCGGCAGCAAAGGGCGCGGTGCAGATCGTTGTCGTCTGCGGACATCATGACGAGCCGTTACGTGTTCTGCTCGCGTCCTGCGGCTGCACGATTGCATCGGAATGGTGGGTGGATACGATCGAGACAGAGTCGGTCCCGCACGTACTATGAGAAAAGTTTCACATACAAAACAGATTGACAGACACCCCTCAGTCCTCTAGGATGCTGCCATAGATTACTTGAGGAAATATCCACCGACGAGAGTGACGCAGACGCCGCATTTGGCGCGATCAGGCGCATCCTCATTGCAATGAGCCATTCGTGGTTCAGCGTGGAGAAAGTGTAGGCGACCCGATGGGAACCGCCGTCATTGAGCGAGCAGCACCGCGCCCGTCCGCAGGCCGCACATTCTGGCGAGCGTTCGCGAGGGTCGGTGGCAGTTACATCTTCCGGCGCATCTGCAAAGCGATTTTCACGATCTTCTTCGTCACAACGCTGATCTTCTTCCTCATCCGCCTGCTGCCCGGCAACCCTGTCGAGGTCTTCATCCAGCAGCAGATCGGCCAATATGGATTCAGCTACGAGGACGCATCGAACCAGGCGCGCTCGCTCTATGCGATCGATACGACGAAGCCGATTCCCCTGCAGTACGTGGATTTTCTGAGCCACCTCGCGCGAGGCGATCTCGGTCATTCCGTGCTCTCGCCCGGCGTGCCGGTGACGCGCATCATCCGCGAGTACCTGCCCTGGACGCTATTCAGTGTCGGTACGGGGCTGTTCCTCTCCTTCACGGTCGGGGTCGGCCTCGGCATGGTGATGGCGTACCGGCGTGGCTCCATCCTCGATAATGTCCTCACTGCGGTCGGCTCCCTCCTCCATTCGATCCCGAACTATCTCTTCGCAATCATGCTCGTGGTCTTCCTCGGCGTGCGGCTGAAGTGGCTACCGATTGCGAAGATGCGCGGCGCGTACTCCTCGGGCCAGGATGTGGTGTTGACGTTCGGCTTCTTCCGGGACATCCTCTACCACGCCGCCCTGCCCATCGCGACGTATTTCTTTACCGGCATCGGCGCGTGGATGCTCTTGATGAAGAGCAGCACGGTGGCAGCGCTGGACGAGGATTACGTGAACGTCGCGCGGGCGCGTGGCCTGACGGACCGCCGCATTGCCCTCGCCTACGTGGGGCGCACCGCCATTCTGCCCCTCTTCGCGCAACTGACGATCGCCATCGCCTTCATCGTCGGCGGCTCCTTCCTCGTCGAGCCGATCTTTGTCTATCAGGGCATCGGCTACATCCTCTTCCGGGCGATCCAGCAGCGCGATTACCCACTGATGCAGGGTATCTTCCTGATGATTACCGCGTCGGTGGTCGTCGCGAACCTCGTGGCGGACTTGTTCTATAGTCGGCTCGACCCGCGCATTCGCGCGGCCGGGAGAGGAGGGTAGCGCGCGATGGCCCAGCTCGTCACATCGCCTGACGCGATTCCTGCCCCGGTTCCGGAGCGGCGCGCGGCGGCGCGCGGCGGCGCGGTGCTGCACCTGATCCTGCACAACAAGGTCAGTCTGGTCGGCTTCGCGATCTTCTTCGGCTTTGTGCTGTTGGCGATCTTCGGCCCGATCCTCACCTCCGGCGAGACGACGACGGACGTCACGCGGATTTACAGCGCCCCGTCAGCCAAGCACATCCTCGGCACGGACTACGAGGGGCGAGACGTGCTGATTCAGATCGTCCGGGGCGGGCGCAGCATCATGATCGTCGGCGCGCTGGCCGCGCTCCTCTCCACGGCGTTCGCGGTCACCTTCGGGGCGCTCGCTGCCTTCCTTGGCGGCTGGTTTGACTCCTTCATTCTGATGATCACCGATATCGTCCTGACCATCCCGCCGATCATCCTGCTCGGCGTGCTCGCCGCCTTCATCAAACTGAGCAGCCCGTACCTGCTCGCCTTCATCATCTCGGCAACTGCCTGGCCGACGCTCTTGCGTGCCGTGCGGGCGCAGGTCCTCTCACTCAAGGAGCGGGAGTACATCGAGGCGGCGCGGATGCTCGATCTCGGCCTGCCGTATATCATCTTCCGCGAGGTGATCCCGAACATGATGAGTTACATCGTCATCAACTTCGTGATCGCCATGACTGCCGCGATCTACGGTCAGATCATCCTCTACTTCCTCGGCCTCGTGCCCCTCGGAGGAGATAATTGGGGCCTGATGATCAACCTCGCTTACACGCGCGGCGCGCTCTTCAATGCCAAGAGCCTCTGGTACATCCTCTCGCCGATCGTCGCCATCTCGCTCCTGCAACTCTCGCTCGTGATGATCAGTCGCTCCCTGGAAGACATCTTCAACCCACGGCTGCGGGAGGGATAAAGAGATGCAGCGCGTTGGCCGGAACAAGTCTATTGCTCCTGTGCCTCCCCTACCGGCGGAGGCGATTGATGAGGGAGCAGCAGTCCTCTCCGTGAAGGATTTCTGGGTCGAGTACCGCACGCCGGTGGGCACGATGCAGGCGGTGCGCGGCGTGACCTTCGACGTGCGCCCCGGCGAGTCGATCGCGCTCATTGGCGAGAGCGGTTCGGGCAAGTCCACGCTCGGCCTGGCGCTCCTCGGTCTCCTCGTCCGCTCCGCGCGCGTCGCTCGTGGGAGCGCGAAGTTTCGCACGAAAGAGGGCGAGACGCTCGATTTGCTGACACTCAACAAGGAGCAGATGCGCCGCTTCCGCTGGCAGGAATGCGCGATGGTCTTCCAGTCCGCCCTCAATGCGCTCAACCCGGTGCTGCGCGTCGTCCATCATTTTCTCGATACCGCCCGCGCCCACGGCAGCAAGGATGACACCGCCACGCGCGAGCGCGCCGCCGAACTCTTACGCATGGTGCAACTCGATCCTGACCGGGTGCTGACCGCCTTCCCGCACGAACTCTCCGGCGGGATGCGCCAGCGCGTCTCGATCGCGCTCGGTCTGCTTCTCGAACCGCAACTCCTCATCCTTGATGAGCCGACGACCGCACTGGACATCCTCACGCAGCGGATGATCATCGATGTGATCCGCGCGCTCCGGCAGCGCCTTCAGTTCACGATGCTCTTCATCTCGCACGATCTCTCGCTGGCCGCCGAACTGGCGGACCGCGTCGCGACGATGTACGCCGGGCAGATCGTCGAGATCGGCCCCGTGCGCGAGGTCTTCTACGCAACGAAGCATCCGTACACGGTGGGACTCCTTAGGGCCGTGCCGCCGATCGCGGGCGACGAGTTCACGCCGCTCGTCTCCATCCCCGGTGCGACGCCGGACCTGTTCGAGTTACCGACCGGGTGCGTCTTCCATCCCCGTTGCCCGTATGCGACGGACATCTGTACGCGGCAGGTGCCGCCTTTGGAGCGCGTCGGGCCGGACCATTTCGCGGCCTGCTTCCATCACGATCAGGTGGACCGGGAGCGATCTTTTACGGAAGAAGTGATATGAACGACGCTCTGCTCTCTTTCGATGCAGTCAGCCGCGAGTTCGACACGCCACGTGGAAAGATCCGCGCGGTGGATGACATCTCGCTCGCTATCGCGCAGGGGCAGATCCTCTGCCTCGTTGGCGAAAGCGGCAGCGGCAAGACGACGATGGCACGGATGGCGGCGGGACTCCTGGCACCGACGAACGGCATCGTGCGGTACGACGGGCGCGACCTGAACGCCCTCTCGAAAGCCGAATTCAAGACCTACCGCCGTGCCGTTCAGATCGTCCATCAGGACCCGTACGCCTCACTGAACCCGGTGCATACAATCGGCGACACGCTGCGCGCGCCACTCCTGCATCATCACCTCGCGCGGGGGCGGCGGCAGGCGGACGACCGGGCGGCGGAACTGCTCGAACGGGTAGACCTCACACCGGCGGGGAACTTCATCAATAAACACCCGCACCAGCTCTCCGGCGGGCAGCGGCAGCGTGTCTCCATCGCGCGGGCGCTCGCCCTCAACCCGCGCATCATCATCGCGGATGAGGCCGTCTCGATGGTCGATGTCTCGATCCGCGTCAGTCTCCTCAACACGATGCTCCGCCTGCGGAAGGACCTGGGCGTCACCTTCCTCTTCATCACGCACGATCTCGCAGTTGTGAAGTACTTCGCCTGGGAGGGGAATGTCGGCGTGATGTACGTCGGCAAACTCGTCGAATACGGCCGCACGCCCCAGGTGATCGGCGCGCCGCTCCATCCGTACACGCGGGCACTCATCGCCGCGATCCCGGAGGCGGACCCGGACCTGACGCGGGAAAAGGAGAAGCTCCAACTGCGCAGCATCGACATCCCGAACCTGCTGCACCTTCCCACGGGCTGCGTCTTTCACCCGCGCTGCCCCTATTTCGTGCCGGGACTCTGCGACGCCACGACCCCGGCGCTCACGGACGTCGGGGAGGGGCGCGATGTCGCCTGCCACGTCGTGGCGCGGGAGCGGGGCACGATCGCGCTGGGCGATGCGGCGGGATGAGCACCGATCAGGACGCCACCGTATGAGAGGAGGGTTCGTGGGTAGTGGGCAGTGAGCAGTGAGCAGTGAGCAGTGAGCAGTGAGCGGCACGGTGCGCGCGGTACTCAAGACTCAGCACTCAGCACTCAGCACTCGTTATGAGGAGGAATCAGATGGCTTTTGACGAGACGAAACCCACCTTCGCGGTGACGCGCCGCCGCTTCCTGGCAGTGATGGCGGGCGCGGCGGCGAGCGCGGCCCTCGCCGCCTGCGGGAGCAGCAACAAGGCGACCGATACCCCCAAGGCGGGCACGAGCCCGACCACCGCAGCAGGGCAGCCAACCATCGCTGCCGGTCAGCCGACGACGGCTGCCGCGCAGACGGGCAAGGCAGGCAACAAGGAGTTCCATTCCGCCTGGCCGTATGAAGTCCCACCGACGGGCAACTTCAATATGATCCAGGGTATCTCGCATACGATCATGAACCCGCCAAACATCTACGCGGACATGATCGTCCAGCCAATGGCGATGTACTATTGGAAGGACGACAAGTGGCTGCCCCTGATGGCCACGGAGTGGAAGTTCGTCGGCACCGATACCTTCTCGGTCACACTGCGCAAGGGCGCGAAGTGGAGCGACGGCAAAGACTTCACCTCGAAGGACGTCGTCAGTACCTTCTGGTGCATGCGCCTCATGTCCCATTCGGTCTGGAAGTACGTCGATAAGGTGGACGCGCCGGACGCGAACACGGTGAACTTCCATATGAAGCAGCCCTCGACCGTCGTGCAGCGCTACGTGCTGCGCACGAACACCATGTCGGACGTCACCTATGGCCCGTGGGCAAAGCGGGTGCAGGACCTCTTCAATGGCGGCAAGAGCGTCACGGACCCCGAGGGCAAGCAACTGTTGCAGGAGTTCACGAACTTCAAGCCGGACGACGTGATCGCCAGCGGACCCTTCAAGTTCGACACGAAGAGCATCACGAACGCGCAGATGACCCTGCCGAAGAACACGATGGCGTGGAACGCCGATCAGGTGCTCTTCGATAAGATCGTCAACTACAACGGCGAAACGCCGGACGTTTCGCCGCTCGTCCTGAGCAAGGACATCGACTACGCGACGCACGGCTTCCCGCCCTCGACGGAGCAGGCGATGCTCCAGGCAGGCATCCGCGTCCTGCGGCCGCCAGTCTATAACGGCGGCGCGATCTACATCAACTTCGACAAACTGGGCAACATCCTCGGCGACAAGAAGGTACGCCAGGCGATGGCGATGGCAATTGACCGCGATCAGAACGCGAAGGTGACCTACGCCGACTCCGGGAAGGGCGTCAAGTATATGACGGGGATGAGCGACATCCTCGTGCCGAAGTGGATGCCCGATGCGGACGTGAAAGCGCTCAATCCCTACGCCTACGATCCAACGAAAGCGGCGAGTATGCTCACCGATCTCGGTTGGAAGAAAGGCGGCGACGGCGTCTGGACGACGAAGGACGGCATGCGCGCCGAGTTCGAGCTGCTCACTCCCGCCGAATACGTGGACTCGTCCACCTCCGCGCAAAACGCCGCCGAGCAGCTCACGAAGTTCGGCTTCAAGACGACGGTGCGCGCGATCACGTACACCCAGTTCCCCGTCGACCTCGACAAGGGCAACTTCCAACTCGCCCTCTCCGGTTGGGGCGCGAGCACGAACCCCCACCCCTTCTTCTCCTACGACAACAACCTCTTCCTCCACAACACGCGCGCCATCAACAATGGCGGCAAGGGGCAGGCATTCCCGCTCAAGCAGAAGACGGATGTGGCGGGGGACGTAGATTTGGAGAAGTTGACGCTCGACTCCGCCGATGGCCTCGATGAGGGAGCCCAGAAGGCGAACGTCGCGAAGATCGCCAAGGTCTCCAACGAACTCCTGCCGATCATCCCGCTCTACGAGCGGTACGGCAATAATGCGGCGCTGGAGAAGGTGCGCGTCCAGGCGTGGCCGGCGGACGATGACCCGATCCTGCAAAATGCGCCCTACGCGGACGGTATCGTCACGATGCTCATGCTCACCGGGCGGCTGAAGCCGGTCTAGGGAGCAATGAGCGATGAGCAATGAGCAATGAGGTAGGGGCGCACAGCCGTGCGCCCTCTTCGGGGCATGGGAGGTGAGGTTTGCGAGACGCAAGTTCAGCGGTCGAGCGTCTTCTTGCGCGGATGACGGTGGAGGAGAAGATCGGGCAACTCGTTCTGGCGGTGCTGCCCGGTACAGAGATGGACGCGGAGACCGCCGCCCGGCTGCGGGCAGGGCACTTCGGTGGGGTCGTACTCTTCACGCGGAATATTACCGCCATCCCACAGACGCTGGCGCTGACGGCGGCGATCCACGACGCGCTTGCGGTGGACGGCTTCCCGCCCTTGATCGGCGTCGATCAGGAGGGCGGGCGTGTTCGGCGGCTGATGGCGGACGCGACCGCGATGCCGAGCGCGATGGCCCTCGGCGCGACCGGCAACCCCGCGCTCGTCGAACAGATCGGGGAGGCGGTCGGGCAGGAACTGCGCGCATTAGGCATCAACACCGATTGGGCTCCGGTCGCGGATGTCAACAACAACCCGCTTAATCCGGTTATCGGCACGCGCTCGTTCGGCGAATCGCCGGAGCGCGTCGGCGCGATGGTCATGGCGTTCGCAGTCGGCCTTAAGCGCGCGGGGGTCGCGGCGGCGGTGAAGCATTTCCCCGGTCACGGCGATACCCATATCGATTCACACCTCGATCTCCCCACAATCCCGCACGACATCGCACGGCTGCGTGCGGTCGAACTCGCCCCCTTTGCCGCTGCGATTGCCACCGCTATTCCCTTCGTGATGACCACCCATATCCGTTTCCCCGCGCTCGAACCGGACGGCCTGCCCGCGACGCTCTCCCCGCGTATCCTGCGCGGGCTGCTGCGTGAAGAAATGGGCTTCGATGGTCTGATTATCACCGATGCGATGGATATGAAGGCGATTGTCGACTACTACGGCCTCGTCGCCGGGAGCGTGGGAGCGATTATCGCCGGGCATGATCTGGTCGAACCGCTCCGCGACGACGAGGCGGTCGTCGCTGGGCTGCACGACGCGGTGCGTGACGGGCGGCTGCCAATCGCGCAGGTCGATGCATCGGTGCGCCGGATTCTCCTTCGGAAAGCGTGGCTCGCGGCGCAGCCGAACCCGGAAGTGGCGGTGGTCGGCACACACGGGGCGCTCGCCCGTGAAGCCGCAGAGGCGGGCGTGACATTGCTCGACGCGCGGACGGACGCGCTCCCCCTCGCTGCCGATACGAAGATTGCCGTGGTCGAGTTTGCGCTGATCGCCGCGCACGCCGCTGAGGAGGGGCAGAGCGCCCCCGCACCGGTGCGTGACGCGTTCCGGCGGCAATTCGCGCAGGTGGAGGGCGTCGCGCTCGATGCGACCGCACCCGGCGACCTCGACGCGGCACACACGCTCGCAGCGAACGCGGACCTCCTCATCGTCGGCACGCGGGACGCGAACCTCTTCCCCGCACAACGGGCGGCGATTGATGCCTTGCAGGGGCTGGACCGCCCGACGATCTTCGTATCAATGCGCGCGCCCTACGACCTCGCGGACTTCCCCTGGGCCGCTGCACGCATCGCGACCTATGGCGACCTCCCTGCCTCGCTCGATGTCGCCGCCGCGATCTGTGCGGGCGCCCTCGCACCGCGCGGTCATCTCCCCGTCACGGTCGGGCCGCTCGCACCGCTCGGGCATGGCCTGACGCTCCTCCCGTAGACGGGCGCGATACGATACTACCCGGATGCAACGCAAAGGAGCGGTCTATGGAGCGTGTCTGTTTCCTCTTACAGGTCCGGCCGGAGCGGTTGGCAGAGTACAAGCGGGAGCACACGGCGGTCTGGCCCGCGATGCGCGATGCGCTCCGTGCGACGGGCTGGCACAACTACTCGCTCTTCCTGCGAGATGACGGGTTGCTCGTTGGCTACTTCGAGACGCCGGACCTCGATGCCGCGCTCGCGGGCATGGCAGCGCGCGAGATCAATGCCCAGTGGCAGGCGCAGATGGCCCCCTACTTCGTGGACCTCGGCGACCGCCGCCCGGATGAGGGATTCCTGCGATTGGAAGAGATATTCCATCTCGACTGAGAGATGGCGTGTACGACGAGGGGCGAAAGCGATTGAACCGCAGAGATGCGCGGTCCGCCCTAACCCCCCCAACCCCCTTCCCCACCGGGGAAGGGGGAGCCAGAAACTAATATACAAGGCGCAGAGAATGCAGAGGGCACAGAGATTATCGAGAAGAGAAAAGAGAAAACTCCTCTCATGAATCCAAAGGATGCTGCGGTGAAGCGTGGGACGTTGGTAGCGATGATCCTAGCTAGCGGCGTCGTTTTCCTTGATGGCACGGTGGTCAATGTCGCGTTGCCTGCAATTGGTCGCGATCTGCACGTCGGGCTCTCCGGCCTGCAATGGATTGTCGATGGCTACGCGCTCACGCTCGCGGCGCTCCTGATCGTCGGTGGCTCGCTGGGCGATCACTACGGGCGCAGGCGGATGATCCTGCTCGGGTTGATCGGGTTCGGGGTGGCATCAATCGCCTGTGGCCTCGCCCCTTCTTCCGGCGCGCTGATTGTCGCTCGGATGGCGCAGGGTGTGGCGGGGGCGCTGCTCGTACCGGAGGGATTAGCGATCCTCTCCGCAGTCTTTGAGGATGACGCCGAGCGGGGGCAGGCAATTGGCGCGTGGACCGGCTGGGGTGGCATTCTCGCGGTGCTCGGGCCATTTCTCGGTGGCGCACTCATCGATCATGCCGTGTGGCGGTGGGTCTTCTTTATCAATGTGCCGCTCATTCTTGTCACCCTTCTTCTGGTCGTCCGATTTGTGCCGGAGACGCGGGATACCGAGGCCCCAAAGCGGCTCGACTTCGCGGGGGCAGGGCTCGCGATCCTCGGCCTTGGTGGCATCTCGTATGGGCTGATCGAGGGGCCGAATCGGGGTTGGCACTCCCCGGCGATTCTCGTCACGTTGATTGGCGGGGCGCTCGCGCTCGCGCTCTTCGTCGCGGTGGAGGCACGGGTGCGGAGCCCGATGGTGCCGCTCGAACTCTTCAAGGTGCGCAACTTCTCCGGTGCGAACCTCGCGACCTTGGGCGTTTACGCGGCGCTTGCGGGCGCGGCATTCCTGATCGTCATCTACGTACAAAATGTGTTGCGCTACTCCGCCCTGGCGGCGGGCGCGACGTTGTTGCCGATTTCGGTGATGATGCTCCTCTTCGCGTCGCGTTTCGGCAAGCTCTCGGGTCGGTACGGCCCGCGCTGGTTCATGGCGGGTGGGCCACTGCTGATCGGTGCCGGATTCCTGCTCGCGCTCCTTCTCCGACCGGGGGCGAGCTACTGGACCGCGCTCTTCCCCGCCGCCATACTCCTTGGTGCGGGCCTGTCTGTCACGGTTGCACCCCTGACGAGCACGGTGATGGGCAGTGTGCCGTCGCACAACAGCGGCATCGCCTCGGCGATCAACAATGTCGCCGCGCGCGTGGCAGGGCTGCTCGCGGTGGCGGGGCTTGGCGTCGTGATCGCGCTCACCTTCACTGCGGGGCTGGACGATCGAGCCAAAGGGTTGCCCCCCGAGAGTGCGACGATTGTGCGGGAAGCGGAGAAAACCGGCTCCGGCATCGCCCCATCCGGCGCGTCACCCGAAGCGGTGCGCGCGATTGCGGACGCCTACACCGGAGCCTTCCACTGGGCACTGCTCGCCTGTGCGATTCTCGCCTTCGCCAGCGGCCTGATCGCGCTGGTGGTGATTCAGAACCCGCCGCACACTCAGTCGTACAGAAGGTAGGGGCGGCGTTGCTCCGCGAAGGCGGCGAGGCCGGGTTCCCAACCTGCCGCGATGTCCGCGAGCGGGATTTGCTCGGTTAGTTGCTCGCGTAGCGTCCGCGTCCCGGCGATCACATCGAAGGGGAAGCGGTCGTGGACGTATTCATACGGCGGCTCTTTCCAGACGGGCTCGAGGGGTCCTGCGCGATCATCGCCCGCAGGACGGCGATCCCGGCAAGCGCGGCGGGGAAGCGGTCGCGGTCGATGACATGCAGTTGCACGCCGCCACAGATCGCCCGTGCGTGTTTCTGGAACGTCGGCTCGAAATAGCAGGGGCGGAAGATGACGCCGGGCAGGTTCTCCCGCGCCAGCGCGGCGGCGAGGGCGTGCGGGTCGATATGCGGCCCACCGATCAACTCGAAGGGTTTGGTGGTGCCGCGCGCCTCGGAGAAGAGCGTTCCCTCGATATGCACCGCGCCGGGGAAGGCGGTCGCGCTGTCGAGCGTCGGGATATTCGGGGAGGGAAAGACCCACGGCGCGTGGGCGTCGTCATGCCACATCGTGCGCCGCCACCCCTCCATCGGCACGACGGTCAGATCGCAGCCGATGCCAAACTCCTCATTGAAGAGCCGCGCCAGTTCCCCAATCGTCATGCCATGGCGCGTCGGCAGGGGATACATGCCGACAAATGACTCGTGCCCGACTTCGAGCAAATTGCCCTCGACCTGCACGCCGTTGATAGGGTTCGGCCGGTCCAGCACGACAACGCGCTTCCCGTTCGCGCGCGCGGCCTGCATGGCGAGCGCCATCGTGTAGATGAAGGTGTAGATGCGCGTGCCGACATCCTGGAGGTCGATGACGAAGAGATCGAGGTCCGTCAGCATCGCGGGCGTCGGCTTGCGATGCGCGCCGTAGAGCGAATAGACGGGCAGGCCGGTGCGCGCGTCTCGGAAGCCTTCCCACTCGATCATGTCGTCCTGCGTCTGGCCCCAGATGCCGTGCTGTGGCCCGAAGAGCGTTGTCAGGTTGATGTCCGGGTGCGCGGCGAAGAGGTCGGCAGCATGACGGAAGTGGTGATCCACCGAGGCGGGATGGCAGATGAGGCCCACCCGTGCATCCCCAAGAATCGCCTGCGGGTCATCGAGCAGCAGTTCCAGACCGAGTCGCATTCTTCTTCCTCCTCTTTCTCGTGCGTCACGTCTGGTTCGCATCATACCTGTTCCGCGCGGGTTGAGGGCTGCGGGCTGCGGACTGAGGACATGAAAAAAGCCGCTATCGATAGCGGCTCTTCATCGTGATCATCAGTCCCATGAATCTATTGGACCGCTCCTCATGCGCTCCAGGATCGGTCGGTTGCGCTCTACGAGGATGCGTAATTCACGCAATTTTATCGCACGCTCGTCACCCGCAGGCAGGGTTGATTCCATTGCGAGCAGCCGCTGCGTGCGCTCTTCGGCGACGGGCCAGTCGATGAAATAGAGGAATTGCTCTTCCTCGCTCATCCCGGTCCATTCTGCGGCGACTGTGGCAACATCTTCCCAATTCCCGACAGCGAGAGCAATCTCCCTGTCTACACCGCTAAGTGTCGCCCAATGTGGCGTTACCTGAGCCATATTGCATCACCTGGAATACGGATCGTGTCCATCGTACTGAACTGGTATCCACTGATAAGGATACCACGATTCGCCAAGTAGAGAATCAACAAATTCGGCTCTGCATTCGGCCCCATCTCTTCAGAGTCAAGAATATCCGTCGTTCGTACGATTACTGCGACGACATTCCGCTCTCCCCAATGTCGATAGAGAATGAGGCGTATGCTCGGATGGCGAACCGCGCGTCGCAGGCTTTGCACGAACGCCGCCGCTGTTGTGCCTGCTGCCCATTGCCTGTCTCCTATGACACGACGGAAAAGATGAAGTGTCAGAGAGTCGGCGCGATCACCGAGGGTAATGGCTTGATACGTCTGGCCGCGCTCGGTACGCAGCACACGCTGCATATCGGTGTTGAACGGTGCGGTCGCGATCTGGTCGATGATGAGCGAATTTCCTCATCGGTCGCTGCTCGTGGATGGTCGATCAATTCCCGTATCAGGTGATCGGCGGGATGTGGGGCATCGCTACCAGTCATCGGAAACGTCTTTACCGATACGTATAGATTCTCGCCTCATCACGCTCGCCTATCCTGGTCTACTCTTGCTATTCGTCTGGTACGGGATCATCTTGCCTGGCATCATAGCGTGAACTGTGCCCTGATACGACAGGAACGGCGCACTGCGGGTACACTGGCGATGCGGCTACGGATCGTGCGTGGCTGGAGGAGCAGAAGCGGATGCCGACGGACCCCGTGATCGATCTCAGCACACTGGAGACGGAGAAGCGCAATCCGGCGACCCTCGCAATCGACCGGATGAGCGCATTAGAAATCGTGCGGGTGATGAACGCGGAGGACGCGACGGTTGCGGGCGCGGTGCAGCGGGAGTTGCCGCAGATTGCCGAGGCAATCGAGGAGATCGCGGCGCGGCTGCGGCAGGGCGGGCGGCTCCTGTACATGGGTGCGGGGACGTCCGGCAGGCTCGGCGTGCTCGATGCATCCGAGTGTCCGCCGACCTTCAATACGCCGCCGGAACTCGTCGTTGGCTGGATCGCGGGCGGGCTGGAGGCGCTCATGCGCTCCATCGAGGGCGCGGAGGATAGCGCGGAGGCAGGGCGAGCGGACGCGGCACGATTCGGCATCGGCGCCGCAGAAGTGCTCGTCGGCATCGCCGCCAGCGGCCGCACGCCGTACGTCCTCGGCGCAGTGGAATATGCAAGGGAACAGGGGGCGCTGACGGTTGGGCTCGCCTGCAATCGCGGCACGCCGCTGGACGGAGCGCGTCGACATCATGATCGCGCCCGTCGTCGGGCCGGAGGTGCTCAGTGGTTCGACGCGGCTGAAGGCGGGGACGGCGCAGAAGATGGTCCTCAATATGCTCAGTACGGGCACGATGATTCTGCTCGGTAAGACGTACGGGAACCTGATGGTGGATATGCAGCCGACGAATGCGAAACTGCGCCGTCGTGCGGTCGCGATCGTCCGCGAGGCGACCGGCCTGCCGGAGGCGGAGGCTGAATCGCAGCTCGTCGCAGCGAACGACGAGGTGAAGACTGCCATCGTCGCTGCGCTTGCGGGCCTTGATGCCGCAGATGCACGCGCGCGCCTGATGGCGGCGGGCGGTATCGTCCGGTTGGCGCTTGAGGGTGCGCGATGACGGCAGATCGCTTTCTTGGCATAGATGGCGGGGCGACGAAGACGCTCGCCGTGATCGTCGATGCCGAGGGGCAGGAGTGCGGGCGCGGCAGTGCGGGGAGTGGCAATCAGGCGGCGGTCGGGTTGGAGCGCGCGGTGGCGAGCATCCGAGGTGCGGTCGCGGAGGCGGCGCGGCAGGCCGGGGTGGACGCGCCGTTTCGCGCCGTCTGGATCGGTCTCGCCGGAGTCGATCGCCCGAACGACCGGGATCGCCTCCTGCCGCATCTGAATGCCCTCGCGGGCGTGGTCCATCTGACCAACGATGCCGAACTCGTCCTCACCGGGCTGCATGGCGCGGTCGGGGTTGCGGTGATCGCGGGCACCGGTTCGATCGCGCTTGGGCGGGATGCGATGGGGAAGACGGCACGGTCGGGCGGCTGGGGGCACATCATCGGCGATGAGGGGAGCGGCTACGAAATCGGGCGATTGGCGCTCAAGGCGGCGGCGCGCGCGTCCGATGGCCGGGGGCCAGAGACGACGCTGCTCCCGGCCATTGTCGCTGAGTGGCAGCTTGCCCGCCCGGACGCGATGATCGACCGGGTTTACCCGGAGGGCGATAAGGCCCTTATCGCCCGTCTCTCCGCGCTCGTTTTCGCGGCGGCGCAGGAAGGGGATGCAGTGGCGCGCGGGATCGTCCGTGAGGCGGCGGCGGAGCTGGCGCTCGCGGCGCTCGCGGTGGGAGAGATGCTCGACTTCCCGGATGGCAAGCTGCCCGTTGCGCTCGCCGGTGGGCTGCTCATCCACGAGGCGGAGTTCCGGGCGATGATGCTCCGACGCCTCCGGCGTCGCAGAGCCGTTGGTCAGGTCGCGCTCGTCGCGGAACCCGCCTTGAGCGCGGCGCGGGCGGCGATCCATCTCACGGGGGCGCAACCATGAGTGGGCTCGTCGTCGCGGGGAAATATCCTCGGTGAGGGGGGTCCGACGCCCGGTGCCGTCGTCGATCGAAAACGGGCGGATACGAGAAGTAGTGTCTCATCCATCGGCGAGAGCAGCGCAATTTCCGGTCTATGAAGCCGCAATCATTACGCCGGGCTTCATCGATTTGCAGGTGAACGGCGGCTTCGGTGTCGAGGTCGGGGCAGACCCGGCGGCGATCCGCACGCTCGCCGCACGTTTGCCGGAAACGGGCGTCACTGCGTTCCTGCCGACGATTGTCACCGCGCCGACGGCATTCTATCCGCAGACGATTGCGGCGTTCGCGGCGGCGCGCAATACGCCGGGCGCACGACCGCTCGGCCTGCACATCGAAGGGCCATTTCTCTCCCCCAAGCGATCTGGCGCGCACCGAAAAGAGCTGATCGAGCACGCCGATCTTCGCCTGCTCGATACGCTGCTGGCAAGCGACGCGGTGCGCCTCGTGACGCTCGCGCCGGAGCGGCCCGACGCCCTCACCCTCATCCATGCCCTCACGCGGCGCGGTGTGCGCGTCAGTCTCGGCCACACCGACGCGACGTACGAGCAGTTTGTCGCGGGGGTTGATGCGGGCGCGCGGATGGCGACGCATCTCTACAACGCGATGTCGCCCTTCGCGCATCGCGCGCCGGGCGCGATTGGCGCGGCCTTGCTCGATGACCGGATCACCGTCGGGTTGATCGCGGACGGCGTGCATAGTCATCCTGCCAGCGTTGCGCTCGCGTACCGGATGAAGGGCGCTGCCCGTATCGCGCTCGTCACGGATATGATGGCCGCAGCGGGGATGCCACCGGGCACGTACGCGCTCGGTGGGCAGCAAGTGATCGTGGACGGCAGATCGGCACGGCTCGCGGACGGCACACTCGCCGGATCGATTCTGACGATGGATCACACCGTACGGAACATGGTGCAATGGGCGGGCGCAGATCGTGCGGACGCCTTGCGGATGGCGAGCGAGACGCCAGCGCGACTGCTCGGCCTGACCCATCTCGGCACGATCCGTGCGGGCGCGGATGCCGATCTTGTCCTATTGAGCGACGATCTCACCGTACAGGCAACGATCATCAGGGGCGACATCATCTACGAGCGGGGGGCAGCATGAATGGCGCGCTGATGGCGGCGGAGATCAAGGAGCAACCGGCGGTCTATACGCGCATCCTTCGCGATGGTCAGCGACATATCCGTGAAGTCGCACGCCTCGTGCGCGCCCGGAATCCGCGCTTCGTCCTCTTCGTCGCGCGCGGCACCTCGGACCATGCCGCCTTGTATGCGAAATATCTCGTGGAGACGCGCCTCGGCTTGCCTGCCGGGCTGGCTTCACCCTCGACGATGACCATTTACGACGCGCGCCCGGCCCTCACGGACGTTCTTGTGCTGGCGATCAGCCAATCCGGCTCCTCGCCGGACCTCATTGATCCCCTGACGCGGGCGCGTGCAGCGGGCGCGATCACGGTCGCGGTGACGAATGCGTCGGATTCACCCCTCGCGCAGGCGGCGGAATACCATCTGGACGTGCTTGCCGGGCCGGAGCGCGCGGTGGCGGCGACGAAATCGTACACGGCGGAACTGCTGACGCTCTATCTCTTCATCGAAGCGCTTGCCGGTAGCGACGGCGAGGCGGCACAGGCACTCCCACAGCGGGCAGCGGCAGTCCTCGCGCGGGAGGAGGAAGTCGCGGCGCTCGCGGTGCGCTATCGCTTCGCGGAGCAACTCGTCGTGACGGCGCGGGGGTACAATTACGCGACGGCGCGCGAGGTGGGATTGAAGCTGATGGAGACGAGTTATCTCGTCGCGCACGCCTTCTCCGGGGCGGACCTCCTCCACGGGCCGATGGCGATCATCGAGCGCGGCTTCCCGGTGATCGCGATAGTCCCGGAGGGGCCGGGCGGCGCGGCGCTGCGCCCCGTGTTGGAGCGCTTGCGCGAGCGTGAGGCGGACACCTTGATCGTCGGCGACCCGGACGCGGCGCGCTTCGGCACCGTCGGGCTGGCGCTGCCGGACGCAGGGCCGGAAGTGCTGACGCCGCTCTTGACGATCCTGCCGATGCAGCAGTTCGCGTGGTACCTCGCCCGCCAGCGTGGCGGTGACCCCGATGCCCCCCGTGGCCTCCAGAAAGTCACCGAAACCTGGTGATGCTCTTTTACGATCTGTTCAGCAGGATATGGGTGTCGTTGGAACAGGCTGAAGCCTATTCCACCCGTCGCAGAGGCTATAGTTTGCCCTTTCCCGTTCGGAGAGGACTGGCATCCTGATTGCGAGTTGACGTTGACACCGCTTGTAGCGATGGTGAACACGTTGCTGTTACTTGTGCGCGTAGCATCTATGGATGCGATCCAGCTACCTGCAATCAGGGGTGTTGATATCGCATGAAGGAGGATACGCTGAAGATGAGCGCGCAAACCTATACGGTAGAGGTCGCCCAGGAGACGCTCGACGATCTGGGAGCGCGGTTGGCGCAGACCCGCTGGCCGGATGAAGTCCGGGGTGCGAATTGGGAGTACGGCACGAACCTCGCCTATTTGAAGGAACTGGTGACCTACTGGCGCGAGGGGTTCGATTGGCGGGCGCAAGAGCAGGCCATCAATCGTTTCGCGCATTTCCGCGCCATGGTTGATGGTTTCGGCGTGCACTTCATCCACGAGCGCGGCAAGGGCGAAGACCCCCTCCCGATTCTGCTGACGCATGGCTGGCCCGATTCCTTCCTGCGGATGGTGAAACTGATCCCACTCCTGACCGATCCCGCAGCGCATGGTGGGAACGCCGACGATGCCTTCGATGTGGTCGTGCCAAGCCTGCCGGGGTTCGGGTTCTCCGACCGACCATCCGAAAAGGGATTCTCCCACGGGCGCATCGCCGATCTCTTCGCCCGCCTGATGACCGACGAACTCGGCTACGGGCGATTCGCGGCGCACGGCGGCGATTGGGGGAGCGCCGTCACCGAACAACTCGCATTCAATTATGCCGCGTCGCTCGTCGGTATCCACCTGACCGACGTGCCCTACACGCATCTGTTCACCATCCACGCGGGTGATCTCTCGGCGGCGGAGCAAAAATACCTCGCGGCGGGCAGGCAATGGCAGATGGCGGAAGGTGCCTATGCCCTGATCCAGAGCACCAAGCCGCAGACGCTCGCCTATGCACTGAACGATTCCCCGGCGGGGCTTGCGGCATGGATCGTCGAGAAGTTCCGCTCGTGGAGTGACTGCAACGGTGATGTGGAGACGCGTTTCACGAAGGACGAGTTGCTGACGAACATCACCCTCTACTGGGCGACCGAGACGGTCAACTCGGCGAGTCGTCTCTACTATGAGGCCATACATAATCCGCCGAAAACCAGACAGACGCGCACCGATGTGCCGACGGGTGTGGCACTCTTCCCGAAAGACCTCGTCCGCGCGCCGCGCTCCTTCGCTGAGCGATTCTTCAACATCCAGCGGTGGACGGAGATGCCACGCGGTGGGCACTTCGCCGCGCTGGAGGAACCGGAATTGCTCGCCGAAGAGATCCGCGCCTTCTTCCGCCCGTTGCGGCGGTCGGGCACGAAGTAGCGTCGCGTCGTTCACGGATTGACCAGCCGAATGCCCCCACCTCCAACCCCTCCCCGCAAGCGATGGAGGGATGCCTCACTGCAACCTCCGTAGCGATGATTCACCGTGATCTGTCGCTATCAAGCTCCCCTCTCCCCGCGTGGCGGGGGAGGGGCCGGGGGTGGGGGCCGGTAGTAGCATCAACCGCGCTAGCGTATGCCCGGCCAGAGGAGGGCGGCTTGAATCGCCGCCTGCACGGGGTGGATGCCATTGCCGTCTTCGGGGATCGGATGCGCGTCTCGCCATGCGGTGAGGCGTCGCTGCGATTCGTCGTTGTGCGACGTGCGCAGGGCGTGGCTTGCCGCCTCGCCGTCGCCGCGTGCGAGCGCCGTGACAATCTCTCGATGACCGTCCGCGACCGTGAGCAGGTCCTCAGCGGCGGGGCCGGGGAAGCCCTGCTGGTAGACGATCTCGATGACACCGAAGTAGAGATCGATCAGGGCGAGCGCAACGAGGTTGCCACTCGCCGCCATCAGCCGCCGGTGGAACTCGGCATCTTCAATTGGGAAGGGTTCGCCCCGTGTCGCGCGCCAGCGCATCCGGTCCGCCAGTTCGGCCAGTACGGCGAGGTCGCGCGCATCGAGTGCGACGGCGCTTCGCGTAACGAGATCCGCTTCCATCGACCGGCGCACAGCGAGCACATCGAGCAGAATGTTCGGGTGGAAGGCGAGACTGCGCGCGAAGGTCCGTGCCGCCACGCCAATATCGAAGCCGCGCACGTACCATCCCGAACCGACCCGCGCCTCGATCACCCCGACCGCTTCTAACGCGCGCAGCGCCTCCCGCACCACGACCCGGCTGCTGCCGAGCGCGCGCACGAGCTCCGCCTCACTCGGCAGGCGACCGCCCGGTTGCAGATTCTGCTCCACGATGTAGCGCCGGATCTGTGCCTCTGCCGTCTCCGGCGCGCTGATCCCGACGAGAGCGCGAAAGTGCGCGTCACCCTGCGATTGGACTGCCATCGTGTCAGACTCCTTTATTCTTTTGTCCGGCCCGGGATGAACGCTTGACAGAGAATCAGCCGACTGCTAGTGTAGTCCTACCTGTAGGACAGATCAAGTGCTCTGCATCTCTGTGTGGTCCGATTTCCTCGTCTTCGGTAAGTCATCGATGTGTGAAGGAGGCAGTGAACCATGCGCGACCAGTGGAATCCTGCGACCACCTATCATCGTCGTACCGTGCTGCGTGCGCTCGTTGCGGGCGCGGCGACGGCGGCGGGGAGTGCCCTGCTCGCTGCCTGTGGTGGGAGCAGCAGCCCGACCGCAACGACCGCGGCCACGGTCGCTCCGACACGCGCTGCGGCACCGACTGCTGCCGCAAACACGGCACCCGCAGCAAGTGCCCCCAGCGCCGCTAGTGCAACGAGCGCCCCGACCGCCGCTGCATCGAGCCCGGCGGCAAGCGCGACGACTGCGGCAGCAAGTGCAGTTGCACCGAGTGGCACCGCAGGCGCGAGTGCGGTGGCGGGTACGGACGGCAAGATCGCCTCCGGCAATCCCGCCGTGCCCGATGCGTACATCAAGTACCCGCCGACCTTCAAGACCGTCACCGCCATCCCCGGGAAGGGCGGCAAAGTAACGATTTTCAAGGCGTCCCAATTGCCGCCACCAACGCCGAAGGACCAGAACGCCTACTGGCAGGAACTGGACAAACGGCTCGGCGTGACGACCGACTATACGCTCGTCCCGGTCTCCTCATACCGCGAGAAGTTCGTTGCTCTGGCGGCGGGCGGTGATCTCGCGGACATCACGCTCTTGTGGCCCTCGATGGCGCCGGATCAATACAAACTGATCCAGCAGGGTGCCTTCACGGACCTCACGCCCTATTTGATGGGCGACGCGCGCAATGAGTACCCGAACCTCTCCAAATACCCCGATTTCGCCTGGAAGAACTCGCTCATCAAGGGAAAACTCTGGTGGGTGCCGCGGATGAACTTCCTCTGGGGGCCGAACGAGCTGATGTACCGCAAGGATTGGCTGACGAAACTCGGCCTCTCGGAGCCGAAGAACGCAGACGAGTTCTTCAACATGACCGTTGCGATGACGAAGAACGATCCGGACGGCAACGGCAAGCCCGATACGTGGGGCCTCGGTGGCTACAACAATAGTTGGAGCATGGATTTCCTCATGGGGATGTTCCGTGTACCGAACAACTGGCGTAAGAATCCGGACGGCACACTCGTCAAAGACATCGAGACGGACGAGTACAAACAGGCGCTTACCTTCGCCAAGAAGCTCTACGATGCGGGCGTCTACCACCCCGATACCGCGACCTGGACGCAGACACAGGCGCAGGATGCGATGATCGCGGGCAAGCTTGGTACAAAGGGGGACAGCCTGATCCAACTGCTCGGTGGTGTGCAGGAGCGGCAGAAGGCGCGGCAGCAGAACCCCACCGCCGATCTGCGGATGCTCGTCCCGCCCGGCTTCGATGGCGGCAAGGGCTACACCTTCAATGGCCCCGGCGTGCCGTACGCGAACGGCATCCCCGCGAAGGTGGGGAAGGATAAGGAGCGCGTCAAGGAGTTGCTGCGCATCCTCGATTACTACGGTGCGCTCTATGGCTCGGAGGAATACACCTTCGTCAACTACGGCATCCGGGATCGTGACCACAAGATCAATCAGAACGGGTCACCCGTGCTCACCGATCAGGGGAAGGCCGAGGTGAACGAACTCGGCAATATCGTCTTCCCGCCGCGTACCTACTACTTCCCGGAAGACCCGCCGGAAGACACCATCTACCTGCAAAAGGTGACGCAGGACGCCCTCGCGGAAGGCATCGATGATCCAACATTGAACGCCTACTCCGCGACTTTCGCATCCAAGGCGGGCGAGCTCAATCAACTGAATCTCGACCGCCGCGCCGCGATCATCACCGGGCGCGATCCGCTCTCCGCCCTCGATACCTGGATCAAGGACTGGCGCAGCCGCGGCGGCGACCTGATCCGCAAGGAGTTCGAGCAGGAACTGAAGGGGTAGGACTGAGGACTGAGGGGAAAGTAACAAGTAACAAGTCGAAAGTAACAAACAGGCATCGCACCCGTTCTTGTTGCTTGTTACTTTCGACTTGTTACTCATCGCTTATTGCTCCCGACGAAGGAGGGATCGTGTCCGATAGTGATGTGGTGAGCCTCGATGATCCGGCGCGACAGATCGCGATGTGGAGCGAGCCGGACGTGTTCACGAAGAACCCGGATATTATCGCCCTCCCGGATGGGCGACTCCTCGGCGTCTTCAATGCCTGCGATGCGCACTGGCCGCGCGAATTCACTCGCATCACGCTCATCGAGAGTCGCGACCGGGGCCGGACATGGGGCCGGTCGCGCGATGATCGCGGAGGCGTTTCCCGGCCAGGGCGAGGAGCGGTGGGTAACGCCGCGACTCACGCGGCTGCGGAGCGGGCGGCTGATTGTCGTCTGCGATCAGAATGACTATCGTCACTGCCACGAAGACCAATCTCCCGGTATTTACCTTTGGGGGAGCGATGATAACGGCGAGACGTGGGATGGCCCGCATCCGACCGGCATCTTGGGCATTGAACCGGATCACGTCCTCGAACTCGCGGACGGCACGCTCCTCTGCGGCACCCATTTCATGCGCGGCGCGACGCAGAAACTGACCGAGGCCGTTCTGCGCTCCACGGATGGCGGGCAGACGTGGGGCGAGATGTCCGTCATCGCGGGGGACGCCGTGCACAACTACTGCGAGGGGGCGATTGTGCCGCTCCGGTCCGGGCGGCTCGTCTGCATTCTGCGTGAGAACAACCACACGAACTACCCGTCCTATCTCGCCTTCTCGGACGATGATGGGCGCACCTGGTCGAAACCGGTGGAGGCCCCCTTTTCTGGTGACCGCCCCTTCGGGCGACAACTGGCGGACGGGCGCACACTCGTCACCTTCCGTAACCAGACGGGGCGACCGGGGCTCTATGCCTGGCTCGGTGAGATCGAAACCGAGCACGGCTACAAGGTCGCCCGCGCGGGTGCGGGTGCCGCGCACATGGTCATCCACACGGGGCCGGTTGACCTGCCCGCCGTAACCGAGACGGCGGGCGCAACGCTCATGGACGGCGCGCTCCTCCTCACGAACGGCGCGGAGACCACCACGCGCTACCTGCTCCTGCCGCCGGAGAGCTTTCGAAGCGATGTCCGCTTCACTGCGGAGGTGCAACTTGATGGCGAAGACGGCGTACCCGCAGCGACCGTCCTGGTTGCGCGCATCGGTCTTCAGGTGATTCTGTACCCGGACGGCCTCCGCATTCACGTCAATCAACACCGGCAGGTAGATCTGCGCCAGCGGCGCACGATCAGTGTGACTCACCATCAGGGCTTGATCGAGGTGCGCGTGGACGGCGATCTGATCGCCTCGAACCTTGTCTACCGCGAGACGCTCTGGGAACGCTCCTACTTCGGCAATGGGCCCGATCATCGCGGTACGGCGCGCTGGTTCTCGGTCGTATACGAGACGGAGAACCCGACCGAGCCGCCGCATCATTGGCAGTGGTCCGCCACGAGCGGCACATACCCGAACCAGTACGCAATTGATCGCTGGCGCGAGCTGGACTACAACCCCACGCCGAACCCGGACCACGGTTATTCCAGTTGGCTCCAATTCGAGGATGGCGAAATCTTCGTCGCGGACTACACCAACGAGGGCGCGCCCTTCGGCAAGGCGGCTCTGAAAGGCTACCTTCTGCACATCGCAGACCTCGAACAATAAAACAACCGAACTGCGATAATGGAAAAGAGGTTTGAGCGCAAAGGCCGCAGAGAACGCAGAGAACACAGAGAAGAGAAAAAGAAAAGCTATTTCCTGCGCTCTCTGCGGCCTCTGCGCTACGATCCCTCGTCGGCGCTTCTTGCGTCTTGATTCGGTTCCTATCTGATGTCAATTGCCATGATCGTAATGGGGGAGCCCGCGACGTGTTCGGTGGCGATGATCTGCCAGCCGAGTTTCTCGTACAATCCCCGTGCGCCCTTCGTGTAGAGATACAGCCGCTGTACGCCTATCGTCGCTGCTACGCGCACAACCTGTCGTACGAGCGCACTCGCGACACCGCGCCCGCGGGCGTCCGGTTTGACATAGACACAGGCGAGCCTCGGTGAGAACTCCGGATGGGTCGCAAAATCATCCTCGACCATGCTCGCGATCCCGAGGAGTTCGCCTCTTTCGAGGGCAAGGTAGGTAGTGGAGATGGAGCCCCGCTCCGTTTGCGCGCGGAGATTCGCGATCCATGCAGCGGGTGAATCATCCGGGTCGAGGTGGCCCCACTCTGCCCACTGCCATCTTGCGACGGTCTCGACAAGCGCCGGGTGGTCGGCGATGTGGTCGATTCGCACGGCCTCAGTCCTCCCGAACCGCTCTTTCGGGTGCGAGGTCAATCGCCATGATCGTGACAGGGGAGCCCTCGAAATGATCGGTGGCGACTACTTGCCAGCCGAGCTTCTCATACAATCCCCGCGCACTCTCTGTGTAGAGGTAGAGCCGCCCCACACCCATCGTTGCTGCCGCGCTGACGATCTGCTGTACGAGGGCGCTCGCGACGCCACGCCCGCGTGCCTCGGGTGTGACGTAGACGCTGGCGAGCCACGGCGAGAACTCGGGATGCGTCGGCATATCGTCCGCGACCATGCTCGCGATGCCGAGCAGTTCGCCTCTTTCGAGAGCGAGATAGGTGGTGGGGATGGGGCCGCGCTCCGTCTGCGCGCGGAGGTTAGCGATCCGCGCGGCGAGTGAATCGGCTGGATCGAGGTGTCCCCACTCTTCCCACTGCCAGCCCGCGACCGTCTCGACAAACTCCGGGTGATCGGCGATGTTGTCGATGTGCACGCTTTCGTTCCTCCTCGCGGTGGTCAAGCTGATGTGCCGATTACCTGCCACGATTCTATCCGCATACCGCAAGAGGCGCAGACATTCGTGTCTGCGCCTCTTGCGTCTCGTGGATGCAGTAGGTCTTAGCTACCCATTTGGGTCGTATGCTCTGGTGCGACAACGATGACGACGCGCTCGTCACCGGGACGGTCCCAGGAATAGACATCCTGCCCCAGGTATTTCTTCGCCATCGAGTTGATGAAGGCGCGGTCCGGGTCCTCACGCACCTCGACGACTTTGCCGCGGATTTCGAGATAGCGGCCCGGGTTCGCGGGATCGACGATAGAGAGAGCAATCCGTGGGTCGCGCTGGAGGTTACGGAGCTTCTGGCGGGTCTTGGTCTGGCTGAACAGGACGTGCTCGCCATCCCAGCCGAACCAGACCGGGTTCGCCTGTGGTGCGCCGTTGGGCCCGATAGTCGCGACATGGGCGAGGGCGGTCGATTCGAGCAGGTCTTTGAGACTGGATGGGATCACCAATAACTCCCTTCGTGATAGTGAACAATACATACGCTGCCAGTAAACGGCAGCGCATATTGTAGCACATGTGTTCCTAAAGCCAGGACGCGATCAGCGCGCGACGGGGGCAAGGGAGATCGGCGTGATTGGGCGCAGACCCGCTTCGATTGCCGCCCGTTGCCCTTCGAGGAAGGGGGGCAGGGCGAGCTTTTCGCCGAGGCTTTCGACCGGCTCATCTGTCGCAAAGCCGGGGCCGTCGGTAGCGATCTCGAAGAGGATGCCGCCCGGCTCGCGAAAATAGATCGAATGGAAGTAGAAACGATCGATCTCGGGGGTGACACGGAGTCCCGCCGCCGCGATCCGCTCCTGCCAGGCGTGGTGCTCGGCTGTGTTTGGTGTGCGGAAGGCGACATGATGGACCCCACCGATGCCGACGTGGGCATACGGGATCGTGGGCCGTTCGATGACGGTGACTGTCGCGCCAGGGCCACCCGCGCCGGTCTCGAAGACGGCGACACGCCCCTCTCCGTCGTCCTCATGTGTGGCGGTCTGGCGGAAGCCAAGCACCTCGGTAAGCACCTGGGCCGTCGGCGCGAGGGCGCGCACAGCGAGTGTGACGCCATCGAAGCCCCGGATCGCCATTTCCGGCGGGATCGGGCTTTCTTGCCACGGCGTGCCGTCGAACGGTGCCCCCCCATCATCGACGAGCGCGAGGGATTGCCCTTCCGGGTCGGGGAAGGTGATGCCCGTCCGCCCGGACGGCATGACGACTTCGCTGTACGTAATGCCAAAGGTCGTCAGGCGATCCGCCCACCAATCGAGGGCGGCCCGACTCGGCACGCGGAGCGCGGTCGTGGTCGTCGTGCCGACGCCGGTATGGGTCGGCCCCGCCTGCGGCCAGTCGAAGAAGGTGAAGTCCGCGCCGGGGCTGCCGACCGCATCGCCGTAGAAGAGGTGATAGGCCGACACATCGTCCTGGTTGACCGTCTTCTTGATGAGGCGCAGACCGAGCACCTGTGTGTAAAAGGCGACGTTGAGCGAGGCATTGCCCGTCACTGCCGTCACATGATGCATACCACCGAGTTCCATTTTCTTTGCTCTCTTCTTCGTCGGCGATGCCCGACGATACAATCAGATGTCTCTCTTTGCGAGCCATTCCTGTGCCGCGCTGAGGTCGCCCTGCGTGAGGCCATGACCGCTCGCTTCATAATGAAGCGTGACCGGTGCATTGGCCTGCCGCAAGAGCGCTGCCAATCGTTCCGTTTCCGCAACCGAGACGATGGGATCGTGTCGCCCTGCCCCGATGAAGACCGGGACGGCGGAGAGATCGGGCAGGGTCTCCGGGGTGAGCGGAACCATCGGGCGAAAGAGGATCGCCGCTGCGAGTGTCTTAGGACGCAGCATGAGCGTACTCGCCGCGATGTTCGCTCCGTTCGAGAAGCCGACCGCGACGACACGCCGGGGGTCGAAGCCGTACCGTGTGGCGGCATCGGCGACGAAATCCGCCAGTTCGTGGGTGCGTGCGGTGAGGTCCGCCAGATCGAAGACGCCCTCCGCGAGGCGGCGGAAGAAACGGGGCATCCCCTGCTCCGACACCTTGCCGCGTGGGCTGAGGAGCGCTGCCGTGCCATCCAGCGCACGACCGAGGCCGAGCAAATCCGTCTCGTTCCCACCCGTGCCATGCAGGAGAAGAAACGTGGGTGCGCCGGTCGCACCGGAGATGTATTGGTGAATAAACTGCGCGTCCGCGATCTGCGCGCTCATGGGGTATCTCCCTTGGAGTAGGCAGTAACCGAGTAGTCAGTAGTCGGTAGTCAGAAAAGGCCCTCATGTGCCAGTCGATTTCGACGAAGGCATTGGTGGATGTGATGCGCGGTAAAACACCTCTGCCAACCATCTGACCACTGACTACTGACTACTGACTACTGACTACTGTCTACTGACTACTGTCTACTCGGCTATTCAGCCCTGCTTGACTGCCTGCATCTCGATCAGGACTTTGAGGTTGTCGCTGACGAGCCAGCCGCCGCTTTCGAGGGCGACGTTCCAGTTCAGGTTGAAGTCCTTGCGGTTGATCGTCGTTTCTGCCGTGAAGGCGATGATCTCCTTGCCGTATGGGTTCGTGCCCTGCCCGTTGAGCGTCGTCTCCAGTGCGACTTCCTTCGTCACACCGTGCAGCGTCAGGTTCCCGATGACATGCATCCGGTCGCCGCCCTTCGGTTCGACGCGGGAGCTCTTGAAGGCGATCGTGGGGTTGTTAGCGACATCGAGGAAGTCCGCAGAGCGCAGGTGGTTGTCGCGCATCGCATTCCCCGTGTCGATGCTCGTCGCATCGAGTTCTGCCTCGACGGCGGACTGCGCGGGGTCGGTCCCGTGCGTGGTGATCGTGCCCGTAACGCCGGTGAAGCGCCCCTTGACGGTGGTGAACATCATGTGCTTGACGCTGATCTCGATCAGCGAGTGCGCCGCGTCGATAGCCCATGCGGTCTGTGTTTCAGTGGTCGGTGTCGTGCTCATGGTGTTTCCCCTTACTCTCGATGAATCCGAAATCCGAAAACCGCTCATTGTGCATACTGCATTGGATACCGTGCGCTCTCCTCTCGATGATGTGCAGAAAGTCCGATTCTCTGTTTAGTCCTAAACTCATTGTCGCGCGTTTTATTCCAGCGCATGATCGAGCTTCCGCAAGAGGCGTAGGAGCATGCGCCGTTCGGTGGGCGAAAGAGCGGCGAACTGCGTCGCGATCATCGCCTCATGCTCCGGGAGTGCCGCTGCGCGCAGCTCCTTCCCGGCGGGTGTGAGGGAGAGCGCGTTCGCGCGCCCCACTTGACAACGCTCGATCAATCCCCGCTGCTCCATCTTCGCGAGCAGTTGCGAGACATTGCCCTTCGTGACGAGCAGACGATCCGCCAACTCCTGTTGCGTGATGCCCTCCGCCCGGCCAAGTTGCGCGAGTACATCGAACTGCGCGACACTCAACCCCTTGCCCGCGAGCCCTTCGGACGACGCACGGTCGACCTTCTGGAAGACACGCACGAGCCGGAGCCACGCCGTCACAGCGATCGTGTCCGCAGGTGTGTCCGTCGCCAACGCATCATCGCTCATAGAGATAGTTTAGCACTAAACTATGGGGTGGTCAAGGGATGGTGCGCGAGGAAGCGGGCTCTCTCGACGGGTAAGCGGCTTTCAGCAGGTGAATACGCCTCGCAGGGAATACGAATTATAGGAACATCGTTCTATTCTTCAGGATTCGTCTTGACAGGAAGAAGAATCCGTTTATTCTAGAAATCGCGTCTCTCGTATTGGGATGCGACAGAATTGGTGGTTTGGTTGGTACATGGGTGCGGAGACGGTTCGCGCGCCAGGAGGAAATGCACGGCATGGGCACAGGTACGGTTAAGTGGTTCAACCCGACAAAGGGCTTCGGCTTCATTACCCAGGATGATGGTGGTGCTGATCTCTTTGTCCACCGGCGCGAAGTGCGCGAACCGTTCGACGGCATTCTCACCGAGGGCGACAAAGTCTCCTTCGAGGAGACCATGACCCCGCGCGGTGCTGCGGCGTCGAATGTCATGCGGGAGGGGATCGCGAGCAACCGGGCAGCGGGCTTGAAAGGGCTCGTGCGGCGCTTCTCCCCGGAGAAGGGCTATGGTTTCATCACCCTCGATGGCGGTCAGGATGTCTTCGTCCATCGCGATCACATCCGTGGTGGTACGCTGCGCGAGGGCGATCGCGTCTCACTCGACACGATTGACACGCAGAAGGGCCCCGCAGCCCGGAACGTCACGGTCGAGGGCAGCGAAGAGGGCGGTGCTCCGGCCGAAGACTGGGGCGACGTCAGCGGTATGGAAGAATACAGCGACTACACGCCTACCAGCCGCCGCTTCTAACTGCGAATCGCACACAGTAAGCCGAAAAGCGACAGGGAACGAGTTGTTCCCTGTCGCTTTTTTCGTTGGCCTTGGGCCTCATTCGTCGCTCTACGTTGGCACCGTGACCTGATATTTCCCGATCACTTCGCGGGCGGAGTCCTTGCCGTGGAGGGTGATTTGCCAGAGGCCCGCCGATGAGAAGGAGGTCGAGATGACGACTCGGCCGTTCGGGGAGGCTTGTGTGTAGTCGAGCGGTGTGACCGTGGAATCCGGTGCGGTGCTCCAGACGGAAACATTCTCCCCCGCGTTGAAACCGGTCGTCGTGAATGTCACTACCGTGCCACTCGTCGCCTTGACCGGGACACCCGCGTAGGGGGAGATGAATGTGGATTGGGTCGTTGCTGCGGTCGTCGCTGCCGCGTCCCCCGTCACGGTATAGCGGCCGATCACTTCGTGCGTGGAATCCCGCCCGTGGGCGGTGACTTGCCAAACACCCGCGCTCGAAAATGCGACGGTGACGGTAAACCCCCCGGCCCCATCCGCGTACACGGAATCGAGCCGTGCAACGGTGCTATCGGGTGCGGTAGTCCAGACGGAAATCGGTTCCCCCGCGTTGAACCCGTTCCCTGAGAAGGTGACGGACGATCCGACGCCGACCGTTGGTGTACTCGGTGGGAGACTCGATGCGTTATTCACGGGAGGCGGCAGCGCTCCCACCGATCCCAGAGCAGGTGGTGGGATGGAAGGAGTGTTCGGGGTACTCGGAGGAGATACAACGTTTGTCGTACTCGTCGTATTCGTCGTGCTTGAAGTTCCGACCGCGTAGCGACCGATAAGTTCTCTGCCAGTGACGATGCTATGCGCGGTCACCTGCCACTGCCCATCGGTTGGGAAGGCGAGGCTGACAGTGAAGGCACCATTGCCATCTGTCTGAATGCCGGTGAGCGGTGCCACATTGCTGTCCGGTCCCGTCTCCCAGACCGAGAGTGATTCGTTCGCGTTGAAGCCATTACCCGAGAAGGCCACCGAGGTATTCACCCCAACCGACGCGGTCGTATCGGCTGCCACTCCCCAGGTCGGAACGAACAGTACCAGCGCTATCGTGACTCCGAGACCGAGGATGATTGACCGTCCGCGTGGACGTTGTTGGCGCGTCATGCCACTCCCCCTACGAATCGTCGTGCCTTTTCCCCTGTTTGTCATAAGAGTATAGCAGACATTCAACAATGTTACCAATACGCTCTCTATACAGAAACTACGTAATGCCCGAGGAGGGCACACGGCGCATCGTGGGGAACCGTACGGGTATCTCCTCTTCCGCACGCAAATACGCACCGCTCATCTCTCAAGCGGTGCGCATTTTGCGTCTGTCGTAGGGGCTGGGTCGCTTACGCGACGGTGTAGCGGCTCACAACCTCATGCTGAGACGATTGGCCGTGTGCGGTGATTTGCCAGTTCCCGGCGGAAGGGAAGGTGACGGTGATCGAGACCGTGCCATCGGTGGATGCCGGGGCGGAACCGATCTGCGTCACGCCTGAGTCCGGCGCGGTGATCCATGCGGAGACCGTCTCATTGGCGGTGAAGCCATTGACCGTCACCGTCACGGGTGTCCCGACTGCTGCACTGCTTGTGGTCGGTGCCGGTGCCGCTGCGGGGGCCGCCGCTGGCGCTGCCGGAGCCGAGACCGGATACGGAGCCGGGCCGGTCGGCGGGAGGAAGGCCGGGCCATAGCCGGGGGCGAAACCGTATGCCGGTGCGAATCCATACGCGCCTGGGCAGGAGTTGTAATAGAAGCCGGTATCGAAGTAATAGCATGGGCCGAGGCTCGGGTAGCGCGGCACAAAGCCCGGCGGCGTCCCCGCGACCGGACCGACATCCGTGAGTGCAGTAATGCCGGTCAGTTGGCCGGTTGCTTTGATGCGGAAGACGGTCGGGTCATTCGCCACCGTTACCTCGAAGGCGCCGATCGCGTTGCCGGTCGCGTCCGGATAGGTGGCGAGGGTGCTATCGGCCTTGAGACCGACGAGCGTGATCTTCTCACCCGGGGCGAAGCCGCTGCCGCTAAGGACGAGCCCCCCCTGTCCGTTCGCGGTGACGCCGGACCGGATGTTCAACTCCGTCGCGCCGACGGCCGTCGGCGCAATCGCCAACACCGCAAGCAATACGCCAAAGATCAATAGCGGTGGCCAGATGCGATACCGTCCGTGCATTCTGTCACTCCTTCGCGCATTTGAAGCCATCTGTTCCTATGCCAGATACCTACACTATATCACGCCGTCAAAAAAGCGATAGGCAGTACACGCCGTTCTCACGCGCGAATCTGTGAGCGGTTCAAATCTGCCTTGCGTAAGGGAGAAGTAACGAGGGATGCGCTCCTTCTCGTTACTCGCTACTCGCTTGATAGATCGTGAGGCACTGCCTGTCCATGCCCGCTCTGCGCGTTGCGATGGCCTTTGCGACCGTGCGATACTTGCCGTCGTTGATGGTTGCGTTGGTGGGAAGGGAGTAGGGGTGATGACGACGGCCAGGTGGCGGACGGCGGGCAAGGCCGTGCGAACCCTCCGGGGCGCGATGCCCAACGGGGTAGCAAGCCCCGCAATCCGCGCGCGATACCCACGCGCGACGCGCGCGTAGGCACCCCTCACATGTCATGGCGTCGTGCCCGCTCATCCGCACCGCGTGAGGACGCGCCCGCGCCCGGGGAGGATGAGGCGCTCGTCCGTGCCGCGCAACACGGCGATCTCGATGCCTACAATCGCCTCGTCCGAATGCACGAGCGGCAAGCGTATGCCGTCGCGCTCCGCCTGCTGCGGCGGCCCGAGCTGGCGGAAGATGCGACGCAGGACGCCTTTATCCAGGCATATCGCGCGCTCGACACCTTCCGGGGCGGCTACTTTCGCGCCTGGCTCATGCGGATCGTCACGAACCGTTGCTACGACATGATTCGCTCCGCCAATCGCCGCTCCGCAGATTCACTCGATGAGCAGGTGTTCGAGACGGAGCCGCACTGGAGCAGCATCGCTGCGCCGGATGACCCGGTGAGCCGGGCAGCGCAGGCAGAACTGGGCCGCATGCTTGAATCGGTGCTCGCGAAGCTCCCGGAAGACCAGAAAGTGACCGTGGTGCTCTGTGATGTGCAGGGGTACGCCTACGAGGAAGCGGCGCAGATCATGGGCGTCGCGCTCGGTACGGTGAAGTCTCGTCTCAGCCGGGCGCGGGCAGCCCTTCGGGAGGCATTACGGGGGCAGGAACAATTCGCGGAGTATGTGCGTTCCTTCTCTGACGGTCCGTGAGTGCGCGACCGGTGCGTTGTTTGGCGTGGGGGCACGACGCAGGGGAAAACATTACGGAGTGCTTTCGATGACACTACCTGCTGGGGGGATGCCTCCGTCAATAATTGATGATGAACTGCTTTCGGCCTACCTCGATGGGCAGGTATCGCCCGCCGAGCATGAGAGGGTCGAATGGGCGATCGCCACCGATCCCACGGTGCGTCAGCGAGTCGCCGATTTGCGCGCGACGGTTGCCCTCCTGCGCGCGCTGCCACAGCCCGTACCGCGTCGCACCTTCATTCTGACGCCCGAGCACGCAGCGGCAATCCGCCCGGTGCGCGTGCCGTGGATCACACGCATCTTCCCCACCGTCGCAGCGGTGGGTGCGATTGCTGCGGTGCTCTGTCTCGTCCTCGTCGCTGGTGACCTGGCGACGGGCGGTTTCCGCACGAAGCAATCGCAGGCGCAGGGAACCGCGCCACGATCCGCCGCCGAATCGGTCACGGATGCGACGAATGTGACGAGTGCGGCTGTGGCACCGGTGACCGCAGTGGCAGCAGCGGCGACGAGCGCACCTGCGCCGCAGGGTGTTGCCGGGTCCGTTTCGTCTGCCCGCAGTACGAGTGCGCTTCCGGCTCCGGCAGTCGCCGCTGCCCCTGCACCGACCGGGACGAGCGCCGCCCTCCGGCCCGCAGCGACATCGGCTGCCGCCGTACCTGCCGCGCCTGCCGCGAGTGGGGGGAGTCTTCCGGTATCACCTGCTCCCGCGACATCTCTTCCCGCCACCGCGCCGTCGGCAACGACCGTCGCGAACGCGCAGCCTCCGCCATCGCCCGCGACGAGCGCCCAAGCCTACGGGGCAGCGACCGTGACCAGCGAGAAACACCGGGTGCCTGTCGCGCTCGTGCGAGTCGGAGAGATCGCCCTGGCGCTTCTCGCGCTCTCCGGTGTCGCGCTCGCCCTCATTGGCTGGCGGGGGCGTCGAATGCGCGCCCGGACCGGGAACCTGTAAGCTTTCGCCAACGTTGTAGTCATAACAATCGGCACCACCGTCAGCTTTTGTGGGTGATGCTTTCTGTTTTCTCGATTTTTGTCTCGCAGGAGGTGACCCAATGCGTCGTGCATCGCTTGTGCTCATTGCGGTCACTGCCGCGCTTGTCTTCGCGCTTGTCGCCGCGACCCTTTCGATTGTCGCGGTCAGCCGGAACCGCTCCCAAACCGTGACACTCTCGCCATCGACCGCGCCGGACAAGCGCACCGTCTCCGTGAGTGGGACGGGCATCGCCAATCTCGCTCCGGACGTCGCCCGCTTCACGGTCGGGGTGCAGGAGCAGGGCAAGACCCTCACCGAAGTGCAGGGAACCGTCGCGCGGGAGACGGACGCCATCATCAATGCACTCGTGAAGAATGGGCTCGATAAGGAGAAGGACCTGAAGACGAGCGGTTACGCCGTGCAACCGATCTTCGACTACCCCAAGGAGAAAGCGCCGGTCCTCAGTGGCTATCGCGTCGCGACGAATATCAGTGTGACGGTGCGTGGTCTCGACAAGGAGCCGAACAAGGTTGGGCCGGTCCTCGATAGCGTGGTGCAGGCGGGTGCGAACAATATCGGTAGCATCACCTTCGGCCTTCTCGATCCGGACAAGGCAAACCGCACCGCCCGCGACGAGGCGATGAAGAATGCCCAGGCGAAGGCCGAGGCCCTCGCGCTCGCGGGTGGCGCGAAGCTCGGGTTCGTCATCACCGTCAGCGATCAGACCACGACCCCCGGTGCGCCAAGGGACGTGCAATACGCTGCCGCCCCCGCCACTGCCGCTGCCGCTGCGCCGCCCACGCAAATCCTCTCCGGTGAGACGAGCGTGACCGTCATGGTCAATGTGACCTATTCTTTGCAGTAGCGAGTAACGAGTAATGAGTAACGAGATGGGATCGCGCCCCCTCGTTACTCGTTACTCGTTACTTATTTGGTCCAATCTTCCCCGCGTGCCACGCCTTCGGGTATCGCCCCGTGGAAGATGACATTCAGACTCTGCCGCAGATACTCGTCCGCTGCTTCCACGTCGCTCGTCCGATACTGCGTCGCCACACTCACCACGATCAGGTTCGCTACCAACTGCCCAAACTGCCCCGCATCCAACCCTGTCCGGAACCGTCCCCCCCGCTGCCCCGCCGTCGTCACCTTGGCGATCAACTCCGCCAGCGTGAACGCCTGGGTCGCGCGCACCGCCCGCTCGACATCGGGGTTGAGGAGTTCGTGGCAGAGGACGACGACCGCCTCACCATGCGCCTCGAGCAGGGAACGGACGGCGAGCCAGATGCGGTAGATGATGCGCTCGGCGGAGAGATTGGCCTTGATCTGCTCATCGACCTGCGCGGTGAGGGCGATCATGAGGTCGCGACCAAACTCGACGATGACTGCTTCCTTATAACCGAAGTAGTTGAAGAAGGTCCCGCGGCAGACATCGGCGGCGTCCGCAATGTCGTCGATGGAGGTATTGTAGAAGCCCTGGGAGTTGAAGAGTTCGACAGCACGATGGATGATGGCGGCACGCGTTTGCAGTTTCTTCCGCTCCCGCAGCGAGGGGCGAGGAAAGGTTCCGCGCCGTGCATTCGTGGTGTACATTTCTCTTTCTCCTTCCGCATTCCCCCGCTCTGGGCGATGCGTTGCGCCCGTGAGGGCTGGTGAAAGTCTCCGGTGCCGTGCGGGGCAAAAAAAGAAATCCCGACCGTGCGCCTTCGCGCCTTTGGTCGGGTTCACCATTCACTCCCCACACGCCGAGGTGACCAGATTACAGGCGCGGGATCATCGCTTCCACTATGTACAGACAATCGTTTGGGCGTACGTGGCTGAGCGGCTGAAGCGTTTTTCTGCTTCCCGGTCTCCCCCCTCCACACAAAAAAACCGACCTCACGCGTAGCTGGCCGGTTTCACCATTTGCTCCCTCGCGCCGAGGTGACCATATTGCAGGCGCAAGTTCATCGCATCACTGTATATTGCATGAGACTGTACCCTATGAAAATGATGGTGTCAACTGTTAGCCTGCACTGTAAAGCCATTTGGGACTTTGCTACAGAAACTTCGAGCATCGAAATTGCAGTAAAATTGTGGAGATTTGTCCGCCCCTGCCTCTCCTCGGCTTTTAGAAGTACGAACATTTGTTCCGAGTCGAGGGGGCCGTATGTACCAAATAAACGAACGCTTCTCGCTCCAGGCGGAGATCGAGCAGTTGCGGGCGATTCTCCGTGGGCTGGCCTCGGACGATGAGGCGGAACAGCAGGCCGCAGCGGCTCAGGCCGCCGATGTCGCGCGCGTGGCGGCGGTACTCATTCGTGCCGTCGAGACGCAGCAGACGCTGGAATGCGCGCCGGAAGCGGAAACAGGGAACGCCTTCAAGGCGATTATCCGGCAGTCGCTGGATGCGATGACGCGCGAGGAAGCGGCGGATCGTCTGACGGTGCAGCAACGAGAGTAGCAGCGAACAGCGAGCGTCCCGCCGATGGGGCGGGCAATGGGGGACCAGTATGCAATCGTCATTCATCGTTTCAAGGCGGCGCTTGACGCGCGCCCGGTATCAACGGCGGCGCGAGACGCCCCTGAGTGTGCGACCGCGCGCGAAAGGGCCGGATTACTCACTCTATATCGAGGAGGCCGTCACGCGGCGGTTGGTGGAGGACATGATCGAGGAGGTGCGCGACCTGCGTGACCGCATGATGAGTTTCCTCCTTCTCATCGCCGGAAGCGTTGTGGTGGACGTCCTGATGCGGTTGCGCGGGAGATGAGGAGGTGAGGAGGTGCATATGCGCGCATTCGACGATGGTCGGCACCCGGCGATCGTGCCAATCCCGCAACCCGATGGCGAGATGGCGCAGGAGAACCGCGCGCTCCGCTGGCTCCTGCGCGATATTGGGCCGTTCTCGCGCATGGTCTGGCCGGAGACGGCGCTCCGTCCCTATCAACTCGCGCCCGCACGGGCATTGATCCGTTCCGCACTGCGAGGAGACGGCGCATCATTCGCGGTCGTCTTCGCGCGGCAAGCGGGCAAGGATGAACTGCTCGCGCAGGTCGTCGCATTTCTTCTCATTCGGCGGCAGCGGCGCGGCGGGGAGATCGTCATTGCCGCGCCCTCGCTCGTGCCGCAGGGGCGGATCACGCTGCGGCGTATCGAAGAGCGGCTGCGCCTCGCCGCGTTCTTCGCACCGATCGTTGAGACGGAGAGCGGGCACATCATCCGGGTGGGGCGCGCCTCGGTCCGGTTCGTCTCCGCCGGACCGATGGCGCAGGCGCGCGGGGCGACCGCCTCCCTCCTCCTCGTCGCGAATGAGGCACAGGACATCGAACCGGAGCGTTGGGACGCGGTCTTCGATCCAATGGGCGCGAGCACCAACGCCACCACCGTTTTCGCCGGTACCGTCTGGACGCGTACCACCCTGCTCGCGCGGGCCATGAGCGCGTGTGGGAGGATTGAGAATGACTCAGCCCTCTCAAACCTCTTCTCTGCAGATTGGCGGGTGGTGGCACGGGAGGTCCCGGCCTATGGGGCGCGGGTGCGGCGGCGGATGGCGGAACTGGGGGAGAATCACCCCTTCATCCGCACGGAATATTGCCTGCAACCCCTCGACGATGTCGGAATGCTCTTCGATGCGGCGCGGCAGGCGCAGATGCGCGGGACGCACCCGCGCCACCATCGCGCCGCTCCTACGACGGCTGGTGAAGCGCACTACGCCCTCCTCCTCGATGTCGCGGGTGAGGCAGAGGAAGCGGGGGAGCAAGCCGCGACCGGAAAGCACGGATTTGTTGCCCCGCGTGAGACCCGCCGGGATAGTACGGCCCTCACGGTGGTGGAGGTCATCCCGCCGGATATGCACGCGCACGCGCTCGTACCCCGGCGTTGGCAGCGACAATTACCCGTCTATCGGGTCGTGGATCGCCGGGTCTGGATGGGCGTCAATCATGTGACGCTCGCGGAAGAGATCGTCGATCTCGCGCAACGCGTCTGGGCTACCCCAACCTGCGCGCACCTCATCGTGGATGCGACCGGGATCGGTCATGGCCTATCGGCGATGCTTCGCGCGGCGCTCCCGCCCGATACCGTCACGTCGTTCATCTTCACCGGGCCGAGCAAGAGCGACCTAGGCTGGCGATTTCTCGCAGCCATCGCGGCGGGACGCTATCAGGAATATCTCGATGACGGCGCGGCCGAGACCCGTTCATTTTGGCGGCAGGTCGCCGCCTGCACCTTCACGGTCCGCCCCGGTGTGGGGCGGCAGATGGCATGGAGCGTCCCGGACCCGGAAATCCATGACGATCTCTTGATGAGCGCTGCCCTCGTCGGCCTCCTCGATGACCGTGATTGGCGAAGCCGCGTGGCGCACGGAGTAACGAGTAGCGAGTAACGAGTAACGAGAGATTCCGAACCCTCGTTACTCGTTACTCGCTACTCGTTACTTGAAAAAGGGGGTGATTGCAGCACTAAACGGAGCGTCGCGGAAAAACCGAAAGACAGTGCAAGCATGGGGCGGCATGGGTCGCCCTTTCCTTTGCCATGTAGGGAGGCGGTCATGGACGAAATCAAGGTCGCGGAGGCGCAAGCAGCACCGTCGCAGGTGCATGACACGGGCGGCGCGGCGACGGCGGACGTGGGGACGGGTGGTGAAGCGAAGTACGGCGTGTTGTCGGCGGCTGATCGCCAGGCATTGCGCGCCACCTTAGCCACGGCACACCCGAACGCGATCCCGGAACTGATCGGCGGTGAGACGGTCGGCGAGATGGTCGCGAGCCTGGAGACGGCGAAGGCTGCCTATCAGCGAACGATTGACTCCGCGAAGACGGCAACACCAGTCTCGGCTGGTGGCGGTGGGCGACCGGTCGGGGTGGACGTGGCGAAGCTCTCGCCGATGGCGAAGATCTCGATCGGGCTGAAAGAACAGTAGGCAGTAGGCAGTAGACAGTAGACAGAATGATTCGATTCCACTGCCTACTGCCTACTGCCTACTGAATCACTGACTACTCGGAGTGACTGAAAGGAGCGAGGCTATGGCGGTGACACTGGCACAAGCGGGGTTACTCTCGAATAGCATGTTAGTTCGTGGCGTGATTGAGACGATCTGCACGGAATCGGCGGTCCTCAACTACCTGCCGTTCATGGAGGTGGTAGGCTCGTCTTTGGCCTATCCACAGGAAACGGTGCTGCCGACGGTGGCATTCAACACGGTGGGCGGGACGTGGGCGGAATCGGCACCGACGTTCGTGCAGGCGACGGAGACATTGAAGATCCTCGGCGGCGATGCGGACGTGGACAACTACCTGCAGCGGTCGTTTAGCCAGGAGAACGACATTGAGGCGGTGATTCTGCACGAGAAGGCGAAGGCCGTCGCCTACCAGTTCAACTCGTCGTTCTTCGTCGGGGATACGGGCGTGGATGCCAACTCGTTTGATGGCATCAACAAGCGGATCAACGCGGCCGCGGCTGCACAGACGATTACCGCTGCCACCAACGGCGCGGCGCTTGACGCTGGCGATGATGGACCAGCTCATCGATGCGGTGAAACCGGGACGGCCGGACGTGCTGTTTATGTCGCGCCGGTCGCGGCGCAACCTGAACGCGCTCAGGCGGGCAGCGGGGAACATCCTGCAATCGGATCTCGACCAGTTTGGGCGGATGGTGCTCTGGTACGACGGCATCCCGGACAACCTGGCGCAGGGATCGTCGGGCAACATCTGCTCGAACATCTACGCGCTCAAGTTCGGCTGGAACGTCGGGGTGATGGGCATCCACTCGGGCGGCATCCAGATTGACCGCATCGGCGCACTGGAGACGAAGGACGCCACGAGGAACCGCATCAAGTTCTACTGCTCGATCGCGCTGATGAACCCGATCGGCACGGCGCGGCTGATCGGTGTGAACGGGTCCTAAGCAGTAACGAGTAATGAGTAACGAGTAAGGAATAGGGAGCCGGGCATGTTGCGCCACGGAGACGTTACTCGCTACTCATTACTCGTTACTGAGCGACCGAAGGGAGCGAGAGATGGTTACGCAGTTGGCGGCGGCGCTGACACAGACGAATGCAGCGAGCAGGCCGTTCGGATCGTCGCCGTCGCCGCGCCCCGACTGGCGGACAGCCGACGACGATGCGCGATTTCTCCGCTACCGGCTCTTCCTCAACTTTGATGCGGGCAAGCACGATGTGGGGCGGCTGCCGATCGGGCAAGGGCCGGTGATGGCGAACTATGCGCGGGTCTTCGTGCGCAAGGGTGCGAGCTACCTCTTCCCTGGACCGGTCGGGATCGCCGTGACGCCGCCGGACGACTCTACGGGTGCAGTGGCAGCGGCGGGGCGGATCGATGCTGCGCTAGAGCGGGTGCGGCGTGACAACGATCTGGAGGCGGCGGATCTGGCGACGGCAATCGACGCCGGGGTGCTCGGTGATGGCGCGTTCAAGGTGACGTGGGATCGGCGTAGGGATAGGGGACAGGTCCGCATTGTGCCGGTGGACGTGCAGACACTGTACGTGACACCGGCGGCGGACGATGTGCGGCGGGCGCAGACGGTGCGCCATCTCCATTCCGTGCCCATAGAGCATGTGCAGGCCATGTATGGCTTCATCGTTCCTCCGCAGAGCGCGGAAATCCGCAATGTCGAGGTGATGGAAACGTGTACCCAGGACCTGTATACCGTGAGCGTGCAGGGAATGGTGCGGGAGACCTACGCGAACCCGTATGGCTTCATCCCCTATCTGATCTTCCCGAATACGCAGCAGCCCCATCAGTTCTGGGGGCTCTCGGACCTCGTGGACATCGTGGATGTGAACCGGGCGCTGGATCGGCGACTGTCGGTCCTGGCAGCGCTTCTGGAAGTGTCGGGGAACCCGGTGGCGGTGCTGGAGAATGTGACGGGGCAGAGCGGCGTGAGCGTCGCGCCGGGAGCAATCTGGGAGATCCCGCAGGACGCAAAGGCGTATCTGTTGGAACTCCTGGGGCAACAGACCGTGGACCAACATTTGAGGTATATCGAGGCACTCTACCGGATTATGGATGATCTGGCGGAGATGCCGCGTATGGCATGGGGCGAGGCGGGGCAGGCGCGTAGTGGTGTCGCCCTGCAAGTGCAACTGCAACCGATTGTGCAGACGACGCAGCGCAAACGACTGATCTGGTCGGGCGTCGTGGAGCAGCGCGCCCGGTATGCCCTCCGGCTGTTGACCCAGTTCGGTGCGCTCGATCTCGGCGGCTATCAGGTGGACGATTTCGGGCTGCGGGCAGTCTGGACGCCGGTGTTGCCGAGTGACCGTCAGGCGCTGGTCGCGGACGAGATCGCGCTCTATCAGGCAGGGCTTCATTCGCAGCAGACGGCGATCAAGAGCCTCGGCGTTGACGACGTTGCGTCAGAAATCGCGCAGATCGCGGTCAAGGACTGAGGACTGAGTGGGCGCACGCTATGCGCCCCTACATCTCCCTACGGCTCCCCTCTCTATCGCCGTACAAACCTGTCGTTACCTCGATCTATAGGCGATGGAGAGGGGTCGGGGGTGAGGAATGGTAATAGCCTCTCAGTCCTCAGTCCTCAGTCCTTCGTACTCAAGCGACTGAAAGGAGCGATCCGTGGCGTATACCCGGTTGGATTTACGCAGTTTCGTACGACGGGAGTTGCAGGACACGGTGATTCCGTATCTGTGGAGCGACCAGGCGATACACGACGATCTGGCGGCAGGTTTCGGGGCGTACAGCGCATATTTCCCCAATGCGGGGATGACGGCGGTGACAAGCAGCGCGAATCAATCATCGGTGACGCTGGCGGCGACGGTCATGCAGGTGCGCGCAGTGATCGTGGATGGGGTGACGGTGCCGGAGGCCCCTGATGAGGCGACGCTGTACGAACCGGCGTTTCGCAATCAGATCTCGCAGACCGTCGTGCAGCCGGTGACACCCTTCGGGGCGGCGGCGACACATGGGCAGGCATGGGCATTCTTCGACGGTGCGGCTCCGTCCGTGCAGTTCCGCTATGGGCTGGCGGCGGGGCGAGCCGTGACGGTCTATTACGCATCGGTGCATTTGCTGCCGAGTGATGACGTCACGGCCGTAACGGTGCCGGACGAGGATAGCGAACTCGTGGTGCTCTACGCCTGCGATCGGCTGGTGCGGTCGGCGCACACCGACGCGATCAAACGGGGAGCGCCGGGGGCATGGGCGGACGGGCGCGAGGATGCCGGGTACATGGCGCGATATGACCGGCTGCTGCGGAGCCGTCGGAATCGCGTCGTGACGCGGACGATGAGCGTCATGCAGTAGCGCGGGCGCGTGGGCGGTCGTGTTCGCTCCTGCCCTTTGCCTCTACGATGAACGGAGTAAGGAGATGCCACAGACGCATGACGTGCTGATCGATGGGGCGGGATACATGCTCGTACCGGGGACATATATGTACAAGAGTACGGGGGCGGCAGTGACGCCGGTGCGGACCGGGGTGCCATCGTTCGAGCAGCGGCTTGCAGTCTCGAATCTGGCACCGGTCGTAGTCGACCGGGACGCGACGCGCTGGCGGGCGGTGGGGATGATGCCGGTGCCAGTGGGTCTTGGTGATGAGGACGGACGACTGATATTGGCACCGCGCGAGCTCACCGGCACGGTGGCGACGGCGGCGAATTTCGATGCGCAGAGTATCGGCATCGTCTACAAAAACAGGCTGTTCTTCACGGTCGGCGCGCGGTTGTATGAATCGACGATCGTCGGCGGAAACTTTTCGACCGGCGTGACGCTCGTGGGCACGGCGGCAGGGGTGATTACGGCAATGGCCGTCGTGGGTGGGCTGTTGTATCTGGCGCTGGCCGCACCGGCAGCGACGATGGCCAACTACGCGGGATCGGGCGGGCTGGTGGCCGCGCCCGCAGTGACCGCATCGTACGTGTTCGGCTATGCCTTCGGCATTTGGCGAGCGAAGCTCTCGGATGCCTCGATCCTCTCGGGCTCGATTGACGGTGGGGCGACGTGGACCGATTTTCCCCTGGATAGCGCGATCCGCTCGGCGGCGACCTGGCGCGGGCGTGCGACGGGCGGGGGCGTGCAGATCATTGGCACGCAGTACATGCTCTGGGAACTGGCGGGCCAGTGGGTGGGCTCACCGGCGGCATTCACGGGCACGGTCTCGCCGGTCTTCGATGGGCGGTTCGGCGGCGGTGACGATGATTTCGTGTTTATGGCTGACTATCGCGGCGCGATCTACACCTGGTACGCGGGATCGGTGCATCGATGGGACGGGACGCACCTGACGCCGGTGGCGGGCGGGCCGCGCGGGCTGCATTGCTGGTCGATTGTGACGGCGGGGGGCTATCTGTGTGTCTCGTTCCAGGACGGTGGGACGCTGAATATCTGGTGCTATGACGGAGTGCGGTGGTTCGGCCTGGGTCAATCGCTCCTGGCATTGAACCTGTTCGGGACTGCGGGCGCGATTACTGACGGGCATCTGATGGCGTTCGATTTCACGACGCAGACGATCAGTCGGTGGGAGTTTCCGGTACGGGGATTGACGACGAACCCGGCAACGACGGGGCGGGTGATCGTCGGACCGCTCGATGCGGGAGAGGGTGATGCGGTGAAAACGTGGCAGGAGATTCGGGTGGCATGGAGCACAGCGACGACGGCGACGGGTGCGGCACCGGCTGCGAACCCAGGCGGGAACCTGCTGGTGGAATACTCGGTTGATGATGGCGCGAATTACGTCTCACTCGGTGCCACGGTGATCGCCGTCGGCGCGCGGTCGGGGCTCGTGCAGGTAGCGATGAGCGGTATCGAGGCACAGCGCCTTCTGGTGCGGATAACGTGGACACCGACGAGCATGTATGCGGCGTTCCAGATCGACAGCGTCCATGCGAGCGGGTGGCGGATCGGAGACACGCCGAAAGAAGAGCGATGGACCTTCACCGTGAAATGCACGGACAAACTCATCCGCCGCGATGGGAGCGTGGACACCCGTACCGGTGAGCAGCAACTGCAGGCGCTGCGCGCGCTGGCGCAGGCCGGGCGGACGTTCGTGTTCCACGACATCGATGATGATCTGGCGGCACGCGCGATCACCGCGCGGGTGATCGACCTGACCGAGACGGAGCGCAAGGGAGACGGGGTGCATTTTCTGGAATCGAAGGTGAAGCTGATACTCTCCGCAGTCTCTTAGCTCGTAGCGCAGAGAAGGTAAGAAACCGCCACGCGTTAACTCGCTGCGCGTTCCTCCCGTGGTATGCTGTGCGGCGGAATCAGACGCACATGAGGAGGGACACGGTGGAACGAGGCGCAATTACCGTCCGGCGAGCGACGCGGCGAGATATTCCCTCGCTTTTGCGTCTGTACGGTGCCTTCGCCTCCGCCTATAGCGATGACCCGGATGCGCTCTTGCCCGGCGAAGCGGATGCGATTTTCGACCGCATCGACGCCGATGCGAATCAGGCATTGCTCGTCGCGGAGCAGGATTTGCGCGTCATCGGCACGCTCGTGCTCGTTGTGGTGTCAAATCTCGCGCACCGAGGACAGCCCTGGGCGATTGTTGAGAATGTCGCGGTCCATGAGAGTATGCGGGGGCAAGGGATCGGTACCCTCCTCATGGAGGAGGCGGTGCGACGCGCGCGCGGTGCCCGTTGCTACAAACTCGTCCTCTCCGCACATCAGAGCCGCACGGACTCCCACCGTCTCTACCGCAAACTTGGCCTCCAACAGACGCACATCGGCTTCGAGATGCTGCTCATTTGAAGCAATGAGAGAAAAGTAATGAGTAACGAGTAACGAGTGGATGTGGTCCACATCCACTCGTTACTCGTTACTCGTTACTCGGATATTGCTCGCTCGGCGTCAAGGGGGGCTTTGGCGAGGGCGTGGGGCGCGGGGCAGATGCAGTTGAAATGAAGGATACGATCGTTGACTGCCTTCGCCTCCGTGCGGTAGTCCGAGACCAGTTTGCGGCGGATCGCCGGGGAGCTTGCCGTGTGGATCTGTGCAAGCAGATCGTGACAGTACTCCTGCCGGGCGCGAATCTCCTTATCCAATTCGATCCAGAAGGGTAATGCGTCCGCATTCTTGAGAATGTGGTGTGCCATCTTGAGATCGCCCTCGAGCGCGGTCTCATCGTCGTCATACTGAAGGGGTTTCCCTTGTCCGGCGAGGTCATCGAACTCGCCATTTTGCTGCGCGTCGCGGATTTGCTCCTCGACGATCCGGCCCCAGTTGAACATCGTCGTCCAACCCCTTTCTCAGTGCTGAGTGCTGAGTGTTTGGCGGCATATCTGCGTCTTACTGATGCAGTCTTGCCGATTTTCTCCGAGTATATCATCCCGAAAGGGGGGTGTGGAGTGGATCTCGTGATTGCCGGATTGCCTGCAACGGGAGTGATTGTCGCGCTCGTCGAGGGGGCAAAGCGGGCCGGATTGCCGACTCGGTATGCGCCACTTCTTGCAATGCTTCTGGGCATAGCCTGTGGCTTGCTCGTGCACGTCGTGGCGATGCGTCCCGACGCGCACGCCTGGTACGACGCAGCCAGTGGCGGGCTGGTGCTCGGGCTCTCTGCCGCAGGGCTCTATTCAGGCGTGCGGGCGGTCGCGCGGCCCGCCCGAGGTGATGGCACGTATTCTGCATAATCTGTACGTGAGTCGTCTTCGGCTCAGCGAATGGAACAATTTTGGTCGAAGAAGCGTCATCTATAATGTACCAGGTCCGAGATCCGCATCGACACGCACGTATCTGTACTGGGAGTACGACGATGAATCTGCCCCGCATGCACGTACTGACACATTTTGGTCCACTCTTCCTCACCGCACTTGGTGGGTGGGTGGCTTTCAATCTCGTCAACAGTGGCACGGCGCAGATGGTACCAGGGGTGATCGTTGCCGGGCTCCTTGCCTATGGAGGTACGCTTTTCGCCTCCCGCATACGAACGCTCGCTGATTTGCGTACGACCTACTCGTTGGCACAGACGACGCAACGTTTCCCGACAATTCCGGCTGCGGCACCACGGGGCGCGACCTTCGGTTCGCCGCGATACCGCCCGCTGCGCGATGACATGGACATCGCCGCAGGCGACTAAGACGTTTATTCCTTCCCCTTCCCCTCCCCAGCCCCCGCCTCCCAAGCGGGGGCACCTTTTTGCGCAGTAAGAGTAGCGAGTAACGAGTAACGAGAGGGCACTGACCCCGATCCGCTCCTTACTCGCTACTCGTTACTCGCTACTCGTTACTGCATGGCCCAGACACTGACGTGGTTGCCGTGATCGAGGCCGAGGGCGGAGAAGAGGCTGTAGCTCATCTCGATGACGAAGCGATTGCGCCAGTAGCCCTGATCCCACGGGGCGACGGCGTCCGCGACGGTGCATTGGATCGTCTTGCCGGTATCGGTGTTCTGCACGGTCAGCACATTGCCGAAGACGAAATCGGGATGCACGCAGTAATACCCCTGCGGTGAATACGGGAAGGTGGCCGCACTTGCCTGGCCGTGGCCGATGTGCGTGCGGATGATCGCATCCCAGCCGCCGTTGTCGTATCCCGGTGCGTAAAAGGCTGCGCCACCGTTACCGATCAGGGTCAAACCGGCGACGGGGTTCGCGGGGGGCGCAGGCGCGGGCGGCGATGGCGCGGCCGCAAAGACCTGCACCGGAACGGGCGATTCCGTTGCCGGTAATGGCGTCGGTGGCGGGGTTGGCGGTTGTGTCGGAGCCGGAGGCGCGGGGAGGATCGGGCGATCCTCGTCATTCGCCTGAACGACACTGAGGGGAAGTGCCACAACGAGGCAGAGCAAAAACAGGGCGGTGATGAGGCGGCGGGCAGAGGAGCGACGTTGCTCCGTGGCACGAATTACCGCACTCGTGATCTTAGGACTACGCAAAACCAGGAAACCCTCCTACGAGACCGAAGCAGTACCACAACGGCGTGGCCTGTCAAACAATGCACGGACAGTAAACATAACGTCCGTGCATCAGCGGCGCATGGTATGCAGATCACAGGGCTTTGTCAAATTGCTTCGCAGGCATGGACTGTCGCTGTCGAAAATGTAGTCGTTTTTACGCCGATTACTTCCGTAATAGTTCAAATTTGCAAGGGGATGCCGTACGGACACCTACCGCACAATTGTTCGCGCTTCGTCCATAACGCGAGAAGCGCCGATGCACGGCAGAGTTCCCCGCACTGCACATGCGGGATATGCTATGCTGCACGGAGCACGATACATCCAAGGCGCGCAGGTATCCGGATAGAGGGAAAGCATGGTCGTTATCCGGGGATAGACAAAGGAGTACATCATGGCCGTCGTCGGTGAACGAGTGCTCAAGGAGACGGAAGGGTTATCGCTGACGCACGATCGTGTCCCGGCGCACTATGTCGCACTCCCGAACGGAGAAGCGATTTTCCGGCGATTCGAGCAGGACGGTTCGGTAAGCGAGACGGACCTTGGCCCCCATGCGGACTTCTACGAACGTATCTTCCGGCTCGATGAAGAGATCAAGGCGCGCTACGGCGATGGCGATGGCCCGACGAAGGGCGGCCCCGGCTTGCCGACCCGGCAGCGGGCGGGCCTCGTGATGGTCGAGGTGACCGAGAAGTGCAATCTGACCTGCCCGATGTGCTACGCGGGCAGCAACCCGGACGGGCGGCACTACACCCTCGGAGAGATCGAGCAGCGGCTGGATGAAGTGATCGCGGCGGAAGGGCCGACGGTCTGCATCCAGATTTCCGGCGGCGAGCCATCGGTTCGCAAGGACATCAAGGAACTCGCGGCACTGATCCGATCCAAGGGGTTCACGAACTTCGAGATGATCACGAACGGCATCCGCATCGCGCGGGATGCCGATTTCGCCGAGAACCTGAAGAAGTGGGGGTTCACCTCGGTCTATTTGCAGTGGGATTCCCTGCGGGAGTCGGACATCGAACTGCTGCGCGGGGAGAAGCTACTCGGCGTCCGCCTCAAGGCGCTGGAGAAGTTGGAGCAGGCGGGGTTGCCCGCCGTGCTTGCCTGCGCGCTCTTGCCGGGGTTGAACGATGATCAGGTCGGCGGTGTGCTCGAAATTGCTCGGCTGCACCCAATTGTCTGTGCGGTCTCGCTCCAGGCGGCGACGCCCTTCGGCAATCGCTGGGACGTGGACGAGCCGAACAGCGACGCCGTCCCGGATACACGCGGGTTTGGGCGCAAGCTCCGGATGCCGGACATCCAAGAGCTCGTGCAGGATCAGGTGGGCATCCCGAAAGAGACCTTCCTGCCCCTCGGGTTCGGCTCCCCCTTGTGCCAGATGTTCGCGGTGGTGCGGCACAATACGAAGAAGGCGAAGTGGGAACCGGCCGCGCCGGGTCTCGGCTGGGAAGCGTATGCGAAGATTCTCGGCGAAGACCCGGTCGAGTTCATGCGCGTGGTGACGAAGGGGAAGCGCAATGTCATCAAGCGGTTCATGAAGCAGGGTGGCATGACCGTCCTCAAGACGCTCTGGCCCTATATCGGCAAGAATCCGCAAACCTTCCTCGATACCCACTACACGACGATCTTCATCAAGCCCTTCATGGACACGGAAGACCTCGACTTCGACCGGATCGACCGCTGCTGCTATCATAACGCCTCGCCGCGTGGCCTCCATTCCTTCTGTGCCCTCAATGCTCTCGTCCGCCCGACCACAACGGTAGACGCCACGGCCTTCGAAGGCGCGATCATGCTGCCACAGCCCGAACTCATCCTCGCCGATGGGGATTGAGGGAGTACTGAGTACTGAGGAGGGACTGCTCAGCTCCTCCTCAGTACATGACATTCGATTGCAATTTCGAGAAAGCGTGGCAACTCAGATGGCGGACTCAGTACTCAGTACTCAGTACTCAGTACTCCCTTCGCTGGCGATCATCATCGCCGCACGGAATGAGGGGCACCGGATCGCGGCGGTGCTTCAGCACTATCGGGCGCTGATGCCGGAGGCGGAACTGATTGTCGCGGATGGCGCGAGCAGAGATGCTACTGCGCGGGAGGCGCTCCCGTACGCGCGCGTGGTGACGGGCAGGGGATCGCTCGGCGCGAATCAGAACCTCGCGGCAGCGGCGGCAACGGCGGATGTTCTGCTCTTCGTCCATGCGGATACGCATCTCGCCGATGTGGCGATCGTGCAGCGGACGATGGTGGACGCTGCGGTCGTCGGCGGTGCCTACCGGCTGCGGTTCGATGATGTGGCGCGTGTCTATCAGATGATGGCGCGGCGCGCGGATCATCGCTCGCTGGCGGGCGCGTACACCGGCGATCAGGGTATCTTCGTGCGGCGGTCAGTCTTCGTGGCGCTCGGGGGCTTCCCGACCTGGCCGCTGATGGAAGACGTCGCGTTCTCGGAACAACTGCGGAACGAGGGGCGCGTTGTCCTGCTCGATGCGGAGGCGGTGACCTCCACGCGGCGGCACAAGGCGCAGGGGCCGTACCGCCTGATCGGTCGGGTCATGCTCATTCGGCTGCTCTACCGCTTCGGCGCATCACCGGAATTCCTTGCCCGTCTCTGGCGGCGGGGCGGCGATGTCGTCCCCGATCGCCTGCCGAAGCCCGTCCCGCAAATGCGCGAGCGCGAGGTGTGACTGCCCTCATGAATGCGCGCTCATCGCTCTCGATGCATCGCGTGTCTGGACAAATTGATTTACCGGTAGAGCGCCACGCTCTGTGGGGAATGCATGCGTCCGTAGAGGTAGCGAAGAAAGTCACTGCGCTGCGCCTCCGCAGTGCGGAGCCAGACGGGTGCGACAGCCTGCTCGCCATGCCAGTATGACCAGATCAGCACGCAGCGATGGGGTGCGGCGATAAAGCGCATGCGGTTCGCAACCCACCCTTCACCACCGACGAGCGTGTGATCGCGTAGCCAATCCTCGGTCTCGGTCGCGCTCCATGCGAGTGCATGGAGCCGCCATGCCGCCTTCGTGACGATCGCCGCACGGTACTGCGTCATCAGCGCGAGGAGTCGGTCATCATCGCTCTCCAGCCAATCCAGGACATGCATACCGTTGTCCGCGATCCCTTCAAAGGTGCAGGAGCTGGCGGTGTTGACGACAGACAGCAGGCCGTCCGCAGGCGCGATTCCTTCGCGGTACCACATCTCGCGTAGCTTGAACTGGAGGTAGTGCCCCGGATAACACTCGTGGACGGCGAGGTGCTTGAGGGCGGGGCGCGTGAGGATGGGATCGATGTTGAGATGGACGCGGCGTCCGAGGTAGTCGCAGCGGGCATTATAGGGCGCGCCCGTTTCCGCAACGATGTTCATGCCGTCTGACTTCGGCGCTGGCATGGGTATCCGGGCAGCGGTGCGTTCCCACGCCTCATCCAGGAGCGCATTCAACACGCCCACGACCGCATCCGGTGGTACGCGATGCCGTTCTTCCCACGCCGCGAATTTGGGTGGGGAGGTCGCCGGTGTAGCCCATCGTCGTGAGGAGATCGCGCATTGCTCCACAGAGGGCATCGATCGCGGCGTCTCCGGCAGGGGCGGCCGGGACGTGGAGGAAATCCTCAATTTGCCCGGTGAAGGGGAGTATGCCCTCTCGCCACTGCGTGAACGCCAATGTCGAGTGACAGCACTGGCGGTAATACATCTGCCGGTCCGCTTCCGGCAGATTCGTCGCGCGCTCTTGCAGCTCGCGGAAACGCTCGCGCGCCTCGGCATACGAAGCGAACCGTTCCGGCTCATGCGTCGTGGACATATTGAGCACAACGAGGCGCTCGCGCATCGCGTCTTCTGTACTCCCCGGTGCAACGGGTGGGAGCGTGCCTGCCTGCTCCTGCCGATACAGCAAGTCCACCCCGAGTAGCGCCGTCGTCAGTTCTTCGGCGTATCGGAGCGTCCTATCGCTCAACATGATGCTATCCCTCGTCTTCACCAATTTGCTGATTCTTCACCTGACCGATGCGGGAGCAGTGTATCAAAGCAGAATGGGTACGTTCTGCATTGCGAATGATGAACGTCCTCTACGTGCGAATAACATCGTGCCAGCCGGTGATCAGCGACGTTGGGCTTTCTCTCTTCAGAAGAGAGTTTGATTCTGTTCTCGCAGTACGGCCCGCTACCCGCTTGGCGCGCGTCTTGCATGACCATCGGTGTGTCTGGAATGACGTTCCGCTTTCGTTGCCCGGCGTATGGCGCGCGGGCAATGACGTGCGGACCGATGAGACCGAGAGAGCCACGCGCGCTCTGAACGAGACAGGGTCCGGCACATCGCACGCTCCGCGTGAGACGGGGTATGAGCAGCAGAGATGAAGGGATAATGGTGATCGCACAGAACGCCAGGAATAGCGGTGGACATGACAGCCAGGACGAGGGAGAGACTCCCGTCCGTACCGTCCGCCACGAGATCGCGCCGCGCTCGATTTTTCTGATCCTCGCGATCGTCGGCGGTATCCTGCTGGTTGCACGTATCTGGCAGACGATCCTCATCCTCGTCGTTGCGCTCGTCCTCGCTGGTACATTCAGCCCGGTAGTGACGTGGCTGGAGCGTCATCGCATCCCGCGTCCCGCTGCGCTCGCCATTATCCTCCTCGCCTTGCTGGGCACCATCGTTGGTCTCGGCGCGCTGATTATCCCCGCATTTGCCCACCAATTCTCCATGCTCTCTGCCAACGCGCCTGCCATCCAGGCCCGCCTCGCCGACTTCGCTGCGCGCATTCCCCCGCTCGCCGGGCAGGCGGACACCATTCGCTCGGCTGAGCCCAAACGGCTCCTCGACCCGATCGGGTCGTACGCGCTCAAATCGGCGGGCGCGGCCGCGCAGATCATCATTTTCGGCTTCACGACGGTCGTGATTGCTTTCTATTTGATCGCCGACCACGAGCGCGTGCAGGGCTTCCTCTTTGCGCTCCTCCCACGCCGCTATCATATTCGGACCGCACGGGTGCTGCTCGATATGGAAACGGTCGTTGGCGGTTACATGCGCGGGCAGGCGATCACCTCGCTCTCTATCGGCCTGTTTGCCTTCATCGTTCTGTGGCTCGTTGGTGTGCCTGCCGCCCTGCCGCTGGCGATCCTCGCCGCCTTCGCTGACCTGATTCCCCTCGTCGGCCCGGTGCTAGCGGTCGCACCGTGTGTCTTGTTCGCGCTGACCATTGGCCCACTCCAAGCGCTCATCGTGCTCGTGGCGCTCGTGATCTACCACCAGTTCGAGAGTCATCTCCTGCTGCCACGCGTCTATGGACAGAGTCTGCGCCTGTCGCCCCTCGCGGTGATCGTCGCATTGCTCATTGGTGAGCAGTTGCTGGGGATCGTTGGGGCGCTGCTGGCGCTACCGATGGCAGCGGGGATCCGCGTGCTGATCGAGAACTACCGGATCGCGTTGCCGGGCGATCATCCGGGCCAGATAGAGGAGCGGGTGGAGGAAGACCATGCGGAGGAAGTGTACGCGAAGCAAGCGCATGGGAGCTCGGCGGTGGAGGCGGCGATGATGGCGACCGAGATCGCCGAGCAGTTGCAGGAGACACAGGAGAAGGAGACGGGAAGCGTCGAGATACCGATCGAGGAGCGCGATGATTCGCCCAACGCCAAGTCCACGTTATCGACGCCCGCTCGGCCCTGAGTGGAACATACCGCCTGCAATGTGACCAAACAATACGTCATCCTTCTGCCGGAACTCTTCGCGATACACTGGCATGGTACTTGCTTTATCACGATCAGCACGATGGTGGTTTGTATACGACAGGAGGTTTCTCACATGATGCTGGTGGAACTCGCGAAAATCAACTTTGGGTTGGGCCTGATCGGCTGGATTATTGTTGGCCTGATCGCCGGATGGCTGGCGCACATGGTGATGGGCTCAGGGGGCGGCGGACTGGTCTCCGATCTTATCGTGGGCATTGTTGGTGCACTCATTGGCGGCTTCGTCCTCGGCTTCTTCTTCAACGGCACGACGGGAGTCATCCTCTCGATCGTTGTCGCCTTCATCGGTGCCTGCCTCCTCACGTGGATCGCGCGCGCCGTCATGGGTAATCGCTCACCCGTCTAAGTACATTCGCGCTGAGATGTCGACCGATGTATGAACTGGGATCGTTCGGATAGGAAGGGAGAACACGATGAGTGGTCTGGGTGACAAAGTCAAGGGTAAGGGCAATGAGATCAAGGGCGATGTGAAACAGGAGTATGGCGCGAAGACCGATAACCCGGGTATGGCCGCCGAGGGTAAGGAAGACGAGGCAAAAGGGAAAGCGCAAGGTGTCGTAGGCACGATCAAGGAGAAGGCGGAGGACCTCAAGGACGCGGTTGGGGATTTGGTGGAAAAGGTCAAGCCCTAACGGTCATCATGAGCCTATGACACAAGGTCGGGATTGTTCCCGGCCTTTTGTCATGTCTTTGATTGAATGAGTCGCACCATTTCTGCTACCACGGGGGTTCCCCTATTGAACAGCGTACCTTCCAGGACCTGTCATGCGATACTTGTATCTATGAGGGAAGAGGACGTAGCGACGATCCCCGCAGTCTGTCTCGCGTTCGGTGTGGGGACGCCCGTCGCGATTGAGCGCGTGAGTGCGGGATATTTGAATCGTGATGAGGCGGTGACCCTCGCGGATGGGCGGCGGCTCTTCCTGAAGGGGTCGCGTCATCAGGATCATCGCGTTGTCGAGGCCGAGCACGCGGTGATCCGCCACGCCGCCGCGCACGGCGTCCCGACGCCGCTCCCCCTCGTCGCCCCTGATGGCCGGAGTGTGATACCCATCCACGGGGTGCCGTGGAGCGCGTTTCCGTTCATCGCCGGGGAGATGCTCGCGGGGCCGTCAACCGCGCCGACGCTCGGTCGGCTCCTCGCCAAGACGCATCGCGCGCTCGCTTCGTGTCCGACGGCAGGTCTGACATTCGCGGAAGGGCCACTCACCTGGTCAACCGCAGCATCGCGCGCGGAAATGTACCTCATCGAGGAGCATATCGCGGTACGGGAAGCAGCAGGCACGGCGGACCACTTCGATGCTTTCACGCGGCACGCCTTCGAGACGCTCCGAGGGATTCTCCGGGATGCGCCATCGCCGGATGCATTCACGTCGCTGCCGCAGCAGGTCATTCACGGCGATTTCTACCCGCCGAATCTCCTCTGCGACCCCTCCGGTGCACCCATCGCGGTCCTCGATTGGGAGTTCGCCACGGTCCGTCCGCGCGTCTGGGATATCGCCCGCGCGATCGCCTTCACCTTTCTCGGCGTGCATGGCGATCCACCCGATTTCGCGGCGGCGCGCGCCTGTGTTGCGGCCTACCGGGGGGTGCAGCCGCTCCCAGACGATGAACTGTCTGCAGGAATCGCCCTCTATCTCTGGCGGTCAGCGCACAACCTCATCAAATATCGCTGGCACGACGAACGCGGCCCCCAACCGACAGACGCGCTCGTGCCGGGTGAGTTGACGCTCGCTCTCTGGCTTCATCAGCATGGCGAGACCTTCGCGCGCTACCTCGCGGGGAACCCTCAACCGCCCCCCTCGTTATAGTGCGCCAACATTGCGAGTAATTCCTCCTTCGCTGCTGTTCGCCACGCGCGGGGTTCGAGCAGTTCTGCGCCCGGCCCGAGCCAACGGAGCAGTTCGAGCACAATCTCCCGGTTCGCCTCCCCAAAAATCATCAGCACATAACCATCAGCGGTTTCCTCATAGCGCGCGTGGCCGTAGTACCAGTCCTGCGCCAGTCGGTCTGCCTGGTGCCGCGTCAGCCGAATCGTGACGGGCGGGGCCCGCCTTGCGCCATTGGTCCATCGCGGCACGCAGCCACGCCCGCCCAAGGAGTGCGCGCACATCGAACGTCGGGTGCGGCCTCAGCGGGGAAGTGTCAGAGGCGTGATCGCGCAGCACGCGGTCCGCGCGCCAGAGCCGGACTGTGGCGTCTTTATCGACGCGACTTCCCGCGAGATACCAGCGATCCCGATCCCAGAAAAGCCCGAGTGGTGCAACTGTCAGATGCTCGACGCGCGCACTGTAGGGCGAGCGGTAGTCGAGGCGAGCGTGCGGCGGTCCAGCACCGCCTGCAGGAAGAGACTCGTCGACCGTGCCCTCCGTCGGCGCGGACCCGGACGAAACAGCGGTGGGGTTAGCGGGTAGATCGGGCGGTTCGGGATGGAAGAGATCATCCGGGGGTCGCTCGAAGCCGATCACCTTGTGCGCTTCCATGAGGACCATACGGAGATGATCCGGCACGGCGGCGAGTAACTTCTGCTCGGCGGTTTCCGGTTTCGGCGGCGAAGGGAGTCGCGCGCAGGCTCCGCAGCAGCGTCAGTCCGAGCAGGAGCGAGATCGCCTCCCCCACCGAGAACATCACCGGCGGCAGGAAGTAGCCCGGCAGGAGCCGGAAACCGCCGTCGCGTCCCATCTCGGCATAGACGGGCACACCGACGGCGCTCAATGTCTCGATATCGCGGTAGATCGTCCGTGTCGAGACTTCAAACCGCCGCGCGAGATCGGTTGCGGAGAGTGTCTTGCCGCTTCGCAAGAGGAGCAGGATCGCCAGCGCGCGGTCAAACCGATTCATCGGCGCCTCCTCCGAAGAAGTATGACAAACAGTTGGCAGAGACATTGCCATGCCGCTACGTGATAGCACAAGGTGCATTCTGGTGTGCAGGCTGAAAGCCGCGCACGCGGTGATAGAATGGGTGAGGAACTATGACATTTGATCGCTACCGCGCAGGTATTTCAGAATCGCTCGTTCCGTACCTTCTGGCTCGGCTTCTCCTTCTCCGTCGCTCGGTGATGGGATGACCCGCGTCGCGCTGATCTGGTTCGTCTACAGACGACCGGGTCCGCCCGCGCGGTCGGCGGTTTATTGCTCTGCTACACCGGACCGATCATCGTCGGTGGGCTGATGGCGGGGATGCTGCTCGATCGTTTCGACCGGCGGCATGTGATGATCGCGGACAATGTCACGCGCGGGGCGGTGTCGGCCTGTATCCCCCTCCTGCACGCGATTGGGAAGCTGGCGCTCTGGCACGTCTATGTCGCTGGCGGCGGTCTATGGCTTCCTGATGATGATCTCGCTGGCGGGCGGGCCATCGCTCGTGCCGTCGCTCATCGCGGACGAGCAGTTGGCGACGGCGAATGCGCTGGAAATGCTCAGTTTCACGCTCGGCGGCGTGATCGGTCCGCCGCTCGCGGGCGCTGCTGATTCCGCGATCGGCGCGCCGAATGTCGTGATCGTGGATGTGCTCTCGTACTTCCTTTTCGCCCTCGCCCTTTCGCGCGTCCGGCTCGCACCCCGGCAAGTGCGGCGGCACCGGCGGCGGAGCACGCGTATCACCTCGGGCACGCGGTGCGGCTCTTGCTCGGCAACCGGATTCTGCTCTCAACCACGGCGATGTTCCTCTGCTTCAATGTCGGCAGCGGGCATGCTTGCTCGTCTGGTTGCCGATTCTCGCCGATCGCTCGCTTGGCGGCGGCGCGGCGCTGTAGGGGCCTTGCTCGGTATGCTGGCGGTCGGGGAGGTGCGAGTTCGCTCCTCGCCGGTGGCATGACGCTTCCAGCTGCCCTCGGCACGCTGATCTGCCTCGCGCAGATGCTTTCCGGCGCGGTCCTGCTCGTCGTCCTCGCGTCGGGCACAATCTGGGGGGCGGCCATCGGGCTGGCGCTCTATGGTATGTGCAGCGCGCCGCTGACGATCTGGGCGCAGACGCTGCGAATGCGGATCATCCCGGAGCGCCTGCGCGGTCGTGCGTTCGCCCTGCTGCGCACACTGATGCAAAGTGGCACGCCGCTCGGTGGCGCACTGGGAGGCGTGCTCCTCCCCCTCCTCGGCATCCCGGCGATGATCGCCCTCTCGGTCTGCATCGTTGGCGCGCCCGGCCTCTTCGGTCTTCAAGTGAAGGAGTTGCGCGAAGCCGACAACCGCCGCGATGCGACCGCTTCGGCCCTCGCGCTCGCAGTGCCACAGGAAGCGGGAGAGGGATGAGCGCGGATACCAACTCATTCCTCACCCCCGCTCCCCTCTCCATCGCTGTACGAAACCCCATTATTCCTCGATCTCTAGGCGATGGAGAGGGGGGGCGGGGGTGAGGAGCATTCGCACGAATTGCCGCGAGCAGTGCCCAGATCGCGCTGAGGTGGACGCCGAGACTGAGGACGTGCAAATCCTCGAAGAGGTTGTGTACCGCGACCGCGACGACGACCCCGACGCCACCGAGGGCGAGGGCGCGCGCGAACGGATCATGTGCCGTCCGCCGGACCGCGCTGATGCCCGTCGCGAGGACGCCGCCAATCAGGAGGAGATATGCCGTCAGCCCGATGAAGCCCGTCTCGGCAGTGATATGAATGTAGTAGTTGTGCGCGTGGACCTGTCGATTTCATGAAGGGCGAGGTGTAGTACTTCGCGTCGTACTCCGCGCCATAGTTGCCGAGGCCGACACCCTGCCACGGATGATCCTCCGCCATATGCAAGCCGCCGAACCAGTATGCCATCCGCTCCTTGACGGCGAAATTCTGCGGCGTGATCGGCACCTTGCCGTAATCGAGGAGGATGAGGCTGCTGCCGACGCTGCCAATGCGCGTTTCTGCAGCGTATTCGGCAACACGCCCGCCCCGCCGAGCGCCGAGGACGGCGACGAGCAGCCCGGTCGCGATGAGCGCGGCGATCGCCCATCGTCGCCCGGCGAGAAACATCATCACGAGCAATCCCGCCACCACGCCGAACCATGCCCCGCGCGAGA